>JAXLVR010000009.1:0-124188 GCA_046328915.1 Anaerolineales bacterium | reverse complement strand
ATCCAAATGGTCATAAGGTTGAACAAAACCGCAGGGATGCGAGCCGTATAGTCGCTGGCGCCGAATAGGAAATAAGAGAGCGCGATTAGGTGAAACTGTAACGGTCCGTGCATCATGGGAGTGTGTTCATAGCCACGCCCTTGATATAAAAGCCAAGAGAAATAGGTATGCAGGCTTTCGTCGTGACTCATGACACGAGCACCTAGATTGTAGAAGCGGGTGGCGATGGCGAGTAAGATGATCACTATAAATAGAATGATCTCATTTGTGATCGCAGGGAGTGTGGGATGAATAGGACGGTCTAGCCAGTTTCGTTTCGAATCCATTGATGGCACCTTGATTTGAGTGAAATACTTTCAATAAGACTTAAATGATATTCGTAAAAGTTTAATGTGACGTGAGAAGGTATTATAACAGGACGGCTTGGAAATCTCCTTTGCCCTGTTTTTGGGCTTAATTTGCAAGATTTAGCAAAAGGAATTTGATAGATTGCTTGACTTTTCTTTGGTTACTTGGTAATATCGGCGGGCTTTACTAACCGATGCGGGGTGGAGCAGTGGCAGCTCGTCGGGCTCATAACCCGAAGGTCACAGGTTCAAGTCCTGTCCCCGCTACTCTAAAGACCGCCAGATTTATGTATCTGGCGGTCTTTGATTTAATTCATTCCAATGAATGATCGGGAATCTAACTTTTTGAAGGAAATCGACTCATAGCACGTTCTGTGAGGGCGGTGATGGTGAGGCTGGGATTGACGCCTACGTTGGCAGGGATGGCGGACCCGTCCATCACATACAGCCCAGGATACCCAAAGACTTCGTGGTGCGAGTCAATCACACCATTATCAATGTCTGCGCCGATTGGGCAACCTCCCAAAATATGCGCAGTGACCGACATGTTGAACATGCTCTCCAGCACTGAATTGTGCGGAACTCCGTTACTGAGCGCGGAGTAGGTGCGCGCTGCCTGATTGGCTTCAGGGATGTAGGCAGGCACGCGTTGTTTTGATAGCGAAACCGACTGCAAGCCCTTCCCGAACAAGCCACCCCAACGAAACGCCATTTGGTTATCGAGATTCTGCATAACGGAGAGTAAGGTAATGCGTTTATGCCAATCTTTACGCACACGCAGAGATGCAGTGGACTCCAATGGATGACGTAGGAAATAGGCGATCACTTTCAGCGCACGCAAAAAAGGTCGAGTCCCCTCCACTAATGGACCGGAGTACAACTTCATGAACCAGTAGCTCGGCGGTAGGCGGTTCTGGGTGATGTGGGTGTGTTCATTTGCATGGAAATCTGAAGAGATGGCGGGACCATGAGAAATGTCCACATTCTTGTCTTTGGAGAGTGAGGCGACGATGGCTTCGGAGTTGGTTCGCACACGCTTGCCAAGCATGGACGAAAGATTGGGCAAGGTGCCAGCCGAGCGAGAGCGGAACAAAAGCTCCAGCGTGCCTAACACTCCGGCAGATAGAATCAGCTTGCCCGTTGTGAGAGGCGGGTAACGCTTCCCATTTATTGGATTGATTATCTCGATCCGATATCCACCCGCGATGGGTTCGATCAACGTCACCTTGCGTTCTGGCAGGATCTCTACGCCGTTCTTCTCAGCGAGGTGAAGATAATTTTTGTCGAGTGTGTTCTTTGCTCCCGGCGCACAGCCAGCCAAGCAGGCACCACATTCTGTGCAGCCATTTCGCATGGGTCCCGCTCCGCCAAAGAATGGGTCGGGAGTGTTTTCATTTCCGAAATAGATTCCCAACGGCACTGGTCCGTATGTGTACCCGACGCCCAATGCTTCGGCTGTTTGTTTGAGGTGCTCATCTTGAATGTGGAAAGTTGGGCAGGTGACGCGCCCTAACATTTTGGATGCAGTGTTGTAGTGTGGGCGCAGCTCGGATTCCAACTCGCTTCCAAGCGGACCCCAGGCGGGATCCTGATAAAAGGCTTTTTTCGGCTCGAGTAGCACTGCCGCATACACCAAACTTCCACCGCCGACGCCTACACCGCCAACGATGGTGACATGCTTGAAAAAGGTTTGCGTGAAGAAACCTTTTAGCCCGAGGGCGGGCATCCAGAACAGATCGAGCGGAGAGCGGTTGGCTTTTTCGATATCGGCTTTGCTAATGCGTCGTCCCATTTCCAGAACCGCAACACGATAGCCTTTCTCGCTGGCACGCAAGGCAGCCACACTACCGCCAAAGCCTGAGCCCACTACGATCACATCATAGTCCATAGCCCTGTTCCTGATGTTGCAAAGTAAAAGGGAATGCCAGATCGCGCAACCCGTTGACGTTGGCAATGGTCATGCCGAGCAATGTGCCGTCGTTTAGTTGGCGCAGTTCATCTATAACATACATCCACGGGAAGGGATTGCCAGACTGATAATGGAGGGCAATACCTTCTTTGCCATCAATGAATGATTCGGCAGGAACCAATTTCATGGGAAAGCGAGTGGAGAATTTGCCCGCCCGCAAAACGATGTTGATGGCGGTGCCATCTGTGCTGAATTCTTTGCCCCACCAACCACCCAACCCCGATAATGCCAATGCAGGACCAGCTGAGCTTCGCAGCCAGCCCGGTCCTACAAATGAGGCACGATACACACCCCGAATGGACGTAGGTTGCGGAATGGACAATGAGATGAATAGATCGCGAAATTGTTTGAGGGAGAGGGTGTTGAGGTTCATTATTGTATGGTTCCGCCGTGAGCAGTGATTTTTTATCTTAATAGTTTTACAAGGAACCCCACTTTTTATTAATTATACGACCTCTTTTTAAATAATGTCTAGCTCATCTCAACTCATGCTAGAATTTCACACGAATGGACACTGACCTCAACTCCACGAGTAAAGCCAATACACCGCACAGTATCTCTGTCCGAAGCCTGGTGGAGTTCGTGATGCAGTCAGGAGATTTGACGGCAGGTGGGTTTCAACGACGTGACCGTGCTCAACTCGGCACGCAGGGACATAAGCGCGTGCAGAAATCTCGCCCGGATGGCTACGATACTGAAGTAGAAATCAGTTGTCTGATTGAAGGGGTTACCCCGCCATTGGAAGTGCGCGGGCGCATCGATGGACTGTATCCTGCCAAAGAACCGGTAATTCTTGAAGAAATCAAAACTACAACACTGAGTTTAGATCTTGTGCAAGCCGACCACAATCCATTACATTGGGGACAGGCACAATGTTATGCTTTTATGTATGCTCAGAAGTATCAACTGCCTGAGATCAACATTCACCTGACCTATTATCAACTGGATAGCCACGAAGAAAAAACGTTCGAACGCCATTTTCTGTGGGCAGAGCTTGAAGCTTTCTTCTCGTATTTGGTCACAGCATATTTGAGTTGGTTTCAAAAGGTGCAGGCATGGCAAGCCAGGCGAGATGCTTCCATTGAAAAACTTGAATTTCCATATGCCGACTACCGACCCGGTCAACGTGATATGGCGGTGGCGGTATACAAAGCCATCCGCGCCGGAGATCGTGCCTACATCCAATCGCCAACTGGCGTGGGGAAAACAATCGCCACACTTTTCCCGTCTGTAAAAGCATTGGGGCAGGGACTGGCTACCAAGATTTTTTATCTAACTGCCAAAACATCGGGGCGGCTGGTGGCAGAAAAAGCTCTGGAAGATATGCGCCAGTCTGACCTGTATTTGCGCAGTGTAACGCTGACAGCCAAGGAAAAGATCTGCTTCTGTCCGCCGGTCAACTGTGACCCGGATGTCTGCATCTTTGCCCGTGGATATTTTGACAAAGTAAAACTGGCGCTGCAAGAACTTGACCAGCACCAAATATTCACCCGCCCCGTGATCGAAGAACTGGCGCGAAAATATGAAATTTGCCCGTTCGAGTTCTCGCTCGATCTGGCGTTATGGGTGGACTGCATCATCTGTGACTATAACTATGTCTTTGATCCGCGGGTCTACCTTCACCGTTTTTTTGATCTCACCATCGATCCCTACATCTTTCTGGTGGATGAATCGCATAATCTGCCTGATCGTGCCAGAGCCATGTATTCGGCTGAGTTGGATAAAGAAACTGTACTGCAGCTCCTGCGAACTCTAAAACCGCATGTCCCTGCATTGGCGAAGAAACTGGATGTAGTAAACAAGATATTGCTGGAGAAGCGCAAAACCTGTCAGGCACAAGATAAGGCGGTGTTGATAGAGCATGAAGCGCCTGAAGATCTGATCAAAGCCATTCGAGAATTCAGCCACAAAGCGGAAGATTGGCTGGTGCAGAATCAGGTCGCAGATTTTCGGCAGGAGCTATTGGAATTTTATTTCCTGTGCAATAACTATCTTCGCACGTCTGAATATTTTGACACTTTCTATGTCTCATACTTTGAGCGGATCGGGCAATCAAATCTTCGGACGAAATTGTTTTGTCTTGACCCGGCTCCCATGCTGAAGATTCCGCTGGAGCGTAGCCGCGCGACTATTTTCTTCTCCGCCACGTTGCTGCCCATGGATTACTTCATGAAGCTTCTCACTGGCGCCACGGAACATCCCAAGTACATTTTTCAATCTCCTTTCCCTCAGGAGAATGCCCGTTTGTTGATTCATCATAAGATTTCCACGAAATATGCCCAGCGGGCAGACTCCTACGATTTAATTGCGGATGTGATCCAGACCGTCCTCGGCACGCATGTGGGGAATTATTTGGTTTACTTTCCGTCTTATATTTATCTGAACGAAATTGTAGAAAGACTTAAGGGCAGACTGCCAGAACGTCAACTTCTTATTCAAGAACGCGGAATGACCGAAGAAGCGCGTGATGCATTCCTCGCTCAATTTTCTTCAAATAATGAAGAGACCTTGGTCGGGTTCGCTGTGATGGGCGGCGTCTTTGGGGAAGGGATCGATCTGGTTGGCGAACGGCTGATCGGGGTGGTCGTAGTGGGAGTAGGCTTACCTCAACTAGGTTTGGAAAGAGACCTGATTAAAGAGTATTTTGATCTCCAGACCGGGAATGGCTTTGCCTACGCCTATCAATACCCCGGCTTCAACCGGGTGCTGCAAGCCACAGGCAGGGTCATTCGCACCGATACAGACCGCGGCATTATTGTGTTGATCGATGAACGTTTTGCCAATGCGAGCTATCGCCAATTGTTTCCTTTCCATTGGCGCGGGTTTCAGGCTGTCAAAAGTATTCATGAGATCGAATCTCATCTAGTGGATTTCTGGTCACAAAAGTAATCACGCAAAAATACACTTTCGTTCGTCGCGCTCGTGATAAAATCGCGCCCTATGTCTCACTCTGAAATCATCGCAACTCTTCTTCATGTTAAACCCTTACAGGTAGATGCCGTCATCAAACTGCTTGACGATGGCAACACCGTCCCCTTCATTGCCCGCTACCGCAAAGAAATGACCGGCTCGCTCGATGATGAGCAGATCCGCATCATCGCCGACGAGCTGACTCGTCTGCGCGCATTGGATGAACGCCGCACGGCGATCCTTGCATCCATCGAAGAGCAAGGCAAACTAACAGATGAACTCCGCACCGCCATCGAAGCCGCGGCCACAATGACGGCGCTCGAAGACCTGTATGCACCTTATAAAAAGAAGCGCCGCACCCGCGCCATGGTCGCCCGCGAAAAGGGACTGGAACCCTTGGCAGATATCATTCTCAAGCAAGGCTCTGGGTCTATTGAAAAACTTGCCGCCAAATTTCTCAATGAGCAGGTAACCAGTATTGAAGAAGCCCTGCAAGGCGCACGTGACATCGTTGCCGAAACCATCAGTGACAATGCTAACGTCCGCTCGACATTGCGCGAGAAGGCGCTTAAGTTCTCCACCGTCTATTCCAAAAAGGTGGAAGATGCCGCCGATGAAAAACGCGTGTACGAAAGTTATTACGATTTCTCCAGCCGGGTAGACCGTTTACTCCCGCATCAAATTCTCGCCATCACACGCGGAGAAAAAGAAGGCATCTTAAAAGTCCGCGTGGATATTCCCGAACGTGACTGGCTCGATGCCATTCAAAGCGAATACGAACAAGACATCATCAGTCCCTTTGCCGATCAACTCGCACTCGCCATTCAAGATTGCGCCGAGCGTTTGCTCCTGCCCGCCATTGAGCGTGATGTGCGCCGCGAAAAAGGTGAAGGCGCCGATAACCATGCCATTCAGGTCTTCGCTTCCAATTTACGTGCTTTGCTCAGTCAGGCGCCTCTGGCAAATCACACGGTCCTCGGCATCGACCCCGGTTTCCGCACTGGCTGCAAAGTTGCCGTGGTTGATTCCACTGGCAAGCTGCTCGATACCGGCACAATTTATCCGCACGAGCCGAAGAACGATTGGCAAGGCGCGATCAACACCTTGCAAGACATGATCAACCGCCATCACGTCACGCTCATCACCATCGGCAACGGCACCGCCTCACGCGAGACCGAGAAACTGGTCTCAGAGTTGACTCGCTCAAAGTCGCAGACCAAGTATCTGATTGTGAATGAAGCGGGCGCGTCTGTTTATTCCGCGTCTGCCCTTGCGCGCGCCGAGTTCCCCAAACTCGATGTCTCCATTCGCGGCGCGGTTTCCATTGCCCGCCGTGCGCAAGACCCGCTGGCAGAGTTGGTTAAGATCGATCCCAAGTCCATTGGCGTGGGCATGTATCAGCACGATGTTGATCAATCCGCGTTGAACCATGCGCTCGATGGTGTGGTCGAAAGCGTGGTCAATCATGTCGGCGTGGATGTAAACACTGCCAGCCCCGCGTTGCTCACGCATGTGGTGGGCATTGGTCCCAAACTCGCGGAGAACATCGTCACGCATCGCGATAGCAATGGTCCCTTCAAATCTCGCGCGGCGTTGAAAAAAGTTTCCGGCTTGGGACCCAAAGCCTTCGAGCAGGCAGCTGGCTTTTTGAGGATTCGAGCCGGATCAAACCCTTTGGATGAAACCGCCATCCATCCTGAATCCTACGCCCTGGCAGAATCCATTCTCGCTCGCGCCGGACTGAAAGTGGATTCGCCTCTCGAGAAAAGAATCCACGCTGTAGAGTCTCTCACCTCTACAACCACCGTCGAAGCGCTTGCGGCAGAATTAGGCTGTGGTGTGCCGACCTTGAAAGACGTGCTCGAGCAACTCATTCGCCCCGGCAGAGACCCGCGCTCTGATACACCCGCACCGATTCTGCGTTCTGATGTGCTCAAAGCTGAAGACCTCGTCACGGGCATGCAGCTCAAAGGCACCGTCCGCAATGTGGTGGATTTTGGCGCTTTCGTTGATATCGGTGTGAAGCAAGACGGTCTGCTGCACCGCACACAAATCCCCAACGGCACCGTGCTAAAAGTTGGCGATATCATCGATGTTGAAATTCAAAAGATCGATGTAGAACGAGGACGCATCAGCTTGGGGTGGGGAGCGTAGGGAAAGATTAACGAAAGACCGCCAAATATTTGGCGGTCTTTTTTATGTACTTGTTACACCCTTATAAAGATGTAAAGTGATTTCTTGGGCAAAACCGTATAATCTTAACTTTATGACCGAAATAACCTCATCAGAACTGGCTCGTTTGATCGAAGAAAACTTATCTGCCAAGTCCATGGACTTTGCGAAACTTCTAAGCGGAGAAGCACATATTGGAAACCCAACTTGGTTTAGGACGGGCATTGACCGTGCCGGCTATAACGGTGTGGTCTGTGCATCCTTTGAAAAAGAGACTCTGGAAGAACAAATCGAAGTGACACTTGCACCGTTCCGTCAACTTAACCTGCCGTTGACTTGGTGGGTGGGTCCGCTTTCGAGCCCGTCTAATTTGGGTGGTGCTTTGCAACAGCACGGCTTCCGTCACCTGCGCGATATGATCGGCATGGCGGCGGAATTAGAGTCACTGACAGATTTCACCAAGCCTGAGATTGAGTACACATTCGAACCGGTCCGCACCCGCGCAGATTTGGAACTTTGGATGCCACCGTTCTTGCATGCCTTTGGAATCCCTGCCACAGATAAAGACTTGGTTTTGGATATTTTTTCTCACTTAAGTTTTCAAACCAAGACCAACTGGTTGCATTATTTTATGCGCGTCCGTGGGGAAGTGGTTGCTACCAGTTCCTTGCATTTGGGTGCCGGTGTCGCTGGCTTGTATAACATTGCAACCTTGCCCGAATACCGCCAACACGGGCTTGGTACTGCCATCACGCTTCTAACCTTTGAAGAAGCTCGCAAAATGAATTTCACTGTGGGCACACTGCAAAGCACCTTTCCGAATGCTTTGCGCTTATATCACCGCATGGGTTTCGAAATCTACTGCAAGTTTGGGGTCTATCAACGTACCTCTTGGTGATTTTTCCATTATTAAGCACAGTTCGGTCCGCTTGACAAATATCAACTCTTATTTATAATTATTCTAAATTTGTAATAATTCTAAATAAGAGAGAAAATGTCTGATCTAAACGTTCTCACAACCGCATTACAAGGCGCAGGTATGCGCGTCACACCACAACGGGTGGCAATTTGTGAATTGCTGGCATCCAGCCACGAGCACCCAACCGCCGCCATGATCTACGATGAACTCAAGCCGCGTTTCTCTTCGTTGAGCTTGGCAACGGTCTACAACACCTTGGAAACGTTGGTCGGCTTGGGCGTGGTCAACGTGCTGGGGCATGCAGGGGATGATAAGGTTCACTATGACGCAGACACGGAACCGCACGTCAACTTGGCTTGTATCTCCTGCTCACGCATTATCGATATACCCAGTGAACATGTCACACATTTGGATTCAGAAATCACCGCCGCCTCGGGCTATAAATTGCTCGGAGCGCGTGTGTTGTACTATGGCTTATGCCCCGCCTGCCAGAAGAAACAAGCAAAAGCGACGAGGAACTAATGAACTCTACACTCCCAAAAACAGAAACTCGCTGTACCGAGATCCTTTCTGATACCCTGCGCGGATACGCAGGCATTCAAGAGGTGGACTACGATTACACAAACGGAAACCTAAAAGCGGTCTTCGATCCGCGTTTGATCAGCAACGAACGTGCTTTGGAAGTTGTCAATAATGCTGGGCGTGAAGCCTCTATGCGCGTGGCGCAATGTGCAGCTAAGCGGGAGCGCGGCGAAGATGCTTGTGCGCAATGTGCAGGCGAACTTGCCGAAAAACTTGCGTTTCAGTATGAAGCCGTTGCTTCTGCTCCAACCGCAAATTTTCGCAAGAACACACTTGAAGTGAAAATAAATGCCTCTCGTTTGGCGACCAATGAAAATGTCGAAGTTGAGGCGGCGTTCTTGAGTCCTGCTAAAGTGGAAAAGAAATCCAAATCCATTCCGGTAGAAAAGCTCGAAGTGGCATTTACAGTCATCAATGCTGTAACGGCTCTAACGGCGTTTATTGGCGCAGGTTTGGGTTGGAATCCTACCCTTATTTTCGGTTTGTATTTTGTCTCTTATGTAGCCGGCGGGTGGTTCGGTGTGGCGGCAAGCTTTGAAGCCTTAAAAGAGAAAACGCTCAATGTGGATTTGTTGATGATCCTTGCGGCGTTGGGCGCGGCGGCGATTGGTCAGCCTGCTGAGGGTGCGACCTTGCTCTTTTTGTTCTCGCTTTCGAACACGCTTCAAACCTATGCCATGGACCGCAGCCGCAAAGCCATTGAAAAACTTCTTGACCTTCGTCCGGCACAAGCAACAGTACGACGCGGTTCGCGCCTGATCACTTTGCCCATTGAACAGTTGACTCTTGGCGATGTGGTATTGGTTCGCCCTGGAGAGCGCTTCCCGATCGATGGCGAAGTGATCTCTGGTGAGTCTGATGTAGATCAAGCGACTATCACGGGCGAGTCGATGCCTGTACATAAACAAATAAATGACCTCGTGTTTGCTGGTACGGTCAATGGCACGGGTTCGCTTGAAATTCGTGTGACCCGTTTGGCGAAAGATACAACCCTGGCGCGCATTGTCAAAATGGTGGAAGATGCACAAGCCACCAAAGCCAACACCCAGCAAATGCTCGACACCTTCGAAGAAAAATATGCCATCTTCGTGCTTGCCGCGGCGGTCTTGTTGATTTTTGTGCCATGGCTTTTGTTGGGGCAAGCTTTTCAACCCACCTTCTACCGCGCCATGACTTGGTTGGTGGTCGCTTCACCGTGTGCTTTGGTGATCTCTACCCCTGCCAGTATTCTTTCTGCCATTGCGAACGGTGCTCGCAACGGTGTGCTCTTCAAAGGTGGTGTGCATCTTGAAAAGACCGCCACGCTCAAAGTGCTTGCTTTTGATAAAACTGGAACTCTCACCAGTGGCAAACCTGCGCTGTCTGAACTTCATAGTTTTAGTGATATGAAAGAGGATGAGATGCTGCGACTCGTGGCAGCTTTAGAGTCTCGTTCAGAGCATCCGCTTGCCAGAGCAATCGTGCAGGCGGCTCATTCTCGTGACCTGAACCTGCCTCCATCCATGGACTTTCGTGCCATCCCTGGGCAAGGCGTGGAAGGGTCCGTTAGTTCCCATCATCTATGGATCGGCAACGAGCGTATGTTCATCGAACGCGATGTGATTATCCCTGCCGAAATCTTGAACAAAGCCGGTGATATGCAAGGCGAAGGTCAAACCGCGATGTTTGTTTATGAAGTAAAGACGCAGACATTCCTTGGCTTACTTGGCGTGGCTGATACTCTGCGCGAAGATGCCGTGGAGATGATCAAAGCGTTGAAAGCCACTGGTATTGAGCATGTCGTTATGCTTACCGGTGACAATACCAAGGTCGCTGCCAAGATCGCCGCCCGCGCCGGCGTGGACGAATTCCATGCGGATTTATTACCGCAAGATAAAGTGATGGTCTTGAAATCCCTGCAAAAGAAATATGGTCCCGTTGCCATGGTAGGCGATGGGGTGAATGATGCGCCCTCTCTTGCAACTGCCGATATTGGCATCGCCATGGGTGGCGCTGGAACCGATGTTGCCATCGAAACAGCAGATGTCGTTCTGATGTCTGATGATTTGCGCAAGATTCCGTTTTCCATCGGTTTGGCGCGTCAGGCGCGCAAGGTTGTGTGGCAGAACCTGACCTTTGCCTTGGCGGTCATCGTACTTCTGATCGCTAGTGCCTTTGGCGCAAATTTACCCCTTCCGCTCGGCGTGGTTGGTCACGAAGGTAGCACGGTGCTGGTGGTATTGAATGGACTTCGGTTGTTAGGGTATAGAGCGTAGAATAAAAAGACCGAGAGGTTGCACTCTCGGTCTTTTTATTTAAATTGCCAGCCCCTTGAACTGACTCATGTACAAGTGATGGAAGAAGCCCTTCGCTTCCAGCAATTGCTGATGCGTGCCTTGTTCCACGATCTCGCCATCTTTAATCACGATGACCTTATCGGCATCGCGGATGGTGGACAGGCGGTGGGCAATGACAAAACTGGTGCGTCCCTGCATGAGGCGCAGCAGGGCTTTTTGGATGCGCGCTTCGGTGCGTGTGTCCACGCTGGAGGTGGCTTCGTCGAGAATGAGGATGCTCGGGTCCGCAAGGACGGCGCGGGCAATGGAGAGTAATTGGCGTTGCCCCTGACTCAAATTACTGGCACGTTCAGAAAGCTTGGTTTGATATCCCATTGGCATTTGTTGGATGAAGTGATCGGCGTCCGCGAGTTTGGCGGCTTCGATGCACTCCTCGTCATTGGCATCGAGCCGCCCATAGCGGATGTTCTCCATGACGGTATCGGCGAAGAGGAAGGTATCTTGCAGAACGATGCCGAGTTTTTGGCGCAGATCATCTTTGGAGATGTCGCGGATATCTTTCCCGTCGATGCTTATGCTGCCAGAGTTGACCTCGTAGAAGCGGGTCAGCAAATTAATAATGGTGGTCTTGCCTGCGCCGGTGGGACCAACCAGCGCAATGGTCTGCCCGGCTTTGGCTTCGAGGGTCATATTCTTGATGATGAGCTGCTCGGGGTGATAGCCGAAAGAGATGTCAGCGAAGCGAACATTTCCTTTAACGGGAACAGGCAGAGGGGAGTCTGAAGCGTTGTCCACTTCCGTGGGCATGTCGATCACTTCAAAGACTCGTTCTGCGCCTGCCAGTGCGGCTTGAATTGAGTTGTACATGTTCGCCAATTGACGCAGTGGGGAGATAAAGTTTTGGGCATAAGCGATGAAGGTCGCGATCATCCCAACAGTGGCGAGACCTTGCAGGGCAAGATAGCCGCCAAGACCGACCAACACGATGACGAAGAGATTGCCCAGCACGTTGGTGAGAGGCATGAGCATGAGCGCGTATGTGTTGGCATACACACCTGCGGCGTAGACCTTTTGATTGCTGGCGCGGAAACGTTCGATGGACGACTCGCTGCGTCGGAACGCTTTGACCACGCGCTGACCGCTGATCGATTCTTCCATCACACCGTTGATCTCACCGAGTTCTTTTTGCAGATCACGAAATCCGCGGCGGGTGTAACGTGCGATGAAATTTGTAAACCAGAACATGATCGGCACAACCAACAGCGCGGCAATTGCAAGCCACGGGTTGAGAACGAACATGGTGATGATGATGCCGACCAGCGACAGCACACTCGCCACCAGCGAAACCACATTCTGCGAAACGGCTTGGTTGATGGCATCGATGTCGTTGGTGAGGCGGCTCATCAATTCGCCCGCGGTGTGACGGTCGAAAAAGGCGATGGATAATTTTTGCAGATGCTCGAACAAGTCACGGCGCAGGCGTCGCAAGGCATCTTGCGAGATGCGCGCCATCAGCCAACTGGATGCGGCCTGAAAGGCATTGTCGAGCAGATAAGCACTGAGCAAGAGCAATGCCAGTTGCGAAAGACCATCGAGTTTTTTGACGGAGATGTATTGGTCAATGGCGCGACCGATTAAATACGGTTCGAGTAAGCCCAGTGAAATGTAAGCCAGCACGAAGATCAACACCACGATCAAAGTGAATTTATATGAACTGAGATATTGGGCTAACCGAATCAAAGCACGATTTGGGTTACCTGCTTTTTCAATGCGCCCCGGTTGCATCGGTCCACGCCCGAGAGCGGCGCGCACGTTTTGCATGTTCGCGCGGGGAGAATTTTGATCGCTCATTCCGCCTCCATCTTCACGCCTTCGCCCAATTGCGAATCATAAATTTCCTGATAGACCTTGCTGGTCTGCATCAACTCACTGTGTGTGCCTTGCGCCACGATGTTTCCTTCATCCACCACCAGAATCTTATCGGCATGCAGCACCGTGCTGATACGCTGTGCCACCACAAAACTTGTGCTGTCTTTCAACCAGGTTTTCATCGCATCTTGAATCTTTGTTTCAGTTTCCACGTCCACCGAACTCGTGCTATCGTCGAGGATCAAGACCGCAGGCTTCAGCAGCAAAGCACGGGCGATGGCAAGGCGTTGTTTTTGTCCGCCGGAAAGATTGACGCCGCGTTCTTCCACGCGGGTGTCATATCCGTTCGGCAGTTTCATGATGAAGTCATGTGCTTGTGCCGCCTTCGCCGCCGCAACCACTTCATCTTCACTTGCACTTAGTCTGCCATAGCGAATGTTCTCGCGCACCGAACCTGAAAACAAAATCGTTTCCTGCGGCACAATGCCCACATCCGCCAGTAATTCACTCTGAGATACCTCACGGATATCCACATCGTTCCAGGTAATGCGACCCGCTGCCACATCATAAAAACGCGGCACCAAATTGACGATGGAAGATTTGCCCGCACCAGTCGCGCCGAGGATGGCAACGGTCTGACCAGGATCCGCGATAAAGTTCACGCGCTTCAACACGACCCCGTCATTGGTCCCGTTATAGTGAAAGTCCACACCCTCAAAGCGGATCCGCTTCGCGCGCCCTTCAGGGATCTTACGTGGCATGGCAGTATCCTGCACTTCAGGGACGGTGTCTAACACTTCGTTGATGCGCTCTGCCGAGGCTGTTGCCGCGGCGACGACATTTGCCAGCATCACCATGATGCCCAGCGGTCCCATCGTGGTGTGCAGATAGTTGATGAATGCCACGATCTGCCCGACCGAGACATCGCCATTGATGGATTGAATCCCGCCTGCCCAAATGACGATCACTATGCCAATGTTGACGAAGATGCTCATGGCAGGTGAAAGCGTTGCCATGAAACGCATCACATGAGTATTGCGATCTGCATAATCTTCGTTGACGACGGCGAAACGCTCGCTTTCGTGCTTCTCGCGCACAAAAGCTTTGACCAGCCGCACGCCCGCAATATTTTCCTGCAAAACCATATTGAGCCGATCCAATTTCTTTTGGACGGTTAGAAATAACGGTCCCATACGCGAGACAAAGAAGATAATTACGATAGAGGTCGCTAGAAGCACAGGTAGGATCATCAAGGCGAGGCGGCTATCTGTCACAAACATCAGGATGATGCTACCGATCATTAATAACGGCGCGCGTGTACCGATCCGCAACGAGACTTGCACCATGCGCTGAAACGCAGTGGTATCGCTGGAGAGGCGCACCATCAATTGACCGGTGTTGAGATGGTCGAGGTTTCCAAAGGAGAAGGATTGAATTTTGAGAAAGAGTGCCTCACGCAAATCACGCGCCACACCTTCACCTACTTGAATGGAAAATAGGTTGTTTGCCAATGAGAAGAAGGTTTGCAGTACTGAGATTCCCAGCATCCAGATCGTGGTGGTGATGACGACTTGTACACTCCCGCCGTTGATGCCCTGATCAATCACATGTTGAATCAGGCGCGGCAGGGTCAAATCCATGATGACGACCGCGATCAGCAGTACTAAGGCGACCGAGCTTCGGCGCCAATAGGGTCTTACATAGATGAGTAGTTTTTTGATTTCATTCATTGTATTTTGCTATGGTAAGGTTTTTATTCCGGGGTTGCGAGCAAGCACGATGCGAGAAAGGATCAGCGACAAAACTCCGAAAAGGATCATGACGAAGGTCAAGCCAAATGTCTCGCCTAAAGCGCCCATTAATAGATTTCCAAATGGAGAGAAGCCAAAGAAGCTCAGGGTATAAAGACCCATGACACGCCCGCGGAAGTCATCTTCCACCCGTGCTTGTAAAAGAGTGTTGATGGTCGTAAATTGCACCATAAACCCAAGCCCTAAAAGATAAGCGAGCACCAGTGAAAGCGGATAATAAGCTGTCACTGCAAAGGCGATCAATGTTACTGGGAAGGCAATATTGGTGATGATAAGGAAAAGTCCGCGGCGGTTGTTGCTGATGTGATGCACCAGCAGAAAAGCGCCTGTCACTGCGCCGAGCCCGGTCACAGCATTGACCCAGCCAAAAGCAGTGGCGCCGAGTTGCAGGTTCTTTTCCACAAAGGCAGGTAACACGGTTGTGTATGAGACGCCAAAAATGCTGAATACCAGCGAGAGCAGAATCAGAGTCTTAATATCACGGTTGTTCGCTGCATACTGAAACCCACCGACCAATTGTTTCCATGGCGATGTGTCTTGCGCGGACTTGCGGTGGGGCGGCAATTTCATCAACCACAACCCGATCAGCACGGCAAGGAAGGAAATTCCATTCACGGTGAAGCACCACGCCGCGCCGACGGTGGCGAGCATCATGCCGCCGATGGCGGGTCCTACCACGCGGGCGCTGTTGAACATCATCGAATTCATCGCAATGGCATTGGCAACGTCTTTCTTGCCAACCAATTCCGGAGTGATGGCTTGGCGTGCGGGGGCATCAAAGGCAGTGATCACACCCGTCAGTGCTGCCAGAAAAATCACGTGCCATTCCTGAACGATGTTAGTAAAGGTCAACCAGGCAAGGATGAAGGACAATAGCATCGCGCCAGACTGAGTCAGCATCAGCACCTTACGGCGCGATATGCGATCCACGATCACGCCGCCCCAGGGAGAGACGACCAAATTTGGGATGGCAGAGGCGAAGGCAACCAGTCCTAAAGTCAGCTCGGAGTGACCGAGTTGATACACCACCCAAGCCTGCGCAATGACCTGCATCCATGTGCCTATGTTGGAAATGAGTTGCCCGCCAAAGTACAACTGATAATTTCGATGCCGCATGGCAACGAAGGTAGTTTCCCCGCTTCTGCGTGTTTCTGTGCTCGAAAGGATAGGCTCAACAGGCTCTATCGGTTCTTTGATTTTTTTATTCATTCTTGCTCCAAACTCCTAAAACTTATGGCAATATTTTTTTGAAGGCTTGCATTGCCTTGGCAATCGACTCCAATTCTTCGTTGGTCAACTTGCTCATGTGAACTTTCATCCATGAGCGAGTCTCTTTGAAGACTGTATCCAAAAGCGCGTTGCCTTCATCGCTTAAGGCGAGGGTCACATAGCGGCGGTCTTTCGTGTTTTGTACGCGGGTCAACAATCCCTTTTTGACTAGTACATCCACTGCCTGACTAATGGCAGGGCGGCTGATATTTTTGGCGATTGCCAACTCGCTGATAGACATGCCCTTGCGCACAAAACGCAGCACGTGAAATTGTTCGACAGTGATATCAAACTTGCTTGTGGCTGTGGCACGGATGTACGAACGTACAAAATTCCAAAGAGAAGGAATCGTTTCCCAAAAACCGTCCAAGGCTTGTTCGCGTAATTGACTGGATGTGTTCATAGATTCCTTTGAGATATGTAATTTTATTAATAGTTAAGTATTGAAACTATTTTATGCCTGTTTATAAAAAACAGCAAGCAGGGGATTAGGCATATAATTTGAATGATTTCCAAAGATTGGAGCTTCCAATGACGCAAAAGAATACTATGCATGAACACCCCGTTGAAATTCTGCAACGGTTGATCCAGTTCAACACGACGAATCCGCCTGGGCACGAAGCGGCTTGTGTGGGCTACATCCGCGATCTGTTGAATGAGGCGGGCATTGAATCCACGCTGGTTGCGAAAGATCCAAACCGACCCAATTTGATCGCTCGTTTGCCCGGTGAAGGCAAAGCTCCACCTTTGTTGTTGTATGGGCATGTGGATGTGGTCACCACTGAGAATCAACCCTGGCAGCAACCTCCCTTTGAAGGCAAGCTGATCGATGGGTATGTGTGGGGGCGTGGTGCATTAGATATGAAGGGCGGCGTGGCGATGATGGTAGCGGCATTCATGCGAGCCAATGCCGAAGGCTTGCGCCCACCCGGAGATATTGTGCTGGCGGTCGTCAGCGATGAAGAAGTGGGCGGCGATTATGGCGCAAAGTTTTTAGTGGAAGAGCATCCTGCTCTGTTCAAAGATATCAAACATGCCATCGGCGAATTTGGTGGCTTTACGTTAACCATTGGCGGCAAGCGTTTTTACCCGATCATGATCTCTGAAAAGCAAGTCTGTTGGATGAAAGCCACCGTGCGCGGACAGGGCGGTCACGGCTCGATGCCTGAAAAAGGTGGTGCAACTGCCAAGCTGGCAAAATTCCTAAAAGCGTTGGATGAGAATGATTTGCCTGTGCATGTGACTCCGCCCGCAAAGTTGATGGTGGATGCAATGGCTTCGGCTCTGGGCGGACTTCAAGGCTTGATCCTCAAACAATTGACCAATCCCACGCTGACAGATTTGGTGCTCAAAGCTCTCGGCTCTCGCGGGCGGACGTTCTACCCGCTATTTCGTAACACTGTCAGCCCGACGATTATTCATGGCAGCGATAAGGTCAATGTGATCCCAAGCGAGATCGTTGTAGAGTTGGATGGGCGTTTATTGCCAGGGCAAACCCCAGACGATATGTTCGGTGAATTGAAAGCGATCGTCGGGGATGATGTGGAACTTGACCTGATCCAATACGAACCTGGACCTGCCGACCCGGATATGTCTCTCTTTGATACGCTGGCAAATATCTTGAAAGAAGCCGACCCTGAAGGGATTCCAATTCCATTGCTCCTTAGCGGCGTCACCGATGGACGTTTCTTCTCGCAGATCGGCATTCAAACTTACGGCTATTTGCCCATGACCCTGCCAGAAGATTTCAACTTTGCGAATGTGATTCATGCGGCAGACGAACGTGTCCCCGCGGCGGCAATTGAATTTGGAGCACAGGCGATCTATAAAGCGTTGAGCCATTTTGGGTAGATGTGAGAAAGAGTTTTTAAGTACACGGATTTCACTGATCGCACGGAGCCTCACGGAAAAACTATTTAAGAATCCGTTCTTTTCCGTATCATCCGTTAAATCCATGTACAAAAGGTTCTCTAAGGAGAAACAATGAACTACAAACGTATCCCAATGGATCATGATAAGCGGATCGCCTTGGTGGCGCATGACAATAAAAAACGAGATTTGCTTGAGTGGGCAAAGTTCAATCGTGACCTTTTAGCACATCATCAGATCTATGCCACGGGTACAACAGGCAAGATTCTGGAAAAAGAACTGAACCTTAAAGTGACCAAGCTCAAGAGCGGTCCGCTCGGCGGGGACCAGCAAATTGGCGCAAAGATCGTTGAGAACAAGATAGACTTCCTCATTTTCTTTTGGGACCCATTGGAGCCCCAGCCACACGACCCTGATGTGAAGGCTCTATTACGCATGGCAGTCGTGTGGAATATTCCGATTGCGAACAATCGCGCCTCGGCGGATTTTATGATCTCTTCACCCTTGATGGATAATCCCTACGAGCGTTTGGTGCCTGATTATGAGAGCTATACTTCTCGAAAGATAGATTTAGGTGATAAGAGCTCAAAAGGACAATAATGAGAGCATTTGTTATTAGCATTTGTCTACTGTTTATAACTGCCTGTGCCTTGCTGCCTTCCACACCACTTCCGCCCATTTCTGCAAACTTGGGCGCGGAGTTTACCTTGACGCCGGGGCAAATCGTAACCATAAATGACACAGACTTGAAGATCATATTGATTGGCGTTCCGAGTGATGGACGCTGTCCACTGGATATTGAATGCGCAGAAAGTGGACCAGTTTCAGCAACCATTTCAATTCAGTCCGGTTCTGAAGCGCCACAAGAAGTAAGTTTTCTTACATTTACTGACAACGATGGCAGCATTCCACAAATGGATTTTGAGGGAATGACAACTTCTGTGGAACAAAATGGCTATCTTGTACAAATAATAAGTATTACGCCCTTTCCGCAAAAGCGGATTGGGGAGATCCATGCGGAAGAGTATCGAGCGCGATTGGCAGTAACCAAGATCAATAATTAAGGCAGGGCTTTACGTGTGCCCGAATGGGCAACCCGCCGAATCTAACGGAGGAATCATGACATCATACGACGCAATCATCATCGGTTCGGGCGCGGGCGGGTTGACCGCTGCGGTGGCTTTGGCGCAAGCAGGCAAGAAGGTCCTTGTGCTTGAACAACACGATCGACCCGGCGGTTGGACTCATTCATTCACGCTTGAAGGCTATCGCTTTAGCCCGGGTGTACATTACATCGGTGACCTGCAAGAGGGCGGCGGGTTGCGTCGAATTTATGATGGCTTGGGCGTGTCGCAAGATCTGAGCTTTGTAGAACTCAACCCGAATGGGTATGACCATATCGTGGTGGGCGATAAGCAGATCAACTTTCCGAAAGGTAAAGAGAATTTGATCGCCGAACTCAAGCGGAATTTTCCGCAAGAGGCGCAGGGTATTGACGGATATTTCAACGACCTATTGGGCATGATCAACGGCTTGCGAAATGTGGGTAATGTGGCGAAGCCTTTGCAGGCGGCGAGGGGGGCGGGGAATGTCCTTAAGTGGATGCGTGCTACGGGCGCAGACCTTATCAATGCGCACATCACTGACCCGGTGTTGCGCGGCGTGTTGGCCGGGCAATCGGGCGATCATGGTTTGCCGCCTTCGCAGGTCAGTGCGTTTATGCATGCGGGCATCACACATCATTATCTCGAGGGCGGATATTATCCGCTGGGTGGGGCGTTCACCATTCCGCGGGCGTTTGTTCGGGCGTTGAAAAGAGCTGGGGGGGAGATCCGGCTCAAGTCACGTGTGAAGCGGATACTGCTTGAGGGGCGAAAAGTTCTCGGTGTGGAAATGGAGTCGGGAGAAGAGATCCGCGCGGATGTCGTTATTTCCAATGCAGACCCTGAAGTGACCTTCGGCAAGTTGATTGGACGCGAAAAACTTTCGCCTCGACTCAAGAAGAAAATTGATTCCGTCCGATTTTCCACTTCGTGCCTGAGCCTTTTCTTTGCCACTGACATGGACTTGCGCGGAGCAGGCTTGGACTCTGGCAATATGTGGTATTACGATCACCTCGATGTGGACAAAATTTACAGCGATGGCTTAACCGATGCCGCATTGAAAGACGAGACTATGCCCGGCATGTTCCTAACGGTGACGACGTTGAAAGACCCGTCGAAAATGCATGGTGGACATCACACCTGCGAGTCGTTTGCGTTTGTGGGCTATGACGCATTCGAGAAATGGGCGCATACGAAATACGGCTCACGCCCCGCGGACTACGAAGCGATGAAAGAAGACCTTGCCTGGCGCATGGTGCGCGGACTGGAAAAGCGCATTCCGGGTTTGAGCAAGCATATTGTGTATTACAGTCTCGGCACGCCACTCACGAATGAACATTATCTCAACGCTACGCGTGGAAATTTGTATGGCATTGATAAACTTCCAAATCAGGTGGGTCCGCTTGGATTCACGCCGCGCACCGAGTTTGATGGTTTGTATCTGTGCGGAGCCAGCACAATGAGTCATGGCGTGGCGGGAGTGACATCTTCTGGCATTGATGCGGCGAAGGCAGTGCTGAACGTCCGCTCGCGTGAGATATTGACTCAGAAGGGGAATGGTCCGCTTTTCTTGCAGGCGGAGGATCTTTCGAACTGGCCCGAGTATTTGAAACGCAAGATGGAGAAAGGCGAGGCAGCACGCGAAGAGGAAGAACGCGAGATTTAGAAATAGCGCGTAGCCATTATAAAGTAGGGCATGAAATGAATCAGGTGACAGTCACTTTTAAAGTGACTGTCACCTTGGTTTTATAGAACCAAGACCTTCAATCGCAACACCCGAAAAGTAAATTCGCGAAAATTTGTGAAATTCGAGGCAATGATTTTTAGCTTATAGAGTAACTTGAGTGTCGTATAATCCCATCATGGAATCAAACTACACCGACAAAGTCCGTTCGCGGATGCTCGCCCGCGATACATTTATCCGCGCTCAATTTACGGGGGAGCAAAAAGGCGCAGAGATGCCGTGGATCAAGGTCATCGTCCGCCCGGTGGAGTTGAGAGGGGAAGTCCACTTGCAGTTTTCCTTTTTCGATGAGAAGAAGGATATTTCCAAGAATTACCCCTTTGAAGAAGCATCTGCCCGCATTGACGAGGTGTTGGCGTTGCCCTTCCGCAATATTTTTATAGAAAGCACCATCGGTACTTTGCAGGTCAATATCTCGAAGAAAGGCAAAGCCTTGGTCAACGAACGCAAGTCTGCGCCTACGGACTTGCCCATAGTGGACTTGTCCCATAACCGAGAGAAGAGCCGCTTGCTTTCGGCTGAGAATGCCAAACCATTTTTAGAGGCGGTGGGCATCCTCACCAAAGATGGCAGGATCAAAGCCGATATGCAGCGCAAGTACACGCAGATCAACGAGTTTCTGCGCTTGGTGGATGAAAGCGACGCGCTTGAAACGTTCGCGGGCAACCCTGTCCACGTGGTGGATTTTGGCTGTGGCAATGCCTACCTGACGTTTGCCGTTTATTACTACCTGCATGAAATTCTGAAATTGGATGCCCACGTCACAGGCGTGGATATCAAAGCGGATTTGATCGCACGCCATCAGGAAAAAGCCAGAAAACTTGGCTGGAGCCAACTGGATTTCAAAGTCGGCACCATCGGAGATTTTGTGCCTGATTCCACGCCTGATATCGTCGTTGCCCTTCATGCTTGCGATACCGCCACTGACGATGCCCTTGCCAAAGGAATCCGCTGGGAGAGTAAAGTCATCGTCTGCGCGCCGTGCTGTCAGCATGATTTGCAAGTGCAAATGGCACAGGTCCCTTCGCCTACACCTCTTGCTTCTGTACTAAGTCATGGCATCTTGTTCGAGCGCATGGGTGATATTCTTACTGATACCTTCCGTGCTACCTTGTTGCGCATCATGGGCTATCGCACCGATGTGACTCAATTCGTGCCAATCGAGCACACCGCCAAGAATCTGATGATCCGTTCGGTGAAGGTTGCTGCGCCCGGAAAGAATCCGCGCTGGCTAGAAGAATACAAAAACCTGAAAAGCTTCTGGCAAGTCACACCGTATTTGGAAAAGCTCTTGGGCGAAAGCTACGCTCAGTATGTGGAGTAGCAAGCAGTTTTCAAGTAGTGCAAATAATCCCTTTGGGGTAAAACCTTAATAGACCCACCAGTGTTTATAACCTTGGTTCGTTACTTTATATAGGAGAGAATTATGCTTACAAATACGTCTCGGCTGTTCACTTATCTGCTTGCCGCTCTTTATGCCGTCATTGGGGGAGTCCTGTTTTTTCAACCGGAACAACAAGCCCCGATCTTCGCCTGGAATGTGACTGGCTTCATGACCATGACCATCGGCGCCTGGTGCCTCGGCAATGCCTGGCTGGCGTTCTTTACGGCTCGCCGCTGGAACTGGCAGTTGGTCTACCCGGCGTTGTCGTATCTTTGGTCCTTTGGCTTGTTGGAAGGCATGATCGTGGTGTCTTTCCGTGAGAAGCTCAATTTAGATTACCCCGTGGCTTGGTTCTACGTGTCTGTCATCAGCCTCAACGCCGTTGCCGCTGTCTTAGGCATCGTAGACTGGCTGAGAGTCCGCCCGGCGGGGAATGCCTCCGAACCGATGACCGGTCTCATGCGCGGAGTTGCCACCGCGTTCGTGCTCTTCGTTGGTTTTATCGGCATCTATGGTATGAGCGTTCAAGCCGGTGCACCGATCACCACAGGCGAGATCTTCCCCGAAGCCATGACCACGCTCACCTTACGCAGCTTCGGCGCTTTCTTCCTGGCGCTCACCATTGGCATGCTGCCTTTGGTGTTCGAAAAGAATCGTGCGCCGTTCTTGAATTATAGTTTTCTGGCGTTTGGGTTGGTTATTATTATTACCATTGCGGCGTTCGCTTATTTCCCGCTCTTCAATTTCAGCGAACACCCATTTGGTCTCGTTTATTTTCTTGCTTATTTTGTGGCAGCCGGAATTTCTATTTTCTTCTTCCGCAAATTTGGCACAGGCACCAGCAAGGCGTAATTACCACTTACATCCTTTTGTCGTGTCAATGCCCGCGCTGTGACCCACGCGTTTGTACATGGTCACATTCGTAAAAGGCTCGCCGAGAATGCCGTCGTGAATCGCCCAAGAGCGTTTGCGAATGCTCTCGGCGGCTTCTGTTTTACGGAAGGCATTCGAACCGTCCAACTGCGCGTGAAGGTCACCGCCGGGTTGAAAACCGGCATTGATACTTTCCATCAAACGCTTGCCCATCTGATACGAAAAACCATAACGCTCAAAGATGACCGCATTGTGATAATACAACGGCTCGACGAAGTACATATCGTGACCAAGTGCCGTGACAAAGCCTTCAAATGCTTCAATCGCACCACCTAACAACCTGAGCCCGCGTCTTACCTGACCCGGTGCCAGACCAGCCTCACAAGCCTTTGTCTCCGCCTCTACATTGCGCCGCAAGGTGCCAAACTTGGTGGGCGCGCCATCTGGCATTTTGTCCACGTCATAGCGCTGTGAGTCAGGGTCGTTGAGCACATACAACAGCACGTGGATCTGTCCATTCATGGTATCGGTCAGGTGTGCATATAGGATCGGGTCGGGGAAATCCACTTTGTGATACAGGCGCATTTCCACATCTGTAGAGCCGTTGGCAAAACGAAATTGCAGCAAGTTATAGCCAACCGCAGAGGTTAAGGGCGGCAGACTGTATTTATCCAACAGAGATTGTGGAATGTACTTGGTATAGATCGCCCGCTTTTCAGGTTCAGATAATAGATTGATCCCGCCAATGGTTGAAGGAGGCATATGTACTTCTTTCTTCTTTTATCTTCCCTCCCTACATAAGAGGAAAGATGAAAGAGATCATCTTACCCGCATGGCACGTTCTTTATCGCGCGCTTCATCGCGTTTGGCGATGGTGGCGCGTTTGTCGTAAGCTTTTTTGCCTTTTGCTAGCGCAATCTCGACCTTGGCGCGTCCGTCTTTGAGGTAGACCTTGGTCGGGACGATGGTCATACCTTTGATGCGCACGTTATTCCACAGCTCGCGGATTTCCTTCTTGTGCAACAGCAGGCGACGTTTGCGCTTCGGGTCATGGTTGAAGTATTTACCCGCTTGTTCATAGGGCGCGATGTGTGCTTCGAGCAGCCAGGCTTCCTGTCCGTTTTCCACGTCTACATAGGCTTCTTGAATGCTGATTTGCCCGGCACGAATGGATTTGATCTCTGAGCCTTGCAGGGAAATACCCGCTTCGAATGTTTCGATCAGGGTGTATTCAAAACCGGCTTTGCGGTTGTTGGCGATGATTTTGATATTGTCAGTCACGGAGTGATTTTAGCATGGAAAATTATTGCAGGATAAGCCACAGAGGTTAGTAAGAAAGAACTCTGTGGCTGCATTAGCCCCATTTGAGCAGGAATAACCCTGCCAGAATTCTTGCAATCCCAAAGATGATCATGGCAGGGACGAGTCCAATGACCTCTGCCGCAGCTGGACCGATCAACGAACTGGAAAGGATCGCGAAGTTGAACATGATGGTATACCACGCCAAATGTGAAGGACGGTCATCGGCTGGAATGTGCTCAAGCATATAGTTGGCGTAAGAACCATTGACCAAGGCGAAGAGGAATCCGCCAATGAACGAGAGGACGTAGAACTGCCAAACACTGTGTGCGAACGCCAGCATGAGCGGATACGAAGCCATGCCAGCCACACCCCAGCCGGTGATGCGTTTGTTCCCAAAGCGGTGGACGATACGTCCCAGTTGGGTGGATGCCAGCAACACCGAAAGATAATAGAGCGCGGTTCCATTGCCGATGTGACTGTCATTGAGGTTGAGCACGCGCACATTGAAGATGGGATACAACGGGTTTGAAAGATAATGTGCAAAGTGAAAGATGAACAATGCCAGCAATATCTTCTTGAAGGGCGATTTCCAAATGTCTAAGCGCAGGGCAGAGGTCACGCCGCGGGGAGAGGAAGGTTGAGGAGCAGAGTCAGGCGTTAGCGCGGAAGGAGGCGCGGGTATTTCATCCAGAATAGGTTTGACATGATAGATGTGATAACTGCTCATCGCCGCCCCAAAGGCTCCGATCACAAAGATGACTTGATAACCGCCGGGAAAATCTGTGTTCTTGAGAATATAACCAGCAACCAGCGACGTGAGCATGTATGCGATGGCAAAGGTCACATTACGAGTGCCCGCCACACGCGCACGATAGCGGTCTGGCACGGCTTCAGCGAAGAGTGCGTTAAAACCCACGCCCAACGGTGTGAGCGGAATTGCCATGAGGAAGGTGAGAATAATGAGTGCCCAGATTTGCCCTTGATTGCTAAGAAACCAAGGCAGGGGAATCCACATGAAATAGCCGAGACGAAAAAGGACAGAGGACCAAAAGACCGCCATACCGGTGTGACGTTTGCTGATCCAATGCCCAGCGGGAATGGCGAGAAAAAGGTTGACGACAGCAGAAGCTGCCGTGAGCAAACCGACTTGAGTTGCACTGGCTCCCAGGCGGGTAGCATACACATTGAGAAAGTTAACTGCGGTGCCGCTCAATACGCCGAACCAGGCAATATCGAGATAGAGGTGAAGAAAATTTGACCTGTATTTTTCAGGGATATCTGATTGTTTAAATAAATTGAAACGCATACATGAAATTATACTCACGTATGCGTTTCGAGTTTTTACAGCTTATTTGCTTTTTAGATTGTTCTGTTAGACGGGTACGCCTATTTTGTTTGCCAAATCTTCATTGGATGGCTCAGAAAGGAAGGAACCGTCTTCAAAAATAATGGTTGGGATGACACGGTTGCCATTGTTTTTTTCACGAACCAGGGCTTCAGCGGCTTGGTCTTGATCCACATCGATCCACGTGAATGAGATGTTTTTTTCTTTCAAGAAACTTTTCGAGCGGCGGCAATCGGGGCACCAATCTGCGCCGTAGACAATGATATTGGGTTGAGACATGAAATCCTCCGATGATGAAACTGAAATGAGTGTAACGTTCCTATCGTCGCGCTGTCAGTGTCGTTAATTACATTTTGAGAGGAATAAAATTACAATGTCTTTATTCAAATCATATTTCTGGAGAAAAAACATGCGATTCAAAGGAAAAGTGGCGATCATTACGGGTGGAACATCGGGCATTGGTTTGGCAGTAGCTGAATTATTTTTGCAAGAAGGTGCCAAGGTTGCCTTGTTCGCACGTGATACCACGCGCGGATGGGCAGTAATACAGAAGCTGGGTAACGATACAATTTTTATTTCTGGCGATGTTGGCAGCACTGCGGACTGTCAGCGCTGTGTGGATGAAACGGTCCGAACTTTTGGGCGGCTTGATATTCTTTTCAATAACGCTGGGATTATTCACGTCAACCGCAATGTGGTAACTACGTTGGAAGAAGAATGGGATGCCACTTTGAATTCCAATTTGAAGGGCACCTATCTCATGTCGAAATACGCCATTCCATTTATTGAGAAGCAAGGCGGTGGTGCTATCGTCAATAATGCTTCAATCTTTGGCTTGGTGGGCGGCAGCGGAGTCGCCGCGTATTGCGCTGCAAAAGGTGGCGTGATCAACCTGACGCGTGCCATGGCAATTGACCACGCGCCTCAAAACATCCGTGTCAACTGCGTGTGCCCGGGCAGTGTCGATACACCTTTGCTGGAAAAAGAAATGGATGACTTGGGCGGCGCAGACCTTCAACGTCCGAAGTTCGCCTCACGCCACCCGATGAATCGCATCGCAACCCCCGAAGAAGTTGCCAACGCTGTGGCGTATCTCGCCTCTGATGATGCTTCCTTTGTTACAGGCACAGCCCTGCCCGTTGATGGCGGCAGGGCTGCCTGGTAGTTTAGCCTTTCCGTAAAAACTCGCGGATCGAGATCGAAGCCGCAGCGCCTTCACCCACCGCCGACGCCACTTGTTTGACGCTGCCATGGCGCGCATCACCTGCCGCGAAGATGCCCGGAATGCTGGTTTCGAAGGGTAAGGCATTTTGGTCATGCCCCAAGTCGTGCCCTGTCAGAAGAAATCCGCTCTTATCGGTTTGCACATAACTTCTTACGAAGTCTGTATTCGGCTGTTGACCAATGAATACGAACGCCGCAGCTGGATGCAGTTCCTCGGTCTGCCCGGTCGCTCTGTCACGGGTCTTAATGGACTTTAGCTTTGAATCCTGTCCATCAAACTCTTCCACGCTGACGTTGTATTTCACATTCACTTTTGAGCCGGGTTCTGTGACCTTGTCAATTGCGATCTGGCTGGCGGTCAATTTATCTCCGCGGACCAAGAGAGTCACTTTTTCGGCAAAGTTCGTCAGATGCAGTCCTTCTTCCACTGCGGCATTCCCACCGCCGATGACCACGATCTCTTTTGCGCCCTTATAGAACGGTCCATCACATGTCGCACAGAAGTGAATCCCTGCGCCAATGTAATCATCCTCGCCAGGCACTTCCAGTCTGCGATAGGACGCGCCTGTCGCCAGCAAGACAGCCTTGGAATGATAGTGTTTGCCGTCTGATGTATACACTTCGTGATAGCCATTTTCTTGTTCCAAACGTTCTACATCCACAGCTTGTAGAATTTCCACACCGAAGCGTTTTGCTTGTTGCGTGACCCGGTCTGAGAATTCCTGTCCGCTAATGCCTTCGGGAAAACCAGGAAAGTTATCCAACCCGACCGTAATGCCGGCTTGTCCGCCCAGC
Organism: Anaerolineales bacterium; assembly: GCA_046328915.1. GTDB lineage: Bacteria > Chloroflexota > Anaerolineae > Anaerolineales > Villigracilaceae > Villigracilis. Next base: position 96,425 of record JAXLVR010000009.1, on the reverse strand, counting down.
CCAGAGCGTTCTATCAGTAACACATCTGCGCCTTCGCGTGAGGCGTAGATCGCGGCGGTCAACCCGGCTGGTCCGCCACCGATGATGATCAGGTCGTAATAGGTTTTCTTCGCCTCGGTCTTCAATCCCAGCTTTTTGGCAAGCTCTGCATTGGTCGGCTCGACCAGAAATGACCCATCCTCGAAAACAATGGTTGGGATGATGCGTTTGCCGTTGTTCTTTTGCAATACGATTGCTTCAGCTTCTTTGTCCTGCTCAATGTCGATCCATTTGAAGGGAACGAATTGCTCCCCTAAAAATTTCTTCGAGCGGCGGCAGTCTGGGCACCAATATGCGCCATACAGGGTGATCTTGGGTTCAGTCATTTCTTCCTCCGGTAATTTGGTATGCTCTACTGGTGCGTTGTACGCTTGTTTCTTTACTAGGACAATCTTCCTACTCAAGATGATAAAATCCTAAAATTGCTGGCTAAGGGCATAGGTGAGTCCGTGGCAAGTGATACATACAAATCAAAACAGGAAGGCATTTCAACCCATGAATGCAAATCAAAATGTTGCCGGGCAGGAAAATATTTTTGTCGCTGTTACGCCCGATGGAGACCAAATCAAAGATATTACCGCCCGAGCTGGCGTTTTCAGCGAAGAAGAAGTCACCTGTGTGGCAGAGATCTGGGACGACTATATCGAAAACGGGGTGGAAACTTGCGGGTACAACTTCATTGTCTATCGTGAAGGGACTCAAGTATTGGGTTTTGCTAGCTACGGTTACCGCGATTTGACCGATGGTGTTTATGACCTGTTTTGGATCGCCGTAGACCCCAACACTCGCCGCGGTGGGGTTGGGCGCAAATTGTTAAGCGCCACCGAAGAAGCAGTCCGCAAATTGGGTGGGCGAATGGTCATTGCAGAAACCTCAGGCAAACCCTTATATGAGTCCACTCGAAAATTTTATATAGGCACAGGTTATCAAGCTGAGGCGACGATCAAAGATTTTTACTCCAAAGGCGATGATCTCGTTATTTATGTAAAACACCTTTAAGGTTCTCCCCATGGTTTAGTGTCATCCACAAAGAATATAATGTCAATGACATAGACACATGTACTTTGTTATTCTTAATTCTGAAGATGTCTTCTTTTTATGATAATCTAGTCATAAGACAGGAGGGCTCCCATGAAAAAAATAATTCAAGTTAGTATCCTTGACGACCACCAAACTATTCTAGATGGGTATCAATTTCGTTTAGATAGAAGTACAAAAGTGGAAATAGTAGCAATGATGATGTTTGGTGATGAAGTAGAAGCTACCTTAAAGAAATACCCTACAGATGTTTTAGTGTTGGATATAAATGTTCCTACTTCAAAGGAGAACTCAAACCCATATCCAATTCTTTATACTATCCCCAACCTGCTTCAAAAATATCCTGATCTTGCGATTCTTGTCATAAGTATGCATACTGACCGTAGCCTAATTCGTTCTGTAATGGAGGCAGGGGCTAGCGGCTATATTCTTAAAGATGATAAGTCTATGTTGGAAAATCTTGAGGGTGTGATCATTTCGATTGCCGCCGGGGAAATTTCACTTAGCCGAGAAATAGAGGCTGTTTTATATGAGCCAAACACAAGTGAAGTTGTTTCTCTTTCACAACGACAAAAAGAAGTTCTTTCTCTTAGCGTTGCATTTCCTGACGATACAACCGCCGAACTTGCAAAAAAAATGTCTATTGCAAATTCAACAGTTCGTAACCTGCTTTCAGGGGCTTATATAAAGCTTGGGGTTCGTACTAGGGTTGCAGCGATAGCAAAAGCTCGAAAACTGGGTATCCTAACCTCTTAGTATTTTGATATTTAGCTTGTTTGTAAATCGGTGATTAGAAGAGCCTCTTACTCATATTCGAGATAATAGGCGATAGTGAACATAAAGTAACAGAAAATATTCTCTGTTACTTTATGTTCACATGCTATACTCTGCAATTATAAAGAGATATTTCCGATGATATTTCAAAATAACCTACTTAGAAAAACCCTCGAACACTCATTGCCATGGCTGGTACTTGGTGTTCTTTTGTTTTACACATATATTAAATTTTTTCAGCATCCTTACGGGTTTAGCTGGGGGGCAGATGGTAAGGTGTTTGCTGTGTTTGTAGACCAACCCCATCCTTTGCTTGTTGGGGATCAAATAGTTCAGGTAGGGCAGGTAGAGTGGGAAGAATTTCAGAATGACTTACGCGTATCTTTATTCGATGGGGTTAATGTAGGCGAAATTGTTCCTGTTATTGTGGAACGTGATGGCGAGCGCCTTACTATCCCATGGAAATTGCCAGGTATTAATGAGGGAGAAGTATGGGAGCAATTGGCTAGTGAATGGCCAATTGCTTATTTCTTTTGGCTGGCAGGAACCCTGACGTTATTGTTTTTGCGCCCTAAAGATGAGCGCTGGTTATTGCTTTCGGCATTTAACTTCTTAACTTCCATCTGGCTGGCAACTGGTGGAGGTGCGTCTGGTTATCACATTTTTTATAGTGCGATCATCTTACGTGTCATGGTTTGGTTATGTGTTCCAATATATTTACATTTTCATTGGGTATTTCCACGTCCGTTGGGAAAACTCCCTCCTTTTCTGATTTGGGGTATTTACGCAGTCTCGTCTGCCCTTATGATCGCTCAATGGTTCCAATGGTTACCTGCAAATTTGTATCTTCTTGGTTTCCTAATTGCTATTGTTGGAAGCATTATATTGTTGATTGCCCACGCAATTAAGCAACCGGACGTGCGTCGTGAACTTCGTGTGCTTTTGATCACAATGTTATTTATCTTAGTGCCTCTTGTCATTTTAGGAGTAGTCCAGTCTTATCCAGGCATAATTTCACGATTAGGATCATTTGCACTATTGCCATTTCCTTTATTGCCATTTGCCTATTTGTATGCTGCTTATCGCCGCCAACTAGGTGGTGCAGAAATTCGGGTCAATCGTTTGATTTCAATTTATTTATATGTTATTGCTGTTTTTACTTTGGGGCTTCCGGTATTGGCAGCTTTATATAACTTGTTTCTAACTACTGAGAACATGCTCTTTATAGGTATCTTTACTGTAATTATTGCATCTTTAATCTCCATTTGGACGTTTCCGTTCTTTCAAAATTTTGTCGAGCGCCGCTTGCTTGGAATTACTATGTCAGGACAAAACCTGCCTCAGGTCTATTCTGCTCGTATTACCACCAGCACATCTTTAGTTAATTTACTAAAACTCTTGGAAGAAGATATCTTTCCCAGCTTGCTGGTGACCCAATATGCATTTGTAAGATTTACAAGTGATTTGGGAGAAATCATTCTCTCCAAGAACTTGACCAAAGAACAGCTTCATAAAGAAACCATAAGCGATCTATTCCTTTCATTAAGGGCTGAGAGTTCAGACTTTAACGCAGGAGGATATAAAACTCCTGAATGGATTCGATTGATTCTTCCTTTAAAGCTGGATAAAGAGCTGATGGGCGTCTGGTTGTTGGGGCGCCGTGATCCTGATGATTTATATCCACAAGCAGAAATTCCCATCCTGCGTTCGTTGGCAGATCAGACTACCATTGCGTTGAGTAATATTCTCTATTCAGAGCGTTTACTTAACTTGTATGCTAATGATATTGAGCGAAATGAGCAAAGCCGTATGCAATTGGCTTTGGAATTGCATGATAACGTACTTAATCAACTGGCGATTTTGCGCCTTAACACAGACGAGACTACACTTTCCTCTAATTTTGAAAATGCTTATAAACAGGTGATCACTCATCTGCGTGAAATTGTTTCAGATTTACGTCCACCCATGCTGGCTTATGGGTTACGGATGGCAATTAAATCTTTGGAAGATAAAGTGATGATCCGTACTCAGGGCGTTACTAAAGTAACGATGGAATTTGAAAATGAAAATAATATTCGTTACCCTGAGAATGTGGAGCGACACATTTTCAGGATTGTACAACAAGCCTGCGATAACGCGATTCAACATGGAAAAGCAACAGAAATCCATATTCGTGCAGGAATGGATGTTGAAACTATATGGGTGTCAGTTGAGGATAATGGAGTAGGTTTTGAGGCGAAAGGAACTCTTAACCTTGAAATGTTGCTGGAAAATCGTCACTTTGGACTGGCTGGCATGATAGAACGTGCCACGTTCATAAATGCCAGCGTAGATATTGATTCGGATCCAAATAAGGGAACTCGAGTGCAAGTGACATGGAAAAAAGCTACTTAAGGTAAAGTCTCTTTAATTACTTAGCTGTTTGATGTTACGTATAATAGTATTATGCCCACTCTCAAACGTCACTTTCTTCTTGACCCCTCTGTTACCTTTCTCAATCATGGCTCGTTCGGCGCCACACCAAAACCGGTCTTTCGCGAATATCAACGCTGGCAAAGAGAGTTGGAGAATCAACCCGTTGAATTTCTCGGCAGGCGTTTTAATGGGTTGATGCGCACCGCGCGTGCAGCGTTGGCAGATTATCTAGGCGCGCAAGCTAATAATGTAATCTTTGCCCAAAACGTGACCATCGCTTTAAACATCGTTGCGCGTTCATTGGAACTCGGCGCGGGCGATGAAGTTCTCACGTCGAACCATGAATATGGCGCCATGGATCGCACCTGGCGTTTTCTGTCCAAAGAACGCGGCTTTACTTATATCAATCAATCTGTTGATGTTTCTTCGCACGAGACCTTTGTTGATTCTTTTTGGAAAGCTGTAACGCCCAAGACGAAGATAATTTTTCTAAGTCATATTACATCACCAACGGCAACAATTTTCCCTGTCGAGAAGATTATTCAACGAGCACGCGCACATGGCATTCTCACGGTTATCGATGGGGCTCATGCGCCTGGGCAAATTCCACTTCACCTTGATGCCCTGGGTGCAGATTTCTACGGCGGAAACCTACATAAATGGCTCTGCGCTCCGAAGGGAGCTGGCTTTTTGTATGCCCGCCCTGAGGTTCAGTCGATGCTCAAGCCATTGATCGTTTCGTGGGGCTATGAATCCGAAACGCCGGGCGATTCGCCGTTCATTGATTACAACGAATGGTGGGGCACTCGTGATGTCTCCGCTTTCCTTGCCGTCCCGATGGCGATTCAATTTCAACAGGAACAGGCTTGGGCGGAGGTAAGAGCCGCGTGTCATCGCCTGGCAGTAGAGACATGGCAACGTCTGCATGATCTGACGGGACAAGCCCCGCTTCATTCCGACCCCGATACCTGGTTCGCCCAAATGGCAGTTGCCACCCTGCCAGATGATTCTGACCTCGTGTCTCTTAAGTCGCGCTTGTATGATGAATATCGAATAGAGATTCCGCTCATCGCGTGGAATGAGAAGAAATTAATCCGCTTGTCTGTGCAGGGATATAATTCTCGGCGTGATATGGATCGATTGTTATCCGTGTTGAAAAAACTATTACGATGAAAGTATCTATGGGAAAACGAATTTCGTTTTTATTTGCAAGTGTTCTCTTGCTTTTATTGAGCATAACCCCAAAACAAGTTGTGGAAGCAAGACCTTTTGCAAACATCACCTCACCATCTCAATTGATCGATGCGGTGAATAGCTTACGTGCCGCGAACGGACTCGCCGCCTTGCCGGTTCATCAGGCATTAATGCAGTCTGCGCAATCGCAAGCAGATTATATGGCTGCGACCGGCAATGTGACACACTCTCGCCCAAGTGGAACGTACACCCAGCAATTGTTGTCGCTTGGCTTTCCGTTGGCAGGTGATCTGAGTGCGGGTGGCTTTCGTTCTGAAAATATTTTGAGCACATATGGACCTTTGGTTTGGAATGGTGTACCCAGTGCCTGGCAAGATGCTCAACATATGAACACCATGCTTTCAGGGAACTTCACCCACATTGGTGCCGGCATCTCGCAATCTGGTGACATGTATTATTACGCAGTAGATACTGCCGCTGCAACCAGTTCTGGTCAACAGCAGGATAGTGCTGCAACGGTTCTCACCAGTGTGCCTGGCGGCTCAAGTGATGCGGGTGTCAGTCAGTTTATGGTGCCAGTCACATTGAATACGCCTCGCCCCGATGGAAACGTATATCACAAGGTGCAATATGGGCAATCGTTGTGGAGCATTGCCATTGCATATGGCACTACCATCAAGAGTATCCAAGCCTTGAACAACCTTGGCGAAGACTCGACCGTATATCAAGGGCAGGAATTGCTCGTTGTGACTGGGGCAACCCAGGCTGCGGCTCCGGCGTTAGAAGCAACAGCAACGACTCAATCTACGGCTACGTTTGCGCCTACCTCAACCAGTGCGCCAACATCTACGCCTCAACAAGTGACTCTCACTCCCACTACCGAAGCGACATCAGAGACCAGTTCCAAGCCGGCTTCTTCGCGGGTATTGATCGTGGTGTTGATCGTGGCGGCGTTTGTGGGGGCGGGTATGGCTGTTTGGTTGATTCGCGACCCGGGCAATTAGTTCACTCAAAATTGTGTTAATCCTGTGGCATTTTTCCGCGAGGGTATAATCCCTCGCGCTCAATTTGTCAGTTTATTGAATATTGAAAGGCATCGAAGAAAATGGAAATTACGTTGGCATTAGGCGGCGGAGGCGCCAAGGGCAATGCTCATATTGGGGTGTTGCGCCGTCTTGAAAAAGAAGGATATAAAATTCGTTCTGTAGCAGGGACTAGTTTTGGGGGAATGGTGGCTGTTTTATATGCCATTGGGTACTCTCCAAGAGAAATTCAGGCAATCTTTGAATCGGTAGATCAGGAAAGTCTCTACGGGCGTGCGCCACAAGATGGTCCTTCTTTATTAGGCATGGCGGGGGTACGTCAGTTGCTTGAACGGGTGATCGGCGAGAAGACCTTTAAAGATACTCGTATGCCCTGTGCCGTCACTGCAGTGGATATTAACACAGGCGGCGAAGTGGTGCTTAATCAAGGCAGTCTTAAGAGTGCTGTCCTCGCTACGATTGCTTTGCCGGGTATCTTCCCGGTTCAAAAGATCAATGATTTGGAACTGGTGGATGGCGGCGTTTTGAACCCTGTGCCGGTCTCTGTGGCACGGCTCTTATCTCCGGGTTTGCCCGTGGTGGCTGTCGTGTTGAATGACCCCATCGATAAACCGGTTCGTGGATACAACTTGCCTTTGCCCAGCATTGTTCCGCGTACGATCGCGGAGCGCCTCGCAAGAATTTCTCTGGCGCAGTCTTTGGATATCTTTCTGCGTTCGGTGGATGTTTCCAGCCGCTATGTTTCGCATTTGCGCTTGCAAGTGGATAAGCCTGAGATCATCGTCCGCCCGGATGTGCATCATATTGAGTTGTTGGACCAAGTTAAGGTAGAAGATGTGGCTGCATTAGGGGAGCAGGCATTGGAGCAAGTGTTGCCTGAACTAAAGCAAAAACCACTTGGGCTTCCCGTCTGGGTCGGCGTGTATTTGGAGTGAATTAAATGACTCGAGACCTGCGCAAATATGTGCGTGATACCAACACACGGATCATCGTTGGAGCCATTCTGCTGCTCTTCATTATAGGGTTGGGGTTGATCTGGCTTATCTATGGCTTTGGCGCAGCGGTCACTGGGTTTCTCTGTATCGCAGCGGCATTTATCCCGATTGGCTTGGTCTTTCTATTTTTATTTGGAATGGATTGGTTCGTAAAACGTGCAAACCCAGACGAATGAGACCATTGAATTCAACGGTTGGACGGTGCAAACTCGACCAACCGAAACTGCAAATCCGCGCTTGTTGGTGATGATCCACGGGCTGACCGGCGACGAAAACTCGATGTGGGTCTTTGCGCGGCGTTTCTCTCCGAATTATTGGATCATTGCTCCACGTGCGCCGCACCCTGCTAACCCGCAGGGTTTTTCTTGGCGTCCAAATCCGCTTAGTATTGACGAAGCGCGGGCGAACCAAACGAACCGCCCAAGTTTGGATGCGTTGAAGGAGTCGGCTGAGGGGTTGATAAGGCTCATTGATGAGTATGCAGCTTCGGTCAAGGTGGAGGCGCGCACCTTCGATGCGATCGGCTTTAGTCAAGGCGCGGCGATGGTCAATGTTTTGGGGATGTTGTATCCAGAGCGCGTCCGCAAGATGGGTGTGTTGGCTGGTTTTGCACCCTATGGGCTGGATGATTATGTGAGCCAACGGGCTTTGGCAGGTAAGCATGTCTTTGTAGCACACGGCACGCAAGATGATATGGTGCCGATTGAGCGGGCTCGCGAGTCGATGCGCTTGCTGGAGCAGGCAGGGGCTTCGATTACATATTGTGAAGATGCCGTAGGGCATAAATTAAGCTCAAGCTGTCTACGGGCGTTGGAGCAGTACCTTACAGATTAATCTGTTTCTCACCGCGCCGTTGACGCTGTTTTTATTTGCAGGTATGCTTGTTGAAGTAATCTCTTCTATATAAAGGTGAAACTATGAGGAAATATTTATCGCGACGCGATTTTATAAAATTAGCTGGTTTGGGCGTGGGCGCCATGGCGTTTACGCGTCTTTCTCCAAGTGATGTTGATTATCGGTGGGAGATCTTTAGCCAGCCCAAGCGTTTACCGCAGTTCCCGGGCAGTGCCATTATTGGGCGTGTCTGTGAACCCGATATTGACCTGCGCAGCAGCCCGACCAATAACCCGAATTTGAATAACTCACTCAGCAAGTTGAACGCTGATACATTGGTTGAATGGAACCGTGAAGTGATCGGAAATGTGATCGGCGGTTTGCCAAATCAGCGTTATGTAGAAACGCCTCAGGGCTATGTATATGCTTCTGTGCTTCAGCCGACCAAGAATTTTCCCAATACGCCTGTAACAGAACTTCCGAACGGACAAGGTTTCTGGGCGGAGGTGACCGTTCCGTATGTTGAACTGGCTCACGAAGGGACCGTCGCTTCGCCTTGGTTGCAAGACCACATTACCTATAACTTCCCACCGCGTTTGTATTACGGGCAGGTGGTTTGGATCGATCAGGTCCGCACAAGCAATGGCTATCCTGAATATCGCTGGAATGAAGATGCTGGCGGGCGCGGCTACGGCTACGGCGGTGGGTATGGTGAATTTTATTGGGCAGACGGTGCTGGGTTGAAAATCCTCACCGATGCCGATATTTCTACTATCAACCCCGAAGTGGACCCGAACGAAAAGACCATTTCCATCGATTTGGATTATCAGACCCTTTCTTGTTATGAAGGCACACGTGAAGTGTATTTCTGCCGTATTTCTTCTGGCAAGAAGTATGACCCTGTAACCGGTCAGGTCACAGACGCATTCGCCACCCCGGCAGGTTCGTTGCTCACGTATTGGAAGATCATCTCCAAAAATATGACGGCAGGCAATGAAGGTTCTGGGTATTCCACTCCGGCGGTGCCTTGGTGCACTTTCATCGCCTCGGGCGGGGTCGCCATTCACGGCGCTTTCTGGCATAACGCTTTTGGTGAGCGTCGTTCTCATGGTTGTGTCAATGTATCGCCTGAAGATTCCAAGTGGATCTTCCGCTGGACGAGTCCGTATGTTTCTCTTGCCGCAGGTGAAGAACGCCGCGAACTTCCCGATCACGGCACTACAGTCACTTCAACCGAAACTCAATTCTAAAGAGGGCATTTATGGAAATTTCTCAAATCACAGTTTGGCTTGCCCTTCTCGCTGGCTTGGCTTCTTTTCTTTCCCCTTGCGTATTTTCTCTTGTTCCAGCTTATGTAGGGTATTTAGGTGGAATAGCCGCCGGTAGCGGCGCTCCGGGAGAAAAGCCAAGTCGTTGGCTTACCTTTTCTCATGGGGTTGCTTTCGTACTTGGATTCAGCGTAGTTTTTGTTCTGCTCGGTGTTGCTGCTTCGTTTGCAGGTGGTCTGCTGTACGATTTGCGCTATTGGTTGGCGAAGATCGGCGGTGTGGTAGTCATTATCTTCGGTTTGCATATGATCGGGGTCTTCCACATTCCGTTCCTTGCGTATGATACCCGCGTTCAAAAAGCCCCAGATCCTAAACTTGGATATTTCTCTTCAGCATTGATGGGTGTCTTCTTCTCTGCGGGATGGTCTCCCTGTGTGGGACCCGTTCTCGGTGCGATTCTGACTCTCGCCATTAACGGCGGCTCGGTCTCTCAAGGAGCCACGCTTCTGACCTTCTATTCGGCAGGTCTTGCCATCCCATTCCTTCTTGCCGCCTTGGGCATTGGCTGGGTCACCACCATTCTTCGTAAATACAGCAAGACCATGCGCTACGTTGAGATCGTGATGGGAGTCGTCCTGATCATTATCGGCATTATGCTCTTCGCAGGGACGTTCGAGCTCATCGCCCAACGTGGACAGTTCTTCTTTATCGACTTCGGTATATAGACCCATAAAATAATATTTCGATCTTCACTCCCGCAGGATTTGAATACTCAATCATTCCTGCGGGAATTATTTTGAAACCTATAAAAAGGGACCATCGCATATGCTCAATGTCACTCTCTTTACGAAAAAGGAATGTAAGCTTTGTGACGAAGTCAAAGCTGATTTGAAAGTACTGCAAGAACAATATCCGCACCGCCTGGCAGAAATTGACATTGAAGCAGACGCCGCCATATACGAAAAATACAGAAACGTGATCCCTGTTATCGAAGTGGGGCCTTATACGATCCAAGCCCCTATTTCACGCCAGAAACTTCAAATGACCTTGGGTGCAGCGTCTGACCGTAAAAATCAACTTGAAAAACTGGACGACCCTGTTTATAAATACAAAATGGAGAAAGGAAAAAAAATGTCTACCGGAGACCGTATCTCATTTTGGATCGCAAAGCGTTATTTGCTTTTGTTAAATCTATTCATGCTTTTATATGTGGGCTTGCCATTTTTAGCACCTACCCTTATGAAAGTAGGTGCCGAAGCACCTGCCCAATTGATCTATCGTATCTATAAACCTCTTTGTCATCAATTTGGCTTCCGTTCCTTCTTCTTGTTTGGAGAGCAGCCCTTTTATCCCTTGGCTGAGGCAAACCTCGCCGGCTATAAAACCTTTGAACAAGCTACAGGCATCTCTGGTGTAGATGATCCATACAATATGGCTCGCTTTGAAGCCCGTAACTACATTGGTGATTCTACAGTCGGCTTCAAAGTAGCCCTATGTGAACGTGATGTTGCCATCTATCTTGCTATTTTGGCATTTGGCATCATTTATGGGCTCACGGGTCGCCGTTTTAAGTCTGTGCATTGGTTGGTGTGGATTTTGATCGGTATCGCGCCTATTGGCTTGGATGGTTTTTCGCAACTCTTTAGTCAATTCAATTGGGATTGGTTGAATACTCTTTTACCATATCGTGAAAGTACACCATTCTTACGCGTTCTCACTGGCGCTCTTTTTGGTCTCTTCACGGCTTGGTTTGCTTATCCTAACATTGAAGAATCCATGAATGAAACTCGCCAATATTTCCTCAAAAAATCAGCCGTCATTGGGGCATCTAAATAATGCCTTTTGAACAAGCTAACGGACTGCGCTTTTACCAGTTCGATATTTTTCCAAAGAATGTTCTCAATGCGGCGTTCACACGTCATGGCGGCATCAGCCCTGAGCCATGGACCTCACTCAACTTAAGCATTTCTGTGGGCGATGACCCCGCACGCGTGGCGGAGAATCGCGTCCATGCATTCAATGCGCTTGGACGCAACCCCGCCTCTATCCACGACGCATGGCTGGTCCACGGCACAGACGTGATCTTCGCGGACGCCCCGCGTTCGCTCGACGCTCCAACTCAAAAAGCAGATATCCTTTTCACAAATAACCCGGACGTTTCGCTCTTTATGCGTTTTGCCGACTGTGTCCCTTTGCTGTTTCACGACCCGAAGAAAAATGTGATCGGTATTTCGCACGCCGGCTGGATGGGAACCGTGAAAGGTGTAGCCGAAGTTTCTATTCAAGCTATGCAAGACCGCTACGGCTCAGATCCGCAAGATATTGTGGCGGGGATAGGTCCGTCCATTAGTGTGGATCATTACGAAATTGGTGAGGAAGTCGCTGTTCAATTCCGCGAGAAATATGGCACAGACGCAGAAAAAGTTTTACAAGTTCGCGATGAGAAAATATATCTAGACCTCTGGACGGCGAACGCTTTGCAGTTACAAAAAATGGGCGTGGAGCATATCCAGATCTCTGGCTTGTGCACCGCTTGCCACTTAGAAGATTGGTATTCTCACCGTGCCGAAAAAGGAAAAACTGGGCGCTTTGGTGTGTTACTGGCGATGGTTTAAGAGATCACTGGGTGGGTTAAAATAGTCGTATGAGCGAATTAGTCAATTCTATCCGAGAGCGGTATCTAGCGGCGTTGGATACAATCGCGTCAGCAGCGAACAGGTCTGGGCGGAGTCCTGAGGCGGTGAAATTGGTCGTGGTCACCAAGTTCCAGCCCATCGAGGTAGTGCGGGCGGCGATTGAGGCGGGGGCGGTCCTCCTGGGCGAGAATTATGCCGAAGAGGGTGTCACGAAAATTCAATCTTTGCAAAATCTTTCTGCGGTAGAATGGCACATGATTGGTCATGTGCAGAGCCGAAAGGCGCCGCTAGTGGCTGGGCACTTTAACTTCATGCATTCATTGGATAGCCTAAAGCTTGCAAAAAAGCTGGATCGTTTTTGCGCTGAAGCTGGCAGGGCACTGCCGGTTTTATTGGAGTTCAACGTAGGCGGTGAGGATAGTAAAGGTGGCTGGGAGGCAGTGGATGAAACGCGCTGGGAAGATCTATTACCAGAGGTTTCTGAGTTGCTTGCTATGCCCAATTTGCAAGTGCGTGGGTTGATGTCTATGCCGCCGCTCGGGACCGATGCTGAATTTGCCCGCCCATACTTTCAGAAACTTCGGCGATTGCGAGAGTTTCTGACAAGCCAATTCCCTCAGGCGAATTTTTCGGAACTTTCGATGGGAACCAGCTCGGACTATGAAGTTGCAGTGGAAGAAGGTGCCACGTTCGTACGGATTGGTACTGCGATCGTTGGACCAAGAAACTATCAGTTAGCGGAGAACTTATGAACGGCAATACTATTATATCCATCATCATCATCGTTGCAGACTTTTTTGTATGGGTTGTCATTGCATCTTCTCTGCTCTCGTTTTTTTTGCCGCCTTATCACCCTGTGCGGGAAGCCTTGGGAAGGATTGTTGACCCGTTCCTAAATCCAATTCGAAGTTTGATGCCTAGTGCTGGCGGGCTTGATTTTAGCCCACTGATTTTGATCCTAATAATTGAGTTAATAACCAATTTTCTACGTTCCCTATTGTGAGGTGATGAAATGTCCAGAGAATATGTTCTTCATGACGGCAAGCGCGGCTCAGCATTGGCATTGCGAATAACACCACGTGCCGACCGGAATAAGGTAGATGGTGTCTTAAGCGATGGGACGGTCAAAGTCCAATTGGCTGTCGACCCTGATGATAAGAATCTAAACAGTGAGTTGCTTGCTTTCCTGGCAGAAGTGCTGGGTGTGCCGCGCACCCGCGTGGAAGTTGTGGCGGGTGAGAATGGCAGAGATAAGCTTATCTCTGTTCTCGATATGGATGTGGAGACTGCCCATCAGCGCATTACTGCACATATGGGATAAACAATAGTTTCTGAAAACGATAGCGGGATAAATAGAATCTCATGAGATTCTATTTATCCCGCTATTTTGTTAATCTAATCTTTATGGAGTTGCTGGCGTGCCGTACAGTCTTTTATAAACGGTAAATATTTCGTAGATATTACGAATATAGTTGCGAGTTTCCTCGAACCGCACGCTTTCAAGGTACAAGTCTTGATCATCACCGGAGAGATCTTTCCATGCTGAGGCGTTACCGGGTCCGCCATTGTAGGCGGCAAGTGTGGCATATAAATCACCATTCATCAGTGTTCGGTTGCGCGCAAGATAGTGAGTTCCAAATAAAACGCTAACGTATGGACGATATAGATCTTCTGCAGAATAATTCAAAGGCTTTCCAAGTTCTGAAGCGATCTGTGCTCCGGTTGAATCTATGATTTGCATGAGCCCATGTGCGCCAGCGTTTGAACGGACAAAGCCTTCAAATAAACTTTCCTGTCGAATTACGCTGAAAATGAATAATGGATCAAAGCTTTCTTGTTGAGAGGTGGGGACGACCAGGTCTGAATAATACAGTCCATAGCGGATGTGGCTGAAATAGGCTGGTGCCATCATAGACTCTGTGTGTTCGTCTAAGCCTGCGATGGTCAACACTTGGCGGGCGGCAAAGACAGCGGAGCGATACATCCCCAGCTCCACTAAATAATTTGCAAGGCGATAGCTTCCAACTGCATCATTGAGCGATTCAAGCTCAGTGCGCAAGTCTTCAAATTCAAGGCGGGCTTCATCGAGCATGCCTAGATCTAAGTATTCTTTTCCTCGTATGATGCGTGTGTCTGAAGATAATGAACCTAAATTACTTAGGTCTACATCATTCCCGAGATTGAAGGTTAGGCGCATCCATGTATCTGCATCTGCACGCTCTTTGGCATAATCCACTTGGTAATTTGGTGTGGAGCCTGGCTCAAATGGTGCTCGTCCCGCCAGTAAGTCCCTTGCTCGTTCACTGTAATACCCACCGGGGTTGAGATTTTGACCTTCGCGCCAGGCATCCTCTGCTGGACCTTGATTTCCTAAAATTTGGTTGGCTTTCCCAACCCAAAGGAGTGCTCTGCTTTTGTCTTCAACACTGCTGGATAAAGCAAGGCTGCGTTTGAATAGGTCTAATGCGGCTTGATGATTGCCGCGACGATACTCCACAATGCCTGATAAAAATGCTGCGTATGAAGCTTGTTGCGACCCCGGATATTCAATGACAACACGAGACCAAGTTTCAACGGCTTTGTCGTATTGGGCATCTCGTTCGTAGATGCGAGCCGCACTCATTAAGTATTCGGCAGCTTGTGGCGAAGTGGGGGCAAGGTTGATGAACTCCAACAAGGTTTGTGCGCCCGTGGTGTAATCACTTTTTTGCGCCCATTCGATAAATGCTTTTTCACCCCAAGCATCCCCCCAGCGTGGGTGGGCTGAAAAATTTGAGATGAAATTTTCGTAATCTGCCAGTGCTTCATCGTATTGTCCGAGTGCGTTTTTGCAGAGTGCACGATAATAATATGCAGTGCCATCATTATCTGGCGGGTTGCTTTGTAGATAGCGATCGAATGCCGCAATGCCTACTGCATATTGACCTGCAAAATAGTCAACCAGACCTCGATCGAGGTCACTTACCGTCCCGCCGGCGTCTAGGGATGCGACAAGGCTGAGGTACGAGTAATAGGAAAGTGGATAATTTTCTATTGCGTATCGAAAACGTTCGTTCGCCTCGGCGGTCTGACCTTGAGTTAGATTCACCATCCCGGCTTCGTACAAGGCTTGAGCTTTGGTGTAATCGCTTGAGGCTCGCCCAATGATCCCATCATAGAGCGTAATGGCATCTTCGTAATTTCCAAGTTGAGATTGAGTGGATGCGACTTTCAGGTCTAATGTAGTGTCATCACCGAGTGACGGTGCTGTGATGGCTGTTGTGTAGGATGCTAGCGCTCCGGCATAATCTTTGGCATTGAACAATGCATCGCCGCGCAGTTCTTGTACATACGCATCTAATACGCCGGGGCGTAATACAAGATATGTTTGCCATGAATCCGCTGCGGCGGAATAATTTTCTAATTTGTAGTATACAAACCCTTGCAGGAAGTATGCCTGAGGATGTTGAGGGGATTGGGGATATTCGGTGATAAGCGATTGGAGCGCCGTAAGGGTTTCATTATATCGGGCTTGCGCATAGTATATTTTGGCTTCGCCCCATCTAGCAGACGCACGCACGAGCGGGTCTGGTGAATCTTGTAATGCAACCTGATAATGCAGCAATGCTGAATCAAAATCGCCATTGAAGAAAGCTTTATCGCCTTCGCTGACTCTGGCTACTGGCAAAGGGGTAGGTGTGATGGTAGGAGTGAATGTCGCTTCGGGGGTGGGGGATGTGCTGGGAGTCACCGTCCAGCCGGGGGGGATGGTGGGTAAATTTTTGAGCGTAGAGCAAGCTACAAGGGAAGTGGCAAGCCAAAGCCCGAGAAGGAGGCGCAGTTTTTTCATCCTATTTTTATACTGGTAAAGGAAGGGCGCGTCAAGCGGGGCATTTGAGATTTCTAATGTTGTATTCACGATTGGCTTGCACTATAATCTCGCTGTACGTTAAATTTTTATGATATGAGGAGAATAATGAACACACATCACAAAATCTATCGCCTAGCTCGGTTGATTTTGTCGAGCGTGCTGTTGGTTACTGTAACAGCCTGCGCTGCGGGGCCACAACCCGCCTCGACAGATGAGTTAGTCACTGCAAGTGGTTTCGTTTGCCCGGAGCCAAGCCCGCGTATGGAATTGCAAAGTGACACAATTAATATTTTCACTTGGACGGAATATGTGCCAGCCGATATGATCGATTGTTTTGGTTTGGTATATGATATTACAGTTAATGTAGATTATTTTTCGTCAAACGAAGAGTTGTATTCAAAAGTTTCGCTTGGTGAAGATGTAAACCCTTATGATGTGATTCACCCCAGCGATTACATGATCTCTGTTTTGATCCGTGAAGGATTGCTTCAGGAGCTTGATCCTGAGAAACTTCCTAATTTGTCGAACCTTGATTTGAATCTAGTTGCTGCGTATGGAGATACAACCAGTTATGTTGTCCCATATCAAATGGGTACTCAAGCTATTATTTACAATAGTGAGACGGTGACAACTCCGCCGACTTCTTGGGAAGACCTGTGGAGCCCAGAATACGAAGGGCGCATTGTGTCTGTTGATGACAGCCGTGTTGTGATCGGAGCCACGCTTTTGACGCTGGGGTATGATGTGAACGACACAGACCCCGACCATCTGGAAGAAGCCAAGCAAAAACTGCTTGAACTTATGCCGAATATCCGCGTGTTTGACAGCGATAGCCCGAAGACGCCTTTGGTTGCTGGAGATGTGGATTTGGGAATTGTTTGGAACGGCGAAGCTTTTCTAACGGCAACAGAAGCTCCACAGTTCAAATATGTATTTCCAGAAGAGGGTTCGATCATTTTCTATGATGGTATGGCGATGCCTTCAACAGCGGCACATATGGATGCTGCATACGCCTGGTTCAATTATATGTTGCAAGGAGATGTGAACTGGTTGACTCTGGTAGATTATCCGTACACCAACCCCAATAAAGCTGCCTTGGACTACGCCAAAGAAAACCAGCCTGAAGTATACGAAGCCTACATTTCTTCTGAAATCACCAATACTCCGGCAGAAGAATTTGCAAAGGGGCACGATGTGAAAGATATTGGTGAGGGTTTGCTTTTGTATGATGAAATCTGGACTGAAATCAAGCAGTAAATTTGGCGAATTGCGCGGTTAAATTTTGTAAGGTCAAAAACTTTACATTCACAAAACCCCGTGATAAACTTTTGCCCGTTCTATATCTTATGGCGCACTCAGACGAGTGCGCCATTTACTGCGAGAAGGAAACTGCATGGATATACTACTTACTGGCTCTGTAGCCTATGATTATTTGATGACCTTCCCGGGTCATTTCAAGGAACAAATCCTCCCTGAACGTTTGGAATCGATCAGTCTCTCATTTTTAGTTGATTCCATGTCCAAACAGCGTGGCGGCATCGCTCCGAATATTGCGTACACCATGGCTCTGCTCGGACAGAAGCCGCGTGTAATGGCAACTGTGGGCGAAGATTTTGGAGATTATCGCGCCTGGCTTGACTCGAAGGGCGTGGATACTGACCTGATGAAGGTCGTCCCTGGCGTGTTCACCGCCTCGTTCTTCGCGACGACGGATCATGCCTCCGCTCAGATTGCTTCTTTCTACCCTGGAGCGATGGGCTACTCTGCCACTCAATCTCTCAAAGAACTTGATTCAAAACCAGACCTTGTCATTGTCTCTCCGAGCTCTCCAGATGCGATGATGAAATTCCCTGCGGAGTGCCGTGAACTTGGCATTCCCTACCTCTATGATCCCAGCCAGCAGGTTTTGCGCCTTGAAGGGAACGAACTCGCCCGTGATATGGAAGGTGCATACTTCCTTTTCTGTAATGATTACGAATTTGGCTTGATCTCCAAGAAGACCGGTTGGAGCCTCGACCAAATTCTCAACCATGTTAAGGTCTTGGTCATCACCCGTGGCAAAGATGGTGCGGATCTTTATTCGGATGGCACCTCTGTTCATATTCCCACCGTTCCAGAAGATGCAGTGGTTGACCCCACAGGCGTGGGGGATGCCTTCCGCGGCGGTTTCCTTTCTGGCTATTCTCATGGCTTCGACTGGAAGTTGTGCGGTGAGATCGGGTCTCTTTCTGCGGTGTACTGCCTGGAGCAGCGTGGCACCCAGAACCATTCCTATACGCGTGAAGATTTCGTCAAACGTTTCCGCAAGCATTTTGATGACGGCGGGAAGTTAGACGTTTTATTAAAGTAAAATCTATTTAGATTTGTTGGTTAAGCTGGCTGTGTTCGCAGAATGTGCCGTACATACGCACTGCTTGGGCTTGAAGGCAGTGTCAATTGTTGAGACCAACCTAAATTAAATAATTAGTCCGTGGTTTGGCGTCCTTTTATGCGGACACGAACGGGTTTCCAGACCACATTCCTTTTATACAAATCTAAGGAGTACTTATGAGCAACTACGATATTAAAGACCTACAGTTAGCAGAAGGCGGACGCCGCCGCATCGATTGGGCAGAACGCGAAATGCCCGTCTTGCGCTCGATCCGCGAACGCTTCAAAAAGGAAAAGCCTCTTAAGGGTATGCGTTTATCCTGCTGTTTGCATGTGACTACTGAAACTGCGAACCTGATGATCACCCTCCAGGAAGGCGGCGCAGACATCGTCCTTACCGCTTCCAACCCGCTTTCCACACAGGATGATGTGGCTGCTGCGTTGGTCAACAACTACGAAATTCCAGTTTTCGCCATCAAGGGCGAAGACAAAGTTACTTACTTCAAGCACATCCGCGCTGCGTTGGAACACAAGCCCCATATGACCCAGGACGATGGCGCTGACCTCGTTTCATCCCTTTTCTTCATCGAAATGGGACGCTTCGAAAAACTTGAACCCTCTCTCGCTTCTTGGGCGAAGGGTTTGAGCGATGAAGAACGCAAGCAAATGCTCAAGAACGTCGTCGGCGGTACTGAAGAAACCACCACCGGTGTGATCCGTTTGAAGGCGATGGAAGCCGATGGCGTGCTGAAGTTCCCGGTCATTGCTGTGAACGATGCGCTCACTAAGCACATGTTTGATAACCGCTACGGTACGGGTCAATCCACCATTGACGGTATCATCCGCGCAACCAACGTGCTCTTGGCTGGTAAGACCTTCGTTGTTGCTGGCTACGGCTGGTGCGGACGTGGTCTCGCTTCCCGCGCTCGCGGTATGGGTGCTCATGTTATCGTCACTGAGACCGACCCAATGAAGGCGCTCGAAGCAGTTATGGACGGCTTCCAAGTTATGGCTATGCATGATGCGGCAAAAGTCGGAGATATCTTCTGTACCGTTACTGGCGATATCAACGTGCTTGACAAACACCACTTTGAGGTTATGAAAGATGGCGCTTTGGTTGCCAACTCTGGTCACTTCAATGTAGAAATCAATATCCCTGCTTTGGCTGCTATGAGCAAGGGCGAGCCCAACCTTGTCCGCCCGTTTGTGGAACAGTACACCACCAAAGACGGTCGCAAGATCAATATCCTCGGTGAAGGTCGCCTCATCAACCTTGCTTCTGCTGAAGGTCACCCCGCTTCCGTCATGGATATGTCCTTTGCCAATCAGGCGCTCTCCGCTGAATACATGGCGAAGAACGCTGACAAACTCGAGAAAAAGGTCTACTCCGTCCCGACTGCGATCGACAACGAAATTGCCCGCCTCAAGCTTGAAGCAATGGGTGTCAAGATCGATGTGCTCACCGACGAACAGCTCCACTATCTCAACTCTTGGGAAGAAGGCACCTAAGTCGATTTACGATTGTCGACTGTGGATTTACGATTACAGTCCCGCAAATTTTGCGGGACTGTTTTATTTTTCCATGATGCCGTGTTTTATGAGCGTCTCTAAATACACTGCCTGCTTTTTCCCTACAAGCTTTGAAAGGCGTGGGGGCTCAAAAACAAGTTGCCTTATTTTTCGTAGTGGATACACTAAGCACTCGGTTTCTTCTTTCAAATCCTCAAATACAACTAGGCAAACCCACGCATCTGCCATATCCAAAATGGGGTCATGTCTTTCCGGCGAGTCTTGAAATGTCCATGAGAGCCCATACCGATTCGCAGCGGATCGACGTTGGGTCTTAACTGCCACCTCCAGCCCGTTGATTTTCAGATCCGCTGCCCATGACTTGCGCCTCGCTTCATACACGCCGTAATCTGGTCCATCAACCAGACAGTTTCTACTCTGAAAAAGAATCCGCACCGCCTCTTCGCCAAGCTTGGATACAAAATGATCATCCCGTATTTTTTCCTGGATTGATTGATTGCTATCTTTGTAATTAACTGTTTTTGTTACAGCAATCGCAAACTCTAATGCCTGCTGTTCTATATTTTGCGGAATAAGAATGGTTTGTGGGGTACGGAATGTAGACATTGAGTAATTATACAAAATAAAAAGCCTTATAGAGATCTCTACAAGGCTTTTTATTCCACATTATTTTTCTATGGGCAGGTGAAAATTACATCCTTGATCGCAGCCTTGCCTGCAGAGTTGAAAGCTTCCACACCCCATTTCACAGGTACCCCAGCAGCAAAGGGTAACGGCGGTATAGGGTAACTAGTGCTATTTGCAGGAACATTGCCAAACAAAGCTCCGTTAAAGTAGATATTGAACCCGTTTTCATTATCCGATTTATCTTCCCAATTGAGAGTTCCGGTATAGTTATAAGTTGGAAACACCAATGGAATACAGATCTTTGCGACCGAAACATTATTTACTGCCGCTGGCGGAGCAAGTGTTGGCGTAGGTGTAAATGTAGGAGTCGGTGAAGGTGTCGGGGTGGGCGGAACCGGATATTCGGGTAGGTTGGCAGTATTGCCACTAACTGTTGCGTATTGTCCCCAAAGCCAACAAGTCCCTGAACCATTTAGACGTTTGATGACCCAATAATTAGGTACACCGGAATTCTTTCCAACCACTTCAGCGGTTTGACCAATCACTACAGCATCGATTAAGTCATATACAATCCCAGGACCAACACGACAATTTGTGTTTTGACTGACCGTGACCTGTGGAACGCTCGGTGTAGAGGTTGGACCTGTTGTAGGAGTAAATTCAGGGGTGGCAGTCTCTTGAGGTGAGGGGGCGTCGGGTTGATTTCCCTGTCCGCTGGCTAGTGCTGTAATAGTTAATTCCAGATCTTCAGGGCTGGCTGTCTCCGTTTCAGACGGTGCAGCACTGGGTAAATTACACGCAAATGTGAGAACCAAGACCAAGGACAAATACAAAAAAACTTTATTTTTTGACATAAAACCTCTCTTTATATTGTCTTGCACAACATAGGAACCCTTATTCACCCAAAAAGTATTGTTTTAACTGGCGCAAAACACCATCCTTGTAGGGACATCCCTACAAGGATGGTAAAGAAATTTTATGGGCAACCCTTGGTAACACTCTTTTTAGCTGCGGTACCAGCGGCATTGAATGCTTCAACTTCAAATATAGAGGCTATACCTGGCAAGAAAGGTCCGCCTGGTGCTGAAGCCACAATATACGATGTGCTGTTTGCAGGGATGCTTGCAACCTTAGACCCATTGATATAGATATTAAAACCATCTTCATTATTCGATTTATCTTCCCATTTCAATGTGCCCGAGTGAATTGCGTTGGGACATGCCATATCCATGGTGACATTGTTTACGGATGCTGGAGGTGCCAATGTAGGCGTAGCCGTTACGGTAGGAGTAGGTGAGGGTGTTGGCGTAGGCGGAACAGGATATTCAGGTAGATTGGCAGTATTTCCGGTTACAGTGGCATATTCTCCCCATAGCCAACAAGTCCCCGATCCGTTGATACGTTTAATCACCCAATAGTTTGGTACACCTGAATTTTTTCCAACTACCTCCGCAGTCTGACCGATGAGTAAGCTATCAATTAAGTCGTAAACAATTCCCGGACCGACACGGCAATTTGTGTTCTGGCTAACGGATACCTGTGGGATGGATGGAGTGGCTGATGGACCTGCCGTAGCCGTAAACTCTGGCGTAGAGGTTTCCTGAGGCGCATTGGGACTGCTGGCAAGCGCTGTGATTGTGAGTGCAAGGTCAAGTTCTGAAGTTTCAGTCTCAGTAGGCGCACTGCTTGGAAGGTTGCAAGCAGAAAGAGCTGCAACTAGGAATATACAAACGATTAAAGTTATTTTTCTGCGAAACATGATACTCTCTCCTTTATATTATTATGTCATAACTTGAATATATATCAAGAATAAGGCTTATGATATTAGTACTAGTCCCTGTAGGGACTTTGGTACTAGAAAATCCCCCCCGACTATTACAGAATTTCTCCAGTCCTTATTGCGTGTTCCCAATCGGGGCGATTATTTTGTTTCGCAAGGATGGCAGCAGACTGATAATTGTAAGAAATGTTTATTAAGTTAATAGACCAGCGATCGTTTGTCTTTTCAAGTAGCGCATATCGTGCATGAGGCGAGCCTGTTTGCATGGAGTGATATACAGGCTTTGTGTCATCATATGCTTGAAGCCCAACACTACCTGGGTTTATGATCGTGATATTTTCTGAAACACTTACCACCCTTGGAATATGAGTGTGTCCGCAAAGGATAATGCTGTTTTGATTTTCACCGATACGTTGTTGTATCTCACTGTGTGTAGCAATTCTAGGTTGTCCGTTGGTAACTGTTTCCAATAGGTAGGTTGTATCACTTTGTGGTGTTCCATGAACCAACAAAATACCATTTGATAATTCTGTTTGAGCTGGCAACTTTCGAAGCCACTCTAATTCAGAACTATTTAGTTGTTGAAAAGCAAATTTGTCAGAGGGTCCATGTTCTTCAGGTGTTTGTGAGACTAATTGCCTGTCGTGATTTCCGCGGATGTTAATCCAATCTTGTGCCATCAAAAATTGGATGGTTTCCTTCGCCCAAAGCGGACCCGAAACATGGTCGCCCAAATTGACAATTTGGTCTGCACCTCGTCTTTTTATATCCTCTACTACTTTTTCAAGGGCTGCGATATTTCCGTGAATATCTGAAATAACTGCGATTCTATTCACTTGTTAGTTCCCTGTGGCAAAGACTTGCACAATTCCTTCCACTCTTCAATGGATAAAGTTTCGGCTCTGCGCATGGGATCGATATTTCCCGTTTTGAGTAAGGCTTCCGCATCTTGCGGCTTAATATATAAACCTGAAGAAAGCGAATTTCGCAGCGTTTTACGTTTTTGGCTAAAGCCAGCTTTTATAAGTTTGAAGAAGGTATTTAGCATCTCTTCTGCAATAAGTGGTTGTTCATAGATATCAATACGCAGAATGGCTGAGTCTACGTTAGGAGCAGGGTGAAAAGCGCCAGCGGGAATTTTAGCCTGGATGCTTGGCGAGCCATAAACTTGTACGCTCAACGCCAAGAGGCTCAAATCACCGGGCTTTGCACAGATGCGTTCGGCAACTTCTTTTTGAATAGTCAATACGATGCGACGTGGCTTGGGGGCACTTTCTAGTAAGTGGCGGATGATTGCTGAGGTAATGTTATAGGGAATATTGGCGGCAACGATATACCCGGTTTGATCCACAAGGTCGGCAATACGAAGGTCTAAAATATCACCGTGAACGATACGCACATTGGGGTGCGGCGTAAGAACAGCCTTGAGTGGATTGAGCAGGTCTGGGTCCAGTTCGACCGCTGTAACTTGTTGGGCAGAAACAGCCAAATAGCGTGTAAGACTGCCAAGTCCGGGACCGATCTCCAAGACACAGTCATCCGACTTTATTTCGGCAGCATTAGCGATTTTTTCAAGCGCAAAATGGTCTTGCAAGAAGTTTTGCCCAAGGCGTTTATCAGCGCGCAGTCCATAACGCTTGAGAACAGCGGCAGCATTCAGTGGAGGGATGGAAGAGTAATTCATTCGCAGATGGAAGCGGCATCTTCATTGTCGATGCCAGTGGATGTATCGGTGCTTGTGACGGGAACGGGCCAGGAACCGGCTTGGAACCGTGTGGAAAAATCGCGTAAGATGTCGAAGTCTGCATCGACAATAGAGATGCGTTTGTCAAAGACTGGGTCGAAGACACGAGTCGTTTTGAATAACTCGCCAGGAAAACTCGCTAACAAAATATTTTCACCGGGCATCTTTGCTGCCAAACAAGCAAGTTGACCAAGTTGTTCAGGTGTGAAATCTGTGCGGATGTTATCCTGAAAAGTTTCAATCATGGCGGGAATTTGAGCCACAATTTGTGGGCTGGTCAGCTTTTTGCGAACTGCACATAAGACCAGGTTTTGGTTATCAGCTCTTTCAAAAATGCCACCAGATCGATTGCGAGCCAACTTTAAGGCTTGTGGACCATTAAGCGTATGGGTACCCACAGATAACCCTGAAGTTTTTGCGACATCCTCATTTGGTATCTCAACCTCAATACCTCCCATGGCATCAATGACATGTTCAAAGGTGCGCATGTTGACAGTGATGTAATGATCAATATTCACGCCAAAATTTAAGTTAAGCGTCAATGCGGTTAAGCCAGATCCTTCACTGGGGTCGTCCCAATATTTGAAGCCGGGTTGCCCATATAAATATGCTTGATTCAACTTTTCGTGGTCTTGTCCATTTAGATTATCTTCGATATGTGGAATCTCTACCCATAAGTCACGTGGGTATTCGAGCACGCTTACTTTTGGGGTCATAAAATCGATACGCAACAGACGGATCGCATCACCAAGCCCATATGTGTAATTATCACCGCGTGTATCTGCACCAATGACAAGAACGTTCATTAGCGCTGGACCGCCGCAAAGCGGACCTGTGGGTGTGGCAGGCAGCAATGTTGGTGTGATGCCTAGTTGAGCTACTGATCCCGGTGATGGCGTCCATGTAGGGGGCATGGCTTGTGTTGGTAGCGATGGCAATACAGGACCAAGTGGAGTTTGAGCTACTGATTTTAGCGATTGATATATGTAAATTCCTACAATACTTGCCAGTGAAAATGCAATAACGGATAGAACTGTGATCGTAATACGTTGAGATTTTGTCATGTTATTTGAAAAAATAAGGGATCTCTGCCGGAGCAGGCTCTAAAAAGTATACGGTCACCCAACCAGAAAGACCGCCAATATTATTATCATCGTAGCCAAGATCTATCCATTGATATCGTGGCACCCCAAAAGTTGTCTCAATGATTGGACCTCCACCTGTATCACCAATTGTAGCCACTCCATAGCCAGGAATATATACTCGCATCCCCGCTAAATACGAATAATATGAATAATCCACTGCAACAATACCGAAGCCCGCTTTTGCACCGCTTGCGGTTCCGTATGAACAGCCGCCTGTGCCAGAATTGCATGGTGAATACCATGAAGCGTACATTTGGGTCGCATACCAATATTGGTAAGGAGCACTTCCGCCAACTTCTGAGAGGACGATCTTCGTTCCTTTGGCTACGATCTGTTTAACGGGTTCCTTTAAAGTTGTTTTATTTTCTTCCACTCGACTGACTTCTACGCCGTTCTCGTAACGGACACGAGTCCGCACCATGGCGATACCATTTTCACCTGCTTGTATAATATTTTCTTCCCCAAATGCTACATCTACCGATTCGGTTTCTTCGGTGGAAAAAGGAATCGACTGAAGTTCCACTAGAATAGTCTCATTAACTCGAGTGATGGCAATTTGCCCATCTATAGGGAGCGGTTCATTCTCCGCCGGGAAGCTGGTATCCATACCCATGAGCGGAATCCCCGCCTGAGCCAATGCTTCACCTACTGTTTGTGCTGAGGAATTTATGTTGGCAGATGTCTCACCAATGGCAATGCTTAAGGCTTGATCTGGGGAGAAAGTGATAGTAAGTGAATCCGTGATCGGCGTTGTGAGAGGCGGAGAGATTTTGTCGTTGAGGCTGGTGGCAAATCCATTTTCTTTCAGAAAGTCACCTACGGTCAATGCTGATGTTTGAATTGCCTGCTCACCTTGTGGCGTGATAAGTTTTACAGAGACAGCATGAATGAGTTGCAAATACCAATTCCCATCGAGTGAGATCTCTTGATCTAAATTGTAAGGGGTGCCATTCACGAGAACCCTATCGGTAGATTGCGGCGTGATACCTGCGTCTGCGAGAATCAAAAGAGGAACAGTTTGTGACGTTGTAACAGGCAAGATGGTTTCCCCATCTACAATTGTGACTGAGCGCGGAGAAAGCGCCTGGCAGCCTAAAATAGAAAAAGCCAGCATAAACGCCAGCCATGAAGCAGGTTTCATGACACTAATTATAAATGGGTTGCGACAGAAAAAAACGACCTGAAAATAATTTACTCAGATCGTTTCTATTGGTTATATAAATTCTTTTGGATTTACACCAAGGAGTTCGCAAAATTCTGGAAAAACCTTGTTTCCTAGTTCCTTGTTCTTGGCGCCCACCCTGAAGATAATTTGTTGTTTGTTATCAAATTCAGAACTGGCTTTACCATGCAAATAAAGCGCCATGGCAGCACAATGAGCACGGATATCATCAGTGCCGTGCAGTGTACACCAAATCAGCCTCCGTTTTACTTGCTCGGTTGGATATTCTTTTGCCAGTCTTAATCCTTCGACCATGCCGTAGCCAATTCGAGTGAGGTGTAAAGTGCTTAAGAGAG
This sequence comes from Anaerolineales bacterium, assembly GCA_046328915.1. Taxonomy (GTDB): domain Bacteria; phylum Chloroflexota; class Anaerolineae; order Anaerolineales; family Villigracilaceae; genus Villigracilis. Next base: position 69,625 of record JAXLVR010000009.1, on the reverse strand, counting down.
TTTCTTCTACACGGTCTTCGATGCCAGCATCCTTAAGACACTTAACCGCATGAAAGCGATTCGATAGATTGGGGCTATTCAAGCAATCCTTGAGTGCCTGAATGGCGGCAGGCGTTCCTAAAGCAGCCAAGGCTTCTATATCTCTAAAATCCTCATCTTTTCTTGAGATCAATATCTTTTCCACTTCCTGTATTTCTGCTGGGCTTAATGCTTTTAGCGCATTTAAGTCATAACTATCTCCATTTCGCCAAGCTTCATAACTGATATTCATGCTCTTGAGAAATTTGTCCATGGGTTTATTGTTTGTGCTGGTTGGTGTTGATTTATTTCCAAATAATTTTTTGAACATAATCTTCTGCCTCTTTTAAATTAGTACTGTAAAATATTTCATGATTATATGTTTTCTCAATAAATAGTTCATCCCCCAAAAGTTTGCCTATGACCAAATCACGGCACATCGGATAAAATTCAATTATGGATATTCTTACCAGCATATCGAACCCCTTCATAAAACAAGTCCGCGCTTTAAGGCAAAAAAAAGCCCGTGTGGAGTCTGGTACTTTTCTCGTAGAAGGTATTACCCATGTGGGAGAAGTAATCGAAGCAGGCTGGGACGTGGATGCTCTTCTTTATGCGCCTGACCTTCTCACAAGTTCATTTGCAAAAGATTTACTCGCCCACGCTGCCCGCCTCCAACTCCGACTTCAGCCGGTCTCTGTTTCTGTGATCGAATCTCTCGCTGATAAAGAAAACCCACAAGGTATTCTCGCTGTTGTGAAGCAGAAACAATATAGTTTTTCAGACTTGAAATCCGCCAACCATGCTGTTGCATTGGTTTCACCGCAAGACCCAGGGAATCTTGGCACCATCCTTCGTACTATGGATGCAGTCGGTGCAGATGCTCTCTTCATTCTTGATGGCGGGGTAGAACTATTTCATCCCACCGTTATCCGCGCCAGCATGGGAACTTTGTTTTGGAAACCGGTGATCCAATCGTCGTTTGAAAAATTTCTTCAATGGGCACGTAAAAACAAATATCAGTTGATTGGTACATCTGCCAAAGCAGACATGGATTACCATACCCTTACTCCGCAAAATCCGTGGGCTTTGGTTTTAGGTACCGAACAAAAAGGGCTAACCCCTGAACAAGTTGCCGCCTGCGATCTGACAATTTCACTCCCCATGCGTGGACGGGTTAGCTCGTTGAATTTGTCCATAGCTGCCGGGGTATTGCTATATCAGTTTATGGGTAATAACTAAAAGAGTTATGCTATTAAAAAGTGGATATTACATAGTAAAAGACTAGTTTAACGGATTTGATAGATAATGACTGTTTCGCATGAGAAAACGCTTTTCGACCCCATGCCATAAAAATACGGCAGCAGTAAATGTGAGGAGTAATACTGCTATGAGGTATGCCCATGGTGTTTCTTTGAAAAAACCATATGTAATAAATATTTGGAAGATTGGATAATGCAATATGTAGACTCCGTAAGAAAAATCTCCGTATTTTCCAAATTTTCCGAAATATAAAAATAGACCTAAGAAAACAATAATTGCAGCGAGGGCAAAAGGCTCTAGTAAATTGACAGGATAAAATTGATTTAATATAAGCAATATAATAGATGGAATGAGGAAAAGGATAATATATTTTTCAAATACGGGGAGGTTATAATAAATAAAGGCTCCGGCTAAAAAATAGCATAACTGACCTGGAAGCTGCCGCCCTAATTCCTGATAAAGTCCTTCTCCTGTTTGTGAAGCAATCATATTGAAGATTGTTGAGTAAGCAATAGATAGTAAATACCCAAAAATGAGCACCCAGTTTTTGGGGAGAAATTTAAAAAAGTAAACAATGAGTGGTACACAAATATAGAAAGCGACTTCGATCTTTAATGTCCATAACGCCCCATTTACTGCTGTAAATATATTGTGTTCAAAAACACCAGGAAGTGATGGCTGTAAAAAATTTAGAAACACAAGATTAACTACTAAGTATTTTATCCACTGCGCTGACAAGAAATATTCCGACACATTTTTTGTACTTATTAATACAAACCCCAATGCCATGATGAGTATTACAGTTAGATAAGCTGGGTATATACGCCTGATTCGCTTTAAGAAATAGGAGAGTAATGAGGAAGAACGCTCATAGCTCATAAATATTAGGAAACCGCTGACAACGAAAAATGACTTTACAGCAACTTCTGAGGATAATACTTTAGGAATAAAGCTTAATTCTTGATAGCCAGATAGCTGATAGCCATGCACAAAGCAAACAATAAGGGCTAATATAAGACGAATTAAATCAAAGTTATTTCTGCCAAGACGAGGACTTTCGAACTTCATTAACTCTCCAATATTTTAAACTTCAAAGTTTAAGTAGCCGGCAGCGATTATAAACCCGTAAATAAGAAGCAACTATATGAAACTTGTAACTGTCTCTCAAATGCGAGAAATTGAAAGAGAAGCCGATTTAAAGGGTGTTTCTTACGCTCAAATGATGAGGAATGCCGGGCGTGGATTGGCGGAAATGGTCCATGCCATTGGGCAGGAAAATGAGTGGGATGTTGTCACAGGAATTGTAGGATCGGGGAATAATGGCGGCGACACGCTGGTCGCATTAACTTGGCTTGCGGAGGCAGGTTGGAAGACATATGTGTACTTAGTCAATCGACAGGATGATGAATTAGCCAAACAATATCTCAAAGTTGGCGGCGAGATTGCACGATACGCTACTGATTCAGATTTTGAAGCCCTGCGCAATTTTTTAGAGGAAACAGATATCCTCTTGGATGGATTGTTGGGAACTGGAATCAAACTTCCGTTAAGAAAAGAAGGGTCGCTCGTTCTGCAAAGCACTGCAAATATCCTAGCAGAAATGGAACATCCACCGCTTATAGTTGCAGTTGACTGTCCTTCTGGAGTGGATTGTGACACCGGGGATTGCGCAGATGAAACGTTGCCAGCTGACCTTACCATTACTATGGCAGCGGTGAAACAAGGTTTGCTCAAGTTTCCAGCATTTGAATATGTTGGTGACTTGGAACTTGTAGATATTGGTCTGCCAGAAGGATTAGACTCTTGGGACTCTTTACGAATTGATGTCGCAGACGCGGATATGATTTCTGCTATTCTGCCAGAGCGGACACCCGCCTCTCACAAAGGGACGTTTGGTACTACCTTCGTGGTGGCTGGTTCTACATCCTATACTGGTGCAGCCTTACTAGCAGGGCGTGCTGCCTATCGTATTGGTGTAGGATTGGTCACTATGGCAGTACCTGCTACTCTTCATACTGCACTTGTTGGGCATCTCCCCGAGGCGACTTGGGTTCCATTGCCACATGAGCATGGGTTTGTTTCGGAAGAAGCAAGTTATTATGTCTTATCAAATTTGGAACGCGCAACAGCGATCTTGGTTGGACCTGGTTTTGGGAATAAGCATACAACCAGATTGTTTGTAGAGCATCTGCTTGATTCTCTCGAATTACCCTCAGTTATTGATGCAGACGGTTTACGCCATCTTGCTGGAATACATGATTGGCATAAAAAGATAAAAGTACAAGCAGTTTTAACCCCACATCCGGGTGAAATGTCTGCTTTAACAGGGCTATCGATTGCAGAGATACAATCCAACCGCGAAGAGGTTACTGGAAAATATGCTAAAGAATGGGGGCAAGTTGTCGTTTTGAAAGGCGCTTTTACCGTGATCGCCGCACCTGATGGACGTATAACGATTATCCCTGTGGCTACATCTGCGCTAGCTCGCGCAGGGACGGGGGATGTCCTTGCTGGTTTGATTATTGGACTTCGTGCTCAGGGAGTAGATGCGTATGAAGCAGCTATTGCCGGGGCTTATATTCATGCCCAAGCTGGGCTGTATGCCGCAGAAAATCTTGGTACTACAGCTTCAGTACTAGCGAGCGATGTGCTGAACGCCATTCCTAATGTCATTTCAGATTTGGAATAAAAAAAGAGGTTGCATCAAGCAACCTCTTTTTTTATTTATCTGTAATTAGCTATTCATAAAAGATTCAAGATTATCTTTGCTGATGCGGAATGCCTTGCCAACTTTCTTGGCTTTCAGGCTTCCTTCCTGAATGGCAGCCATGATGTCATCTTCAGTGACTTTCATGAACTGAGCTGCTTCTGCAGGGGTCATGATATCAGGCATCTTGGCGCCGCCACCACCAGCAGGAGCTCCGCCCGTTTGCATGCCACCTTGAAGAGCTTGACCCATCAAGTTACCGATGCCCATGCCGGCACCAATACCGGCGGTAAGGCCAGCACCACCATTGGGGTTGTTTGCGGCTTCGCGCATGGCGTCTGCAGCTTGCAGTTGAGCATAAAGCGCGGGGTCGAGCAGACCGGCGTCGCGGAGTTCTTGAGCCGATTTGGTGCTGGGCTTAAGATTTCCGATGTAGAAAGTCTTAAGGGTTAAGCCAATGGCTTCGAAATCAGCCTGTCCCTTTGCGCGGACGGCTGCGCCGAGTTCTTCATTCATACCACTAATCTTTGCCGCAAGGCTTTGGGTGGTCTGGCTGAACTCACCGAGCACATCGGTCAACTTGGAGACCAACATGGTCTTAAGGCGTTCTTCGATTTCGGAGGTGCGATATGTGCCAGTAGCACCAACGATCTGAGTAACGAATTGTTGCGGATCCTTCACCTGGAAGGAGAAAGTACCAAACCCTTGAATAAAGAGATAGCCTAAACCTTTTCCCGGAGTTTCAACAAGGATCGGTTGGGATGTTCCCCATTTCTTGTTCGCGAATTCTTTCTTGGAAACAAAGTAAACTTCTGCGGGGAAGGGGGTTCGATCATTGAATGCTTTGCCAATGAAGTCGATCAGCATTGGGATGTTGGCAGTCGCAATAGTGTGGCGACCAGCCTTGAACACGTCCAGAGCGTTGCCATCGCGGAAGAACACAGCCGTCTGGCTTTCGCGCACGATCACCTGCGACCCGATCCGGAAGTCACCGATGCCCTCTTCGGGGAAGCGGTGGACGATCTCGTCGCTCATTTCATTTGCATATTCAATGACATCAAAAATTCTAGCCATGGTTTCTCTCCTTTGAGTAAATAACAATTCGATTATAGTCTATCTGTTTTTTCGGTCAAGAACCGTTTTTCCTATATCTCTACGGAAAAATAAGTGATTCGTTGCACTTATTTTTCCTTCATTTGCCTGCCGGTTCCCTTGTCTCGCACCATCAAAACCTCAGCCATAATGCTGACGGCAATTTCCTCTGGCGTTTCTGCTTGTAGCTCCAACCCCATGGGCGAGTGAACCTTCGCAATCAACTCGTCTTTCACCCCTTTTTCTTTTAAGGCTTTGACAGTGGTTGCCCACCTGCGTTTGGATCCGATCACGCCAATATATGCAGCGTTACTTTCCAGTAAGGATGGAAGACCCAACGCATCCACACTGGATCCTCGGCTGGTTACCACCAAATAGGTTCGATTCGTGATTTTGAGCGACTCTACCAATTTCCCCATTTCAACTGGGTAATAGGCGTCGGCATCTGGGGTGGCTTCAGCATTGCAAAACTCTGCTCGGTCATCACTAACCGCCACATGGAATCCTAGCCATTTTGCAAGATGGACAACCGCTTTACCAACATGCCCTGCACCAATGACGACCAGAGTCGGAGCCGGAAGAATAGGTTCCACAAATACCTCCACTTGCCCGCCACACACCCCTGGGTCACCGCGGGAAGGGTCTGCCATGTTGTAATGCAAGTAACGTGGCTCTCCATCACTTAGTGCCATCCAAGCTTCATCGAGCACGCGATGCTCCAAATCTCCGCCGCCAACGGTGCCAATAAACTTCCCGTCGGGGTACACAAGCATTTTGCTGCCCACATGGCGTGGCGTAGACCCTTCGCTCTTGGTAACGGTACAAAGAGCAAAGGGCTGGTTATTTTTTTCGAGTTCGGCTAACGCTTGGAAAATTGTGCTCATAAAGATGTAGGTCGCGTTATTAGCGCGACCTGCAAGGTTTATTTTATTTTGCCTAGAGCCCGTAATACACGTTCTGGGGTAAACGGGAATTCGTTTATCCAGACCCCAGTTGCATCATGGATGGCTGCAGCTACGGCAGCAGCGACTGGCAAGTAGGGTAGTTCACCTACACCTCGCGCTCCCCAAGGTCCGTTCGGGTCGGGAATTTCAACAAGAACCGATTCTACTTTTTCAGGGATATCCCAAATTGTAGGCAGTAAATAGGTACTGAATTGGTCGGTCATTACACGCCCGTCTTTGGTCTTAAATTCTTCCATCATAGCATATCCATGAGCTTGTACGACCGCGCCTTCAATTTGTGCCACAACCAGATCTGGGTTGATAGCCGTGCCGACATCATCGGCAGAAATAATACGTTTAACCCGCACATGACCTGTTTCAGTATCCACTTCAACTTCTACCGCTTGAGCTACATATGCGTACTGGAAATTCGGCATGGAGTAGCCGGTCTCTTTATCCATAGGGGTGGTGGGCGGAGCAAAGTAAGAGAATTCTGCAATGGCTGGGCGTTCTTCGGCTTCCCATTTTGCTAATGCGGCTTCGGCTGCTCCTTTGACGGAATTCCCTGCCATAAAAGTAAGGCGTGATGCTGAAGCCGAACCTGGGTTACCTTGAGTCGCCGAGTCGGAGGTCCGGAATTCAACAAGTTTTGTCGAAACACCAATAACATGAGCTGCCATCTGGGTCATAACAGTATGAAAACCTTGTCCCACTTCGGCGCCTGCATGATGCAGCACAACACGTTCAATACTTCCGTTTCCGTGAATTTCTACTTTTGCCCAACAGTTTTCTTTGTAACCAAAGGAAAAGCCAACATTCTTAAATCCTGTTGCAAAGCCTCGTCCGTTAATAATCGCCCCTTGTTTCTTTGCTTTGCTTTTTCCCTGCGTTTTCCACTGATATGTATCGCGTGCAGCTTCAATGCATTCCACAATGCTGACAGGCGTTGGGACAGGTGTGCCAACATCCAATGTGTCACCATCGCGCAGCGCATTCTTCAAACGAAATTCAACCGGGTCCATGCCGAGCTTTTCGGCAAGTTTGTTCATTTGGCTCTCTGCCATGAACAAAGCTTGTGGCGCACCAAATCCGCGGAAGGCTGCGCCAGGGACATTGTTTGTATACACACCGTACACATCTGTTTTTACATTATCGACAGAATAAGGTCCGGTACAGGTGATTGTGGCATTTCCAAGAACCTTATTGGTGGTGTACATATATGCGCCACCATCGCCAATAATTTCATTCTGCACTGCAACTAGTTTGCCATCTTTGGTGGCGCCCCATTTGGCTCGCAGCAAAACAGCATGGCGTTTTCCATGCCCAATCATCGACTCGCGACGCGACCAGATAATTTTCACCGGGCGGTTGAGTTTCATTGCAGCTAATGCAAGCACGATTTGTACGGAAAGGTCTTCGCGACCACCAAAAGCGCCTCCAATGGCGGGGTAGATTACGCGGACTTTTTCTTCGGGAACATCCAATGCGTGTGCAATGGACTTACGATCAGCATTGGTCCATTGCCCAGCACATTCAACGACTATATGCCCTTCTTCGTCTATATACGCCAACCCCGCTTCAGGCTGGAGATAGGCATGTTCCTGCACCGGAGTTTGATACTCGCCTTCAACAATCACATCTGCTTTGGCAAAAGCATCGTCCACATTGCCTTTGCGGATTCGGTAATGGACACAAACGTTGGTATCGCCCCGGTCTGGGTGGAGGAGGGGTGCCTCGGGTTGCATGGCAAGGACCGGGTCCGTAAGAGGCGGACGGTCTTCATAGTCCACTTCGATGAGTTTCATCCCAGCAGCGGCTTGGGCTTCTGTTTCTGCCACAACAACTGCAACTTGATCGCCAACAAAACGGACAATATCTGTGTAAGGTTTGCTGGCACCTGGTCCGCAAAGAACGGGTTGATCTGGAATTTGTAGACCATACTCGTTGATTGGCACATCCTTTGCCGTGTATACAGCCACGACACCTGATGCAGCAAGAGCTTTATCAACGCGAATTTCCCTCACAAGGGCGTGAGGGCGCTCTGCCATGAGTGTTTTCATGTAGAGCATGCCTGGTAAGTGGCGGTCACCGGAGTATTCGGTTTCGCCAATTACCTTACCAAGGGCATCCACACGTTTAGTAGAAGTTCCTACAATTTTTTTAGGCATGTTTATCTTTTATAGGTTTTAACTTTGATATTGGCTGGAGGAGCGTCCAATGGGCTATACCGAGACGGACCGACCATGCGGTACACTATGGCATACACAAGCGACATGATACCGCTAAGCAACACCATAATAAAAATGGCGGCTACTGCATAGGCATAAAAATTCCGAATGGCAATGATGGGGCTTAGAATTGTCATAATGCCACTAGACTTGTAAAAAAGATCTGGAAATCTTGGCGTACCAAGCAATTGATAAGGAATTGGATAGCCGGTTGCAAGAGCAAGATTAACGATTTCATACCCAGCTGCCATTGAAATAACCGGCAAAATGATCATCATAAGACAACCAATACCACGCCAAAGGTAGTGTGGCTGTTTGTTTCTCTCTTTTACTACTTTTCGCGAAGAACCACCGTATTTACTCATTCGTACCTCTTAAGACTATGAATTGCTTGCTTCTTCAATGGCTTTTACTATTTTGTAATAACCAGTGCAGCGGCATAAATTGCCGGTGATAGCTTGTTCAATTTCGTTTCGGGTTGGGTTCGGTTTCTCTTCTAGTAGCTTTGCGCCAGACATAATGAAGCCAGGGATGCAATACCCACATTGAACGGCATTGTGTTCGATAAACTTCTCTTGAACGGGGTTTAATTTGTCACCGTTTGCCAAGCCTTCGATGGTAATGATCTCTGCGCCGTGAGCGCGTGGGGCAGGGACAAGGCATGACATGACGGCTTGCCCATCAAGATAGACCGTACAGGCACCACATTCACCTTCAGCGCAACCTTCTTTAGTTCCGATCAACATTCCTTCTTCACGCAGTAGACGCAATAAAGTTTTGTCGTGCCCACTTGTAAAGCTATATTTTTTGCCATTGATGGAAGTTTCTATTTTATTCTCGGGGAAAGAACCTGCAATTTGCGCGCCTTGAGATGTTGTTTTTTCACTTACCAACAGAATAGGCTTTTTGGGCATACCGGTTTGTTCTTTGCCATCACGAATGGATGTCAGCCCGCGTTGGGTGATGACACGTGCCATTTCGCGACGGTAATTAGCAGAACCGCGCACATCGTCAATGGGTTTGGCTGATTTCATAGCCAGTTCTGCGGCGGCGGTGATATTTTTATCGTTGAGTTTTTTGCCGATGAGGAATTTTTCGGCTTTTGGCGCATGAGTGATGATGGGAGTCACGGCTCCCAGTGTGATAGAGGCTGATTTAACGGTATCCGCTTTGAGGTCCAGAATGATTGCGGCGTTGACGAGGGAGATTGCCTGGGCGCGGCGTAATGCTAATTTGATAAAGGTCCCGCGCTGGGTTTTAGTCAATGCCGGGAAGGAAATATCCACCAACATTTCATCGGGTTCCATCACGGTTTTGCGAACGCCAAGATAAAACTTCTTTAGCGGGACAATGCGAGTTTTTCGGGTTGAGACCAATGTAACTTTGGCATCGAGTGCCATGAGTGGGGTGATGGTGTCGTTGGCGGGGGAGCCGGTGATGAGGTTGCCTGCCACAGTACCGCGATTACGAATTTGCGGTGCCCCAACTTCCCATGAAGCACGCGCGAGCGGATATGCCCGGGTGCGGATGAGTTTGGAGGCGGCGCAGTCATTATGTGTGACCAATGCGCCGAGATGAATGACATCATCTTCGTCGATTGTGATCTGATCTAGTTGGGGGATGCGGGTTACATCAATAAGCGTATTGACGCCTTTACGGACGCCACGCTCAAGTTCAAGGACAAGATCTGTACCACCTGCCACAATGCGGGCACTTTCACGCTTCTCAGCAAGGATACGGATGACTTCGTCAATGGATGTTGCGTTTATATAGTTGTGCCACATATTAATATCCGTAAGGGCTGGGGAGCCCCCAGCCCTTACATAAAATTAACGACTACCTGTCACTACTTCGGAGCGGCGTTCAAAGGTTTCCACTGCGAGGCGTGAGAGGGTGGTGATGTTACGAATGGCGGCTGGCAAAGCAGCTTCGTCGCCCATGCTGGCTTCTACATTATCAAGCCCACTTTTTACCTGGTCGGCAAGGTCAAAGAAAGCAGCGTCGAATTGATAAATGGCTTCGAGTTCTTTTTCATTGATTTTTACGGCGTCGAACATGCCAGAGTAGCCGCGTGCAGCAGTGCTAATTTTATCAATGAAGGTGCGTAATGCTAAAGACGCTTTTTCCATGTCGTCAACATAAGAAAGCATTCCATTGTTGACCATGTCCACTTGCAGGCTTGAAGCGCGCGACCATTGCTCTTCAAAACGGCGCGCCACGGTTTCGCGAAGGAGCTTATCCGCGTCGCGGCGATTTTGTCTTTCTACATAACCACTAAAACCGGGGATGAAAGACACCAACTTCTTAAACGGATCGACCTGACTGCTAACTTTTTCAAAAAAATCGCTCATGTGAGCCTCCTGCCAAAATATACGTACTCGGTCAAGTTTTGTTTCACACTGAAAAATTTGCCGGGGTGGTACAGCTAAAATGACATTTATCCGGTTTTATTCAGGCGCGTCACTGTGTTCAATTATATCGTTTAATTCCAGTTATAATCAAGTTATCAATTTTTATTTAGGAGAATTAGTATGTCTGACCATGTAAAACAATTACTCGACCTTGTCGAGAATAGCATTTCTTTTGACGGAACGACGGTCCGGGTTTTGGATGCGGCGAAATTCAGAAAGAATGTTACCAAGTTGGTGGAACGCTCCGCGCTCGCTTCAGACTCATCTGCGGGTTTGGCTCGTTTTCTGGTGCGTGCTGCGGCGCTCGAACTGGGTGTCTACGCCGCCTCTATTCATGAGCTTTATATGGCTCGTGGACGTGGCGATGCCCCGATGACCTGGTCTACACCTGCCTTCAACTTGCGCGCTTTGTCTCATCATGCCGCTCGTGCCATGTTCCGCGCGGCGAATAAGATCAATGCTGGCGCTTTCATCTTTGAATTGGCTCGTTCTGAAATGAACTATACCGACCAGCGCCCGTCTGAATATGCCACTAATATCCTTGGTGCGGCAGTAGCAGAAGGCTACACCGGTCCTGTGTTTATTCAGGGTGACCATTTCCAAGTTTCTGCCAAGAAGTACAAGGCGGATGCAGCTGCTGAACTGAAGGCTGTGCGCGATCTTTCTATTGAAGCGATGGCGGCTGGCTTTTTCAATATCGATGTGGATACTTCCACTCTTGTGGATATCAGCCTGCCTACTGTGCAAGAGCAACAGACCCTGAATAGCAAACTCTCTGCGGAGCTTTCTGCTTTCATTCGCGAGAACGAACCCAAGGGCGTGACCATCTCGATTGGTGGTGAAATTGGCGAAGTAGGAACAGAAAACTCTACCGAGCCCGAACTCCGCGCTTATATGGATGCCTACAATGCCAATTTGCAGAAGTTGGCTCCTGGTAAGCCCGGTTTGAGCAAGATCAGCGTGTTGACCGGTACCTCGCATGGCGGTACGGTGTTGCCCGATGGCTCGATTGCTGAAGTTAGCATTGCATTTGATGTATTGCGCGATCTCAGCCGCGTTGCCCGCAAGGACTATGGTATGGGCGGTACAGTTCAACATGGCGCTTCAACCGTGCCAGAAGAGAACTTCAACAAATTTGTACAGAACGAAGCGATTGAAGTCCACCTTGCCACGAACTTTGCTACCATGTTCTTCGATAATATTCCTGCTGATTTCAAGAAGGAAATCTATGCTTGGTTGGATGTCAATTCTGCTGCAGACCGCAAGCCCGGTATGACCGATGAACAGTTCTATTATAAGGTTCGTAAGAATGCAATTGGACCGTTCAAGGCAAAGTCTTACGCTCTTCCTGCCGAATCTCTCGAGAAATTGGGCAAGGCTTGGGAAGCTCAATTTGACAAGTTGTTCAACTTGCTTGGTTTGAAAGATACCAAGCAACAGACTGATAAGTTTATTACCCCTGTAAAGGTTGCACCTGTCCTCGCGGATTATGTCAAGGATGCGGTGGCAGCGGAAGACGTCAGCGATCTTTCAGACTAAAGATGCCTGCCTCTGAACAAGGCGTAACAAAAGATAGATATATGCTCATTCCCCGCACGGCGATTTTCGTCCGGCGCGGGGGTGAGTATTTATTGCTCAAAGGTGCGCCAACAAAACGCCTTTGGGCTGGCAAATATAACGGTTTGGGCGGGCATGTAGACCGTGGCGAAGATGTACTTTCTTCTGCCAAGCGTGAGCTGATGGAAGAAGCTGGAATCTCAGCGAACCTGTGGCTGGCCGGAACGGTCATTGTAGATGCTGGAGAGATCGGTATTTTGCTGTTTGTTTTTGTGGGGGAGAATGTTCAAGGTGAAATTAAAGGCTCGAAGGAAGGAACCCCGGAATGGGTCCAGAAAGAGGCGTTGGGTTACCTTCCTGTAGTGGAAGATTTACCGATCCTGCTTGGGCGAATCCACAAAATGAAAAAGGGAGATCCGCCTTTTTCGGCAAGATCGTTTTATGAGGATGATAAACTTTTTGTGGTTTTTGGTGAATGAAAACGCCGCCTTTCAAGGCGGCGTTTGTTTTATGGAATGCTGTAACTTTGCAGATCTGTTGTAGATGTGAATGATGAACCACTGAAGTCTATATTCTCGATGGATTTGGCGAAGCCGACGCCGGGCACATACCATAAGAGGCTTGTGCCGTTGACGGTGTAGCGAATGGGGCTGCCTTCAAAATCAACATCGATATTGGCTGTAAATGTGGCTTGGATTTTTGTAGCATCGAAGGTTCCTGCGGGGACGGTTATATTTTCGGTGCCGAGTTCTTGCAGAGTAAGGGCAAATGTGCCGGGCGATTGGGTTTGCTCACCGGGCATGGCAACAGCACCTAACATGGACAGATTGTATTGCCATTGCATGCCAGTGGCGATTGTACGCGGCAGGCTAACTCCAGATACTTGAAGAGTTTTAAAGTCTGTAATCATATTTTGCATTGAAACGCTGGCAGTGGTGCCGCCGCCAAGCTGTTGGGCTATGTACCCTTCTGGTGCACAAATCCAATTCTGAGTAAGGGAAAGAGCTGGAAATTGAGAGGTGAGCACAAAACCATCTTGGGTGAGGCTGGTGATCGTGTCCGTATAGGCAAAATCACCGTTGGGTCCGCCGCTGCTGTAATACGCCCACGAGGCGTTTTGTTTTACAGGGAATAGGGAGTTATCGCAAAGCGCACTGACGGTGTCTGATGTCGTTTGCCCGGCGGGCGGCAGGACAGTTGGTAACGAAATATTCGAAGGTGGTTGATTACCGCTGCACGCAGTAAGTAGAACCAGAACTGTGACGATGAGGAGATGATGAGCCTGGCGCATGGAATTTATTTCCATTTCAGAAGGGAGATTGTGAACGTGCTGCCCTTGCCGGGTTGACTGTCCACGTCTAACATGCCGCGATGTTGTTGGATGACCTGGCGGGTGATCGAAAGTCCAATACCTAAACCATCGTAAATTTCATCGCCGCTTTTTTCAAGATGGAAGAAGCGATCAAAAATGCGTGGGCGGATCTGTGGGTCAATGCCAATCCCATAGTCCACCACACTTACACTGACATAATTTCCAAGGTCTGCGAAACGAATTTCTATTGTGCTGTCATAAGGGCTAAACTTGATTGCATTATCCACCAGCCCTGTTATGGCTCGCTCCAATAAGGGTTCATCCCCTTGAACAAGCGGAATGTTGGCACTTCCACGTATTTTGACGTTGACACTACGTGCCTTGGCTTTGGCTTGATACTTTTCCACCACCTGCTCAACTACATGATACAAGTTCACCGCTTGAAAATCACGTAAAACGAGTTCTTGTTCCTGCAAGAAAAGCAAATCATTCGTACGGTTGACGATCTGGTCCACATTGCGGCTTACGATCTCAATTGTAGATTGCAATTGTTCGCCGCTCAGCACCCCCTTTTTCAGTGTATGTAAATAACCACTTGCAACCATGAGTGGAGTTCGTAATTCATGCGCGATGCTGGTGAGAAATTCGTTACGCGCCATATCTTGTTCGGCAAGCTTTTGATACGCATCCGCAATCTCTCGGGCACGCAGACGCAAATCCTCAATCGCGAGCTGATCGTTCGCTCTTAACCGATTGCTGATTTCTGCGACCATTGCCGTAGCTACGCTGGGACTATGCTTTAAGACCCGATCGAAACCTTGTTTATCCAGCTCCAACACCACAGTTGAAGTTAGAGATTTCACCGTGGCGGCACGCGGCGCATTGTGGATCAACGCCATTTCGCCAAAGAAATCTCCAGCCACGAGCGTTTTTAGAAGTCTTTTTTCTTTATTGTTGATAGTTTTGGTAACCTCGAATTCCCCTTCGAGGATCATATAAAAAGTATGTTCGATCGCATCTTCCTGACAAAGAACCGTACCAGCCGGGTAACTTTTGATCTGGCTATTGATGATGATTTCTTGAACTTCTTCCGGTTTAATACCAGGAAAAGCGCGCGGAATAATTCTTGCAGGGGTGCGAAGAGTGGTCATGCGGTGGATGCCTATCTGATATTGATTGTAGCACGAGCAAGATATTCTTTATTCACCCATTAGGGCTATTGACTTTGCTCTTTTCTTAACTGTTTTTCAAGGTCCGCCGGTTTGAGCCCTAGTTCTTCTTCTTGCTCGTGTATAGACTTAATTGCAGTCTCATACCACCCCGCGATCCATTCCTGTTGAATAGGCTTTTCTGCTTTGAGATAGCGAATAAACCCAATCACATCGATCAACCGCATATCATCAAGCGTTGAAATCTCTTCCAGGATAATATTTTCCAAATCGTTCATTATGTCTCCTTATCAGCACAGAACACCGTTTGAGAATTCGATAGAATCCCCTCATTTGCAGCCTTGAGAAGAAGGAAAATAAAAATATAAGGGGAAGACTTTTTGAATTGTACTGTGTTTTATTAAGGAGTGGTAAGAATTCTGGCTGGGGTTTCATCCGAATTTTTGTCAAAAATCTCTTAAATCCATGGAGCCCTCGTTGGAAAAACCTATCGAACGTCCCTCTATTCTTCAAACCTATACCCGTAGTTTTGAGCCGCTAAAGAATGCCAACCTTCGAACGTACCTCGGTGGGCAGGCGATCTCTCTACTAGGCACGTGGATGCAGTCCACGGCGCAGAGTTGGGTAGTTTGGGAATTGACCCAATCTGAAAGCGCGCTTGGCATCGTGGTGATGCTCAACAGTTTGCCGCTCTTTTTACTTGCCCCATGGGCAGGTGGTTTTGCAGATCGCTTCAATCGTCGCGCCATTCTGTTGGCAACTCAAGCCACAGCCATGGTACTTGCCTTTATTTTGGCATTTCTTGTGCAGACTAAACTTGTCCAAATTTGGCATATTTATGTGTTGTCATTTATCCTTGGTACCATCGCTGCGTTGGATTTCCCCGCTCAACAAGCGTTTATCGGCGACCTTTCTGGCATGAAGCAAGTTCGCCAGGCGGTGACGCTGAACATTATGGGCTTGCAACTCGCACGTATGTTGGGTCCAGCCGCGGCTGGCTTTTTGCTCAAAGCCGTTGGCTCCGCTGCTGCCTTTTGGATTAATGGTGCAAGTTTCCTTGTGGTCTTGTTTAGTATTTTCATGGTCAAGTCTCACCAGCAGGAAATTCACAAACGCGAAAACGGACGTGGACAATTCCGTGAAGTGTTGGATTACGTCCGCGCACAGCCGCGCATGGTAGACCTACTGATCTTCGCCTCTCTCGTGACCTTTTTCGGTCTCTCCATCATGAATATTCTCCCCGCCGTAGCCGATGACGTGCTCAAAGGCGACTCGCAAACGTATGGTCTTCTAATGGGTGCATCCGGCGCTGGCGCATTGATCTCTACCTTATTTCTCTTGCCGCTTTCTCAGCAAGCCAAACGCATTGGGCGCATTGTAGGTGGTGCCGCTATATGGATGGGTACTTTTTATCTCCTGCTCTCCCGCTCAACCTATTTGCCTTTTTCCATGCTTTCTATTTTCCTTGTTAGTTTGGGTGCGCCTTTGGTGCTAACTACTGGCTTGGGCGTGATGCAATTGATGGCTCCTGGTGATATGCGCGCAAGGATCATTAGCCTGTTTACCATGGTGTCCTTCGGGCTTCAGCCTTTATCGTCTCTATTCATTGGGTATGCCGCTGAAACTTTTGGTACACAAACGATCATTATGATCAACGCAGCTTGCCTCACTCTTGGCGGAATTCTGATGCTCGTGCTACGAAAGGGACTTGTCCAATGGGAGCTTAAACCCATGGTAGAGCCGATCTTATCTTCGCAAGAAAAAGCAGCAATGCACTAAGCTGATAACAAAAAGACTCTCAATTGAGAGTCTTTTTGTTACTAAACTTTTACCCAATATTTTTACGAAAATTTTGTCGAATAGCAGAATGATAATAACCTTCATCAGAATAACAACTCAGGCAGAATATTTTCCCGTTGTTACGGATTTCACGCTCGTTCATGATTTCTTCACCGCATACATCGCAGTTAACGCGTACTCCGGGGCGTGAGACGATTTCTTGGATAGGGGTAGATAATTCTACGTCTGTGAGAATGAACATAATTTCATCAGGCATGGTTTGATACGCTTGCATTTGAGCAAAGTAATGGCGCGGTTCACTTGGGACGAATAAAGCAGCTTGTTCTCGAATATCCAGTGCTGGTGCGATACGTATAGCGCGACCAGATTTTATATTCACAAACGTGACGGCAACCTTGCCATAATCTACCACCCGCAATGTGCGATGACCTACAGTACAATCTGTCGCTGCAATCACACCATCAACAAAACAACCGTCTATTTCAGAAATGACCAATAATTCTTTATGTTTTGGCGGTTCAGAAAACCCGAGCGCTTTCATACCTGCTAGCCCAATACGCACGCCTAAAATTTGCCGCGGGCAAAGGTGATCGTGGTCTTTCATGGATTTTTCAAGAAGGCGTGAGATATTCATATGAGCCTTTCAATTGCTGCTCCATAATTATAATGGGCATGGTAGCTACTGTTCTTAGAATATTCAAATTTATAAAACACCCCTGAACTAAATGCTTCAGGGGTGTTTTATAAGTCTACTTGCTTGTGATGATCTTAGCCACAACCTCCGCCAGATTTATCGCGTTTCAACTGCAATTTGATTTTGGCTTCGAATTCCAAACTTTCATACTCAACAGGGTTGGGTGAGCAGGACTCGTAACGACTGCCCAAGGCTGAGGGGAAGGTAAAGCCCAATTCGTCGTCACCAGCATTCGGGTTGGGTTGAGCCGAAAAGGTCTTGTCATCCTTGCCGAAGAAAGCGATCCAGTTATTCACGCCGCCTTCAAGAATATAGACGTTTGATACACTGGAGGCGGAAAGCAATTTCCATGCCTGAATGGCGGCAGCTTCATCATTGCTCATAACAATGAAGACCGAGTTTGTAGGAGGCTCAGAAAGTAAAGTTGGAATAATTTCGGTGATTCTTTCAAGCGGCACATTGACTGCATCTTCGATATGATACAGGTTGTAATCAGCTTCGGGGCGTACATCCAAATAGATGGGGTTCATGGCTTGATTGTATTTTGCCTTATAGGCTTCGGCTGGTGTAATAAATACCAATCGTTTTTCAAGCATTTGATCAGCAGTGTATACGTACGTGTTGACGATGGGGTCTGCGTTCAATTGCTCAACAGTTTCTGTACGTGTAAAGCTCAGTTTGTTGTAGCGTTCTGCCAAAGATGGTGAACCGATGGCTACTACTGCAATGGCTGCCACAAGTAAAGCACCTGCGCCAGCAAGGCGAATCTTTGGTTCTTTGCTTAGATCTTTTTTGCCGATTATGCGTTCGAGTTGTTCAGAACCCCAGAACATGAAGAGTGCCATCAAGATCACGAGTAAGACCACTACACCTACAGGCAGATGGAAGACCTGGTCTAGTGTAAGGCGACCATAATACCCGGAATAGTTGTACCAGTTATCAAAGTATTTTTCAGTTTCGCCGAAAATAAAGGCACCCACAAAACCACCCAACATAAAGAACATGCCGTCGATCTTGCCGGTGGATGCTGAAGCAAGTGAGGTGGTGGGGCAGAAGCCGCCAATAATGAAGCCAACGCCCATGATCAAGCCGCCAAGAATGCCAGACGACAGATAGGTGGGGTTGACCCAAACTTGGTTGAAATCTAGAAAGCCAAGCCCAACGGCACCGAAAAGCAATACCATGGCGGTGACGATAGCAGTGAACATGACCTTGATAACGGTCAATTCAGTGAAGTAGAACTGAGCCGCAAGTTTTCTTGAGTCACCAAAGCCAGACATTTCAAGTGTGTATCCAAAGGCAATACCAATGACCAAAAAGACAAGATAGGTCCAGGGGTGTTCTGCACTCGGTACGATAAGGACGGAGAGAGGGAAGTTCATTTTGATCTCCTTAGTTCCACAGTTTGCGGACGAAGTAAGCAAGCCCATATGCGCCGCCAAAGATGGCGAACATTACGACCCACGAACCAGCTGAGAGAGTTGCCCCGCCAGATAACGCCTGCCCGGAGGTACATCCGCGTGCCATGCGTGCACCATACAGGAAGATCACGCCTCCAAGGAATGCCATCAGCCAGCGGGTTTTATCTGAAATGTTCGGACCCTTCGTGGTCATGAATTTCAGACGCCCATTGAAGAAGCCAGAAGAAAAGCCACCAATCAATGCTCCGAAGAAGACTGGCACGACCCATTCGTCGAATGGATTCTTATCACCGCCAGCCATCTTCAAGAGATAGGGGGTATTGTCTACATGAGATGGGGAAATAGCATCTACGATGGCAGCATCGATGCGAGAGGTGGCACCCGAAGAGCCGAGCCCATTTCCTGTGAAGAGAAATGCGAGGAAGAGGATTACCCCTAAGACCGCCCCGCCAAAATATGGATGAACATAAGGCTTTTCTGGTCGGTTGAAAACAGATTTTTTAGTTTGAGTTGTCATGGAAAACTCCTTTGGATAAAGCTAGAACTTGTTTCGTTATGTGTAATGTTCAACATTACACATAACGAATTAGTATCTACTTTTTACCTTTCTTCTCTTTCTTTGGCTCTTCGTGTTGTTCGTGTACTTCAACTTCTTCATAACCTGTGATCATGGCACGCGTCGCTTCGAGCGGAGTAGCCCCAGTTGTAGTCATATACACATGCACGAGGATAAAGGTGGCGAATAACCATGCCACTAGGGAATGGAATGGAGCAAGGAAAGGTAAACCACCAAGCGCATTTGCAAACGTTGGGAACTTTTGCACACCCCACATCAAAGCACCTGTTAGCATTTGTAAAGGTAGCAAGATATTGAGGATGGCAAAGTACGTTGCGTGTTGAATGGGGTTCATTCTACGAGTTGGCGTCTTTTCGAAAGGATGAGGTTCGCCTTTGAAAATACCGTTGATGTAGTACTTCGCTTGAACCATTGCATCATCAAAGAAGCCATACGGGCGCGGAATATATTCCTGCATGCGGTCTGTGGCAATATGGTAGAAAACCGAGAGCAGGGCGTTGATCACCAAAATCACCGCAAGAATGTTGTGAATGGTCACCATGCCTCGGAAGGAGAAGGCGCCAAAGATATCAGGGCGGTGAATGATCAAACCGGTGAAAAGAAGGATGATGATCGCAAAGGTCTGGAGCCAATGCCAGAAGCGGCGATATGCATCATACATATACACACGTTCGGTTCGATCGTGACCCTTGGGCTGTTTTCGCCCTGCGAAGTATCTCAGCGTTCCATGCCCGAGCACACCTAAAAGCGAGCCAGCAAATGCCAATGCGCCAAACCAGTCGATCCAATTTATGCGGCTGGACCCAAAGACATACATCTTGTCGTTGGCAGGCACAGGCTGGTAGTACAAGGCACCATCGGCACCTTTAACGATCTCACCAGTGCTGTTCACATTGTTATCTGCGTCGAACACAGGCATAACAGGGGCGGAGTCTGCAAGTTTGATGGATTGTGAGATACGAGAGTCAGCATCATGGCAGGACTTGCAGTCATTTACGGCATACTCGCCTTTGGTCACATTATGATTGATGCTATACGGTTGGACCATGCCTTCCATACGGACATTGTTCAGCCCGAGGGCGGCAAGTTTGGCTTTGACAACTTCTTCCTTTGCAGGAGAATTAATCGTAAGTTCCTCGTTAGTCAGCTGACCGTCACCATTTTCATCGAAGGCGCTCACAATATCTGCTGTATATTTGCCATTCTCCAGATAAGCAGCTTCAAGGTCAATTTGGCGAACCGGACGGGTATTGCCGTTGGCATCTTCATACACCCAATAGAAAGATGTGATGAGGTTGTAGGGTGCAAGTAATTGTTGACCGTCGATATTTGTGCGGTTTAGTAAAACAGGTTCGTAGCCGGTTACGAGTGAGGTCACGTCATTTGGCGCGCCTTCAATACCACGACAGGTTTCAACTGCGTTCCCGTTTGTATTGACCACGGTCCAATCGAAGGTTTGAATGGCAGGAGCATACATTTGTGGAATGTGGCAGGTTTCGCATGCAACTGCATCCATGTGGGTTTCGATGTAAGGTAGCCAATCAGAATGACCCTTGCTGGCATCGTGGCAGTTTTCACAGCGGCGCATGGTGCCTTTGTATTCTGGTGCCAGGTTGAATTGGGCACTTTGTCCACGGGCAAAATTGTGGTCTGGGCGTTCGAGGTATTCGCCAATCTCCAACATGCGCGGATCATACACAAGGTGTTCGGGGTTGTTGCTTTGAAGTTCGCTGGCATGTGAAGGATTATTCAAGGCGTAGTGACAGTCTGTACATTGCAACTGGCGTTCGGCATGAATATCCCATGAGCGATCAAGTTCTTTTTTGTTGCTAAGGTTTACGCCAGAGGCGTTGATGCGTTGTGCGGAAACGACCTGCCCAGTGGTGGCAGTTTGTGGGTAGTTCAAATCGCAGGCTGTAAAGGTGAGTGGATCTTCCGATGCATGGACTTCACCATGGCAGGCAGCGCAGTTAGCATTGGTTGGATCTTGAATGCCTAATTTATTGTCTTGTAATTCACCTTCCGCATTGAATGCCTCGGCGTTATAAGACCAGACGCCATCCACTTTGCTGACGATATTCAACCCAAGCAATGTGGCGGTATTGGCGTTCCCAAAATCTCCAGCCTTGATGGTTTCGATACGGGCATCATTATTGGGGTTCTCAAGATGGCAAAGGAAGCAGTTCATTTCCATTGTGCCAGATTGTTCCCAATTCCAGGCGGAGACGCTACCATCTGCATTTAAGATGGCGGTTTCGGGGTTGCTCTTGGTAGGGCTGAGATCGGTGAGGTCTTTGCCATCGCGAGAAGTTTCGGCGGGTCCGCCGCCAACAACACGTGAACCGTTGAGCATCAGCCATTCGGAAGTGCTCAGGTCAAGGCGTTCGTCTCCGGCAGGGGAGAGGAAGCGATAGGTCATGGGGTCCCATTCACCGAAGAGACCATTGCTTGAATTTAGGTTCTCAACTCGATTGGTGTAATCACTTAACCCAAGGTCTGAATGAAATGCGTGCGATGCAATGAACTCTGTGTCGTGGCATTGTCCGCAGGTTTGCATGGTTGAAATAGAACCATTGCTTTCGAGAACGTTTACGCCATTTGCATCGAGCAGAGCAAAGTCTGGATGAATAACAGAGGCTTGTTGAGGCTGGTCCGCTTTGGGGGCAGCAAGAGCCGCATTGATTCCAAAGGCGAGTGCAAGAACAACCAACCCTGCAAGCGTGATGAGAGTATATTTTTTCATGGTTTATCTCCCGCCCCATTCAATTGGGTCACCGGGGTAGCCTAAAGCATCCCAGTCCATGCGTCCATTTTCGCCATGGCAGGAGTCGCATTGCAGTGCATTTTCAGCAGGTTGCACCATATGGGTTGTGGGCCAGTACATGTAGGTTTCTGTAAACCCGTATTCACCACTGTAATCAAGACCTGTGATGGGCGCTGCGAGTTTGAAGGCGCTATCCCAATCGAAGGTGGTCCAGAAGCCATCTTTTCCAGATGTAATGGGTTGTAGTAAATAATTATTCTTTACATCGTAGGGCTGTTTGGCGATATGCAGTTTGAAGGGAAATATCTTGGCGGTGGAGTCGTCGATATTGCCAGCGGGCTTGTTGATGTATGTAATGCCATCTTTGCCAAGCGGGTCGCCAAGGATGTAGCGATATTCATTATTGCCGTTGAACCAAAGATAGGTAGGGGCGAAGTTTTTGTCGTAGACGAATTCACCTTTAATCTTTAGATAGGTGAAGTGGTCATCTTCGCGTCCATCTTGACCGGCTTGTGACCAGTCCCAGTAGACCTTTGTGGGATCTTCAAGCGCAAGGGCAGGAATATGACAGGTTTGGCATGCAACGGAAGAAAGGTGGGTGTTGATGCGTTCATCTTCATGCTTTTGATTCACATGGCACTGTTCACAAGAAACTTGTTCTTTCGCGTCAATGGTGTAATTATCTGCAACCATGCGCCCAAGGATTTGGTGGTCTTCGGTCCAGTGACAGTCAACGCATTGCATGTTATTTTCGCCGCCCATGTGGACGTCGTTGTTTTCAGACGGGAAATACAGGCTTTCATCAAGGTCGCCGTGTTTTACGCCGTTTCCACCGCCGCCGTCGAAGTGACATTTACCGCAGTTCTCACGAGTAGGGGTGCGCACGGAGCGTGCCGCGGCAAGCAGGTCAATACCATCGGCAGGGTTGCCAAATGTGCCTTTGCCATATGCCCCGGGGTCGGCATGGCAGGCAAGACAATCTACATTTTCAGGGTTGGCTTGTTGGGTTTCGCGTCCTTCTTCCCAGCCATACCCGGCATGGCAAGACATGCATTTATTTTCGTTGCCTTGTGTGCCGATACAAAAGTTGTTGATCTGGTTGATCTTACCAATGGTAACGGGTTCGTCGCGCCATGGAAGATCGTAAGCTTTTGATTCCCATGTCCAGTGTGAGGTTCCCATGACTTGGGTGGCAGCATCTTCGTGGCATTCGAGGCAGGCACGAGTTACATCTTGACCGGTTTTGAATTCGCCTTTGACGATGTCTGAATGGTCTACATGTACTGGTTTTTCAGGAATGTGAGAAGCGGGGTCGTTCTTTGCCTGAGCACGGGGGAGGTAGTATAAGACAGGGACGAGGATCAGCAAAAGAATGCCAGCCAATCCCAATGTCCAGGAAGGGAAGCGTTTAGTCATAGAGACTCCTGTACAGTTTCATTGATCAGGTTCGCTTGATAAGCGAGTCGCTCACGCATAATGCTGCGCAACAGGTCAAGTGCCTGAATAAGACGTGGGTCAGATAAGCTGTAGGTGACAGTGGTGCCATTTCGGGATGTTTCAACTAGCCCGCGCTCACGCAATATCTTGAGGTGACGAGAGGTGGTGGGTTGGTTGATGCCGAGTTCGGTTGCCAACTCGGTGACGTTATGAGAGCCTTCATTGAGGGTATATAAAATGAGGAGGCGAATGGGGTCTGAAAGAGCGGCGCAGAAATTTGCTTCAAGTTGTGAGATTTCTTGTTTTAAGCTGGGGGTAACCATAAATACCTTCTTATATGCATATAAACGAATATTTACACCACCATCATAATATTGTGACAAAATGTACAATAGTGGAGGGTGTCATATTAATTTTCGTTTAATGTCACAATAAATGGGAGGTATAATTTTTGTCCAATAGGCGAACTTTCAACCCAATTGGAGATGGAAATAAATGGAACCCTACCAGCGAGATGCGATCTCTGTTGATGTTTCTTTGCGGCTACGAGAGTTGCGAGAAGCTCGCGGCATTTCAATGCGCACACTAGCTTCTCGGAGCGGACTTTCTGCAAATGCCTTATCCATGATCGAGCGGGGAAAGACTTCGCCTTCAGTTAGCACTTTGTATAAATTGGCTAGCGCATTGGGCGTTTCGATCACCGCATTTTTTGATACTGAGACCGAAAAGAAACAAGTTGTTTTTCTAAAAAGCGATAGTCGCACCAGATTGTCTTTCACACGTGGTGTGTTCGAGGCGTTAGGTGGCGAAAATTTTATTGGGCGGGTAGAGCCTTTCATGCTAACCATGGAAAGCGGTGCCTCTTGCGGACCGCACGATATTGTCCATTCGGGACATGAATTCGTTTTTTGTCTGCGGGGTCAAATTGATTACACTGTGGAAAAAGATACTTTCCGCCTCGAACCGGGGGATAGCTTGCTCTTCGCCTCAAAACTTAGGCATCGCTGGAAGAATCCTGCTAGTGTGGTTGCGAATGCCCTGATTATCATTTCTGGCTTTGCTGAGGGCGAAGAACCCCATACGATGCACTGGAATAAATAAACCCCTCATATCCGTGTTCTTGTCACCGTTCCCCAAAAATAAGAGATCTAATAAAAAGAACCACCTTGCAGGTGGCTCTTTTTATTATTCAATGATTGACGTGAACCTAACGACCTACGCGTACATGCCCCAATCAAGCGCAGAAGGGTCTTCCATCATGGAGAAGTCCCACACATCCATGCCCATTTCTACTGTGACGGGCATGTTCAAGCCTTCGGTGGCTTTGGCTTTGGTCATTTCGATCATGGCGGGACCATACGGGCAGAAAGGTGTGGTTAAGATCATTTTGAGGCGTGCCATACCGTTTTCAACTTCGATATCACGAACCAGCCCAAGTTGAATGATGTTCATACCAATTTCAGGATCCACTACTTCAGACAAGCTTGCACGTGCCTGCTTGACCAGGTCTGGGTTGGTGGTGTGGATGGTCCACTTAATTTCGTTAATTTGAGAATCGCTCATAAAGTCCTCTTTTTATTTTGTTTTACCGACGGGTTGAACTACATAAGTGCAATGAGCACCGCCATCTAAAATACAGCGTACTTTGTTTGCTGGGAGTGCCAGCATTTTGGAGATCAACGTTTGATCTACGGTACAGACTTCTGGATGTGCTACACCGATCTGATAGTACGGGCAGGAAATTTCGTGGATCTGGTACTGACCGTCTTTCTTTTCCCATTCCACAGTAAAGCCTTCCTGCGCCAACATCTCTTTGACGAAGTCAAGGCGCTCTTCCATACTTAGACCTTTGATATCGTTCACATATTCATTTGCCAGGTCTTCGGCGATCTGACCGAATAACTTGCTCACCATGGGACCAGGAATGCTTTCTTTCATCTGAGCGATGAGGCGTGTAGTCAAACGCAGATACCGAGTGGGGAAGCGCTCCATCCCTTCTTCGGTTAATACGTAGACCAACCGAGGGCGCCCAACTCCGTGCCGTTCCTCTTGTGATTCAACCAACCCTTCCATTTGTAAGTTAGTAAGGTGGTGGCGCACAGAGATTGGGTTGATGCCGACCGCATCAGCCAGATCATTGATGGTAGATTTTGGCTTCTTTAGTAATGTTTGTAAAATCTTGTCGCGCGTAGACTTCATGTTAGGCAGTATAACTGCCCTGTATGAACTTGTCAATATATTAGATAATTATCATAAAAATTATTGAAGCTATTTTGTGGTGAAGCTAAATGTTGATGACCAAGCACTCCAGTTCCCAGCAGAGTCTATACACCTTACTCTCCAATAATACGTTTTTATTGGAAGGCTCTTGGTTTGCAGAGTGGTTTTGTTAGTTGTTGCATCAAACTCAGGGCTTGAAAAATCGGAATTATTATCCACTTGGATTTGGTATTTCACTACATTGCTTACATTAGACCACTTCAGCCACGGCCTCTTTGTAGTGCTTGCGCCAGAAGATGGGCTAAGAAGGGCAGGCGCCGTGGGCGGGGTGGCATCTACAGTGAAGTTGATGGTTTTGCTAAATTTCCCGGGGTTTAGGTCTGGGTTATAGGCGCGGACCCGAACATAATAGCCACCGTCAGCTAGTGGAGTTGATGGAATTATTGAAGTGGTAGTGGTGGTTTGAACGAACATAAGTTGTGAAAAATTGCTGTCACTCGCTACAAAGACTTCATATGCTTGAGCATTTCTCACTGCAGACCAAGATATAGCGACAAGCGGATTGTTGGTAAGTTTGCCTTGCACTGAGTTCATGCTTGGCGCTGAAAAATCAACAGGGGTTTTTGCGATGTTGAAACTTTCACCGACAAAATTTCTATTCCCAAGCGGGTTCCCGGCTTTGTCTGTGATATTGCCATTATCGAACAAGTCCAGCCGAATAGTGCCAGA
Source organism: Anaerolineales bacterium (assembly GCA_046328915.1). Taxonomy (GTDB): domain Bacteria; phylum Chloroflexota; class Anaerolineae; order Anaerolineales; family Villigracilaceae; genus Villigracilis. Next base: position 43,282 of record JAXLVR010000009.1, on the reverse strand, counting down.
ACCAATGCCGGTGCTAACTTTGACCCAATAGAACGGGTCTGCGTTTTGCATGCCCACTACACTAGACTGAATGACATTGGAGTTGGTCAAAATAAAATCACTCGTCTCCACACCGTTGACAGGCTCAGAAAAAGTGACGATGAAATCTGCAGTTGGGTTGATGGCAGGGTTGCCGCCTGCGCGAATGATCGAAGTCACTTGCGGCGGTGTGCGGTCTACAATATAAGTTTCGCCCGTAGCGAAGTTCGCATTTCCAACTCCGTTGCCGCCAAGCGGAATACTTTGTGCATTGTGAATGCTGTCATCATCTAATAACTGGAGCTTTAATTCGCCGTTGATATTACTTGAATCAACTGTCACAATATAGAACGGGTTGGAGTTGATGATGTTTGTGATTGTAGCGCCCGTTGACAAAGTGAAGTCGCTCACATCTACACCTTCAACAGACTCGGAGAATGTGACGATGAAGTTTACGTTGGCGGCATTTGTAGGGGTATTACTTGCACGAATGATTGAAGTCGCAATCGGTGTATCGATGGCAACATTGAATGTGCTTCCAATAAAATTCCCGTTGAATGTCCCAATTCCGCCCAGCGGATTTCCAACGCTATCCATAATACTGTCATTATCATTTATATCCAAACGAACACTATCGCTGCCAGGGTTGAGAGAGATGGATACGAGATATTGACTCCCTGCGCCAGAGACGTTTGTGATCGTCGCGCCGTTTATGGTGAATAGGAAGAAATCGCTTCCTTCTACGCCGGTCACGGGTTCAGAAAAACTGACAGCATACACTACACTGGTTTCGTTTGGCTGACTTAACGGCGTCATGGATGTCACTACGGGGGCAGTTCGGTCGATGCTATAAGATCCGCCGCTCGTGAACCCTCCACTGGTGGGATTCCCTGCCAGATCTAGTACGGTATCGTTATCCACAAAGTCCAGGCGTAGACCGTCATTCCCTGTACCTGTTGTGACTGTGACAATGTAATTCATGCCTGACCCGGAAAGTCCCGTCAGCACCGCGCCATTCGTTGTGGACAAACTGAAGTCAGCGATATCCACGCCAGAGACAGGCTCAGAGAAGGTAACAGAAAAATCTACGGTAGATGCATTGCTTGGGTTGAGGCTGGCAGGTGTAATGGATATTACAGAGGGCGCAGTGTGATCGAGGGTATACGTTTCGCCTGCTGAGAAATTTCCGTTCGCAGCGCCGGCGCCACCTAAGGGGATGTTGAGGCTGTTTAAGACAGAGTCGTTATCGGCTAGGTCGAGGCGCAGGTTTCCATCCCCGGTGCCTGTGTTAACCGTTACGGTGTAGGCGTTGCTACTTCCACTGATGTTGGCGATGTTTGCTCCACTTAGGTTGGTTGTGAGAAGAAAGTCAGAAACATCTACACCTGTAACTGCTTCTGAAAAGGTCACCTGAAAATTTACGGCGCTTAAGTTTGTTGAAGCGGAATTGAGGCGTGTGATCGAAGAGACAGTTGGCGTGCTGCCGCCGATTGTATATTCATCGACGAGAGTGCCGGTGCGTGAGTACATTTGAAATTTCATGTACTGGCTTGTGGCTTCTATTCGCATGGCACCAAAATCCTGGTTGTAGCGCACCTGGCTTTCAGGCAGAATCTGATCGAAGTTATAAATTTCAGCGCCGCCAATGCCATTCACAAAATAGGGAATGCCATTAACCAAAAGACGCTCGTAAACATGATCGTGCCCGGTGAGCACGACATCTGCCCCCCAATCTTTGAAGGGCCAACGCATATACTCGGTGGAACCGTGGCGCCCGGAAGAATAAGGCGAATGATGAAAGACCACTACGTTGAATGGAGACGTAGATGCCAGCATTGTTTTACGAAGCCATTTCGCCTGAGCTGAATCAGACATGACGCCATCAGGTTCATTGCGGTCGCTGTCTAAAATAAAGAAATGGACTGGACCTTGAACAAAGTCGTAATAGGTGACGGAGTTGTAGTAACCAAAAAAGTTGAAATAGGCATTTGCGCCGGTCGTCCAATCGTGGTTGCCAAGAGATGGGTAGAATCGGCGGGTTGGCGAGCCTTCGCCATATTTGCCTTTGTATTTGAAAATATATTCGTGAAAATATTGCCCGATATTATCGTCAATTGACCAGGCTGCCCCGTCGGGGTAGTTGTTATCGCCCAGGGTCACAATAAAATCTGGGTTCCAGCTTTTGATCAAGTTGGAAACATCAAGAAGCGGCTGCCCAGCCAAACCATAATCACCAATCGCTGCGAAGATGATCCGATCACTTTGAGCGTAAACTTTATTGGGGTGTTCAGAGAAAATCGTGGAAAATAGAAATAAACCGATAAGTGAAATCTTAATGATCTTTGCTCGCATGTAATTCTCCTGCCTGCTGTGGCGACTTCATCATTATATTTTTCGCTTCAAAAATCCCCTTGGCTGGCATGAAATTAATATGCTTTTATTCCTGATGTAAAATGGAACCCACCATGAAACAAGTTCTTAATTTCGGTTTCGCTTTTTTAATAGCTGCTTGCAATTTACCTGCCACTCAAACTACGCAACCTGAACCGGTTCTTACTGCCACTGTTGAATTATCAACAGCAACTGCATCTCCCGCTCCTTCATTGACTGCAACCCTAGTTCCACCTACTTTGACAGCGACGCCGATTCCATGTGACCCGTTGTCTGCTGATTACTGCATCACAAGCGGACATTTCCTGTTACAGCGCCCGATTCACTTTCCAGATAATGAGACCGTTGACCTAACTTACTTATATGCTTCCACATCGAATGGAAAGCGTGATCCGCACCATGGCGTGGAGTATCAAAATCCATTTGGTACTTCTGTGTTTGCGGCGGCAGATGGGGAGGTCGTGTTTGCAGAGACGGATAAGAAAACTAAATTTAGCCCATGGAATAATTTCTATGGGAATGTCATTGTTATTCGCCATGCGAATGACATGTATACTTTGTATGCACACCTTTCTGAAATCCTGGTTCAGGCGGGAGATAAAGTTCATGCTGGAGATGAAATTGGGAAAGTTGGGCAAACGGGTGGGGCGACCGGAAGCCATCTCCATTTTGAAGTTCGCACGGGTAGTGACTACACCGAATATTTCTCTACTGAGAATCCAGAACTGTGGACTTTGCCTCCAAATGGAACAGGCGCTTTAGTGATTACGTTGGATACAACAGAAGAACGCAATTATGAACGTCAACTTGTGATAACGCGATTTGCAGATGGAAGTGATGATATCCTCTTTACATATTACATTACAACGTATGCAAAAGGTTTTGAACATAATCTCGAAGATGCCGGTTTGAGCAACCTGCCGTCAGGACGATATAAGATTGCTTTCAATGATTCCTCTGGTTTAAGAGAACGGATCGTATTTGTAGAGGCTGGTAAATTGACCGAGGTCTATTTTGAGGTCAAGTGATCGTTAAATAAAAAAAAGCGCGCCTTTCACAAGGCGCGCTTTTTTTTATAGCTGTTTACGCAACGACATTCTGAACCATCGTAAAGTACACGATGAGGGAGGCTACCAACGCGATTGTACCGAAGATTGAGAAGAAGAAACGCATGTTACTTTCTGCGCCCAGCAAAGACGCCCAAGCCACGAACGCCAGACCAAGAGCAGTGACCAACAATACCATTTGAAGCTGGTCGCCGCGCTCATCAAATTCTGAAGCGAGCGCGAAATTGGCATCTGATTCATCCCAAAGGGCAGTTGCATCGGCGTACATCGAATCGTAATATTCGTCTGTCCACACCACATCGGGTTGGCTGTCGATGGCGGAGGTTAATGCTTCAGAGAAATTGTCCTGATAATACTGCGCAATGTCAGGGCGCTCATCAGCATTCAAATACCAGTTATCGAAATAATTGTAGTCCTGTGTGATATCCTGATTAGCGCGCAAATATTCGGCGTTTCCATCGTTTAATTGTTGCATACCAAGGATTTCATATTTGTTCTGATCGGAATCAGACATCGACCCTTGATAACTGACGAATGCGGTGAACACGCTGAGAACGGCGATCATGGTCCCCAAAAAGATATCGCTTACAAAAAACTTCTTCATACTCTCTCCTTTTTGAAAAAAATATTACAAGCGCCAGATTATATACGGAAAAATTTATCTTAAGCTTTACAATTTTGTTGTAAAAACAGACCTTCGAAACTCGAAGGTCTGTTTTATGGATAAACTCCGTTTCTGACTCAGCCGCAGCCTGTTACTCTTCCAGTGTGCTGATATCACCTTCGGGCAGACCTTGTGCGCGCGCTTTTAGCACGCGGCGCATGATTTTACCAGAACGTGTCTTAGGCAGCTTATCGAGAAACTTCACATCTTCTGGGCGGGCAATCGGTCCCATGTGCTTGGACACATGTTGGCGCAATTCTTCCGAAAGTTCTGGAGATGGCGCGAAACCAGCACGCAAGATCACAAAGGTATAAATTGCCTGACCTTTAACATCGTGCGGCAAGCCAATGGCGGCTGCTTCTGCCACCGCAGGGTGGCTGACCAAGGCGGATTCAACTTCAGCCGTCCCGAGGCGGTGACCGGAAACTTTGATCACATCGTCCACGCGACCGATGATCCAGTAATAGCCGTCTGTGTCACGTTTAGCAGAGTCGCCGGTGGTGTAACGACCTGGGTACTTGCTCCAATACTGATTCACATAGCGTTCGTCATCGCCATAAATCGTGCGCAACATGGACGGCCACGGGCGAAGCAAGGTGAGATAGCCTTCGGTATTATCAGGAACTGGGTTGCCTTGCTCGTCCACGATCTCGGCTTTTTGACCAAAGAAAGGTCGGGTGCCAGAACCAGGCTTGAGAGGCACAACAGGCGTCGGCGTGATTTGAAACGCGCCGGTCTCCGTCTGCCACCACGTATCGATGATCGGGCATTTCTCCTTTCCGATCACGCGGTGATACCACTTCCATGCTTCAGGGTTGATGGGTTCACCCACGGAGCCGAGCAAACGCAAAGACGAAAGATCATGCTTGTTGGGCCACGATTCGCCGAAGCGCATCAGTCCGCGAATGGCGGTGGGGGCGGTGTAGAAGATGGTGATGCCGTAGCGTTCAATGACTTGCCACCAGCGATTCGGGTAGGGGAAGGCGGGACCACCTTCAAAGAGCATGGAGGTCACACCCGCGATCATGGGACCATAGACGAGATAAGAGTGACCCGTGATCCAGCCAGGGTCGGCGGTACACCACCAGCGATCCATGTCGTTGACGTCGAAAGCGTATTTCAAGGTCGAATAGGTTCCAACCATGTACCCGCCATGGGTGTGGAGGATGGCTTTCGGTTTGCCGGTGGAGCCGGAGGTGTAAAGAATGAATAGTGGATCTTCCGCATCCATTTCTTCGGTGGCGCATTTGCCGTTGGCGATCGGCAGTTGACATAGGTCGTGATACCAATGATCGCGACCCGCTTCCATCGTCACGCCGTTGCCAACGCGCCTGACTACGATGACATTTTCTACAGAAGGGCATTTCTTGAGAGACTCATCCACAATGGCTTTGAGTTCAACTACTTTGCCGTTTTGATATGAGCCGTCGCAGGTGATGACCAGTTTGGATTTGCTGTCTTCAATACGTCCTTGTAGCGAGTCGACGGAGAAGCCACCGAACACCACCGAATGGATCGCGCCGATCTTGGCGCATGCCAACATCGCAAAGACAATCTCAGGAACGCGTCCCATGTAGATAGTGACGCGGTCACCTTTGACAATGCCCATGGCTTTGATGATGTTTGCCATGCGAGAAACTTCGCGGTTCATCGCGAAATAAGAGAAGGTGCGTTCTTGTTTCCCGTCTTCTGATTCCCAAATAAGGGCAAGTTGATTCTTGCGATGTGTTTTGAGGTGTCGATCTACTGCATTGTGAACGATATTGGTGCGTGCACCTACGAACCATTTATAAAATGGCGCTTTTGAATCGTCCAAAACCTTGTCCCACTTTTTGTACCATTCCAATTCAGAGGCTTCTGCTGCCCAGAAACCTTCCAGATCTTTTTCAGCTTTCTCTGCCAGCGCGTCCCAATCTTTCAAACGAGCCTGCGTCACGACTTGCTCTGACGGATAATAGACTTCGCCTTCCATTTCCTTCTTCTTCGCCATGCCAGCCTCCAAAAGTATTATGTGGATGTTAGCGGGTATTTTAATCCGCTTTTCTAAAATTGCGTAAAGTTCTTATTCGCCTGTATTCAGGGCGTCTTTCATTTCCTGCCAGGCTTCGCGGGCTTCCGTAACGGAACCTTCATCTTCAATGGTTGTAATATCGCCGGGGTCTTTATTTAAGGTGACGGCTTTGAGTACGCGCCGCATAATCTTGCCGGAGCGGGTTTTTGGCAACATGTTGACAAAGTTTAATTCGCCGATGACAGCCACGGGTCCGAGCTCGTGCCGCACAGTTTCCAGCAATTCTTTTTTCAACTCGTCTGAGGCTTTGAAGCCATTCTTTAGCAGCACGAAAGCGGAGATTACCTCTCCACGAATTTCATCGGGTCTGCCGATCACGCCAGATTCAGCCACTGCCGGATGTTTGAGAAAGGCGCTTTCCACTTCGATTGTGCCAATGCGGTGACCGGCGATCTTGATGATTTCATCTGCGCGCCCTGCAAACCAAACGTAGCCGTCTTCATCCATATGAGCCGAGTCGCCGGTATAGTAGACATTGGGAATCTTGTTCCAGTAATCATTCCCGTATCGTTCCGGCTCGCCCCACAAAGCTGGAGTTAGCCCGGGGAAGGGACGTTTGATGACCATGATGCCTTTTTCATTTGGGGCACAGGGTTGACCATCCATATTCATCACTTCCACTTGAATGCCGGGCAAGGGAATGGTCGCGGAGCCCGGTTTGATGGGCAGCATTCCCAAGCCATACGGGTTCCCGAAAACGGGTCCGCCCGTTTCGGTTTGCCACATATGGTCAATGACGGGAATGCGATTCTTCAACATCTTGTTCTGAAGCCAGTCCCATGCGGGTGCATTAAGCACTTCACCTGCGCAAAAGATGCGTTCCACCCGGTCGTGATTGACACGACCCAGCGGCTCATCTCCATACCGCATCAAGAGGCGGACGGCTGTTGGCGAAGTAAATATTCCGCTGACGGAGAATTCTTCGATGGCGATCTTCCAATTTGTTTCAGAACTGGGATGATCGAGAGCTCCTTCGAAGGCGATTGTCGTACATCCAATGATGAGCGGCGCATAGACGATGTAACTATGCCCCACGATCCAGCCGATGTCAGAAGTTGCCCACCATACATCTTCTGGTTTAAGACCAAATACCCAACGTGCCATGCTGGCAATGTGGACTTGATAACCTCCATGAGTGTGGATCGCCAATTTGGGTTTGGCGGTGGTGCCAGAGGTCGCAAGGATGAACGCTGGTTCATTGGCTTCCATCGGGACGCAGTCACTGGGCTGCCCTTTGGAGTGTTCGAGGAATTCACCCCAGGTAATATCAAGCGGAGTGTTCATGGGCACATCTTGAGCGCCGCGTTTTAGCACCACAACATGTTCCACGCTATTATCCACCTGTGCCAATGCTCCATCTACAATGCCTTTTAGATTAACATCCTTGCCTTTGCGGTAGGTAATATCCGTTGTAAAGACCAACCGCGAACCGCTGGCTTGAATGCGGTCGCCTAATGCTTTTTCGCCGAAACCCGCAAACACTACCGAATGGATCGCACCAATACGAACCGTTGCCAACATAAGCATGATGGCTTCTGGGCAGGTTGGCATGTAAATGGTAAGCCGATCTCCTTTGGATATCCCCATTCCGCGCAGTGCTGCGGCTATTTTTTCAACGTCATGCAGCAGCTTTGCATAGGTAAAAAGGCGGCGTTCATCACGCTCATTCATATAGATAAGCGCTGTGTGACCTCCCCAACCTTGTTTGACGTGTACATCTAATGCGTTGTAAGAAAGATTGGTTTGTGCGCCCACAAACCAACGGAAATTCGGATAATTCCATTCAAAGACACGATCCCACACTCTAAACCAATACAACTCTTTTGCTGCTTTTTCCCAGAAGGCATCTGGGTCTTCTTTACCATCTTGTAACCACCGGTTGACGATTGGGCTGATCAGGTTCATGCTCTTATCTCCAATAAGGCGGAGCGAGAATCCGCTCCGCCTTATTTGTTACCTTTGTGAGTGTTTAGTCGCCAGATACTTTTGCGCCAACAGCTGCTACAGAAGCGTCTGATTCAATGTCAACTTTGTAGGTTTCGGGAATCTTGAAGTAACAGATCACAGCGCAGATCGCTGCGACTGCCATCGGATACCAAAGCCCTGCAAAGTTGTTGCCGGTCTTCGTGATCAATTCCAAGCCAATGATCGGCACCAAACCACCAAAGACGCCGTTCCCGATGTGATATGGCAGCGACATGGAAGTGTAGCGGATCTTGGTGGGGAAGAGCTCTACAAGGAAGGCAGCGATGGGTCCATAAACCATGGTCACATAGAGCACTTGGAAGAAGATTAACACACCAAGCATAAAGGGGCTGTATGCCGGGTTGGGCGTGTTGACAGCATCTGCGGCTGAACTGAAATTAATAAATGGAGAATACTTTGCCATGGTTTGGTAGATCGGCAGCCAAGTGACGACCGCCAGCACCATACCGGTGAGCATGATATTTTTTCGACCAATTTTGTCAGAGAGATTACCAAAGAAGACAAAGAACGGAGTTGCAAAGAGCAAAGCACCACCGATAATCATGTTCGAGTCAACGAGGTCAACGCCGAATATTTTTTGCAGGTAGAACAGTGCATAGAACTGCCCTGTATACCAGACAACACCCTGTCCCATGGTGGCGCCGAAAAGAGCCAACCCTACAAAGCCCAAGTTATAGGGGTTACCAAAACTTTCCTTGAGCGGATTCTTGGAGATGCCGCCAGATTTCTTGAGCTTGGTGTACATCGGAGATTCACGCAGCGAGTAGCGGATCCACAGCGAAACAGCCACCAAAAGGATCGAAATGAGGAACGGAATGCGCCAGCCAAATTCCTTGAAGGCATCTTCGCCCACGATCTTGCGGGTCGCAAGGATCACGCCGAGCGACATGAACAAGCCCAAGGTTGCTGTAATCTGAATCCAGCTTGTATAGAAACCACGTCTGCCGTGCGGCGAATGTTCAGCTACATATGTGGCTGCACCGCCGTACTCACCGCCCAATGCCAGACCCTGCAAAATGCGCAGCGTGATCAAAAGCACACCGGCAAACGAACCTAACACTTCAATTGTAGGCAGAAGACCGACTGCAAATGTACACAGACCCATCAAGGTCATTGTGACAAGAAAAGTGTATTTCCGCCCGATAAGATCACCAACACGTCCAAATACAATTGCGCCAAACGGACGCACAATAAAACCAATGGCAAAGGTCGCCAACCAGGCAATAATATCGCCAATATCAGTACCGGTCTGGTAGAACTTACTGGCGATCACGGTTGCCAAACTGCCAAAAATATAAAAATCGTACCATTCGATCATAGTACCGGCAGCCGATGCAAAAATAATACGAGGTAGACTTTGTGCCTCTTCGTGGTCAGCGGAGGCTGTTACAGACTGTTGAGACATAATGCAATTCTCCTTTGGGAAGATCAATGGATATGTTCCGCACATGGCGGTTGTAACAGGCTGGGTGATCTCTAGGCAGAATAAGTCATCAGCGCTCCTTTTCCGAGGTACATCCATTTCCCCATGGACGGACAGAAGGAGCGTACATCAAACCGCATATTGGGGAGAAGATTCCTTCGGGCATTTTTACCTCGAACAAAAACCTCGATCCGCCGAACCGCTAAAAGGTTTGCATATTTTAGGAAATAACACTAAGTTTGCCGAATTCGTTATGTTGATTTCAATGCTAAATGTCATATGTTTTTTTGATGATTGTCATACGGGAACGTAAAAACTCAGACAAAGATTGTCTGATAAAACGGCTCTTTCCCCGCTCTTGCCGGTCACACCATTTCAAAACTTTTCTTCCCCTTACCTTCTCTATTCCTATTCTTTAACCCGAATCAACAGTACTGGCACCTTTGAATTATGCACTACCCGTTCTGCCACGCTCCCAAGCAGCCAGCGAGCCGGTCCCGTCCGCCCATGCGTGGACATGGCGATAACATCCACACCTAATTCTTCTGCCACTCCCAAGATGACTTCTGCCACCGAGCCGACCCGCATCAGGTTTGAGACTCGAAAGCCTTCAGCTTTCAGCTCGTTCTCAATACTAGAGATATACGTTTTGCTCATTTCCTGTTGTTCCAAAATGGCGGTCTCGGCAATGCCTGGGTCTGAGAAGACAATATCCATTGCCGGGTTGGAGGTGACCGTTAGTAGGATCAGCTCGGCGCCTTCTGAATAAGCCAATGACTTTGCGTGGGGGAGCACGCCTTCTGCAACTTTGGAGCCATCTAATGGAACCAGTATCTTTTTATACATTCTGACCTCCAATTTAATTATTGACCGAACCGCAATCGTCTTATTTGTCGGCTTGAAAATTTTTCTTTTTTCATCAGACTTTGAACCGCTGAAACATCATAGAGAACACGCCTTTGAGCGTAGGTCATCTCATCTGTGTCGATAATGGCGTATGCTGCGCGAGGGTCTTCATCCCGGGGTTGACCCACGCTCCCAGGGTTGATAAACATCCGGTCTGGAGTCAGCTTGATGGTCGTGTTGAGGCGCGGATATTCTTCCAATATGCGATACTCATCCCACTTCTTCCGAAAGATGGCGGCGAAATGAGTATGTCCATTTAAACAAATTGGCGTTTGGATAAGCTCTAAATTTTCTTTGACAATGCTAGTGTCGGTGATGTATTCCCACACGGGGTCACGTGTGCTGGCGTGGACGATGGTGATGCCATGTTCCATAATGAGAGGGGCGGCTGGTAGATGGGTGAGCCAATCTATGTTTTCTTTCTTAAGCCAGTGGCGCGTCCAGAAAATAATTTCCTGTGCGTCTTTCGTAAAATCCCATAACGGGATGTTGCCTGTTACTGCCAGATCGTGATTGCCTGCCAAACAAACCGGGTTTAGTTCTCTTAACTGTTCAACACACTCATTTGGCTGCGGACCGTATCCCACTACATCGCCCAGGCACCAAACCGTATCGAAACCACCGGCATCTTTCAAGACCGCTTCAAATGCCACAAAGTTCGCATGGATATCAGATACTACCAGAATGCGCATGGATACCTAAAAATATTATAGCGTACAGAAAGAATGACGAAAGTAACTTTTTTACAAGTGACGGGAACGCTATAATTTGTGCATGCCCAAGCTCTTTGATCGTTTCTTCCGAAAAGAGAAATTACAGGTGAGTGATCCTCAACCTGCTTTTGGGATTGGTTCTATCATTAATCAACGTTACCGCTTGGATGCAGAAGTTGGGCGTGGCGGCATGGGTATCATTTATCGCGCTCATGATCTGACCGAAAATTGCGAGGTTGCTTTCAAGGTTATCAACCCTCGAACAGCGAACGCACTCTCTTTGGGACAATTCGCTCGTGAGGCAGAAATCCTTTCTACCTTAAATCACCCGCATCTTGTTTCATTATTTGGAAGTGGATTTGTTAATGACGACCCGGCGCTTCCATACCTTGTGATGGAGTTTTTGCAGGGAAAACCTCTTTCTGAAATCAGCACGTTGACCTTCCCACGGATTGTCTCGATTGCGAAACAAATATGTGAGGCTCTTGTATATATCCATGATCAGGGGTTTGTGTATCGCGATATCAAACCCAATAACATCTTGCTCGAAAAACACGGATTCGACTATTCTATAAAACTGGTGGATTTTGGGTTAGCTCGCCCGCTGGGAGAGCCATATCTCTCGAATGAGAGCAGCCTTGCTGGGACTGTGTTTTACCTCGCTCCTGAGCTGATTGACGGACAACTTGCTGATGTCCGTTCGGACATATATGCTTTTGGTATTTTGCTTTATGAAATGATTGTAGGGCGTGTACCATTTTCTGATATTGATGAAGACAATATTCGCCTCCAACATCAACAGCAAAAAGTTCCGTCGCCCAGTCAGTCTCGCCCCAATGTGCCAGTGGAATTAGATAGACTCGTACTGCGTTTAGTAGAGAAGAATCCACAAGACCGCCCTGCATCGGCAAATGAAGTTCTTGAAATGCTAAATAAGATCCACTTTGATAGAACATCTCGCGGGAACTTACCTGATCAAATTTCCACCCGTAAAAATTTTAAGTCCATCGACCATTTGATTGAAAATCACCCTCTGATCACATTTATAGACGATGATTTATCTCATGCCTTTTCAACTGCTTCGCAACTTACTGAACGATTTATCGATGGTGTGTGGCTTGTGGATTTGAAACATGTGCATGAGCCGCAATTGGTTCTTGCTACTTTCTTTTCAGCATTCAACATACATTCCGCCTCTGATCGCCCGCTTGCGGTTGAGTTGATCGAGTTTTTGCGCGAGAAGAATCTCCTAATTCTCCTCGCGCATTGTGGACATGTCTCCAGTGCATGCGCTCAGCTTGTATCAACCATAGTCAATGCCTGCCCCGATGTACGGATTTTAGCGGTAAGTGACAAGCCACTCAATTTGCCAGACGAAAAAATCTATTCAAACCAATCTAACGTCTTGTAATACATTCCCGCGAACGGCAAGAACCACGGGTTGCCGTTATACATTCCAAATGGCGCAGAAGGGAAATCAAACTTCGCAAACGGATGCTCTTTGATCGTTCCCTTCAACATGGCTTCAGCAACCGTCGTCCCCAAATAGGTCGCCATTGCTACGCCATGCCCGGCATACCCCAGCGAGTAAAAGATTCCATCTTCTTCGCCCACGTGAGTCATTTGGTCAAAAGCAAAATCAAGCGTGCCGCCCCAAACATACTCCACCTTCGCATCTTTCAATTGCGGATACACCTTGAGCATCTCGTTTCGCAAGATTTCACCGCTACGAGCAATCGTATTTTCATTTTCAGGGAAGAATGCCGCCCGCCCGCCAAAGATCATGCGATTATCCCACAGGCGAAAATAATTCAGGAAATGTTTGTAATCAAAAATCATGCGATTCTTTGGGCTAAGTTCATGTGCAAGTTCATCAGATAATTTTTCCGTTGCGATGATGAAAGACCCGATCGGAATAATTTTCTTTTGCAGTTTCTTTGTAGCATTCCCTGTATAACCGGATGTCGCCACCAAAATAGACTCTGCTTCTACATTCCCTCTTTCAGTTTGGATAAAGAACCGCTTCTCTCTCCGCTCGATCTTGTCCACCCGCGCTCGCGCGCAGAGAGTTGCTCCCGCCCGAGCTGCCGCACCCGCCAACCCTGCCACATATTGAGCCGGGTTCAACCCGCCGCTGACCTCATCCACCAGCGCGCCATGATAAACATCCGTGCCGATTTCACTGTGCAGATCTTTCGGCGAAACCAGCCGTACGTTGTGATTGAACTCTTTTGCCATGAAGTCTACTTCGCCTTGCAATGCCTCATAATGCTTTGGCTTATTCGCTGTGAGTAAGTGACCATAGCGTGAGAAACCACAATCAATATTTTCTTCTTTGACGAGCTGTTCCACCATATTGACTGAATCTAATGAGCATTGAAATAACTCTTTGGCTTGTTCTTTGCCATAGCGCTGAATCGCAGTCTGCATGGCAATTTTTAGCCCGGTTAACGTCATACCGCCATTGCGGGAACTCGCGCCCCAACCAATAGTCTCTGCTTCGAGTACGACCACACTCACTCCTTGCTTCGCCAACGTCCGCGCGGCGCTTAAGCCTGTATACCCGCCGCCGATGATCGCCACATCCGCTTTTTGGGGGATTGGGGTGAGGTCTTTGTCATCGGGCATTTGGACCGTGGTGTGCCAGTAAATGTGTTGTTTCATTTTAAGCTCCGGGTTTCAGTGAATAGGACAATTGTGCCATATTTTAGCAGCTGAAAATCAGATAATATTCGTCTTAATTAAATTGATGGAGAGGTTCATGGAGTTCATTTTGTCATCAAGTTTTTTATTGATAGTATCTTTCGTGTGTATTGGACCAGGGTTTTTATTGGCGGCTGTAGTTGCGTTTTTGTCGATTAAAAAACAGTTGCAATCAAATTCAAATCGGAAAGATATTATGCTGTCTGGAGTAACGGAACCTGCAATTGTTATCTCGGCTCGTAATGATTACTTTACTGGGGGTGGTAAGAACCGGGCTTCAAATGGAGTAACTGTCACTTTTGAAGTTGAAGTGCAGCCTGCACACCAGCCTGCATTCCGAGCTAAATTTTCCGAGTCTCTGCCTATTCGTGCCGGAGATAAGATGGGGGAACGCCCTGGTGAGGCGGGCATGAAAGTTTGGGTAACCTATGACCCAAATGACAAAAGCCGTATCGTGCTAGATCATTATGACTCGAATCATGAATTCGCCACGAAGCGTAAAGAGTTTGAAAAGATCGATAAACGGAATGCATGGGTCCGTCAAAACGGTGTGGAGGCAGTCGCCACCATTCTTGAGGTGGAGGATCTTAAGCTAACGGATAAACTCGAACGCGACTTCATGGAAAATACAAGCCTGCGCTTGAAACTTGAAGTGACCCCTGCCGATTCTGCTCCTTATCAAACCGACTTTATGGGTATGTTTAGCAATTCAGGATTGCATAAATACCAAGTCGGGAAAAAAGTAGTCATCAAGTTCAACCCACAGGATAAGACGCAAGTTGCGTTAATTCGCTCAATGGAAAATTAAAATAAAAAAACGCCGGAAACGGCGTTTTTTTATTCCAGTATCTCTTCCCAATCCAATTCTTTGAACGCTTCTTGCAAGCGGTGACCATCGTCCACGACGATGTATTTTAGGTTGGTAAATAACTTCTCGGCGTATTCGCGCGCCTCATCGAGCGGAACGACGTCATCCGCCGTCCCGTGGATAACGGTTGTGGGAACAGAGACAGGCTCGAGCTTAAGATAAGAGCCGAAGGGGTCTTTCATCAAAGCCGGGGCGAGCAGAATCAACTTGCGGACGTGAGTCGGCTTTTGACAGGTAAAGACCGTCCCCATTAATCCACCCAGAGAAGAACCGATTATCGTCCAACCTTTTTTGCGACCGATGATCTTTTTGAGCTGCGCCATGCGTTCGTCGAAGTCGCCGGTGAAATCGGGCGTGACCATGCCGGGGAACTTCTCGGCAAACTGACGAGCTTTACCGCTTTGGCTGTTGCTGTCTGAGCCGTGAAGGTAGATGATACGGGAATTATCCATTTTCTTTTTTCTCGGCTTACGCGCAGGTTTCGCTTTTTCTTCGGGCGCGCCTTCATCGATAAAGTCATCGGGTTCAGCAGGTCTAATGAGGGTGAGTGGTTGCGGGCGGAGCAGGTCGCGCAGTTCTTTTTGCAACGGGGGTGGGAAGTCTGGCGAGATGCGCCGCATGGTGACTGCGGTCATTTGATTCTCAGTGGTGCTGAGAATATGCTTGAGCATGAAAATGGTTTCGCTGGCAGATGCGCGATAAAGTGTGACGATCAAGTCAGTGAGATCGTATTGCAAGGTGGACGGTGCGGCTTCAACGATAGGTTCAACAATGTCGAAAATGGCGGGCAGGTTTTCGAAGTCTGCGTCGGTGATCATTGGGATGAGCGCTTGAATGCCATTCGACCAGGTACGAGAGCGCTCAGGGTGCAGATATTCTCGCACGAGGGCAAGGAATTGATTGGGTGTTTCCTTGCGCATGCGGGTGAGGCTGGTGGTGAGTAACGCCACGCGCACTTCTGGGTCGCGGATTTGTTGTGTCCATGCAGTGATGCGGGGCAACAGGCGTTCTTCCTGCGGCGGGATTCTTCCTAGCAAATACGAGGCGAGTAGGCGAGTTTCGAGTGCGCCTTCATCCCATAAGACATCTGCAAGTTCGAGCGCAAATTGAGGGTTTTCTTCGGCTTTGAGACGCAGTTCGTTTTGAATTTGAGTTAAGACAGCGGGAGGCGTGCGATAGGTTTTGAGGTTCGAGCCCGGTGCGACATTTTCCACGGTGCGGAGTGTATAGTTGACGTAGAACTCCAATATCTCGCGCAAATGCTTCATGAACTCGTCTGGCAGAAAGAAGAAGTCTGCTAAACGGTTCGCTTGCTTGCGGAGGCGGGTGAGGTCGATGGCGGGCATAAGATAAAAGTAGGGGCGGGGTTACCCCGCCCCTACGAAAAAATTAATACGCTTTCGCGAAATACACCTTGCGTTTGCTGGGCTTGCCGCAGACCACGCACTTGCCTTCACCCTCGGGTTGGTTGAAGGGGATGTTACGGGTGGTGGCTTTTACATCTTCCTTGACCTTCTTCTCACATTCGGTCGATTCGCACCAGTAAGAGAACGCCCAACCATCTTGCACAACTTTCTTGAGGTCTTCGTAGTTGTCCACGTTGTGAATGTTCGCGTCGCGATATTCGATAGCGCGTTTGAGTAGGGATGCTTGCACATCGGTCAGCAGATTTTTGACCGTGTCGGCGATGCCTTCTTGCGAGACAAAGGTTTTGCCTTCCTTGCCGGGCTTGTCGCGGCGGGCGAGAGCGACGGTGCCTTTTTCCACGTCTTTGGGACCGATCTCCACCCGGACGGGTACGCCGCGCATTTCCCAGTCGTTGAACTTGAAGCCGGAGGAAACGTTGTCGCGGTCGTCAAACTTGACGCGCACGCCCGCAGTTTTCAGTTCAGCAAAGAGGCGGTCGGCTACTTCCATCACCTTTTCTTTTTCCGCGTCGTTCTTGAAAATAGGAACGACGACAGCCTGAATAGGAGCAAGGCGCGGAGGCAGGACGAGACCATTGTCATCGCCATGCACCATGATCATCGCGCCGATGATGCGGGACGAAATCGCCCATGAGGTGGTTTGGGCGAAGGTCAGTTTGTTATCTTTGTTCAAGAACTGGATCTCGAACGCTTTGGCGAAGTTATCGCCAAAATAATGGGATGTGCCCGATTGCAGCGCGCGCTTATCCCACATCATCGCTTCAATGGATGTGGTGATCTGTGCGCCGGCAAAACGCTCGGTTTCAGATTTGGTGCCTTTGAGCACGGGGATGGCGGCTTCTTCGAGGCAGAAGCGTTCGTAGATATCAAGAATGCGATACATCTCTTCTTTGGCTTCTTCTTCGCTGGCGTGTGCGGTGTGACCTTCGTGCCAGTAGAATTCTGCCGTGCGCAGGAAGAGTTTGGTGCGCAATTCCCAGCGCATGACCGAACCCCATTGCACGATCAACAGCGGCAAGTCGCGCCACGATTTGACCCACTTGGAATACATGTGACCGATGATGGTCTCTGAAGTGGGGCGTACTGCGAGTTTTTCTTCGAGTTCCTGTCCGCCGCCGTGCGTGACGACCGCCAACTCTGGAGCAAAGCCTTCCACGTGTTCTTTCTCTTTTTCAAAGAACGACATCGGGATGAGCGTGGGGAACGCCGCGTTGACGTGTCCGGTCTTCTTGAATTCCGCATCAAGCCAGGAGGTGATGTTTTCCCAAAGCGCCCAGCCATACGGCTTGACCACCATGCACCCGCGCACGGGGGCGTAATCTGCCATGTCGGAGCGCACAACCAACTGGTTGTACCATTCGGAAAAGTCTTCTGCTCGGGTGGGTAATTTATCTTCTGCCATTTTGACCTCGTTTTGTTGTAGGGGCGAGGTCTCCTCGCCCTTGTAATATTATTTATTGGGCGGCGGGACGCCGCCCCTACGTTTTATCCCAAATACTTCACTGCAGTTTTTACATCGCCCGCAAAGTATAACAAGTCTCTATTCGTTGCGGACATGTAATTCTCAAAATCCTTGAAGAACTGATCGAACGTGGACTGCCAACCCTGCCCGACCAGTATCAGAGGTCGTCGGGGCAAAGACTCTACAATCATCAAATTCCACATCAGCGAGATTTCGGTTAATGTGCCAGGTCCGCCGGGTAAGGCAATGGCTGCATCAGAGCCGTTCACAAGAGCCGTTAATCGTTCCATCAACGTTTGCTTTCGTATTTCCTCTTTGATCCATGCGTTTGGCTTGCTCTTGCGCCATTCTTCAATATCAATACAAGTCACACCGATCACATGCCCACCTGCTTCGTGAGCGCCGCGCGAAACCGCTTCCATCGTGCCCATGTAACCGCCGTTCAATACGGTATGTCCGCGCTGGGCGAGGAGGCTGCCCAATTCACGAGCTTCTTCATATGCCGGTGTTCCTTCTTTCGGCTGTGCGCCGCCAAAAACTGCTATGTTCATTTGATCTCCGGCGGGTCATCCCGCCCCGGGCGACAGGACGTCGCCCCTACATTATTGATCCCAAGTTCTTGTCTTATTCTTTTCGATCTTCTTCAGCACCGCATTTTCCAAGTCAATGCCAGAAACCGATGCCAATTGCAAAAGATATAACATCACATCTGCCAGTTCACTGCCCAATTCTTCGCGGTCTTTGATTTCGTCTGTAAATTGAAAATGTTCCAAAATTTCGGCAGCTTCTATCGAAAGCGAGACCGCCAAATTACGCGGAGTCTGCGGGCGTTTGCTATCAGTTTCGTACCAGCCCTTCGACTTCACCAGCGCATGCATTTGTTCTGTCAATTCTTTGATCGTCAAATCACTCATGCTCACCATCCAATAAAAAACGGCTCACCAAGTCTGGGAGCCGTTTGGGCGCACTTAAGTGAACCTAGCCAGACCTGGAGGATGTGCAACTTCGAGGGGACGGGTTTGGGTTCATTAACATGCTCTGATTATAAGGGTAAAATTAGATTTATGCAAAAGGATGACGTGCTGCGCCTCTTACGGGACCCGAACCTGATTCCCCCCGAAAAGCTGACTCTCCTCTCAAACATCGCCGACCTAGCTGCATCCTTGAACATGCCTTGCTATGTGGTGGGCGGTTTCGTCCGCGACTTGTTGCTTGGCAAACCGGTTAACGATTTGGACGTTATCGTTGAAGGTGATGCGATCAAACTTGGCAAGAATCTTGTCGAAGTCTATGGTGGGAGACTCACCACACACTTCAAGTTTAATACTGCCATCTGGCATTTGCCCGATTCAACAGATTTCGTCGACCTCATTACGGCTCGTAAAGAAACCTATGAAAAACCGGGCGCTTTGCCAACTGTCATGCCATCGTCCATGGAAGATGACCTTCGTCGGCGAGACTTCACCATCAACGCCATGGCGTTGCGCTTAGATGGCGAAAACTTCGGCGAAATCTTAGACCCAATGGACGGACAAACAGACCTAGAGCGGGGAATGATTCGTGTTCTTCATCCAAAATCATTTATAGATGATCCCACTCGCATCTTCCGTGCCATTCGGTATGAATCACGTTACGGGTTTTCAATAGATGCAGCGACATTGGGCTTGGTGAATGCTGAGGCGTTGAAAGTTTTGCATTCTCTCAGCGGGGAACGCCTACGCCATGAATTGGATCTGATCCTTGATGAAGATGAGTCGGCGAAAATGATTTTGCGTATAGTCAGCTTGGGTATTTCGCAGGCGATCCACCCAAAAATGCCAGAATTCAACCAGGAGTATGTCGACTTCCTTGAGATGGATATCCATCTGGACGTTCAGGCAGATCGCCGTACGATGGGATATGTTCTTTGGTTCATGGATCTTCTCTCTGAAGAAGATGTGATCTTGCTAGCGAATCGATTGGATTTTACAAATGAGCTGATGCTGGCAGTTTGGGCGGGTGCTCAGCTAAAACGTAGCTTGATTCATCTTGTCGGCGCGCGCCCCAGTGAATGGACATATGCGTTAGAGAAGCTGCCGTTGCTTTCTATTTATGCTGTGTATTTGATCTCGCGTGAGAATGACTTGTTGAGCTATATTTCGATCTGGCGGCACGTCAAGCCACAGACGACAGGGAATGACCTCAAAGCACAAGGGTTGCTGCCGGGTCCGCGCTTTAGCGAGATATTATTGCGTTTACGTTCTGCCTGGTTGGATGGGGAAGTGCACAATGAATCCCAAGAAAAGGAATTACTTGCCAAACTTTTATGAATCTTCAACCCTATCTCGAATTTGCTACTTCCCTTGCGTATCACGCGGGGAAGATTACTTTAAGGTACTTCAACACTGGGGTGGTGCCAGACCGTAAAGAGAATAATGACCCGGTCACCATTGCCGACCGTGAAGCTGAAGCATTTGTGCGCGCCGAAGTGGAGAAGCATTATCCGGGGCATGCAATTGTCGGGGAAGAATATGGCGAGCAGGGGACTGGTCATGCCTTTCGTTGGATCGTAGACCCCATTGATGGAACGATCTCATTTGTGCAAGGTGTTCCTTTATATGGAGTCTTGATCGCTTTAGAGATTGAAGGGGAGGTAAAGGTTGGAGCGGCATACTTCCCGCCGTTGGATGAGATGTTAACAGCTGGCAATAATTTAGGCTGTTGGTGGAATGGACGCCGCGCACGTGTTTCTGGCGTGAGCAAACTTTCAGAAGCCTGTGTGGTCACCTCAGATTTTCAGCACCTTGAAAAGAAGCAGGCTGGCATTACAAAACGTTTTGAGCAAAGTGGAGCTTTGCTACGCACTTGGGGCGATGCCTATGGATATTTGCTGGTTGCCACGGGGCGTGCTGAAGTAGCACTGGACCCGCGTATGGATGTGTATGATTGTGGTCCGTACCCGGTGATCATGAAAGAAGCAGGCGGCTATTTCGGTTCATGGACCGGTGCCGAGGGACATTATCACGGCGAAGGTCTGGCATGTAACGCCGCGCTCAAACCCGATGTTATGAAATTGATGCGCGGAAAGTAAGTCTGATTTCTGTACGTAGAGTCAAACCTAACGTATAATCGGACAATGACCGAGGATAAAAACAGCCGACTTCCTTACCGTCTTCGAGAGCCCTTCCTAAGCCAAACGGAAGCGGCTCTTTTTCGTTTGTTGACGGATTTGATGGGAGATCGTTATATGATTTGTCCCAAGGTTGCGCTGACAGACTTGTTCATGATCGTACGCCCGAATGAGAACGTGCACTTTTTCAATAAGATCTTCCGCAAGCATGTCGATTTTCTTTTGTGTGACCCAAAAACTTTCACTCCGTCGTTCGGTGTGGAGATCGTCAAATCGATCGCAAAAGACGGCATGCGTGAAGCAGATAAATTTTTAGCAGAACTCTTTGTGGATGCTGGCATTCCGCTGGTTCATATTCCGACCAGTGATAAATATGAACCAGCAGATTTGATCGCTTTATTCCAATTGGCAGTGCTGAAAGTTGGGAAGAGTATGCCTGTGGATGCAGCTTTTGACTCGGTTCCCAGTTGCCCTGTTTGCGGCAAGATGATGGTGTTGCGAATACACCGCAACGGTTCCAACACGGGCAAGAAATACTACGGCTGCATTGATAACCCAACTTGTGCTGGTGTGGTTACCATCGACTGAATTCTCTTTAAGGGCGCTAGATGTAATGCTTCTTTAGTTCTGAAGCATACGCTTTGCCAACGACCTCTCGATTTTCTTTCAACCAATCCTTGAACCATGTTTTTCCATGAGCTGGCTCTTTTGAGACCAGTAGATTGCCCATTAAGCCGTCTACTTCTTCAGGGGTGAGAATGACGTCATTTACAAAAAGGCTCAAGAATTGGGCGGCGAGCAATGCCAGGCGCGGCGGCATGGAGATCAATAGGCTTTTTGCGCCAATCGTATCTCGCACTAATTCCACAATGCCTTTGAATGTATAGCTATCGGGTCCGACCGCATCGATCACATAGTTTTCTTTGCTATAAACGCCTTGCACAGCCAACTCCGCCAAATCTTCTACATGGACAGGTTGAATGCCATATTCTCCATTGCCGGGGATGAAGAAGACGGGGAACCGTTTCAAGAGGAAAGCAATGTTGTTAATGAGGATATCTTCGCCTCCACCGACGAGCACCGTTGGGCGTAGGATGGCATAAGACATGCCAGACTTGGTCACTGCTTTTTCGTTGGCAGCCTTGCCCCAGTAATACGGCAAATGCGACTCTGCCGATGGATTTGCGATGCTGATATGAACCATGCGTCTGACACCCGCTTTGGCAGCGGCTCGGACCAAGGCTTTTGTATTTTCGACAGCTTGGGGTTGCGTGTTGCTTCCTTTATCAAACCGCACCCAATAGGTGTTGACCAATACATCCACGCCGCGTAAATTTTCGGTTAATTCATTTTCATTTGCAAAATTTAGCGGGAAGGCTTTGATTTGTCCATTGAAGGGGTTGGGACGATTCGGGTGATTGGTCAGGGTAATGACCTCTTCACCTTTTTCGAGCAACCGTTTGGCGATGTATTTGCCTGAATAACTAAAGGCACCAGTGACTGCTATTTTCATTTTGTCTCTGCTTTCATAGGGCGCGGAGCGAACAGCGCGAAGATCGAAACGACAATTCCCACACAAACCAATGCGAATAAAAACCCGGCTAATGTGCCGCTGAGGCGGCTGGCGACTTCGAAGAACAATTCTTCAAGATTGCCGGCTTTGGGTTTGTAGTTCAATGCCAGGACGGCGGGCAGACCGATCAAAAGCACGTTCGAGAAAGCCGTCCAGAATTGAGCGCGTTCCTCGGTGCCGCAGAGGTCTACTAGAACCTTGCGAAGGGTGGGGCGGATGTAGCTAACAATGACCGAGGAAAGGATGAGGGTCAGAAGAATCTGCACGAGAAAACTGATAATGGTGTTCATGGGTATTTCCTTTTGATACTGATGTATGAGGTTTATTTAAGTACGTTGAGAATTTTGGAGACGTTGGAAAGACCGAGCTTTTCCAACTTGATGACGGCATTGGTGAGGCTATCGATGGCATCGAAGAAATCTTGTAGGGCTTGGATACGTTCACGAAGAAAGGCGATTTCTTCTTTTGTTCCGGTGACAGTGCCAGATTTGAGCTGTTCAAGAGAAGATCGTACGCCACGCAATGCCCGGTCGAATTCGCTATTCTGCCGTTCTTTCAGAATGGAGCGGATTGAGGTATAGAAATCGGTCTCGGCTTCGTAGTAGTCTTTGCGATCACCTAATTTGGTGGAGCGGTGCACCAAACCCATGCGCGCCAGGGTTCGTACTTCGGTGCTGACGGCTCCCTTTGTAAGACCAGTCTGCTCGGTAATTTCATCCAATGCCAGCGGAGTAGGGGAGAGATACAGGACGGCAAAGATCGCGCCCATCCCTTTGGGAAAGCCCCAAAAGCGGCTGATCTGGCTCAGACTTTCGACGAAATCTTGTTTGAGTTGGGGGAGTTTGGTCGTCATCTATTCCTCGTTTTAGAACGTTTAGTAATTACTAAACGTAGTATATGACTGTTCCCTGCGACTGTCAAGGATAAAAAAGCCGCCTGAGAAGGCGGCTCTGGTTTTGATCTTATGGCGGGGTGTAAAACAGTTGGAATAACTCAGCACCGGTCTTGCCTTGGGCTGTGTCTATGTAGGTTTGGATGGGGACCCTAAACCCAAGGAATTCGGCTTCTGTTTTTTCGAAGTGAAATTCTACAAACCCATATTGGATCGCCAATTCTTCGCGTGGAATTTGCGAGACGACCTCCATCACCTGCTTGACCCAATTTCCAAACTCTTCTTCGTTGTTCAGATCTTCCACTCTCGTGCGAACGTAGAAATCCGTTTCTTTGGCGATAAAAGTGGTTGTGCCATCTGAATGAATACAGTCTTCACCGAAAAGTTGAGCATTTCCGCTGGCATTGGGGTCCAGGGACTTTATAGCTGCATCAAAAGATGTAGTCAGGTCAAGGTCATCTTGATATGCCCATTGATATCCGCAATCGCCTGGAGAGGATGAGGAATCGGCGGGGAAGGCGGTTGGGGTGGGTGATTCAATGACCGGCGCGGATGAGGCGTTTTCTGTCGCGGGAGAATCGCCGCTTGGGGCGGAGACCGTTTGCAGGACGGCTGTGGCAGCCGCAGCGGTCAAAACTATCCCAACGATCAGATTACGCTTGTGATTCATTTATCCTTCAATAGATCCGCTGCGGCAGATGCCATGAGTGCCACGCCGCTGATCAGGGCTTGTTCGTCAAAGTCAAACTTGGGGTGGTGGTGGTTGTAGTTGAGATTCTTTTCGGCATTGGCAGACCCAACGAAGAAATAACACCCATCTACTTTTTCCTGCATCCAGCCCATATCTTCGGCGCCCATGGTGAGGTATTGATTGCTTTCAATGGCAGTTTTCGGGAAGAGTCCTTGAGCGGTATTCAGCACACTGGCGGCAACTTGGTCGTTGTTGATTACAGGCGCTGTGATCTGTTTGACCAGCACTTCAGCTTCGCAGCCCATGGCTTGCGCTGTGCTGCGCACGATCTGCTCGAAACGTTCGTGTACGATTTTGCGAACGGACGGCTCAAAGGTGCGGATGGTGCCGCCCAACTCAGCCGTTTGCGGGATGATATTGAAGGCGGTGCCAGAGTGAATGGTGGTGACACTGATAACCGCCGGTTTTAATGGCTCGATATTGCGAGCCACGATGCTTTGTAATGCGGTGACGATCTGTGCTGCGCATACGATGGGGTCTACCGTGGTTTCAGGTGCAGCGCCGTGACCACCTTTGCCGGTCAGTTTGATCTGGAAGAGATCAGCGCCTGCCATCACAGGACCCTCTGCCACATGGACCCAACCCAAGGGTTTGTCGTTCCAGAGATGTAGGGAGAGAGTCTTCTCTACTTTCGGACCATCCAACACGCCATCGCGCATCATCATTAATGCGCCGCCAATATCTTCGCCGTTGGTGCCTTCTTCTGAAGGTTGGAAACAGAATTTGATATTGCCAGCCAGTTCATCTTTGCGTTGATTGAGGATCTTGGCAACAGTCAGCCCAATGGCGGTGTGACCGTCGTGCCCGCAGGCGTGCATCACGCCGGGATTCTCAGAGGTATATTCTGCGCCGGTATCTTCAGTGATCGGCAGGGCGTCCATATCAAAACGCAAGAGAATGGTGGGACCAGGTTTGGCACCTTCGAGAAAACCGACCACGCCGGTCTTGCCAACGCCTTTGGTGACTTCAATGCCGAGCGCTTCGAGTTCTTTGGCAACGATGCCCCCCGTGCGGACTTCACGATAGCCAAGTTCAGGATGCTTGTGAAAGTCACGGCGCATGGCTTGGGTGTAGGGAAAGAGTTCTTGAGCTTGTTGGAGGAAGGGGTTTGTCATGGGTATCTCTCAATGGGGTATTAAGTCAAAAGTCGAAAGCAGAAGGTTGATTCCACTTTCGACCATCGGTTTAACTATATTTCACGACTCTAAATTTTTCTTCATAGCGCGGGTTATCTTCTGTACTGTCTTCAGCGCGGCGGGATTTGAACCGTTCGATCAACTTTTCGGCATCCTGCACTTGGGTCTTATGTTGGAGGATGGCTTGCAGCTTTGTATCCCAAAATTCGGTCACATCCACTGTGGTGTTGGGCTGGTTGGTCAGCGAGCACCACACTTCTTTAGGCATGTGCGGCTCAAAGCCTTCTTCGATCAACTCGGGGAAGTAGGCAACATTTCCAGCCGCAGGGAAGACGGCATCTAACACCACTTGTCCGCAGGCGCGGTGATCGGGGTGATTGATGCCATAGAGCGCGAAAAGATTTTGTGGGTCGCAGGTGAGGAGCACATCTGGCTTGTGTCTGCGGATCTCGCGCACCACGTCTCGGCGGAGATTCAAGTCTGGGACGAGGTAGCCATCTGGCAGGTCCATGAAAAGAGGCGGCTCGGCTCCGATGACCTTGGCGGCTTCGGCTTGTTCGATGTGTCGGATGCCACACAGTTTTTCGGGTGTCATATCGGGCGTGGTAGTGGGGTTGAAGCCTTTGTCACCGCAGGTCAATAAAAGATATTGAATGCTGTGACCTTCACGTGCCCACTTGGCGAGTGTGGCGCCACAAAAAAATTCTGGATCATCAGGATGAGCCAGAATGACCAGAATTTTTTGCTTGGTTTCCCAGGAGTTAGTTTGCTCGGGCATTTTTATTGTTCTTTGCTTTGCCACAGGTACAACCGCCGCCTTCGTGACGGTCGCAGGGGGCTTCAGATTTGCGGCGCAGGGCTTCGAGTTCGTCCCAAGGTTCAATTTCTTCACGTCCAAAGGTTAAGTGCTGTGGGCGTTCGTTTGGTACTTCGATCAGCACGGTCACGCGGTCGCTCATGGGTTGAACGTCGATGACCTTGCCTTCGCCTTTGGGGGTAACCACACGCTTATTGCGCTTCGGTAGAGTCTTGCGCGCTTCTACATATTGTTCATATTCGTAAATGAGACAGCAGCGTAAGCGTCCGCACATGCCGGTGATCTCATCGGGCGTAAGCGAAATGCCTTGTTCTTTCGCCATCTTAATGGAGATGGGCGAGAAATCGGTTAGGAATTTGGAGCAGCAGCGCGTTTCGATGCCGCAAGCGCCCATACCGCCGATCAGTTTCGCCACATCACGCGGACCGATCTGACGCATTTCAATATGCGTGTTGGGGTAGATATCGCTCATGTCCTTGCGCAGCGACTTGAGGTCTACCTTTTCTTCCTGCTCCGTGCTGAACAGGAACGCCAGGCGTGAACCGTCGTAGTTGTATTCAGCAGCGACCACTTTGATGGTATCCAGCAAGCCCAATTCTGAAGCGCGAGCGCGGCAATTGATCATGGCTTCGGTCTGTTTGTTGCGCCATGATTGTTGGAGGAGCAGGTCGCGCGGGGTGGCGCGACGCTCTACAGATTTCCAGCCGCCTTCTGGCTTGGGAGGAGCTTCCTGAAGAATCTGCACAACCTCGCCGAGGTGACGTCCGCGAGTGGTATCGACGATAACGTGTTCGCCTTGTTTGAGGTCTGGCAGGGATGAAGAATCAAAGTGATAGATCTTGCCAATGGGGGTAAATCGTACACCGATAATGTTTTTAACGTCTGTTTGCATGTGCATAATTATACCTGAGACGTTCAGGGGTAGGTAGTTTTGAGAAAATAGGAAGGAAAAAACCTTTTCGCCATAGAGGATACCGAGTTCATAGAGGAAAAAACTCAAAATTTCTGTGTCTTCTGTGGCTTTGGCTGCTTCCAGAAAAAAAGAGGTCACAGGAAACCCTGTGACCTCTTTAAGAAGGGACTATTTACCCGAATGAAATACCCAGGTCGCGAGCCGTGAGCACAATATCTGATTCCATCGGCACCATCTTCATCTGACCGATCGCTTCGGCAATGGGCACATACTTGACGTGCGGCGGGTCAAGCGCCACCATCACGCCAGATTGCCCCTCTTCCAATCCGCGCACGGCGGCTGCACCGAAACGCAACGCGGTGAGACGGTCAAAAGAGGTAGGAGAGCCGCCCCTCAACAGGTGACCAAGCACCACCACACGGGTTTCTTTTCCAGAAATGGCATGGATATCTGCGGCTACTTTTTCACCGACCCCGCCCAAACGTTCGGCGCGACCCGCTTCATGTTCCACCACGGAAACGCCGCCACCTTTGGGAGTAGCGCCTTCTGCCACAACCACGATTGTGAATTTATCGCCACTTTCTTCGCGTTCACGAATTTTTTCCACCACTTTGTGAATATCATAAGGATGTTCGGGAATGAGGATGACATCGGCAGACCCTGCCACACCGGCATGCAGGGCGATCCAACCGGCATAACGTCCCATCACTTCTACTACCATCACACGTCCATGAGAGGCGGCGGTGGAATGCAGCCTATCAAGCGACTCTGTGGCAAAGCCAACTGCGGTGTCAAAGCCGAAAGTTACTTCGGTCTTATCGAGGTCGTTGTCGATGGTCTTGGGCACTGAGATCAGGCGAAGTCCTTTTTTGGCGAGCACGTTGGCGATTGCCAGAGAACCGTCACCACCGACTGTGATAAGCGCATCAATATGATGCAAGCGGAAGCCACGCACGATCTCATCGGTGCGATCCACTTCTTCAACCGTGCCATCCGGGCGCTGAATGGGATACTTCATGGGGTTGTTACGATTGCTGGTGCCGAGGATCGTCCCACCGAGATGGGTGATGCCGCGCACACGTTGACGGGTGAGGGGAATGAACCCGCCATCGGGGTATTCTTCGGGCGAAAGAATACCGTGAAAACCGTCCAAGACTCCATACACTTCCCAGCCACGTTTAATGGCAGAGAGAGCGGCGGCGCGAATAACCGCATTCAAACCGGGGGCATCGCCGCCACCGGTGCTGATCGCAATTTTTTTGATACTAGCTGACATGGGAAACTCCTGCGATAAGGGCATTATCTATTGATAAACGTTCTTATCCAACATGTGGGATTTTTTTAAAGGGATTATAGTCCTCTAGCGAGTGAGATGGGACTATGTACCCAGAAGTGTAGACAGAAATCATGCCAAGAGGGCGAAGCAAGTCATGAAAATTATCATTCAAGAGCAATATTTGGGAGCCAAAGGGCTGGTTATACTGGCAATATGAATAAAGTTGTATCCATCGACAAGGTTGCTCTTTTACGCTCCGCATTCAACGGCTTGTCTGAAAACGAGCTGGAAGAAATGGCGGCACTAACCGAGGTACGTATATACCCGGTAGATCATATATTGTGCCAAGAAGGGGAATACGAAGAAACCTTCTATATCCTTGCCGAAGGTACGGCGGTAATCAGTAAATATATTGGCGACCAGGAAAGTGACCGTGTGCTGCGCACGGTAGGCAGGGGCGATCTGGTTGGTGAGATGGCATTGATTCAGAATGCGCCGCGTTCTGCCACCGTGCGCACAACATCTGAAGTTGTTGCCCTCGAGATGGACAAAGACCAGTTTGAAACCATGCTGGGACGCAGTCCGCACATGGCGCTGGATATCATCCGCATCACCCTCAACCGCTTGCGTGAGAATGACCAGATGATGATCTCTGAATTGCAGAAAGCCAATAAGATCTTGCATCAGCTTGATCGCAATAAAACAGAATTCATCGACGTGGTGGCGCATGAACTGCGCACGCCGCTGACGGTCTTGAAAGGCTATTCCAACTTGTTGAGTGCCTCTGCCGACCTGAAGAAGCACCCTACCTTGGGTGATGTGGCAGAGGGCATCCAGAATGGAGCCGACCGTATCCACCTGATCGTCAACACGATTTTGGATATCTCACGCATCGACAACAACGAATTGACCTTACGCCGCTCTCCGATCTTGCTCAAACAAGTGATTCTCGAGGTCTTTAGCGGATTAACCAAAGCCGCCGCCGAACGAACCATTGAACTGGTCCACGTCCCCGCAACGGATACACCCCTTATCCACGGCGACCCGGGGTTGATCCATAAGGCGTTGTATCATTTAATCGTCAATGCCATCAAATACACCCCCAACGGCGGCAAAGTAATCATCTCTACGCGTTCACAAACCATGAATAACGGCGAAGCGGGCGCGCTGATCAGTGTTCAAGATACAGGCATTGGCTTGGACGCCGAGCATCATGAACTGGTCTTTGAGAAGTTCTACCAAGCTGGGCATGCCGCGATCCACTCTTCGGGCAGCACCAGCTTCAAGGGCGGTGGACCCGGGCTGGGCTTAGCCATTGTGCGCGGTGTGGCGCGCATCCACGGCGGCAAGACATGGGTGGAAAGCCCTGGCGAAGATGAAGTGAACTTCCCCGGCAGTACTTTTTATTTATGGCTGCCAGTGTAAACAAGATGGATGGTTTATTTTCCAGATATGGTCAGTGAGAATATATATTCCCCAGCCGGATAATTTGTTTGACCATCACTAAGGTCTATGAGCAGCACACGATGTACTTGTAGTGTGTATTGTTTGGATAGTTCCCAGTTGCCGAAGACCACTGCGTGATAACTGCATTTCCAGCCATTGTCTGTGTCGTAGTTGTAGCTAAATATATATTTTTCGGGGACAGTTTCACCATTGACCGTGAACGTAGTGCTGATATTATCCATATTTTGTTGTAACAGATCGGCAGAGCTGGCGCACCAATAAACAGGGAAAAGATATTCTCGTGAAGAGTTGACATTCCCGGTATATTGATCTGTGCCAGGAGCAGGCATATCTCGAACTTCCACTCCACTAGTGATCCAAAGGCTGGGTGGGTTATCTGCGCGGATTTCATTCAGGGTTGGTTTGCGAGCAGATAATGGATTGTTCCAGCTTCCAACTGGCTGTGCAGGCGGGAGGGTTGCAGTAGGGTAAATTGCGCGGGCTGCTTCATTGGGAGTGAAGAAATCGAAAATGCTATTTATGTCGGTGAAAAAAGCAAAAATACCAATGCAAGAAGCAAGTAAACTTATCAAAAAAACGATACTACTGTTCTGAAATTTTCTCATCATAAGGCACCGTGTTCATTATATGGAATCTGTTTTTGTGCTTCATGTGTCATATGTCATTCTTTAGACAAACAAAAAGGACGGATATTGCATCCGTCCTTTTTGTTTGTTACATGGGCTTTCTATAGATCACATTGCGGCGGGTTTCTTTATAACCCAAGCCTTGATACAAGCCCAAGGCTCCGCTGGGGTTTTCAGCATCCACACCGAGAGCGGTTTCGGTCATGCCTTGTTCTTTGAACATGGCGATACTTTTTACAAGCAGCGCCTTTGCCAGCCCTCGCTTGCGCCACGGTCTGCGGACCGAGATGCCCTCGGTGTACCCGCGCTGACGGTGATACTCCTGATTCTCGGCACGGTTGACGAAGTTCAAGACCTGCCCGGCGATCTGGTCGCCATCCCATGCCACCTGCCATAGAGCGGGGTTGAAATCTTCTTCCTCTGCCCAATGCATGAACTCTTCAAAGGTCTGTTCGTTGAAGCCCCAATGATCGCGGAAGGCTTCGGTATGGGCTTCGAACACAGCTCGGTAATCAGCTTCGGTGACCGGGCGCACCTCCAAGCCGGGCGGCAAGGGTACATTGGGCAGCGGCTCCTGAATAGGGCGGGTCATCTCAAAGAAATAACGGGTAGGCTGATACCCGTGCTTTTCGAGCAGGGCGATCAAGCCATGTGCAGTGCCATTTGCCCACATGGAGAAGTTTTTGGTTTCGGGTCCGGTATGAGCCGCGGCGATCTGACGCAAGCGTTCTTCTGCATATTGGAACATGGCTGTGCCAATGCCTTTGCGCCGCCACTCGGGCATGAGAAAGCCAACGCCGCTATAGTTGAGAGTCACGCCGTCATTGACCCTGTCCCACCATACCCGTTGATAGCCGATCACTTCGCCATTAACTTCAGCGAAGAGCATATCGGTATACGGATCACAGTTGTTGAGATGGCTGTAATTTCGCCGAACGTCTTCCAGGCTGTCGGTGCGCTCAATCTGATCGACATGTTTGCTGGCTTCAATGACTGCCAGCATTTTGGGGTAATCACTCTCGCCCGCGAAGCGGCGGAAAGATAGCCCAGCAATAGCTGGAGCATGGTTAAGTTGAATGGTCTCAGACAT
Organism: Anaerolineales bacterium; assembly: GCA_046328915.1. Classification (GTDB taxonomy): domain Bacteria; phylum Chloroflexota; class Anaerolineae; order Anaerolineales; family Villigracilaceae; genus Villigracilis. The sequence continues at coordinate 11,933 of JAXLVR010000009.1, read as the reverse complement.
TAAATCTCCTTTTCTTCTATACAGACCCCTTTGGGCAACAAACATATTTGACCTCTTGCATACGAAATTAAAACTAGCCACAGAGTAGACAGAGACCTTTGAGAAAAAGCTCTTTAAACTCACTTTCTCTGTGATCTCTGTGGCAAAGAAGACTTTTGCAAGATATTTATTATATCGCTTGCGGTTCTTGGAAAAACAATCCCATACTCTTGGTATGGGATTATCGAATTTACTCTTCGAACTTTTCGACCCATTGCAGGTCGCGTTCCACTTGCTCGATCTGGCGCGTCAGTGCGGCGAGGGTGGTTTCGCCTTCCTTCAAACGCCCTTCCTTTGCGTAACGCAATTTGCGGCGTTCGCGCCGTTCGCGGCTGGCACCGCTAAAAAGCGGCTCTGAAAGTGACTCGTGCGGCTGCTTCAAACGCGGACCTCGCACCACCTGCGTGATCTCACGTTTTTCTTCCTGCAAACGGCGTTTGCGCATGCGCAGTTCCGTCAGCAAGGCATGCTTTTCTTCAGGGCTGCGCGGTGTGAAATCCATCATCTCTTGCAATTGGTGGATGGCTTTGCTCAACCCGCTCTTGGAGGTTTTCAGATCTTCGATCTGCTGTGCCAGTTCTTTTTCTTCTTTGCCAACGCCGAGCAGGTTGCCGAGCATTTTCTTCGAGCGTTCGTATTGTAGTTTCTCAAGCGCCTGGGTATGCCGAAAGACCTCTTCGTCGATTTCGCGCGTATTTTGGTTCAGTTGCCCAATTTCATAAAGAGCGCGTTCACTCCATTCCTTGGCATCGGCAAAGGTGGAAAGCGAAAGCATTCCGGTGAGCAGGTCTTGTAATCCTTCATCATAAAGAGCGTGAATGGCATTCATACGTTTAGGTTCCTAAAATAGACCTCTTGCATACGCACGCGTTAAGGGCGGCGTATGCAAGATGAATAAGATGTTCAGGATTCTAAACGAATCAACCCGGCAGAAATCAATACTTCAAGCGCAAACGGCTAACAGTTTTGTCAGTTCACTACTGACAAGCCGTCGTTTCTGCCTGAACCTTGGTCGGCGACTCGCCGCCCGTGTTATAGGCGGCTACGCTATAGGCATACGAACCCGGTCCGGGCGCAATATCGTCGTAGGCTGTGGTGCCGGCGGGCAGGTCTGCCACTTTATCCCCGTCACGGTAGACGCGGTAGCCTTGTTCGTTATCGGCTTTGTCCTGCCATTTCAGGCTGATGCGGGTGACCCCGCCACTACAATCATATTCATAACGCAGGTCTCCGGGGGCAGCTAGCGAGGCATTGCTGCTATTGGGCGAGCCGACCGTGGTGATCAGCCCCACGAATAAGACATAATCGCCGTTGCCATCCACCAACTTGTAAGAGGACTCATAGACTCCCGACTCTTTCGGCGCGACCATTTGAACATTAATGGTGAGAGTCTCACCGTTCTTCACGGTGTAGCCCTTCGGCATAACGGGGATGCTGTCTTGTGTGCTCAAGCGTTCGCCCGAATCATAGACCATGCGATAGGTATCATCCCACACACAAGTGCCGGTGTTTTGAATCTGCCAGGTCATCACGAACCCTTTGTTGGGTTCAAGCGGCTTCTCGGTCTCTGCCTTATCGTAAAGTTTATTGTCACGCAGCCAGGCGCTGATCATGTTGTTCTGCTCACAACTCGCGGTGGGAGTAGCGGCAGGTGGTGTGTAATTGGGGGGCAGCCCGCCGATGGGTGGAGTGGTGGTGGCTTGCGGTGCGGCGGTGAGCAAGGCTTCAACGGTTTGCGCTGCCGAGGTTGCCAGAGCGGTATCTTCGGGGGCAGAAGACCCAAGGTTGCAAGCCGACATGCTAAAACTCACGATTAACAGGAAAAGTAAGATGGGGTGCTTTTTCACAACAATTATCCTTTATAGGGTTTGAATGAGGGCATTATAGCGTGAGAGCCTTTTTCTCAACCTCCCTCCTATGTACCAAGTGCGGGTCTCTTATTTCTTGGGTTTCGAGAACTCGCTTGCCAACATGCGCGAGGCGACCGGAGCGTGGTCGTTCTCGACGGCTTTCATCAAGCGCTCCTGTTCCTGCCCTTCCAGGCTGATCGCCTTAAGCGTCTTGCTCATGTTGTGGATATTCTTGGAGGATAAATTCAAGCGTACTGCCGTACCGGGGAAATGCGCCTCGTGATACTCCCTCGTATCGGGTTTGAGCGACATGGCTTTCTCTCCGCTGCAAATTAAGAATTTGCCTTCATGCCCGCACAAACGGCTTACTACAAATAGCCCATAGCCCGAATTCTGCCAGACATCGTATTCGCGTTTCTTGATGCCCTTATACATCTTACTGGAGATACCCGGCATGACCGCCAGATTGAGTGCATCGCGGTCGTCACGAATGGACAGATGTGGATTCTGCGTCAATGTTGCGCGGACTCCCACCCCCGTATCGAGGATTGCCAGCTCGGCTTGTTTCTTGAGCGGATGATACTGGGCGCAATACGCCACCTCTTGCGATTGACTATGCTCTGCCACGTTGCGGATCATCTCTCGCAGCGAGTATGCGATCACTTCGGTCGTAGAGCCCAACTCCTCCTGAGTCAAGATGCGCGCGAGCTGCTGCGAGCGTTCCTCGATCACATCGCCCACTTCTCTGCCTTCACGGCGGGCTTGCTCGCGTAGTTCCTCCACTTTCAGAATCGTCACCGGCAGATAGGTAGTGCTGCCCTTCGCCTTGCCGGGCGGGTTGCCGACCTCGAAACCACAGCATTGATAGTAGCCCATGTGCGCGGCGTAATTGGTCTTATCGATATGGCGGGCTTTGATCTTGCTGCCTTGGCGCGCCGCCGCGAATTGACGGATCGCAAAGCCAATCGCCAGCATGCCAAACGGTGTGGCATAGCCGCTGCCGGATTGAAAGTCAAAGATATATTCAGGCGCTTCACTGGGATACGTTGCCAACTCTTTGCGGAATTGCAGAATGGCTTCGAGGGTGTGTTCTTTGGGGACAAAAAAGATCTGGGGTTGCATACTTTCCACTCCTTGGGTTCTTGATGCAAGCCCTATTGTATTCGATTTGAGGTTTGCCACAGAGGGCACCGAGTTCATAGAGGAAAAAACTCAAAATCTCAGTACCCTCTGGGGTTGAATGCCTTTATACCAAGCCGAGCTTCAACAAACTTTCACCGGTGGCAGTGATGGCTTCTTCATTCGTGCGCGGACTCCAGCCCAGCAACCGCACAGCCTTCTCATTCGTCGTTCGGCGGATGATGCCCAGGTTCGGCACCGTGGAGCGTACGGCGGGGCTCATCAGCCCAAACACACGCACCAGCCAATCGGGCATTTCGGCGCTGGGCACTTTGCTGGCGGCATCGCCCAGATTCTTGCGCAAGATCTTGGCAACGTCCAAGACAGAGAGGGCATCGCCGACTGTGGCAAGGAAGCGTTCGCCTTTGGCAGCCGGGTGAGTCATGGCGCGGATGTGCAGGTCTGCCACATCGCGCACATCCACCAGGCTGTAATAGACGCGTGGGGTGCGTGGCACACTGCCTTTCAGTAAACTTTGCAACAACTGAATGGAGCTGGAGAAATCACTCCCCAAAACCGGACCTGCCACCCCGACCGGGTTGATGACCGAAAGTTCGAGAGATCCACCTTCTTTGGCGATGAAGTCCCAGGCGGCACGTTCAGCGAGGGTCTTCGATTTCACATACGGCGTGACCGAGGCGTTGAGGTTCGTCCAGCTTTCTTCGGTGAAGGGCTTGCTGGTATCGGTGTGACCATAGGCAACGGCGGCAAGAGAAGAGGTGAGTACCACCCGCTTCACGCCGGCATCGCGGGCGGCACGCAACACTCGTAGAGAGCCTTCTCGCGCCGGGCGGATCAGTTCCTCTTCATCTTTGGGCTGGGATGGCGGGAAAGGGGAAGCGATATGCAGCACATAGGTGCAGCCTTTCACCGCCTCTGCCCAGCCGGCATCGGAGTTAAGGTCGGCTTCGACGAAGCTTAAGCCTTGCGTATTCCCGCCGCCGGCTTCGATCATCGCCCGCACCTCGGCTTCCCGCTTCAATGAGCGGAGGCTGGTGCGCACTGGGTAGCCCTGTGCCAGCAATTGCAAAATAGTATGTGCCCCAATGAAACCGCTGCCGCCCGTTACCAGCACGGTGTCTTGTCTAGTAGTATTTGTCATGATCATCACCTTGGTTAAGAATTGAGACCGAATGCCTACGCACTCGGTCTCACAGAGACGTGTCCTACTCCTGCGATGTTACGTTCTCACCATTGCAGGTCAGGCTTTTAGCCTGACACGTGTCGAGTGAGAAGACAGTTCGTTTATTTCAGAGCGTATACACTGCCATTCCACTCAAACGTTTGTGTTTGTGTGATGATAACTTCTCCTACTGCGCCGGGAAACCAGCCATATGTGACAGCTTCTTGCGGACAAAGGATGTTCGGCGTATCAGTATATGTCACCTGACCATTTTGACCTTTATAGTTGATGGGGATGCCTAAGTTGACCGAATACAGTCCAGGCGCAGTGCATTGAAAAGTGAAAACAAAGACTTCAAATTCGCCCGGCTCCAGTTTGTAATAATCAGGGCTATCTTTGGCGGTGAGACCCAGGCGATATTCAGGATAGTCGGTACGCAAGTCTGTGCTGGGGAAAAAGCGATAGTCTCCACCTTCACCGCAGCCTTCCGGCATGGTGATATCCACAACTTGCGGGTCTGGGGCTTGCAAGTATTTCACGTTGACGGTGATCTCTTTCTCGATACGCACCCAGGCAGGTTCTGTGCCTGCATTACTGATGGAATACGAGATGTAGACCGGGCTATCTGAATTGCCATCGAACATGCGCGGAGTATAGACTAGCTCTTCCTCTTCGTAGAGCGGAAAGTAATTCTTGGCAAGCCAATCGCTTTTATTTTGCCCTTCGAATAAAGACTCAGGGATGTAATTGGAGTAACAAGTAGAGTCTCTGGTGATGGAAAGCAGGTCTTGGTAGTTGGCAGGGGCAATGGTGGGAGTAGCTGTTTCCAAGGCAACCGTAGGGGTGGGTGTTTCTGCTTTGCGGACAATACCCAGATATCCAAAATAACTGGTGATGAGTGCGACGGTGATACTCCCCAAGACGGTGATAACGGTGTTGATCGATAATCCTTCACGCTTGGCAGGCTCTTTTGTTTTTTCTTTGGGCATGATGTTCTCCTGTAATGTGCGTGTTTGTATAATAATCTTGACTAAAGATCCATACCATTGCTTGCTGCATTGATGATTCCACCGACTAGCGTAATGCCGACCAACCACAACAGGGCGTTGACATTCCATTCAATATGCAGTTTGAAGCCAAAGAAGATCAAGGCGGCAGCCACAATGATCATTGAGCAACCAAAGGCGTATTTATTTTTATCTGGCGGAGAGTAGGAAGGTGTTTGTGTGGGACGCTTTGCTTTGGCTTCCTCTTGTTGTTTTTCAAGCAATCGTTTTTGCTGTCTATCAAAATCGGCATCTTGTTTCAGCAAGGTGTCTTTGGTTTGCTTGATCTTGCTAATCTCATTGGTGAGCCGTTCAATGGTGGCAGTATTGCTTGCCCCAGTGCTCATTTGAGCGGCGAGTTTTTTCATTTCGGTGTCTTGCGTTGCCAGATCGCTTTTGATGCGTTCGCGGGCAAGTTTTATTTCTTCAGCGCTAAGCTGCGCGGACGGTACGGCCTGTGCAAAGGCTCTTGAGTTGGCGCCTGTCAAGTTGACCGGTGCCGGTGTGACTCCATCCTTAACATCAATTTCGAGAATGTCTTTGCCTAATAATATCCCCGCCTGTAACCAGGTGGTATTGGTCTTATCGTTGGCTTTTAGACAAAGTAGATAATTACATTGTGAGCATTGGAACCATTTTCCCAACCGGTCTGGCTCAATGGTTTTCTTACAAACTGGGCATTGATACATGTTGAATTCTCCATTGTGAGAAGTGATGAGAATTGCCCAATGACGTCTAAAGAAAGTATGCAGAGAGTGTTGTGAAACCCATACCGAATAAGATCAACTGCCTCCCAGAGTTCAGCGTATGATAATCCTTCCCCCTCTATTTCGTAAAGAGATGAACGTACTCTAATCGACCGCCAGATAGATAAACACAAGGAATAGAAGCGCTAATACCAAGTTGACCGCACTCCAGCCGACAAAGCTCCAGGAGGGACCCGGGTTGCCTTGTTCCAGCACGGAGTTGGCAGGGTCTGCCGGGTCGTAGTAAACCGGAACGGACTGCCCGACTTGATACTTCTGGATAAGGGCTTCTGCATCTTTTTTCTCACTCAAAGAGATGAGGTGGTGATTGAACACCTGCCGGTCGCAGACGTAGTCCTTTCCATTGACGTGAAATGAGCATTGCACCCACGGGCGGAAATAGGTTTGATGCCTGCGTTTGAATTTTTCCGCATCCATGTTCACAGTCACGATCGTGACCGTGCCGGGGACGGAGTGCCAAGTGCGGCTGGCGCGGGCGGCTTGCATGCCGGGCAGAGCACGGCGCAACAAGCGATACGACTGCCAGAAGAATACCAAAGCGATAAGCGCAAAAAATACGAGCGAGAAAGCCAGTTTCATACAGGGACTCCTACGATTTTTGTTTTGCCAACCCCTCGGCGCGGACTTTGAGCGCGGCGGCGTGACGCTTGAAGCCATCTTCAACGGCTTGCAGGGGCAGCAGACGTGTCAACATACCATGAAAGGACTCTTGGGTGAAATAGCTCGTGAGTCCGGCTGCGGGCTGAGATAAGACCTGCCGCCTTTCGGCGCGGACCAAGCCCAGGCGTACCTGCCAGGAGGCGTAGCGATAGGTGAGTAACGCGCGGCAGATGCCATCCGCGTCCACGGTGGGAGGGTCTAAGTGGGTGAGCACCTCCCATGAGTTGTAGGTGCTGCCATTCGCCCAGCGCACATGCAAAAGAAACGTAGAGCCGAGCGTCAGCGTCTCGGGGTGGTGACTGACCTTATAAATAAAGGGATTCCATTCGGGGTAGGCGTCAAAATTCAACATCGCCGCCCACACCGTATGGATGGGAGCGGCGATGTCTATGTTGGCGGTGGCGATGCGCTTCGTGGACATGCCCCCATTATACTGACCACAGAGTACACAGAGGGCACAGAGAAAAACTCATCCTTCTCCGTGCCTTCTGTGGCGAAAACCTTCTACCCGCTCATCTTCTTTTCGAGATAGGCTTCCCCGAAATCGACGAACAACTCTACCCACAATGGCAGATGGTCTGACATTTTAAAGGTGCGCCACTGTTTGTACTTGGCGAGTGTGCTATCGGGTTGATAGGTCGCCATGTCTTCATCGCGGTAGACGAAATCGAAGAAGGGGAAGGTGCCCGCCTTGGCGAGACCGAGCTGCTTCTCCACGTCTTTGGCGAGGAAGGCGATCTGATCGAAGGGCTTGTCTTTATTAGCGTTGCTATAGGTGCCTTTTAGCTTGGTGGGAATTTGAAACGACTCTTTCTCAATGGCTTGGAAGGTCTCATCTTTGATCGAGAAGATGTTGAAATCGCCCAATAGAATGCTGTTGTTTGCCCAACTATCTTTCGATTGCATACGCTTCTTGAGCAGCTTGACCACGTTCTGCGACTCTTTGAGGCGCTGCGGGTCATCTGGCTTTTCGTCGCCGTAGTAGAAGTGTTGGGTGCAGAGCGTGAACTTGAACCAGCCCGCTTTGAAGCCGGCAATATAGGGCGTGCGCGCAAAGGCAAAGTCTGCTGCGAGCGTGCCGTCTTTGTTTTTCTTCATCTCGGGCACCAGTTCACCCGAAAGCCCGCCGAAGGCGATCTTGCGCGTATCGTAGATGAAGGCGTGACGTTCGTCGTTGCCCTGCGCCCCCTGGGTGACATCTGACACCAGATACTGCCACCACGGACCGAGGATCTTCATCAGCTCGTCCAGCGCGTCCAAATTATCGCGGACCTCCTGCACGGCGACCATGTCGAAATGTGAGATGATCTCGGCGATGTAGAACAGCGGCTCGGCTTCTCTGCCGCCCGATTTGGTGCCGCCGAACTCGCGCAGATTCCAAGTGGCGAGCAGTAAGGTCGAATCGACCGTGCGGGCAGGGATGGCGTTATCCAACTCAAAGCGCAAGCGGATCAGGTTCTGGGCGGTGCGTTTCCCCTCGGGTGTATTGCTATCGAGGCTTTTATATTCAGGCATCTTGAAATTCCTCTCTGTTTAGCAAAATAATGTACCTACTTAGTATATAGAGTTCGCCCCCGCTTTTCAATGCACGGACTTGTAAGCCGCCCTGCGCAAAGTTCTTCCGTAGGGCGGGCTTGCAGCCCGCCATATTTTTATTGCCACCCTGAGCGGAGCGCAGGGTAGTTCCCCTTGTCATGGAGCTGTAGATAATTGCGGCAGGTCTGTTGGATTCTCCCAAAGGACAAGTTGGAGGCGATCATTAATAAGGTCTTTCGGCAGAAGGAAGAGCAGTGCTTGGCGCGTATATTGTGGGCTGGATTTGCATCCCTGACTTTGATGCGCTGGTATGGACATCAAGGCATCCTGTTGAATGACAAAAAAGTAATATTTGTGTTCGATCCTTTTTCCACCAATCGGTTCAGCGAGGGGCAGCACCCAGCTGAATGCCTCTGCCTGGTCGAGCCCCAATGCCGACGGAAAATATTGCTGATTTGCTTGCCCAAGAACATGGATATCTCGCCAGAATATCGTGAGAAATTCGTTGGATATGTTTTCAACACAGAGTTCCACGGTGAGGTATTCGTCTTCAGCTGGCAGAGAAAGGCTTTCCACATTTCCATCGCGGACGCCCGAATAGACCTCGCCTAAGGTGATCTTCACATCGGGGCTGCCATCTGCGTTGACATCACCACGTACAGATGGCTGCGAATCACAACCTGTTAGTAGCAGAGCGAAGATGACTCCGATTTGAAACACAGGCGGCATGTGCAGATGGGTCTTTTTCATGCTACTTTATATCGACTCGATATCCATTGCCAAATTGTAAGACCAGCCCGGTGGCATTTTCAGGGATCGTGAAAAGAAAATCCATGGAGATCGGCAGCTCGGGCGAGGATTCTATAAACCAAATGGCATCTTTTGGCTTATAGGCTATGGTGAAATGCTTGCCATTATCGGTTTGCAACGCTGTGAAAAGGGTTTTTTCTGTGATCAGGTATGGCGCTGACATTAGAATCGTATCGTCATAGGCAACTCCAACCAGGTCATATTGGGTACCGGCGGCGTCCGTCAAGTAGACCGGCCCCTGCGGAATCAGCATATGTTGGGTGTCTTTGCTGATATTGCGCAGGTTGGCTTTCATGGCGAGAAACAGATAACCCGGCTCAACGGGTTGATAGGTTTCTTGAAGTTCCTCTACGGTTACAGTGACATCGACAAAACGTGTGGCAGCGACCCAAACCATGTTCCAGGCTGTCCAATCTGCGAAATCACCGCCTTCCACATTCATCTGAACTTGCGTCGCTGTTTGAGGTTGTATGGTTACACAAGCGAATAACCCCACAACCAGTGCCAACACTATGTACATGTTTTTATTTTTTTTCATCATAGCTCCCTTTTTATTATTGTACTGTTTTCGTTCTTGAACGGACAGCCCTTTACACCCCAGCCTGCTCCAACAACCCCCGCAACGCGGACAGTTCCTCAGCGGACAAGGTCACGCCTTTGCCCATCTTGCTATGGTCCGCGGACCAATCTCGCAGGTCATACTTCGGTTCGCGGTCATTCCATGAGATCAGGTTCAGCTCCTTGCGCCAGCCCGATGCCGAGGTGGATAAAACGCCGATGGTCTTGATGATTTCGTATTTGATTTCGTTCATGGGATTCTCCTTAGCGTAACAAGCTGATGGTGAGACTGATAAGGGTGGTGATCGCGACAAAGACCCAGCCCCAGCGGCGGTTCTTGCCGTCTTTGTCCATGCCGATTGCATCGGGGGCGCTGGGAGCTTGGGCGGGGAACCAGAACCGCCCGCCGTACATGACCCATGCCACCAATAGCAAATTGGGAATCGCAAATTGTGTCTGTTGGTTGATGGCGGCAAATAGTAGCGGCAGACCGCCTACGAGTGCCAGCGTCCCTATGAATGGAACCTTGCGTTCCAAGATGCGCTCTGTCATGAAGAATAGGACCAACCCGAAGACCAGTGGAATCAGTGCGCCGACCCAGGCACCGGCGTAGACTTGAAGCGCTGCTGTGGACAGAAACGACATGACTTGCAAATACGCCAGAAAGCGGAGCGTCTGCACGCTGGAGGGTGCCGTGTAGGCTTCGAACTTGGTGGGCGTGGCTTCGAGCGCCGACTGCCTGCGCCACAAGTCCATATTGGAAAGGCTGGCAGCGAAGACCTTGATATCGTTGACATCGTGCTCGCGCAAGTCTACAAATTGAGTCTTGCCTGCGCCGTCGAGGCTGGCAGACCAGTTGATGCTGGAGCCTAATAGGAAGATGTCGTTCGCGGTGCCGTCTTTCGTAGCGGCTTCGACCGTGCCTTGAGATGCCCGATTGGTGATGAGGTACAACTGTTTCTGCGCGGACTTGGCATCTGCCACACGGCGGTGACCGGCTTGCGTCATGATCTCTATAATATGATTTGCCATAGGCGCATCGGCGGGGTCGTGCTGCAGGGAGAAATCCACGGGCTGCGCTTGGATGACTTCCTCGTTGAGTTGTGCATTGCCCGCCAGTTTGGCGTGACAGTGCCTGCGGAGTTGCTGAGATGCCTGCCCCGCGGCGAACCAGCGCAGTAAGGCGGGAGAGCGTTTGCTGAACCAAAAGTAAAAGTAGACGTTCAACATCAGGCACAGCACCACCGCCCATTTGAGCGGACTCAGGCTGGCGAGTGCGACGAACATCAGGATCATTTGCAGGATGACGGCGAAGGCGCCCAAGTTGCGCACGCCGCGCTGATCGAGATTGTGCTTCCAGAAGGGATGCACACCGGCAGCGAAGGCAAGCACCCCCAGCGCGATGGCTCCGAAGACGAAATAGGACAGCCCCTGACCGGGGAAGTTTTTTAACGCGGAAAGCGACATGCCCAGCATCCAGAGGTAGGGCCACAGCAGGGAGAGGATGGTGAACCAGATGGCAGGCGGTAGATGCAGGGAGTAGGGGAATCTGCCTGGGGCGGAGATGCGGTCTTTGGGCAGAGGCAGGCTGCCGTTTAGGGTTGAGGCGAGGCGCTTCATCGCGGACTTGAAATTCGTGCGGAAGTCGATCGTGGCGCAGTCACGCAACGCCTCCGGCAGGGATACGTCTTCGATCACCGCCAGAATCACCTCGCGCCCGTTCTTGCGTGCGGTTGCCCATTCCACTTCCACATACTTCGATTCCAATGCAGACTGTGACACGACCAGCACCAGCCGCTCGCAGCGTTCGTAGCCTTGCTTGAGCGTGCTTGCCCAATCGCTGCCGGCGCTTAATTGCTGGAGGTCGAACCAGACGTCGATGCCTGCTTTTTGTAAATGCAGGGCGATGGCTTCGGCAAAGTACAACTGCTTGCGCGAGTAACTGATAAAGGTGGTTGGCATGCCTGCTCCTGTTTGGTTGTGGGATTCTGTTTGGAATTCTTAAGTGGGATTCTACTCGCTATATGGCTTGCTTTTGGGAAAATGGGGATTGGACCCTCTATAGTTCTTATAGAGCAATTATTTACTTAAGAAGGTTTACCGTACTAGAAAGTTTTTCTATTGATTCAATCAGAAGAGGTAGAAGATTGACATTTATTGCTAAACCCTTTTTAGTGGCAATAAGTTCAGTATCTCTGCCGTAAGCAGCATACGTTCTGATTTGAATTAATGGAACTCCTTTGTATACATTTAAAGCGATTCTTATCTCTTCCTTACTATTTTTCTTGATTTTTGCAACGAGCTTTTCATTACTCATTACATTTTCAAGGGATTTAATTGCTTGAGCTAATTCTTCATATTTGTC
>JAXLVR010000008.1:0-205654 GCA_046328915.1 Anaerolineales bacterium | reverse complement strand
CCGTCCTCGGCGCAGGGTTGAAATACGCCGCCGAGGACGGCGGCTTGAGCTTATTTGTTATAGGGTTCCAATTTGTATTCTGTATAAATCGTCTCGCAGGGATGTCCGCGCCCGATCCAGGCGGTGAGTGTTTCTACTTGGACGATAATACTGAAGACTGTGACACTATTGAAGCCATGTTTGCAAATGGAGGTGGGATACCCGCCATGGTCGGCAAGGAGTGACTTGAACAGGTCGGGAGTCAATTTGCCGTAGTTTTCTTTGAGCAGATACTCGGCTCGGTTGTGGCGAATGATCGAGTTGGCGATCGTGCTCCGGTCCAGTTCGAAGCGGCGCATCGCCGGATGGGTGTAATGATTCGCATGTGCCAGATAATCCTTTTCGATGTAGATCGCTTCGATATCCGTAGCGCTGCCTTCCATCGAATAGACTTCGCCAGTTCCGTCCGCGATGACGTTGTTGTAACTTGATGCGCGCTCCTTGAGCAGACAGGCATCCATTGCCTCGCTCAAATGCTTCGACCCGAGAATGGCACGCACGACCAGAAGACGCGGCACCCCGTGGCGGACGTCGTTGCTGTTGAGTTGATTACCGGTGAGGCTGATTTTTGCCGCATTATAGCCCGCGCTGATTCCAACTCCACCCGCTGAAACGCCGATGAATTCCGGCTCATTACCTGCTTGAATTTTGAGAATCACTAAATCTTCTTCTGTTTTTGCCGAAAGGTCGTTGGTATGTGCGATGAGAGTCGTGCCGTCGAGTGTGGCGCGTCCTCGGGCAGCCATGTCGGTGCAGCCTTTGCCGTAGGGAGGGGTCTCCCATAGTTCTTCAAGCATTGAAATGAAGAGTTCATCAAAAGGGACATTCGCGCCTTCAGCAATGCCTTCGAGTTCGTCCATGTATTGCGGGTAGACTGCGCGGCTGTGGGTTTGGAAGATGCGGCTTTCGTTCACGAGCATGTCCCAGGTTTTACCCGGCGGCAGACTTTCGTGGAGTTGACTCATCATTCGCTCGATCTGCGGTTTGCATTGCTCACCGATCTGCCTGCCGACTTCGCGGTACGTCCCGCGAGCTTCAATGACGGGAATAGGATGGTTAGACATACATTCTCCTTTATATAAGTGGCGACTCGCCCAGCGGAAGTTTGATGACTTGACTGGCATGGAAGCGCCGCCCCTTCGTTAAATCAAAAAGACCCGTCAAGTGTATCAGAACACCGGGCGGGTCTTTTTATTATGTTTAAGTATTAATCGACAACGACTTTACTGCGATTAAAGGTGATAGTGTGTTGAGAATCTTCTTTTACCATAAAACCACCTGTGAATTTTCTGCCACCAACATAGGCGGTGTAGTCTACCCAACCTGTAGGAATTTCAACATCCATTCGATTGCCCACAGGGAATTCATTGATGGCATTTGATCCGTCCGCACGGCTGGTGCGTAACGAAATATATACGTCCTCTTCAGATTTGTTGATAAGCCAGATCGTAGCATATACAGCATTATTTGGAATTTGCGAATTATCAACGTGCTTTTTGGGTTCTTGTGTTGCTGCTATTGCTGGCACCGCTGTTGGATAATACGTTGAAGCAGGAATGTAGAGCAACTGACCAATATAGATCACGTTGATATCGGTCAACTGTGGGTTTGCAGCCCAAAGCTGCGAAACGCTTAGCCCATACCTGGCAGCAATTGTCGCGAATGTATCACCAGCTTGAACAATATAAGTGGTGCTGGTTGTGACAGTTGGGTTAGCGTAGTAATAATTGTAGTAGTTATATGTGTAGTAATTGACTACCGCCGCAGGCATGGCAGTAGCATTTCCAACTACCGCTGTGGGAGTGGGAGAAGCGGCAGCATCAGGCGTCGTGGTTACACCATAATTGGCACCAGGGATTGTGATAACCTGACCAACAGTTAGAGGTTCTTTCAATCCGGGGTTGGTAGCATAAATTGCGGATGCGGTCGTGCCGCACATTGCCGCGAGTTTATCGACAGTATCGCCCTTTTCAATGGTATAGGCTCCACCGCATACGCCTCCAGCGTGGACCTGAAACGGAATCAGCGCTGCCAGCATTGCCAGCACCACCAAAATGCTCATTCGAATAAATGATTTTGAGTTCACAACTACCTCCTTACGCAGTCAACTTTAATTCGTATAACCCAATGATAAGCCAAAAAGAGTCGAAAGGCAACTGGTTTTATGCAGGAATTGCTTACAAATACATAACACGGCACTATTTTTGTAGGAATGAGGCTTGATAAAATAATCAGCACGGAGCCATTAAGTGAATACGAATTATCAGCAAATTTTAGATGAGATATACGAAGAAACCCTCTCCTTACGTGGACAGGGCAAAGTTGCCAGTTACATCCCAGCTTTGGCAGAGGTGAACCCGAATCAATATGGCATTGCCATTCAGACCTTGAGCGGAGAGTCTTGTCAGGTAGGGGATGCGGACATGCCTTTTTCGATCCAAAGTATTTCGAAGGTGTTTACGTTGGCAATGGTCTTTGGGAAGATCGGCGAAGATTTATGGACTCGGGTTGGGCGTGAACCTTCAGGCAATGCGTTTAATTCTCTGATCCAACTTGAAACGGAGAATGGGATTCCGCGCAATCCATTCATCAATGCAGGGGCATTGGTGGTGACCGATCGTTTGCTTTCGCAGACCAGTGCGCCGTTATGGGATGTGCTTGGTTTTGTGCGCAAACTTTCCAACAACCCGCACATTAACTTTAGCGAAAAGGTGGCGGATTCAGAGAGACGTTCTGGGTTTCGCAATGCGGCGCTGATCAATTTGATGAAGAGCTTCAAGAACATTGAAAATAATGTAGACGAAGTCTTGAATGTTTATTTCCATCAATGCGCGTTGATGATGAACTGCCACGACCTTGCCCGCGCCTTTTTATTCCTCGCGAATGGCGGAGTTAACCCGTGGAATGGCGAGCAGATTCTGACCGCTAGTCAGGCGAAGCGTGTTAATGCGCTGATGCAAGTCTGCGGGCTGTATGATGATTCGGGGGAGTTTGCGTTTACGGTTGGGCTGCCCGGCAAGAGCGGAGTCGGAGGCGGGATCGTTGCGATCATCCCGAATTTGCTTTCCATCTGTGTCTGGTCACCGGAGTTGAATCATCATGGCACGTCCTTGATCGGTATGAAGGCGTTAGAATTGTTCACGACCAAGACGGGCATTTCGATCTTCTAACTACAGGGCGCGCTCCAAACGATTATGCGATGGCACGCCCGGCAACTTCGACTCGCGATGACCGGTTAATTTGAAGCCAAGCCGTTCATATAAAACCTGCGCGCGTGGGTTGAGCACTGAAACATCCAACGCGGTTTGGGTCTTGCCTTCTCTGCGCCCTTGCTCCATGAGATGCTCCACTAGTTTTGAACCAATGCCCTTGCTTTGCATGGATGGGTCGACGCCGAGATGGGCGATGTAATGCAAACGTCCTTTCGGCGGCTCAATGATCTGTTCTACTTGTAATCCGCGAATCATTGCAGGCAGACAGGCTGTGCCATAAAAACGGATGATCTGACTTGCAGCAGCAAGGAAGAATGGGAAACCTGTTGAGCCATCGAATGCTGCACCGGCAGCAATGATTTTCCCATCTTGTTCGCCAACGATGTGGCTTTTATAGCCCATTTCACCAGCCCCATCTAAGAAAGCAAAATGTAAAAACTCAAGTGCTTGCCCAGTCTTACGGCTAAAGACAAAATTAAATGCCGCGGGACCTGAACTGTAAACCAATGGAACAACTGCATTTGCATCGTTGGGTGTGGCAGGACGGAACTGAATGTTTAAGCTCATGCTTTTCTTCTCCAGAGTGGGTAGGTTAAGGCGGTAAGGATTACGATGGAAAGGATGAGCCCAATCGGCTCGATTTGAACTTTTGTAGTCTGCGATTCAAAACATGTGTCGGTGACGATACTTAAAATGGGTCTTGGAAACCCATACCCGACAACTTCATAGCGAGGATGACTTCCTATACCAGTTTGTGTAAGGGTTGGCGAGCAAACAGGTCCGCTCGTGTATTGGGTTTTGATGGCGAACTGTAAAATGAGGAACGCGATTGTAAGAATAACTGAAATGACTTTCATTTCTAACCGCCGCTCAAATACAACATTGCATAACATGCCAGCCAATGCTCCACCATGTAATCGGAGCCGGTCACCACGCTCATACTCGCCTCCGCATGGACTTTGCTGCCTGTATCAAGATGAATTTTGCGCGGGTCATTTGCGGGTAAAGTTTCACTCAGGTGCTTCCACACAAAGGCGCGATAAATATTTAGTCCATGCAAATGCGCTAGTTGACCATCCGATGCATCAGAAACAAAAGCCGGTTCAAATAATGATTTTGGTTCGCCGTTTGCAAGCCGTGGCAAAAACGCATCTACCCAGGTGAGGAATTCTTCGCGTTCAAGCACAAGGCTCATCAAGTCAATCTCGGTCAACGCCGGCGAGAGGAAATCCGTGCCACTGGGTTCGTAATGGGCGGGATAGTCTTTGTCCGCGCCGTACCATTGGATCGCCGCCTTGGTGATCGCAGTTAGCAAACGCGGGTCGCCTTGGGTTGCCAAATATCTTGCCCATGGCACCGAACGCGCCAACCCAAATGCGCTGTTGCTATGCATCCCAATGCGGATGGGATACGTCGCCTTCGGCAGCCATTCTAAAAATCCTTCGGTAATCACATCCGCCAGCGGACATGCCGCCTCGGACCACTTTTGAGCTGTTTCATCCTCCCAAACCGTCAGCTCGTGGACGAAGGTCAACGCCCAGCCCCAGCCATACGGTCGCTCAAAACGCGGACGTGAGCGCATGTATGCCGTCTCTTGCGCCAAATTCTCAGGGGTGAGATGCGCATTCAACACCTTCAGCGTTTCAGTCGTATCAAAAGCATGCGGCACCAAACGCAACAGACGGATCAACACCCAATGCAACTCCACGCTCGAATGCCAATCGAAGCAACCATAAAACGCCGGGTGCGCCTCATGCGGAGTAGGGCGGTCGTCGGGTCTCGTCATCATGTGCTGCATCTGATTCGGGTATTCCTGTTGTATCGAATGCAAGATCGACTCCGCGTAGGTGGAAGCGACTTGCGCTAGAGCGTTTTTTGTATTGTAGAAATTGCTCATTGGGAAATACCTTTTTGTACACGGATGATACGGATTTCACGGAGGCTCACGGAAAAAAATTTTAAAAATCTGTAGTCATCCGTGTCTTCCGTCCAATCCATGTACAAGTTTTTAATATGTATAGAACCCGCGCCCTGTCTTTCGCCCCAAATACCCGGCATCCACCATCTTGCGCAGCAATGGCGCGGGGCGATATTTATCTTCACCCAAGTCTCTCTGCAACACTTCCATCACGAACAGCACCACATCCAAGCCGATCAAGTCCGCCAGCGTCAGCGGACCCATCGGGTGATTCATGCCGAGTTTCATCACTGCGTCAATCGCTTCGGGCGTGCCGACATTTTCCTGCAACGCGAACACGGCTTCATTGATCATCGGGCACAAAATACGGTTCGAGATAAAGCCCGGCGAGTCATTCGCTGTCCATGCCTCTTTGCCCATCACCTTGCACAATTCCAACGTCGTGTTCAAGGTCGCTTCATCAGTGGCTAGCCCCTTGATGACCTCCACCAGTTTCATCAGCGGCACCGGGTTCATGAAGTGCATCCCAATGACCTTCTCTGCTCGCTTCGTGGCGGCGGCAATTTTTGTGATCGAGATCGATGACGTATTCGTCGCGAGAATGACTCCTTCGCGCGCGTTCGCATCCATATCTTTGAAAATTTTAAATTTCAACTCCGGATTTTCCGTCGCCGCTTCGATGACGAAATCTGCATCCTTCATCGCCTCCATCGTAGACGTGTACCTGATCCCGTCTGCGGATGCCTTTTGCTCCGCTGTGAGCACGCCTTTCTCCATCAGCTTCGCCGTGGATTTGGCAATCGTCGCTTTGGCTTTTTCCAACGCCGCAGGCTGCACGTCCATGCATGTGACTTGATAGCCCGACGTCGCCGCCACTTGTGCAATGCCATTGCCCATGGTCCCAGCACCGATTACGAAGATGTTTTTAATTGACATTGTGTTCTCCTCGTTCAATTCCGTCATTGCGAGGAGCCGTTCTTTGGCGACGAAGCAATCCCCAACGTACTATGAGATTGCTTCGGGCAAAGAACAAGACCGCCCTCGCAATGACGGAAAGGTGTTATTTTTTACTCTTCCAAGCAATCACATTATTCTGTATCTGCTCAACATGCCCCGGAATATGAGCCGAGTAAATATTGATCCATTTATCAAAAGTATATGGTTCGGGATATTCCGGGTGCTTGATCCAATGCGTGTCAAAAACAATTTCAGGGATGCGCTTCAATAATTCGTAGGTGGTTTTGCGTGCCAAGCGTGTTACTTCGAGTGCATCTTCAAAACTGTGTTCATGGTATTTCAGTACATCTGCCCATAATGGCTGGTCGTACGGCATGATGCTCCCACCCGGTTCGACGATCAATTTGCGAGCACGCAATGCGGCATTCGTTTCACTGTCCGCAATGTGAATGATGACCTCGTACACACTCCACTCTTTGGGCTCTGGCTTGAAATGCATCGCTTCTTGTGGAACTTCTGCTAAAGCTGCTTTTAATAAGTCGTATCCACGCCCGTACAGTTCGAGTTTTTCATTGCGTTCTTTTGTGTCCATGTTATATCTCCTATACATTAAATCAAGAAGGTTTGAACAATCTTGCATTCAAACCTTCAAACATTCCAACGTTTTAGCTTTCCAACTCGACAGCCATCGCCACTGCTTCACCGCCGCCAAGGCATAACGATGCAATGCCTCGTTTCAGTCCGCGGTCTTTTAGAGCGTAGATGAGGGTAGTCAACACGCGGGCGCCGCTGGCGCCGAGTGGGTGACCGAGCGCAATTGCCCCGCCATTGACGTTGACCTTGTCCCAGTCCCAGCCCTGGTCAGCGAGGGCGTAGCCATCCGCAAGGACTTGAGCGGCGAAGGCTTCGTTGATCTCGATCAGGTCAACATCTTTTAATGTCCAGCCGATTTTCTTGAGCAGTTTCGGCATGGCATACGCAGGAGCCGCAAAAAGATATTTCGGTTCCAATGCCGCTTGGGCATAACCAACAATTTTTGCAATTGGCTTGAGATTTTTCTTTTCGGCATACGCACGCGATGCGATCACGACAGCCGCCGCACCATCGTTCATGGATGATGCGTTGCCAGCCGTCACTTTTCCGTCCGCTTTGAAGACGGGCTTGAGTTTCGCAAGCGACTCCAGCGATGTGTCACTCGTCGTCAGCGTATGACGTTGGTAGGTGTGTCGGTGGCATTGATTGTTTCAGTGGCATTGGGTATTGTGGCGTTTTTCCAACGTCAGATTGCGGTGGCGGCA
The DNA here is from genome assembly GCA_046328915.1 of Anaerolineales bacterium. GTDB lineage: Bacteria > Chloroflexota > Anaerolineae > Anaerolineales > Villigracilaceae > Villigracilis. The sequence goes on along the minus strand of JAXLVR010000008.1, from coordinate 198,230 downwards.
CAGGCAGAAGCCGTGAAGGAGCGCGACCGTGCGGTTGCCGCAGAAGCTTCTGCTGTGCAAGAACGAGACCGCGCGGATCTCAATGCAAAAGTAGCCAACTCTCGTGAATTGGCAGCTTCTGCTTTAAACACATTAGATGTTGACCCTGAACTTAGTCTGTTGTTGGGATTGCAATCTGTGACGATCACAGACGAAACAGGAATGCCGATTCAGCCTATGAGTGAAGATGCTCTAAGACGCTCGGTGCAAACATCCCGGATTCGAAATACCTGGCTGGCACATTCGGGAGCAGTTCTTGATGTTTCAGTCAGCCCAGATGGGAGCAAGATTGCTTCTGCCAGTGATGATCTAACCGTTAAAGTGTGGAGTTTCTCAGGGGAACTATTATTAGCCCTATCCGATTTTTCTGAAGAGATAGATAGTGTTGCGTTTAGCCCTGATGGTTCGCAGATTCTAACGTCGAGCAGCCAAAATGCCATTGCATGGGACGCCAATACGGGTCAAAAGTTGGTTGAGTTTAATGGGCATGAAGCCTCGGTTGTGCAAGCGGTTTACAGCCCGGATGGACAGTTCGTTGCTACTGCCAGTTCAGATGGAACCGCCAGAATTTGGGATGCTTCCTCAGGAGAAGAACTGGCGTTGCTGGATGGGCACGAAACAGAATTGACTGATATTGCATACAGCCCCAATGGAGACCTTATCGCTACAACTGATTTTTCTGGTACGTTGATTGTTTGGAATGCCACAGGGAGGAATGAGCAGTATGTGTTGTCTGAAGGGGAGGGGGCAGTGCTGTATGATGTGCATTTTAGCCCAGATAGTAAATACATTATTATTTCGGATAATGCCCTCCAAACCGTCGTTCTAGTTGCCCAAACAGGTAAGGTCATTGCAGCTCAGAATTTTCACACAGATGTTGTGACCAATGCAGTGTACAGCCCAGATGGGGCATTTATGGCAAGTGCTTCTTCAGATAATACGATAATTGTGACTTCAATAACTGCAAGCGCAACACTATTTGGGAAAAGTATTTCTGCTGACCCAGATTCCGTAGATGTCAATAAGATCATGTTCAGACTAACAGATTCGGAGGACGTAAACGCCGTAATCTATACCCCTGATGGAAAATATCTTGTAACAGGGAATGATGAAGGTGAGATAAAGGTTTGGGATGCGAACCCAGTAAGCGGCTATGAATGGACCGGGTTCCGTCCACATATTGCCCGTATAGACGGAATGGAATTTAGCCCAGACGGCGAGCATTACGTCACAGCAGCGCGCGATGGCAAGGCTTATATTTGGTCATTGACGGATCAAACGCCCATTGAGTTGGTCGGTCACGAAAGCGCTATCCAAGATGTAGCCTATAACTCGGATGGCACGCGGATCGTCACTGGCGGTTTTGATGGGCTGGCGATTCTTTGGGATGCCCAAACAGGAGAACTGTTACAAAAGTTTTCTAAAGATAACCAGTGGGTGACGGGTGTGAATTTGAGCCCGGATGGTAACTTAATAGCCGCATCGTTGGGAGATAGTACCGTTGTGATATGGGATGCTGTATCTGGCGATCAGATAAGTGTCTTGCAGTCAGACGATATGTTCACCTATATCAATGAATTGGCTTTTAGCCCAGATGGCAAGACTCTTGCTGTAAGCAGTGATGCAAAGTTTGTAGTTTTATGGGATGTTGCAACTTGGAAGCAAGTTGATGTATTGGCAGGTCACACCGATTGGATCAAAGGCTTGGACTACAGCCCGGATGGAATCCATATGGTTACCGGGAGCTATGACACGACCGCGATCATTTGGGATGTTGCAAAACGAACCCCTGTCTTGACATTAGACGAACACTCTCAGGGGATTAACGATGTCACCTATAGTCCAGATGGTACGCTGGTGGCTACAGCCAGTGTAGATGGAACCGCCAAACTATGGGATGCTAGCACAGGAGAACTACTGGTCACATACCAAACTCCGACAGACCAAATTCTCAGCGTAGCATTTAGCAATGACGGAAAATATTTGGCAACCGGCAGCGAAACAGGAGTTGTGCGAATATACTATGTATACCCCGACGATATACTTGAGATTGCTAAAAGTAGAATTACGCGTACATTTACAGAAGAAGAGTGCATTAACTATCTGCACGAAGAAGCTTGCCCTGTCGATGTTCCTCAACCACAAAAGTGATCTGGTTTTTCGAAAACGCCTTCTGAATAGAAGGCGTTTTTTATTTCTTTCGATTACAATGCCGCTATGACTGAAACCCAACCTCTTTATGAACTCTTGGGCGGTGAAGAAGGTGTCCGAACGCTTGTTGACCGCTTCTACGATTTAATGGACACTTCGTCTGAAGCAAAGGACGTCCGCGCTTTGCATGCGAAGAGCTTGAAACAAGCTCGTGAGAAGTTGTTTATGTTTCTCTCCGGCTGGTCTGGTGGACCTCCACTTTACATCGCGAAATTTGGGCATCCTCGTTTGCGGATGAGGCATATGCCTTTTGCGATTGGTTCGCGCGAACGTGACCAGTGGTTATGGTGCATGAATCGTGCGGTCGATGCTGGGAATTATCACCCGGCGGTTGTGGAACACCTCAAGCAACGTTTCTCAGAGATCGCAGATTTCATGCGCAACCAAGATGAAACTCAAGGTCCACTTTTGAAACTCTAAGTGCCGATATTCTTCAGTGCTTCTCTCCTGCTAAGCGGACTTAACTCTTTTGTCGCCTTCACAAATTTTTTCACAGCAGTTGGGTTGGTCCATGCATATTGGCGTAATGCCCAACCGATGGCTTTGTTGATGAAAAACTCATCGGAGCCAAGGTTATCTTGGATGAGTTCACAGAGCAGACCAAAGTCCGTTTTTTCTTTATATCCAAGTTGAAATAACAAAGTGGTGCGTCTGAGCCAGAAGTTTTCAGATTTGCGCCACTTTTTTAAATACTTTGCTTTGACGTTTGGGTATCGTTCGAACATTGCACCCACACTGTGCCCCGCGAGTAGATCCACGGTATCCCACCATGATTTGTGGGTGATGAGATATTCGATGGTGACAATAAAATCTTCGTCTACTTTCTTTTCCATTTTGTCTATCAAGCTGACCGTCAGATATTGAAATTCGCGTTCAGGGAGATTCCATAACTCGCGGGAGATCATATCCAGGTCTGTGACCGGGGGGAGCCCGTTTTCCTTGATAAAGCCGGAAAGGAATGTCTTGAGCTGCGGGCTTTTGATACCAAGATATTCAAATTGGTCGCGCATATATTTCTTCATCGGCGCGGCGTTGGCGGGGTTGGCATTTGCCTCAAACAATGTTTTTATCGAACGTACATAGGGATGCATATTATCCTCTTTCTACTTTACGCCTTCTGGCGGCACAAAGCGAAAATCCCAAACCCCATCTTCAGATGAAAAGTATGAATATGGAGTAGCAACGATAAACCAAGTATTCCCAGGTCTGAGCGAGACCGGGTCGCCGTTTGCATCTACAAAGTAAAACGGACGGGCTTGCCCGGTTTCTTTTTCATAAACACGAGCTTTGGTCGTCCAGCGGATATTGTATTTCATGCCATCGCGGAACAAATACGCATAGCCGCCTTGCCCAAGTTCGAGATGATAATCTAACAATGTGCGAATAGCTCTGCCTTGATATTCGTACACTTCCTGGTCAACTTCTAGCACAATGATGTTATTAAATTGCAGTTGCCTGCCTGTCAAACGGTCGATCTCTGGATGCAGAACTCCAGCATTCTCTTGAGTTGTATCATCCACATATCGCCAATACGAATTTGAAGCAAGGTCATACACCCAAGCCGATTGATTGAGCAATGCGACATAGGAATTTAAGCCAATAGCTTTTTCGCCGCCAGAAGGAGGCGTCTCTGAAAAGACGTTGCTGGCATAATTAAATTCACCGGTGCGTGAGTCTTTGTTTTCTTGTGCTAGTGATTTCATTTTTTCGATGCTGAGCATTGCGCCACCGCTGGCTTCGTCGTGCGGCACAAGATAGCATTGTGGCAGCAGGGGCAAGATTTCTTCAGAGGCGGATGCAAAGACGAAGCATGAATTCAAGAACATATTATGCACGTCCACGTATAGCATACGCCCCGAGCGGATCGGACCCACCTCGGCGGCGGGGATTGGGGCTGATGGGTTTACGGGTGGATTCGCTTCTTCGGACGGAATCAAGCCAATGTCCAGATCGAGAGGCGTGGATTGAAGGTCCGCTTCGATCTTGCCCGAAGTTGAATCAGCGTCACTGTCGTGTTCTTCATCCCCAAGATTGGGCTTCGTAAATTTCAACCATGCTGGCAGTTTAACTTCGACAATATATCTACCCGGCTCGGCACCAAACCCATAATAACCATTTGAGTCACTGGTGGTTTGCCAGATGGGTTTACCTGCTGAATTTAATAAATTGATACACACCCCGCCAACGCCTTGTTCAAAATCTTCCTGAATTCCGTTTTGATTTTCATCCAGCCAGATGCGATTGCCAATTTGAATGTTATTGCCATGAACAGGTTCACGCCGTACTTCACAGTCGCCCGTGATGGGAACGTCAGGCTCGGGAAATTTTCCATAGAACATGGAAAGAAAACGGGTGGCGCCTTCGGTGATATAAAACTCAAACACCCAAGGCGCAAACGACAACCCCGCTTGTGGGCGAGCCGCGACCGGAAAATTTGAAATGGATAACGCCATGGCTGGCGTTTGTAATAAGCTTGGGTCTTCTACTTGCAACCCCGAAAGCGGATTGACATTGGCGGGGAAATTTTCACGGTCTGGTCCATACGTAATGGGCAGACTGTGCGGCTGTGGAGTGGGGGTAAAGACAGGGGTAGACGTGAAAGATGGGGTGACCGAGAGGATAGGCGATTCTTCGGTGGGCGTTTCAACCGTCGTGTTGCTGCTGCAAGCGACGAGCAAAAACAAGACCCAGATCAATGCGTTAATGCGTTTCAAGATAGGCTCTCCAAAATTTATTGCGCCCCAGCCGGTTGATAAAATTCTAAATACCACTTGCCATCTGAAGTTGGCGTGACTGTAGTTTCAGGTGTGACCACCATGATCCACGTGCGACCGGGTTTGAGCGGCATAAGCTGATGTGTATCTGGGTTGATAAAGCGGATGGGTTTATGACGCCCGCTTTCCCGCTCTTGGTCGCTGAGGTCTGTGCTCCAAAACATGTCGTACATGCGTCCGTCACGAAACAATAAAGCATACCCTTCTTTATCCTCTTCAAGATGGATGTCGAGATTGGTGGGAGAGACAACATCATGTTCGGTGAACAGAACCACTACATTTTCAAATTGAAGCTGGCGGCTTGTTAAGCGGTCGATCTCAGGGTGAAGGACGCCAGCATTATCGTAATCGGCATTGTCTACATAGCGCCAGTAACTTTCAGATGCCGCATCATACACCCAGGCAGATTGGTTGAGATAAGCAAAATACACATCCAGGCGTGATGCCGTTTCACCACCTGCGGGTGTGTTTTTGTCGAATGCATTGCTGGCGTAATCAATATCATACAATTTGCTTTCTTCTGCCAGGCGTTTTAGTTCTTCAATATCCAGCATGTATCCGCCGCCCTCCAGATCATGTTGAACAAAATAACATTGCGGTAAAAGTTCCAACACTTCAGGCGAGGCGAAAGCATAAATCAGACAAGAGTCTGGGAAGAAGGTGGCGATATCGGCATAGATCAACCGCCCCGAGCGGACGGGTCCTACTTTGGCGGCGGGAAGTGCGGATGTAGTAGGAGGCTGAGCAGCGAGAATCAAGCCTGCGTCTATGTTTTGAAGCGTGGATGTACCATCCAACGCCTCTGTCTGACCGGTTGATGGATCCACGTTGCTATCTGTTTCTTCATCCCCAACATTTTTCTGAACGAACTGCATCCATGCAGGAGACTGAAAATCAAGTACATACTTTCCGGGCTCTACATTGAAAGCATAATAGCCATTGCTGTCTGTGGTGGTTTGATACAACAAAACCCCATCGTCACGATACAAATAGACGCAGATGCCGCCAATGCCTTTTTCCCAAGCATCCTGGATGTTATTCGCATTTTCATCGAGCCATACACGGTTTCCAATCATGTTCGATGTTTGTATGAAGGGTTCAGTACGGATCATACAATCACCAGTAGTTGGAATTTCTGGCTCGGGAAAGAGTCCGTGAAAAACACTGAGAAAACGGGTAGCCCCTTCGGTGATGTAAATTTCGAATACCCATGGCGCGAAAGACAGCCCTGCCTGTGGACGTGCTTCTACGGGGAAGTGTGAAATGGAAACCAGCAAAGCAGGTAGATCGAGTAAGCTCGCATCTTGGACGGCTAAACCGGTTAGTGGATTTTCATTTGCAGCCACCAGTGGGGTGGATGTGGGGCTAGGGAATGCTGTGGGTGTTGCGGGTTGCGTGTGTCTGTAGGCGTGGATGATTCTTCTGCTTGTGATGTACAAGAGATAAGCAGAAGGATGGCAAGAGATGCGAATAGAGCAAGCGCAAAAAGGCGTTTGTTTGTCATAGGATCTCCAACCTAATATTCCCCTATGATGATTAATTCCAGCTAAACGATGTTTGCGTTATTTTGATGCTTCAAAAGCCTCTCGAACTCGCTGATAGGTTTGTTCCAATGATTCTGGCAAAACGCGCGTCTCACCGACAGAGGACATGAAGTTTGTATCCCCTGCCCAGCGTGGCACAATATGAATATGAACATGCCCCAGCACGCCAGCGCCGGCGGCTTCTCCCATATTAATGCCCACATTGAAGCCATGCGGTTTGTATATCTGGCGCAGCTCGGTGGTGCAACGCGAGGTTAGTTCCATCATTTCGGCGCGGGTTTCACTATCGAGTTCTTCAATGGTTCCTACATGCTTGAAAGGGATGACCATTAAATGTCCGCTGGTATAGGGGTAGCGATTTAGGATCACATATGCGGATTCGCCACGAAACGCGATCAGGTTCTCGGCGCTATCTGGTTTGGATTGCGCGTTGCAGAATACACAGCCTTCTTCTTTTTTATTGCCTTCAATGTAATTCATACGCCACGGAGACCATAGATGTTTCATATAAAGATTCTAGCACAAACAAGATTGCCATATAAAAATTCTTGACAAGCCCTCCTGTACGGGTGTATAAACGCAATGCAAATTGAATGGTCCTCGTTAGGCCAGGCGTCTGCAACATACATAAGCCATTGTCCTGAAACGTCGAAAGACGCCAAAGGGTATACCAGGTGAGGTCGGCATAAGGCTTCACTCAATATGGCTGGGAGAAATCCCTACGATGTGCAGTGCTAAAGCTCAACCAGAGAGGCGTAGTCTTGTTTCGTGCATGTCTGCCTCCTGGTTTTATAACGGGAGGCGTTCTTTTTGCCAGCATGTGTTGCCAAGGCAAATTCAACCACATGATGCAAGGAGGTTATCCGTATGAGTACGGATAGTAGTAAACAGGTACTTCAGCAGACGAATTATGTATTCGCCTCTTTGTCTTGTGACTCCTTACCTCTTTGCAACCTCCTGCCATGAATTGACCGGTTGGAGGAAAATGGGGGAGGAAGCCATAGGTCTATTAGAGTGTGAATCGCCTTTCGTCACCGGAGGCGATTTTTTATTGTCTCCCGCAAGAAAATAAAACGATATGGAGATACATATGAACCCTACACTCGCAATGATCAACCTCGAAGCTTTGATCGAAGCACGCGATTTCAACACTTTGCGCGAGCAGACCAGGAACTGGTCGGCTGGCGATCTGGCTGAATTGATGGAACCGCTTTCGGCGGAGAAAGAAGCGGTTATCTTCCGCTTGTTGCCGCGCGAACAGGCGGCTGGCGTATTCAGTTATTTATCTGAAGAACGTCAGGAAGAATTATTGAAAGCCATGGCGCGCGAAGATGTGGCAAGCATTCTCAACGCCATGTCTCCTGATGACCGTACTTCGTTGCTGGAAGAGATGCCTGCCAATGTGATCCAACATTTGCTGGGCTTGCTCTCTGCCGAGGAACGCACGGTCGCCTCGCAGTTGTTAGGCTATGAAGAAGATTCGGTCGGGCGTTTGATGACCCCCGATTTTGTGCGCGTCCGCCCGCAGTGGACGATTGCTCAGGCGCTCGAGCACATCCGCCGCTACGGGAAAGACAGCGAAACGATGAGCATGATCTACGTGATCGATGACAATAACAAGCTGGTCGATGACCTGCGCATTCGCCAGATCCTTTTGGCATCACCAACTGATAAAGTAGCCGACTTGATGGACTCGCGCTTTGTCTATTTGAAAACGACCGATAGCCGCGAAACAGCAGTAGAAGCCTTTAAAGACTCAGACTTGAACGCCCTGCCTGTCACCGATAAAGAAGATACACTAATCGGCATCGTGACCGTCGATGACATTCTCGATGTGGCAGAAGAAGAAGCCACTGAGGACATTCAGAAAATGGGTGGTTCTGAAGCTTTGGATGAACCCTACATGAAGATCGCCATTTCCAAGATGGTACAGAAACGTGCAACCTGGCTGATTATTTTATTCCTTAGCGAAATGTTGACCGCCACTGCCATGGGAAATTTTGAGCATGAAATTGCCAAAGCTGTTGTGCTTTCGATCTTTGTGCCGTTGGTCATTTCCAGCGGTGGGAATTCTGGCTCACAGGCTTCGACCCTGATTATCCGCGCCATGGCATTGGGCGAAGTGCGGCTCGTAGATTGGTGGCGTGTGATGCGCCGTGAGTTCTTATCTGGTTTGTCGCTGGGCGCCATTCTCGGTGTGATCGGCTTTATTCGTATTTCGGTTTGGCATTATCTTTTCGATGCATACGGTCCGCATTGGTTCTTATTGGCAGTAACGGTTGGAATCGCTCTTGTAGGCATTGTGTTGTGGGGCTCGCTTTCCGGCTCCATGCTGCCCTTCCTCTTGAAGCGAGTCGGTCTGGACCCAGCAACCTCGTCCGCGCCGTTCGTGGCAACCTTGGTGGACGTTTCTGGTTTGATCATTTATTTCACCGTTGCAGCAGTGATTTTGAAAGGCACTTTACTCTAAACGAATATGCTTCCCACTAGATGAGTCAGGCGAAACCTTCTTCGCCTGACTTTTTTATTTGTTGCGCTGGCTTTGTTTTATGTTATCCTACGCTCAATGCAACCAGACCTGTTCTCTAGCACGCTTACCGTCTCTCAACTTACAGTACGTATCCGCAGGTTGTTGGAAGATAACCCTGAATTGCAAGATGTTTGGGTGGAAGGGGAAATATCCAATCTATCCCGCCCGGCATCGGGTCATATTTACTTTACGCTCAAAGACAAAAACGCTTCTCTACGTTGTGTCATGTGGAAGACGGATGCCGCTCGCACTCGCCCCAGCTTACAGGAGGGCGGTGCAGTGGAGGTGCATGGCAAGATTGCCGTCTACGAACCGCAAGGGCAATATCAGCTCATCGCGAATCTGATTCGACCCAAAGGCGAAGGCGCGCTGTTTCAGGAATTTTTGCGGCTCAAGTCTATGCTCGAAGCCGAAGGTCTTTTTGACCCAGAGCGTAAACGTGAAATTCCTGCTTTCCCGAAGACCATTGGCATTGTCACTTCTGCAACCGGCGCCGCACTGCGCGACATGCTCAACACCATTCGGCGCCGACAGCCGCTTGCACGTGTCATCCTTGCGCCATCGCCCGTCCAAGGTGTAGATGCTCCGCCTGCGCTGGTGCGTGCTATTCAAGATGTCAACAAGCAAGATCCCGATGTCATCCTCGTTGCGCGTGGTGGCGGTTCTATTGAAGACTTGTGGGCGTTCAATGATGAGCGCGTCGTGCGTGAAGTGGCGAATTCAAACACACCGATCATCTCGGGCGTCGGTCATGAAACCGATTTCACTCTCACCGACTTCGCTGCTGATCTGCGCGCGCCGACTCCCACGGCGGCAGCAGAACTCGCGACTCAGACTACATTGGATGACCTCCACTTTGAACTTTCCACCTACCAAGCCCGCCTCACAGACTTAATCTCAGGCTTGCTCGCAGACCATCAGGTTTCAGTCTCCGCTCTAGCCTCGCGGCTTAAGTATGTTTCCCCCGAACGGCGCATCCAATCCGAATACCAGCATATTGACGAACTCTCTCGCCGCGCCGTCTCTGCATTGACTCACCGCATCCAATTACAGTCTGCCCGCGTAGATGGAATATCCAAACGGCTGGGTGCATTAAATCCCGCCGGCATCCTTGAGCGCGGATATGCTATCATCACCCGTACATCAGATGGCAAGGTTGTCAGCCAGGTATCGCAAGCCCAAGGTGATATGACCGTCCGTGTGAGCGATGGAGAATTTAAAGTAAAGCGTAATTCGTAACTTGTGCAGCACGCATTACGCAATTAAGTCTTGGAGTCATTATGGCAAAGTCGAAACCCACTCAAAAACCTGTGGAAGAACTAACATATGAAGAAGCCCTCGCCGAACTCGAACAGACGGTGGAGGCGTTGGAAAGTGAACAAAATCCGTTGGATGATGCGATGAAACTGTTCGAACGCGGACAAGCCCTTGCAGTGCGTTGCGGCGTTTTATTGGAAGCCGCGCAACTCAAAGTGCAAAAATTGGTCGGAGAGACAACTTTAGATTTTGAAGAGGAAGATGAATGAATCTTTTAGCTATTTTTCAGAACAAAGTATTGATTGCTGTGTTGTTGGCTTGGCTATTGGCACAGGCATTTAAAATCCCCACAGAATACCTCCGCTCTCGCCGCTGGATGTGGGCAATGTTCTTTGCGGCGGGTGGTATGCCTTCCTCTCATACTGCTTTGATGGTTTCTGGGACTCTGGCAGTAGGTTTGTATTACGGCTTTGATAACCCCATTTTCGGCGTGGCAGTGGCAGCGACCATGATCATTGCGCACGATGCGGCAGGGGTTCGCAGGCAAGCTGGCAAACATGCCGAGCGCATCAATGTGCTATTTGACGAATTATTAAATGGGCACACTTGGAGTGAAAACGACCTCAAGGAAGTTATCGGTCATACTCCATTAGAAGTGGTGGGCGGCATCATCTTTGGAATGTTAGTTGCCATTATTCAATGGATGGTTTGGAAGTAAAGACAGTTTCCCAACTTGAAATTTTATTCCGCACTCTTCTTGAGAAAAGAAGAGTGCGGAATATTTTTTAACGCCGAATGCGACGCATCACTGCACTGACAAGCGTACTTAACTCTGGTACACGTAAAAGGAACAATGCCACAAAATAGACCAGCCCACCTATGGCGATCCCGATTGGAGCAGAGACCCACAAGCTGAGCTTCGCGCCAAGTGCCATCCATGCTACAAGGGCAAGCCCCATAGCAAGGGCAGCAATCGCCGACGCGCTTACTCCACGCATGATGGAGCCGCCTTCAATGCCATTTAATCGTCTGCGCATGATAATGAAGAGCGCCACAGCTTCAAGCGCCGTCGCGAAGGAGTTTGCCAATGCTAGCCCGCCGTGGGGCATCCAACCGGCTTGAGAGAAAAGCCAGGCAAAGCCAAAGCTGAATAAGGCATTTAATCCCATTGCAATAGTGCCAACAATGACCGGGGTCTTTGTGTCGTGCAATGCGTAATATGCACGCGAGAGAATCTCCACAACGGCATGACCCACCAGCCCTGCCGTATACCAAAGTAACGCCCACGAAACCATTTGAGTGGAAGTCGCATCGAACTCGCCGCGTTGAAAGAGCAAAACGATCACCGGCTGGCGTAACAAGATCAAGCCAACCGTGGCAGGTAATGAAAGCATAACCACACCCCGTAAAGTCGCTGCGAGAGACGAGCGCATTTCGCTCATCTCACCGCGAGCCACTTGAGCCGAGAAGGTGGGCAGGGCAGCAGTAGCAATCGCTTGGGCGATCACGAACAGCGGCATAGTCATCAACATGCGAGCAACGTTGATCGCAGAAAGGCTGCCTTCTCCTTGACCTGATGCAATCATGGCATTGATCACGAAGTTGATCTGAACCGCAGCAACACCCAACAAACGCGGAGCCATGAGCCGCGCCACTTCTTTGATGGCAGGGTTTTCAATGCCTAATGTGAATGAGTAATGTCTTCCGTCTAATCTCAAGATCCCTGGTATCTGCACCAGTAAATGCAGTAACGCGCCAATCACATAGCCCCATGCCAAACCATAAATCCCCATTGATGGGACGAGGAAGAGAATGCCGAGAATCCAGCCAACCCAGTTGAAGACCGGTGCAAGTGCCGGCAGCCAAAATTTCTGGTGGGTGTTGAGGATGCTCATCATCAAACCGCTCACGCCGAAAATGGTCGGGGCGATGAGAATGATACGGAGCAACTCCACCGTCAGCGTTTGGAGGGAAGGGTCAAGCTCGGGCTTGAGAACGAATAGAACATGGCGAACAATTCCCGGCGCGAAGAGAGCCGCGAGTCCGCTTACTGCGCTGAGCAACAGAATCACCAAATTCGTCACCGCAGAGGCGAGCCGCCAGGCATCCTCTTTTTTTTCGTTGGCGAGAAAACCAGTAAAGGTTGGCACGAACGCCGAAGCCAAAGCCCCGCCAGCCAGCAAACTAAAAAGCAAATCTGGGAAGGTGGCTGCGGCATAAAACGCATCGAGACTTTGATTAGTGCCGAAAGTTTTTGAAACAAGGATCTGACGCACCAGCCCCATGATGTTGCTCAGCACAAAAGCGAGCATCACCGTTCCGGCGGCACGTGCGATCTGACGATTAGCATTCGAATTGGTTTCTGTCATGGCGGCAAGATTATAATGTTTTTCATGAAGAAAACATCGACAAGCCTTTTTCTGCTCGTGATCCTTTCACTGGCGTGTAGTACCACCACTCTCACACCAGACGCTGCGCCTCAAACCCCGCCGACCACTGAATCTACAGACCCATCTTCCGCCACGTTGACGGAGATTCCCATGCCGGTTGGGTATGGTGCCAAAAACTCATGGATCGAAATTTATTTTACCGACCCTTCGAATTCATTGTCTTCTCAAAAAACCGGCGGCATTGACCAACCCTTAGCCGACGCCATCGACTCTGCGAAATTGACAGTGGACGTTGCCATTTATAGTTTGAGCCTGAATAGCATACGAGATGCTTTATTGCGTGCACATGACCGTGGTGTGCAGGTTCGGATGGTGATGGAAAGCGAGAACCTCGACCGTTCAGACCCACAGCGTTTGATCGACGCGGGCATTCCTATTTTGGGAGATCGTCGCGAAGGTTTGATGCATAATAAATTTACGGTCATTGATGGATCTGAAGTGTGGGTGGGCGGTATGAACTATACCGACTCAGGAACCTATGAAGATAACAATGTGCTGATGCGCATCCGCTCGACGAAGATGGCTGAAAACTACACCAAAGAATTTGAAGAAATGTTCCTGGACGATAAATTTGGCGATAATGTTCTTGCCGAAACACCCAATCCACGTGTGACGATTGACGGTACGCCAGTGGATACTTACTTCTCGCCAGATGACGGCGTGCAAGCTATTCTGTTGGATATTCTTCATGAGGCACAATCGAGTATTTACTTTATGGCGTTTTCCTTTACGTCAGACGAATTAGGTGATGCCATTCTCCAGCGTGCAGAATCAGGTGTGACCGTGGCGGGGGTAATGGACGAAGCACAGGTTCAGTCGAATCAGGGAACCGAATATGATGCCTTCAGCCGTGCAGGCATGGATGTGTTCATTGATGGCAACCCGGGCCAAATGCATCATAAAATCATGATTGTGGACGAAAGCATTGTGATCGTGGGTTCATATAACTTCACCAATAGTGCAGAGACACGCAACGATGAAAACTTGCTTGTGATCTACGACAAAGAGATCGCTGCTGAATTCCTCAAAGAATTTCAGCGGGTATATGGTCAGGCAAAGTAGCCTGCAATAGCTCAATATTCTTTACGGCTCGTCCTAAAAAGTACACAGGGATGAGCCGTAACTTTTTTATCACCTCACCGACTATCTGGTTGTAACCAAATAAAAAAATAGAGGTGTAAACATGAAAAAGCAATCTTATATCTTTCTGGTTCTAGTGGCGTTGGTCGCGATCTTTGTCAGTGCCTGCGGCGGAACTGCCGCTGCCGAAAATTCGGCTGGCTCAGACAAGCCCCGTGCGTCCTTGGTCGAATTTACCGGTGTGATCGAAGCCATCGACGGCAATCAGTGGACCGTCAATGGGCAGGTGATTACCGTAGACCCAACCATTCTTCGCGATGGACCCTTTGCAGTCGGTGATACGGTCAAGGTCGAAGCTGAAGTACAGTCTGATGGTTCTGTGGTCATTACCCGCGTAGAACCCCCGGTTGCCGCTATCGGTACCGATGTGAACTCCAACGATAATTCCAATGCCAATATCAATGACGATAATAGCAACTCCAGCCTTGGGAACGCCAACGGAAATGACAATAGCAATTCCAGTCTCGGAAGCGGACTTGGCAATAGCAACGGTAATTCAAATGATAGCCTGACCAACGGCAACACAAACGGGGATGACCATGGTGGTAATTCAAATGGCGATGACGATGGTGACGACCATGGTGGTAATTCAAATGGCAACAGCAATGGCGACGACGATGACGATCATGGCGGTAACTCGAACGGTAGTGATGACCATTAGTTCTCACTAGACATGGAATAAAAAGCCGTCCGCGAGAAAGTTGCCGGGCGGCTTCCTACCTTTGAGAAAACCTGCATGCAAAAAACTCTTAGAACTTCTCTGCTTTTATTTATTATCTTTTTTATTGGCATGGCAGTCATTCAGTTTTCCACGCCCAACCTGCCAGATAATGATGGCTTTTATCACATCAAGATGGCATGGCTGATGCGCACCGAAGGACTGAAACCCGATTTTATATGGTTGCCCCAAAGCATTTTAAATGAGGAAGATTTTTACGATCATCATTTTCTTTATCATGTAGCCCTGATCCCTTTTACATTTGGTAAACTGCGTGAAGGTGCCAAACTTGCAACGGTTACATTCTCAGCGTTGGCATTTCTTGCCATTTGGTTTTTACTAGACCGTCAAAAAATTCCATTTGCATGGTTATGGTCGTTGGCACTGTTGGGCATTTCAGATGCTTTTCTTTTTCGAATGTCCATTCCGCGGGCGCAATCTCTTTCATTAGGAATTTTGGCACTCGGTCTTTTGTGGATGTTTGAAGGTAAATACAAACATCTGGCGATACTATCTTTCTTTTATGTATGGACGTATAACGCCTTTCCTTTGATGATTGCTATTGCCGGGCTATATACCTTTGCCATTTTTTTGACGGAAAAACGGCTCGACCTCCGCCCAGTCTTGTGGACCAGCTTCGGCATTGTCGCCGGGTTGGTAATCAACCCCTACTTTCCCAAGAACCTGACCTTTACCTATCATCATTTTCTGTCGAAACTGCAATTGGGTGAATCCATCAAAGTAGGGAACGAGTGGTATCCATATGATACGGCTCAGATTTTGAGCAATTCTTCACTGGCGCTGATTGCTTTTGTGAGTGCAAGTTTTGGGCTTGGGCTATCTGGTCGTAAAATGACATCCCAAACTGCCGCCACATTGTTGATCGCGCTGTTCTTCGGTGTGATGATGTTCAATGCGCGCCGCTTTGTGGAATATTTCCCGCCATTTGCGTTGATCTTTTCCGCATTCGCGTGGGCTCCACTCTTTGATAAGGAAGCTGAAGCCGTTCAAAATTGGTCGCAGAAAATCCCGGCATGGATTCTTGCCCTTGCGATCCTTGCTGGAGTTGTAAAATCACTACCAGCCGCACAACATCAATTGAGTACATCCAAACCGTATGACCTGTATGCGGGTGCATCGTTCTGGCTGTTGCAAAATTCAAAAGAAGGAGAGTTGATCTTTCAAACCGATTGGGATGATTTCCCGCGTTTGTTCTATCACAACACCTATAACACCTACCTTGCCGGGCTCGACCCCACCTATTTTCAGCTGTATGACCCTGAGCTGTATTCCCAGTGGGTGAACATTACCCAAGGCGATGTTGAGAATCCATCTGATTCGATCCGCTCCCTGTTTGGCTCACGCTTTGTCATCTCAGACTTGAAACATGGCGATTTTATTCAACAGGCAGAGAATGACCCCCATATGCGTGAGGTCTATCGAGATGGACAGTCTGTCTTGTTTGAAATAATTGAGCCGTGATACCATTATGTTGTATGGAACATCAAAGATGACATCAATAAATGGGCAGCAAGGTATCAGCCGCCTGGATGGTTTGGATTCAAAAGCCATTGGGGCAGTGTATGACCAGTATTTTTCTGAAGTCTATCGCTTCGTGTTATATCGCGTAGGTGACCAAAATTTGGCAGAAGATATTGCCAGCGATGTGTTCATCCGCTTGTTAGAAGCGATCAAAGTCGGGCGCGGACCGGACTCCAACATCAAAGGTTGGTTGATTGGCACCGCCTCGCATGTCGTAACGGACCACTTCCGTAAGAAGTATCGCCGTCCAGAAGATGAACTCTCGGATTCATTGCCAGGGCTTGAGCCAAGCCCGGCTTCAGAGGTCGATCAGCGCGAACAGAATCGCTTGGTGCGCGGCGCATATAAGAAATTGACGGCTGAGCAACAGGATGTTCTCGCTCTACGTTTTGGGCAGGGATATTCCCTTGAGGAAACTGCCGCGCGTATGGATAAAAATGTAAACGCCGTGAAAGCTCTCCAATTCCGGGCGCTGGCTGCGCTACAACGGGAGATTGGTGAGGTGGATTATGACTAATTTATTTGATGCTCTTGAGTTTTGCCTGCGTGAAATGGAAGAAGGCGGAAACATGGAAACCGCTCTCTCTCGTTTCCCTGAATATGCCGAGGAACTGCGCCCTATTTTAGAAACTTCGGTCAAAGCACGGGAGATGGCTGTTCCTGAACCTTCGCCCAGTGTAGTGCGGCGTTCTCGAGCTCGGGTGTTACAGCGTGCCGCAGAATTACGCGAAGCGAGAGTTGCTCCACACAGTAACCCCCGACGAGGGATTTCACTCGTTCAGCGCCTGGCGCTTTCTTTTGCATTGGTTGCGGTCTTTCTCATGAGCGGTGGTGGCTTGCTGAGTGCCTCCGCTTCGGCATTGCCAGGTGAGCAATTGTACACAGTCAAACGCGGCTGGGAAAATGTCCGCCTCTTCTTTATCTTTGATACAGAAGCTCGCGCCTTGTTGGAACATGAATTTGAGAACGAGCGTTTGCATGAAGCCAATGAATTGATTCTGGAAGGTCGCCACGAAGTGATTCAGTTCGCTGGTGTTTTTATGCAAGTCAATGGGCTTGCATATGTCTCTGGATTGCCAGTTACATTACCTGCTACGATCCCTTTCCCAGCGAATGGAGATGCTGTAGTTGTCAGCGGGCGGACGAATTCACAAGGCTTTGTGGAAGTCATCAACCTTGAATTTTTACCTGCGGGTTCGGTTGTTCCTACTGGAAAACCGATCGAAGTGGAAACAGAGACAGACTCAGGGCAAGTTCCAACTCCCTCAACGGAGAACAGTTCCGGATCCACGAATGAGCCGACACCCACTGCGATAAAAGAATATGAGGTCAAAGGCACGTTGGATACTGTATCCACAACATCTCTTGTGATTAATGGAATGATGGTCTATCTAAGTGCTCCGAAGATTGATGGTCAATTATGTGTTGGAATACCGGTCGAAGTCAAAGGCTATTATGATGCTGATGGAAAGTTCATTGCGGTTGAAGTGAAAGCAGAAGGTAATTGTTCCAGTTTATTGCCTTCAAATTCTCCCAATTCAGGCAACGTCAATGAAGACAAAGGCAATAGTGGCTCTGATAGTGGATCTGATGGTGGCAGCAACTCGAATGGTGAAGACTCAGGCGATGACCATGGAGGGAATAGCGGTAAAGACAGTGGCGGCGACGATAACGATTAGGACCAAACTGCGAGGCAACCCCTCGCAGTTTTTCTTTTGCAATCATTTGCCTTTTCCCATAAAATCGGTTAAATTAAACATCTAGCACGTTCGTTCTAATCAATACATTATCAAGACGGCAAACGTCTTATGACACAGGAGAGACTACATGAGCGATAACACCTTTTATCTTGGGCGCCTGTTTGACCCTAAAACTGCCAAGCTGACCGCAAACGATATTAATTACAACTCAGCCGACCTGACCACACATGCCGTAGTGACCGGTATGACCGGCTCTGGTAAAACGGGTTTGTGCATTTCGCTTCTCGAAGAAGCGGCGCTCAATGGTGTGCCTGCTATTATCATCGATCCCAAAGGTGACCTGACCAACCTGCTCCTGCATTTTCCCGAATTGTTGCCGCAAGATTTCCAACCATGGATCGACCCCGAAGTTGTGCGTCGCGCAAACAAAACCCCTGAACAAGCTTCACAAGAAGCCGCTATGGCTTGGCGAAACGGGCTTCAAGAATGGGGGATGACTCCCGAACGAGTCCTTGACCTCAAAAATTCAGTAGACTTTGCCATTTACACACCCGGCTCTGACTCGGGCATTCCCGTCAGCGTGCTTTCTTCGCTCGATGCCCCTGGTCTGGATTGGGACTCGAACCGTGAAGTGTTACGTGAACGCATTACCAGCACCGTCACCGCGTTGCTGGGTTTGGTTGGTATGAACGACCTCGACCCAATTCGCTCGCGTGAACATATTTTGCTTTCGAACATCTTCGAAGAACATTGGTCACAAGGCAATGGCATTGACCTAACCGAACTTATCTTGCAAACGCAAAACCCGCCTTTCGATAAATTAGGCGCTTTCCCAGTAGATACCTTCTTTCCGCCTAAAGACCGCATGTCGTTGGCAATGACCCTCAACAATATCCTCGCTTCCCCAGCGTTTGAGGCTTGGCGTGAAGGTCAGGCGTTGGATGTGCAGTCTTTGCTCTTCAAAGAAGATGGCACACCCCGGCACAGTATTTTCTATCTTGCCCATCTTTCAGATGGCGAGCGCATGTTCTTTACTACCTTGCTGCTCTCTGCCGTTGAAACCTGGATGCGCACTCAAAAAGGTTCTACCGCCTTGCGCGCCCTTCTTTATATGGATGAGATCTACGGCTATCTTCCTCCCACAGCGAATCCTCCCTCCAAGCTTCCTTTGCTTCGCATGTTGAAGCAAGCCCGTGCGTTTGGCTTGGGTATTTTGCTCGCCACTCAAAACCCGGTCGATCTTGATTACAAGGCGCTCTCAAATACAGGCACATGGTTCATTGGCAAACTCCAGACCGAGCGCGATAAGAACCGTCTACTCGATGGGCTCGAAAGTTTGGCGGGCGGTTTCTCTCGCGCCGAAATGGATAAGCTCATCTCATCCCTCGGCAAACGCGTTTTCGTGATGAACAATGTTCACGAAAAGAATCCGGTGCTCTTCCAAACTCGTTGGGCAATGAACTTCCTCGCCGGGCCCATGACCCGCACCCAAATTCGTGACTTGAATGCATTGGTCGGTGCTGGGGAAGTGGCTGCGCCTCAACCCAAGCCGATGCCTGTCTCTGCTCCCAAAGTGACAGCCCCTCCTCCGCCTGTGGATCACGTCCAACCGATCTCTGTCCCGTCTACACCGGTTCAACCCAAGAAGACACCCACGCGCAGCACATCTTCCTCCGTGTTGGAATCTTCCGGAGGTAACCTCACCAAGCCGCCAGTTCCGGCGGGTATTCGCGAATATTATTTGCCGCAAAACTACAGCATGCCCGAAGCCTTTAAAGCTGTCGGAAAACCACAAGCCTATGGTGCCAATATTCAGGGCGTGGTCTATAAACCCGTCTTGTTGGCGTCTGCTCAGATTCGCGTCTTAGACCGCAAATACGGCGTGGACGTAGAAGTGACCAAAACCGCTCTTGTCGATAGCCTCGACCGTCGCGGCATCGTCCGCTGGGAAGATTTCACCTATGCCGGACCCTCGCTCGACAAGCTCGAAAGTGGACCCGCTCCTTCTTCCAAATATGGCACCATCGAAGCGCCATTGAACGACTCGAAGTTGATGACTGCCTTGCAAAAAGATTTTACAGATTGGGTGTTCCGCAATTCAGCGGTTACGGCTCGCGCGAATGCGGCGCTTAAAGTTTTTGCCGGACCAGATGTGAGTCAGGCAGATTTTATGAAAGCCTGTGCCGACACTGCCCGTGAAGCTCGCGATACTGAAATAGCCAAGAAGACCTCCGCTATTGAAAAGAAGATCAAAACCCTTGAAGATAAGTTAGGGCGTGAAGAACGCGAACTGCGCGAAGATGAAGCCGAATTGCAGAATCGCAACATTGAGTCTGGAGCGAACCTTTTGGAATTGGGTGCCAGCGTATTAGGGCTGACCAGAAAAAAGAGTGTCACCACTCAATTTACCAAGCACCGTTTGGCTCAAAGCGCAAAGGCAGAAGTACAGGAATCGCAAGAAACCATTTCCAAGTTGACCAAAGACTTGAATGACCTCATCCGCGAACGCGAGCAGGTTATCCGCGACATTAGCGACAAATGGGGGCGCATCGTCAGCGAATCAAGTGATGTGACCATCAACCCGAAGAAGACTGATATTTACGTCAATGTATTCGGGATTGCATGGAAGCCGTATTACCTTATCCAGGCTGGCGGCGAGACCACAGAACTGGCTGCTTTCGGCGGAGAATAACTCCTTAATTCCTAAAAGAGCAGATGAAATTTATTTCATCTGCTCTTTTTTATTTTCTGCTTGTAACGAAATCCATATCAACTGCATCTAAAGACATATGAACCTATTTATTATTCTTCTTTCCCTTGCTCTGTGGGGAGTGGTGCATTCCTTCCTTGCCTCGCACCTTGCCAAAGATCTGTTCGGGATGCGGCGTCTCTATCGCTTGCTGTATAACGTCTTTTCTGCGGTGACTTTTGCCCCTATTCTATATTTACTAATGATCCTTGAAGATTCCCCGCTTTATCAAGCCCCATCCCCGTGGAGTTGGGTCATGCGTGGTGGACAGTTAATCTCAGCTTTGCTGCTTCTGGTCGCCGTGTTGCAGACAGATACTTTGTCGTTTGTTGGTTTGCGTCAATTGTTTGAAGAAGAGAAAACGGGTCAACTCGTAACGCGTGGTCTATATAAAGTCGTAAGGCATCCGCTCTACTTATTTAGTTTATTGTTTCTGTGGCTAAGCCCGTCTATGAGTGTCAATTCGCTGGTATTCAATATGGGTGTAACGGCTTATTTCGTGATCGGTGCTTATTTTGAAGAGCGTAAACTCCTGCGCGATTTCGGCGAAGTCTATGCGGACTATAAACGCCGCACTTCATTTTTGATCCCCGGCTTATAAATTTTGGATGATGGCAATAGTTTATGGTCCATCGTCCATTCCTATTTTTCATAAAATCTTGACACTCCATTTCAGGCGTGATAATCTTGCCCCCGCGTGCCCGACCCGCCTCTGAAAGCGTTTAGGTGGACGGGCATAAATTTTTATACAGCAGGAGTAAAGAAAGATGTCAGAACGTATTGTTGGAACCGTTAAGTGGTTCAATGCGACCAAAGGCTATGGCTTCATCGGTCGCGACGGCGGCGAGGATGTGTTCGTTCACTTCAGCGCCATTCAGACAGATGGCTACCGCAAGTTGGAAGCCGAACAGAAAGTGGAGTTCTCCATTGAAGAAGGTCCCAAAGGCTTGCAAGCTGCCAATGTGGTACCCCTCGCGTAAGCTAATTGAATAATATTGCTTAACAGACTGGACTGTCGTGAGACAGTCCAGTTTTTATTTATACATACAAAGTAATCAGACTTTTCCGGTTTACTTTCTTTCTTTTCAAACACATTTCAAGTTTTATATCTTTATGACATTTGACACTATTTGGATATCCTGAGGCAGATTTAGTATTGATATAGAAATGCCCCGTAACTTTTTCAAATTCTATACGACTCTGTAAATGGAGGATAGTCTTGTCCATTCTTAATGTATTTAAAACCAATGCCAGCCGGCGTACAACCGCTTCGGCTGGGTATGTTGTTCCCGACCCTAATCGTTGTGTACAGTGTGGTATTTGTAGTTATAACTGTCCCATCAATATTGATGTCCGTGCTCATGCGTGGAGGGGAGAACCGGTCAAGCATAGTGAATGTCTTACATGTGGCGAATGCGTGGCGAGATGTCCGCGTGGGGTGCTGCGCTTTGAACGAACAGATTTGTTTACTGAAGGTGGCGCATGAGATATGTTGTTATTGGTACCGGCGTAGCAGGCATTTCGGCAGTGGAAGCCATTCGCGGCGTAGACCGAAGCGGCGAAATCGTCATGCTTGGTGATGACCCGCACGGGTATTATTCCCGCCCAGGGCTGGCATATATCCTCACAGGCGAATTGCAAGATGAAACCCTTTTTCCGAAAAAACGTGAAGATTATCTCCCGTTGAAATTTAAATATAAAAAAGCACGTGTTGTGCGAATTGATCGTGCAAACAAAAACTTGCATTTGGATGATAAAACGCATCTTACATACGATAAATTGCTCATTGCAACCGGAGCCTCTGCCATCCCGTTGACCGTTCCCGGTGCAAATCTGCAAGGTGTCATGAAGCTTGATCATCTTGAAGATGCACGTGGAATTTTGAAACATGCCAAACGTGGGCGGACTGCCATCGTAGTGGGTGGAGGCATCACTGCATTGGAATTGACCGAAGGTTTGTTAGCGCGCGGGGTGCATGTCCATTATCTGTTGCGTGGCAATCGCTACTGGAGCAATGTGCTCGATGAACATGAGTCGCGCATTGTGGAAGGACGTTTACAAGCTGAAGGTGTGACCCTGCATTTTCATTCAGAAGTGCAAGAGATCATTGGCAAATCTGGCAAAGTGCGCGGAGTCCGTTTGCTTGATGGGCGCACAATGAAATGCGACATGCTTGCTTATGCCGTAGGCATTAAGCCCCGCATGGAACTTGCTCAATCAGCAGACCTTGCTTTAGACCGCGGAATTTTAGTCAACGAATATTTACAAACTAGTGATCCCAATATTTACGCAGCGGGTGATGTCGCTCAAGTTTATGATCCGCTTACAGGGCGCTCTGTGTTAGATAGTTTATGGAGCCCTGCCCGCGAACAAGGTTATGCGGCTGGGTTGAACATGTCCGGCAAAAGCCAAGCCTATGTGAAGATGGTGCCGTTTAACGTCACGCGTCTTGCTGGGCTAACAACGACCATTATCGGTGCAGTGGGGCATGGGCATGATGAAGATGTGGTAGGCATTGCACGTGGGGATAGCGAAACCTGGCGTCAATTGCCAGATGCGATTGTGGCACAAAGCGGTTTTGATATTAACCGCGTCCGCTTGCTAATCGGGCAGGATCATCTCATCGGCGCTGTAGTCATGGGCGACCAGAAACTTTCTGCGCCGCTGCAAAGTATCATCTCAGACAAAATAGATATTTCTTCTATTCGAGATAAATTATTGAGCAAAGATACAAAAGTCGCCGATGTAATCGTGGATTTCTGGTCTCAACATTTGGCTCTTGCATAAAGGAATACTGTCATTGCAGGCGGTGGGTTTCAATGCAATGACGAAAAATAACTTGCCTCGGGAGGGCAAACAATGCTTCGTGGAAATATAGAACTTTGGCTCGCTTTTCTTACTTGTATGTTTATTGGTGCTGGGTATGGGTTGGTCACAATTTGGATGCGTGAAGTTCCGGCGGCTTCAGAATTTTTTGGACATACCTTGGGGATTGTTGGATTTATCCTGATGTTGTTAACTGAAATTTTATACAGCCTCCGCAAACGTAGTCGCAGTGCAGCGCTGGGGCGTATGTCCACTTGGTTGAAGTTTCACATCTATATGGGTCTGGTCGGACCATTCATGGTGTTGCTCCATTCCTCATGGAAATTCAATGGGTTGGCAGGCGCTACCACCTTGCTAACTGCCATCATCGTCTTTAGCGGCTTCATCGGGCGTTATATCTTCACGCGTATTCCACGCACGCTCGATGGGCTTGAAATAGAAGGCACCCTTTCACAAGAGGCGCTCAAACGTGCCCGTCAAATGATGGCGCTTTGGCATACAGTCCATATCCCCATTGGGATTGCCTTGTTCATTGCTGCTTTTGTTCATATGGGTGGCGCATTATATTACGCCACATTGTTGAAATAGGAGACAACCATGAATAACACAAATCGACTCGGTTGTCTCACTGGTACTGGTTTTATCGCTGCGCTCATCACCCTCTTTGTTCTGGTTGGTGTGGCATTTGCGAGCGGCTCCAAAATGTTTAGCTCTGGGGCGCTCAATGCGCAACCCGGCGAGAATATGGGCGGTGTCACTTCGCATGCTGAGATCAAAGATTGTAAAACTTGTCACACAGCGCCTTGGGAATCTGCGACCATGGCAGATCGTTGTTTGGAATGTCATACAAACATCGCCAACCAAATGCGCGATGTCGCTCAATTGCATGGCAGCATCGTTCAAAAATCTCCCAGCATTGCCTGCCGAGATTGCCACAAAGAGCATCAAGGCTCTACTGCCTCTCTCACCGATATTGGCGAGAACACCTTTCCGCATGAAACCTTTGGGTTTTCACTAAACGAACACCAACGGATGGAAAATGGCGACCCGATTACTTGCGAAAATTGTCATAGCAACGATATTTCGACTTTCGCTTCTGACTCGTGCCAAACCTGCCACAGCGATATGGATATTGCCTTCACTCAAGCCCACGTGCTTTCATATGGCACTGATTGCGTGGCATGTCACGATGGCGTAGATCGTTTTGATGATTTCAACCACAATGCATATCCCTTCAAATTGGAAGGGGAGCACGCCGATGTTGCTTGTACGAAATGTCATCTCGATGCACGTTCAATAGCGGACTTACAATCCGCGCCGCAAGATTGCTACTCCTGCCACAGACAAGACGATGTTCATAACGGCGAGAATGGCACAGACTGTGAGACTTGTCATAATCCATCAAACTGGGAAGATGCCGATTTTGACCATAGCCGTACCAACTTTCCATTAACAGGCGGACATTCTAACGTTGAATGTAACCAATGCCATACCAACGGGACGTATAAAGGACTTTCCACTGCTTGTGTTAGCTGCCACCAAGACCCAGCCTTCCATGCTGGTGCTTTTGGCACAGACTGTGAAGCCTGTCACTCGATTAATGCTTGGTCTCCTGCCCAATTCAACCTATCTCATCCTGAACCGCGTGTTGAAGAAGGCGGCAACGGCATCCACCACGGTGGAGCGTCCTGTCGCGAATGTCATCCATCATCTGTTTTTGAATCCAGTTGTGACTCCTGTCATAGCGGCGGGTTCGAAGGTGGTGAAGGCGGGGACGACGATTAAGAAACAAAGACCGCGAGGATATCCTCGCGGTCTTTGTTTTCATAAATATTATCTTCCTAATCTATAGGATAAAGGACCGGTTTTCCCTTGTTCACTGGGAAGTTCTCGCGGTTCAATCATTCCCCAACGCCCGGCGGCGAGATAAAGAATATCAAGCACCAGATCCGTGTGGCTGATGCCCTCCGCGGCGGCTTGCAGACAGAGGTCACTATAGTTGGGGGTAAGCCCTGGCAGGGTATTGATCTCGATCAATCGTGGGTTTCCATCTTCATCTAAACGAATATCAGTACGGGAGACATCCAATACATTGAGAATATTGTGAGCACGATAGGCGAGATGTTTTAATTTCTTTTCAAGCTCGGGGTCAATATTGGCGGGGCAGAAGAAGCCTTCATTCCCTTCGGGACCTACATCTTTAGATTTGGCTTCGTTCGTATACACCCACGGCCCTTCAGTATTGCCTGTGTCTAATTCCAAAACCGGGAAGCGGTGAAAGCCGTCTTTTTCATACCATTCGGGGTGACGAGAATATAGTTTGGCATCAGCTCGACCTAAAATGCCTACGGTAAATTCTCGCCCCGGCAAAAAGGTTTCGACAAGGGCTGGCTGCTGATACGTATTGATTATATATTCAGCACGTTCGCGCAATTCCGCTTCGTTGTTGACGATGGCTTTCATATCCACGCCCATACCTGTCCCTTCGCGGGCAGGTTTGACGAAGAGCGGGAATTTTAGTTCTGGGCGAAGAGGCTCATCTCCAAACTGGAATTCTTGAAAGGGAGCCACGGGCAGGCGCCTGTCACGCCAGATGCGTTTGGTCAATGTTTTATCAAGCGAGATGCCGTTCGCAAGCACGCGGGAACCGGTGTAGGGGATGGCGAGCATTTCCAGCAATGCAGGCACTTGTGCTTCACGTGCGTCACCGCCTAAACCTTCGGCAATGTTGAAACAAATATCAGGCTTTACCTTGCGGAGGTTGTAGGGGAGTTCTCTATCGGCGTGGACAAAGACGGTGGTGTGACCATCCGTTTCGAGCGCGGTGCGAAGCGCGTCTATCGTTTCGATATGGTCAAAGTCAGCAAAGGCGTCCGGTGGCACATTATCCGGTTTGGGCTGATGATCGTCCTTTATATTGGCAAGTACTGCAATTTTCCATTGGCGTTTCGACGGGCGGCGAGTATTCATCTATGTGTGGGTCGCTCCTGTATTTTTCACCCTTGTAGTATAGTATAAGATGTATGGATGACAAGGGGAAATGGCATTTCTTCACCCGTTTGGGGAGTAACTAGACAATCATCCACCTTTCAGGTATCATTAGCCCACTTGTGCGCTTACTCACGAAGTGCCAAGATATGAATATTTTGCCCGGATAAGCCCCTTATCCGGGTTGTTGTACGTAAAACGAATTTTTTTGGTGGAGGCTACCGAATGTCAGACTTGATCAAGCAGATCACTGGTGATCTGCAGAAACAAATTGAGGGATTCAAGCCCGAGTTCAATGTCAGCGAAGCTGGTGTTGTGGTTGAAGCGGGCGATGGCATTGCCCGTGTTCATGGTCTTGCGAATATCAAGGCACAGGAACTCGTGCAATTTGCCAATGGTGTGATCGGCGTTGCGTTCAACCTTGAAAAGGACAACGTCGGTGTGATCGTGATGGGTGCGTACGAAGGCATTACCGAAGGCATGTCTGTGAAGGGTTTAGGACGTATCGCTTCTGTGCCAGTAGGTGACGCCATGATCGGACGTGTGGTCAATGCCTTGGGCGAGCCAATCGACGGCAAAGGTCCTATCGCAACCACAGGCTTCCGCCCAATCGAGCGTATTGCTCCGGGTGTGGTGGAACGTCAGGATGTGGATACTCCGGTGCAGACCGGTATCAAATCCATCGACTCGATGATCCCGATTGGTCGCGGTCAGCGCGAATTGATCATCGGCGATCGCCAGACGGGCAAGACCGCTGTTGCCATCGATGCGATCATCAACCAGAAGGGTAAGGGTGTTACTTGTATCTATGTGGCGGTTGGTCAGAAGAAAGCCGCCGTTGCCCGTACTCTTGGTATTCTTGAAAAATATGGCGCTATGGAACACACCATTATCGTGGTGGCTTCTGCAGATGAATCTGCGGCGCTTCAGTACATTGCTCCTTATGCGGGTACCGCCATCGGTGAAGAGTTCATGGAAACCGGTCGCGATGCTCTCATCATTTATGATGACCTTTCCAAACATGCTTGGGCATACCGCCAAGTTTCCTTGCTTCTCCGCCGTCCTCCTGGACGTGAAGCCTACCCTGGCGATGTGTTCTACCTCCACTCGCGCTTGTTGGAACGCTCCGCGCGCCTCGCCAACCAGTTTGTGGTGACCAAGAAAGACTTTAGCGGTGACCTCGCCGACGCCAAAGATGGCGTGGACGGCAAGGTGTACACCGGTCCACTTTCGAAGCATGAGGCAGAAGAAGCTGCCAAGGCGATGGGGGATGGCTTCAAAGCCGTCAAGGTGAAGGGAACCGGCGGTTCTCTCACTTCGTTGCCCATCATCGAAACCCTGCTCGGCGACGTTTCTGCATACATTCCGACCAACGTGATCTCCATCACTGATGGTCAGATCTACCTTGAAAGCAACTTGTTCAATGCGGGCATCCGCCCGGCGGTGAATGTAGGTATCTCCGTTTCCCGCGTGGGTGGTGATGCTCAGACCAAAGCGATGAAGCAGGTTGCAGGTCGCTTGCGCCTCGACATGGCTGCCTACCGCGAGTTGGCGGCGTTCGCTCTCATGGCGTCTGACCTCGATAAGTCTACCCAGCAACAGTTGGGACGTGGTCAGCGCATGCAGGAAATTCTCAAGCAGCCGCAATACCAGCCAATGGAATTTGAATATCAGGTCATCGTGATCTTCGCCGGTACCAACGGTTATGCCGATGGTGTGGCGCTCGATAAGATGGCTCAATGGCAACATGACCTCATCCGCTACATGGAAACTTCCTTCCCTGAGATCGGTAAGGACATTGTGGCGAAGAAAGCCATTTCTGATGATAACCGTGCCGCTTTGACGAAAGCCCTCGACGGCTTCCGCGCGGGCTGGCAAGCCTAGTTTTTCTAAAAGGATAAAGGACTAATCTATGGCTTCAGCTCGTGAAATGCGGCTCCGAATTAAGAGCGTAAAGAACATTTCACAGGTTACCCGTGCGTTGGAAACAGTGAGCGCCAGCAAAGTTCGCAAAGCGATCAATGCAGTGATGGCGACACGTTCCTACGCTACGAAAGCGTGGCAGGTGCTGCGACACGTCGCCGAACAACCGGGACGCGACTCTCTGCATCCGCTACTGGTTAAGCGCCCCAATGTAAAAAATGCCTTGGTCGTGGTCATCACTGGTGACCGTGGTCTGGCAGGTGCTTATAACTCCAATGTGATCCGTTTTACGGCTCAAAAATTCGACCAATACTCTGTTCCCGTCAAATACATCGCGGTGGGACGCAAGGGCAGGGATCTGCTCTATCGTCGCCGCAAAGATGTCATCGCGGAATTCAGCAATCTTCCCGCGGCTCCTTCCTTTGCAGATGTTTCTGCCATCGGACGCCTCGCTGTTGATGAATACAACAAAGGCAATGTTGATGAAGTTTTCCTCGTTTATACCGACTTCATCAATATGGGACGCCAGATCGCCACAGTGAAAAAACTCTTGCCGCTTGAACTGGAAGGTGAAGGTTTGGTGCAAGATTTCGAACATAAGGCGACAAGCAATGGTCCTGCCGCAGCCTATGAATATGAACCTGATCAACGTGAATTGCTTGATGTGATCATTCCGCGCTTTACGGCGTTGCAGGTCTATCAGGCAATCCTCGAATCGCAGGCAAGTGAACACGCGGCTCGTATGGTTGCGATGCGTAATGCGACTGATAACGCCAAGGAACTCGTCAGCGCGTTGCAGTTGGTGTATAACAAAGTTCGTCAACAGACGATTACAAACGATATTTTGGACATTGTCGGCGGCGCTGAAGCGCTTGCCGCGAAATAACCGGAGGAAATCATGGCAAATGCAAACGGCCGTGTCGTACAAATTTTAGGTGGTGTGGTGGACGTGGAATTCCCGAATGGGGACGTCCCCGAACTCTTTGAAGCGATCTCAGTTCCACGCGCTGACAAAGCCCCCCTTATTCTTGAAGTTCAAAAACATCTCGGTGATAACTGGGTCCGCACCGTGGCAATGGACTCCACCGATGGTCTTCAGCGTGGTGTCCCTGCCCAATCGACGGGCTCCCCGATCACGGTCCCGGTAGGACCCGCGACCTTGGGTCGTATCTTCAACGTGTTGGGTGATGCGATCGACAAGAAGGGCGAAGTCAAGGCGACTGCCAAGTATCCTATTCATCGCTCTGCTCCTGCCTTCGAAGAACAGTCCACCCGCGTGGAAGTCTTCGAAACGGGTATCAAGGTCATCGACCTTATCGCTCCCTTCACCAAGGGTGGTAAGACCGGTATCTTCGGCGGCGCCGGAACCGGCAAGACCGTTATCATCATGGAACTCATCCGCTCGGTGGCTTCGGTTCACCAGGGTAATTCCGTGTTCGCAGGCGTGGGTGAACGCACCCGCGAAGGAACCGGTCTGTATCGCGAAATGATCGAATACGGCGTAATGAAAGACACCGTGATGGTTTATGGTCAGATGAATGAACCTTCTGGTGTGCGCCTTCGCGTGGCTCTGACCGCGCTCTCGATGGCGGAATACTTCCGCGATCAGGGCAAGGACGTGCTTCTCTTCGTGGATAACATCTTCCGCTTCTCCATGTCCGGCTCCGAAGTGTCCGCGCTTCTGGGTCGTATGCCTTCCGCGGTGGGTTACCAGCCTACTCTCGCCACTGAAATGGGTGAGTTGCAGGAACGCATTACCTCCACCCGCACCGGCTCCATCACTTCCATGCAGGCTGTGTACGTGCCTGCGGATGACTACTCCGATCCCGCTCCTGTAGCGACCTTTACCCACTTGGATGCGACCATCGCGCTCGAACGCTCCATTGTGGAAAAGGGTATTTACCCCGCCGTGGACCCGCTCGCCTCAACCTCCCGTATTCTTGATCCTAACATCGTGGGCGAAGAGCACTACCGGACAGCTCGCGAAGTGCAGCGTGTTCTCCAGCGCTACAAGGACTTGCAGGACATCATCGCCATTCTCGGTATCGACGAACTTTCCGAAGACGACAAACTCGTTGTATCCCGCGCTCGTAAGATCGAACGCTTCTTCTCGCAGCCCTTCTTCGTGGCAGAACGCTTCACCGGTATCTCCGGTAAGTATGTTTCCATCAAAGACACCGTCCGCGGCTTCCGCGAAATTCTCGACGGCAAATGCGATGACCTGCCCGAGCAGGCTTTCATGATGGCTGGTACCATCGAAGATGTCCGCGAACGCGCTGAGAAACTGGCAAACGCGTAATCAATTATGAATTATGGATGACGAATTGCGCAACACGCGATTCGTCATCCGTAAGAGAAAACCCCAATGACCATTCGTTGTGAAATCGTATCGCAAGACCGCACAGTGTTCACAGGTGATGTGGACATTGTTGTGCTTCCCGGCGCGGGCGGAGAAATGGGCATCTTGCCCAAACACGCGCCTGTATTGACTACTCTGAAATATGGCTTTGTCCGTGTTCGCAAAGGCGGTGTGGAGGAAGTCTTTGCAGTAGCAGGTGGGGTTGCTGAAGTGCAACCCGATATCGTGACCATCCTTGCTGATGCTGCTGAAAATGTGGCAGAGATCGACGAGAATCGTGCTGAAGCTGCCCGCAAACGTGCGGAAGAAATCCTAAAGAAAGGTGTCCCACAAGACACTGATGCTTATCTCGCTATGGAAGCTGCTTTGCGCCGCTCCAACCTGCGTATTGACGCCGTCCGCCGTTACCGTAAGGGCGGATCTCAGATCCACATTTCGGAGAATTAAAACCTAGTGTTCTCAATGTTCTCCAAAGACCTAGGCATTGACCTAGGTACCATGTTCACACGCTTCGCCGATAACAATAATGTGTTGTTGGAAGAGCCCACTATTGTTGCCATCGAGGTAGAAGACCAAAAGATGGTGGCGGCAGGCATCGAAGCTCGTGACATGTACGGTAAAGTACCGGAGAGTATTGAAGTTGCCCGTCCGCTCCGTAGTGGGGTGATTGCTGATTATGAAATTACCGAGACCTTGCTGGCGTATTTGCTCCAACGTGCTAGTGGGTCTATGCGTATCTTCCGTCCGCGTGTGATGATCTCGGTTCCGTATGGGGTCACCAGCGTGGAGCGCCGTGCCGTGTACGAAGCTGTAATGGAAGCTGGTAGCCGCGAAGCATACCTTATCCAACAACCTCTCGCTGCTGCGATTGGTATTGACCTTCCCATTAACTCCCCATCTGGCAATATGATCATCTGTCTTGGCGGCGGTTGCACCGAAGCTGCTGTGATGGCAATGTATGGCATTGTCGCTGCCGATACCCTACGTGTGGGTGGCATGGATTTGGATGAAGCCATCGTCAACTATGTGCGCCGTAAATATGGCGTCATCATTGGTCAGCAGACCGCTGAACAATTGAAATTGCGTATTGGTGCTGCTGTACCTCAAGATATTGAAAATAGTATGGAAGTGCAAGGGCAGGACCAAGTCACTGGTTTGCCGCGCCCCGTCACATTGACTACAGGCGAAATTGTGGAAGCCTTGCAAGAGCCTCTGAAGCAAATCGTTGAGTCAGGTCGTAAAGTGCTCGAAAAGACTCCCCCCGAACTGGTCTCAGATATCATTGATCGTGGTGTTGCCTTATGTGGCGGGGGAGCGCTCTTACGCGGTATTGATAAGTTGCTGACCAAGTCACTTGGTATTCCAGCCTATCTTGTTGACAACCCATTGACTTGTGTGGTGCAAGGGGCTTCCAAAGCCTTTGGCATGTTAAACGTCATCCGCAGGAATTTACCTCAGGTATAGAAAAAAACGGCTTCCAATTTGGAAGCCGTTTTTTGTGGAATGTTATTTTGGCTTCCAACCTGCGTACACGGCAAACCGAAACCAATGGAAAAATGAATCTGCGTTTTCGAAACCAATATCCTTGAGCCATGAAATTTGCTCTTGAAGTGGTGAACATTTATCATATGTCATGCGCTCAATAGCGGCTTGAATCTCAGCTTCATTACTTCCTAAGGCTCTGGCACCGTCCAGATGTGTATCTTCAAATAATGCTTGCTCCCACGGGGTTGCACCTAAAATTTGCTCGCCGTTGATAAAAACCCCACCAGGTTCTAAAATATCGAAGATGCGTTTGAATAGTTCTTTTTTATCTTGATCAGCCAAATGATGGATGGCGAGAGAGGAAATGACTGCATGGAATTTCCCTGAAGGCAGTAGATCTGTCATTGCTTGGACGACAACCCTGGGCTTATATTGTTCAAGCCGAATCTGAGCCTTGCTGAGCATCTCGGAAGATTCATCCAATAAAGTAAGAGCGGCATTTGGAAAATTTTGCAACACATGCTCGCTCAATAACCCGGTTCCAGCACCAATATCAAGAATTGACGGATTTTTCTCCTTCACGGTTCGCAATACTAATTCTGCTGCTGTGCCATAGAACAGGTCATAGCAGGGAATAAGACGGCGACGAGATACATCGTACTCAGCGGCACTCCAAATTTTGCTCATAAAATCTCCTATAAAAAAAGCCCGGTATATTACCGGGCTTTGGATATTACAAATAATACGTCATCCTTTGTAAGTGAATGGATGGGTCGATGTATTGCACTTTTACGTTGCCTGGGACATTCAAGCTGATGGGGGCGTAATTAAGGATAGCCCGCACTCCAGCTTGAACAAGCTGATCTGCCACAATTTGCGCGGCAGCTGCAGGGACTGTAAGCATCGCGATTTTGACCCCTAAATCCTTAATGCGATCATTCATTACTTCTGTATCTTCTACCGTGAAACTGCCAATGGTTTGCCCAACTTTGGATTTGTCATTGTCGAAGATGGCTACTACATTGAAGCCACGATTCATAAAGCCTTGGTAATTGGCAACAGCATGCCCCATATCGCCTGCGCCCACCACGATCACATCCCAAATATGTTCCACTTTGAGGATCTCGCGCAGCTTATTAAGAAGATATTCGATCGAATAGCCCGTCCCTTGCTTGCCGAACTCGCCAAACTGGGAAATATCCTTGCGAATCTGGGCAGCCGAAATGCCCACATGTTCACCTAATTCTTGCGATGAGGTGGTCTTTAATCCCATGTCTGCCATGCGTTGTAACGCACGCAAATACACTGGGAGTCTTCCGATGATGATATCGGGAATCTTCCTCGCATTCATATGAGCCCTCGCCTTTTGTAGTATAGCCATAACTATACCAAAAAAACGCTTTTTGTACAATTATGTACAAGTATTTCACAAACGGAAATGGGATATAAACCCGCCTCAAGCATGGATTTCTGCCTGTGTCGCCAGACCAAGCCTGCGTCTACGCCTGAACCGTTAAACCGGCTGGGCGAGGACATATCCTCGCCCAGCCGGTTTTGTCAAATTTCGTGTTTGGGTCTCACTTGGTCGCTTGTCCAGGCTTGTAATTTTTCACTATCTGGTGCACCTTTCTCGCCAATAACCTTATATACATTTACAGCTTTAGTCTTGCCTTTGACAGTGACAGCATCTGCCAACTCACAATCAAAATCATCTTTTACCTGCTGGTATGTACTTTCGCTGATGAGGATGGGCCAGGCATAAGTTTTCGTAAGATCTTGCAGGCGAGCAGCGAGGTTGGCATTATCACCAATCACCGTGTAGTTGATGCGTTGCGCCGAGCCTAGCAAGCCCACGAATACCTCGCCCGAGTTGATCCCTACTCCCATTTCAATATGGCTGGGGCGACCTTCCTTTGCCCATTTGTCGCGCAGTTCAGCCAGTGCTTTGCGCATATCCAATGAGGCGCGTAATGCACGGGCAGCATGGTCTTTATAAGGAACGGGCTCGCCAAAGAACGCAATCACGGCATCGCCTTCGTATTTATCCACGGTGCCGCCATGCTTATAGATAACCTGAGACATGGCTTCAAGATAGGGATTAAGTAGCGAGACCACGCCTTCAGGGGTCATTTTTTCAGAAAGAGTTGTAAAACCTCGGATATCTGAAAAGATAATAGTGAGATCAGCACGTTTATTGAGCGAGTTGATATCTTGGGTCTTTATCAAACGGTCTACCATTTCTGGCGAAATGAAGCGGCTAAAAAGATTACGAACGCGGCGTTTTTCCTGCTCTTGAGAAACGGCTTGCTCCAATGTAGGAAGGATGACACCAAGGAAAAGCATAAGAGTTGGTGCAATGGTTGGTAGTATATAGCGTTGGCTGGAGAACACAAAATAAGCAACAACTAGGTAGAGAAGAATACTAATGCCTAGAGCGCTGAGTGTAAAAGATGGTCTCTTTGAAAGTGTAATAAGGTAAGCTACGCCAGCGGACAAGACTATTAGTAAAAGCGCCAGCCAGGGTGGAGCATAGATAATAAACTTGCCGTTGATGATTGTGTCTACCGTATTTGCCACGACTTCCACACCGGGGGTTGGATTTGTAGCTGAGAAAGGGGTTGGGTAAATATCTTGCAACGTGATTGTTGTAGCGCCGATCAATACAATTTTGCCCCGAAAAGCCTCCGGGTTCTGTTCCAGCGTGATGCCATCATGGACATCTGAGGCAGAGTAAGTTGGATAGGTTCCGGCGGGTCCTGCAAAATAGATCGGGAGTTCATTTGATTGAAGCGGAATATTTTGTCTGTTAAATTGAACGCTTGAATTCGCAAAGATGGGTTCATTTGTATTCAGATATAACTTTGCGATTTCAAACGCCCAGTGCGGATAAACTAGTCCTTGATAGCTACTATATGCCGATACATTTCGCACGATGGCATCTTCATCGCGCTTTACATCCGTTGTGCCCATACCATCCAGAACATCGCGGTAGGCAGTTAAAGGCTTAGAGAGAGTTTCTGTTTCGTAACCTTCTCCGCCGGTTTTGTTGATTTGCATCACAGCTACAGAAGCAGGGCTTTCTCCGAGTGCTTTGGCAAGAATCAGGTCGTTTTCTGGTTGTTTTTCATCGGGCTCGAAAAGGATCAAGTCCATACCAACGACCGCGCCGCCGCCTTTATTGATTTGATTCACGATCTCTGCAAAATAGGAACGGGGCCAGGGCCATTGCAGGCCTGTCCAATTAAAGGACTGATCGTCGATTGCTACAATGACGATTTCACCAGAAGGCTTTTCCGCTCCACGCAAGCGCACAAAGGTATCCTGCATGGAGTATTCCAGGCGTTCAACGGGGGTTGTGATGTTGTTAAATAACCCGAGAACTTGGATAATCAATAGTAGTATGGCTGTTCCAAGCACTAGAATCAGGCGTAGGTTTAAAGGATTGTGGTCTTTTGACATGTCCTGTCCTTTGAAACGTGGTGGCAATTAAGGAATACTACAGACATCCATATGAGAGCCTACACAGTCAGAATAGTTTAGGTAATCATAAGGATCGCAAGGGCAGCCAGCCGTACCACCAGAAGGTTCTTCCACATCATTTGGGTCTTTAGTCGGTTTTGATTTTTCAGTTGGCTCTGCTTGTGGTTTTGAGAAGTTGGCGCTATTGGATTTACAAATTTCTTTACCATCCGCTCCATATGCTGTTATAAACCATTGATAGTTTCCGCCGGCAGGCAATACTTCAATATAAAATTCTGCACTGTTTGAGCTGGTTTCAATTCGAGCGGTGCTACCGTCTTCTTTTATAAAGGTAATGATGTAGGTCTGGGCATTCGGCTGCTCACTCCATGCGAAATTGACTTTCCCGGCGTTATTGAGTGCGCGCCCATCTGTCGGTTCTTGTAATTGTGAACATGCATTGCTTGTTTCACCTTGCCCGTTGACCGAAGTTACTTCCGTGGGAGGCACTTCTGTTGCGGTCTCAGTGGGTGCCTCAGTAGGAACCTCAGTGGCTTCTAGGAGTTTGGCAACGCCCTCATCATAGTATTTCTTTGTTTCCCTGTCATTACTGTTTTGAAGCCATTCTTCAAAGTCTTCCATTGTCATATCTCCGAGTAGGGGAGATTTCCATGAACCATCCGATTCTTGATGGAAAAGAATCACGGATTGTCCATTGGTAAAAATAATCTGTTCTCCATTTGGGTTGGTGGCTGAACATGTCCCTTCCAGACAGGTAATATGAATATCTTTGGTGACGGGGTCTACTTCTACTTTAAGATACGAACCGCGTACCGAAGCCACGCCAGAAGGCGTTTCCACATCTGTTTGACCGCCATTGAGAACAATGAAAATTTTCCCGGCTTCAAGTTTGATCTTGGTCCATAGACCGCCCTCAACTTCATCATTGGAGGTTAAGGTGAAGAAGGACGATGGAGCTACACGGATGATCGTGCCAGAAGATAGGTCAAGGCGTACACGCCCGTCATCTCCGGTCTGGATTTGCCCATTGACTTTGAGTACGGCATCTGTAACCGCTGGGGCAAAAGCATCTTGCCCTGCCTGCTTCATTTCTACCAACCCAGTCAGTTCGCTAAGCCCAGCCGATAGAGGAGAGGCTACCTCTTTGGTCTGGCAACTTGCAAGAACAAGCCCAACTATAAGAAATATCGACATAGCTACAAATCTTTTATTCATTTTTCTCTCTCCGTTCGACGATCTATTTGCTAATTTTTATGTGTAGTTCGTACTTACCATTTATTGGTTCGCCACTTGACTTTGATGTGAACTTTAGAAGGTATTCCTGCCACGGGTTGACTCTAATGAGTTGCGACTTGCCACATTCTATTTGAGAATCACTTATTACATTTTCATGAAGTAATTCTACTTGAATGTTTGAATCATTACACAAAACTTGGATTACAACATTATTCGTTTCATTAGAAAAACGTACCCAGTCTTCACTGTCTCCATTTGGGGAAGCGATTTCACCTTGAAACTGAGCGGATCGTGTTCCTGCTTGGGAAAGCACAAAGGTTGCTACCGGTGCTTCTGCTGAGTCTGTATCATTCAAAAACGACGATAGCTGCGGTGGATTCGGTTGAGGCGCTGAAAAGGCTTCAGCTACAGTCGGTGTCGCTTTTCTATCTTGATTTAGAGTTGGGATTGAGGCTATATTCTCAATCTCTAAAAACTCTGCTGCAACCCAGCCTTTTCCATCTACCGCGGGCGGAAATTCGATCTGTACCCATTCTCCAGAGCTATCTTTTCCAAAAATGGATATAACATCATTTTGATTTAGCAAACCTAATGAATCAACATCCTGA
The DNA here is from genome assembly GCA_046328915.1 of Anaerolineales bacterium. Taxonomy (GTDB): domain Bacteria; phylum Chloroflexota; class Anaerolineae; order Anaerolineales; family Villigracilaceae; genus Villigracilis. Next base: position 160,671 of record JAXLVR010000008.1, on the reverse strand, counting down.
TCAGGTTCGCTGCGGACATTTACGCCTCTCAACACTACCCCTCTACCAACAGCATCAGATGGCATTTCTGGGACGACTACTGAAATTGAGACTGTGGCATCTGCCAATTGAACAAAGTCTGCACGTACCCATCCCATACCATTGTTGAACACGATCTGGTACCAAATTCCGCTTGGGTCTTTGCCGCTCACTTGAATGGCGCTGAATGCAGGCACTGTCCCTAACGACGGGCTGGCTGTAGATGTATCTGCTCGTACGTTAACTTCTGAGGTCGTTGTTCCATTAACCGGTGCGTTTGTGGGAGCCATGGTTGCTTCTGAAATGGTGATAGGTATTTCGGTAGAAAAAGAAATAGCAGTGGCTGTAACAGGCAAGGTCGCTGTGACAAACTCAGGGGCAGAGACAGTAGGCGTTAAGAGAGAGGCGTCACACCCTGTGCAGAATAAAAGGAAGCCTAAAATGGCGTTCAAGTTTTTGTAGGTCACAGAGTAATTGTATCTAAAAAATAGGTGGTAGTTATTTATATAAATGGGTTTTTAATCACCCATTTAGGGGATAAAAGAAAACATCCGCTTCAGTTGCGGATGTTTAGTGGCACCCCCATGCAGACTCGAACTGCACTCTACGGCTCCGGAGGCCGTCGCTCTGTCCACTGAGCTATGGGGGCTTGAGCGAAGCGAATTTTACCATAGGCGTAGAAAAGGGCTGACGGAGCAGCCGCCAGCCCTAACGTTAGAAATGAGGCGAAAGGTCTTAAGTCTTCGCCTGAGCGGCTAGACTAGCGATATTCGCACGTAGTTTTTCAATGATTGCGGTGTTTCCACGTTCATCACCGAATTTTGCCAGTTGTTCTTTTTTATGCGCAAGTTCACCCAGATACTGATAGAAGTGATCTGTGGCGCGATAGACACCGCCACTCAAAGCAGACATACGCGCCCCAAACTGGAAGAAAGAGACGGCTGTTTTATACTGCGCATCAGAAATTAATCCATTTGTTACTTCTTCAGGCAGATGCTTCTTCAATAAACCTTGTTCATGGCGAATCATCCAAGCAATGAAGCCGAGGAAGATGAACCAGCTTGCCCATTCAACCAAAATGACAAAGGCTAGGCTTCCCAATCCGCTCACGAAGAGAAGAACGGTATTGTGGAAGGCATGCGCCGAAACCGCAAGAAGATAGCCAATGATCGGTGCAATAAGTTTTACAAAAATGTTTTTGTTGTTGCGCGCTACAGCAAAACCAAGACCAGTGAAGGCTGTATAGAAAGGGTGACCCCATGCAAATACACCCACGCGCAAGGCAAAGTTAGCAAACATGCCGCCCCAGCCCGCTTCATTATATTGACCGAGAAAATACAAAACATTTTCAGTGGCAGCAAAGCCGAGCCCTGCAATACCACCATAAATAATACCGTCGAGGATGGAGTCAAACTCTTTGCGGAACATGAAGAAGACCAGCATTACTGCAAAGCCTTTCATGAATTCTTCCACCAAAGGCGCCGTGATGGATCCACCAGCAATGTCTTCAAGAACAGCATCGTTCAGCACAAAGCTGAAGCCAACTTCAAATATCGAGGCGACGATCAACGTACCGATGATGGCAACAAAACCGCCCCAGAAAAAGGTCATTAGGAGCAGCCAGCGCGGTTCCTTTTCGTAACGGTCAAGCCAATACAAGAACCACGAGAAAAAGAATGCTGGGATGAATGCCATTGGAATTGCAGCTAGTAGTGCCATAAAAATTCCTCCAGTGAGTTGAAATTAGATATCTGATTAATTTTACTGATGCCGCGTTAAAAATCAATAGAACAAATGGGGGGATTTTGATATAAAAAATTCTCTATAAGAAAACGTCTGGCAATTGCCAGACGTTTTCTTACTCTTTGAAAATCAGGCGCGTCCGTTCTACACGTGCTGTTTCTGGTTCGATCTCAAGGGTCGAGAGCACTTCTTCTGGGCGCCCAGTTGCCCCCTCACGAGCAGCCAGAGTCATTTTTAACCAAACTGTACCGTCTGCCTGCGTAATCACACTAAGCAACTCGATCAGCGGACGCAGGTCATAGGTCTTGCCACGCCGTTCACGGATAAGCGACTCGGTTTGCATGAGTGCTTCAACCTTGCGCGTCAATTCAGACCCGATAACTGGTTCCGTCAAATGAACATCATACGCCGCTGATAAGACCAGTGTTTGCAAAGCTGGCAGGCGTTCATCCACTGATTTGACATCGGTCACTTTGATGTCTGGCGGCAGATTGTCCTTTAACCGGGTATGGATCTCTTCAGTTGGGATTTCTTCATTTAAGCGCACATCGATCACTTCAGCACGAGAAGAAAATCCCAAGGGCAATGCTGCCGCAAGGCTGATCTTTGGCTGTGGGTGAAACCCTTGTGAATAGGAAATGGGCAACCCTGCGCGGCGCAAGGCTCGTTCCCAGACGCGGTGCAGGTCAAGATGACCAATGTAGCGCAGAGCGCCTTGTTTGGTGAAAGTAATTCGAACTCGCATATTTATTTTTTTGTCTCAGAAGCGATGCGTTTTAGCCAGCGGTTGATGATGGAACTGGTACGGCGATAAGGGCGGTAGGTGTGATCGGCGATGCGATTGTACAAGTCATGATCAAGAAATTCATGATGGGTGAGTTTTTCAATCGATTCGGTGATATTGCTGTAGACGGCTAATTCTTGTGAAACAATCTCATCAAATTCGATATGTTTATAGGCATCAATGACAGATAGATCGTGCTTGTCTTTTTCAATAAGAGACGATTCGTAATCTGGGTAGCCGTATTCTTGTTGAAATTTTTCAAGCAAAGTAAAAGAAGCGGATGGGGCGTAAGTCTCGCCATGCAGAATTTCGCTCAAACGATCTGCAATAAATTGTTCATGCGAGAAGACTTCTGCCACAAGGTCTTTTACAGTGAACCCTGCTACTACACCGCGCATGGTCAATTGACGCGCAAACCCGAGGCGATTCAGCAGCAGTTCAAACTGATCGCGTTCGTTTTGCAGGCGTTCGAGAAGGATGGTTTTATTCATTCTTTTTTCTAATCACCAGCAACGGGAAGTTCCAAGTCTATTTTGCGGGCAGGGGTTTTTACTTCAGGGCACTTCCAGCCTTCGCCAGGGTTTTCACGGCGCAGGTTGGCAAAGGTTGGCAAGATGCCACAGGCAAAGCAATTCAGGCGGCAATCTACACGGATCTGCCCTTCGAGCGACATGCGGAAATCCTGGAAGAGGAAGTTCTTGCGAACTGCCGCTGTAATATGTTCCCATGGGAAAATTTCATCTGTGCGGCGTTGACGGTGGGTATAGAAGGCATGGTCAATGCCATGTTCTTCAAACGCAGCCATCCAGGTTTCGAACTTGCGTCCTTCTTCCCATGCATCGAATTTCGCACCGTTTTTCCATGCCGTGTAGATCACGTCTGACATGCGGCGGTCGCCACGGGAAAGCCAGGCTTCAACAAGGGTGTCATCGGGTTTGGTCCAGCTGAGCTTGATGCTTTTATCTCTGAAAAACTCGCGTTTGAGTAGTGCTTGTTTTTCAAGAATATTGTCACGAGTGTCGCAGGCGACCCATTGGAAAGGCGTCTGTGGTTTGGGCACGAAAGTGCTGACGCCCGCGTGTAACTTGACCTTCCAACCGGCAACCTTGCGCCCTTCGGCAAGAACGCGTTTGCACAAATCAGCAATGGCTTGTACGTCTTCGATGGTCTCACTGGGATGACCAATCATGAAATAAAGTTTGATAGTTGTCCAGCCGCGAGCGTAAATATCGCGGGTGGTGTTGATAATATCTTCGTCAGGAATGAATTTGTTGATGATGCGGCGCATACGTTCGCTGGCTGCTTCAGGGGCGAGCGTAAACCCGCCAGAGCGATGTTGCTTGAGCTTTTCCATCAAGTCCACTGAAACAGATTCGATGCGCAAAGAAGGTAGAGAGACGGTCAATTTGCGACCTTCAAAGCGTTTGCTGATGGCATCTACCAGATCATTGACATAGGTGTAATCAGAAGAGGAAAGCGACAGAAGCGCCAGCTCTTCAAACCCAGTTGAGCGGACCGCGGCATCAGCGGCATCTACCACTTCTTGCACGGTTCGTTCGCGGACCGGGCGGGTGATCATTCCTGCCTGGCAGAAGCGACAGCCGCGAGTACATCCGCGCATGATCTCGACTGAGACGCGGTTGTGGACCACATCAATATTTGGCACGATGAACTTGGTAGGGGGAGGCGGCAGTTTTGCCACGATTCGTTTGTTGATGATTTTGGGCGCTTCGGGGATGGTCGGTGTGGTAGCGGCGACGGTGCCATCTTCCATATAGGTCGTTTCGTAGAAACGAGGTACATATACACCAGAGATCTGAAGCAGAGCACGTAAACGTTCTTCACGAGCCTGCCCTTTTGTCTTTTGTAAAGAGTCAATAATGTCGTGAATGACTTCTTCACCTTCACCAATAACGAAAGCGTCAATGAAGGCGTGCATCGGCTCAGGGTTGGTTGCGGAGTGTCCACCAGAGATGATGATGGGATGCGAGTTATCGCGTTCTAGATTGCGGACAGGGATGCCAGCAAGATCAAGGATGTTTAAGGCGTTGGTGTAGAGAGTCTCGTAGGGGAGAGAAAAGCCGATGAGGTCGAAACCAGCTAAAGGTCGTTTTGATTCGAGCGCGTAAAGCGGAATCCCATTCTCGCGCATGAGCTTTTCCATATCCAACCAGGGAGCGTAGGCACGTTCGGCAAGCGCATCTTCGCGCTGGTTGACCTGATCGTAAAGCACTTTCAGACCAACATTGGAAACGCCAATGTCATAAATATCTGGGAAGATAAAGGCAACTCGGGTTTGCACTTTATCCCAATCCTTGATGGTGGAATTTAGTTCACCGCCTACATAGCGGCCGGGGCGTTCAACCTTTAAGAGGATTCTTTCAAGTTTGGCTTCTATTTCTTCTGGAGTAAACATGTCGCCGATTATACCTGATAAGAAATGTCCGGTTGGGCGTAGGGAGGATGTGCTTATAGCATGAGGACTTTGCATTTCTTTGCAGAATTGATAAGGAATTCTTCTTCCAAATAGCCCCAAGGGGTCAACTAGGAAAAATGAGCTTGGGCATAGAATGAGATAAATTTACAAAGGAGTTTTCATGAAAAAAGCACTCACTCTTACCCTAGCCCTGCTCCTGACGGCATGTGGCGTTGTTCAGCCAGCAGCCACTCAGGAAGTATTGCCAACGCCGATCGTGCAAACTGTTGTGGTTGTCGCGACAGCTGAAGCGACCCAACCGGCTCCACCTACTGCAATCCCACTTCCCACTCAGGGACCCACGAATACTGCCGTTCCTGAGGCATCTCCTACTGCGGTTCCGCCTACCGCAGTGCCTCCAACAGCTGAAAGTGCATCTCTAGCTGTGCCTACCTCTGACCTTACCGTTGTGCATGTAGATAACATCCTTGGGAAAGGCGTGTTCGCTGACATTACGTTCTCAAGTGATCGCCTAACCTTAAATTGCTATCCGCGCGAAATGACTATTACCTTGCGCGCTATTCACCCAGATGTGACCCGTGCCGAAATGTTCTATCGTATGGTGGAGGTGCCTAGTTACTTCCGCTATTCAGATTGGTACTTGGTAGGTAATATGGACTCTGATGGCGCCGGGAATTTCTCGATTGTGCTCAAGGCAACGGACCTTACCCCCGATTGGCGTTCTTTAGATAAGGCTGTGATTGAGTTCCAGTTTGCTGGTGTAAACAAAGGTGGTGGTGTTGTAGACCGCACCCAGAAGATTGAAAAGATGATCACGTACTACAAAGAATGCCCATAATTTAGTTTGTTTAGACCTACAAGAGGTTTTGTCATCTGACTGGTTCAGGTTTCAACAAGGTCTTTTGTTCGTCGCAACAAAAAAGCCGGCGAGCTCAACTCGCCGGCTTTTCGTTTCTATCCCATTACTCAGTGACTACAACAGGCTTTTTCATTCGCTCACGACCCCAAAGCCAGAGCGCACCCAAGCCGAAGAACATGATCAAGAACCCGATTAACCAACCGACTAAAGGCAGTTTGATTAATAATCCTACAATTACCACGCCTAGTAAAAGAGGCCATACCTTGTGATCAGCCAATGTCGGGTTAAAGCGACCGAGGATCCACTTGCCACCTAACCATGCCACGAGGATTTGCGACCCGAAGCCAGTGAACAGCACAAACCCAACGATCATTGCAAAGATGCTCAGTAGACCGACCCAGATGATAGTGCCTGTCACACCGCCAAGCGAGATAATACCAAAGACGATGCCGCCGATAATCATTGCAACCAAGATCAAAAGAAGCGCAAAGAAGAAGGCTGCGTAGGCAACAATACCCCAGCCAAGACTTGGTAACGGTTGCGATTGTAACTTTTCCCCAAGCCCTTTCAAGAAGCTTGGCACAAGCCAAACGAGCAAAAATCCAAAGATGGCAAGAGTTGCAATTGTCCGTAGCAAGTCAAACACCCATGTAGCTGCCACTTCGCCTGCTGATGGAGGAGTGGGGATATTTTGTTGATCAACCGTTGGCTCCTTGCGAGTTACTTTCCCATCAATAACGCCAGACGGAAATTTCAAATCTTTCGATTGAGTGTATGTAAAGTCACCGCCAATTTTTGCACTTTCTGCAATGGTCAACCCGGGTTGAACGCTCGGTGTAGAGACTTTTACATCCCCAATATACATAGAAGGAGATGGACTGCCTTCCTGCGCTTCGCCAACTTCAGCTTGAACATCTCCGCCGATTTCGCCACTTACTTCCAAAGCACCAGTACCCACCCAGAGGTTGCGGTCAATTGAACCAGCAAGCAAACTTTGCCCGCCTGCGAAAACAACGTCCTGTCCCACGGTGCTTCCATCTTTTGCCTCAAGGCTTGCACCGGCTGAGATCAAGTCTCCACCGATCGAAGCTTTATCTCCAAGCTGTAAAGCTGCACCAGCGATACGGGCGTCATCTTTTACAGTGCCATCGATCACGATCGTGTTTCCAGCCGCAATCAAGTCACCCTCTACTGTGCCGTTGATGAAAACATAAGCACCAAATACAACCAAATCCCCTTTGACGGTTCCGTCTAAAGTGAATTCTTCAGCGGTGACATACAAGTCATCATTGATAACTTCATCTGCGGCAATAACAATTTTATCGCCTGCGCGCCCATCGAATGCCAATGCCGGAGAGGCAAAGGTCAGCGAGAACAAGGCAATTAGAACAAACATTGCCAAAAATCTTTGAATAGTCTTCATAAAAACTCCTTTGATAGAAACTTCCTAAGGAGAATATACGCCCAAACACCCCAAAGGTTGCATGGATGTAACCCCGCCTCTTCCTTCAACTCAACCTGCTTCTCCCCATTGGCATTTGGTTCAGCCCCAGCTTTTGGCGACCTACATTTCCACCAATTTCGCAGGTTGACCGAGATACCAGTTCATCAGTTGAATAAACCAGTAACAGTACTCTTCAGGCGCTTGAGAAATACCAGCCTTGATCGCATCCATGCTCATAAACCGGACCTCGGTGATTTCCACCGGGTCAAATTGCACAGACTGTCCGTTTAGTTTACCTTCGTAGATTTCGCTGATTTCATTGTCATTAAAACCATATTCCATCTTGATCTTGCCACGCAGGGAGATGTCAACACCTTCCACACCCATTTCCTCTCGTTGCCCGCGTATTGCCGCTTCACGATAACTTTCCCCCGCCTTCACATGCTCCGACACGGAGCAATCCCACAGCGACGGCGAGTTGGCACGGTCTGCACTGCGTTGTTGAACAAGCATTTCACCTTGTTCATTAAAAAGAAAGACATGTACACCCCGATGCCATAATCCCTGCTGGTGGACTGCGGAGCGCATTTCTTGCCCGGTCACTTCATCGTTGTCGTTCAGAATATCCAATAATTCGTCTGCCATTTGTTCCTTTGTCATTGCGAGACGGGCGTTCTTCCCGTCGAAGCAATCTCATGTTTTTATTTGGCTCGAAGCCAAGTTGCCATTGTTCTTGCCGCTCGTTGACCTTCCAGCGCACAGCGGTCTGCCGTCTCTACTCCACGTAGCAGATTCCCTGCTACAAATACTCCTTGAACCGAAGATTGGAAATTTGCGTCAATCACTGGTCCTTTCGTGAGCGGATTCAACTCCAGCCCGCCCATGCGTGCCAACTCATGTTCAGGAATCCAATTGCCTGTAAAAATGACCGTGTCACATTCCACAAGTTGTTTGCTTCCATTCTGATGGGTGAGTTCGATCCCTTCAACTCTTTTTTGACCAAAGATATTCGATATTCGAGTTTTCGTCAAAATCGGCGTTCGGGAAATAATATCTGCCAACGCCCACTTCATCACCACATACGGAAACTCGATCTGATGGCTGGCTTCTTCTGTAACCATCATTTCGCATTTTATTCCAGCGCCCATCAATGACATCAACGCCGAAAGACTCACCAACTCCGCGCCAATGATGACGGCACGTTTCCCAACCGGCAAATGCTCTTGATACAAGAACCGCTGTAACGAACCCGTCGTAAACACTCCTTGCGGACGTTTACCCGGCACCAATCGCGCCGACCGCGGACGTTCTCTTACGCCGGTTGCAAGCAAAATTGCACCAGCTTCGATCTCGCCAAGTCCATGGGGAGATGTGTATGCTAATTTCTTTTTATCTGCCCAGCAAGTGATCGTTGTGGATGTTCGCACTTCCACATCCATCTTCTCTGCCAGCTCGCGATAATACTTTGCATATTTCGGTCCCAACCACATGCGCCACAGATCTTCACGACCAAACCCGGTGTGGTGACACATGCGCGGCATGCCGCCTGCTTCGGCTTCACGGTCTACGACCAGAATATTTTTCACGCCTTGCTTCTTCAATTCAATCGCTGCTGAAAGCCCCGCCGGTCCACCACCGACGATGAGGACATCTTTCACCACGGAGTGCACAGAGCGCACAGAGTTTTTTTCAAAGAAAATCTCAGTGGTCTTTGTATTCTCTGTGGTGAGTATCTTGTTGAGCGCCGCATGACAATTAAATCCCTGACAGCGCCCTTGTGAAGCGCGAGTTCTCCTCCTCAATCCATCCACCGTCGTGGCAGGGATGGGCGCATTCATGGCATCCATCAACTCGCCGCGTGAGACCCGCTCACAGTGGCAGATGATTTCCGCATAGGCGGGGTGCGCGGCGATTAGTTCAGCATCTTGATGCGGACGAACAAAGGATTGTCCAATGGTTGGCAGTTTTACTGTTTTGAATTCTGGCTTTCGTTTCAATTCTAAGCCTGCATCTTGCAACAACTCAACGCCATACTCGGCAATGCCCATTGCACCCGAAATGCCCGTGGAGCGGATTCCGCCCAGGCACAAGTAACGAAGCGCCGCATCCATTTCAATTTGGTAATCACTGTGTTCCGTCGCCGCCCGCAAACCAGAGTAGGTGGCGGTCACTTCTTCGTCCAGCAACTGCGGCAGGATCTGCCTGCCTTTTTCGAGCAAAAATTTCAAACCATCTTCCGTGGTTTCGGTGGCGGTTTTATCAGGCAGATCTTCAGCCGTAGGACCCAGCAAAATATTTCCATATACGGTGGGACTAATGAGCACGCCTTTTGTTATGGATGTAGGTACGGGTAGCAAGACATGGTTGACCAACGGACGCGCCATCTTGTCGTAGACGATTAACTGTCCGCGTCGCGGTGTGACCTTGAAACTGGTCTTTCCAAACATGGCATTGATCTCGTCTGAGAATAAACCTGCGGCATTGATTACATAGCGGCTTATTATTTTTTTATCGTCGCTGCAAACCTCATATAGACCGCCGACCGCCGACCACGCTCCATCGTCTGCGGTCGGCGGTCGAACTTCTTTCACCTGAAAATTCAAGAACAATTCCACCCCATTTTCCACCGCCTGATATGCCATTGCCAGCGGAACGGAGAATGTGCAGAGAATTCCTTCACCGGGGACGAACAATCCGCCCAGCGCGCCTTTTTGAATGTGCGGCTCACGTTGGTGAATTTCTTCAGCAGAAATAATGCGCACATCCATTTCGCCGTTGTCGTGAGCTTGTTTTAGCAATTTTGGCAGTGTCTCAAATTGCTCTTGATTCCATGCGATCAACAAGCCGCCCAAAACTTCATGTGCGATATTTGCCTCAGGCATGTAATCTTTCATCAATGCATAACTGCGCCGCAAAAGCTTTGCTTCCAATGAGCCGGGCTTGGCGTCGTAGCCGGTGTGCCAAATGGCGGTACTGGCTTTGGAGGTGCCCATACCCACATCAGAATTTGACTCAAGTAATGCAACCTTCAGGTTGTAACGCGAAAGTTCTCTTGCTATGGCGCATCCTACTGCCCCCGCGCCGATGATGGTAATGTCGTAAATTGTGTTGGTTGTCATGGGAATAGTATAAGGGGAAACAATAACACAAGTAAACAGGTAGAACGTCACGTATGTACGTGTCTACCTGTTTACTTGTTGACTTCCTTACTCATGGAATTTCTTCACCGCCACCAGTGCTTTATTCCATTTATCGAGTTTCTTTGTTCTGTCTTCTTCTTTCATAATTGGCGTATAAACTTTTTCGGCTTTCCATCCATTTGCCAGTTGATCAAAACTTGTTCCTAATGCGGAAACCCCAGCAAGATGAGCAATGCCAATGGCAGTTGCCTCCACCGATGCAGAAACGCGTACTTCAAGGTTGAGCAGATCTGAGATCATTTGCATCAAGTAGGGATTGCCCGCCGGACCTCCATCCACTTTGAGGTAGGGCGGGGGAGTGCCGCTGTCTTGTGACATGGCGGTGACCACTTCGTAGACACGGCAGGCGATACCATCCAACGTGGCGCGAACAATATCATCGGACGTGGTGCTGCGGTTCAAGCCAAACATCGCACCTTGCACATCGGTGCGCCAGTGCGGGGCGGCGAGACCTTGTAGGGCGGGGATAACGACAACGCCTGCATCTTTTGAATTTTTTGCGGATTCGTTGCTTGCGGCGGAGTCAGAAATAAATTTCAAATTATCTCTCAGCCATTGCACAGCCGAGCCGGTTACAAAAATCCCGCCGTCAAAAGCATAGGCAGTCTGCCCATTGAAATTCCAGCCGACGGTAGTAAGCAAGCCATTGTTGGAGAGTTTGGGCTTATCACCGATATTCATTAAAAGAAAACTGCCCGTACCAAATGAGCATTTCATTTCGCCCGCTTTGAAACACGCCTGCCCAAATAATGCGGCTTGTTGGTCTACTAATAAGGCATGCAGGGGCAACGGCTTTCCGTTCCCAAAATCTACATCGCCGATATAACCGGCAGATGGTTTCACTTCAGGCAACATGCTTCTGGGTACATCAAATAATTGCAGTAATTTTTCATCCCACTGAAAAGTGTTCATGTCGAACAATAACGTGCGCGATGCGGTGGAGGGGTCAGTGACGTGTAATTTGCCGCCGCTTAATTTCCAGATCACCCAGGTTTCGGTGGTGCCGAATTTGAGTTTGCCTTCATGTGCACGCTGACGGATCTCTGGATGATTTTCGAACACCCACTTGAGTTTTGGGGCGGAGAAATAACTGTCGAGCAGTAACCCGGTCGTTTGGCGCAACCAAGCTAAATCCACGTTTGAGGCGAGCGCGTCACAAACCGCCTGCCCTCTTGTATCTTGCCAGACGATGGCAGGCGTAACGGCATTCCCGGTCTCTGCATCCCAAACGACAAAGGTCTCGCCTTGATTATCAAACCCGACGGCTGAGATTTCATATTTGGAGAGGAGCGGAGCGCAAGCTTCTTTAACGGTGCGGACGATGTCTTCCGGCTCTTGCTCGACCCAGCCTGCCTGCGGGAACCGAGCCGGGAGCTGCGCCGAATTCTTTTCCACCATTTCGCCCAGTTCGTTGACGATGACAGCTGTAGTTTGGGTTGTGCCTTGGTCAATGCCGAGCAGATATTTCATGGTTGCTCCTTCAAAAAAAAGATTGGAGATTAGAGATTGATTTCGTCAATCTACCAACCTCCAATCTCCAATTACTAATGACTACTTACCGAACTACGCTTCGCCGTATTGCTTTTCGATCTCAGCGATCTTGGCTTGGCGTTCCTTGATTTTATCGCCTTCGGGCACGCCTTCGAAGCGAGAATCTTCACCACCGGTCATGAAGGTGATGACGGTTCCTATAACACCCACAACGATTGCGATAATGGCTGTGGTGCGATCGGGGACGAGGAAGTGGAAGACATTGGCTTCATTGACGGGAAGAAGGGTCAATAAAAAGCCAATGACGGCAACAACAATACCAATGGGGGCATATTTCTTCGACCAGAATGCAAGCAAAGCTACCACGAACACAATGGTGAAGTAAAACACCTTTTCATTGGGCGGGAAGAAACCGCTGATTGCCAACACAACACCGAAGATCACGGCGAGGAAGGCATTCGGCTTGGAGAGACCACCAAGGTTGAAAGGACCCTTCTCTTTCCATTTAGGTCCGCCTTCCGCGAGCAAGCCCGCCGCAACCGGCATCACCATGGAGATGTAGAGGAAGACCGCACAAGCAACTGCCAAAATGAGATAGGCAGGCGCATATAGTGTGCTGATAAAAGCAAGGACAGCAGAAACCCAAACCGCAGTACCAGGAGTGCGGTACTTGGTGCTGACGTTGGAGAGTGCTTTGGAGGCGGGCAAACCACCATCGCGTGCGAAGGCATACATCATGCGGGAAGTGGAGGTAAGACCAGCCAACGCACAAACGTAGTTGACCAAAACCATACCAACCGCAAGGAATATGCTCAACCCACTGGGCATACGAGAAGCGCCCCACATGTAGAAGAACGAGCCCCAGCCAGCAGCATGGGCTTCTTCAAGGCTTGGCATGGTAAGTACGTAAGCGGCAACTGCTACGAGACCGAAGACCCAAGACCAGAACACAGCGGTCCACATGCCTTTCGGAACGTTGACCTGGGCATCTTGGGTTTCTTCAGAGGTATGAGCAGAAGCATCAAAACCTGTGATGGTGTAACACACATACGAAAGACCAAGCAAGAAGGCAAGAGCTGTGCTTTCAGTGCGGAACGGAACCACACCACCGCCGACATCACCGGTCACGTTCTGGAAGGAAGTGAGGCGGGAGAAATCCAAAGGCACAGGGCTGAAGGCGAAGAGGGTGATAATCAAAACCACGGTCAAACCGAGGATGACGTAACCGCTCCAGTCTGTGAGTTTGGTGGTGATGTCAATGTAGTAATGGTTCAGAATAGCTTGGGATCCCAAAGCGATGACGAGGAAGATCGTTTGGTGCATGGTGCCCCAGGTGGAAACATCCACACCAAGCACGGTGCTGAGCAATAAGTCTCTGAAGAACACAGTGTAGAGCAACACGTCTACAGAAGAGACCACGCAGATCAAGCCGATGAGGTTGAACCAGGCAGTTGCCCAGCCCCAGAATTTCCCGCCGAGGTGGGAGCTCCAGTGATAGAGACCACCTGCGGTGGGGAAGGAGGAGGCGATCTGTCCCATACCGAAGGCAACACTCAAAGCGAGTACGCCGCCCACAAGCCAAATCAAAAATGCACCGCCGGATCCGAGAGCATTGAAGGCAGCAGGGAAGGCGGAGATACCGCCAGCCAAAATACAAATAATAGAAAATGAAATTGCAAAGTTCGAGAACCCGCTCATGCGGCGGGAGAGCTCCTGCGCATACCCCAATTTATGCAGGACTTGCTTATCGTGCGCTTGACTTTTTTCAGCCATTTTCGTAATTCTCCTTGATTTCTGAGTTGGTTTTGTAGATCAAGAAAGCAAATATACGAGCAGCACATTGTTATTCACGTGATTGGCACCTCCTGCTCCCGAGAGAGCTTCTCCTCTGAAAGTATATGTTGAAAACACTGGCTCTTAATAAAAGGTACGACTAAATAATTTATGTTAACAATAGTTCGTGCCAGGTTTGTCCATAAAAGCACAAGGGTGCATGGCGGTAAGACATGCACCCTTGTGGGTTAACCAAATAACTCCATGAGTTGTTTGACGTGGACGATACCGTCAAAACCCTGGATGTCGCCTTTGCGCATCTCGGCTTTTTCACCGTCTGGGTCGCCGAGGCAGGATACGATCACATCACCTGCGCTCACATCTTCCTTTTCGGTATAGTGATTGGTGGTCACAACAACTTTCGCGCCAGCGCCTTTGGCTGCGGCGAGACCGTTCTTCGAGTCTTCCACAACCATCACTTCATCAGGCTTTAGCCCAAGTTTTTCAAGTGCAAGGTTGTAAATAGCTGGGTCTGGTTTCTTCTTTTCAACCACGTCGCCAGCCAAGACCACATCGAACTTGATGTCTTTGAGCGGACCTTCCGTGATCGCCTTGGCGGCCTGTTCATTGGATGTGGTGCAGATGGCAAGCTTGAGACCTGCATCCATCGCCTCTTTCATGAACCGGTGAATGCCTGGGCGAAGGGGCAGTTTGCCCGTCTCGATCAACTCCACGAACAGAGCCGTCTTGCGCTTGTGCATATCTTTCACCAACGCATCGATCTCTTCTTCGGTCATCGGCTTCGAGAAGCCCTTGGTCTGCCAATGCTTCTTCATACGTTCCTTGCCGCCGCCGACTTGCAGGAGTTCGTGGTAATACTCGATATCCCATTCGTCTGTGAAACCGAATTCTTTGAAGGTCATGTTGAAAGACACGCGGTGACCATCGCGCTCGGTGTCAATGATCACACCATCTTGGTCGAAGAAGACTGCCTTAATTTTGGACATGGGTTCCTCTTTTCAATCGACCTGACAGGTTTCTAGAACCTGTCAGGTCTTATCGAATTATTATTTCTTCACACCAAAGAATTCGAGTACGGTGTTGACGAAGAGTTCATTCTCTTCCTTGGAACCAATGGTTACGCGGAACCAGCCATCGGAGCCGTATTTCTTGCTTTCGCCACGCAGGATGATGCCCTTGGTTTCAGCATATTCGAGCACTTGCTTTCCGGTCTTGCCGGTTTCGCCGCAATCGAACAGGATGTAGTTGGCTTTGGATTGCATGACGTAGAAGCCGGGGATGACGCTCAAGGCTTCGCTGATGTAGTCCACAGCATCGTTGTTATATTTGACGCGTTCCGCCAGACCTTCGGTGTCTTCAAAGGCAGCAAGGGCTGCCCACATAGGAATGGTGCCTACGTTCCACGGCAGGAGCGATCCGGCGACCTGCTTGAGAGTGTCTTCATGAGCAATGGTGTAACCAAAGCGCATACCAGCCAAACCATACGCCTTGGAGAGTGTGCGGGTGATGAAGACATTCTTGTACTTCTTGGTCAACTCAACCTGAGACATGCCTAAACCGGCATATTCAATGTAGGCTTCGTCCACGACCAACGGAATGCCCAACTTGGCAAATGGTTCAAAGTGTTGCGGGTCCATGAAGTTACCGCTGGGGTTGTTGGGATTCGGGATGACGATAATCTTGGTCTTGTCGGTGACGGCATTCATCAGACCTTCGTGATCGAAGATGAGTTTGTGGTCCTTGTAGATCATTGGCACAGAGACCATCTTGGCGCCGAGCAGGGTTCCGCGCAAGCCGTAAATGCCGAAGCAGGGGGTGTGTTGAATGACTTCATCACCGGGTTCGATGAACATGCGGAAGATGTTGTCATACACTTCGCTCGAGCCGTTACCAATCATCACGTTCTGCGGACCGGCAACGCCGTTGATCTCGGCGATCTTACTGCGGACGATGAGTCCTTGATCGGGGTAGCGATTGGTCATCTTGGCATATTTGAACATCGCCTCCAAAACCTTGTCGGAGGGGGGGACAGGGTTTTCATTAGACATCATGCGGTGTAGTTCGGGCTTGCGCCAAGCCAACTCAATGTGCTCCGAAATGTACATCGGAATGCCCTTAACCCATGGGGCATAATAGTCTTCAATATTTTTGGTCATGTTTCTTGTCTCCTAAATTATTTTTACGAATGATCACTATGGACGATGTTATGTCGTCCATAGTTGATTGTCAATTGGTTAGTTTATGCCTTGCCGTTACAACCGAGCTTGTCCATCCAGTGCATCACAGCTTTGCGGGTTGCATCGCGGACAAAGACATCGAGCTTGCCAGGGTCATATTCATCACGGTGAGCGCTGAGGTATTCCCACTTGGCGTTGATAAGGGTGTGCTTGAGTTCGGTCGAGACGTTGAACTTCGCGCCGCCTGCTGCGAGCAACTTGGCAACATAATCATCGGGCAAGCCGGTTCCGCCGTGGACCACGAGCGGAGTCTTAATGCCATTGCTGTTCAACATCTTGTGGATGGTTGCCATGCGTTCGAAATCGATCTTGGGATTCTTGGTCTTGTACACGCCGTGTGCAGTACCGATAGCGGGAGCGAAGATATCCACGCCGGTGCGTTCGACGAATTCAATGGACTGTTCGGGGTTGGCGAGCTGCGCTTCGTCTTCCGCAACCTTGATCTGATCTTCCACACCGCCTACGGTTCCGAGTTCGCCTTCAACGGAGATATTGCCAACGCTGTGAGCGTAATCTACCACTTCCTTGGTCTGGCGGATGTTCTCTTCATAGGATTGCTTTGAAGCATCGATCATGATGTTGGTATAGCCGGCATCTGCACACTTCTTGCAGTAGTTGATGTCGGTGCTGTGGTCGAGGTGCAAACATACAGGCACAGGTGCAGATTCAGCCAACGTGCGATAAATTGCAACCATCATATTGGTGCCGAGGAACTGTGAAGGCTTCACAGAAGTTTGCACAATGACAGGGGCTTTCTTTTCAATTGCCGCGTCGATCACCGCTTCAAATTGCAGCAAGTCGGTCACGTTGAACGCGCCCACAGCCCAACCTTCTTTTGCCGCCGGGATCATGATTTCTTTTGCATTTACGATAGACATTTGGTACTCCTTGTTTGGTTATCTTTTTTCAATAGGTTTCTTTATTACGAATGAAGAATGCGGAATATTCATTATTCTGCATTCTGACTTCTTCATTTACTCTTCTTTGCCACATCTTTCAACCACTGTTCCCAGCGGTAGTCAGTGGTGTGCATGCGGAAACGTCCAAACCACAAATTGGCATAGCCTTGGAAATCTTCTTCCAAGGTGGAGATGACCGATTGCGTGGTGCCCCACATAGCTTCATGCAACTCAGACATCGCCCACATAATTCTCAGCCGCGCATAATGCTTGGGGGTGAACTTCCCAAAATAAGCGGTGAGGAAGAGGCGGATCTGATCCTCGTTCAAACGATGATGGTGCGAGAAATTTCCAAGGTCAAAGAAGATATCTCCCATACCGGCGTATTCCCAATCAAGCAAACGGATCTCGCCGATGTCGCCAGCCACTTCTTCATCCAACCAGTTGAGGTTGAGTAGATCGTTGTGGCAGGGGGTTGGTTTGTAGGGATCTTTCAGTAACGCCTTCTCTGCTTCGCGCATTTTCTTTTGAATAAAAGCCCAGTCTTCAGGGAATTGCGCATTCTTGGCTTTTGCGGTTTTTGTGAGCATTTCCACGCGGCGGAAGACGTTGAACTCGCCTTTTAGTTTCGGCGCGTTGCGATGGAAGAGGCGCAGTTTTTGTGCCACACGAGTCAGATAATCCGGCTTGACGATCTCATCTGGCATGATGCGTTTGCCCGTGACGAAACGAGTGACGATATAGCCTTCAGGTTCGATGAAGTACACCACCTCAGGTGCAATGCCCAAATCGCCTGCCACTTTGTTGGCGGCGTATTCCACATCGCGTTTGATGCCGAGTTGATCCGTCCCTTCACCAGCCAGGCGAATGACGTATGAACGACCATCCGCTTCGATCTTGAAATTCAGGTTGGTGATACCACCACTGAGCGGAATCTTCTTAATGTTCTTTGACTCTGCCAAAAAGGGCACCTTGGCAATGGCTTTATCAATCGCAAGCGTATTCATGTGACTCTGTTCCTTCCTTTGGTTGAAAGAATTTTTTTGCGGACAAAGAACCCGCTTCTGTCTTAACTGAAATCTGCTTTTGCTTTCTCGAGCCTTTTCTTACCTTATGCTTTGATTCGTTCGTTCTTCGGATCCCACAATACGTTGGCAGTCACCTCTGCACCAACTTGTTCACCAAAACACTCGATCTCAAGCTTGGTTCCCGGTTTGGAATATTCCATTGGCAAATAGGCATACGCAATGGATTTCGCAACTGAGTAGCCAAATCCACCTGAAGCGACCCAACCCACGATCTTGCCATCTACGCGGATCGGTTCCTTTCCCATCACAATCGTGCGGTCGTCGGCAAGAGTCATCGTGCAGAGTTTGGATTTAACACCCTCTGCCTTCTGCTTGACCAAGGCATCCTTGCCAATGAAGTTCTCTTTATCCAACTTCACGGCAAAACCCAGACCCGCTTCGTAGGGAGTGTAGTCGGGTGTGATCTCGCCGCTCCAATAGCGGTAGGCTTTTTCAAGGCGTAGGGACTCAATCGCCTTGTAGCCGCCCGCCACCATACCTTCGGGCTGACCAGCTTCCCAAAGTGTGTCCCACAAGCGCAAGCCGTATTCCATCGGGCAGTAGAATTCCCAGCCGAGTTCGCCCACATAGGTCACGCGCGAGGCGCGGACGGGGACATCCCCCACATTGATATTTTTCGCGGTCATGTACGGGAAGCCCGCGTTCGAAACATCATCCGTCGTAACTTTCTCAAGGATAGTGCGAGCCTTGGGTCCCCACATACCGATACAGGCGTAGTTCGAGCCGACGTCTTCCATCGTGACTGAACCATCTTCAGGCATTTGCAGCGAGAGCCAGGACATATCGTGTTGACCGAAGGCAGTACCGGTCACAATAAAGAAGCGATCTTCTGCAAGGCGGGTGACGGTGAAGTCACATTCGATGCCGCCGCGTTTGTTGAGGGCTTGCGTATAGACAAGGTTACCCACGGGCACATCAATTTGATTAGCGCAAACATAATTGAGGAACTTCAACGCGCCGGGTCCGCGCACTTCGAACTTGTTGAACGAGGTTTCATCAAAGAGACCCGCGTTCTCACGCGTCATCAAATGTTCGTGACCAATGGCGCGGCTCCAGTTGTGGCGCATCCAACCGCGCGGTTCGTGTCCGTGCGTGGCGAGTTCTTCATATTTGCGGAACCAGTTCGGGCGCTCCCACCCCATCTTCTCGCCAAAGGTGCAGTTGAGGTCGCGCAGGCGGAAGTAGGTGGGGGAGACGCGCACATTACGCTTGGAGAGTCTTTCTTCTGCTGGGTAGTGAATGTCGTAATACTGGGTGTAGGTTTCAAATGTGCGGGCGCGGGTGTATTCGAGGCTGTTGTAACTCGGACCAAAGCGGCGCACATCCAAACGCCAAACGTCCCATTCGGGCGAACCGTCAACGATCCATTCCGCCATCACCTTGCCGATGCCGCCCGCACCTGCGAGACCATGCGCACAGAAGGCACACGCCACCCAGAAACCTTTGACGGAAGTGGGACCGAGCAGGAATTCACCATCGGGCGTGAAACCTTCAGGTCCGTTGAGTAGCAATTTCACAGGGGCGCTTTCCACAGCTGGTACGCGGCGGATGGAGTTTTCCATCAACGGGGTGAAACGTTCCCAATCGGGTTCGAGGAGTTTGAATTTGAAATCACGCGGAATGCCGTTCATCCCAAAGGTGGCGGGTTGACGTTCGTAGCCACCAGTGACGAGTCCACCGACTTCTTCGCGATAGTACACGAGCAAATCGGGGTCGCGCAAGTTGGGGAATTTATTGGTCACACCTTTGATGGGTTCGGTGAGAATGTACAAATGCGCCATCGGGATGACCGGCAGATTCAAGCCGACCATTTTGCCGACTTCGCGTCCCCACATGCCCGAAGCGTTCACTACAACCTCAGTCTTGATCGTGCCTTTGTCTGTTACTACTTCGGTCACGCGCCCGTTGACCACGTTGATCTTCTCTACATTGGTATAGAAGAAGAAACGTGCGCCGCGATTCTTTGCGCCGATGGCGAGAGCGTTGGTGAGACCGGTTGGGTCAATTGAGCCGTCGTTGGGAGTGTAAGCCGCGCCAACTACGCCGGTGATGTCCATCAGCGGGAACATGTCCTGCGCTTCTTTGGGGGAGATCAACTCCATGGGCACACCGAAGGAACGGGCGAGACCGACGAGGCGCTTGGTCTCTTCCATGCGTTCATGCGATGAAGCAAGGCGAATACCGCCGACTTCGCGCCATGAAGTATCCTGACCGGTTTCGGCTTTGAGGCTGCGATACAGGTCGGTGCTGTAGTGCATCATACGGGTCAGGTTTGCGTCAGAACGCATCTGCCCGACGAGACCCGCTGAATGCCAGGTGGAGCCGGAGGTCAACTCGTGGCGTTCAAGGACAACGACATCCTTCCAGCCGAGTTTGGTGAGGTGATAGGCGATACTGCTTCCGCCCACGCCGCCGCCGATGATGACGACCTGGGCTTGTGTTGGGAATTCAGACATGTATGTCTCCTGTGATAGACGATGGACGATAGACCATTGACCATGGACGAACTTTTATCGTCTATCGTCTGCGGTCTGTCGTCGTATTTATTTTTGCCAAATTGAATCAGGTCTTGCCATTTCTGCCACAATATCAAAGGTAGAGATTGCGCCCAGCGGGAAGGAGTCTGGGTTTTCTTTATCCACGACAACCAAACGATGATAGTGATTTTGAATGAGCATATCCGCGGCTTCACGCAGGCTGGCGTTGATGTCGATGGTAAGTGCGGGGTGCATCACATCGCGGACGGTTAGTTTTTCGTCCACGCCGTTTTTTACGAGGTGCATCAGGTCGTGTCCGCTGACTACGCCGATGACTTTGCCGTTCAAGTCCACGACCAAGACCGAGCGCCAGCCGGAGGAGGTCATTGCATAGGCTGCTGAAAGAACAGGAGTCTTGCCGCGGCAAACTAGAATGGCATGTGACATCACGTCACCGACCTTCTCGCGTTTGGATTTGATCTTCTCGGTGAGGCTGGCAACAAAATCAGAAAGTGAAATGGTGCCAACGGGTTTTTCATTTTCTAAAACTAAAAACCGCCCAACTCTTTTCTGCATGAAAAGATCGGCGGCTTCTGTCAGCGGGGTGGTGGCTTGGATGGTGTCTACAGGCTTGGTCATGATGTCTGAGGCGGTTAACTTCCGCATGGTGTTGAGGCTTTCGGGGTCTGAAGAAAGCCATTCGCCCGCCATCAGGTCAAAGTCTGAAATGACTCCGACAATGCGACCATCACGATCTGTCACGAACAAGGCATGCACTTGGTGTTGATCGAGCAACGTTGCAACTTGACCCAATGTGGCATCGGGTTTACAAGTGATCACGCCTTTGTGCATAAGGTCTTTGACAAGTGTTGTCATGAAGTCTCCAAAAAAGAAGACCCGACAGGTTTGCATGATTTGGCTGTCAGGTCTATGTTGCAAATCCATTATAAGCAAAAATTCAAAAACTTGCAAATTCCTTCAGATTCTTATATAATCCGTCAGATGGGTAAACCCCTCATTCCCGCGCAACGTAGAGAAAAGATTCAAGAGTTTCTTGGCATTCATCAGATCGCGCGTACTGCCGACTTGATGGATCTTCTTGAAGCTTCTGAAGCTACAGTTCGACGCGACTTGGAATGGCTTGAACAAAAAGGCATTCTTGAACGCACACATGGCGGCGCGGTCTTAAATCAGCGTGTGATTTTTGAGCAGGAATATCAACTACGCCTCAAGAATTATCCCGATGAAAAGAAACAGATCGGTGAATTTGCAGCAACCCTCATTGAAGAGGGTGATATCGTTTTTATCAACAGCGGTACGACAGCCACGCAAGTATTACAGCATGTGCCAAGAAATCCGCGTATTACGGTCTTTACGAATAACGTGAGTGCCTTGGTGGATATGGGCGACCCGGGCTTTTCTCTCAATTTGACTGGAGGCGAATTCCAGGCTCGTTCCAACTCTCTTTCAGGTCGCTTCGCACTGGACAATTTGAACTTGGTCTTTGCCAACAAAGCGATTCTCGGCGTTGACGGAATCTCCCTAAAACACGGGCTGACGGTTCCCACCAATCCCGAAGCGGAAGTGGTCCGTAAGATGATCGAACGTACCAAG
Source organism: Anaerolineales bacterium (assembly GCA_046328915.1). Classification (GTDB taxonomy): domain Bacteria; phylum Chloroflexota; class Anaerolineae; order Anaerolineales; family Villigracilaceae; genus Villigracilis. Next base: position 138,586 of record JAXLVR010000008.1, on the reverse strand, counting down.
GGGCAGGTCATCATCGTTTCGGACCATAGCAAGTGGGGCGCGGTTTCGAACTTCCATGTGGCAAGTATAGAAGCCATGGATAAGTTGGTAACCGATACAGGATTTAGCAAACAAGCCAAGAAAGAATTGGCAGACTATTCGATCGAGGTTTTTCTGGTAAATAATAGCAAGGTATAAATAAGGCACGTTTAAGATTTTTTTGATTCTTAAGCGTGTTTTCTTTTTTCAACACAATTAAACTACGGAGTTGATGGATGAAATCACACGCAGAGATCGTGGTCATTGGTGGGGGAATTTATGGGGCACAGGTTGCATATCACCTTGCCAAGAACGGACGCAAGGATGTGGTCATTGTAGAAAAAGGGGAGATCGCCAGTGGTGAGTCTTCGCATGCGGCGGGATTGGTGACTCAGTTTGCCACCTCGCAAGCCATGTTGCGCTTCCGCATGTATAGTGTGCAGTTATATAAAGAATTGGGTTTATTTGATACGGTTGGTAGTTTGCGTGTGGCTTCAAGCAAGGAGCAATTGCTTGAAATGGAACGCAGCGTCAGCCGAGCCAAAGCACTGGGGTTGGATTGTGAAGTCATCTCGCCTGAAGAGTCTAAAAAATATATGCCGCAAATTTCGGATAAGGAATTGTATGGCGGCATTTACCTGCCCGGCGATGGTCAACTTGACCCGTATACTGTCACAACGTCGATGGCGCGGTTTGCCAAAGAACTCGGCGTGGAAATTTACACCAACACCCGCGTGACCGGCATCAAAGTGTCAGCGAAGGGAGAGGTGGAGGCGGTTGTAACAGATAAGGGCGAGATCCGATGCGAGATCATCGTCAACGCTGCAGGAATGTGGGCGCCGCGCATTGCTGCCATGGCTGGGTTGCACGTCCCAACCACGCCAGTGGATCATCAACACATTGCATTGCGAGCCGTGCCCGGGCATGAGTTCAACGATCAAACACCGTGTCTGCGCGACCCGGATAATTTGGTTTATATGCGTCAGGAAAAAGGCGGCTTGGTGATTGGTGGGTATGAACCGAAGCCATTGCCACGTTGGATCGATGGCACACCGTGGGAACATGGCAGCAAATCCTTCCCCGGTGACTTTGATCAATTTGAAATGCTGCTTGAAGGCGCAATTCGACGTCTACCTTTCTTGGATCAGGCGGGCATCATCACCTTGGTTCGTCACCCCGGCGCATATACACCTGACTGCCAACCTCTGCTCGGACCGATGCCCGGCGTGAAAGGTTTTTGGATGATGGCGGGGATGTCGCTCAATGGTTACGGCGGTGCGGGCGGCATGGGCAAGCTGATGGCAGAATGGATCATGGATGGCGAAGCGCCGATGGATGTGTATGGCTATCGTGCTACTCGCTTTGGTAATTACTATTCTGATTTCAACTATGCTGCAGAACGCACCGTGGAAGCTGTTAAGTATTACTATCGTTTGAAATTCCCGCATGATGAATCTGAAGCGGCGCGTCCACATCGCACCAGCCCAGTACATTACCGTTTGATGGAGAATGGAGCGGTCTTCGGTGAGAAGTTTGGGTGGGAGCGTGTAAACTACTTTGACCCTGGCAACGAATGGCGGCGCATGGGTGAAGATCAACGCCAGTGGGGGTGGACCAAGCCTCCATACTTTGAACGTATGCGTGTGGAACATACCGCGGCTCGCGAACGCGTTGCCTTATTCGACCTGACCTCCTTTGGAAAGATCGAGGTCAAGGGACCGGGTGCCTTGCCTTTGTTACAGCGATTAACTTCAAGCAATATCGACAAGCCAGTTGGCAGCGCGATCTATACCCAATTCTTGAACAAGAATGGCGGTATTGAATCAGACTTGACTGTGACACGTTTGGGCGAGGAATATTTCTGGGTCATCACCGGCTCGGGCTTTATTGCCAATGACCATGCTCGCATTTTGATGAACGTCAATGAAGCGGATGGCGAAGTGTCCATTCGTGACATCACGCGGGAATATGCTTGTCTTGCCCTGTGGGGACCGAAAGCCCGCGAGGTTTTGAAGAAGATCACTAGCAGTGATGTGTCTAATGAAGCGCATCCTTATCTGACGACCAAACCCATCATCATTAATGGTGTGACCGTGCTGGCACAACGTGTCAGTTATGCCGGTGAGTTGGGTTGGGAGTTGTACATTCCCAATAACCGCGCCACGATGGTGTGGGATATGCTTGTAAATGCAGGCAAAGAATTTGGTATGGAACTTGGCGGATATAAGGTACTTGATCCGCTGCGCCTCGAAAAAGGCTTCAAATATTTCACCACCGATATTACTCCCACTACCACGCCGTATGAAGCAGGTCTTGGTTTCTGCGTAGACTTGAACAAAGGTGACTTTATTGGGCGTGATGCGTTAGTGAAGCAAAAAGCCGAAGGCGTGACTCGCAAACTTTGCACCTTGGTGCTGACCGATACCGATGAATTTGTGCAGATCTATGGTGGTGAAGCGGTTCATCATGACGGAAAAGTAGTGACCCGTGTCCGCAGCGGTGGGTATGGCTTTAGTGTGAAAAAGAATATCTTATATGCCTATTTGCCCATTGACTTGGCTGTGAAGGGCACCCGCTTCACGATCGAGTTGATTGAAGGCAACCTTGCCGCTGAAGTGACTGCGAATGTCTTGTACGACCCGAAAAGTGAGAAACTGAAGGCGTAGCTTCGTCATTGTGAGATGGGTGCTTTTCCCGACGACCCTTGCACTGCCCGCACGGGCAGGTGAGCAATCTCAAGATTAAGTTTGGGATTGCTTCTGGCAAAGAGCAAGAGCGCCCTTGCAATGACGGGAATGATTTATGGAAAATAAAAAGATTCTCCCTCCTGCTTACGTTGGCTTTGGTATGTTGACGCCCGTGTACATCATGTCGCTGGATCAATTGCCAAAATTAAACACGGGTGCCATTGTGCATCAGGTCAGCGATTATGTGTATGATGATGCTGCCATTATTGCCTGCAATCTCAGCCAATGGGGGGTGCCTTCTGCAATGATCGGAACGGCAGTTGGCAAAGATTTGCTTGGAAAATACGTTGCAGATAAGCTGAAGGAACTTGGTGTTCAAGGCGAAGTGCGTGTCACCGATAAATATAAGACACCCTTGGAAGTAAACGTGTCTGATAAAAAAGGTGCTCGTACCTACTTTTGGCAACGCTCAAAGGAAATCCTTGATACGCTTTCAACCGCCAATTTGTCTCTGATTAAGAATGCAAAATTGCTCTATGTCGACTGGTACGACGGCGACCATATTTTCCGTGCCATGGCAGAGGCTAAAAAATATAGCGTGCCTGTGTTTTTGAACTTTGAGCATGGGCATCAAAACCCAGAATTGCTCAGAAAATATGCAGGCATGGTCACAGTCTGCCAGGCAGTGACCGATGCGGCGCAGATCGGTAAGAAGCAAGCCATGTTAGGCACGGCTCGCAAACTGATCAAATCTGGCATTCAAACGGCAATTATCACCATGGCGAGCCAAGGTTGTATGGTGGTGCAAGGCGAGGAGATCATCCGCGCATATGCGCCAGAGGTCAAAGCTGTAGATGCCTCAGGGGCGGGAGCAACGTTCTCATCTGGGTATATTTATGGCTATCTTAATGGCTGGAGTTTAGAAGATACAGTACGGTTTGCCATTGCGGCGGCATCTCTTAAGGTAACACGCTCTGGTTTGGATATGTTCCCGGTTTCAGAGATTATGGGTTTGGCACGACTGGTGCATGTTGAGCATATGGTCTATCGTGGAGACCAATTCCGTACCATTCGCAAGCTATTAACCATCCCAGAGACGAGCCCATTAGTGAATAACCCGCTGGTGAAAGAAAGTCAGAAATTTGCAGAGAAGATCCTGCCGAAGAAAAAAGTGGAACGCAGAAAGATCAAAAGATCATTGGTCGAATAACTAATCTTATAAGGATGTGAAACCATGTCGTCATTTGCTGCATTGCTTACTCAGGAACAAGTAGAGAAGATCCACGATGCGTCGTTGGAAATTTTAGAAGACGTTGGTTTGAAGGTTCGCTATGAACCTGCTCGTGAATTGTTTAAGAAACATGGTTGTACGGTTGAAGGTGAGCGAGTTAAATTTCCGCGTGCTGTTGTGGAGAAATACCGCAAGTTGGTTCCGCCATCTTTTACCTTTCACGCGCGTGACCCGAAATTTGATAAGACGATTCCACAGGATAGCCCGGTCATTGTTACAGCGAGTTCAGCGCCCGATATTATTGATCCAGTGACCGGCAAGGAAAGACGCGCCGAATCTAGAGATATTGCGCAGATCGCGCATCTCATCAACGAGTTGCCCGGATACGACATGTTTTCCATTTCCACTCTGGCAGACGACGCGCCCGCGGATCAATTCACGGTATCGCGCCTGTATCCGTCCATCAAGTATTGTCTTAAACCAATCCGTGTCACCACAACTAACATGAAAGACACCATGAGCGTTATGGAGATGGCCTACATCGTGGCGGGCGGGGAAGAGGCGTATAAGGAACACCCATTCCTAACACATCATTACTGCCCGGTCGTTTCGCCGTTGACGATGGACCATCTTTCCACCGAGAATGTGATGTTCTTTGCCCAACAGGGATTGCCCGTCTACCCAACCATCGTGCCGAATGCCGGGCTGACTTCGCCCATGTCTATGGCGGGGAGTTTGGTGCAAGGCAATGCTGAGTTTTTGTCTGCATTGATGTTGATGCAGATGACGAAAGAAGGCACACCGACGATCTATGCGACATTGGGTACGGTTGCTGATATGCGTTCTGGCGCATACACTTCTGGTGCGATTGAATGCGGTATGCTGCATATGGCATTTGCTCAAATGGCTCGTTTTTATGATGTCCCTGCCGGCGGGTATGTCGGTTTAACTAATGCCAAACTTAACGATGCACAAGCTGGATATGAGACGGGGATGTCTGGCATTGCTGGTGTGCTCGGCGGCATGGATATGTTCAATATCGGCGGTTTGATCGATGCACTCAAGACCTTTGACTTTGCCAAAGCTGTGATTGATGATGAAATCGCGCAAATGATGAAACGTATGAAGCGCGGTGTCAGCTTTAGTGATGATGATTTGGGCGTTAACCTCATTAAAGAGATCGGACCTGGCGGTTCGTTCATCACTGCCAAACATACTACCAGCCGTATGAAGACAGAGGCGGTGATGACCAAGATCGCAGACCGTGATGCCCGCTCTATTTGGGAGAAGAAAGGCGCTACGGATACACATGCCAAGGCGTTGAAGAAAGCAAAAGATGTAATGGCATCCAATACAACTCCATTGATCTCACCCGAGGTAGATGAGAAGATCCATGCTGCTTTTCCAGGGTTGGTGGCTGGTGTATTAGAGCTTATCCCGTAATAAAAGGAACGAAAAGAAGGTTTTGAATGTTTCGTATTTTTAGGCGCAAGGAAGATAAGTTCCAAAAACTGATCGAGCAGCAGGCAGAAATATCTTTTGAAGGCTTGAAGTTGTTGGTGAAGTATCTTGAGACATCAGATGCTGAAGTTGCGGAAGAACTATCCTTTAAGGAGAAAGAAGCGGATGAGGTTCGTCGCATTTTGATTGATGAGTTAAATCGTACATTTGTGACACCATTTGACCGCGAAGATATTTTCTCTCTATCGCGTTCCATTGATGATGTAGTGGACTATGCTGATACCACTGTTGTTGAAATGGTGATTCTAAAAGTTAGCCCAACAAACTATATGCAGCGTATTGCATCACTGTTGAAGGATGCGGCATATGAAATTTGGCAAGGTGTGTTGCGCTTACCCAAGCATCCAAATGTGGCATTAGACCATGCTCAACGTGCAAAAGCTCTTGAGAACCGGGTTGAAGCTGTTTATCGCGAAGCGGTTGCCGATCTGTTTAGTGGACCAGAGGATATTCACCATGTGGTTGAGATGCTCAAACTCCGTGAAGTGTATCGTCACCTTTCCAATGCAGCAGACCGTGGTGATGAAGCAGCCAATGTGATCGCAGATATTGTCGTAAAAAGAACTTAACCGGATGTTAATTCCTTGTTCTTTTGAGGTTGTTATTATCTTTGCGCTGATATGTGAGTTTTACTTTGTTATGTATAGATTTATAACTATTGTTGAAACCATAAATAACTCAATATCTCAGTTTATACGTATAAACAATTTTTTGGTCATTAATTCAAAGTCTCACAAGCTTGTTTGACTTTGAATATTGATAATGCTAAAATGTTAACGCTTTGTTAATGAAATGGAGGTGCCGGGAAGTTAGATAGTGCAAGTATTCCGTTCGTTCGATCAATCTACAAATACCATAAGGAGAAAGAGATGCGTACGAAGAATTTTGCTTATCATTTGCTCGCCCTGTTCGTGATCGCCGCCACCTTGTTGGCTGCTTGTGGCGCTCCTGCCGCCACTGAAGCCCCTGCTGCGACCGAAGCTGCTGCTGTAACCGAAGCTCCCGCTGCCGCCACCGAAGCCCCTGCTGCTGACCCCATGGCTGACCTTGTTGCTGCTGCTCAGGCTGAAGGAATGCTCACTACGATTGCCCTCCCGCATGACTGGTGCAACTATGGTGAAGCCATTGATACCTTCAAGGCTAAGTATGGTATCGAAGTCAATGAATTGAATCCAGATGCCGGCTCCGGTGATGAAATTGAAGCCATCAAGGCGAACAAAGACAACACGGGTCCTCAGGCTCCTGATGTGATCGACGTTGGTTTTGCTTTCGGTGAATCCTCCAAGGCTGAAGGTTTGATCCAGCCCTACAAGGTCTCCACCTGGGATTCCATTCCTGCTGAAGCCAAGGATCCTGAAGGCTACTGGTACGGCGACTACTACGGCGTGCTTTCCTTCCTCGTCAACACCGATGTTCAGCCTGATGTTCCTCAGGACTGGGCTGACTTGCTTGACCCCAAGTACAACGGACAGGTTGCTCTCTCTGGTGATCCTCGCACCTCTAACCAGGCTATCCAAACCGTCTATGCTGCGGCTCTCGCCAATGGCGGCTCCCTCGATGACGCTCAGGCTGGTCTCGATTTCTTCGCCCAGTTGAACAGTGCTGGTAACCTTGTTCCTTTGATCTCGAACAATGGTTTGGTTGCCAAGGGTGAAACCCCCGTTCGCATTACCTGGGACTACAATGCTCTTGCTGCTGTTGATTCCTTCGCTGGAAATCCTGCTGCTCAGGTTGTTATCCCCGCTACTGGTCGTTTTGCTGGTGTGTATGTTCAGGCGATCAGCGCCTACGCTCCGCACCCCAATGCTGCCAAGTTGTGGATGGAATTCCTGTACTCTGACGAAGGTCAGACTATCTGGATGAAGGGCTACTGCCACCCGATCCGCGAAGCTGACATGCGCGAACGCGGTGTGATCCCCGCTGACTTGCTTGCCAAGTTACCTGATGTTTCTGGCGCCGTGTTCCCCTCCCTTGATCAGTTGAACGCTGCAAAAGAATTGATCACCACCAACTGGGACTCCGCTGTCGGTTCCGACATCCAGGCTGCCCCGTAACAGTTCGTTTTTGTAATAAATGCGAGACCCTGCCTTATGGCGGGGTCTCGCCGCAATTGAACCATTTTCGAGGAGTTCCCTATGGCAGAAACTGCTCTTCCCACCAAAAAGAACGTTGCTCCACGGTTCGATTGGAAAAAATGGTTGGGGGTTACACCGTTTTTCCTATTTGCACTTTTATTCTTAATTCTGCCCTCTCTCAAATTATTTGTTGGGGCATTTACCGATGAAGCTGGGCGTTTTACGTTGAATAATATGCTCGCATTATTTACCCAGCAATCCATTCTTGCTTCCTATTCTACGAGTATTCAGATTAGTGCGGTCACGGCCATTGGGGGGGCTATTTTCGGGTTTTTGTTGGCATACTCCATTACGGTGGGCGGATTGCCGCAATCTCTGCGTTCCATGCTGATTACATTTTCAGGGGTTGCATCCAACTTTGCAGGTGTGCCTTTGGCATTTGCCTTTGTCGCTACACTTGGGCGCACAGGCATCATCACTGCCTTTTTGGATGAATTTGTATTTCAAAGGTTTTTTGGCGTAAAACTCTATCAGACTGGTTTCAATCTGTATAGCTTCCTTGGTTTGAGTCTTACTTATATGTATTTCCAATTCCCATTGATGGTATTGATTATCACGCCGGCGTTGGATGGTTTGAAACGCGAATGGCGTGAGGCAGCCGAAAATTTGGGCGCTACCCCATTTCAATATTGGTCAAAGGTTGCCATGCCAATATTACTACCTCCATTGTTGGGCGCGACAATTTTATTGTTTGGAAATGCGTTTGGGGCGTATGCTACAGCGTATGCGTTGACGGGTGGCACCCTGCCGATTGTGACGATCCAGATTGGGGCGCAGATTCGAGGCGACGTTCTTCATAATCCCGGATTAGGTTATGCAATGGCAATGGGCATGGTCATTATTATGGCGGTTTCCATCACTGGGTATACCTGGCTGCAAAAAATATCTGAAAGGTGGTTGAAATGAAAAAACGATCATCACGAAACTTTCCTTTTTGGAGCTGGGTTTGGTTTATTTTGGGCGCGTTGTATTTTATTTTGCCTCTATATGCCACTCTTGATTTTTCCCTTCAGATGGAACGCGATGTTATTGGTTTCAAAGCATATGAAAAAGCCTTTGAAGATAAAGACTTTATTGAGACTTTCACCTATTCCAACATTTTGGCATTTGCCACCATTGCAGTTAGCATCATTCTGATCGTCCCGACTGCTTATTGGATTCGCTTACGTGTTCCTGAAGCACGCCGCGCTGTGGAGTTCATTACGCTGCTTCCGTTTGTGGTGCCGGGAATTATTTTAGTGTTTGGCTTGATCCGAATTTATAGTTCACCTGTAACAATCCCGTTCACTGATATTGTTTTGATACAGCCCCTCACTACTTATAAGTTCGGCACCAATGTGTTGATCGTGGCGGGCTACATGGTACTTGCCATGCCATATATGTACCGTTCGGTGGATACGGGCATGCGCACTGTGGATGTGGCAACGCTGACAGAAGCGGCTCAAAGCCTCGGCGCGAGTTGGTTCACCATCATCACACGAATCATACTTCCGAACATTCGCTCGGCACTCCTCAGTGGCGCTTTGTTAACCTTTGCCATTGTTGTAGGTGAAGTGACTCTTGCATCTTTCCTCGGTGTGGATGCGTTTGGTCCGTATCTATTCCTACTGGGTCAGCATCGTGCGTATGAGCCTGCTGCCCTTTCATTTGTGAGCTTCCTATTGACATGGGCAGCGATGGGGTTGATCCAATTATTCACTGGCGGGCAAGGTCAGACCGCCGGGGCACACTAATCTTTTGAGGAGAATGGCAATGGCATTTCTTTCCATTTCAAATGTTTCAAAGCAATACGGCGATGCCACGGTGGTGGATAATTTCAATCTTGATATTGAAAAAGGCGAATTCGTATCCTTTCTCGGCCCTTCTGGCTGTGGAAAAACCACGACCTTGCGCATGGTGGCAGGGTTTGAAATCCCAACGATGGGGAAAATTATGTTGGATGGTGTGGATATTACCGACAAGGCTCCCAATCAACGTAACGTGGGTATGATCTTCCAATCCTATGCTTTGTTTCCAAACATGACTGTGGCCCAGAACATAGGGTTTGGTCTTCGAGTTCGTAAGGAACCTGAAGAAACCGTGAAAAAACGCGTTGATGAGATGATCAACCTGATCAATCTCGAAAAGCATGCGCATAAATACCCCTACCAACTTTCGGGCGGTCAACAACAGCGTGTTTCTTTAGCGCGAGCATTAGCCAACCGCCCACGGGTGCTTTTACTGGATGAGCCGCTTTCGGCTTTGGATGCCAAGATTCGCGTTTCATTGCGCACAGAGATCCGCTCGATTCAAAAATCATTGGGCATTACCGCCATTTTCGTAACCCACGATCAGGAAGAAGCACTCTCCATTTCTGACCGCATTGTGGTGATGAATGTGGGGGTCATTGAACAAGTGGGAACACCTTTTGAAATTTATAACTTCCCCCAGACCCAATTTGTGGCGAACTTTGTTGGTTCGCTCAACACTGCCAAAGCAGAAGTGACAGACCCTGCGAATGGACTTTTAACCGTGAATGGTGTTCAATTCGTGACGGCATCAGACATCAAAGCCCGTAAGAAGGGGGATGCGATTCGTATTTCCATCCGCCCAGAACGCTTCAGTTTTGCAGATGTTCAAAAGAAAGACAATGTTCTCGACTGTACGATTGAGAATATTACCTTCCTTGGTTCTGTGGTGCGGATTCAGGTACAAATTGGTGAATCCAAATTTAACATGGATACCTTCAATAACCCATTCCTGGAACTTCCAAAGATCGGTTCAAAAGAACAAGTAACTTGTTCAAAAGAAGCGGTTCTGGTTTTAGACGAATAAACAAACTTGTAGGTCACGCTCAAAGCGTGACCTACTTCTTTCTAGAGGATATTATGAACAAAGTGATTCTTGTTCTTTCTGACGCATTAAGATATGACACGGCAATTGCCAACATGGGCTATTTAGGTCACATGGTGGAATATAAAAAAGCCAGTTTGTATAAGATCGTAGGAGAATTGCCAAGTATGTCTCGCCCAATGTATGAGACCATCCATACAGGGATGCCCTCCAGTGAAACAGGCATTGTTGCAAATTCGATCGTGAGGCTTTCTGAGAAGCCAAATATTTTCAAGTCGGTTCGGGAGGCGGGGAAAGTGACTGCCGCAGCAGCGTATTATTGGTATTCGGAGTTGTACAACCGTGCGCCTTACAACCCCATTGACGATAGGGAAGTGGATGATGCGTCTCTGAACATTCAGCATGGGCGTTTTTATACGACCGACGAATATCCCGATATTGAACTTTTCAACACAGCGGGGCATCTTGTCCGCAAATATTCGCCCGATTATCTTTTGCTGCACCCCATGGGCATGGACTATCACGGTGAGACCTATGGATCAGACACTAAAGAATATCGTAACCATGCCATCTATCAAGATTCAAAACTCGCACCGCTTTTGGTGGAGTGGCGCGAGCGTGGGCATACGATTTTCGTGACGGGCGATCATGGCATCAATGCCGATGGTGGACATGGCGGCACCACGCCCGAGCAGCGGACCGTTCCATTTTTTGTGATTCAGCCTAATGGTCAGGGAAGAGGCGATACGGGTCAGGTGATTTCCCATTTGCAAATTGCGCCCACAGTGTTGAGTCTGTTGGGTGTTTCCATCCCTGCAACGATGAAGCAAGCGCCATTGGCGTTGAGTTGATAACAGCTTCTTAACGCACTGTTCCTGCGCTATTAAGATGAGCCGGGTATTGTTTCATGGTAGGTCATTTTTCGGAGGCACAACCATGAAACTCTATTACGGCTTTGCATTGGCTGCTCAAGTTTTGCTGGCATTATTGACGGGCAATAAGACCAGAGCGGCGTACGCATCTTATTTGGCGCAGGAACTTTTTTCTTTAAAGAGAAGAGACGTAAAAAAGAATTCGAAGTCTTTTATGATGATTGAACCAAGGCTGCAACCAACTCACGATTGAAATCGGGAATATCCGCCACCACCCGCCCCCAAACTTGGTTGCCTTCGCGGAAGGCGGCTTCATCTGCCCAGACCCCACCAACGTTTTCAAGATCATCTTTGATGCCGGTTGAGCCGGTAACGCGTTGACCTTTCTTGATGATACCTGCTGAGATGGCAATCGAACCGCCGTGACAAATGATGCCAATGACCTTGTTGGAGTCATCCATTTCTTTGACCAATTTCTTCACCACATCATATCTGCGGACTTTATCTGGAGCCCAGCCACCAGGGAGGATGATCGCGAAAAGCTCGCTGGCTTTCAGGTCTTCGATCTTTGTATCAGGTGTGATGACCAAACCGTTCTTACCGCGCACAGGCTTTAGATCCAAGCCAGCCGAAAGGACCTTTGCGCCTTCTTCCTGCAAACGCATTACAGGCACGTGATATTCTAGGTCTTCAACACCTTCTGCAACCAGGGTGGCAATGACTTTATTTTTTAATCGCATAATTTTCTCCACTCAGTTTATTCACCAATAATTTTTATCAAAACACGCTTGCGCCTGCGTCCATCAAACTCGCCGTAGAAGATCTGTTCCCACGTCCCAAAATCGAGTTGTCCGTTCGTAACGGCTACAACGACTTCACGTCCCATTACTTGACGTTTCATATGGGCATCGGCATTGTCTTCGCCGGTATCGTTATGGCGATATCCATTAACCGGCTCATGCGGTGCGAGTTTCTCTAACCATTTTTCGTAATCGTGATGCAAGCCGCTCTCATCGTCGTTGATAAAGACCGAAGCGGTGATGTGCATAGCATTGCATAAAAGTAGACCTTCCTTGATTTCGCTTTCACGTAACGCCTCTTCCACTTGCGAGGTGATGTTGATAAATCCACGGCGGGATGGGATGTTGAAAAATAATTCTTTACGGTACGATTTCATGTCTGAATTTTACTTGATTATTTCTTCCGTCAATTTCACCGCCAAACCGATATAACGTTCCGGCGAGAGCGCTTTCAACTTTTCACGAATGGCATCATCCACATCAATGGAGTTGCACCAATTCTTGTAATCAGACTCAGTGAGGACGCGTCCGCGGGTTTGTTCTTTGAGCGATTCGTACGCGTCTGATTTTCCAGCCGCGCGGAGGATGGTTTGTGCGCCTTCGGAGACGACTTCCCAGTGGGCATTTAACTCGGCTGTGAGTTTTTCCTCATCAGGAGCAATGCGCTTCAATCCACGCTGGAAGTTGGTCCATGCTAACAGGCTGTGACCCAACGCCGTGCCAAACGTGCGTCGGACGGTTGAGTCCGAGAGGTCGCGCTGTAAGCGAGAGACAGTCAACTTTTGGGCGTAATGTGTGAACAAGGAATTCGCTACACCAAGATTGCCTTCCGCGTTCTCAAAGTCGATCGGGTTGACCTTCTGTGGCATGGTGGACGAACCGACTTCGCCTGCGACAACGGCTTGCCGAAGATACCCGTCGCTGATGTAACGCCAGACATCTTGAGCAAAGTCGATTAGGATGGAGTTGGTCAGACGAATAAGATCAAAGTAGCGTACCCAGTTATCGTAGGGGAGGATCTGGGTGGTAAGCAAGTTTGGTTCAAGCCCAAAACTGGAGACAAATTCTTTACTGAATGAAATCCAATCGATATTCGGTACTGCGGCTTGCAAAGCATTGAAGTTGCCAACCGCACCCGTCAACTTGGCTTCGAATTTGTGAGATGCGATCTCGTCGCGAGTCTTTTTGAGGCGGGCGATGTAGACGGCGAACTCTTTTCCTAAAGTTGTTGGCACGGCGAACTGTCCATGTGTGCGGGCGAGCATGGGGGTGGATTTGTATTTGAGAGCAAAGTCAGAAAGTTTCGATAGTAGAGATTCGATATTCGGAAGGATGACTTTGTCTCTGGATTCTTTGAGCGCGATAGCTTGACCTAAACTATTTGTATCTTCAGAGGTCAAGCCGAAGTGAATCCACGGAATTAAATCTTCAAGAGTTGTGCCCTGTAATTTGCTTTGGATGAAGTACTCGATGGCTTTGACGTCGTGACGTGTCTTACGTTCGTATTCGAGGATCAGCTCTGCGTCGGCGTCTGAGAAATTTGCGAGAACCGATTCGAGGTGCGCAGACTCAGAGTCGCTCAAGGGGCGCACCAAGCCTGTTTTGGAAAGAGCAGGCAAAAAGTTAAGTTCGACGCGCACTCTGTCGCGTAGAAAAGCAAACTCGGAGAAGTGATCCCGCAGAGGCGCAGTGGTCTCGGCGTAGCGTCCATCCAAAGGAGAGAGAAGGTGAAGGGTCATGTGTTATCGCTGGCTCAACTGATAGTTTGGGGCTTCCTTGGTAATAATAACATCATGCGGGTGGCTTTCGATGAGACCCGCGTTGGTGATGCGCGTGAGGCGGGTCTTGGTGCGCAGGTCTTCGAGCGAGGCAGCGCCCGCATAGCCCATGCCCGAGCGCAGACCACCGACAAGTTGATAGACATATTCGCCGAGCGCGCCCTTATATGGCACACGACCTTCGATGCCTTCGGGCACAAGTTTGCCGCTGCCACTTTGACCCGTGGCATAGCGGTCAACGCCGTAGCCTTTCATCGCGCCGAGGCTACCCATGCCGCGATATTCCTTGAAGCGGCGACCTTCATACATCATCACTTCGCCTGGCGCTTCTTCAAGACCCGCGAGCAGACTTCCAAGCATAACGGCATTGCCGCCTGCAACGATGGCTTTGACGATATCGCCGCTGAATTTGATGCCGCCATCAGCGATGATGGCGACGCCATGCTTTTGCGCGGCGCGAGAACATTCGAAGATGGCGGAGACTTGCGGCATGCCTGCGCCCGAAACGATGCGCGTGGTGCAGATGGAACCCGCACCGACTCCGACTTTGATTGCGTCTGCTCCTGCTTTGACGAGCGCATCTACGCCTTCGGCTGTGACCACATTACCAGCGAAGACGGGCAGGTCTTTCCATGCGCCTTTGATGCGGCGAATGGCTTCGAGCACACCTTTGGAATGTCCGTGCGCGGTGTCGATGGTGACCACGTCCACGCCTGCTTTGATCATCAAGTCTACGCGGGTTTCGACATCCTTGCCTACGCCAACCGCTGCGCCGACGATGAGGCGACCTTTGGAGTCAGTAGAGGCATTGGGATAATCGCGCGCTTTTTGAATGTCCTTGACAGTGAGCAAGCCTTTGAGGATGCCATGCTCATCGACAAGCGGAAGTTTCTCGATGCGATATTTTTGTAGAATGTCCTGCGCATCTTTGGCAGCGATGCCCACTTTGGCGGTGACGAGTTTTTCTCCGCCTGTCATGAACTGACTGACGGGCAGGTTGTAATCGGATGGTTCGACAAAGCGGATGTCACGATTGGTGAGGATGCCAACGAGTTTACCTTTGTCATCGGTGACGGGCACGCCGCTGATGTGATAGGTGGACATGATCTCTTCGGCTTTACTGAGCGGCGCGTCGGGTTGCAGGCTGATGGGTTCGACGATCATGCCTGATTGCGAACGCTTGACCTTTTCCACTTCGGCGGCTTGCGCTTCGGGCGGCATGTTGCGGTGAATGATGCCCATGCCGCCTTCACGCGCCAGTGCAATTGCCAGCCGCGCTTCGGTGACGGTGTCCATGGCGGCGGAGAGGATCGGGACGTTGAGTTGAATGTTCGGTGTGAGTTGGACGCGCACGTCGGTTTCGTTCGGTAACACTTCGGTGTAGCCAGGGACGATGAGGACATCGTCGAAGGTCAGGGAATCAAAGCGGTCAAAAAGTTCTTCGTTCATTTGTTATCTCCTTGGTTGTAATGTAGGGGCGACCCGCCACTGCTAATCAAAGGATTCTGATTTTGCAGGACGGGTCGCCCTTACGCTTGAAAATTAACCTTATTTATTCAAGTAGGCGTGGATGGCGGTATCGTAATGTGCAGTGGAAGCAAAGCCTTTTATGGCAAGTTTGGTGCGGGTTTGAGCGGATATGCCGCCAGCACGGATTTCAGCTAGAACAGAATTGTAATCGGCTGGGTCGCAGATGAGGGTAACACGTTCGTGATTCTTCGCCGCAGCGCGGATGAGGGTCACGCCGCCGATGTCGATGTTTTCGATGGCGTCTGCGTAGGTGACATTCGGCTTGGCGATGGTCTCTTCGAAGGGATAGAGATTGACCGCGACAAGGTCAATGTAATCCCAGCCGAGGTCGAGGAGTTGCTGATGATCTTCATCGGTGGGACGGGCGAGGAGTCCGCCGTGGATAGCGGGGTGGAGAGTCTTGACCCGTCCGCCAAGGATTTCGGGCGACTTGGTGTAATCTGCGACTTCGGTGACGGGGATATTATTGTCGCGCAGCAGTTTGGCTGTCCCGCCTGAGGCGAGAAGAGTCCAACCGAGAGAGGCAAGTCCTTGGGCGAATTCGACGAGTCCTGTTTTGTTGTGGACGGAGAGGATGGCAGTAGGCATTTAATTTATTCCTTTTTACTTTTGTTCTTTTGAGAAAGTTTGGAAACTAATTTTTTTGAAATCTTTAATTGTTGCAAAGACCGAGTCCCATAAATCATCTAGGATTAATTTTTCTAGGATGTCCAAATCTCCTATATCGCTCGCGATATCAATAGAAAAAAACACATCAGACGATTCTCTCCATAGTTTTGTTTTTGTTACATCTTGATATCTGATATTCATTTCTTCCAATATGTCTTCAATGTTCTCTGTCAATGGAATACCAATGATTTTGTAAACAAACTGATATTGCTTCCTAAACTTTTTCTCAATGACTTTTTTCAATGCATTAATAAATAAAAAATGTTCTATTTGGTGGATACGAGCTTCAAGCGATTCAAGCGTATCTTCTTTGTGAATGGGGACGATTTCTGTTGCCAGTACGGGACCATTGTCAACGCCCTCATCGGGGACGAGATGCACCATGACACCTGTGTGATCGATCTCTCCACGTTGATAGGCTTCGAAAGCACGTTCGATGGCGTGAGTGCCAGGGAAGGTATCAGGCAGGGCGGGGTGAAGGTTGATGACTTTGTTTGGGAAAGAAGAAAGAAAGGCGGAGGAAAGAATCCGCATCCAGCCAGCCAAGATGATGTAATCTGGTTGTTTGGTAGTTACGTAGTCGGCTAGTCGCTTGTCATGTTCCTGACGAGTCTCGGTTGCGAGTTTTCCGAAGTAAACGGCTTCGACACCTGCATTTTTGGCACGGATGAGTCCGTAGGCGTCCGCTTTGTTGGAGATAACGCAAACTACAGAAGCAGAAAGCTCACCCAATGCGCAAGCGTCGAGAATGGCTTGTAGGTTGGAGCCGTTGCCAGAGATGAGAACGACGAGACGGGGAAGAAAAGTCATCAGTAACCAGTGCCCAGTTTAGTGATGGAAGAGGCGTAGACCTGAGAAGACCATGGTCATGCCATATTCATCACAGGCGGCGATGACATCTTCGTCGCGGTTGGAGCCGCCAGGTTGCAGGACGTACTTCACTCCACTTTTGGCGGCGCGATCAATCGAGTCGCGGAAGGGGAAGAAGGCGTCGGAGCCAAGCGTGACATCGGTGAGACCGTCCAGCCATGCACGGCGTTCTTCGGTGGTCAGTTGTTGAGGAATTTCAGTGAATACATTTATCCAGTTTTGCTTCTCCACTTCTGTGACATCCGGTTGCAGGAATTGGTCAATGGCGTTGTCGCGGTCGGGGCGTTTGATGCCATCTTTGAACGGCAAAGCCAAAACGGATGGATGCTGACGTAGTCGCCATAAGTCCGCCTTGAGCCAGCGAGACGGGCACAATGCACACGCGACTGCTGCCCCGCGCCGACGCCGATGGTCTGTCCATCTGCGACGTAGCAAACGGAATTGGATTGCGTGAACTTGAGTGTGATCCATGCGATGAACATATCGCGGATCGCCGATTCGGGCAGGTCTTTTTCTTCGTCACGATGTTGGCAAAATCTTCGAGTGTCACGAGGCGGTCATTGCGGCGTTGCTCCATACTTATGCCGAAGACCTGACGGGTCTCGGTCAACTGCGGTTCGTAGGTTGGGTCAATTTGCACGATGGCATATTTGCCCTGTTTCTTCTTTTTCAAAATTTCCAAGGCTTCCGGCTCATATGCAGGCGCGATGACACCGTCAGAGACTTCGCGCGAAATGAGTTTGGCAGTAGGAACATCGACTGTATCAGATAGCGCAATGAAATCACCGAACGATGACATCCTGTCCACGCCGCGGGCGCGGGCGTAGGCAGTAGCGAGTGGCGTGAGTTCCATGTCGTCCACAAAATAGATTTTCTTGAGGATGTCGGTCAATGGGACGGCGACAGCGGCACCTGACGGGCTGACGTGTTTGAACGAAGCCGCCGCAGGCTGACCGATGACCTGCTTCAGCTCCCGAACCAGTTGCCACGCGTTGAGCGCGTCCAGCAAATTGATGTAGCCTGGCGAACCGCCAAGGACGGTGATGGGCAAGTCACTGCCATCTTGCATGTACACACGAGCAGGAGATTGATTGGGGTTTGTTCCGTAACGAAGGGTGAGGTCTTTCATGATGAGTCCTTTATTTCAAAATAACTTTTTGTTCACCATCGATCAATTCACCGATGATGAAGGCGGGTTCTGATATGGATGATTGCAAATCGCTGGCAACGGATTTATCCACGATGGCGACCATGCCAATGCCCATATTGAAGACGCGGTACATTTCTTCGGTGGAGATATTACCCTGTTCTTGAATCAACTTCCACAACGGTGGGACTTGCCATGAATTTACATGGATGACCGCGCCAAGATTTTCAGGTAAGACACGCGGAATGTTTTCGATGAATCCGCCGCCTGTGAGATGTGCCAAGGCTTTGACCTTATCAAGATGCGGATAGAGCGCGTTGAAATAAGAACGATGCGGCGCAAGCAATGTGTCTGCCAATGAGCATCCAAGTTTAGGATGAATGGATTGCAAGTCTGCGCCCTCGAAGACTTTGCGAATGAGGGAGTAGCCGTTGGTGTGCGGTCCGCTTGAGGGGAGACCAAGGATCAGGTCACCAGCGAGCAGGTTTGGGCGGGGAAGGAGGCGGGAGCGTTCCAATACACCGACGATGGTGCCAGCCACGTCAAACTCTCCATCGCGATACACGCCAGGCATTTCTGCTGTCTCACCACCAAGCAATGCGATGCCCGACTCTTTGCAGGCTTCGGCAATGCCCATCACCACTTCTGCAGTTTGTTCGGGATTCAATTTTGAGGTGGCGAAGTAATCCATAAAAAATAGCGGACGCGCGCCTTGCACGAGAATGTCGTTGATGCAGTGATTGACGATATCGTGACCGATGCCGCGATAACGACCAACCGACGCAGCGAGTTTGACCTTAGTGCCAACGCCATCGGTGGACGCGACGAGCACGGGGCTGTCCATTTGCTTGAGCACGGAGGCGTCGAAGAGACCGCCGAACGAGCCGATGCCCGCGAGCACGGAGTCGTTGTACGTGGCTTTGACCGAATCTTTCATCAACTCAACAGCACGGTTGCCTGCGTCGATATCGACACCAGAGGATGCATACGAGTTTGTCATTTGACACCTTCCAGAGCGCGATGCGCAATGTCTTTGCGATATTGCATTCCATCGAATGTGACCTTGTCGATATTGGCATAAACTTTCTTTACAGCACTTGCGATATTTTCTTCCCACGCGGTCAGACCAAACACACGCCCGCCCGATGTGACTAGATTGCCATTTTTAAGTTTTGTGCCTGCATGGAAACAAACTATATCATCGGGAAGTTGCTCGATGGTTGCGACTTTGCCGCTTTCCACTTTTTCGGGGTAGCCTTTGCTTGCCAGCACCACACAGACCGCCGCGTTGTTTTTCCATTGAATATTGATGTTCTCTAAATTTCCGTCCGCACAGGCTTCGGCGATTTCAACCAAATCCGTTTCCAACAGTGGAAGCACTACCTGTGTTTCAGGATCGCCGAAGCGACAATTGAACTCCAATGTGCGGATGCCGTTCGGTGTCAACATCAAACCAGCATACAGTACCCCAATGAACGGATTGCCTTCGCTTTTCATTCCGTTCACAGCGGGCTTCAAAACTTTTTCAACGGCTTCGCTCATCATCGCCGACGTAAAGATCGGCGCGGGCGCATAGGCGCCCATGCCGCCCGTGTTCAATCCTTGATCGCCATCCAACAATCGTTTATGGTCTTGCGCAGGTAACATCGGCACAACGGATGTTCCATCAGCGAATGCCATCAACGAAACTTCTTGTCCTGTCATTCGTTCTTCAATGACCACTTCCGCGCCCGCTTCGCCAAAGGCTTTTTTGACCAAAATTTCTTCAAGAGTTAATTTCGCCTCTTCATCCGTTTCAGGCAAGATCACGCCTTTGCCTGCTGCCAGTCCCGATGCTTTGATGACGATTGGATAATCAACGGATTCTAAATATTGAACAGCTTCATCGTAATTGGAAAAAGTCGCATACTTCGCGGTTGGGATGTTGTGCCTTGCCATGAAATCCTTGGCAAAGGACTTGGACGCTTCGATCTGCGCCGCAGCTTGACTCGGTCCAAAGCAGCGGATTCCCTGCGCTGAAAGCGAGTCCACCAACCCTACTGCCAGTGGCGCTTCGGGACCGATAATCACCAAGTCAATCTGTTTGTCTTTACAAAACGAAGCGACCGCCACATGGTCATCCACTGATATTCCGTTGACATTTTCCGCCAACTCCCCCGTCCCTGAATTGCCAGGCAACGCATACAACTTCGTCAACTTCGGCGATTGACTGACCTTCCATATAATTGCATGTTCCCGCCCGCCCGAACCAATGACCAGTACGTTCATTATTTCGTCCCTCTTTCAAAGCCTGTCTTTACAGACATCAAATCTACAGGGATGGGATACTGCCCCGTAAAACACGCCTGACAAAATCCAGCCTTGCGTTGAACAGCTTTCATCATGCCGTCTACAGACAAATAATACAAACTATCAGCGCCTACATATTCGCGGATTTCTTCCACCGTGCGTTTGTGAGCGATCAAATCTTCATGCCTGCCCATGTCCACGCCCATGAAACAGGGATGCGCAATCGGCGGACATGTGATCGCCACATGTACTTCCTTCGCACCCGCATTCTTCAATAACTTGATCAGCGGACCTGTCGTATTGCCGCGTACAATGCTGTCGTCGATCATCACCACGCGCTTATCGCGGACATTTTCATTAATCACATTGAACTTCAATGCCACACCCCGCTTGCGAAGTGAATCCGTTGGTTCAATGAATGTCCGCCCAACATAACGGTTCTTGATAAACCCGTCGTTATACGGAATGCCGCTCACATGTGAAAAACCAATTGCTGCAGGCACCGACGAATCAGGCACAGGAATGACCACATCCGCTTCAAATCTGCCAGCTACTTCTCGTGCTAACTCCTCCCCCAATCTCTGCCGCACATGATGGACGTTGATCCCATCCCACGTCTGGTCGGGGCGTGCAAAATAAATATGCTCAAACACACACATTGCCGAAGGCTGTTCAGGCTTCACTGCCTGCATCACCTTCAACGCATTATTTGAAAGCGACACCACTTCACCAGGCTTCACATCGCGGATGGCTTCACATCCCAATGTCTGCAAAGCACCCGTCTCCGAAGCGACGGCATGTCCGCCGCTTGGCAGCATCCCAATACATAGCGGGCGGAATCCCCACGGGTCGCGCACTGCATATACACAATCGCGCGTCAATATCACCAGCGAATACGCACCCACCCATTTCTTCATTGCGGTCTTGATGCGCTCTTCCCACGTCGCGCCGCCGTTGCGCGCAAGCATCATCGTCATCACTTCGGTATCCGACGACGATGAAAATCCCACACCCTGTTGCATCAACTCCTGCCGCAACTCCGCAGAATTCACCAAGTTGCCATTATGCGCCAACGCCAGCGGACCATTTATGGTCTCGATCATGAATGGCTGTGCATTACGCAACGACGATGAACCTGTCGTCGAATAGCGAGTATGTCCAATCGCATAGTGCCCCTTCAAATCTGCCATGCTCTCAGGTGTGAACACCCGCGACACAAATCCAACGCCTTTATGCATGGACATCACTTGTCCATCGGCAACCGCCATGCCCGCGGCTTCCTGTCCGCGATGCTGCAACGCATATAAACCAAAGAACGTCATGCGCGCCACATCTTCATTCGGCGCGAAGATCCCGATCACGCCGCATTCTTCCTTCGGCGACTCATCAAAATTCAGCATACAACTTCCTTATCTCGTTAAGTTTTTCGTGCAAACTCTCAACATCTTTTTCAACCAACGTAATATGACCCAACTTGCGCTTCGGTCTCGGCGCCTTGTCGTACAGATGCAAATGCGCTCCCTCAATTTTCAAGATGGATGTCTCGTCTGGAAGCGTTCCCACCAAATTGACCATGGCACACACTCCAAGCGGACTCGTGCTCCCAAGCGGCGCATCACACACCGCCCGAACGTGATTCTCGAACTGAGACGTGACCGCCCCTTCGATCGTCCAATGCCCGCTGTTGTGCACACGCGGCGCCATTTCATTTGCTAGCAATTGACCGTCCTTCTCGAAGAACTCGATCGTCAGCACGCCAACATAATCCAGCGCAGACAAAATTCGTTGTGCATATTCTTCTGCTTGTTTCTGCAACTCTGCTGAAACATTCCCCATCACCAACGACAACCGCAAGATCCCATCGCGATGATGATTCTCAATCAACGGATAAAACTTCGTTTCACTCGATCTATTCCTCACAGCAATAATGGACAGTTCACGATCAAATGAAATAAACTCTTCCAGAATAAACAAATCCGATTCATCCGCTGTCCGTTTCGATAATCCGCTTTCCACTTCCGCCTGCGAATGGACAATGCTTTGCCCCTTCCCGTCATACCCCATGCGGCGCGTTTTCAACACAGCAGGAAAGCTAAAAGAAGAATTGAGGTCAATTGTGAATTTGGGAGTGGGTATTCCCAGCTTTTGAAAAAAAGATTTTTCGATGAAGCGATCTTGTGCTTTTTCCAATGCCAACGACGGCGGATACACAGGGACAAATTTCTCCAAGTGTCTCGCCGCCTCCACAGGGACATTCTCAAATTCGTACGTCACTACGTCCAATCCATGCGCAAATTGCTCGAGTGCAGATGTGTCCGCGTAGCCCAATGCCAGATGGTCAGCGAGCAAGCCTGCGGGTGAATCCGAAGCGGGGTCTAGGAAGCGGAAGCGATGTCCGAGTGGGTATCCAGCCAGGGCGAGCATGCGTCCTAGTTGACCTGCTCCCAAAATGCCGATGTTCGTCATTCGTGAGTCTCGCGCGGGTCGGGGTTATCCAAAACGGATTGGGTTTGTGAGGCGCGATAGGCGAGCAGGGGCGCGAGATATTCGCTGTGCTTGTTGGCAACGATGGACGCCGCCAACAGCGCCGCATTGACCGCGCCCGCGCGACCGATTGCTAACGTGCCAACGGGAATACCCGCAGGCATTTGCACAATGGCGAGCAACGAGTCCATGCCGTTGAGCGCCTTCGATTGGACAGGCACACCCAGCACAGGCAGATGCGTTTTGGCGGCGGTCATGCCTGGCAGATGCGCCGCACCGCCCGCGCCCGCAATGATGACTTCAATGCCGCGCTCATGTGCAGACTCTGCAAATTGAAACAGCAGATCAGGTGTGCGATGTGCCGAAACAATTTTGATTTCGTAGGGAATGCCCAATTGATCGAGCGTTTTGGTGGCATGTTCCATCGTCTCCCAATCAGACTTGGAACCCATGATGATGGCGATCAGTGGTTGGGTCATGGCAACTCTTTCAGATTCTTGAGCAGGCGTTCTTCGATGGGATATGCGCCCGCTTCAAACGTTTTACCTGTGAGCATTTCGTAGATAGTGATGTAGCGTTCACTTGCTGCCGCCCAAAGTTCGTTTGGCATGGATGGAATTTCGCCATCGCCGCGATAGCCTTTTTGAGCATAGGCAATGCGGACGAATTCCTTGTCGAAGTTTTCAGGTTCTTCGCCTGCGTTGAATTTTTCTTGGTAGGTGTTTGCTTTCCAGTAGCGGGACGAGTCAGGTGTGTGGACTTCGTCAATGAGCATGACGTTGCCATCGGGAGCAATGCCGAATTCGTATTTTGTATCCACGAGAATCAAACCTGCTTTGTTGGCAACTTCCTGTCCGCGTTTGAAGATGGCAAGCGCGGCGGCTTGAACTTGTTCCAAGTCTTTTCGTCGAGTAAGCCTTTTTCTGTGACTTCGGTACAGGTCAGGCGTTCGTCGTGTCCTGTCTCGCCGCCTTTGGTGGTAGGGGTGATGATTGGCTCAGGCAGGGCTTGATTCTTTTTCAAGCCTTCGGGAAAGCCATAACCATAAATATTCCGCTCGCCGATGGAGTAGCGATACCACAAGGCGGTGGAGGTTACGCCCGTGATATATCCGCGCACGATGACTTCGATGGCAAGAGGCTGGACGGTAGTGACGATGGATGTGTTCGGGTCGGGCGTGGAAATGAGGTGATTGGCAATGATGTCTCTGGTCTGCTCGAACCACCACGCAGAGAGTTGATTGAGCACCTGTCCTTTGTATGGGACTTTGGCAAGAATGCGGTCAAACGCGGAGAGTCTGTCGGTTGTGATGATGAGACGTGTGCCATTGGTCAGGTCATACCATTCGCGGACTTTACCCCTCTGCTTGTTAGGCAGGGGTAGGTTGGTTTCGCCCAGTGCTTGTGGTAGTAATTTGATGAGTTCTTCTTTTGAAATCATGTTTTCTCTTTTTTGTCATTCTGAGCGAAGCGAAGAATCTCTACGATTATCTTAGAGACCCTTCGCTGTCGCTCAGGGTGACATTAACTTATTTGATTTGCGTACTTCACGCCATTTTCGAACAATACCAATCCGCTATTGCCCTTCACGCCACGCGTCCATTGCGGATGCTGATGAGGATGAATATGATTTTCGGGGTGGGGCATGAGTCCCAGCACATTGCCTTGAGGGTTGCAAATGCCAGCAATGTCGAGAATGGAGCCGTTCGGGTTGATGGGATAGTCTCCGTTTGCAGGCGTGCCGTCCGCGTGGATGTAGGTGAGGGCTATCTGGTCGTCCGCGACGAAAGAAGAAAGAGGAAAGAGTTCGGACGTTTGGAAATTGCCTTCGCCATGTGCAATGGGACAGAAAATTGTATCTTCCAAGTCCTTTGTCCAAATGCAGGTTTGAGAGACGGGCGCAAGATTGACCCAGCGACATTCAAAGTGACCTTCTGCATTGAATGTGAGAGTCGCTCCCTCACCCCTAACCCCTTCGCGAAGCACCCCTTTGGGGCTCTTACTGGGAGAGGGGGACTCTCCTGGAAGAATCCCCGATTTGACCAACGCTTGAAAGCCATTGCAAATGCCGATGACGGGTTTGCCTGATTGGACAAAAGCAGAAATCTCTTCGTTGAAATAGGAGTTCAGATCGAGCGCGAGCAGTTTGCCTGCGCCGAGTGAGTCGGCGTAAGAAAATCCGCCTGCGACGACGAGCATTTGATAATCGACGAAGTGTTTTTTGCCAGCGCGCAAGTCATTGAGCGGAACGGGATGCGGGTCCGCACCAGCGAGAGTCAACGCTTCGGCGACATCGTAATCGCGGTTGGTGCCGTGAGCTTGGAGGATGAGAGCTTGTGGTTTCATTTTTATATTGGTGTGTTGAATGCCTGCGTCTGGTCTTCAACTTTAATAGTTGTGTCGTTGAGTTTGAGAACAGGGTCAGAGATGACTTGTCCGAGTTTTTTACGCGGTAAGTCGTTGAATATCTCTTCGAAGCGGGTAATGTCAGCAGGAGAAACTTCAACGAGTAAACAGCCTGTCGTTTCGCCGAACAGGTCACGGGTCGTGAGAGGCGGGGTTATATCCAGCCCCAAGCGCCCGCCAATGCACATCTCCGCGGCGGCGACAGCTAATCCACCTTCGGAGAGATCGTGTGCGGAGCGGATGAGGCTTGCATTGATGGCGTTGTGCAATGCTTTGTAAACCTGTGGTGTGATTTCTGAAACGTGTGGAATGGGTTCATTGATCGTTATGTCAAAATGCGAGCCGCCAAACACGGGCACAAAATCGCCGATGAGATACATCGTGTTGCCCACTTCTTTCAAATCCATCGTCACGGCTTTGGTGATGTCGTCCATCATGCCAAGCGCGGAGATGAGCAGCGTGGGTGGAATGGCATGACGTTGACCGTCGGTGCCGAGGTATTCGTTGTTGAGCGAGTCTTTGCCGCTGATGAACGGAGTGCGGAACAAGAGCGCCGCATCATGACAGCCGCGAGCTGCTTCTACAAGTGAGCCTAGGGTTTCGGGACGTTTTGGGTCGCCCCAGCAAAAGTTATCTAGAATGGCAATACGCTCTGGGTCAGCGCCGACAGCGACGGCGTTGCGAATGGCTTCGTCGATGACAGCGAATGCCATTTTGTAGGCGTCGCGCTTACCATATTCAGGATTGATGCCGTTGGAAAGGACAATGCCTTTCATGCCCTTCGTGCCAATCGGTTTGAGAACCGTCGCATCGGAGGGGGCGTCTGCTTCGACGCCTGCGAGAGGCTTGACGACTGTGCCGCCTTGAATCTCATGGTCGTAGATGCGGATGACGGATGATTTGCTGGCGATGTTTGGGTGGGAGAGGAGGTTGAATAAGGTCTCAGGGATTAGGGAATCAGGGATTAGGGCATTTGCTTGTTTTCCTTGTTCCTGATTCCTGATCACTGCCTTTAATTGCCTTTGCGGAATGCCTTCATGCAAAAATTCGTTATCCATGTCCACGACGGGATTGCCGTTATAGCGGACGATGAGGCGATGCTTGCCTGTGATTTCGCCGATGTCGGTGAGCTCGGTATCGAAGGTGTCGCAGAGTTCTTGCAGGGCGGGGATGTTTTCGGGCGCAACGGCAAGCACCATGCGTTCCTGTGCTTCGGAGAGCCAGATCTCCCACGGGGCGAGACCTGGGTATTTGAGTTTCACTTTTTTCAGTTCAACATCACAGCCAATTGTGGATGCCATTTCACCCACCGCAGAGGACAAGCCGCCTGCGCCGCAGTCGGTAATGTCGTTGTACAAGCGCAGATCTCTTGCGCGGGTGATGACGTCAATGAGTCCCTTTTCGACGATGGGGTCGCCTATCTGAACCGATGCGCCAGCGACTTCACCCGTTTGGGCATCCATGGTCATGGAGGAGAAGGTTGCGCCGCGCAAGCCGTCACGTCCTGTGCGCCCGCCGAGGACGATGACTCGGTCACCGACTTGGGGATTCTTGCGGTGCAGTCCCTTCGGGGCGATGCCGACACAGCCGCAAAAGACTAAAGGATTAGCGGCATAGCCTTCATCAAAAAGAATCGCGCCGTTGACGGTGGGAACGCCGATCTTGTTGCCGTAGTCCTGCACGCCTGCGACAACTCCGCTCATGATGCGTTTGGGGTGAAGCACGCCTTCGGGCAGTTCATCGAAGGAGACGTTTTGTTTGCCGAAGCAAAGCACATCGGTGTTCGCAATGGGTTTGGCAGAGACGCCGAGAATGTCGCGAATGACTCCGCCAACGCCTGTGTTCGCTCCGCCAAAGGGCTCAATGGCAGACGGGTGGTTGTGAGTTTCGGCTTTGAACGAAATTTCAAATTCGTCGTCGAAGTCAATAATGCCTGCGTTATCGACGAAGGCGGAGATGACCCACGGCGCGTTGATCTTGTCGGTGGCGGATTTTAAATAAGTTTTGATAATGCTGTTGATAGTTGTCGGTTGGTGGTTGGTGGTTTTGCCGTCCACCGTCAACTGTTCACTATCAACTGTAATTAACGCTTTGAACGTCTTGTGAACGCAATGCTCGCTCCAGGTTTGGGCGATGGTTTCGAATTCGACGTCGGTCAGGTCGCGATTTTCTTTTTGGCAGTAGGCGCGGATGGCTTGCATCTCCGCCAAGTCCAAGGCGGCGCGGCGGTCTTTGGAGAGATTGAGGAGTTCGTCATCATTTAGGTTGCGGATGGCGATGGTTTCGACTTGTCCACTCGATTCGAGTTCTTCGGGGAATGATGGTTCGATGCTGCCGACCTTCCAGTGTTGGATGACGTTGTTGGCGAGCAGTTGGTTGGCAAGCAAGGGAATTTGGGATTCGTCCAAACCTGTGAGAATAAAACGTTGACCTGTTGCCGCGCGGTGGATTCCGTTGAGTCCAATCTCGTGGGCGGCGCGGACAATCTCTGCAGCGACCGGGTCGGTCACGCCGGGGCGGAGGGAGACTTCGAGAATAACAGAGTCAACTTCGGGCGGGGTGAGAGGCGCAGGCAGTTCGGTCCAAGTGGCAATTTGCGTCACAGGGTCCGTTAAAAGTTTGAGAGCCAACTGTTGCAAATCTTCCTGCGACAGTTGGCCCTCAATGAAGTAGAGGTCCTGACATTCCACCCGTTGAAGCTGGTGGATACCAAGCGCGTGAGCACCACGCCGATAACTTTCATTGCGGGGATCATTGTTTTTTTGTTGGACAGAAAATTTATAGATGGTCATTGTTACCTATTGAATGGGCGTTATTTTATCTGCGTAAATTTGTCTAGTCAATACATGGATTTGTAAGCATGTCTGACATTTATGGGGCATGAATGGCGAAGAATATTCATAAAAAAATCCCGCCATTTGGCGGGATTTTTTTTAACCAAGTTTTGGTATTACTCTGCCTGTTTTGGTCATGTACGTTTTATATTGCTCGCCAAAACGATCTATCATCATTTGTTCTTCAGCTTGAACCCGTAGAAGATAGAACGGAATGAAAACCAACAGGTTGATAAAACCTGCCAGCCAATTTTGTAGGAGCAGGGGTTGTGCAAGCACCCATAACCATTGCGAGGCATACATGGGGTGACGGATAACCCCGTAAATGCCACGGGTAATAAGCTCGTGTTTCTCGCGAATTTCCAGCGAAGGCGACCAGTTCAAGCCGAGGTCTGCATGTGAGCGCCAGAAGACGACAATGGCACCAACCATCATCACTACGCCAAGCCATCCTGCCCAAGGCGGCAGGCTATAGTTGGCAAAATCCAGCCATTTGGTAGCCGAATAGATCAAAGGCAGGATCATCATACCTATCAAAAGCAGAAAGAGAATGATTTTTTCTTGAGAAGATACACGTTGTTCGCTCATCTTCTCTTCTTTGCGCTTTTTGTTTAGCGGGGCACGAATGATCATTTCCGCGACCAAGGCTGCCCAGTAAACAACTTCAAAGATGCTCATGATTGTTCTGCTTTTTCAACAACCACGGTCGCTTCGGTTAATAATGCAGCAATGGCGCCTAACGCGGCGAGTTGAGGGGCGATCAATGCACCTACCACGCCAATGGTCATGGGAATTTCAAGCAGGGTCTTGCCTTCTTTATCCTTGATGATCACTCTGCGGATATTTCCTTCATGCAGCAGCTCTTTGATCTTGGAGACGATTTTTTCCCCGTCTACTCTAAATTCTTCAGTGCGAGTTTTTTCGTTCATGCGTTTGTCCTTTCAGGATTTGTTCCTGTAATACTCGAACCACTTTTCTTCGAGCGGCTGCCATTCATCACTTTGATCAGCGCGTGCTTCCCAATTTTCTTTGCCGCTCCATTCTTCGATCTTGATGGCATACACAGATGTGGCTCGCAGTTCTTTGTCATTGATCTCGCGGTATTCCTGCCCAACTTTCAGCTCAGGAAAGTATTTGCTGATCAACCCATACAAAAGTCTACGCATTTCATCAGGTTCGGTTACAAGCCTTGCAGTTCCAAAAGCGACGATGCTGCGATACTGGAGCGAAAATTCCAATGCCACATTTGAAGGCAGTAATTGACCAAGGACACTCGCCTCAAAACTAACTTTGGGGTTGTACTCAATATTTGAGCGGATTCTCCCCGCCAGATTGGAGTGAAACACGATCTGATGCTGCGCTTCGTCGTACCAGAAGGTAGAGGTGTTGATATACGGCTGCCCATCGACAGAGGTGGCGAAATGACCTGCTTTGAAGGTGTTGATGTTCTCGCGAATCCACGCATCGTCTTTGGTGAGGTGGGGTCTGCGTTGAAAGGCTGTGGGATTCTGACCAATATATTCTCTTGGCATGATGTTCTCCTATTGATTGTCTACGAGCAGATAGCGATACCAGGTCCATTGAGCAATGTAGCCGAAGACCGTGCTGGCAATGACCGCCGTCCATGTGACCCAACTTGAAATTCCAACATAGGTCATGAGGAAATAAATTCCGGCTCCGGTGGTGAGCGCGCTGAGCAACGCTACTTCCACTGCCATCAGGTTGGCGATGCTGTAGGGCTTATTGGTGGGTGGAATTTGTCTCTTTCGCCATTTGAAAGCGGGTTCCAGTTCAGGCATATGTTTGATGTAATAGTCTTTGATCTGATTCATGGCTTCCACCGCTTCATGCCACGAAGCTCGCAGACGGGCAAGCTGTGCAATGGTCAACGCGCCCATGAAGGTGAGAATGGCAAAGAGAAAGAAAAAGGCTAAAGAGATGGTGCTTTGATCTGGCTCAAAGCGTGTGCCAAGGATGGCAGCGACGAAAGAGCCAACCGAAACAAAATAAAAAGAGGTCACTCGCGAACGGTCTTCATTGGATTGAAAGACGTTTTGAGCGATGTATTGATATTCTGAGTTTAGAATTTCATCTGTATTGAGGGTAGGTTTACGGGGCATGGTGCGCTCCTTGACTAAGGTGCTTCTATTATATAGGTTTATCCCAGATACAAAAAGCGGACGTTGCTGCAACGTCCGCTTTGGCTGTACCTCATTTGGCTTAGAACGCCCATTCACCGTTGCGCATAACGGCTTCTCGTGTTCCGTCTGCACGGATGCCGTCGATGTCCATTTGGTTGGAGCCAATCATAAAATCTACATGGATGAGGCTGTCATTGCCACCCGCAGCGACGAACTGTTCTTTGGTCATTTTGGAACCGCCTTCAACATTGTAGCGGTAGGCACTTCCCAACGCCAAATGGCAGGATGCATTCTCGTCGAAGAGCGTGTTGTAGAAGAGGTGCTTTCTCTGAGAGATGGGAGAGCTATCTGGAACCAGAGCAGCTTCCCCGAAGTGTGAGGCGCTCTCGTCTGTTTCCAAAAGTTTGCGGATGTTTTCTTCGCCTTGTTTGGCGGTCACTTTGGTGGCGCGTCCATTCTCGAAGGTGAGGGTGAACTCGTCGATCATGGTGCCAGAGAGGATCAATGGGCGGCTGGAGGTGACATAGCCTTCAGCTTTTTCGCGATGCGGCATACAGAAAACTTCTTCGGTGGGTAAGTTGGGAATGTACTCAATGCCGCCTTGTGTGGTGCCAGAAGCGCCGATCCAACGGTGATGTTCTGGCAGACCAAGCGTTAGGTCTGTGCCGGGAGCTTTGTAATGAAGCCCGGTATATTTTTTCTCGTTCAAGTAACCACATTGGTGGTGAAGCTTCTCGGCATGTTTGCGCCATGCATCAACTGGGTCATCCACATGAACTCGGCAGGCATCAAAGATCGCTTCCCATAATTTTTCTTGTGCCTGTTCAACTGGCAGGTCTGGAAAAACTTTTTTCGCCCAGGCTGGGGTTGCTGTGGAAACAACACACCAGGTTTGGGTATTTTCTTGCCTGTATTTATAGGCAGGTTCGAATTTTTCTGAAAGTGCTTTGCGATACTTGCCGATCAGATCTGGGCTGATGCCTTCCAATAGATTTGGGTCTTGCGAAGCGAAGCTCAAAAGAGCATCGCCGCGAGAACCATATTCATGCTCTCGTTCAACAAGCCAATTAGGAACTTCAACAAGATGTTCTGGGTTCGAACTCTCAAAGCGGATGCGTGTCAGTCGTTCATCTGTCCAACGTACATCTACATAGGGGGAGCCAAGTTGATAGGCTTTCTTCGCGATCAAGCGGACGAGTTCAACATCTCCGAACCCGGCAGAGACGTTAAGCCTCTGTTCTTTGTGTAGGTTCAACCCGATGTTGACGATGATGTCTGCGTATTTTTCAAGAGATTTCTGAAATGTTTCGTTCATTGTTTCTCCTTTAGAAAGGGCGTTGGATGATTTTTACCATAAGTAGACTCGGATGACCACCAATTTTAGTATGGAAATAAAAAACTCCCCGCCTCACGACGGGGAGTTGGCTTGATTCGGTTACAGGGAGATTGCCCATTCACCCTGACGCATGACCGGTTCGTGTTTGCCGTCTTTGGTGATGCCGTCAATATCCATTTGCGGAGAGCCGATCATAAAGTCTACATGATTGAGGCTCACGTTGCCTCCAGCGGCGATAAATTCGTCGTCGTTCAACTCAGTTCCTCCGGCGAGGGTGAAGCGGTACGCACGTCCAATGGCGATGTGACAGGAGGCATTCTCGTCGAAGAGCGTGTTATAGAAGAGATGTCCGCGTTTGCTGATGGGGGAGGAAGCAGGGACAAGGGCGATTTCACCAAGGCGGTGTGAGCCTTCGTCGGTATCCACTAACTTTTGAAGGACGGTTTCGCCTTTCTTGGCAGTGACTTTGGTAATGCGCCCGCCCTCAAAGTGAACTTTGAAATCTTCGATCAACGTTCCGCCGTAGCTGAGTGGGAAGGTGGCAGAGATCACCCCATCAGCGCGATGGCGATCTGGCAGGGTGAAGACTTCTTCAGTGGGCATGTTGGCAGTGAAAGCAACGCCGTTCTGTGCCATGGATTGAGCGCTAATCCAGAGATGTCCACTCGGCAAGCCGACGGTAAAGTCTGTGCCGGGAGCGGTGTAATGTAAGGCAGTGTATTGCTTGGCTTGCAGATACAAGGCACGTTCACGCAACGAGGCGATGTGTTTGTTCCATGCTTCGACGGGGTCTGGTTGGTTGATGCGAGTCGTTTCGAAGATGGCTTGCCAGAGTTTTTCCTGTGCTTGGTTTAGAGGAAGGTCTGGGAAGATCTTGTGAGCCCAAGCTTCACCCGCGGCAGCAACCACACACCAGTTGATGGCATTGGTGGTGACCTTTTCGCTAATGGGGCTCCAATTTTCTAAATGGGCTCTCTGCATTTGACCCACCACTTCAGGGTCGAGTCCGCCGAGGAGGTCGGGGTTTGAGCCGCCAATGGAGAGCAAGGCATCTCCGTTTTCGATCATGTTCAGAACGCCTTGAATTTGCCAGGTGGAATATTCGCTAAAGGAACCTTTGGGGGCGTGTTGAGCGCGGATGCGCAGCATTTCTTCGTCTGCAAAGATAACATCCACATATTTTGCACCGACACCGTATGCGGCTTTGGTGATTTCTCGTACAAGAGGAGCAAATTGGTTGGAGACGCCGCGCGTTCCGGCGGCGGTGACGATCAGGCGCTGCCCAGCGCGAATGTTAAGACCTACTTTTACGATCGCTTCGGCATATTTTGCCAGCATTTGTTGATGAGTAGTTCCGGTCATAAATCCTCAGGGTGTTGATGGGAATGTTTCCAAGTATAGCATGGCAGATGTTGTTTTTGCATGGCTGGTGCGCATTGCAAAAACGATGCATGTCTGGCTATGAAGAGGGGATATACTTGATTGAAACCCCAGTCCTTTACAGGAGCAAAACCATGCTTAATATCGAAAAAGTGGATACGGAGAATAAAAAGCAGGTCAAACGGTTCGTGGAGTTGCCCTTTCGCCTCTATGCGGATTGTCCACAGTGGGTGCCGCCGTTGAATGTCGATGCCTACAATCAACTCAACCGTAAAAAACATCCCTTTCATGAACATTCGGATGTAGACTTTTTCCTGGCGGTACGAGATGGGCGGGATGTAGGGCGGATCGCAGTTATTGAAAACAAGCCTTTCAATCAATATCATAAAGAAAAGACCGCCGATTTCTATTTGTTCGAATGTGAAAATGACCTGGAAGCGGCTACCGCATTATTCAACTCCGCTTTTGATTGGGCAAAAGCCCGTGGGTTGACGAAGGTGATCGGACCAAAAGGGATGGGACCCTTAGATGGGTATGGGGTGTTGGTCTTTGGGCATGAACATCGTCAGACCATGACCATGCTCAATTACAACCATGCGTATTATCAGGCATTGGTCGAGGCGCAAGGCTTTACAAAAGAAGTGGATTTCGTCTCTTGTTATTTGCCTGCTGATAAATTCCAAATGCCAGACCGTGTGAAAAAGATCTCAGAACGGGTCATGCAGCGCGGGCATTTGGAGATCAAGACCTTTAAGAGCAAGAAAGAATTACTAAATTGGGCAGATCGGATCGGCATCGCCTATAACAATGCCTTTGTGAACAACTGGGAATATTATCCACTTTCTCAACGTGAGATCGACTTTGTAGTGGAAAATATCATGACAATTGCCGACTATCGTCTTATCAAGATCATCGTCCATGAACAAGATGTGGTTGGCTTCCTCTTTGCCTTCCATGATGTCTCTGCCGCCATGCAGCGCGCAAAAGGAAACCTCTTTCCATTTGGTTTGCTTGATATCTTGATGGAACTTCGCCGTACCAACACAGTTGCTGTGAATGGCATGGGCATTTTGCCAGAGTTTCAGGGACACGGCGGGAACGCTTTACTGTATTATGCGATGGGGGATACCTTATTGAATTTTGGTCAATTCACGCATGTAGAAATGACTCAGGTTGCTGAGACTACAGAACAAATGCGCGCCGACCTGAAGAATTTGAATGGCGTGGAATACAAAAATAACCGTGTGTATCACAAGATATTTTAGGTCTTAATAAAAAAGCGGATGGGACAACCCATCCGCTTTTTTATTCTGTTTTGGATTTTCCAAGCTCTATGGTGATCGGCTCGCTGGTTCGCTGCACTTCTCCGTTTTCCAGTTTCGTCAACGGCAGGATGATGTGGAACTGGCTGCCCGGGAAGTTGACTTCGTCGTACCCGGGGCTTTCTACCCAAATGCGACCACCGTGCGCCTCAATAATGCCTTTAGAGAGTGCCAAGCCCAAGCCTGCACCGCCGCCTTTGAAGCGTGACTTGCTGGTGGAATGCTTTCCGAGTTCGCCGGGCTGATAGAACTTGGAGAAGATCACTTCGCGCAGGTTCGGGTCCACGCCGACGCCGGTATCGCTGACGATAATCTCGATGCCGCCATTGGGAAGGTTGATGATGGCAGGGATGTGCTTTCCGCTGATGGTGATCCAGCCGTTGTTCGGGGTGAACTTGATGGCATTGCGGATGAGGTGATGGAAAAGCTTTTCCATCAGGTGCGAGTCCGCTTTGACGAGCGGAATGGCTTGGACTTTGATGGTTAGGATCTGTTCGCGTTCTTTGACGGTTTTGACATGTTCCAAGCATACTTGGTGGATTAACTGACCCACGTCAATGGGTTGAAGATGCGGTTTGAGCGAACGGGCATCGATTTGTGCGATGTCGAACATCGAGTCCATCACTTCGTGCAGACGGATCGTCCCATCATGAATGCCCTTCATCATAGACTTCTGACCCTTTTCAAGCTTTGGATCATCGATCAACATTTCGGTATAGCCTTTGATGACGGTGAGTGGTGTGCGAAGTTCGTGCGAAGCGATGCTGATGAAATCTGATTTTGCTTGATCGATGCGCTGTAATTCCTGATTGTTCTTTTCAAGCGTGCGCCGTGCCTGACGCAATTCCTGGTTCAAGCGCATAAGATTGTCCACGAGGCGGGCGTTTTCAAGCGCCACCGCGGTTTGATTGGCATGGGCACTGAGTACAGACAGGTCTTCACGGGTATAACGGTTGCCACTTAATTTGGAGCCGAAGGCGAGCAGACCGATCCATTGTTTTTTTGCAAAGATGGGAATATATACTTCTGAACGCAATTCGTTGAACCAGGCACGCTCCACGGAAGAAGCAGGTCTGAAAGCGGGGAGCAGGTCCAGGTCATATTGAAGAAGCGGTTTTTGCTCTCGAATAAAATAAGAAGCAACGACCCCGTCCTCTTCTAATTCCACAGCCACCAATTGTCGTTCTTCCGGGCTGCGCGCCGAGCGAAGTTTGTACGTCTTGCGTCCATCGGCTTGACGTTCAGAATCTACGAGGAATAAAAAGCCGCGCTCGATTTGCATGGCTTCCAACATAATGCCAATGGCAATGCTGGCGAGGCGGTCCATATCGAGGATGTTACTGATGCTTTCACTATATTGATGGATAGTGAGGCTGGCATCGTATTGATCGCCCTTCATCCATTTTGTGATGGCACGTGAGACCAGATCTGTTAGTGGTGCAAAGATCAGCGCGATGAACAGCGCAACGATGGCACCAGCAAATAAGGGACTGTAACTCGGATTCTTGCCGAATAACGCTTGGATGATCAAAAAGCCAGCGATATAAAAACCTACAATGCCGATTGTGCTGGCAATATAGATCATAACGCGGCGAGTGATGTTCTTTAGGTCTGGTACATAATGAGTGCCAACCACATAGGCCATGCCAATCGCAACCAACAAGCGTACAGGTTGTCCGATGATAAGAATGCCAGAAAAAAGAAGAATGTCATTGACGAGGGTAAAAATGACCGGCGCCCACCAATATCCTAAACGGCTGCGGAGCAACGGTTGACGGCTCTGGTGTTGCGCATTGAACAAATTGAGGATCATGACGATGGATAAGATTAGCCATCCTAGCATGACCCACGCCGGTCCTAACCGCGAACGGTACAAGATAAGTTCACCGTTCGTCCACAAAGTATCTGGAAGGTTTAAGGCATTGGTGAGGATTAATGCCAAACCAATCACCCAAACCCCGAAATATGCAAGCCACGCCCACCATAACTCACGTTTCAAGAAGACTTGTATGGTGATCATCAAGATAATGATGAGAGTGAACGAAATGTAGGTTTGAAGCTCTTGGAAAAGGAAAGAATTATCCCCGCGGTCTTGCCAAATGGCTTCGGCAATGTTGA
Source organism: Anaerolineales bacterium (assembly GCA_046328915.1). Taxonomy (GTDB): domain Bacteria; phylum Chloroflexota; class Anaerolineae; order Anaerolineales; family Villigracilaceae; genus Villigracilis. The sequence continues at coordinate 102,187 of JAXLVR010000008.1, read as the reverse complement.
TGACCATTGCCAACAATGCATACAAAACGACCAGCCATGTGGCTGCGCCTTGCCCTTCCTCCCGGCGTTGAATCGCAAAGAAAATGACCGGAAGGTAGAACACGCCAATGAACAATAGAACGATGACTTGGGCTAGCGATGTGCTCATGATGATGGCTGAAATTTTACTCTAATTCATTATTAATCGGTTATCATTATTGTATGCTAACTTCGCGTGCCTCCCGTCTTAAATACAATTTTTCGCAGGACTTTTTTCGCCCCGACGGGCATGTCGTCTTTTCGGATATTTCTTCCGCTCGGGCATTTGCCAACCAAATGTCTGCGCATCGCACCACCCCTGTTTCTGCCTCTGACCTCTATGTGATTTCTTTGCTCGACGAAGCCTATCACATCCTGCTCCGCAATTATTACAGCCGTTATACCGGTGTGATGGGGCGAGCCATGGCTTCTTTACAGTCCACTTTCGGCTCAAAATATGATCTTACATTGAATAAGTTCACCGAAGAATTCCCGCCAAAGGCGGTTTTCCGCGGCGAAACGACGGCGGGCGTATATTTGGCAACCAAATTGCCAAACTTTGGAGACTTTGGGCATGGTGTTCGTGCCGCAGCAATTGAAGAAATGATCCTGATCAACAACGCCAACAAGAACCCAGCGCTTGCCCTATATATGGACCTGTTTGATGAAAACGTGATGACAGGTTCTGCTTTCAAAGATTTCACATCCCATCTTTTGGGATTCTTTACAAATCAACCAGGCTTGGGGAATGGTGCCGCTGGTAAAACCGAGACGCTCGCCGAACTCCTGCGTGGACCTATCGACGCTTCACCCGATTCGTTGGAGGGGCAGCTCAAGTTTATTCTCGATAAATGGGGTTATTTGCTGGGCGGGGAGTTTTCAAACCGCATCTTGCGCGGCATGGACTATTTGCGCGAAGACATTATCCGCAAACAAGGACCAATCGATACCTTCAACGCAGATGTTCCCGTCCCAACCTTTACTGGGCATGAATATGCCGAATTTGAACGTTATAGCCCAGACCAAGAATGGATGCCTCGCCTCGTTCTGATGGCGAAGAATACCTACGTCTGGCTCGATCAGCTTTCCAAGAAGTACGAGCGTGAGATCAAATCTCTCAACGAAATTCCAGATGAAGAGTTAGATCAACTCGCAGCCCGTGGTTTCACGGGGTTATGGCTGATTGGCTTATGGGAGCGCAGCCGCGCTTCACAGCGCATCAAGCAGCGCATGGGGCAGGAGGATGCTGTCGCTTCGGCGTATTCTCTGCATTCATATGATATCGCCAACGATCTTGGCGGCTGGAATGCCCTTCAAGATTTGCGTTCACGCGCCTGGCAACGCGGAATTCGCCTCTCTGCCGATATGGTTCCCAATCACATGGGCATCGACTCGCAGTGGGTGATCGAACACCCCGATTGGTTCTTGTCTTTGCCATTCTCACCTTATCCGTCCTATTCATTCAAATCTGAAAATCTTTCAGAAGATCTGCGTGTTGGCATTTACCTCGAAGATCATTATTACGATAAGACCGATGCCGCAGTCGTCTTTCAGCGCCGCGACCTGCAAACCGGCAGTTTGAGCTACATCTATCATGGCAATGATGGCACATCCTTCCCGTGGAATGACACGGCTCAATTAGATTACAGCAATCCTGTTGTACGTGAGGCAGTCATTCAGGTCATTTTGCATGTAGCCCGTAATTTTCCGGTTATCCGTTTTGATGCGGCGATGACGCTTGCCAAAAAACATGTGCAACGACTGTGGTTCCCTGAACCTGGTGCAGGTGGGGCCATTCCATCGCGCTCGCAATTTGGTATGCCCAAGAATGAATTTGATGAAAAGATTCCGATCGAGTTTTGGCGCGAAGTTGTAGACCGTGTTGCTGCTGAAGTGCCCGATACTCTCTTGCTTGCTGAAGCCTTCTGGCTCATGGAAGGGTATTTCGTCCGCACGCTCGGTATGCACCGCGTATACAACTCTGCGTTCATGCACATGCTGCGCGATGAAGATAACGCCAAGTATCGCATGGCGATCAAGAACACGTTGGAATTTGATCCGCAAATTCTCAAGCGTTATGTCAACTTTATGAACAACCCCGATGAGAAAACCGCCGTTGAACAATTTGGAAAAGGCGATAAATATTTTGGGGTTTGTACCGTATTGGCAACCTTGCCCGGTTTGCCCATGTTCGGGCATGGACAGGTTGAAGGCTATTCTGAAAAATATGGCATGGAATTCCGCCGCCCGAAATGGGAGGAGACTCCAGACGATGGTTTGATTCAAGCCCATCACTGGCGGATCTTCCCGATCCTTCACCGCCGCGCCTTGTTTGCCGACGTGGAGAATTTCCTACTCTTCGACCTTCAGAAACCATACAGCGGAATTGACGAGAACGTCTTTGCATTTTCCAACCGTTTAGGCGAAGAACGCGGGCTGGTCATTTATCACAACAAATATTCCGATACTAAAGGTTGGATCAAAACCTCATCTCCGGTTTTAGATAAAGCGACTGGCAAACTGGTACGTCGTAACCTGGCAGAAGGTCTCAATTTGCCGCGCAAGGGTTACTTGATCTTCAAAGATTACTCAACCCAGTTGGAATACGTCCGCCCGTGTGAAGAGATCTGGAGCAAAGGCATGTACGTGGAATTGGGTGCATATCAATGCCATGCCTTTATGGATTTCCGCTTTGCGTATGATAGTGAATGGGGCACAATCTGTGAGAAGTTGAATGGTGCAGGTGTACCTTCTTTGCAGGAAGAATGGCGCAAAACCTTCGCCGCTGTTGATGAGGTTATAGAAGAAGCACCTGCCAAGAAGAAACGTGCCGCCCGTAAGCCTGTCAAGAAGACGGCTGCCAAATCTAAGTCTGTTAAGAAGACAGCGACAAAGAAAACAGTTGCAAAGCCAAAGACTACGGCTGTTAAGAAAACAACAGTGGCAAAGAAGCCTGTCAAAAAAGTGGTTGTAAAGAAAACTACAACCGCCAAGCCAAAGACAAGCAAGAAGCCGAATGTCACAAAGAAGACGGTAAAGGCTACGAAACCAGCAGCCAAAAAAGTAACGACTAAAAAAGCAGTAGCTAAACCTGTTGCGAAGAAAAAGACGGTCAGTAAGAAGAAAAGCAAGTAAGCCATCTACTCGGTTAGAGAGTTTTTCTCTGACCGAGTATTTTTTTGGAAACGCTATGAAAATAAAACTCTATCTCGTCACTTTCTTCGCCTTCCTTGGCATTGACTCGCTTTGGCTGGGCTTGGTTGCGCCGTCATTCTATAAATCTCAGATCGGTTTCATTATGGCGGAAAATCCCAACTTTCTCGCGGCGGGATTGTTCTATCTATTGTTCATTTTTGGCATGGTGATCTTTATCGTGGAGCCGGGCGTCCGCGAGCAGACGTTGATGCAGGCTGTGGCGCGTGGCGCCTTGTTTGGCTTAGTAACCTATGCCACGTATGACTTGACCAATCTTGCGACCTTACAAGGTTGGCCCATATTGGTCACCGTAGTGGATTTGATTTGGGGCACGGTTCTGAGTGCGGCGGTAACGCTGGTCAGTGTTTGGGTGGGGAAGAGGTTCATTAAGTAGAATCAATTTCAAGTCTGGCGTGATGCGCGTAGTCAGATTAAGGTGGGATGAAGATTTGTCTATGTCCACCCTACAAACGCCATACGAAATCATTACATTACGAAAATCATATTGACTCGCATTTTGAAAAGTACTATACTGACAACTAATAAGAGGTAACGCTGACATGCGATTATTTCACGGAAATACCAAGGTTTGTAAATAAAGACACGCGTGTATACACGCGTGTCTTTTTTATATCTACTACATAATTTTCAAAAAAGGAGATTTTTGCCATGGACTACGGAATGATCGGCAAGCTCGAGAAAGCAAAACGCTATGCAGAGGATCGCCATCGTTTTCGCTTCAATAAATTTGACCTTACCTTTCACGGGGATAATAATGAACACCATGTTGCTTACGAGAATGGTGTGTTCTCTTGTGATTGTGAATTTTTCCTGACCCACAAACGCTGTGGACATTCGATGGCGCTTGAAATCCTCCTGAAAGATATGATCGTTGAAACGGTCGAAGCTTAACCTTACAACTGAATAGCTTGACTGTCCCTCACAGTGGTGGGGGACAGTTTTTGTTTAATGACACTTTCTCATTAAATCTTAAACAATGTAGAGTAAAATTTTTAGTATGAAGCGAATTAACCGTAGAGATTTTCTAAAACTGAGCGGGTTGACCCTTGGCGGGCTGGCATTTACGCCTTTTTTGCCCGGTCTTACCGATTTTGACGATAGTTTTGTGGTGCGCATCGGCACCAAAGATATGCCCGTGCGCAAAGAGCCTACTGACAAAAGCCGTATTGAACTTTCTCATTATCGTGATGAGTTGGTGCATGTGTATGGCGAGATCACAGCCGAAGAGCCAAAGCACAACCCGGTTTGGTATCGGGTGTGGGGCGGCTACCTCCATCGTGGACGTTTACATCGTGTGCGCACGATTTATCAGACCCCGATCGATTCCATTCCTGAAGGGACACGCCTGATCGCAGATATATCTGTGCCATTCACCATGCCATATCGTTATTCCAAAACCTACGGCTGGCAGCAAATGTCGCCGCCGCTGTATTATGGTTCGGTCCACTTTATTGAAGCTGTAGAGCAGGGACCCGAAATGGCAGATTACAAAGGACCCTGGTATCGTATTTTTGATGAACTAGATTCGAATGTCACTTATTACGCGCCGGCGATTCATATGCGCGTCCTCCCGCAGGATATGCTGACACCCATTTCGCCCGATGTGCCTTACGAAGATAAGTTGATTGAGATCAACCTCACGTCGCAAATGTTGTACGCCTATGAATATGGTAGTTTGGTCTTCCAAACCAATATCTCTTCGGGCGTCCCCGGCGACCCGACAGGTGGTACAGGGGTGCCTACTACCACACCTACAGGGAAATTCACCATCATGGACAAAGTCCCTGCCAAGCATATGGGGTATAGTTACTTTGGTCAACAAACCACAGGCAACGTCCTTGCTGATGTAGATAACTATGTGCTCCCCGGTGTGCCGTGGACTTCATTCTTCACGCCGCAAGGTCATGCTTTCCACGGTACTTACTGGCACGAAAATTTCGGTTCTCCCATGAGCCATGGTTGTATCAACATGCGCACCAATGAAGCCAATTGGATCTTCCGCTGGGCGCGCCCCGAGCCGATCGCAGGCAATGTTGCCACACGTGGGCTTGGTACGGCTGTTGAAATTCATTACTAAAACTTTTTGGGATTTCTTCTCCCAAACCGACTCCAACTTTTGAGGTTTCCCTGCTCTCATGCCTACCCTACACTGGAACGGGAAGCATCTTTCCCCGCCGCAACCTGCTTCACTAACCCTTGACTCTATCCTCCACCCAAGCGGACGTGGCTATCCCAAGTCGCGTACCGATGGGCGCATCATTCAAGGGGATAATTTAGCCGTGATGGCGGCATTGTTGCCCGAGTATGAAGGGTGCATCAACCTCATCTACGCAGACCCGCCATTTTTTACGAACAGACAGTTCCATGCTCGCGTAGGGAGGGGAGAAGACTCGCGCAAACCGTCCAAGTGGAAGCTTGCCGAGGGCTATCAAGATTCATGGGCAGATATGGACGCCTATCTGCAATTTCTCTATGAACGTCTCAGCCTTATGCACCGTTTGCTCGCACCGAACGGCACCTTATACCTTCATCTCGATTGGCATGCAGATGCGCACGCTCGCCTTATCCTAGATGAGATCTTTGGCGCAGAGAACTTTATCAACGAGATCATCTGGGCATACCACGGACCGTCTCCGATTCGCACTGCATTTAATCGCAAGCACGACACGATCTTGATGTATGCCAAAAGCAAAGAATATACATTCAATGTCGACGATGTCCGTGAGCCATATAACCCCAATACGGTAGCAACGTTCAAAGCATCTCGCAAAGCGGGCTTTGGCAAGATCCCTGATCTTGAGCGCGGCAAAGTGCCAGAAGATTGGTGGTATTTCCCTGTGGTAGCACGTCTCCACAATGAGCGGACGGGTTATCCTACCCAGAAGCCCGAAGGTTTGCTGGAGCGTATTATTCTGGCATCTTCCAATAAGAATGACATCGTTGCAGACTTTTTCTGCGGCTCTGGCACAACAGCTCTTGTCGCTGCCAAGCATGGACGTAAATTCATCACCACCGATCAGTCTGCTCGGGCGGTGCATACTGCACGTGCAAGATTGGCTAGAACCAAATCCGTCTTTTCAATGGAACGCGACATGAAGGTCAAAACAGAGGTTGCAACCAAATCGAAAAAGATCAAAGCTAAAGTAATGGGAGAGCGCATCCTTTTACAGACATCATTGGATGTAGATTTTTGGGAAGTAGACCCGGCTTGGGATGGAAAAATTTTCCGTAGTGCGGCACAGGCTCAACGTCATGTGCGAAGCGGAGAGATTCCGATGGAATTAAAAATAAAACTCGGAGGCAAAGTCTGCATCCGAGTCGTTACGGTTGAAGGAAAGCAATTTCAACTAAATATCTAAACGATAGCCAACGCCGCGCACGGTCTTGAGAAATTTTGGGTTATCGGGGTCAAGCTCAATGGCGCGTCGCAACCAGGAGATATGCACATCTAATGTGCGGGTATCACCGGTGTAATTGGTTTCCCATGCTTTTTTGAAGAGCGGCTCACGTTCCACCACTTCTCCATGTTTTTCCATTAACAATTGAAGCAATGTTACCAAGCGTGGTGTGAGTTTTGTGCTCTTGCCCAAACAACGCACACGTCTTTTTTCGAGATCCAAGCGAATGGGACCGACATGTAGAACATTCTTGCCATCACCGGGCAATAAAGGTTTGATGCGGTTAGAAAGTTTTTGAACGGTGAATGGCAGGATCAAAACTGCATCGGCTGCATCTTTGCTAACTTCTTTTTCTTCATCAAGGATAAGAATAATGGGGAGCTTTGAATCTTTTTCACGTAGCGATTGACAGATACGCAAGCCCGTACTTCGCATGGATGCTGCATTAACAACAACTAAACTCGGGCTTACTTCTTTCAACAACGCAACAGCTTTGCTGCCATTTTGTGCGATATGTACATCAAATCCCTTCTTCTGCAAATCTGCTGCGAAAGAAGGGACTTCTGCATGTTTGGCTTCAATGACCAATAGGGTTGTGGTCTTCATAAGAAATTTTCGATAATGCCTTTTTGCAAATTGTTGCTTCAACGAGCTTTTAAGCTTGTTAAGATTGATTCATTATACACCATATCTTAACAAAGGGTCTCAAACCTGAGTACTATTTGCATCTCAATTTCATTGACATATTTTTTAAGTTGTGGAATCAAATTACAAAATGTTATTTTGACTCTGCCCCTGCAAGTTGACCGCAGCCCGCATTGATATCAATACCACGTCGCATACGGATCGTGCATGGAATTCCGGCTTGTTCCAAGGTTTCCTTGAATACTTGCGCTCGCTGACGGCTGGTCGCTTCACCTTGATAGCCTTGCGTTGGATTTAATGGGATCGCATTGACATGACAAAGCAAACCTTTGAGTCTGGCTGCGAGTTTTTGCGCAACTTCCGGCGTATCGTTGACTCCATTAATGAGCGCCCATTCAAACGTCACGCGCCGATGCGTTTTTTCAATATAGTATTTGCAGGCTTTGATCACATCGTCGATCTTGTATCGTTTGTTGACCGGCATAATGGCGAGACGTTCATCGTCATCTGCGGCGTGCAGAGAGATGGCTAAGTTGACCTGGCGTTGTTCATCTGCAAAACGTCGAATTTGCGGTACAAGCCCAACCGTAGAAATCGTCAGACGGCGCGCCCCAAATTTATATCCATCGGCATCGTTCAAGCGGTCAATGGCAGACATGACGTTGTCGTAATTATGGAAAGGTTCGCCCATCCCCATGAAAACAACATTGCTTACAACTTCATTTTGTTCTTTGAGCATATGGGCATAATACATTACTTGGGCAACGATTTCACCACTGGAAAGATTACGCTTGAACCCAAGTTGACCTGTGGCACAGAACACACATCCCATGGCACAACCAGCCTGAGTGGAGATGCACAGCGTGCGTCTTTGTTTGGTACCCTTTTCAGAAGAGGCGGAATGCTCATCGGCAGGGTCACCATAACGCATTAACACAGACTCGATCAAATTTCCATCAGGCAGCTGGAATAACGTTTTTCGAGTAGACTTATCTGAGGAGTCTAAATAGGTTTTGACCGTGAATGGGGTAAATGTAAATTGCTCGGCAATTTTGCTGCGTAAAGAGTTGGGTAAATTGCTGAATTGTTCTGATGAAGAATAGAGTTGTTGATATAACCCATGCCAGATTTGCTTGGCACGGTATGGAGGTTCATTCCATTGTTTTAAGATGGATTCAAGGGCGGGAAGGTCAAGATCGTAAATTAACATAAATGGTTTCCTATTTTACACCAGCAAATGGGAATCCCATTTTTCGTAGGAGTGGAACTTAGTTCTTATGGAGACCGTCATAAATCTATAAAATTCTGCCCCTATCGTACAAGAAGAGTAGGAAATTCGTAGGGAAATACCTATGTTTTCTTAATTTTTTCCAAATATAATTCTAAGCCTTGCTTAAAAACGAAGGAGAAATTTATGTTGAAACCAATGAAACCAAAGCAAACTTTTCCGAACAACACCATTCTATGGATTCTGGTGGGAGTACTTGTGATCGGCGGTATAGCCGCCATTGTGTCTGCTTTTAGTGGGGGAGGAAAGAATGCTGAAGATGAAGTCAACGCAGTATATACCAACGCGGCTGCAACTCTTGCCATTCAGCAGATGACCTTGCAAGCGGCATCGCCTTCTGTGACCCCAACCGTTGCCACCCCAACTGGGACTGTGACTTTCACCCCGCAGCCTCTTGCGACTATCCCAACCTCACAAGGCATTTCGACCAGTTCCTCTTCCGGCGGCTCGACCTCCGGCGCAGTCGGATGTAACAACTCGGTCTTTGTCTCCGATGTGACCGTCCCTGACGATACCGTCATGACGCCGGGACAGACCTTTACCAAAACGTGGAAGCTGCAAAACACAGGCTCTTGCCCGTGGACTACATCCTTCAAGGTCAGTTTCGTCTCTGGCAATGCCATGGGCGGAACCGCAACTGCACTGACCACCACCGTTCAACCCGGGCAATCTGGCGATATTTCAGTGGCAATGACCGCCCCTGCTTCTACCGGTGATGCAACAGGGTATTGGATTCTCACAACAGATGGCGGACAGAACTTTGGCTCGTCATTCTACGTCAAGATCAAAGTTGGCAGCACGACAAGTGGAACCACGACTGTTACACCGACCGTTACTGCTACTGGGGTAGTTGCTACTCCAGTCCCGATAAACAACCCCACTTTCAACGGCTTAGTATGTACACCAGACACGTCAGCTCCGGTTAAGTATAAACATACAGGTACTCTTGCTTGGGAAGATTTATCAAATAACGAAACTGGATTTAAGATTTACTTGAATGGAAGCTTGCTAACTACAACAGCCGCAGATGTAAAAACATTGGCAATTGATAGTGCTTTCCTTGATGCAGGATCTGTAACTTACGGTATTGAAGCTTTTAACAGCGGCGGCTCAGCCCCTGTAAAGGTTGTCTCTATAACATGTCAGTAATTGGAATTAGTTTGAAATAATAAAAGAGAGAGCTGTTCAAAGAACAGCTCTCTCTTTTATTTGATTAATTTACTAGAGCAGCTAAGCTATCAGCAATAATGCTTGGATTCCAATCTTTCGCCTCTTCCAGTTTGGAAACTCCACTCAAAACGAATGCAGTGGGGCAGCCCACGGCTTGACCTGCGGCAATATCCGTTTCGAGGCGGTCGCCGACGACCAGAGTTTCTTCTTTCGAAGTGCCCAACCGTTCCAGCGAAATCTCCATCAAGAACGGAAATGGCTTGCCCGCCACCATCGGTTCAACTCCCGTTGCAGAGGTCACCACCGAAAGCCACGACCCAGATCCAGGGATCTCTCCGCGCGGAGTGGGGAAGGTGCGGTCGGTATTCGTCGTGTAAAACGGACGCCCCGCTCGCACGAGCAAGGTTGCCTCTGCCATTTTTTGAAAATTAATGCCACGGTCAATGCCCATCACAACAGCTTCAGCTTGTGGCGCATCTTCCACGCCAACGACTTCGAAGCCTTTTTCTTCCAATGCCACACGGATGCCGTTCTCGCCGATCATGAAGACCTTCGTCCCACGCGGATGTTTCTGCGCCAACATGAAGGCAACTCCCAATGCCGAGGTGACGACTTGGGAAGGCTCCACATCCACACCGAGTTCGGCGAGCTTTTCCTGATAATCTTCCGGAGTCTTCGTTCCATTATTAGTGGCAAATACGAACTTCAACCCACGCTCGCGGATTCGTTTGAACGTGGCGGGCAAGTCACCGATGGGGGCGTCACCTTTCCAGATCACACCGTCCATGTCGAGAATAAGTGCTTTGATATTTGAAGGAATCATACGATTTTAGATTTCCGATTTCAGATTTACGAAGTACGCATTACGAATTTCGCAGCGCGCATTATACCCATAAAAAAAGACCCCAAAGATTTCTCCTCAGGGTCTCTAATTACCAATTACCAATTACCAATTACCAATTACCAATTACTTGAACGCCTTCTCCGGCGTCTCAATGATCTGGTCTACCAAGCCGTAGTCCACAGCCTGTTGCGCATCGAGATAGTAATCACGGTCGAGGTCGCGTTCGATCACTTCCAGCGGCTGACCGGTATTCTTCGCCATAATGCCGTTGAGCAGGCTCTTGAGGCGCAAAATCTGCTTCGCCTGAATTTCGATATCCGTCGCCTGACCCTGAGCGCCGCCAAGAGGCTGGTGCATGTGGACGGTGGCATGCGGTAGGGCATAGCGTCGACCCTTGGTTCCAGCAGCCAGCAACACGGTCCCGAAAGAGGCGGTCACGCCCACGGCAACAGTGCTGATCGGGTTCGAGATGATCTGCATCGTGTCATAAATTGCGAGTCCCGCATAGATCACGCCGCCGGGCGAGTTGATGTACATGCGGATCTCTTTTTCGGGGTCTTCGTGATTAAGGAACAATAACTGGGCAACGATCACATTCGCGACCTGGTCGTCGATGGGCGTGCCGAGGAAGATGATGTTGTTGCGCAGGAGCAGCGAGTAAATATCATAAGCGCGTTCGCCGCGACCTGTATTTTCAACCACCATGGGAACTACATTCTTGAAATCTGGGATCATGTTCGGTCTCCTTTATTCGACCAATGTTACCGAGGGACTATTGGATTTATATTAGAGTTTGATAGGCGATATAAATGCGCCGCGCCCGGTTCGATGAGAGGATTCTACCCGATGGGACGCGGCGCACGCTTCATTCTTAGACCTAAGCCTGCCAGCCTTCGAAATGCCTTTTCTTACTCTGCGGCTTTTTCTTCGCCAGCTTCTGCCGGAGCAGATTCTGCAGCAGCTTCGGCAGCTTGCTTGGCTTCGGCTTCGCGTTCTTCGAACGGCTTGTAATTGCCGGTGGCAATGCTCTTCAACATATCCAGCGCCTTGCGGGTCATTACACGGCTGGCGGCATCCATGGCGATGGCTTGGCTCAACTCTTGTTGACCCTTCTTGCCACCACGGACTTTGTTGAAGTCCATACCTTGCATGGCGAGGCTGTTGATGGCGTTCATGTATTCTGCGTTCAAGGCATCATCATCGATCTGAATTTGTTCCTTGCGCACGATCTCATCCAAGATCAAACCGCGTTCAAGGCGCTTCTTTGCCACCGGATTCACATCCGTCTCCATGAACTGTTCACGGGTGGTGTTGCGCATCTTGAAATAAGTATCGAGGTCCATGCCCTGTTGTGCAAGGCGCTGAGAGAGGTCTTGCAAGACATGTTCGCCTTCGTGTTCAAGGGTATGTTCGTGATACTTGAGGGTCGCGTTTTCCTTAACTTTTTCGATCAAGTCCACGAAGTATTTATCATCATATTCGTTCTGGGAACGGGTTTCAACGTCTTTCTTCACCGCTTCCATCAATGCCTCGACAGTTTCACCTGCGCCGGTCATCTTGGCAAATTCATCATTGACTTCGGGCAAGGTCACGCCGCGCACGGTCTTAATGGTAGCGGTCAATTCCACATCTTTGCCTTGCAAATCTTCCACATCCCAATCTTTCGGGAAGCTATGCTTAATAGTCTTGCTTTCGCCAGCCTTCAAACCGATAAGTTCATTGGCGAAACCGTTATAAGGCCATTCCGTGTCGCGTTCTTCCTTGCGGACGAAGGTTGCAAAGCCAGTGCGGTTGATTTCAGGAGTTTCCGAGGTGACGTCGAGGAGTACATAGTCTCCAGATTCGATGGCGCGTTCCACAGTCTCGGTGGAGGCGTACATCTGGCGCAGGTCTTCGAGAGCGGCGTCAATATCCTTCTGTTCAGGAGCCTTCCATTCATAGGGCAGGCGCACAGAGGTGTAATCGCCGAGTTCCACTTCCGGTGCGAGCGGCACGCTGAAAAGGAACTTGGGCGGGTCCATGCTTTCGATGTTTTCCAAGCTGCCAGAAGCGCCAGGGTTGATGCCCGCTTCGGTCAGGATGTTGGAATATTCCGCGTCAATGAACAAGTCTATGGCTTGTTCGGTAATGGCAGCTTCACCATAGGTGCGGGCTACGATGTGATAGGGAGCTTTGCCGGGGCGAAAGCCGGCGATGTTACCGCGCTGAGAAATTTTGCTCGCTGCACGCTTCTTATATTCGCCCATTTTCTCCTGGTCTACTTCTACGACCAGTTTAACGGAGTGATTGTCTTGAAATTGCTTTTCGATGTTCAAAGTTACCTCTCTTGGTTTTCAAACCCAACGGGTCTCTACAGACCCGCAGGGTTTCATTATATTTTGGTGGGGATGGAGGGGGTCGAACCCTCACGCCTTGCGGCACATGATCCTAAGTCATGCCTGTCTGCCAGTTCCAGCACATCCCCGGTTTGTGTGCTTACAGGCGGGCGCAATTATACCGTAGGGAATGCCCGAATCGGTAATTTTCTGAGGCGTATTTTTCAAGAGCTTGCAATGTGGATGACGCTCGTTTTTTCGCCTAAATTTGGAGTTACTTTCGCTGAATAATTGTGAAAGTTTTCCTAGCCTTAAAATGAATACAGGTATAATAGCGTTCATACTTCTTTGGAGAGAGAGTACATTTTTATGCCTGTTTCTTCTGGCGCCCCAGCCCCTGCATTTGAATTGCTTGATGACACAAATATTTTACGCAAACTTTCTGATTATCGCGGAAAGAATGTGATTCTTTATTTTTATCCGAAGGATGATACGCCTGGTTGTACAAAAGAAGCGTGCAACTTTCGTGATGATTACTCTGCATACGATAGGGCAGGGGTGGTAATCCTTGGCGTCAGCCCAGATTCTGTTGAATCACATGTGAAGTTCAAAAAGAAATTTCAACTTCAATTCCCTTTGCTGGCAGATGAAGAGCATAAGGTCTGCGATCTTTACGGAGTATGGGGACCCAAGAAGTTCATGGGCAAATCATATGAAGGTGTTCTTCGCACTACTTTTTTGATCGACCCGGATGGCAACATAAAGAAAGTATATGAAGACGTTCGCCCATCTGAACATAGTCATGAACTTTTAGCAGAGTTAGGATTGCAGTAACGTATCTCTGCTACACTTCATCGTGTTATAGGTTGTTATAGCTTTAGATTGCCGACGGTATCCAGATACTGTCGGCATGATTTGTGAAAATCAAGGTTTGTACAAGTTAAGAATAGTTGTGCATTTGACCAAGATATCGTGACAATAAAAAGGGATTTTGTTATAATCTGATATTGTGAAAATTGAGACAATTCTAGCTGTATTTGTCCGATTTTAGTTAATAATCGGGGTGTATGCCCCGTTCAATCTTTTCAGGAGAGAGAGTCTATGGCCCATTTTGTAATTGTGGGAATCTTGGTCATCGTTATGACCATTCTCACGTATTTCGGTCTTGATGCTGCTGGGCTTGCAACCCAGATGCATCCTGTGGCAGCCAGCGTACAGGCTGGTCCCATTGATCAGTTGTGGCATTGGGAAGTGATCGTTATTTCCTTCCTACTTTCGCTGATCGTTGTGCCGATTGTATATAGTTTGGTTGTGTTTCGCCAGAAGAAAGGCGAGCTTAAAGACGGGGAGCACATTGAGGGAAATACAGCCCTTGAAATTGGTTGGACAGTCGTTCCACTGCTCATTGTGGTCGTTTTTGCTTATTTGGGCGCTTATTCCCTGGGCGAAGTTCGCCGGGTGGATCCGAACGCCATGGTGATTAACGTCAAGGCTCAACAGTTCTCATGGACATTTGAATATCCCGAATACGGCTTTATTACAACCCAGCTCTATCTGCCGATAGACCGTCAGGTTGTGCTTAAGATGGAATCAGCAGATGTGATCCACTCATTTTGGGTGCCTGAATTCCGCGTAAAGCAAGATGTTGTGCCAGGACGTGTGACCGAATATCGCATTACACCTTCTCTTGAAGGTAGCTATAAAGTTCGTTGTGCGGAGCTTTGTGGTACATCCCATGCCTATATGGAAGCACCCGTTGTGGTCGTTAATTCTGATGCCTATGACGCTTGGATCGTTGAGCAGATTAAGATCGCAGAAGAATCCAAGACTCCTGAAGGTCAGGGCAAGCTTCTCGCTACCAAGAACGGTTGCGTGGGCTGTCACTCGGCAGACGGTACTGCTATGACGGGTCCTACTTGGTTTAACCTTTATGGCTCTCAGGTCAAGCTTTCTGATGGCTCTACAGTCACAGCAGATGATGCTTTCATTAAAGAGTCTATTCTTCAGCCAACAGCCAAGGTGGTTGAGGGCTTCCCGCCTGTCATGCCTCCCTACACTTTGACCGATGAAGAAATCTCTTTTATCGTCGCATACATCAAGACCTTGAAATAAATTTGATAAGGATTAAATACTATGAAGGGATTCTTTTCTAGCGCCCTTGCTCGCGGTTTGTTTTGGCAATTGATTGGCACGTTGGTTGGTGCTGGTCTTGTTACTGGCATTCGCGCGTTGATGGGGCTGAATGCACTCGATACATTCTTCTTTACCGAACCAGCCTGGGTGTTGGGCGGCTTTTTCGGTGCGCTTTTCTTCCTCGCTGGCTCAGGTGTAGTGAGCGACTGGTTTAAGTGGGCGCGTGGTATCGATACTCCCGAACACCACGAAGATCACCACACCGGCGTTGCTAAATATATTAACGTTTCACTGGATCACAAAGTAATAGGTATTCAATACACCATTACCGCCCTTTTGTTGATCGCCATTGGTGGTTTATTCGCCTTGATCTTCCGTACCGAATTGGCGGCTTCTCAGCTCCAGTTCCTCACTACGGATATGAAGTTATTCAGCCAGAATGGACCTCAACTATATAACACATTGATGTCTCTACATGGCATGATCATGATCGTGTCAATCCTGTTGGGGACGGCTGGTTTCATTAACTATGTCGTTCCGCTGTTACTGGGCGCACAGGATATGGCTTTCCCTCGCCTCAATGCGTTCTCCTTCTGGATTGCTGTCCCTGCGGCTGTGCTCTTGCTTATGAGCCTTTTCCTCGGTGGTTTTGATACCGGCTGGACGGGTTACCCGCCTCTCTCTGCCCGCGCTCCTGTGGGTATGCAGATGTTCTTCCTTGGCGTGTTTGTTGCTGGTTGGTCTTCCATCCTTGGCTCTTTGAACGTGATCGTCACCGTGCTTCGCATGCGTGCCAAAGGCATGACTGCCTGGCGTATGCCTATTCTCGTTTGGGCTGCACTTGCCACCGCCTTGATCGCGTTGACCGCTACACAGTTGATCGGTCTTTCGTTTCAATTGGTTATGTTCCAGCGCCTCTTTGGTATGGGCTTCTTTGACCCGGCTAAAGGTGGAAACCCGGTTCTTTTCCAGCACTTATTCTGGTTCTACTCTCATCCAGCAGTGTACGTGTTCATTCTGCCTGGGTTGGGCGTAATTTCTGAGTTGTTGCCTGTGTTTGTCCGCAAGCCTCTCTTTGGCTATCGCTGGATCGCCATGTCCTCTTTGGGCATTGCTTTGGTAGGCTTTGTGGTGTGGGCACATCATATGTACACCTCTGGTATGAATGAATACTTGCGCGTACCGTTCATGTATAGCACCTTGTTGGTGGCTGTTCCTACCGGCGTCAAGTTCTTCTCTTGGGTAGCCACCATTTGGAAGGGCAAGATCTCTACTCCTACCCCGATGCTCTTTGTGCTTGGCGGTATTATCGTCTTCCTCTTGGGTGGCCTTTCTGGTCCCCCCAATGCGACAGTGTCTACAGACCTTCAGTTGCAAGATACCTATTGGATCGTAGGACACTTCCATGACACCATTTTCGGTGGCTTCGTCTTCCCATTCTTTGCTGCCATTTACTTCTGGTTCCCCAAAGCAACGGGTCGCAAAATGAACGAAACCCTCGGCAAGATTCATTTCTGGCTGATGACCCCCTCGTTCTTTGCCTTAACGTTGGGCATGATGTATGCTGGTTTGCTTGGTATGCGCCGCCGTATCGTGGACTATGATCCTGCATTGGGCATTGACTCGATTCATTTGGTTATGACCATTGGCGCTTTCCTGATCGCTCTTTCAGTCTTGGTCTTCTTCTTCAACTTCTTTAATAGCATCAAGAACGGCGAGAAGGCTGAAGGCAATGTTTGGAATTCGCGCTCACCTGAATGGCAAGTCCCTTCTCCTATGCCAGCCCATAACTATGAGAAGCCTTTTGAAGTGATCGGCGAACCTTACGATTACGGTTTGAACGATGGCGGCTTTGTTAAGTTCATTGATGAACCTGCCAAGAATAGCAAGCATTAAAAGGCGAGGAGTGTAATTAAATGGCACATTCACAAGATAAGTCGTCCGCTCTTGGTCAGGGCGTGGTGATCTTTGTATACCTAGCAGTTCTGACCATTATTGAATACTTTGTAGCAATCTCGTTCAATGCAACTTCCCTTTTGTTGGTTGTTGCCGTGATTAAAGCTGCATTGGTGTTGTATTACTACATGCATATCTCTGAATTGAATGCAGAGAGCCATGATGAAGACCCTGACTCTTACGAGTATAAGACTGGCACCAATCGTATTGGTCTCTGGCTTTTCCTCTTGTCAGATGCATTCGTATTTGCAGGTTTGTTGGTCATGCGTTCCAACTTGCTCGGTCTCACCCGCCCGCACCTCAATCAAATACTTGGTTTGGCTGTAACAGCTGTTCTGCTTGTCTCTTCCTTCTTCATGAACCGTGGTGAAACCGCTATGAAACATGGCGATGTCAAGGCATTCATGAACAACACCATTATCACCTTTGTTTTAGGCTTGGGCTTTTTACTTGGTGTGGTGCTCGTGGAATGGCGCTTGGCGGCTGAAGAAGGCTTGGTGGCTTCATTTGGTAACCCGTCTGTTGGACCATTAGGCGGCGTGTTCTATATGATGACCGGTATGCATGCTTTCCACGTTTTCACAGGTTTGATTTTCCTCTATGTCGTCTGGAATAATGCCCGTAAAGGCGTTTACTCCGCTGAAAAACATTGGGGTGTAGAAGCAGCTGCCGTCTATTGGCACTTCGTAGATCTGGTGTGGATATTCTTCTACCCTGCCTTGTATCTGATCGGCACGGCTGTAAAATAAAATGAATACCTCCGCCGCCGATGAGGCGGCGGTTTTTTTTCGACATTAACCGGAGATAAGCTATGGATAAAAAATTACTGTGGACAGGTGGTGGAATCCTTGTTCTTGTAGTTGTTGTAGGGTTACTTTCCTTTATCTTTGCCAAACCGCCCTCTTTTCGCGGCACACTATATGGCGAACCCTTCCCATCTGCAGCAGAAATTGAACTACAAAAGGCGAATGGAGAAACATTCCGCCTGAGTGACCAGCGCGGCAAGGTCGTTCTTTTATTCTTTGGGTATACTTCCTGCCCAGATGTTTGCCCAACCACTTTGGCTGAGATGAAATTAGTGATGGACAAGCTTGAAAGTGATGCAGAACATGTGCAGGTCGTGTTCGTGTCTGTGGACCCAGATCGCGACACTCCAGAAAAAATTCAGACCTATGTAGAGCATTTCAACCCTACATTTTTAGGGTTAACGGGCACCATGGCTGAGCTTGAACCTATTTGGACTAGTTATTCGATCACAAGAGAAGCCGTTGAAAGTGACTCTGCTTTTGGTGTCATCATCAACCACACCGCCCGACTTTTTCTCGTAGACCCACAAGGAAAGATGCATCTTTCTTTTGCGTATCAAACTCCGATAGAAGATATCGTTCATGATATCCGGTTGGTTTTGGAACAAGATAAATGAACACCACACTCAAGCGAATCGTATGGTCATTTCTTTTGGGGATTGTGCTGGCGGCAGTTACAACTGAGCTGGCATATTTTCTATTGAAAAAAGAAAACCGTGAGCCAGGAACCATCGAGCTTGTTATCCCAGCGGGCACAGCAAACTTAATCGCTGCTGGTCAGACACCTCCTGAAATTCCCAAAGATATGCGTTTTGTAGTAGGGGATACGTTGAAGGTTGTTAATAACGATAATCAAAATCACCAGCTGGGTCCGCTATGGATACCAGCCAATTCTTCTGCTACGCAGAAACTAGAAACAGCAGAAAACTTAGTCGTGGAATGTTCTTTTCAAGCCGGCAGTGTGATCGGCATCACAGTTCAAGAACCTGTTACCTGGCGCACCAGAATTTCTGGAATATTCTTTGCTGGCTTCCCGCTTGGAATGATGTTCGCTGTTTATAGTGTTTTGGTGATTCCAAATAAGAAGGAAGGAAATGAACATTCTTCGTAAAATGTTTTCCAGAAAGTGGGTGCTCACCACTTTGCTGGCTTTTGTTGGAACCGCAGTTTGCATTCGCTTGGGAATTTGGCAATTAGATCGCCTCGAACAACGCCGTGCATTTAACCATCAAGTAGAGAGTATGCGTGCGGCAGAGATATTAGATTTAAATACGAAAATCCCTGCAAATATTGCTTCCATGGAATGGCGGGCTGTAACGATCACCGGCAAATATGATTTTGAGAACCAAGTTGCTTTGCGGAATCAGTACAATGAAGGTTTGTATGGATTCCACATCATCACACCGCTTCTTTTCGACGGAGGAGCTGTTTTGGTAGACCGAGGCTGGATTCCCGCTGAAAGCGACTCTTCACCTGCTGATTGGCGTGCGTATGATGAAGATGAACAAGTCACCGTGACGGGGCAGCTACGGCTTGGGCATGGCAAACCAGCTTTCGGCGGAGTCTCTGATGCGTTGCCAATAGATGGAACCAAACTCAATGTGTGGAACAACTTGGATGTGGAGAAAATATCTGCACAGATGCCGTATCCAATTCTTGAGGTTTATCTTCAGCCCAATGCCGATGTCAACGATACGGTGCCGCCGATCCCATTTCAGCCCATAATTGAATTGACGGAAGGCTCCCATTTCGGGTATGCTTTGCAGTGGTTCACCTTTGCGACGATTTTGTTCGTGGGGTACCCATTTTTTCTGCGAAAACAGGACGATTGATGAAATACTCTCTGAAAACTTCTTTTGCCAGCTACACAGCCTTGTTGGTTGTCGTAGTTTTTGCTCTGACCGTGGTTGGACGGTTGGTGACTGTTACGGGTGCGGCGTTCGTTTGTGAAGGCTGGCCCTTATGTTTACCCACTGCCCCAATTGGCTATTTGAAATTAATGCATTTGGGCTTGGTGGGGCTGGCTTCTATTGTGATGTTCATTGTGTGGCGAAAGGCTTGGCGTGAACAACGACATCATGCCATATTATTGCCACTGACAACGATCACAGGTGTTATGTTTGTCGGGCAAGCATTTGTTGGTGCGATTGAAGTGACGCGTCAATACCCAACTCATATTGTGGTACTTCATACACTTACAGCGATTGGGCTTTGGATTTCGTTGACAATGCTTGTTTTTGTGTCTGGCACGCTTGAAAAAGATGGCGTAGCAGATTATCAATTTGATTGGCGTCAACGCATAAAAGACTTTTTTATTTTGTCTAAGCCTATCATTGTGTTATTGCTTTTGGTCACAACCTATGGGGGCT
The DNA here is from genome assembly GCA_046328915.1 of Anaerolineales bacterium. Taxonomy (GTDB): domain Bacteria; phylum Chloroflexota; class Anaerolineae; order Anaerolineales; family Villigracilaceae; genus Villigracilis. The sequence continues at coordinate 82,029 of JAXLVR010000008.1, read as the reverse complement.
TGGTAGCTGGCGGCAAAGCATGGCCCTCTGCCTCGCTCACATTCTGGACCTTGTTTGGTGGTGCCTTGGCTGCAGCGGGTTCGAGCGCCTTGAACCAATACATTGACCGTGAACTCGATAAAAATATGCAACGCACATCCAAACGTCCGCTGGCGGATGGTCGTTTGACCGCAGCGGAAGGCCTTTCCTATGGGTTGGCGCTTTGTTTATTAAGCTATTATGTGATGGCTGGCTTTGTAAATTTGCTAGCGGCTATGCTTTCCTTGGCAGGAATTTTTTACTATGTATTCTTCTACAGCGTTTGGCTGAAGAAAGCCACGGTTCAAAATATCGTGATCGGTGGTGGGGCAGGGGCAATTCCGCCAATGGTCGGTTGGGCGGCTGCTACTGGCAACCTGAGCCTCGCAGCATGGATTCTTTTTGCCATTATCTTCATGTGGACTCCTCCGCACTTTTGGGCGTTGGCAATTGTCCGCAAGAATGATTATGCCCGTGCGGGCGTGCCCATGCTCCCTGTTGTGGAAGGTGAAGAAAAGACTCGTAAACAGATTCTGATTTATACGGTTGAGTTGATCGTTGTAACTCTTTTGCTCCCCATCTTTAATTTAGCTGGAATGATTTACCTCATTTCTGCGATTGTCTTGGGTGCTTTCCTATTTTATGCCGCATGGAAAGTGTTCCGAGAAGGCGGAAATAAGGTCGCTTGGATGATGTATCGTTGGTCGAGTATGTATTTGGCGTTTATTTTTCTGGCACTGATCTTGGATTCAGTGTTGTAGTCTAAATCCCGATTATGAAAACAGGGCGAGCCGATAAAATTTGGCTCGCCCTGTTATTTTTATGGACGGATAAGGATGATCGACATCGCATCTTCGTAGGCTACTGTCCAGCCTTTGTCTTTCAGAACGGGGACTATATCCCAATAGGGTTCGACAAAAATAATATTTACCCGCCAATCGTCTAGAATTGCTTCAGCGTTTTCTCTTGCGTTTATAACATCTTGCCATTGTGCAAGTAACTCATTTCCATACAAATCTGCCCTTCCATCGATAAATACAGGATATTCGGGTAGGGTCCACAGTAGATAACCACCCCAGTTGTAAGAGTTAAAAAGTTTTCCCTGTGGATGATTTAACTTGATCCACTCTGTAGCCTCAACTGGGTAATTCTTGTCTACTTTTTCTGGGAGTGAAGATAGATATACATTTCCAAGCGATGCTGCGAATAGAGAAATAATTAGTACTGTGTTGAGAATTACTCGAATTGATATTGGTAGGTTGGACTGAGAGGTAAGTTTTTTTTCTGTTGTAAATCTTTGTAAGGCGCTATTCATCCAATCTGCTAATAATGGGGAAGCGACGATGGCCGCAACGGCAATATTTCGTTGGGCAACAAATGTAAGATAAGAAAACCCAAGAACTTTAATGATTTGCCCCCAAGCAGGGCGTTTTGGTGCAAATGGTGATAAGAGTAATAACAGAAATAGCACCCACAGAAATGGATGAAAGTCTATGCGATGGAAATCAGGCGAAAGCCACTCTTGAATTTGCATGGAAACATCCACTTGCTGAAAGGGAAGTTTCCATAGGCTGATGCCGTTGGGGTTTACGGCAATGGCGAGTGATGATATTACTGTCCAGAAAATGAGGCTGCGTGTTTCTTTCCAAATAATAGATCTTTCTTCTGGTTCGGTTACAGCAGTGATGACATTTCCTGTAATATGGGCAGCTATAAGAAGGAATCCCCAGATCCAGCCTCCATGGATATTTGCCCATATTGCAAAAAGGATTGGCAGCCACCAATGGGGGCGTTTAGAGGAAAGCCACAAGTCTAGTAAAGCAATAATGAAAAAAGAAATGATCTGTGGGCGCGGACCCCAAATAGGAGCGGCTGCAAGAGCGCATAAAATTAAAGCTAGCCCGTTTGTGAAAGGGTTTCCGTTACTGCGTCTCGATAATAAATGAAATGTGGCTGCTCCAATAAGCGATACAAACAATGTAAGCCCGAAATACCCGCCAATTGAGTAAAAAATATATAACACTACTTCTGAGACCCAAAAAGCATTTACCCAAGTCTCACCACTGCGGGTGTAACTGTAAATATCTTCAAGAAGAATATGCTTTTGTTCTATCATGGTCTGCCCTGCGCGAAGGTGCCACCATACGTCTGCATCTATAGGTGGGCGCGTAAAAACAATGAATATCAACATAATAGATGTAAATACTAGCAGGCGTTGAAAGAAAATGTTTTTTTTGTCCATTTTTATCCAACCCATCCCCAAAGAGTGAATTGCGCAGAAAGAAAAAGTAAGCCAAGAATAGACCCATACACTATAATTCGGTTTAAAGTTGGGTTTTTTCCGTATTGTGCTAATACTAAAAAGGCGGGAAAGAGGGCTAATACATACCGTGCCATACTTAGAAGTGGATATGTATCTGCAATACGGGTTAGATATAGTGCCATGAATGTAAAATAATAAATTCCATAAACACGGGGCAATTGCTTCCAAACAGTTACCCCTAGTACTAAAAATATAATTAAGAATAGAACATCCAAGGTATTAGTAATTGGGAAGTGCCCCAGTGCGGCTTGTTGTATGGCTTTAATAATGTTAATTCCCGGAAGGGTAAAACCTCCGTGAAACCGTTGGCTTTGTGCTTCAAATGGGGAAAAAACTGACTTGCCTAGTCCCAGCCAGGAATATAAAGGAAATATCAGAGATGCTATCCCGATCAGGAAAGGACTAACCCAGGCTGATAATTGACCACTATTTTTCCAGTTTTCCCACATTGACCATAGTGCTGGAATAAAAATAACCGCTCCTGTAAGGCGAGCGCTTGCTGCTAGTGCACCCCAAATACCCGCAGAAAGCCAACGTGATTTTCGTAAATTGAGCAAACACATAATACTTCCAAGTGTAAATATAGATTCTGTATATGGTGCAAAAAGAAAGAAAATAGTTGGAAATATGGCAAAATAAATTAATGCTCTTTGTGCAAGCACTTTATCTAGCATTTCAAATTTTGCAAATTCATAAAAAGCTATAAACGATGCGGCGCAAAATAAAATGGATACAACTAGCCCACCAAGCAAAGTATTGTTATTGAAGATGAAACTTGTAAGCTTCATTAAGAGCGGATATAAAGGTGGAGTAAATAGAGATGTGGCAAAAGCACTATAGCCATGTTCTGCAATGGCTTGATAGTGGAGAGTATCCCAACGTTGCCAAATCTCAAGCCAGGGGAGTGCTTCGGGCTTTACGCCCATGTATGGACGCAAAGTCTGATTTGGCGAGGTATCGATTGGAATTAACCTTCGCACTAGATACATCCATCCCCATATTGTAGGAACTATTATGACAAAAACCAACAGCGGGAATGGAAATTTATTAAAAAAATCTCCAAACCTAGATAAACGTCCCGTTTTTATTTCCATATATCCTCATTGAGCTTTTGTCTTTTTGATATTAGCTTTCTCTGAATTTTGCACATCAATATTTTATGTGTCATGAGGAATTGTTTCTCACTTTGAGTGCCTTCCAGGTTAAGTTAACATACAAAAGATATGGAAGAACATAAAATAGAGAATTAAGCAGTAGTAATAAAAAAGAAACGCCCAAGGGTATTAAGGATGTGCGACCATCTTTTACTGTTAATAAAACAAGCGGAATTATAAGTAGAGTCAGATCGTGGTAATGTAAATGTGGAGCGAAAAATAACGCGAGAATTATCGCTACACTAAGCTTTGCTGATAGTCCCAATCTATATTTGTACCATGTGACTGTTGTAAGTAAAATTCCGATTGCATATCCAATCCATCTAACTTCGCGAATCAATTCTACTCTTGCGCTAGGGAAAATACGAAGAAGCATACCAATTAAGTTGAACATGGCAGACTCCTTCATACCATACCATGTTCCGCCTGCACTAATCTGAAGAATATGTATAAAGTCAAAGATGCCATCTTTACCAATTAAGATCATGCTAAATAATGTCAAGGCACCTGCTGCTACAATAAATTTCCATACTGCGCTTCGATGGGAGAGAATAAAAGGAATCATTAGTGCAAGGCAAATATGTGGGCGGACAGTAGTTAATGCCAACCCTATTACTGCATTCCAATCATTTTCTCTTTTCATACCAGCATACCAAAGAGTTACCCCAAGAAATAATAGGGCTGTATCCTGCCCCAAAAGAATACTTTGGAAAAATGGGAAAAATAACAAACTGCCTATTAAAAGAGCTGGACTTAATCCATTTCTTGCAGCTCTAAGAAATATTACGATTCCTGCAATATAGGCAGCTAACATGAGGAATGTCCATCTTAAAAAAGACGCGACATAATTTTCTGAAACAACAACTGAGAGAATGGGAAGTAGGTACGGTATGTGGTTGTACAACAGTGTTTGCCCCTCAGCGAGAGTAAAGCCAAGCAGTTGCTCCTGAACGGATTGTTGTAATTCGATTTTATATGAGTTTGAAAAACCATATGTTTTCGCAGCCATTCCACCAGCGTAAAATGCGATGAAATCTGTTCCTGTCCGTAAACTAGGAGTTGTAATCATAGATATCCACTGTGCTACATAAATTATAGATAAAGACAATATGCCGGCTATTTGAAGTACAAAAATATAGTTAACAGAGGGAAAGTTCGAAAAGTTTTTGTTCATATTAGATATATAAAATAAGACCATCCTTTTATAGGATGGTCTTATTTTAGTATAAAAAATTACTCACCCAAATAATCGCGCAATTTTCTGCGGATTGAGGGGTGGCGCAAGCGGCTGAGCGCTTGTGCTTCGATTTGGCGGACACGTTCGCGGGTGACGCCCATTTTGCGTCCTACTTCTTCGAGGGTGTAGGCCTGACCATCGAGCAAGCCGTAGCGGAGCTGCAAAATGCGGACTTCACGCGGGGGCAGACCATTCAACACTTCGCCGAGGTGTTCGCGGAGCAGATTATAGGTGGCGGTGTCATCAGGAGGGGGAGCTTCATCGTCTTCGATGAAGTCGCCAAGCACCGAGTCTTCTTCGTCATCCGTCGGGGTTTCCAGCGAAAGCGGGCGACGCGCGACCTGGATCATGTTCTCCACTTTCTTGGGAGGCACATCCAAGGCTTCGGCGAGTTCTTCCACGCTCGGTTCACGCCCGAGGCGCTGAGTCAACTGGTGTTGAACTCGCAGGAGTTTGTTGATCTGGTCGCCCATGTGAACTGGAACGCGGATAGTGCGTCCCTGATCGGCGATGGCACGGGTCACAGCCTGACGGATCCACCAGGTGGCATAAGTCGAGAATTTGTGACCACGGCGGTAATCAAACTTCTTGGTCGCGCGGATCAAGCCGATATTGCCTTCCTGGATCAAGTCAAGGAAGGGTACGCCGCGCCCCATATACTTCTTGGCGACGGAGATCACGAGGCGGGAGTTCGCGGTGATAAGGTGTTCACGGGCAGCCCAACCATCTTCAATGAAGCGGCGGAGCTCTAGGCGGCGCTTGGGGGATACAGAGCCATGCGCGAGCTCTTCGCGGGCAGAACGTCCACGTTCGATGCGCTGGGCAAGCTGAACTTCTTCTGTAGCAGTAAGCAACGGCACACGGCTGACCTCTTTGAGGTATAGACCAATGGTGTCGTCGGTGTCGATATTTGCAAGGTAGTCATCCAGCGCGAGATCGGGTTCGGGTTCGGCTTCGCCACTCTCTTCTACAGCCACCAATTCGTCTTCGGTGGGTTCGGGGGTCATGCTTTCTTCCACGAAGGGGATACCGGCGCTTAAAAGCGCAGAGAACGCTTCTTCAAGCTGTTCTACATCTTGTTCCGCTTCGGGAAAGAAGTGCAATATGTCGTCGAGAGTTACAAAAGATTTTTGCCGCCCCAGTTCGATCAAACGCGCTATAGCAGAATACTCTTCTTCATCATCTTCGCTAATTAGTATCTTATCTACATCCATTCACATCATCCAACTTTCAACAAATATTTGTCTTACATTTCAGAATACACGCTTTTGAACCGAAAAGCAATAGCGTTCGGCTTATCAGATGCCTTGCAATGATTTTGTATTACTTTTTGGAGGAATCGGGTCGGGAAATCTGCTTCAATTTTCAAACAGATTCCCCGACCCGTAAAAACTTAGGGGGTAGGAGTAGCTTCGGTTGTTGTAACAGGTGCCTCGGTCGGGAGAGGCGTGGATGTTGCTGTAGGAACAGGCGTAGGTGTGTTCAAATAGGGCGGAACAGCGGTCAGACTGGTGAGAGCGTCAATTCCTTCCATTGAGACCACATACACTTTATCCTTATCCAACCGTACGTAGTAGCCGGTTGAAGTTGGGGTGGTATCGCCGATCTCAAGGGTGCCCTTTTTACCATCTTCAAAAGTGACAGTAATGGTGTAAACCGGGGCATCTAACCCAAAGATGGATGGATCTTTGTTGCCTTCGATCGAGGTGACGATGCTCAGTGCGCCGATTTGAGTTGCTGCCGCTTCAGACGCAGCCTGATCTGCTTCTGCTTTTTCAGGCAAGGATAACACCCAGGTCTTATCTTCGTTTCGCTCAACCTTGACCGTGGTGCCTTCAGCAGGCTTCACTTCAAGGCTGGTGACAATGCTATCGTTCGGGAAGATAAACGCTTCTTCTGCTGCCGGGGTTTCGGTAGCTGTAGCTTCGGTTTCTGCCTTGCGGTTCATGTAGAGCAATGTTGCAATGACGGCAATAAAAACGAGCACAGCTACCCATGTCCCAGTGCGGACGGTGGGTTTGGACACCTTTGGCGTGGACTGTGTGCGAGGCGCACGCGGCTTACTCGCCCTGGCTGCCTTGGTAGACTTGGTTGTTTTGGTGGTTTTTGTAGCCATAAATTACTAACCTCGTTTACGGCGTGTAAGCCACGCAGATACGCCAAAGAATACGACCATACCGGGGATGATGATCACGATCACAAGGACAAGGATGAGGAAGCGCCAGGTTTCAACCGGAGGTGTAAAGATGCGTTCCGTACGCTGGCGTGTGGTCAGGTTGAGAAGGTCTTCCTGTTCGGCAGCCCAGTCTACAGAGTTGACAAAGAAGTTGCCATTGCCATACACATCGAAATTTCCATCAATGGCGAAGAGTGAGTTACCAAAGACAACCACGCGACCGGTCGTTGCCGAGTTCTCGGCAGCTAGAGCCAGATACAAAGGACCTTGTACATCGGTCGTTGCATCAAATTGAGGATTCTCATTCTGTACCAATGGAGATGTTTCGCCCCAAGAGTTTTCTGTGGTGCTAATCAGCCAGGTCTGGGTGATATTTTCCTTTTCACCTGAGACGCTGATGCTGCGAGCTTGCGGCATGATCACGAAAAGATTTTCAGTGAGGTTTTGTGTGATGGGGTGCTCAGGATTATATAAAGAGGAAATCGCCGCCAACGGATTCTGCTGGTTGACGCCATCGATCACGACATCATTATTGAGAACGATACCCCAGTCCTTGACGAGGTAATCTGCCAGGGGGTCAGCTGCATCGCCGAACTCAGTGAAGAATATGGGGTCTTCGAGTACGACCAAAGAACCGCCCTTATCCACATACGCCTTCAGCAAAGCGACTTCTTCAGCACTGACGGGCTTTTGCGGACCCGCAATGACGATTGCCAGAGCGTCAGCAGGGATCTCACGGGAGGTTAACAGATTTAGAGTGTTAACGGTGTAATTCTTCGCTTCGAGTGTGCTTTTTACAACGCTATATGCTAATTCATTGCCGGTTTCGAGGCTAATTTCACCATGCCCTTGCAAGAAATAGACCGTGCGGGAGCCTGGGCTTATGAGGCGCAATAATGTGCGTGCAAGTTCGTCTTCTGTAGCAAAGGTCGCGATTTCTTTTGTATCGCCCATTTGCAGCATAATCTTGCCATCGCCAGTAATACCTGCTTCACGGGCAGCAACTGGGTCTACATCTGGGTTGACAAAGTTATAGCTGAACTTGCCATCGCTGTTATCCTTGAATTTCTTGAGCACATCTTCTGCACTGGTTGTGCTGGAATTTGTGGCGAAGAAGCCTGTTGCGACAACAGGTTCTTTTAATTCAGCAAGAATTTGAAGGGTTTCTGGCGCGAGGGTGTTGCTCTTATCTTCAGTGAAATCGTACGGAGAGCCAAGCAAATCTGTGTTGTTGAAGATAATGTAGTTGCCAGCAACGAGGATGCCGATCATCGCAATCGTGAGGATCAGGGAATTTGAACCGTAGCGAGCTTGGCGTCCGGTAAAGAAGCGGCGGACGGGGTCTGGGTTCAAAATGGCGGCTACTGCGAGGGCAATGATCAACACGCCAAGGCTGACTTGCAAAGCAATGGTCACGCCGCCCTGAATTTCTTCAGAGAGCGGGAACATGCCGATATTAGAAAGCAGGTTCGCTGAGCCGATCAGACCGGTCGAAATACATGCAACCAGAGAAACGACTAGTGCGATTACTGCGTATTTTGCGTTTGGATTTTTCTTTTTCCCAGCCATTATCGCCATCTCCGAGTTTCAATTGCGGTAAAACCGGCGAAGAGACCGAACACTGTCAGGCTTAAGTTGTAAACAATGCCGCCCAGTGTGAGTGTGCCGGAATTCATTTGGTCAAAGTGGTTTTGGATGCTCAAGTAATTAAAGATTTCGCCGCTCTGAGGCAGGAGTCCTGCAGGCAGACCGATCATAAAGTACAGGAAGAAGATCAAGCCTAGAGTGACAAAGAAGGCAGCGAACTGGTTGGTGAAAATGGCAGAGATGCCAACACCCAAAGCCAACATGGTGCCGCAAAGCAGGATCAAGCCAATATACGATGAAAGCACAACCATCCAGTCGATGCCGGGGTCAACAAAGTTGTTCAGCACGAGCGGATAGATCAAGGTAGTGCCAAGTAATGTGAGAATGAAGAGCATGGCGCCCAACCACTTGCCGACCACGAGTTCACTGTCGCGGACGGGAGCAGTCAATAGCAATTCCAGGGTTCCCATACGGGCTTCATCAGAGAGCAAGCGCATGGTCAACGCCGGGCTGAGGAAGATCATAAGGAAAGCAAACAACCCGTTGACGGGGGTGATATCGGGGGCGGCTGCGCCACCATATAGCCCTTGTTGGCTGCTGTAGAAAAGGATCAAACTGAAGTAAATGCCAAGCGGCAAAAGGATCGCCAGCATCACAACGTAAGCGAGCGGTCCATTAAAGTAGTTGTTGTATTCGCGTTTTGCGATGGTCCAAATATTGTTCATGGGATTATTTCTTCCCTTCGTTTCCAGTGAGTTCAAGGAAGATTTCTTCGAGGCTCATGCCCAACGGGCGGAGTTCCAGAAGGTCGTAGCCATCTTTGATGACCTGTTTAGCAACTTCGGGTCGCATATCTTTACCCGAAGCGAACTCGAATTCCACAGCGCCGTCGTCCTTGGCTTCCACTTTGCGCACGCCCTTAACGCTCTTGATCGAGGCGGCGAGGTCTTCAGACTCACCACGTACGCGGATGACAACCCGCTCTGCACCAAGCAAGCGAGCCTGTAAGTTTTCAGTGGTATCTTCTGCAACGATCTTGCCTTTGTTGATGATCAAAACACGATCGCAGAGGTTTTGAGCTTCATTCAAAAGGTGAGTGGAGAGGAGCACCGTGCGCTCTTTACCGATCTCACGAATCAATTCGCGCACTTCTACAACCTGCCCGGGATCCAAGCCAATTGTCGGCTCATCGAGGATCAGTACCTCAGGACGATGCAAAAGCGCTTGAGCCAAGCCCACACGCTGCTTCATACCCTTAGAGAGGTTGCCAATATAGCCATCTGCACGATCGATCAAGCCAACCATATCCAAGACTTCATCTACACGGTCATCTACATTTGGAATGCGGCGAAGTTCGCCCATATACTTCAAATATTCAGAAACGACCATGTCGTAGTACAGCGGTACAGATTCTGGCAAATAGCCGACACGCTTGCGTACTTCCAACGATTCTTCCACCACATCATAACCAGCTACGATCGCTTCGCCATCAGTAGGCGGCATGTAACCGGTCAGGATGCGCATTGTGGTGGTTTTCCCGGCGCCATTGGGACCCAAAAAACCCACAATCTCGCCCTGTTGGGCGTCAAAACTTAGATTGTGGATGGCGCGACGTGACCCATAGTCTTTTGTGAGACCACTAACTTTGATCATTGCTTCTCCTCACGGTGAAATGTATATAAAAATGGGATTATCGCAAAGAAAAGACACAGCCGTGGTGGCGGTGCCTTTTTTCGTTCCGCAGAATACTATACAATATATGAAAGACCAAAGTCAAGCGGGTGTATCGCCCTCTAATCCAATCCTAATTTTGTCTGACCAATTCGACCCATCCTGTATAATTGACCTATGACCGAACTTCTCTACCAAACCGATGCCTACCTCAAAGAGTTTTCAGCCATCACCACATCTGTTGACGCTGAAACTCGTGCCGTCATCCTTGATCGCTCCGCTTTTTACCCTGGTGGGGGCGGGCAACCGTGTGATTTTGGCACCCTTGAAGCCAACGGTGTGAAATATCCCGTAGAAAAAGTAAAGAAACAAGGAGATGACGTCCTCCACTTTCTCGGCGGGACTGAGCCACTACCTGCACCTGGCTCCGCCTCTCTCGGGATCTTGGACTGGGTGCGGCGACATCAGTTGATGCGCACTCATACCGCTCTGCACATCCTATGCGGAACGGTCTTCCGTGATTACGGCGCCAAAGTCACCGGCGGCGACATGGACCCGCTCAAAGGGCGCATGGACTTTGAGTTTGAGACCATGCGCGCAGAACTCGTCCGTGAGATTGAGGCGGCGGTCAATGTTGAGGTGAAGAAAAACCATGAGATCAGAGTCAAGATCCTCCCGAGGGAAGAGGCGTTCCAAATCCCCGATCTGATCCGCACCAAGATTAATCTCCTTCCTGAAGGTATCCAGCAGGTTCGAACCGTCGAGATCATTGGCTTAGACCTGCAAGCCGACGGTGGAACCCATGTGGCAAATACATCAGAGGTTGGCACGATCAAAGTTGTTGAATATAAAAGTAAGGGTGCCATCAATAAGCGGCTGTATATTGAGATTGAATAGCCCATTTAGGGGAGGGATGTTCGTAATAGTTTAGGTATAATGGCGACACTTGGCGGGGCTACCTGCCTACATTTATATTATGAGGAGAATGCCAAAATGAAAGCGAAGAAACTATCGATCTTGCTGGCTGCAATTATGTTGGTTGCTGTTCAGCTCGCCTGCGCCGCCGGCGAACCCACTTTCTCAAACGTCCGTACGGCAACAGACCAGGATGGTACCCAGCCCTCTACTACATTCGGGTCTTTTGACACCATTTATGTTGTCGGTGATCTTGCCAATGGTGTGATTGGAAACAATGTAACTGCCCGCTTGTATGTGGATCAGGTAGATGGTTACGATCCCAATTTCTTTGTGGGTGAAGCTGCTATTGATGTAGATCAGGACAACATCACCTTGGTGTACTTCTACTTTGACCCACCTACCGATGGTTGGCCAGTCGGTACGTATAAGGTGGAAGTGTATTTCAACGGTACGTTGAACACCACCTTAAACTACTCGGTTCAATAAAATTCCAGTTGCAAGCCAAGCGGTTGTCTGAAAAGGCAACCGCTTTTGTTTTGGTGTACCCTCGGTTTATAATATGGATGAGTAAGTTGACTAGAATTCCCCCAAAACCAAAGGAGAGAGAATGACGACAGGATTGCCAGAATCCAAAGAGAAACGTGTATTCAACAATGTACTCGGAGCGATGGGAAATACCCCGCTTGTGAAACTGGAACGAATCGGAAAAGACTTGCCCGTTCCGCTTTATGCAAAACTGGAGTTTATGAATCCGGGCGGGTCGGTCAAAGATAGAGTAGGGGCGAATATTATTGAACAAGCAGAAAAACGTGGAGAGATCAAACCAGGCGGCACCATCGTCGAAGCGACCTCTGGGAATACGGGGGTAGGTCTTGCGATCGCGGCAGCATTGAAGGGCTATAAGACCATCTTCGTGATGCCAGATAAAATGAGCAATGAAAAGATTTTATTATTGCGTGCTTATGGGGCAAAAGTTGTTATTACTCCCACCGCAGTTGGACCTGATGACCCGCGTTCTTATTATGAAGTCGCAAAGAAGTTTGCTCGTGAAACGCCTAATGCAATTTTAGCGAATCAATATCACAACCCCGACAACCCCAAAACTCATGAGCTAAGCACTGGACCAGAAATTTGGGAGCAGACCGATGGCAAAGTGACCGATGTCATCATTGGTATTGGCACGGGCGGAACGATCACAGGCGTAGGACGTTACCTCAAAGCGAAGAATCCAAATATCACGATTGTAGGTATTGATATCGAAGGCTCGATTCTGACTGAAATTTGGCAGAACAATGGCGTGATCCCTTCGGGAGCTTACCCAAAGACATATAAAGTAGAAGGCATCGGTGAAGATTTCCTGCCATCTACCATGGACATTAAGTATGTGGATGCGATTGAGCGTGCTGGCGACCGTGAGTCCTTCTTGTGGGCGCGTGCTTTGGTTCGGCAAGAAGGTATTTTCGCCGGCGGCTCTTCAGGCTCTGCCATTGCGGGTGCCATCAAATATTGCCGCAAACTTCCGCCGGGACGTTTGCCCGTGGTCATCTTGCCGGATTCAGGTTCGCGCTATCTCTCCAAGTTTTACGATGATAAGTGGATGCGTGAGTTTGGCTTCCTCTCTATGGAATTCGGTGAAACGGCTCTCGGTGACCTGTTGATCGCGAAACCGAACAAGGCATTGATCACCGCGACATTAGGCGACTCCATTAAGAAGGTTGTAACCGTGATGCATCAAAATGCTGTCTCCCAGATGCCAGTTGTAGGTGCAGATGGTGCCTTGGTCGGTTTGATCGAAGAAGTGGATTTACTCAATCACATGCTTGAAAAACATGAGCACAGCAACGAAGAAAAGATTGACCCATTGGTCCAAAATGCAGGTGCGGTCTTCCCACCCGAAACCCCACTTGAGGATGCGATGCCTTCCCTTACGGCTGGGTATGCTCTAATCGTAGTGGAGAATAGCAGACCGGTTGGAATTCTCACCAAGATCGATGTCTTGGATTACGTGGCTGGCAAGATCTAAGTAATAAACTTGTACATACGAGCAAAAAGGAGAAGTTGGCAAAACTTCTCCTTTTTGCTTTTAATGGGGAATAGGCTATGTGAAAAAATTCCTTAATTTAATTAGAACAAGTTTTCTATTATAATAAAAGTACAAATTTTTGTCCAAAGGAGAAAGAAAATGGATTTCAGTTCTATTAATTGGTTGGCAGTGGTTTTATGTGTTGTGGCAAGCATGGTTATTGGCGGAGTATGGTTTGGTCCCAAAACCTTTTTCCCTGCTTGGTGGAAAGCCGTCGGAAAGACCGGCGAACCGACGATGGGTGGCAGCTCAGATACCCCTGGCGCATCTCTCGGCATGGCAGTGGTGTGGGGTGGGGTGATTTTTGCTGCCCTAGTCCAAGCTGTATTCATGTCGATGATGGTACATGCCATGGGAAGTATGTCTGGTGGTGCTACTCTTGTTTCAGGGGCGCTGACGGGTTTTCTGATTTGGCTTGGCTTTGTCGCTTCCTCCAGCCTTACGAACAAGTTGTTTGCAGATCGCTTAAAGGCTTGGGTCCTAGAACAAGGGAATCACCTCATTACCTTTGTGGTAATGGGCGCTATCATTGGGGCGCTGAGCTAACCCTAAAAGTGCTTGAAGTAAAATAAAGCGGATGGTTAACAACCATCCGCTTTATTTTTTAGGAGAAACATGATCCGCCCATATCGCGAAGAAGATTTTGAAACCGTTGCCCGGTTTTGGTTTGCCGGAGTTCAAGCTGCCGAACCAGAACTTGTTCAGCGTATGGGGTATGAATTTACCGGAGCCCGTGAATATTTTAAAACCGTCGTTGCTGAGAACCAAATGTGGGTCTATGAACTTGATGGCAACCTGGTTGGTTTTATTGGAATACAAGGCGACTACATTGACCGCCTTTATGTTGACCCAAAGTTTCATAGGCGCGGTATTGGCAAAGCCTTGCTCGACCATGCCCGTACATTATCCCCTGAACATTTATGGTTGAAGACCGATCAAGCCAATAAAATGTCGCGCCCGTTCTATGAAAAGAATGACTTTGTTGCCACCAAGTTTGGCGTCAGCCCGCCACCCGAATCTGAACCCGATGTGGAATATCACTGGTATCCGAAATAATATGCGCCCTACATATCTTGAAGTTAATCTCGACCAGCTCAAAAAAAATATTGAAGCCATTCGTGTGCATGTTGGCAGCACGAAAGTCATGCCGATGGTTAAAGCCAATGCCTATGGTCATGGCATTGAAGGGGTTGCGCCATTCATCGAACCATATGTCGATATGCTCGGCGTGGCTTTGGTAGAAGAGGCGATTCAACTTCGTCAAATGGGAATCAAGAAACCGATTCTCGTTGCCGGTGGGACGTTGGTCGAGCAGTTGCCATTGTTCCTTGAACATGACTTAACCCTTACCGCTTCATCCTTAGACTTGTTGTTGGCTGCTGACCAGTTGGCACGCTCCGCGTCTACCCGTAAGCGACTCACTGTCCATTTAAAGATCGATACAGGCATGGAACGTGTGGGTGTGCATCACTATGAAGCGGAAGAGTTCATTATAAGGTCGTCTGCGTATAGCCACTTGAGTATAGAGGGAATTTATACTCACTTGGCAAACTCTGAATTAATGGAGTTGGATGGTTTGCCAAGCCACGTTGTGACTGGTCAGCAACAAATGGAGCGGTTTCAAGAAGTGCTTTATCTTTATGAAAAACATTCTTTGCCAATTCCGGCAATTCGGCATGTATGCAACTCTGGCGGCATTTTGAACTTGCCCGAAGCCCATTTGGACATGGTGCGACCCGGTGTTTTATTTTATGGAGTGTATCCCGGGCGGGATATCCCTAGGACCATTGATGTGAAACCAGCGCTCACTTGGAAATCACGAGTGGCGTATAGCAAGGTCACACAGCCGGGAGCGGCTGTCAGCTATGGGTCGTTGTGGCAGGTTGAAGGGAGTCCGAAGCGCGTGGTTACTGTCCCGTGCGGGTATGCCGATGGATACTTCCGCCGCATGACGAATCAAGGACGTGTTCTCATCAACAATAAATCGTATTCGCAAGTGGGGCGCATTTGCATGGATCAGTTCATGGTGGATGCTGGCAGTGATGAAGTGACTGTGGGGGATGAGGTGACTTTGCTTGGCAACGGGATTGCGCCAGAAGAACTGGCAGATTGGGCGGGCACGAACGAATATGAAGTGATGACCAACATCAGTGCGCGCGTGCCGAGGGTATTTGTGGGTGGGGTACAATAAGCGCACTTTTTGTTTTGAGGTGAGAGTTGAATTCCAAGTTGAGAGATTATTTGATGTTGTTCGGCGTGGCTGGTGTTTCTGTGGCGCTCGATCAATGGACCAAGTGGTTGGTACGTACAAATATTGAATACAGCGGGCAGTGGTTGCCTGAATGGTTGAGTTGGCTGAGCCCTTATGCGCGCATTGTGCATTGGTATAACAGCGGGGCGGCGTTTGGCATGTTCCAAAACGGAAATTTGATTTTCACAGTATTGGCATTTATTGTGATTGGTGCCATTCTTTATTACTTTCCAAGTGTTGATGCCGATGATTGGACGTTGAAGTTGGCAATGGGGTTGCAGTTGGGCGGCGCAGTTGGAAATTTGATTGACCGTTTGATCATGCAAAAAGTTACAGATTTTATTTCGATCTGGACATTCCCGGTTTTCAATATTGCAGATGCATCCATTTCGGTGGGCGTGGCGGTTTTATTGTTGGGAGTATGGCTTAAGGAACGAGAAGAGAAACTAAAGGCAACTCAGGCAGCATCTGAGCCAATGCCGGAAACAATGAAAGAAGGTTCGTAGTTTGATGATTGAAGAAATGAGTGTACAGGAAAAAACGCAGCCTCGCAGCAGGCGTTTTTTTATCTTTTTTGTTGTGGCGATAGTAATCATTGCCCTTGACCAGTGGACAAAGTGGCTGGTTATTCAATCTGTGCCGCTTAACACCTCCTGGTTGCCCGAATCGATGGATTGGCTTTCGCCGTATGCGCGATTATTTCATATTCAGAACCGTGGTGTTTCGTTTGGGATGTTTCAAGGTGGAAATACCGTATTTATCATCTTGACCACTGTGATCGTTGCGGCGATTGTTTATTATGTATCACACATGGAGCACCCCAGTAATTGGATGTGGGTGGCGGCTGGCATGTATTTGGGTGGTGCCGTTGGAAACTTGATCGACCGCCTCACGATCGGTGCGGTAACGGATTTTATTTCTGTAGGCTCTTTCTACATTTTTAACATCGCAGATGCCAGCATCAATGTGAGTGTGGTTTTGTTGTTGCTATTATCTTGGCTGCATGAACGAAAATCGTCAACGCCTGAAGCTGAGCATAAGGATGAGAGCGCATGACCGATCGAATTGAAACTTTCCACTACGATGAACAGAATCCAGATCGGCTGGATAAATATCTCGTTTCCTGCCTGCCTGAATTTTCGCGTGCCCGCATTCAGGGTTTAATCATTGATGGGTTTGTCTTGATCAATGGCGTGCCTGCCAAGAAGGCGGGACAGGTGATCGAAGATGGCGACGACATTGAGGTGCGCGTCCCACCGCCGGTGCCCAGTGGGCTTGTGGCGGAGGATATTCCGCTCGATATTGTGTTTGAAAATGACGATTTGATCGTGGTGAATAAACCGGCAGGGATGGTTGTTCACCCGGCGGCGGGGCATTATTCGGGGACGTTGGTCAATGCGGTGTTGGGGTACGACCCAGACCTCGAGGGCATTGGCGGTGAAGAACGCCCTGGTTTGGTGCATCGTTTGGATAAAGAGACATCGGGCTTGATTATTCTTGCGAAGAATGAGCGGGCTCATAACTGGCTGCAAGACCAGTTCCGCTTGCGTAAAGTGGAGAAGACTTACCTTGCACTGGTGGATGGCAAACCGCCTACACCTGCCGGGCGTGTAGAAGCCGCAATTGGACGTGACCCAAGTCACCGCAAGAAGATGGCGATTGTCTCACCCGGGAAAGGGCGAGAAGCCGTCAGTGAATATAAGACACTTGAGTCTTTCAAGAATCACACGCTGTTAGAGTTTCATCCACACACGGGTAGAACCCATCAGATTCGGTTGCATTGCTTGTTCTTAGGTTGCCCTATTGTGGGTGATTCGGTATATGGAAAGCGAACTCCAACGGTAACAATTGACCGTCATTTTTTGCATGCGGCGAAGTTGAAGATCATTTTGCCGGGCGAAAAACAACCCCGAACTTTTGAAGCAGAGTTGCCAGAAGAATTAAAGAATGTCCTTGAAGAGGTAAAACGATATGAATAGCTCAGAATTTGTTGATCTACGATCTGATACCGTTACCAAGCCCACCCCTGAAATGCGTGAGGCAATGGCTGAAGCAGAGGTGGGGGATGATGTCTACGGTGACGACCCGACCGTGAATCAATTACAGGTGAAGGCAGCCGAGATGCTTGGTAAGGAGTCCGCGCTGTTCGTTCCTTCGGGTACGATGGGCAATTTGTTGGCTTTGCTTGTGCATTGTTCACGGGGTGAAGAAGTTATCTGCGGCGATAAGTCGCACATTTATGTCAATGAGGCTGGCGGGATGGCAGCACTGGGCGGGATTTATCCTCATCCCGTGCCGAATCAAAAAGATGGAACGCTTCGCCTCGAAGACATCCGCGCCTCGATTCAACCCGACGACTCGCACCGCACCATTACGCGTTTGGTCTGCATTGAGAATACTCAGAACATGTGTGGCGGTGTCGTGCTTTCAGTGGATTACACACAGCAGGTAGGTCAACTTGCTAAAGAACACGGACTGAAATTTCACATTGATGGTGCCCGTATTTTCAATGCGGCTGCGGCATTGAATGTGGATATCAAAGAACTCGTCGCGCCGGCTGATTCGGTGATGTTCTGTTTGAGCAAGGGACTGGTCGCGCCGATTGGATCCATGTTGGTAGGGTCGAAGGAATTCATTGCGAAGGCGCACCGTCTGCGCAAGATGCTGGGTGGGGGGATGCGTCAAGTTGGAGTGATGGCGGCGGCGGGGCTTGTGTCGCTGGAGAAGATGACGGGGCGTCTTAAGCAGGATCACGCCCGAGCGAAGAGTCTGTACGAGGGTTTGAAGCAGGTGAAGGGCTTAAGACTCGAGGCGGAGCCTGCATCCAACATGGTGTATTTCAGCTTGGAAGACCGCATCCAATTGACGGAGAATCAGGTCGTGGCTGAGATGAAAAAACACGGTGTGATGGTGGACTGGTCTGCGCCGCGTCAGTTCCGTTTGGTGACGCATTATTGGGTGGATGACACCGGGGTTGAGAAAACCGTGAAGGTGTTTGGTGAAGTGCTTAAGTAGTTAGTCGAACTTAAGGAGTTCAGGGTTTTGATTGAGCAGTGTTTCGAAATAGGTAACCATTGCCCGGTCGAAATGAATACCTGACATTTCTTTTAGATACTCAATGGCTTCATCTTTTGATATTTTTTGACGATACGGACGATTGCTCGTCAAGGCATCAAAGGCATCGATAACAGAGAACAAGCGCGCCAGCTCTGGAATGTCGGTGCCTTTTAGTTTGCCTGGGTATCCAGTGCCGTCCCACCGTTCTTGGTGATGCTTGATGAGTGGAATGGTCTCTTCAAGGAAGGGGATACCTTCTACGATCCTTGCCCCAATATCAGGGTGGAGACGCATGATCTCCCATTCTTTTTCTGTCAGTGGACCGGGTTTGTGCAAAATTGTATCGCTGATACCGATCTTACCGATGTCGTGCAAGAGGGAGCCGCGTTCAAGAATCTTTAATTGCTTGGCATTGTAGCCTAATGATTCACCAAGTTTTACAGCAAGCTTTGTAACACGCATGCTGTGACCTTCGGTCTCGCGGTCGCGGGCATCCAATGCAGCCGTGAGTGAGGCGAGAGTTTGGTCATATGTAAGCTCGAGCATATCATACGCTTCTTTGATCTCTTTAGCTTGTCGGCGCGACTCAACCAAAAGCAGAGAGCGTTCGAGTGCGATGGCAGATTGGTTGACGAGGGCTTGGAGATCATTGGGGTTTGCAGATGGTTTGGATGTGTCGTCCACTGTGTCCATCCAGATGGCGCCATATCCACGAATAGGGGTTTGAATGGGTAAGCAGGTGCGAATGGTTGCTTCATCTGGCGAGACATAGATCATCTGTCCAGATTTCATCGCATCTTGAATCAGGGTAATGGGGTGTTCTGAGGTCGTTGCCTTTCCACCGTCATTGACCAAAACTTCTGCGATGACCTCGCCAGTTGTATTGAAGAGAACAATGCCTGTGATTAGGTTTTTGGCTAACTTATGAGCTGTTTGAGCAATATCTGAAGCAGCATCTTCTATATTTTCTGATTGAATGATCTGGTTGCTCAAGCGATATAACAGTGAAGTGATTCGCAAAGAGGCACGTAATTCTTGTTGCAACCAGGTACTTTCAAATGCACCGCCTGCTTGAATGGAAATTAATTCTGCCAGCGATTCATCGTTCTCTGTAAAAATCACTTCATTCTGTTTTCCAAAAGCGAAGATTGCGCCGATATTGACATAATGCCAGCGAATGGGGATTACCAACAAACTTCTTAAGCTGTTGTTATCCAAAGTAAGCTTTGATGTTTTATCATAGCGGCGAATATCGCGGATGCGGAATGGCTGTGAAGAATGTAAAGCTAAATTGATCAGTTCATCAGAAATGTTTGCATCCCGAAGGGAGTTAAACAAAATCGGCGCCTGACCCGCTGATGCATGCTGAATAAAATTCCGCTCTTGACCAAGTTGAATATAAATGTAAGTAAATCTGGCTTGGACAATCTCTTTCGAAATTAGTGCAACTTCTTGAACAGCTGTCTCTGGATCTGGCACAGAAGAAAGTTGGCTACCGGTCTGAATAAGTTCTCTGAGACGGTCATGATAACTAGATCGTTCCCATGCTCGCACTAACTCTCCTGCGACGGTTTCTGCCATGCCAATTTCAAGACTGCCAAGCGCATTCATTTTTTCGTTGCTTAGGGCGATCGCTCCGTGAATGTGTCCGTTATAAATAAGAGGGATAACAGCAGCAGATAGATTTGTCTCATTCTTAAATGGAATGTAGTCAGGGTCAACTTGGATGTTATTAACGACTTGAGTTTTTCTCTGTCGCAAAGCCCGCCCGAGCACACCTAAAGAAGCATCCTGGCGGTATTCTTTGGGAACAAGGTGCGTTTGCCTACCTGCTTCAGCTAAAAGCATGAATTCCTTTTTCTCAGATTCATGCACGAACAACAAAACCAGAGAACAGTTTAGTGCTCGTTCTAAGGTGTTAACAGCGAGTTGAGCAGAAACGGGTGGGTCTAACTGATTTTCAAGTTGCTGACTTAGTTCCAATAGCAGAGTTAATTGAGCGTTGCGTTTTTTATCAAATGCAGATTGACGAGTGAGCGCATTGATCTTATCGGCTTGAATACGCCCACGAATGCCTTCGGGAGTCATAATGTATGGCTTGATATATTTTTCCAGTCGGCTGGTCCAAGGGTTTCCCGCATCTTCAAGGATTTCAGAATTTTCTTCATCTTCAAACCCAATACGACTTAACTCTTGGGTCAGTCCATTGGTTGTCATGATGACCGTCATAACACCGATGTAGATCAAGCCAGATGACAGGATAAAAAATAGCAATGTCGAACCGCGTATCGTAAAAAAGATAGATGAATGCCCATTTGTAAATTCAGGGTCAAATGCAAATAGCAAGGCGCTAAGAAATATTAATTGAGTGATTTCAGCTACAAAAGCGACCACAATCATTCGGCGGCTTAAGATGTCATTTGCAGGTATACTCAGCCCATCCCAAGGCATGAACTGAATTAATAATAAGGCAGTTACGACTGCTACTGGAGTGATCAGGTTTTCTTTACCCATTGGAACAATATAGAAACATACTAATATGAACCAGGGAATGACCTGTATTTTGCTTAAGAGGTACCCATACCTGAACGACGGCAATACAATGGAAATCCCCCCCACAAAGGCTAGGATTAAGAATGTTGCTGCCAGTAAAAGTTGGGCATCGCCTTTTTCGCTGGTGATCGACAGTAGGATTCCAGCTGTAAATGATATGGTTGAAATAGTTAGATGAGTAAAATCAATCTGTTTTAGCTTTTGATTGATGGGTAAGAGTATATAAATTTGATAAATACCAGCAATACTCATTGCTGCTGCTGAAATATATTGTCCACTTCCTATAAGGAAAACGCTGACAGTGAAAAGTAGCGCAGTGGCAATAAAATCCACAATTATTTTGCTGTGAGTAGGTAAATTCCAAACAGAGTGGATCTGAATCGCAAGTGCTACAACGAAGCAAGAAAAGCCTAAAATCCCAAGCGGAATGACCGAAAGGATTTCCTTCGTAATCCCAAAATGACCGGGGATAATAGTCATCCCAGCCCCAACGCCTTCGAGCAGCAAAGAAACAAAGATATGAAAATTTTTCTCGGCAGGGTGTTTCATGTTGCTAGAGGATAGCATAAGAAACGATTTTATTCTAATTTCTTAATTTTAAGATAAAAAATTTCGTATTTCATTTCTGTTATAATCATTGCGCAAACTGGTCTTTACGGGGATGTGCCGTTTGTAATCCTGGTGATATAAGGTAAATGCAAATGCAGAAATTTATTTCCCTTGCTCAAATTGACGAGATTGTTAATGTCGTAAAAAAGAAAATTTCCATTCAACCTGAAATTGGAATGATCCTCGGCTCAGGGCTTAACGGGTTGGCTGATTCTGTCCAGAATCCGGTTCACATTCCATACAGTGACTTGCCAAATTTCCCCACCTCAACTGTCCACGGACATGTTGGGCGCTTTGTGATTGGCGAATTAGAAGGCAAGCCCGTCATCGTCATGCAGGGACGCATTCATTACTATGAAGGGTACACCATGGGTGAAGTGACTTTGCCTGTACGTGTCATGCATCGCCTTGGGGTTCACAGCCTGTTCGTTACCAATGCAGCTGGTGGTGTGAACGAGAACTTTGTCCCTGGCGATGTGATGTTGATCACTGACCAGTTGAATTTGATGGGGATGTCTGGATTAAATCCATTAATGGGTCCTAATCTCGATGAGATTGGTCCGCGCTTCCCGGATATGAGCCAGCCGTATGACCGTGAATACTGCGAACTTGCCCGAAATATTGCCAAACAGAATAACCTTACCTTACGCGAAGGGATTTACGCTGGTCTCAGTGGACCCTCTTTCGAATCTCCGGCTGATTTGCGTTTCTTGCGCCTTGCTGGGGCAGATGCTGTAGGAATGTCAACCGTGCCGGAAGTGATCATTGCCCGTCATGGCGGTATGCGCGTTTTAGGTCTTTCTGGCGTGAGCAATAAAGCAAATCTTGATGGCTCAACCGTTACAACTCATGAAGAGGTGATTGAAGCTGGGCGTGTAATCACCCCCAAGATTGAAACCATTGTACGAGGCATTCTTCGCGGAATATAAACGCGAATTTGGCAGGGTCGTTCGATGGTAAATCTCTTTAAGTTCCTCGCTGAATACGAGGTGTTAATTTATATTGTCCTGGCGATTGGAGCGCTCTTCTCCTTTCGCTGGCTGTTTCGTTCATGGCGCGAGTGGCAGGTAGCTGTTTTCAGCTTAGAGCGTGAATTTTCGTCACGCCGGTTTGGACGCTCTGCCTTGGTCTCGACGATGATTGTTATTTTTTTCTGTGTAGAGTTTTTCATGGCATCATTCGTGATCCCAGGGCTTCCTGCAGATTTTTTTGTTGCAACTCCTACTTTAGACCTTATATCTACTCCTACAGGCACCCTATCGCCTGAATTAATGACCCAGTTTGCAAATCAACCGCAGGTGGCTCAGCCCAATGCAGCCGGGTGTACTCCCGGGCAGATCGAGTTGACATACCCTGAAGCTGGTAGTGAAATTAAAGGTATTATCGAGCTGACGGGTACGGTTGATATCCCCAATTTTGGCTTCTATAAATATGAAATCTCGCCAAATGGCAGTGATACTTGGGCAACGATTGCTGCTGGTCGTACGGTTGTAAAAGAAGGCTCTCTTGGGCGTTGGGATACAACCGCGCTTACCCCTGGCGACTATCAATTGCGCTTGGTCGTGATCGATAATGAAGGTAAGTCTCTAACCCCATGTGTAGTTCCTGTGCAAGTAATACCAAATCAATAAAAGGTAATTTCAATTCATGTCTGAGTTACAAATTCGACCAACAGTTGCTACGGATCTGACCCGTTTGATGGGCATTGACCATTCCATGATCAGTGACGCAGTTTGGCAGTTGGAAGTCCGGCGCAATACCGGGCAGGTGGCTGTGACATTCCGCGAAGTACGCTTGCCGCGCGAGATTCAAGTGCCGTACCCACATAATCATTTTGCGCTGGCAGATGATTGGGTAAATCGCTCAATGATGTATACAGCAATCACGAGCGGCGAACCTGTGGGCTATATCAGCTTATTGGAGCGGGGGACTGCATCAACGGTATGGGTGCTAGATCTGGCGATTGATGTGAAATATCGCCGCCGCGGCGTAGCAGTCGCTTTGTTGGCGTCTGCTCAGGCATGGGCGGAGTCGCGAGCGCATCGTCGCCTTATCCTTGAAGTGCAGTCGAAGAACGTCCCGGCGATCCGGCTGGCGCAGAAATCTGGATTTGAGTTCTCCGGGTATAATGACCAGTATTACTTGAACAAGGATGTCGCTCTATACTTTGCGAAAGTATTAAAGTAAAGCGTGCGGTTTTAGCCGCTCGTTGCACGATTTTTATTGGAAGGGTTGCATGATTAACGGTTGGCCAGAAACATTACTGGCGGGGCTTCAAACGATCAATCAGATTCTGACGGCGGGGATCGCTATTACAGCATTCTCGCTGTTTCTCTATTCGCTTTCATTTAACCTGCGCGACAGGGTGGCACGTTCATTTGCGATCATTTTGCTTTGTGTTGTGATCGTTTTTACCGCAGAGTCATTACAAGATAATTCAGTAACGATCCGCACGCTCGATCTTTTGATGCGTTTACAGTGGTTTGGGTTGGCATTTTTGCCTGCCGCGTATTTGCATCTTTCTGATGCCTTACTCGTAACTGCAGGTCGCCCGTCGCGTGGAAGGCGTCGTTTTGCAGTGCGGGGTATGTACGTGATTTCTGCCCTCTTCCTCATATTGCTTGCGTTCGGATATTTGCTCGGTCCGATTGTGCCCGATGGTAAGCCCGCGCCGTATCTTCAACGCACAGCATGGACAGAAGTCTTCACTATCTTTTATGTAGCCTCAATGGTTTGGGCTGGGGTTAACTTTTACCGCGCCTATACTTTGATGTTGACGCGCTCAGGCAGACGCCGCATGATCTACCTGATGGCTGGTGCTACTGCCCCGGCTTTAGGTTCATACCCTTACCTTTTATTTGGCTATTCCCTCGCCTCGCAACACCAATTCCTCTTTTGGACGGCGGCGACGGTCATCAATGCTTTAGTGGGAGCTTTGGTGATTGTGATGGCATACGCCGTCGCGTTCTTTGGAGTTTCCTGGCCAGATCGTGTGATCAAGAGCCGCCTCTTTAAATGGATTATGCGTGGACCTGTGGCAGCCTCTGCTACTTTGGCATTGATGACTGTTGTGCGCCGTGGCGGTGAATTGCTTGGCACGCCGTATAGCGCGTTCGTTCCCTTTACAGTTGTTGCATCTATTCTTTTGATAGAACATGCAATTACCTTTGCTGCTCCGCTTTGGGAGCGTGGATTGTTCTTTGGGCGTGATCGTGGCGAATTGGAATTGTTGCAAAATATTGAAGAACGCCTCTTAACTCAAAGTGACCTTCAACAATTTTTAGAAGCTGTACTTGCCGCTGTACGAGACCATTTGCAGTCTCCGTCTGCTTTTGTGGCAGCATTGGATGATGAAACCTTACTGCCGGTCGTGGTGGCAGGAAACCGCGCTTTACTTGAACAAGAGAGCCTGACAGAAGCTCTTGAGCATATCAATGGGGATGTGCGCCATGAATTTCAATGGGGGAATTATTGGGTGCTTCCGCTTTACTCTCGCAGACGCCCCGAAATGGACGAGGATGAACTCCCGCCTTTATTGGGGTTGTTGGGTGTAGCGAAAAACGGAAAACGAGACTCGATGGAGCAAGACCAGCGTGAGTCTTTGTGGCTTTTAGCAGACCGCGCCGCATTAGCCCTGGAAGATCGTCAACTTCAACAGCGTGTCTTCCGCTCGTTGGCAGATATTCAGCCGCAAGTGGAAATGATTCAACGTATGCGTGCGGCGAGCCGCTACGATACAAATGCAAATCTGCTCACGGCGCCTTTGCCCCAAGAAGCAGACCTTGCCAATTGGGTAAAAGATGCACTGACCCATTACTGGGGCGGACCCAAGTTTACGAATAACCCGCTCACGAAATTGCAGGTTGTACAAGAATTAGCGGATAAAGAAGATGGCAATATTTCGAATGCCCTGCGGACTTTGCTGCGGCAAGCGGTGGATGAGGTCAAACCGCGTGGAGATCGTAAGTTCACCACAGAATGGATCTTGTACAATATCCTTGAAATGAAATTTATCGAAGGGCGTAAAGTTCGTGATGTGGCGGCACGGCTCGCCATGTCTGAAGCGGACTTGTACCGCAAGCAGCGTGTAGCGATTGAAGCGGTTGCCAAAGCGATCCTTGAAATGGAAGTTAGTAAGCTCGAACAATGATCTTTTTATTGGAAGAACTCGTCGAAGAATCCTGGTGTATGTCTAAGGAGGGCGCATTGGGATTTTGGGTGCGGCGATTTATAAGGAGAATGCTATGAACGAAAAAACCAAGTACGACAAAGCAGAACCAACGATCGACGAAGGCTGGTGGGAGTCGGTCCTTGCAGAGGAGAGCCGGTATTCGACGCCGACACAGCGTATGGTGCCGCCCAAGTCCGAGGTCCAGAAAGAAGCGGGCAAGGAATCTGTTTCTGACGAAAATCAAATCACAGTCGATTGGAGTCAGATCAAGGACTTGTACTTAAAGGATCGCATTGTTGAGCTTACCGTCACTGGTCACAACCGGGGCGGTCTGCTCGTAGAAGGCGGCGGGATGTTTGGTTTTGTTCCGTTCTCGCATTTGATCGAATTAGCTGGTAAAGATAACCTCGACCGCAGTAACGACCTTGAGCCTTATATGGGTCGCACATTGCATTTAAAGGTGATTGAGTGTGTGCCAGAAGATGGACGTGTTGTATTCTCAGAACGCGCGGCTCAAACAGAGCCTGGAAAACGCGCAGAGTTATTTCATTCTTTGCATGCGGGGCAGAGCGTAAGTGGAAACGTAACGAATATTACAGATTTTGGTGTGTTCGTAGATCTGGGCGGCGTGGAAGGTTTGATTCATATCTCTGAACTTTCCTGGGGACGTGTAAATCACCCTTCGCAATTCGTAAAGCTTGGTAGCACCATTGACGTGCAAGTATTAGACCTTGCGCCAGAACGTTGCCGTGTTGCGTTGAGTTTGAAGCGCATGCTTCCCAACCCATGGACGAACGCTGCAAATGAATTCCCGATTGGCTCTATACATAATGCCACTATCACCAGTGTGTTGTCCTATGGTGTTTTTGCGCGGCTTGATACCTATGGTGTTGAAGGACTGGTCCATGCTTCTGAAATTCCGCATGATGAAGGCACCCTGCTAAAGGATTTCCTGTCTGATGGGCAGGCGATTCAAGTGCGCGTGTTACATCTCGACCCTGCACATCATCGCCTTGGGTTTAGTATGAGGCTTGAGTAAGGAATGACCAAACCCACCGATACAAGGCGTTACGCTCAAGAAAATTTCTCTCCGCGCAATGACTGGCTCGGAAGACTGGCGCGTTTTAACACGCAATTTGGGCGTTTCGTTAGCGATGCCATTGGCGTGTCTTTGATCGCATTTTCGGTCATGGCATTTTTTGCCATTTGGGAATGGACCGATGGCTTTTTGCTGACGCCTATCGCTTTGGTGTTGCGCACTTGGTTTGGGTGGGGCAGTCTCTTGATCTTGGCGGGGATTGCATATCTTGGATATTCCTTTTTACAACGCCAACAAGCTTCCCTACACTGGGGGCGGATTCTTGCTCTTGAGCTCGCCGCTCTCTTAACTTTGGGCTTGCTTGCCACACTCTCAGGCAATGACCTCTTCCGAGCCGAATCAGGCATGGACGGTGGTCGTTTGGGGTGGGGCATTGTGCGCTTGTTGTGGCAAATGGGACCGATTCCTGGCACCTTGGTACTCTTTATTTTGTGGGCGCTCACAGTTGCAACGGGGTTTGGTCTATGGGCAAAGCTTGAAGCTTGGTTGATGAAGATTGCTGGTGACGAAGCGCCAGTGATCGTCTCTATGCCAGAGCCAGAAGTTCCACAAGAAATCGCTGTAGAACAGCCAGTTTCGAAAGAAGCAGCTGCTCCGAAAAAGAAAGCCCCTGCTATTCCGCCTGAGTTTCGTACTCAGTTGAAATCTGCTGAGAAGAAGCCAGAGAAATCTCTCAAGCCGCCTCCACGCGGTGAAGATTTACCGCCTCTCACTGTGTTGATGGGGGATTCAACCGTTCGTACTGACGAACGCACGATTAACCAAACAGCCGGTTTAATCATGAAGACCCTTTCAGAGTTTGGTATTCCTGCAACCGTGATCGGTTATCGTGTGGGTCCATCTGTGACGCAGTTCGCCGTGCAGCCGGGCTTCATCAAAAAAGGCAACGAAGAAGAAGATGCTCAACAGATGAAGGTTCGTGTGGCACAGATCGCTTCACTGGAGAAAGATCTTGCGTTGGCGTTATCAGCTCAACGTCTACGTATTGAGGCGCCGGTTCCGGGAAAGCCGTATGTCGGTATCGAAGTCCCAAATGTCAACAGTTCAATCGTCCGCATGCGAGCTTTGCTCGAGAGCGATGCCTTCTATAAAGTTGGCGCTCCGTTAACTGTTGCGCTAGGGCGTGATGTTTCTGGTAACCCGCTCATGGCAGATTTATCTCGCATGCCGCACTTGCTGATCGCAGGTTCAACGGGTTCAGGGAAATCGGTATGTGTTACGGCTCTTGCGGCGTGCCTTGCCATGAACAACACACCTGAAGAATTGCGCATTGTGATGATCGATGCCAAGATGGTGGAATTGATTCGCTTCAATGGGTTGCCGCATTTATATGGCAAAGTAGAAACCAACCTAGAGCGCATCCTTGGGGTGTTGCGTTGGGTAGTTGTTGAAATGGAGCATCGTTATCGCCTGCTCGAATCGATGCATGCCCGTGACCTGAACTCCTATAACAAAAAAGTTTCGCGCTCTGCAGATGGGGAGCAGCTTCCACGTATTGTGGTCATCATCGACGAACTTGCCGACTTGATGATGTCTGCGCCCGATCAGACCGAGCATAACCTCGTCCGTTTGGCGCAAATGGCTCGTGCTACGGGCATTCACTTGGTTGTGGCTACCCAACGTCCATCCACCGATGTAGTGACCGGCTTGATCAAGGCGAACTTCCCGGCACGCCTTGCTTTTGCAGTTGCATCCGGCACAGATAGCCGCGTTATTCTCGATTACACCGGCGCAGAATCTTTGCTCGGGCGTGGAGATATGCTCTTCCTCAACCCCGAAGTGGGAACACCCGTCCGCGCACAGGGTGTATTGATCACAGATACAGAGATCGAACGCATTATTGCTTATTGGCAAAAGAATTGGGATACTGACGCGGTGGAAGTACCACCTTGGGAAACGTTGTTGAAAGAACCAGAAGAGGATGAAGACGATGGCTTGGTGGAGAAAGCGATTTCGATTGTTCGCCAACAACAGCGTGCTTCTGCTTCCATGCTGCAACGTCGATTAAGAATTGGCTATCCACGCGCGGCGCGTTTGTTGGATCAACTTGAGACGATGGGTGTTGTCGGTCCGTCTCAAGGCGGTGGTAAAGAGCGCGAAGTACTTGTCAGCGAAGAAGATGAAATGGATAACGGATCACAATAATCTTAGATATGAATACAAAACTCACCTTTTCAGATCGTGCACGTATCCTCTTTAAGGGCATTCTTGACCCGATCGGAAATTTTCTAAACGGGATTGGGCTTACCCCAAATGCCATTACCCTATTAGGTTTGGTAGGGACAACGATTGGCGCATATGTCATTTCGCAAGGACATATGACCGAAGGCGCTTTTATTTTGCTGGCAGCTGTCTTGGTAGATACCGTAGACGGAACGATGGCACGTTTGCGCGGCGAGCCCAGCGATTTTGGTGGCTTTGTCGATTCAGTCAGCGACCGTTATGCTGAGTTAGTCACATTTGGCGGCTTGATCTATCACTTTCTAACCAAGGGCGATTACCCCGGTGTAATGATCTCGTTCTTTGCTGCGGCGGGCTCGGTTTTGGTTTCGTATGTCAAAGCACGCGCTGAAGGGTTGGGGTTTACTGCTAAAGTGGGTATCCTCACTCGTCTTGAGCGATATATTGTTCTCATTCCTCTGCTCGTTTTTAATCAACCTTTTGCAGCCGTAGTCATAATTGCTGTACTTGCCAATATCACTGCCTTCCAACGCATCTTGAATGTCCGTGCCCAAGGGCGAGAACGAATCAAAAAATCGAAAGAATCCAAGGAAGCCAAGTGACAGACGGCATCAATTTTGGCTTCTTGTTAATCCGCTGGAACGGATTACTGATCGCTTTCGGAATCGCAGTAGCTGCTTTGGTTTCTGCTATCGAAGCGAAACGCCGGTTTCAAGATGCGGAATTGATTTACTATCTCATCGTACCGTTAACCGTCTGGTCGTGGATCGGTGCCCGTCTCTGGCATGTATTCACTCCGCCTCTTTCTTCGGTTCAGCTGGGTCTCACCACCAGTCATTATCTCTCTCATCCTTTAGATATCCTCTCGTTCTGGACAGGTGGATTTGGTATTCCTGGCGCCATTCTCGGCGGGACTTTTGCGCTTTGGCTTGCATCGCGCAAATATGAAATCCCGTTCTGGGAAGTGGCTGATGTGCTTGCTCCGGGACTATTATTGGCGCAAGCGATTGGGCGAATTGGAAATTATTTCAATCAGGAACTCTATGGTTTGCCAACCAATCTTCCTTGGGCGATCTTCATTCAACCAGACCATCGCTTGATCGGTTATGAACAAATAGAGCTGTATCATCCTTTATTTGCATATGAAGCTATTTTGGCATTGACCGGTTTTGCCGTATTGTTTTGGCTGGCTCGCAGTAAGTTTGCAGATAATTTCTTTGCGGGAGATATCTATCTTGCTTACCTAGCGTTCTACTCGATCTCGCGTTTTCTTCTTGAAACCCTGCGCCTTGACGTGGCATTGGTCAACGGCGTGAATGCAAATCAACTGTTTTTTGCGCTTCTTTTTATTGTGGCGGCAAGCATCCTTGGGCATAGGCGGCTTGCACCAGTTTTGTAAGGTTTTTGAGAAGGGATGCCATGGGGGATGGGTAATAAAATGAGGATAGCCTGTTTCTTAGTAGAAAAGGACACCTCATGATTGAGACCAACGATCTTAGTAAACAATTTCATGATTTTATGGCAGTCGATGGAGTGAATCTCTCCATCGGTGCCGGGCAGATTCTTGCTTTGTTAGGGCAGAACGGAGCTGGCAAAACAACCACCGTCCGTATGTTGACGGCGCTATTGCAACCGAGTCGCGGCTCGGCACGGGTGGCTGGGTACGATGTGACAAAAAACGGACATGATGTCCGCGCTTCGGTGGGGGTGCTTACCGAACATCATGGTTTGTACATGCGCATGACCGGCTCAGAATATATGGACTTCTTTGGGCAGGTCTATAACCTCGACCCTTCGCTTCGTAAGACTCGCACTGATAATTTGCTTGAATACTTTGGCTTGGCAGAAGCCGCCAAACGGCGTATTGGTGAATATTCCAAAGGCATGCGCCAGAAATTAGCGCTTGCCCGTGCCATGATGCATGAACCCAGCGTCTTGCTACTCGATGAACCTACCTCTGCCATGGACCCCGAGTCTGCACGCTTGGTGAGAGATGAGATCTCAAGGCTTAAGTCTACGCAACGAACGATCATGCTTTGTTCGCACAATCTTACAGAAGTTGAACTCCTCGCCGATAAGATCGCGATTATTTATCGCGGCAAGATTTTGATTCAAGGTTCGTTAGATGAACTGAAGGCAAATGTCCTTGGTTCGCCTGAATACATCGTCAAATTCGCTTCGGGTTGGGATGCAAGTAGGTTGGAACTGCCCAAAGGTATGGAAATGCTTGAGAAGACGGCGACCAGTTTGAAGGTCCGGGTGGAGGCGCCAGAGCAGTTGAATCCAGAATTGATTCAGCGGCTCACTTCCATGTCCGCGCCTGTGGTTGCCTTTCAGGAAGAGACGCGCACACTGGAACAGGTTTACTTGAAGGTGATGGCAACTGCGAAGGGAAAAGAATATGTTCAATAAATTCAGACCCGTCTGGCTTGTGGCTCAGCGTGAATTGCGAGACCAATTCCGTGATTGGCGCGTTTTGATCCCAATGGCAATTCTGACCTTGTGTTTCCCGTTTCTGATGAACGAATTCGCAAAACAGACTGTTGACTTTTTGAATCAGTACAATGCCAATCTCATTCTAGATCGACTTGTGCCGTTCTCCATCATGATCATTGGCTTTTTCCCGATCACGGTTTCATTGGTGGTCGCCTTGGAGTCATTTGTAGGAGAGAAAGAGCGCGGCACAATTGAGCCTTTGTTGACAGCCCCATTCGACGACTGGCAATTGTATTTCGGTAAGCTGTTGGTTGGTGCCGCTACGCCTCTGATCGCTAGTTATATTTCCATTGGTTTGTATATGTTATTGATCGTGCAGCAGGACTTGAACATGCCGAGCCCTTCGGTCATGATTCAATTGCTGTTGCTTACAGGGGCTCATGCTGTGTTGATGGTAAGTGCTGCGATTGTGATCTCGGTGCAGTCCACTTCTGTGAAGGCGGCGAACCTGCTGGCATCTTTCATCGTTATTCCGGTTGCGATTCTGATGCAGGGCGAAGCCGTGATGTTGTTCTGGGGCAATGAAACCGTATTATGGTTGGGTGTTGCCGGTGTTTTGATCATCTCTTTGCTTTTGATCCGCGTGGGCATTGCGCATTTTGAAAGGGAATATCTCCTGGGACGTGAGATCGATAACCTGAACTTCAAGTGGATGTTACGCACTTTCTCAAAAAGTTTTACTGGCGGCGCAACATCGATTGCAGATTGGTATCGTCGTGTGGTTGGTTCATCCTTCCGCCGTGCGTTACCTGCCATGGCGTGGATGCTTCTAGTGGCGGTTGTCAGCGTATGGCTGAGCTATGACTGGATCATGACGAATGTCTCTCAAATGATCGCGAATGCGCCTCCAGATGCTGTAGCAAAGCTTGAGAAAGGGATTGAAAATCTACCAGATCTTTCCAGCTTGGGCGGGCGTCTTAGTGCACCTTTCCTTTTCCTAAACAATACCCGCTCCATGACGGTTATCTTTCTTGCAGGGATGTTTTCATTCAGCGTTTTAGGCGTTTTGTTATACATGGTCAATATCGCACTGATTGGCGGGGTATATGCCGTGTTGGAGTTATTGGGCATGTCGCCCACACCGATTTTTCTGGCAGGGGTTTTGCCGCATGGCATCTTTGAGTTGCCTGCGTTATTGATTGGCAGCGCCGTAGTTCTATATATTGGCGCCGCGTTGGTCACACCTCAAAACGGGAAGTCAATGGGTGAGGTTATTATTGAACTGATGGCAGATTGGGCAAAGATCTTTGTCGGGGTGGTGTTGCCTCTGCTTGCTGTGGCAGCTTTGGTAGAAGCGTATATCACTCCAAGCATTTTATTCAGAGTGATTGGGAATTAAAAAGAGACCTGCACCACACGGTGCAGGTCTCTTTTTATGGCTCATATGAAAATACAATTAACAATTAAGGGGATTTGAGTTAAGATTTGAGTATGGCAAAGGTCATCATCCTTGGGGCTTCAAATGCAATTCCTACCAGCGAAAGCGAAAACACCCATATGGTCATTGTGGGGAATGACCGCACTGTTTTGATCGACTCGGTCAGCAACCCCATTCTACGGCTTGAACAAGCCGGAGTAGATTTCAACAACCTCACGGATATTATCGTCACACATTTTCATCCTGACCATGCTTCTGGAGTTCCGCTCCTGCTTATGGATATGTGGCTGATGGGCAGGCAAAAACCGCTCAATATTTACGGTTTGCATTACACCTTGGATCGTATAGAGGGGTTGATGGGGCTTTATAACTGGTCAGAGTGGCCAGACTTCTTCCCAGTGGTGTTCTATCGTTTGCCTGCCCGTGAAATGACCCCGGTCCTTGAATGCCCCGAGTTCACCATCCATGCATCACCAGTCCATCACATGATTCCAAATATCGGCTTGCGCGTGAACTTCTCTCAAAGCCAAAAGGTGATGGCATATTCTTGTGACACTGAACCCTGTGATGAAGTGGTCCGCTTGAGCGAAGGCGCAGATGTCCTCATCCACGAAGCGACCGGCGAATCACCTGGGCATTCATCTGCTGCACAAGCGGGTGAGGTCGCTTCAAGAGCAGAGGTGAATAAACTGTATCTCATTCACTATCCCACCGGCAGGTTTAGAAAAGGCGATATCGGCGCTGAAGCTTCAAAGACCTATCAAGGTGAGATCGAAATCGCAAAAGATTTTATGGTCCTTGATTTCTAACAAAAATCCCCTCATCATGAGGGGATTTTTTTACCAGCCGGTAATATACGGCGTCCATTCCTGATTATCTGCCAAATGCTTTCCAAAAATATAAGAAGCATCGGCTGGCGGCTCTTTGGGAACATGCAGCAAATGCATGTGGGCTTCATCCACTTTGCGCCCACCTTTGCGATGATTACAAGGAGAACAAGCCGTTACCAGATTCGTCCACACTTGTTTGCCGCCCATATGGCGCGGAATCACATGATCGATCGTCAAGTTCGTGTCGCGTTTGCCGCAATACTGGCAGGTATAATTATCGCGCCTAAAGATCTCGCGGCGCGTTAATTTGACGCGCGGGCGCGGTCTATGAATCTGCGATTCTAGCCGGATAACCGAAGGACGAGGGATAAGCTGTGATATGGTGCGGATGTGTCCGCGTCCGTTTGCGATCATACCGGCTTTTCCCGCAAGGATCAAAGTCACTGCCCGTCGTGTCGAACAGACGTGGATCGGCTCAAAATTTGCATTGAGCACCAGTACGGGTTCGTTCATAAGGTTCCGGTAACTCGCGTGATTATACATCTAGAATGTTAAATCAGTTTAAACACCCATTGACATATCATTACAGGAGCAAAAATGAATATCCTGATCTCTGGCGGTACCGGTTTGCTTGGAACCGCCCTAACAAAAGTATTTCTTAAAGATGGTCATAAAGTTTTTATCCTTTCCCGTAAAGACTTAAACCGTTCAGACGTTCAAATCATCAAGTGGGATGCGCGTACGACCGATGGGTGGGGAACTCTCGTCAACGAAATGGACGTTGTCATTCACCTTGCCGGACGCAGCACCTCTGCCTGGCCGTGGACGGATGCTACGAAAAAATCCTTTGAGGATTCCCGCATCCTTCCCGGACTTGCGCTTGCTCAAGCCATCCAGGAATCGACTCGCCGCCCAAGCCTTTTCGTGCAAGTCTCCGGCATCAATCATTACGGAACCCATGGGACGTTGGCAGATGAAACAACACCGCCCGGCGATGACTTCCTTGCCAAGCTCACTGTTAAGTGGGAGGATGCTACCAAATCGGTCGAAGCTTTAGGCGTTCGCAGGCTGGTCTTGCGTACATCCGTTGTCCTTGCTAAAGAAAGCCCAATCATGTTCATGATGACTCTCCCCGTGAAATTATTCATGGGCGGACCCATCGGCTCGGGCAAACAAGCCTTCCCTTGGATTCATCTCAAAGACTGGGTGAGCGCCGTCCGCTATTTGATGGCAAATGAGAATGCAAGCGGCGTCTATAATATGATTGCGCCCTCGCAGACATCGTTGGCTGATTTCACAAAAGTTCTTGCCAACGTGCTTCACCGCCCATATTGGTTCCCCGTCCCCGCCTTTTTGATGCGGAACGTTTTAGGGGAGATGAGCGTCTTGATTCTCGAAGGAAGGTTTTCCCAGCCAAAGCGTTTGCTTGAGTCTGGGTATGCGTTCCAGTTTCCGGGTCCGCGAGAGGCGTTGACCGATTTATTTGGTTAAGTCAAAGGAGATAAAAAAGTCCATGAAGAAGATGTCTATTGCTTTGCTGTTAATCGTGCTGCTATCTGCTTGTTCGCCTGCACAAGACTCGCAGGTGGTCTTGCCGCAATTATTGCCAACGGCAACCGCTTATATTGATGCGTCTTATCCAACAGCTGAAGCAAATGTAAGTGCCGCTCAACAAACTGTCGCAGGGATTGATGTGCGCATGAACCGAGCGTGGATGGAAGGTAAGAATGTCAATGCTGAAGTTTGTTTTACCCTGCCAGATGCTTCTGATTGGTCGATTTGGGCAGCGAATTTAGCTTACAGTGGCATTGTGCTTCAAGAATATGGGACCACATTGCAGAGCATTCAAGAACCCGTGAATGGTCAACCAGGGGTGCGTTGTGATATCTTGACCTTCGTCGTTGCTCCCGATGCAGACCTGACCAACGCTGCGATCAATATCGACGCGATTGCAGCCCCTCCACAACCTAGCGATTATTGTGACCTGTACCTGCCAAAGATTCAGCAAGCTATGCTCGAACGAGGCACAGGTGTCTCTGTCGATTGTGTGGATGTCAACGGCGCGTTGACCATGCAGATCCTCGGCAAGCCTGCTGAAATGTCTCAGGAACAAGCGGAACAGCTTGTATACAGTGATGAGTTCTACACTGTGCGTGGTCCGTGGAGTTTCCCTTTCAATTTGTCGCAATAAAATTCCTGATGTATAATACCGGGCATGTCTAGCAAGGTTTTCACCAGCCGCTACTACTATTATTACCACCCGTAATTCATTGCGATGGTGTGATTTGAACGCGCCCCATCATCGCGGGCGCGTTTTTTGTTTATAAATTACGACCCTGAAGGGTCTGGCATTAGGAGAAAAGAATGAACATCGAGGAACAAGTCGAGTTATTGATGCAGGGAACCGACTATGGCGACGAAGATCTACAAAAAGCCATGGCTTCGGAACTGCGTGAACGCTTAAAGATTGCGGAGAAAGAAAACCGTCCGCTGCGTGTGTATTGCGGTTACGACCCGACTTCCACAGACTTGCATTTAGGTCACACCATTTCCATGCGCAAGTTGCGCCAGTTTCAAGATTTAGGTCATGAAGTAACCTTCTTGATCGGTAACTACACGGCTTTAGTGGGTGACCCTTCTGATAAAAACAAAGCGCGTCCGATTCTGACGCAGGAACAGGTTGCAGAAAATGCCAAGACCTATGCCGAACAAGCATTCCGCGTGCTGGATAAATCCAAGACGAAGATTCGCTACAACAGCGAATGGCTTTCCAAACTCACCTTGGTGGATTTGATCCGCCTCGGACAAAACTTTACGGTTCAACAGTTCTTGGCGCGTGAGAACTTTGCCAAGCGTCTCGATAAAGGCGAACCGATCTATCTCCACGAAACTTTCTACGCTTTGATGCAAGGCTACGATGCTGCCGCCATGGAAACTGATATACAAGCTGGTGGTTCAGATCAATTATTCAACATCATCGTGGCGGGGCGCAAACTTCAAGAAGCTTTAGGCCAGAAACCCTTGGTGGGTATCATCACCGGTATTTTGCCGGGCACGGATGGCACGCAGAGAATGTCCAAGTCCACGGGCAATATCGTGCCCATCAATACCGGCGCAGACGATATGTTCGGTAAGCTCATGTCCGTCCCTGATTCTGCAATGGGAACTTATATGCGCCTTGTGACCCGTTTCACTCCGCATGAGATAGCAGAGATCGAGAAAGATGTGGCTTCGGGCGCTTTACATCCGCGTGATGCGAAGATGAAGATGGCAAAAGAAATCGTCAGCATCTTCTACACAGATGACGAAGCAGCATCCGCTCAAGATCATTTCATCAAGATGTTCCAGCAAAAGGAAGTTCCTGATGAAATGCCTGAATACGAATTGCAATCGGGTCAAACTGTTGTGGATGTGATACTTGCAGCGGGTATGGCAGAGAGCAAGAGCAAGGCACGTCAACTTATCGATCAGAAAGGCGTTCGCCTTGATGGGGAAGTGCTAGAGCGTGGAGATGCCGCATTTCCACACCCTGGTGTCTTACAAGTTGGGAAGCGTCGTTTCTTGCGCGTCAAATAAAACTAAAAGGACTTGCACATGCAAGTCCTTTTGAAATCCTATAATAGGATATGAGGCGTCGACCGGATTTGCTGTGTCCCTGTGGGAAACCCGTGAATGAGGGTTTTGCAGATCTTTGCTCACTACTTAGGAGTAAAATCCAAATTTAAATAAAAAAACAGACCCAATAACGAGTCTGTTTTTCTGAGGCGTCGACGGGATTTGAACCCGTGAATGAGGGTTTTGCAGACCCTTGCCTTACCACTTGGCCACGACGCCTTATAAACAAAAGGATTGCGACTGAAGAGTTATTTCAATCTGCAATCCTCCAGTTTGAGCGGGCGATGAGATTCGAACTCACGACCTTCTCCTTGGCAAGGAGACGTTCTACCACTGAACTACGCCCGCGTTTATCGACCAATTTGGTCGAGAGTGCCGAGACCCAGGATCGAACTGGGGACACCGCGATTTTCAGTCGCGTGCTCTACCAACTGAGCTATCTCGGCCAAACGTTATTATTCTTTTGTTAAGCGCGGGTGATTTTACACGTACTTATTTATGTTGTCAAGAAAAAACGACAAAGAATATAAAAGAGAATAAATGAAAATGAAAAATTCTTGACTTTTTGTATTCCATTCGCTATAATATCTAGTCGCTGTCCATCCGGGACAGTTCTCATCGTTTATATAGTCATTCAAAACCGTTAGGAGAGAAGAATGGCATCTTCTTTGCCCCAGAAAAGCTACGCACAAATTCCTGTAAGTCTAGATTTACCCAACCTGATTGAAGTTCAACTGGATTCATTTGAAAGGCTCAAGAAAGAGGGACTTGGAGACCTTTTCCATGAAGTTTCCCCAATCGAGTCCTATAACAAGGGAATGAAGTTATTTTTCCCGAGCCGCAGCCCCGAGTCACAACAGTGGGGCTTAAAGTATTGGTTTGGTGAACCCAAGCATACCATTGAGGAATGCGTAGAACGTGACCTGACCTATGCCAGCCCATTGTATGTTTCAGTGCTTTTAGCTGGCCCCGATGTCCCTGAACCCATTAAACAGGATATCTTCCTCGGTGACTTCCCCGAGATGACCGATAAGGGCACCTACATTGTCAATGGAACGGAACGCGTCGTCGTCTCACAGTTGATCCGTTCCCCAGGTGTGTACTTCGAAGCCCCTGCGGATCGCGCTACGGGACGCCTGCTCTCCATGGCCAAGCTTATTCCTGACCGTGGGGCTTGGATGGAGTTCGAAACCCGCAAGTCTGATTACATCATCCTTAAGTTCAACCGTAAGCGCACTGTGCCAATCACGGTGTTTTTGCGTGCTTTGGCTGCTGTCAGCGATGGCATCAAGGATTCTCCCATCAAGCACGGTACCGATGAAGAAATCCTTTCCATCTTTAAGGATGTAGATAACAACCCCGAGCGCATGTTCATTGCCTCTACCATTAAGCAGGAACCCGATTGGGATCTGACCAACCACACCATTGCCGAAGCCGCTTTGATTGAATTCTTCAAAAAAATGCGACCCGGCGACCCGGCTACGTTAGACAACGCCCGTCAATTCCTTGAAGAACAGCTCTTTGACCAGCGCCACTACGACCTTGAGCGCGTCGGTCGTTATAAGTTGAATCAGAAGCTCGACCTTAATATCCCGATTCCTCATCGCACCGTCAGCAAGAGCGACATCATCCGCCTCATTCGCCGCATGATCCAGATCAATAACGGCTCTGAGCGCTCAGACGATATCGATCACCTCGGCAACCGCCGCGTGAAGACAGTGGGTGAGTTGATCCAGAACAAACTCCGCATCGGTTTGCGCCGCATGGAACGCGTTATTAAGGAACGCATGTCCATTCGTGATCAGGAACAGCTTTCACCTGTGACTCTCGTCAATATCCGCCCTGTGGTGGCTGCTTTACGTGAATTCTTTGGTTCTTCCCAGCTTTCCCAATTCATGGATCAGACCAATCCTTTGGCTGAGTTGCGACACAAACGCACACTCTCCGCACTTGGTCCGGGCGGTCTACGCCGCGAACGTGCTGGC
Source organism: Anaerolineales bacterium (assembly GCA_046328915.1). Classification (GTDB taxonomy): domain Bacteria; phylum Chloroflexota; class Anaerolineae; order Anaerolineales; family Villigracilaceae; genus Villigracilis. The sequence goes on along the minus strand of JAXLVR010000008.1, from coordinate 42,637 downwards.
TTCGATGTCCGCGATGTGCATCACTCTCACTACGGACGTATCTGTCCGATCGAAACCCCTGAAGGTCCAAACATTGGTTTGATTGGTCGTTTGGCTTCCTTCGCTCGTGTGAATGAATATGGCTTTATCGAAACCCCATATCGTAAGGTTTTCCGCACCCTTCCTTCGGATAGCGAAATACTAGAAGGACGCACGTTACGTGAGGATGTTTACGATCCGAAGTCTGAAGAACTTCTCTTCAAGTCAGGCACTGAGATTGACTCCAAGACTGCAAAACGCTTGGCTCGCATCGATGGTGAAATCGCGATTGTTCCGTACGTCTCTGATGACATTACATACCTCTCTGCCGACGCTGAAGATAAGTACACCATCGCGCAGGCAAACGCTGCATTGACCGAGAAGAAGGAATTCTCTCGCGAACGCATCTCCTGCCGTTACCACTCCGGCTTCTTGTTCTCCAATGCCGAAACCATTGACTATATGGATGTGGCTCCGCATCAGGTCGTGGGTATCAGCGCCGCGTTGATCCCATTCCTTGAACATGATGATGCCAACCGCGCGCTCATGGGTTCGAACATGATGGCGCAAGCTGTTCCGCTCGTTCGCCCCGAAGTTCCGCTCGTTTCTACGGGTATGGAACGCCATGCTGCGATTGACTCCGGTCAGGTCGTTGTCGCTGAGGCGGATGGGGAAGTTGTATCCGTTACCGGTTCCACCATCACCGTCAAAGAGAAGCGCTCTGGCAATCGTGTCTACCAACTCCGCAAATATCAGCGCTCCAACCAAAGTACCTGTATTGACCAGCGTCCTTCCGTTGTGAAGGGACAGTTGATCAAGGCTGGCGATATCATCGCCGACTCTTCCTCAACCGATAATGGTCAATTGGCTCTTGGTCAGAATGTGGTCATTGCCTTCCTTTCTTGGGAAGGTGGCAACTTCGAAGATGCTATCCTCCTTTCAGAACGCCTTGTTCAGGAAGACCGATTCACTTCTGTTCATATTGAAAAATATGAAGTGGAAGCCCGCGATACAAAGCTCGGACCGGAAGAAATCACTCGCGATATCCCGAATGTCGGTGATGACGCCATCAAAGATCTTGATGAAAACGGCATCATTCGCATTGGCGCGGAAGTTGGTCCAAATGACATCCTCGTCGGTAAGATTACCCCGAAGGGTGAAAAAGAACTTACTCCTGAAGAGCGTTTGTTGCGCGCCATCTTCGGTGAAAAATCTCGCGATGTGAAAGACACCTCCCTGCGTATGCCCCACGGCGAACGCGGTAAGGTTGTGGATGTGAAGGTCTTTACCCGCGAAGAGAATTCCGATCTCGCCGCTGGTGTAGACATGATGGTTCGCGTCTCTGTTGCTCAGCGTCGCAAGATCACCGCTGGCGATAAGATGGCAGGACGCCACGGGAACAAGGGTGTGGTTTCTAAGGTTGTGCCTGTTGAAGACATGCCCTTCCTCGAAAACGGCGTTCCTGTTGATATCATTCTTAATCCGCTCGGTGTGCCTGGTCGTATGAACATCGGTCAGGTGTTGGAAGTCCATCTTGGGTGGGCTGCCAAGCGTCTCGGGTATCGAGCCGTGACGCCCGTCTTCGATGGTGCCAGCGAGGAACAAATCGAAGCCGAACTCGCACGTGCATGGATCGTCGATCAAGCTTGGAAGGAAGCTGGCGTCCGTGCTTGGGATTGGCTTAAAGAGCAGGAATACGATCCAACTACGATTGAAGATGATGATGAAGTTCGCCGCCTCTACCTGGAACAATGGTTGGATAAACGCCGCTACGACATCTACAGCCTAAACGATCCTGCGTACGCGCATCGTGCTACCGCTCGTGAATGGTTGCGCGAAAAGGGCTACACTGAACCCGACGACATTCTCCTTGAAGATCGTAAAGTGGCTCACGACACCAAACTTGACGACTTGGCAATCACTGCCTGTCTGCGTTTGTGGATGGAAGTGAACGGCATTACCCGCCGTGTTGCTGAAGATAAAGTTTTCGAAACCGCTCAGGAACTTGCAAAGGAAAAGGGGCTTCCGCTTCCTATTCTTGGTAAGCAGACTCTGCGTGATGGCAAGACTGGTATTCCATACGATCAACCTGTAACTGTAGGCGTGATGACTATCCTCAAACTGCACCACTTGGTAGAAGATAAGGTCCATGCTCGTTCTACGGGTCCATACAGTTTGGTGACCCAGCAGCCGCTCGGTGGTAAGGCTCAGTTCGGCGGTCAGCGTTTCGGTGAAATGGAAGTGTGGGCGCTTGAAGCCTACGGCGCTGCTCACACTTTGCAGGAAATGCTCACAGTTAAGTCCGATGACGTTCAGGGTCGTGTGAATACTTATGAAGCCATCGTGAAGGGTGAGCCGATCGAAGAGCCTAGCATCCCGGCTTCCTTCCGTGTGTTAGTGAAGGAACTTCAATCTCTTGGTCTAGCAGTTGAGGCAATCAATGAGAATGGGGATGTGGTCAAGTTTGGTAAGGATGAAGAGAAGACACATCCACCGAAACATGACACAGGCTTGCTGAGTCTGGGTGAAGGTCAATCCAGAAAGAAGCAGTAAATTCTATTGACTTGACTGGTACAGCGTGATAAAATGTTGTGCCTTTGTCAAGAAAAAGGAGCGGCAGATTTCACCCCCCGCTCCGAAAAAAATTGGCAGCTCAGATGAGGCCATCAGGGAACGAATTGATGGTCTCATTTATTGCGAAAAAACAAAAATAAATAATCAATTAGAAGAATTTGTAATCGGAGGCTGATCGTGCCGACAGTAAATCAAATGGTCCGCAAGGGCCGCAAAGATAAGAAATCCAAAAGCAAGGCTCCTGCTCTGCAGTTCACATTGAACAGCTACAAGCAGCGCCGTTTCCGCCAAGACAAAGGCGCGCCTCAAAAGCGTGGCGTTTGTACCGTGGTACGCACCATGACCCCTAAGAAGCCGAATTCCGCGCTTCGCAAAATCGCTCGTGTGCGCTTAAGCAATGGTATTGAAGTAACAGCGTACATTCCGGGCGAAGGTCATCAGTTGCAAGAACACTCCGTCGTGCTCGTTCGCGGCGGTCGTGTGAAGGATCTTCCGGGCGTCCGCTATCACATTGTACGCGGAACTCTCGACACCACCGGCGTGGCAAATCGTAAGCAGGGCCGCTCAAAGTACGGCGCGAAGCGTCCCAAGTAATTTTGATGGAGTGAATTAAGCATGCGTAGAGCAAAACCAGAAAAGCGGGAACTGCTTCCCGATGTCCGCTTTAATAGCATTAATATCCAGACCATGATCCAGCACGTTCTTAAGAGTGGTAAGAAGAGCGTTGCCATTGGCTTGGTCTACGATGCAATGGACCTTATTAAAGAACGCACCGAAAAGAATCCGATGGAAGTTTTCGATGCTGCACTGAAGAATGTTGGACCTGTCATGGAAGTTCGCCCACGTCGTGTGGGCGGTGCGACCTATCAGGTGCCGATGGAAGTTTCTGCAGACCGCCGCACCACCTTGGCGATCCGCTGGATTCTTGGCTCTGCCCGTGATCGCTCTGGCAAGTCTTTCGCTGATAAGCTCGCATCGGAATTGATTGACGCCTCAAATGAGACCGGCGCTTCCATCCGCAAGCGTGACGAAACCCACAAGATGGCAGAAGCCAACCGCGCTTTCTCCCATTACCGTATTTAATTTTTAGAACATAGAGATAGGTAGATAGATAGCAATGGCACGCGTTCATCCGTTGGAAAAATACCGAAATATTGGCATTATTGCCCACATTGACGCCGGGAAGACGACAACCACCGAGCGGATCATGTTCTATACCGGTTTAACTCACCGCATTGGTTCCGTTGACGATGGAAATACCGTTACTGACTGGATGGTGCAAGAGCGTGAACGCGGTATTACTATTGTATCCGCCGCAGTTTCCGCCGAGTGGAAAGGGTATCAGGTCAATATCATTGATACTCCTGGTCATATCGACTTTACTGCTGAAGTTCAGCGTTCCCTTCGTGTTCTCGATGGGGGCGTTGTTGTGTTTGACGCTGTACAAGGTGTGGAACCCCAGTCTGAAACCGTTTGGCGCCAAGCTGACCGTTATGGAGTTCCGCGCATTTGTTTTGTTAATAAGATGGATCGTGTGGGCGCTTCTTATGAACGCACCATTGAAACCATCATTGATCGCCTCGGTGCCAAGCCGATTCCAATGCAGCTTCCCATTGGGTTTGAAGCTACCTTCAAGGGAGTTGTTGATCTTCTTTCCATGACCGCAATTGTTTGGGAAGATGATCTGGGCAAAGAACCCAAGGTTACTGAAATCCCTGCGGATATGAAGGATCAAGCTGTGGAAGCTCGCGCCAAAATGGTGGAGCGCATCGCCGAACTTGACGATGAATTGACAATGAAATTCCTTGAAGCTCAGGAAATCAGCGTTGAAGAACTCAAAGCAGCACTTCGAAAGGGCGTTATTGCCAATAAGGCAACCCCTGTATTCTGTGGTTCTTCTTTAAAGAACAAAGGTGTTCAGGCTATGCTTGATGCCGTGGTGGATTACCTTCCTTCTCCAATGGATAAACCCACCATTTCTGCTTCTGAACCTGGAAACCCCGAAAATACATTCGAACTTCCAACGGTTGATGATGCACCTTTAAGTGCTTTGGTCTTCAAGATCGTGACCGACCCGTATGTAGGTCGTCTTGCGTATATCCGTGTTTACTCTGGTGTCTTAAGTCAGGGGCAAACTATTCAGAACAGCACCAAGGGCAAGAAAGAACGCATTGGTCGTCTGTTGAAGATGCATGCAGACCGCCGCGAAGATATTACTGAAATCCGCGCTGGTGACATTGGCGCCGTCTTAGGTTTCAAAGATAGTTTCACTGGCGATACTCTTTGCGATAATAAGTCGCTCGTCCTTGAAAGTATTTCGTTCCCCGAACCAGTCATTTCCATCGCCATTGAGCCGAAAAGCTCCAGTGACCAGGAGAAGATGGGTGAGGCGCTTCGAAAACTTGCTGAAGAAGATCCAACATTCCGTGTTAATTCAGATGACAGTACCGGTCAGACCGTGATCCGTGGTATGGGCGAGCTTCATCTTGATATTATCGTTGACCGCCTTCTCCGCGAATTCAAAGTGCAGGCTAACGTTGGTACACCGCGTGTTGCCTACCGTGAGTCTATTACCAAGCCGGTCAAGGAAGTTAATTACAAGTACGCCAAGCAGTCCGGTGGTAAGGGTCAATACGGTCATGTTGTATTTGCTCTTGAACCCGGTGAACGTGGCAGTGGCATTATCTTCGAAAACAAGATCGTCGGTGGTTCTATTCCGAAGGAATACATCAACCCGATCGAAAAAGGTTTCCGCGAAGCTTGCGAAAGTGGTATTCTCGCCGGTTACCCGGTCGTGGATTTGAAGATCACCTTGTTCGACGGTTCGTTCCATGAAGTCGATTCCAGCGAAATGGCGTTCAAGCTTGCCGCTTCCATGGGCTTCAAGGAAGGTATGCAGAAGGGCAATGCCATTCTGCTCGAACCGATGATGAAGGTTGAAGTCGTCGCTCCCGAAGAATATCTCGGGGATGTGATGGGACAGGTCAACAGCCGCCGCGGCTTGATCCAGGGCATGGATGTCCGCCCTGGTAACGCTCAGGCTGTCCGCGCCATGGTTCCGTTGGGCGAGATGTTCGGGTATGCGACTCAGCTTCGCTCCGCCACCCAGGGACGCGGCGTGTTTAGTATGGAATTTGACCACTACGCTCCAGTTGCGCAGTCGGTTGCTGAAGAAATTTTGAAATCGTAACGGTTATTACCCAAGGAGTATTATCATGGCGAAAGGGAAGTTTGACAGAAGCAAGCCGCATTTGAACGTGGGAACGATGGGACACATCGACCACGGCAAGACGACATTGACGGCGGCAATCACGAAAGTAGCAGGATTATCAGGACAGGCAGATTTCAAAGCCTACGACCAGATCGACAATGCCCCTGAAGAAAAAGCGCGCGGTATCACGATCAACATCGCGCACGTAGAATACCAGACCGACAAGCGCCACTACGCGCACGTCGACATGCCCGGACACCGCGACTACATCAAGAACATGATCACTGGTGCGGCTCAGGTAGATGGTGCCATTCTCGTAGTGGCAGCTCCTGATGGTCCGATGCCCCAGACCCGCGAACACGTCCTCTTGGCTCGCCAAGTAGAAGTGCCCTCCATCGTCGTCTTCTTGAACAAAGTGGACATGATGGATGACCCCGAACTCCTCGAACTCGTGGAGCTCGAACTTCGCGAACTGTTGAGCAGCTACGGCTTCCCCGGCGACACCACCCCAATCGTGCGTGGTTCCGCCAAGCAAGCCCTCGACAGCGCTTCAACCGACCCGAACGCTCCCGAATACGCCCCGATCAAGGAATTGCTCCGCGTCGTGGACGAATACATCCCCGAACCCAAGCGCGAAACCGACAAGCCGTTCATGATGGCTGTGGAAGACGTGTTCTCGATCAAGGGACGTGGAACCGTGGTAACCGGACGTGTGGACCGCGGTATTGCCAAGAAGGGCGAACCGATTGAAATCGTTGGTTTGCGCGACACCAAGTCCTCGGTAATCACCGGCATCGAAATGTTCCACAAGGAACTGGACGAAGCGGTAGCGGGCGACAACGCGGGTATCCTCCTGCGTGGTATCGAACGTGACGATGTGGAACGTGGACAGGTGCTCGTGAAGCCTGGTTCTGTGACTCCACACAAGAAGTTCCTGGCAGAAGTGTACGTATTGAAGAAGGAAGAAGGCGGACGTCACAAGGCGTTCTTCAGTGGATATCGACCTCAGTTCTACATCCGCACGATGGATGTGACGGGCGACATCACCCTTCCCGAAGGTGTCGAAATGGTGATGCCTGGTGACAATGTGAACCTGACCGTAGAGTTGATCGTACCGGTTGCTCTCGAACAGGGTTCGAAGTTCGCCATTCGTGAAGGCGGTCTCACCGTCGGTGCGGGTGTCGTCACCAAGATCATTGCGTAAGGCGGAGAGAAATGGCTAAACAGAAGATTCGCATCCGCCTCAAGGCTTACGATCATCGCGTTCTCGACCAATCCGCTAAGCGGATTGTCGAGACTGCTGAACGCACGGGCGCCCATGTTGTTGGTCCCGTACCCTTGCCAAGTAAGAAAGAACGCTATACAATACGGCGCTCTTCGTTCATTGACAAGGACTCCCATGAGCACTTTGAGATTCGTACTCACAATCGTTTGATTGATGTGTTGGATCCTGACTCGAAGACAATCGACATGCTGATGCGCTTGAATTTGCCCGCTGGTGTCGATATCGAAATCAAAATCTAGTTGAATAACACGTCATTCTGGTCATTTCCAGAATGACGATACGTTAGAGACGGCGCAAGAGTTGGTTTGCGCGCGAACAAAGGGTTCGCCTCGCAAACCAACTGACTGTGCCGCACGGAGATGATGCGACCGTTGCCCCGGTTGGCAGTCTCGTCAATATCTTGTAAAGGAGAAAATTGAGTATGTTGAAAGGGCTGATAGGTCGAAAGATCGGCATGACCCAGATCTTCGATGAGCAAGGCGTTGCCTATGCGGTAACCCTCATCGAAGCTGGGCCATGTTTTGTTACCCAGGTCCGCACAGCTGAAAAGGAAGGGTATTCTGCAGTGCAACTTGGTTTTGGCGAAACAAATCCCAAGCGTCTCACACAGGGACAGGTTGGACATTTGAAAGCCAATGAAATTACCCCTCTGCGTTATCTCCGCGAGTTCCGAGCTAAAGAGCATGGCTTAAAAGTCGGCGACAAAGTTTCTGTCGGCGATGCTTTTGTCGTTGGTGAACGCGTGGATGTGATTGGTATCAGCAAGGGTAAAGGTTTTGCTGGCGGTGTGAAGCGTTACCACTTCCATGGTATGAACGCCACTCACGGTACCTCTGATCGCAACCGTGCTCCTGGTTCACGTGGCTCCGGTACTACTCCGGGTCGTGTGTATAAAGGCGCTCGCGGTGCAGGTCATATGGGTGTGGACCGCGTAACTGCGCAGAACATTAAGGTCGTGATGGTTGATCCGGAACGCAATCTGATTGCCATCAATGGCGCTGTTCCCGGCGGCAAGGGGAGCCTCGTCATGATCAAGGAATCGCGCAAGCAATAGCGCGCAGGAAATCGGAGCGAGAATACCATGAAAGTAGATGTTCTTGATTTGAAGGGCAACAAGGTTCGCGAAGTGGAACTCCCAGCGAATGTGTTTGAAGCCCCTGTGAATGTAGATCTTATGCACCAGGCTTACACTCGCCAGATGGCGAATGCCCGCCTTGGTACGCATGATACGAAGGTCCGTGGAGAAGTTCGCGGCGGTGGTCGTAAACCTTGGAAGCAGAAGGGAACCGGCCGCGCCCGTCAGGGTTCGAGGCGTGCAGCTCAGTGGGTCGGCGGTGGTCGTATCCATACCCCACATCCTCGCAGCTATGAACTTCGCATGCCCAAAAAGATGCGCCTTGCGGCTCTCCGCTCGGCTTTGTCTGTGAAGGCATCTGAAGCTTCTCTCGTCGTCGTCGACGAACTCAACTTCGATGAGCCCAAGACCAAGGTCGTGGCTCAGGCGTTGGGTAATTTGGTTGGTACCTCCACCGCTTTGGTGTTGATGCCCGCCAAGGACCAGAATTACGATGTGGTGATGCGCAGTGCAAGCAATATCGAGAGCGCCAAAGTGTTGCTCGCGAGCTACTTGAACGTGCGTGACATCCTTAATTTTGAGAAAATCGTTTTGCCTGCCAAAACGATCGATGCGCTCGTTGCGCACCTAGGATAGGAGAGAGACATGAGCGATCTTTATAATGTCCTCGTCCGCCCGCTGGTGACCGAAAAGTCCAACACCCAGTCCAGCAAGTTGGGTCACTATGTATTCGTTGTGAACAGCAACGCCACTCGCACCGCTGTGAAAGATGCGGTCGAAACCCTCTTTGAAGTCACTGTGGCGCGTGTAAATATTGTCAACGCCCCTGCAAAGCGCGGACGCCGAGGCAAATCTCGCCGTATGGTTATTCGTCGCCCTTCTTTCAAGAAGGCAATCGTTACCCTTGCCGAGGGCAGTAAGCCTCTCGAGATCTTTGAAGGGGTGCAATAATGGCAGTCAAAAAGTACAAACCAATTACCCCCGGCATGCGCGACATGACCGGTTACACCTTTGAGGAAATCACCAAGTCCACTCCGGAACGCTCTTTGCTCGTTATTAAGAAGCGCTCTGGCGGACGCAATGCTTACGGTCGCGTGACCGTTCGTCATCGTGGTGGTGGCGCTCGCCGCTACATCCGCGTGGTTGATTTCAAGCGCGACAAGTTCGGTATCCCTGCAAAGGTTGCAGCAATCGAATACGATCCGAACCGCACTGCGCGCCTCGCTCTCCTGCACTATGCGGATGGCGAAAAACGCTACATCGTTGCTCCTGTGGACCTGAAAGTTGGCGATACTCTCGTATCTGGTCCGAATGCGGAAATCCGCTCAGGCAACTCTTTGCCGATCAGCAACATCCCGGTCGGTACGCTCATTCACAATATTGAGATGAAGCCTGGTAAGGGCGGACAGCTCGTCCGTTCTGCTGGAGGCGCGGCTCAGCTTCTCGCTAAAGAAGGCGATTTTGCTCAGATCCGTATGCCTTCTGGCGAAGTTCGTCTCATCTTCCAGGTTTGTTACGCTACTATTGGTCAGGTTGGTAATCTTGATCACGGAAATGTAAAACTTGGTAAAGCTGGTCGCAAACGCCACCTTGGCATCCGCCCGACCGTCCGCGGTACTGCGATGAGCCCCCGCGACCATCCACACGGTGGTGGTGAAGGCCGCCAGCCGGTTGGTCTTCCCGGTCCTAAGTCTCCTTGGGGTAAGCCTACCCTTGGTAAGAAGACCCGCCTTAATAAGAAGACGGATCAGTACATTGTGCGTCGTCGCAGTAAGACGAACCGCTAGTAGATGAGGTAAGCAGATATGTCACGATCATTGAAAAAGGGCCCGTACATTGAAGCAAAATTGCTCAAGCGTATCGAAGCCATGAATCAGAAAAAAGAAAAGAAGGTGGTTCGCACTTGGAGCCGTGCTTCTGTGATCTTCCCTCAGATGGTGGGTCACACGATCGCGGTTCACGACGGACGCCGCCATGTACCGATCTACATTACAGAAAACATGGTTGGTCACCGTTTGGGCGAATTTGCCCCAACACGCACATTCCGCGGACATCAGGCCGCTGAGAAGGCTGCGTAAGGAGAATAGGACATGACTGATATTCAAGCTCACGTTCGTTTTCTCCCACAGTCCGCACAGAAGGTTCGCGCCGTTATTGATGTGGTGCGCGGCAAGAGCGCCAATGAAGCGCTGGAGATCCTCAAATTTGTGAACAAGCGCGCCGCTGGCCCGGTTTACAAGTTGGTTGCCTCCGCTGTGGCGAATGCTGAAGAAAACTTCGGCGTCAGCCGCGATGACCTGGTTGTTGCCAAGATTACTGCAGACGAAGCCCCGACCCGCAAGTGGCGTCGCTTCGGTGCCCGCGGTCGTTTCAAGCCGCTTTTGCGCCGCAGTTCTCATGTGACGGTTATTTTGCGCGAGCGCGGAGCATAAGGAGATTATATGGGTCGAAAAGTACATCCCGTTGGTTTTCGTCTCGGAATCAATCAGCCGTGGGGCGGCCGTTGGTTCGCCGAGGGAAGCACATATCGCCAGCAGTTGCACCAGGATTTTGCCATCCGCGGTTTGTTGATGGGCAAGCTCTCCAAAGGCGGCGCTGCTGCTAATGAAAAAGTTCGCGAACTGCGCAAGGAACTTCCTGATGCTATCCGCGATGCCAAGGCTGGTATCTCCCATGTTGATGTGGAACGCACCCCTGGCAAGATCCGCATCGCCATTCACACTGCCAAGCCCGGTATTTTGATCGGTCGCAAAGGCGAAGGCGTGAAGAAGATCCGCACTGCGCTCGAAGCGTTGGTTGGCAAGAAGATCGAATTGGATATCAAAGAAATCACGAATCCTGACCTCGACGCGAAACTGGTTGCCAAGAATATTGCTGACCAGCTCGAACGCCGTATCGCATACCGCCGCGCTATGAAGCGCGCCATTCAGCAAGCCATGAAGCAGGGCGCCGAGGGCATCAAAATCCTCGTTGGCGGTCGCTTGGGCGGCGCTGAAATGTCTCGCGACGTCTGGCTCCGCGAAGGACGTGTTCCTCTGCAGACCCTGCGCGCCAACCTTGATTTCGCCACCGACGAAGCTCTGACCACTTATGGTCAGATCGGCGTGAAAGTGTGGATTTACAAGGGCGAAACGGCACCTGAAGTTGAAGAAAAAACCGAAGCGACGGAAGGCGTGTACGTCAGCGAGTAATCGCTACGTCGCTTGAGATGAGGTTATTGCTATGTTGATGCCTAAACGTGTAAAGTGGCGCAAGCAGATGCGTGGTCGTATGCGAGGTAAGGCTCTCCGCGGTGCGGAAGTCGCCTTCGGCGAATTCGGTCTGCAGGCGCTGGAACCGGGTTGGATTACAGCCCGTCAGATTGAAGCGGCTCGCCGTTCAATCGTCCGCGAAATGAAACGCCGCGGTAAGATCTGGATCCGCATTTTCCCAGCCAAGCCGTTCACACACAAACCACCCGAGACTCGTATGGGTTCCGGTAAAGGGAATGTGGAATACTACGTCGCCGTGGTGAAGCCTGGGCGCATTATGTTCGAAGTAGCCGGTTTGTCTTCTGAAATTGCCATTGCTGCTTTGCGCTCTGCCCAGTACAAGTTCTCCATCAAGACCAAGGTCGTGGCTCGCCACGCGGGAGGAGAATAGTCATGAAGGCTATGAAATCCGCAGAAGTTCGCAAGCTGGGTATTGAGGAAATCCGCACGAAGATTTCTGATGCGCGCGATGAATTGATGAAACTGCGCTTCCAGCAGGTGACCGGTCAGCTGACCGATACCAGCCGCTTGAACATCCTCCGCAAGGATGTTGCTCGAATGGAAACCATTCTGGCTGAAATGCTCAAGAATGCCGCAGTAGAAGGTGCAAAATGAACAATCGTCGTCGTATCACTGGTGTCGTCACCAGCAATAAAATGACCAAAACGGTCGTCGTTGAAATCACTCGCAAATATCGCCATCCTCTTTATAAGAAGGTTGTGTTCTCGAGCATGCGCGTGAAAGCTCACGACGAGATCGGCTGCCAGATCGGTGATGAAGTCCGCATCGTGGAGTCCCGCCCGTTGTCTCGTGACAAGCGTTGGGCGGTCGAATCTGTCGTCAAGCGCGAAGTTCGCACTGCCGATCAAGGTGTAGGAGAATAATAAGCCATGATCCAGCATGAATCTCGTTTGAAGGTTGCCGATAACACCGGTGCCCGCGAGCTGCTCGTCATCCATGTGATGGGCGGTTCCCGACGTAAGTATGGTGCTATTGGTGATGTGGTAGTAGCTACCGTCAAGGCGGCTGCTCCGCAAGGCTCTGTAAAGAAGAGCGAAGTTGTGAAAGCCGTGATCGTGCGCTGCACCAAAGAATGGCGCCGCGAAGACGGCTCGTACATCCGCTTTGACGATAACGCTGCTGTTATCCTCGATGCCGATGGCGAAAACCCGAGGGGCACGCGTATCTTCGGACCTGTGGCGCGCGAATTGCGCGACATGGGCTATATGAAGATCGTGTCGCTAGCCCCGGAAGTGCTGTAGGAGCTGAGAATGAAAGTTAAGATTCGAAAAGGTGATACCGTCGAAGTGATCAGCGGCCGTCTCGAAGATAAAGGCAAGCGCGGTGAGGTCATCAATGTGATCCTTGAAGAACGCCGTGTGGTGGTGCAGGGCGTCAATGTCCGAACCAAGCACCAGAAACAGGTACAGGCTGGCAATCGCCAGATGAACCCTGGTCGCGTTCAGTTCGAAGGTCCTATTGATATTTCCAACGTGATGTTGGTCTGCCCGAAGTGTAGCGAAGCGACCCGTGTGGGTGTGCAGCGCGACGATGAAGGCGCACATCGTGTTTGTAAAAATTGTCAGGCCACGATTGACTAGGCACCGGAGCAATAGAACATGAACAAAATGCAGGAACGTTATAACAAAGAAGTAGCCCCGGCTCTGCTGAAGTCATTCGGTTTCAAGAATGTGATGCAGGTTCCGCGGTTGGAAAAGATTGTTGTCAACATTGGTCTTGGTGAAGCTCTGGATAACCCTAAAGCTCTCGAAGCTGCTGTGACCGACCTTACCGCCGTCACCGGGCAGAAGCCCGTGCAGACCAAGGCTCGCAAAAGCATTGCGAACTTCAAACTGCGCGAAGGCCGTTTGATCGGTACCAAGGTGACCTTGCGTGGTCCCCGCATGTGGGCGTTCTTTGATCGCCTCGTGAACATTGCACTTCCGCGCGTGCGTGACTTCCGTGGGATTTCCCCGAACTCGTTCGACGGACGTGGAAACTATACGCTTGGTCTCAAGGATCAGTTGGTCTTCCCTGAGATCGAGTACGACAAAATCGATAAATTGCGCGGTATGGAAATCACAATCGTGACCACAGCCCAGAACGATGATGAAGCCCGCGCTTTGTTAAGACAGCTCGGTATGCCGTTCAGCGGCAAGAAGGAAGCGTAAGGTATGGCAAAGAAATGTATGCAATATCGTGAACAGCGCCGCCGCCATGCTGTGCAGGTGAGAAATCGCTGCCAGCGCTGCGGACGACCCCGCGGATACATCCGCCGCTTCGGCTTGTGCCGCATTTGTTTCCGTGAATTGGCGTTGAAGGGCCAAATCCCCGGCGTCGTAAAGGCGTCCTGGTAAAACCGGGTTGGAGGTTAATCATGTCATTCACTGATCCAATTGCCGATATGTTGACTCGCATCCGCAACGCCGTTATGGCGGGCCATGCCCAAGTTGCATTGCCGAGTTCGAAGATTAAGCTTGAGATTGCCAAGATCCTCAAGGAAGAAGGTTTCCTGGAAGGCTTCGAAGTGGTTGATGGCGAAACTGAGGCGCAGAAGGTTTTGCGCGTCAAGATTAAGTATGTGGGCGAACGCCGCCAGCGACGTGCAGTTATCTCCGGTTTGGAGCGCGTCAGCAAGCCCGGTCGTCGCATCTACACCAAGAAATCAGATATCCCTTGGGTTCTCTCCGGAATTGGCGTTGCCATCCTTTCGACCCCCAAGGGTGTAATGACCGGCGCACGTGCTCGACAGTTGGGCGTGGGCGGCGAGATCATCTGCAAGGTTTGGTAGGAGGTTTATTGTGTCTCGCATTGGTCGTTTACCCGTAGACATCCCCAGCGGTGTGCAGGTGGAATTATCCGGCTCCAAGGTCCGTGTGAAGGGACCGAAAGGTGAGCTTTCACGCGTGTTCTCCAGCTTGATCGATATCAAGATGGAAGATAACCAGTTGAAGATCGCCCGCGCTTCGGATAACCCTGAAGAGCGTGCTCTACACGGCACCACCCGCGCTGTTCTCGCCAACATGATCCATGGCGTGAGCAAGGGATTTGAAGTGATCCTCGAAGTAGAAGGCGTGGGGTACCGCGCCGAAATGGAAGGCAAGAATCTGGCTTTGTTCGTGGGCTACTCCCACCCGGTCAAGATTGAGCCGCCTGCTGGCATCGCTTTTGAAACAGACGCGAAGACCCGTCAGATCAAGATTCAGGGCTTCGATAAAGAATTAGTGGGGCAGGTGGCTGCGAACGTTCGTAACGTCCGCCCGCCAGAGCCCTATCATGGCAAAGGCTTACGCTATCTCGGTGAAAAGGTTCGCCGCAAAGCTGGTAAAGCCGGGAAAGGAGCCAAGTAATCCATGGCTAACAAAAATCGTGCTCTGGCTCGTGAACGCCGTCATGCGCGTGTTCGCAAGCAAGTGTTTGGCAACCCCGAACGCCCGCGCTTGAGCGTTTTCAAGAGCCTTACGGGCATCTATGCTCAAATCATCGACGATATGGATGGAAACACCGTTGTTTCTGCTTCCACCGTTGATAAAGAACTGCGCGAAAAAGTAAAAGGCATGAAGAAGATCGAACAGGCGAAAGCCATCGGTCAGGCGATTGCTGAACGCGCGAAGTCTAAGGGAATCTCTTCGGTTGTGTTTGATCGTGGTGGTTTCCGCTACACCGGGCGTATCAAAGCCCTGGCAGATGGCGCGCGCGAAGGCGGCTTGCAGTTCTAGGAGAAGGAAATGGCTGATAATCAATTTGACAAACAGTACGAATCGCAGGATGCCTTCGAAGAACGCGTGATCGAAATCGCCCGTGTTGCCAAAGTGGTGAAGGGTGGTCGTCGCTTCCGCTTCCGCGTGACCGTTGTGATCGGTGACAAGAAGGGCAACATTGGTATGGGTGTTGGTAAAGCCAATGCCGTGCCCGATGCGATGCGCAAGGCTTCTGAACGTGCCCGTAAAGATATTCGCACCGTAAACATTGCCGGAACGACCATCCCGCATGAGTCGCTCGGTAAAGTAGCTGGCGCTAAAGTATTCCTCAAGCCCGCTTCCGCTGGTACTGGCGTTATCGCTGCAGGTGGTGTGCGCGCCGTGTTGGAAGTAGCTGGCGTGCGCGACATCCTCACCAAATCCATGGGAAGCGCGAACGTCCTTAATGTGGTGATGGCAACCTTCGATGCGTTGGACGGGCTCCGCTCTCCGGCAAATGAAGCTGCCCGCCGTGGCAAGAAGGCTGAAGAATTGCTCCCTTACTGGGAACGGAGGAAGCAGCATGCCTAAGAATACTTCCGGCAAAAGCATTCGTGTAACCTTGGTGCGCAGCGCTATTGGTTACACCAAAGACCAGAAGGCGACCGTCAAGGCGCTGGGTCTTCGCAGAATGCACCAGACCGTTGAACACAAAGACACACCCGCATTGCGCGGTATGTTGAATAAGATCATTCACTTGATCAAGATTGAAGAGTAGGTTGAACATGAAACTACACGATCTTGTACCCAATCCTGGGTCGAAAAAGAACCGAAAACGCGTTGGACGCGGTATCTCTGCCGGTCAGGGTAAGACTGCCGGTCGCGGTACCAAGGGCGCCGGTGCGCGCTCCGGTGAAGGCGGTCACTTGTATCGCCAGGGCGGTAACCTGCCTTTCTATCGCCGCTTGCCGTTCATGCGCGGTGAAGGCTTTACTCCGCCCAATCAGGTTGAATTTAACGAAGTGAACTTGGACCAGCTTTCCGATGCTTTCAAAGCTAACGCGGAAGTGACCCCCGAGTCCCTCGCTGAAGCGCATCTTTTGCGCGACACCCGCAACCCTGTGGTTATTTTAGGACGCGGTGAGATGAACGTTGCCCTCAAGGTTCGCGTTCATCGTGTGAGCGCCGGTGCCAAAGCCAAGATCGAAAAGGCTGGCGGCTCGGTTGAATTGATCGCTTAATTCGAGGAACCTTCTTATGAAGACCACCTTTTCAGGCTGGCACTACCTCTGGAAATCGGAAGATATTCGCCGCAAGTTAGTTGTCACCTTTGTGATTTTGGTGATCTATCGCCTTGCCGCGAATATTCCGGCTCCTGGTGTAGACCATGACATTCTTGCTGCGTTCCGCAGTTCTACATCAGGTTCAGGCGGTTTCCTTGGCTTCTTGGACTTGCTCTCTGGCGGTACGGTCTCCAACTTCTCGTTGTTGTCGATGGGTGTTTATCCATACATTACTGCCCAGATCATTATTCAACTTTTGATCCCAATCATCCCTTCCTTACAGCAGAGAATTCAGGATGACCCTCGTGAAGGTCGCCGCTGGCAGGAAAAGTGGACCTATTATCTTGCCGTACCGATGGCTGCACTCTCTGCAGTAGGGCAGATCAATATCTTTAACTCCCTGTCCATTCAATCGATTGGACAAGCAATTTTGCCATTTGGTTTGTTTGATGCCAACACCGCGCTGGCTTCCTGGTCTGTGCTTATTGCAATGACTGCCGGAACCATGTTCGCCATTTGGCTGGGTGAGTTAATCTCTGAATACGGCATTCGTGGACAGGGTCTTTCCCTTGTTATTTTTGCCGGTATCGTGGCTCGCATCCCTGCGAACTTTGCTTCATTGCTTGCAGATGAGACAAACCGCTGGATCATGTTGACCCTGACGGTGATTATCATCGTACTAACCGTGCTTGCCATTGTGTACGTCCAACAAGGACGCCGCAATGTACCCGTCATGTACCCTGGACGCCGTGTTGGTAATCGCATGTCCATGCCAGTAAAAGGCACCATGCCGTTGATGGTCAACCTCTCAGGTATGATTCCCTTGATTTTTGCCAGTGCTATTCTTCAATTCCCCGCGATTATCGCCAGCTACTTTACTCAGAGCGAAAATCAGGCAGTTGCAGATTTCTTTGTCGGTATCCAAAACTTCTTTGGCGCTACCGGCACCAGCAACTGGGGTTATTGGACGATCTATTTCTTTATGGTTGTGGTGTTTACTTTCTTTTATACAACCGTATTGTTTGACCAACAAAATTATGGCGAAAACCTGAAAAAGGTTGGAGCTAGCGTTCCTGGCGTGTTGACTGGTGCACCGACTCAAAAGTATTTGAGCACAGTGCAAAGTCGCATCACCTTTGTGGGTGCACTCTTCCTTGGCATTGTCGCCATTATGCCCTTCCTGCTTGGGTTGTTGTTGAGCGCCTTTAATATTTCTGCCTCCAACAGCACGGGTATTTTCCTTATTACTTCTTCGGGTTTGCTCATCGTAGTAGGTGTCGTTCGCGATACCTTCCAGAACATCGATGCAGAACTTAAACTGCATGGTTATCAGGACTCGTTGCTCGTTCGATAGAGGTGAATACAAATGCCAACCTATATCGTCTTGCTTGGACCTCCCGGAGTTGGTAAAGGAACACAGGCACGAATTCTTTCTGAAGAGACTGGTTTGATGCACGTCTCATCCGGTGATCTCTTTCGCGAGAACCTTAAGAATCAAACAGAGCTGGGAAAGCTCGCCAAATCCTTTATGGACAAAGGCGAGCTTGTTCCAGATGATGTGACCATCAATATGATCAAGGATCGCATTTCTCGTCCTGACTGTAAGGCGGGTGCTGTCCTCGATGGCTTTCCCCGCACTCCAGCTCAAGCCGATGCGCTCGAGGGCATGCTCAAAAGCTTTGATGGGGCTGTAAATGCAGTTCCATACATCACTGCTGCTGAGAATATCCTCGTAGAACGTGCCAGCGGGCGTTGGACTTGCCGTGCACAAGGACACATTTATCACGAACGGTTCAACCCGCCAAAGCAAGCCCGAGTGTGTGATATTGATGGGTCTGAGGTGTACCAACGTGATGATGACAAAGTGGAGACGGTAACAAAGCGTATTCGTGTCTATTTTGAACAGACCATACCCTTGGTTGAATATTACCGTAAAGCTGGTAAATTGATCGAGGTCGACGGTACAAAATCAGTGGACGATGTAACAAAAGTACTACTGAGTGCCTTGAAAAAATAACGAACGCATGGTCAGGGCATTTGCCCTGTAAACGTAAGATAAGGTTTTACAAACAATGTTTCATGAGCGCCAAATCAATCTCAAGACCTCTGCTGAGCTCAAGATCATGCGCGAGGCAGGGCATATCAATGCCAGCGTTCATGCGAAATTGAAAGAACTTTTACAACCAGGTGTGACAACAGCGGACCTCAACGCGGCTGCTGAGGAAGTGCTGAAGTCACACGGATGTGTATCGCCGTTCAAAGGCTATGGACACCCGCCGTTTCCAGCATCCATCACAGTCAGTATTAATGATGAGATGGTGCATGGAATTCCCAACTCAAAGCGTAAGCTAAAGGAAGGGGACGTCGTTTCGCTCGATTGCGGCACGGTGTATCAGGGTTATGTAGCAGACTCGGCTTTTTCGGCCGGGGTAGGGCAGGTTTCGCAAGAGGCTCAAACCCTGCTCGAAGTGACTGAAGCAGCACTGTACGCAGGCATTGCTAAAATGCGCAAAGGCAACCGTACGGGAGATGTCTCGGCGGCGATACAAAAGTATGTAGAAAGCCATGGGTTGCATGTAACCCGCGAATACACCGGACACGGTGTCGGGAAGAGCATGCATGAGGGTCCTCAAGTGCCAAATTACGGCGCGGCGGGAACCGGTCTCGTCCTCAAACCAGGGATGACGATCGCACTCGAACCCATGGTTCTTGTTGGGACGTATGAAACTCGCGTCCTGCCGGATAAGTGGACGGTAGTTTCCGCAGACGGGTCGTTGACAGCGCACTTTGAACATACAGTCGCTGTTACCGAAGGAGAACCTCAAATCCTGACTGTCTTATGACCCTGCGGGTAGCCGTAAAAACATGGACGAAATTGAGAACGACCAGTATAATTAAGCGTTTGGCTTTGCCAGAGAAGTTGCAAAGCAAGGAGAAATTTCATGAAAGTATCGCCCTCCATTCGCAAGCGTTGTGCCAAGTGCCGTATCGTTCGGCGCAAAGGTATTGTTTACATCATTTGCGAAAATCCTAAACACAAACAGAGACAAGGGTAGTTGAACCATGGCAAGAATTGAAGGTGTTGATCTTCCCCGCAACAAGCGGACAGAAGTGGGTCTGACCTATCTTTTTGGTATTGGACCTACCCGCGCCAAGAAGATTTTGGCAGATACCAAAGTCAATCCTGACACGCGCATCAAGGATCTAACGGAAGCTGAAGTTTCAGCCATCCGCGAATACATCGCCAAGCACTATAAAGTGGAAGGCGATTTGCGCCGTGAAGTTCAGATGAACATCAAGCGTTTGATCGAAATCGGCTCGTATCGTGGCTTGCGCCATCGCCGCAATTTGCCGGTGAATGGTCAGCGTACCAAAACCAACGCACGTACTCGCAAAGGCACCAAGAAAACAGTTGCCGGACGCGGTCGTCGCCGTGGCGCTAAGAAGTAATCCTGTCCGAAAGGTTAAGAAATTATGGCTCAGAGTGTACGTTCTACGCGCCGCGCAGGCGGCGCGAAAAAAGGGAAGCGCTCCCTGTCTCGCGGACAGGTTCATATCTTCGCTTCTTTCAATAACACGATCGTTACCGTTACCGACACTGACGGCAATACCATTTCCTGGGGATCTGCTGGTTCTGCTGGCTTCAAGGGCTCCCGCAAAAGCACTCCTTTTGCAGCACGCCTCGCCGCTGAACAAGCGATCAAATCTGCTCAACAGCAGGGTTTGCAGGAAGTGGAATTGTATGTTAAAGGTCCCGGCCCCGGACGCGAAAATGCAATTCGCGCCGTCCAGGCGATGGGCTTGAAGGTGTTGTTGATTGCGGATATTACCCCGGTGCCGCACAATGGCTGCCGTCCGCCGAAACGTCGACGCGTGTAAGTGAGGTTGTTTATTTATGGCTAAATCATTAAGTCCGGTTTGTAAACTTTGCCGCCGCGAGGGAGAAAAACTCTACCTCAAGGGTGAGCGTTGTTTTACTCCAAAATGCGCTTTTGATCGACGCAGCTTTGCGCCTGGTCAGCATGGTAAGACCTCTGGTCGGGGTGGCAATCCCGGTTCCACTGGTCGCGCCTCAGACTTTGCTCGCCAGTTGCGCGCTAAGCAAAAGGCTCGCCGTGTGTATGGTGTTCTTGAACGCCAGTTCCGCCGCTATTACGACACAGCGATTACTCGCCGCGGTCTTACCGGTTTGAACTTGCTTCAAATCCTCGAGTCCCGCCTCGATAATGTGGTCTTCCGCCTCGGCTTCGCTTCCAGCCGCGCCCAGGCTCGCTTGCTCGTGACCCACGGTCATTTCACTGTGAATGGTCGCCGCACCGATGTGCCCTCGATGCTCCTCTCCAATGGAGATGTCATTGCAGTGCGCGAAGGTTCTGGAAAGCTTTCCTACTTCAAAGATCTGAACGCCTACGCTGAAAAACGCAACACCCCAGCTTGGCTCAGCCGCGATCTGAAAGTGATGAGCGGTTCCGTGGCTCGTATGCCGGAACGCGCCGAAATTGACGGAAGTCTCGACGAACAACTGATCGTCGAATACTACTCCCGACGCTAATCCTTACGCTTCGGGTCTGGACCTTGAACTGGTTCACGACCCGAGGCTTGAATCAAAGGGAAAGGTGAACCGTGACGGGTCTTATTACGAACATGGTCATGCCCAAAATCGAGCGCGAAGCAGAAGCTCGAAACTACGGCAAATTTGTTATCAGTCCGCTGGAAGGCGGCTACGGTGTAACGCTTGGAAACGCCCTGCGTCGCGTTTTGCTTTCCTCTTTGGAAGGCACCGCGATCACTTCAGTGCGTTTCGCGGATGTGTTGCATGAATTCAGCGACGTCCCCGGCGTGCGCGAAGATGTCATTCAGGTGATGCTCCAGATCAAACAGATCCGCATCAAGATGGATGGTGTGGACAGCGCTCGCATGCACCTCGAAGTACGTGGCGAAGGTACGGTCACTGCGGCAGACATTATCACTCCTGCCGAGATTGAGATCGTCAACCCCGATACGTATCTCTTCACTGTCGATAACCCCAAGACCAAACTCGACGTTGAATTCGTTGTCGAACGTGGACGTGGCTATTCTCCCTCCAACGAACGCTCCGGGCATATGCCCATCGGTGAACTTCCGGTGGATGCCATTTTTAGCCCGGTGAAGCGTGTCAATTGGGAAGTGGCTTCTGCCCGTGTTGGACAGAGCACGAATTACGACAAACTTATTTTAGAAATCTGGACAGACGGCACTGTTTCACCCGAACGCGCCCTCAGCTCGTCCGCTCGCATTTTGATCGATCACCTGCGTTACATTGCCGGTGTGAACGAAGAAATGTTGACTGTGGCTGTTGAACGCGAATCTTCCGGCAGCCGCCTGAGCAGCGAATTGGCGGAAACGCCGGTCGAAGCCCTCGACCTTTCGGTTCGCGTCTTCAATTCCTTGAAACGCACCGGCATCACCACTGTGGGTGACGTGCTTGAACTCCTCGAAAAGGGTGAGTCCGCAGTTATGTCCATCCGCAACTTCGGTGAGAAGAGCCTCGATGAACTTCGCGACAAGATGCGCGAAAAAGGCTTCTTGAAAGATCAATCTTCGGAGAATTAAGAAATGCGACATTCAGTAGCAGGTTACAAATTGGGACGCACCAAGAGCTCGCGTATTGCTCTGCGTCGCAACCTGATCAAACAGCTTTTTACGCACGAGCGCATTCAGACCACCCAGGCGAAGGCTGCTGCCATTCGCGGTGATGCTGAACGCCTCATTACACTCGCCAAAAACAGCGCCGATGCCACCGCAGACCAGAAGGTACACGCTCGCCGTGTTGCCATCTCCAAGCTCGGTGATAATCAAATTATCAAGCGCCTGTTTGACGAGATTGCCCCTCGCTTTGCTTCACGTAACGGTGGTTACACCCGCGTGATCAAACTTGGACCCCGCCTCGGCGATGCCGCTGAGATGGTTGTCCTCGAACTTGTGGAAGAGTAAGAACAGTAATCAGTGACCAACACTGGTTGCTGGTTAGTGTAATGGCACGTTACCAAGTGATCCTTGCCTACGATGGCGCCGGGTTTACCGGCAGCCAGCGACAGGCGAACTCCCGGACGGTGCAGGGCGAGCTTGAAAAAGCCCTTCACCAGATCGGCTGGACTGGAAACTCCGTCATCATGGCGGGCAGGACCGATACGGGTGTCCATGCATCAGGGCAGGTGGCGGCATTCGATTTCAACGAATGGTCGCACCCGGCAGAAAACTTGTTGCAGGCGCTCAATGCGAAACTGCCAGCAGACCTGGCGGTACGAAAATTACGTTCTGTCCATGCGGAATTCCACCCGCGGTTCGATGCGCTCTCTCGAGCTTACCGGTACAGGCTGTTTTGCGAACCTATCCGTGACCCGTTACGTGAAAAGGCAGCATGGCGCTTGTGGCCCAAGCCAGATGGCGATGCTCTCAACCAGACCGCTGCAATCTTCCTCGGCACACATGATTTTGCCGCCTTCGGGTCTCCGACCACTGAAAAGGGGACGACGACCCGCACGGTGACAAACTCCGAGTGGAGACGAAAGCCAAATGGTGAGTGGCAGTTTGAAGTCCGGGCAGATGCGTTCCTATATCGAATGGTGCGTAGACTGGTGTTCGTTCAGGTCGCTGTGGCGCAGGGACGTTGTTCGTTGGAGGATATCCGCCTTGCCCTGAATACCGGGCAGGGAAGAAAGCTTCCTTCTGGACTCGCTCCCGCGCATGGCTTGAGCCTGATCGATGTCGAGTATGGATCATTGAAAAGAAAATAAAGAAACGGAGAGACGAAAGTGCAACAGAAGACGTACTATCCGAAAGCCGCTGAAATTCAGCGCGACTGGGTACTTGTAGATGCGCAGGGACAAAACCTTGGGCGTCTTGCCGCGCGCATTGCGCACATTTTGCTTGGCAAGCACAAACCAACCTTCACCCCTGGTGTTGAGATGGGTGATAATGTGGTGGTGATCAACGCTGGGAATGTTAGCGTGACCGGAACCAAGACCGAGTCCCGCCTCACTTCCAAGACTTATTTTCACCACTCTGGTTACCCCGGTGGTTTGAAGGCTATTTCTTTGCGCGACCAGCTTGCCCAATATCCCGATCGTGCTTTGCGCGAAGCGGTGTGGGGCATGCTCCCGCACAACCGCATGGGACGTGCTGTGCTCAAGCGCCTCAAGATTTACGGTGGCGCGGAACACCCCCATGGCGCTCAGAAACTCAAGGCTTTGGAATAAAAGGTAGGAAGAAATTATGGCACAGTATTTTGAAGGTATCGGACGCCGCAAGGAAAGCACCGCCCGCGTGCGCGTGGTTGCTGGCAGCGGAAAGTTCACTGTGAACGAAAAGGAAGGCAATGTGTTCTTCTCTCGCTTCGGCGATGTGCAGGACATTATGCGCCCCTTCGGTGCAGTGGGTGAGGCTTCTGCCAAGTACGACGTGACCGCTGTGGTTAACGGCGGCGGTGTGGCTGGTCAGACCGAAGCGGTTCGCCTCGGCGTGGCTCGCGCTTTGCAGATCATGAACAAGGACTGGACCTCTGCTCTTCGCAAGAAGGGTTTGCTTACCCGCGATGCTCGCATCAAGGAACGCAAAAAGCCCGGTCTCAAGAAAGCCCGCAAGGCTCCGACCTACACCAAGCGTTAGAATTTCCTGGGTTTATCCCAATTGATAATCCGTAATGCGTAATCCGTGCAAACGACGAGTTACGAATTACGGATTACGCGTTTAACAATAGGACGTATTATGGACTTCAATCAAATCAACTCCATCTTTGAGACGCTACGCCTCACTCCGCCCTCGAAGTTGACTCTGCTCGATGCGCAGACATTTTCGCTCAAGCATTATCCTGCTACTCCGCCCGATGTGGATACATTGATTCTCAACGTCAACTCAGCGGAGATGGCGGAGCAGGTGAAATTTGTCTTGCTGGCGGCGTATGCGGGTAGCCATAAAGTGTCGGTGGTGGGAAATGCCGGGGTGACCGAGACAAGCCTGGCTGAGTTTGGAGGCGAAGCACTTTCTTATCCTGTTTCTCTTTTCATCCCTTCTTTTGGCGAGGGGACATCCTTCGAAGCTTTTGCGGAGATCGTAGCGCATTTGCGTGCGCCTGATGGCTGCCCTTGGGATAAGGAACAAACCCACCAGACCTTACGTAAGCATTTACTTGAAGAATCATACGAGACCTTGTCTGCCATGGACAGTAACGATGTAGACGGTATGCGTGAGGAATTTGGAGACCTGCTTTTACAGATCGTTTTGAATTCTTATATCGCTTATCAAGATAAAGAATTTACTTTTACTGAAGTGACGAAGAGCATTTACGACAAGATCGTGCGCAGACATCCGCATGTGTTTGGCGATGTAAAAGTGGATGGGGTGGATGGAGTGCTGACCAATTGGGAAAAATTGAAGGAGCAGGAACGCAAAGGCAAGAAAGAAGATAAGGGGATTTTAGATGGTGTTTCTGTTGCATTGCCTGCCTTGAACCAAGCACAGGAATATCAAGATCGTGCTGCGCGGGTAGGCTTTGACTGGCCCGAAATTGACAATGTGCTCGATAAGGTGCGCGAAGAGATCGAAGAGGTGAAGACCGCTGAAAGCCCTGAACAGGTCAAAGCGGAGTTGGGGGATCTTTTCTTTGTGTTGGTGAATCTTTCTCGCTGGCGTGAAGTGGATGCGGAGTCTGCGCTGCGTGAGGCGAACCAGAAATTCAAGCGCCGCTTTGCTTATATTGAAAAGAGTGCCAAAGCACAGGGGCGAAACCTTTCAGATATGACTCTCGAAGAGATGGATTCTTTCTGGAACGAGGCGAAAAAGCTTGGGTTATAAACCTGTGCAAAAGTTCCCCTTTTCACAAAAGAGTCGTATAATGCTTTTTCGATTGTTCAATTAACGGTGCAAACCGTTTCAATATCTCAAGGAGAGAGTTATATGAATATCAATTTTGCTATGTGGCGTAAAGCCTCCTGGCAATTGATCAAGATGGATGACAAGAAAGAGTGGGATGCTCTCGATGTTGTTTCCAAATGGTTGATTGCCACCCGTTCTGCGGTGACCATGGTTACCGTTTACTCCTGCATCATTGCAGGAATTCTTGCCGCTCGTGATGGAAAATTCGACTGGTTGACCTTTATCATTGTCACCCTTGGTTTGTTCATTGCTCATGGCACCAACAACATCCTCAACGATTACACTGACTTTAACCGCGGCGTGGATCGCAACAATTATTTCCGCACCGAGTACGGCGTTCACCCCCTCGTTCAAAAGTTCTGGGATAACAAAACCTCCATTCGCTGGTTCATTGTGAGCGGAATCCTTGCCACATCGGCAGGTGTGTATGCCCTCTTCCACACTGGCTTTAGCACCACTACTATCGGTTTGTTTGCTTTCGGTGCTGTGGTTTTGCTGGCTTATACCTATCCTTTCAAATACTGGGGGATCGGCGAATTCATGATCTTCCTCATTTGGGGACCGGTTTTGATCGGTGGCGTGTACTTTGTGCTAACTGGCAACTGGAGCTGGGATGTGTTCGTGGCTGGTATTCCCTTTGGTTTGAGCGTTGCCAGCATCAACATTGCCAAGCATATTGACAAGCATGACCCAGACAAAGCAAAGGGTGTGGGAACCTTCCCCGTCCGTGTGGGTGAGGCGAATGCCCGCCGTGTCAATCAGGTTGCAATCGTTTTGATCTATTTGGTCACTTTGTATCTTGTGCTCGATGGCTATTTCACCCCGGTGATGCTTTTGATCTTCCTTGCTTATAAGGAAGCTCTTATGGCAATCGCAGTTATGAACAAACCCAAGCCTGCCGAATGCCCCGAAGGCTGGCCCGCTTGGCCCGTATGGTTCTCTGGCTTTGCCTTCCAACACAACCGCAAATTTGGTGGCTTGCTTATCGTGGCTCTTATTGCCGATGCATTGATCCACTACTTTGCCCCCACCCTGTGGACCGGTTTGTTCTAGTTCGCTATTCAAAATGTACGCAAAAGAGGCTTCCAAACGGAAGCCTCTTTTTTATTCGTCACTCATTACTAAATCATTGATCTCTAACCACTCTTCCTTGCCTTCTAAAACCCCAAAAGAAATTTTCCCTGCTGGCGTAAACGCCGCATATTGATTATCGATCCAGATGACCAACCCCAAAGGCGGATTCGGACTTATTGGCGACTCAAACACTCGGGCGTTATCCACATACCAAGCTACGCGGTTCAAACTCCACTCGAGCTTGTAGCGATGCCATTGAGTGACATCCACGCTGAGAGCGGATGAGTCCTCGGCGATGACCTTACTTAGCATACGGCGTGTTGTTTTTGCTGAGAAGGGAAGTGTCAGCCCGGCAGGGATTAGCGATGCATGGAATTTTGGTGAGCGAAAACTTTGGGCAAGGAATCCTTTTGCGGGTTTGTCACTGAATGAGAGATGGTTCTCTGACGACGCCCCGAAAAACCAAGCTGCATTTGGCAGCGTGGGGAGGCGGAATCGATTTGCGCCAAAGCCTAACGACATGCCGAACGGATCATTCCACAAGCCGAAGCCCCAAGTTCCAGGGATGGTTGTGCTTGAGGTTCGCGCACGCAGGCTCAGGGTCAAGGCATGATGCGGAAACTTTCGTCGCGCCAGACCAAAATAATCGTCGATCTGTGCGAAGCGATAGGCAGACGAATCCCCGGCAGGGATTTTCAGCAAATACCCATTTTCGGTCTTTGTGATACTGGCTTCGGGAGTTGTACGTGCTTTAAGTGGCATGCAGTTATTTTCTGTTTACCAACCAAATTCCAAAAATGATGATCGCACCGCCGATGATAGTGATGGCAGTGATGGCTTCGTTAATCATGAAAGAAGCGAGGATGGTTGTCACCAACGGCTCGACGTTGAAAAATGCGCCCAATTGTGAGGCGGGGATTTCTTGCAAGGCATCATAGAACGCAATGTATGCAAGACCTGAACCGAAGATGCCGAGGATCAAAATTGCGACCCAGCCTGAAGATGTGAGATGCGGAATCTCGCTTATACCCGGGCCAAACCCAAATATCCATACATTGACCAAAAGCCAGCCAATCAGCATCACAAAGAACATCATCCGTGCCGCGGGGTGACGTGCCAGCTCGCGCCGTGAGAGGATGGTGTATACCGCCCAGTTGACCGAGCTAATGAGTACGAGGAAATCGCCAAAGGTCCCTTCTTCACCGGTGAAGAGTGCGCCAATATTCCCTTTGCTGACGATGAGCAGAACCCCAAATGCCGCCAGTACAATGCCAAGGATTTGCAACCCATTTAGTTTTTCTTTGAGCGCGATAGAACCGAGAATGGCAATGAAGACCGGTGTGGTTGCCACGATCCATGCTGTGGTGGTGGCTTTGGCAGTTTGCAGACCAGTCGCCTGTAGGATCTGATGAAAGGTCACACCGAGAAAGCCGAGCATGGCGAAATAGAGCCACTCACTTTTTTCGGGCAAGGCGAATTGTTTTCGTGCAACGACAACAGCCCCGAGAATGACCGTTCCCATCCCAAAGCGTATCCAAACAATGGTGGCGGGGGAAACTTCTGTGAGAGCAATCTTGGTGGCAATGAACGTCCCGCCCCAGATAAGGACGGCGAATAAAGCTTCGAGATAAGGGATGACTTTGGATTTTGGCATGGGCTGGATTATAACAATTCATGTGTAGTAATTACGTTTGATACCCATTAGGTATGTGTTTCTGTAAGGTATAATATCTCCCTCGGAGGCACTAGCTACATGGAAATTACATGGTATGGACATTCTTGTTTTAGACTGACAGAACGCAATTATGCGACCGTCGTCACCGACCCGTTTGATCACAAGGCGGTGGGGTACAGTGCGCTCAAACTGAAAGCGGATATTGTCACCGTCAGCCACGACGCGCCCGGGCACGCCAACTTAGATGCGGTGAAGGGCAGCGATCATATTATTGATGGCGCAGGCGAATTTGAGATCGGCGGCGTATTTATTACAGCGGTTCAAACTGCCGGAGGCGGCAAGAAAAGTAAGGATAAGACCCGCAATACCCTCTATGTGTTCGATTACGAAGGTATCACTGTGGCACACCTTGGTGATTTGCAGGAAGTGCCCACTCAAAGCGAAGTAGAAGCCTTGGGAACGGTGAACATTCTCCTCATCCCGGTGGGAGGCGGAAGCAGTCTTAACGCCGCCAAAGCCGCAGAAGTCGTCAGCGTGATCGAGCCGAATCTTGTCATCCCTATGCACTATTCCACCGATGTCGCCAAGATCAAGCTCGACCCATTGAACAAATTCCTCAAAGAAATGGGTCTCGGCAAAGTCGAGTCCCTGCCTTCTTTGAAAGCCACCCGCTCTTCATTACCGCAAGAAACCAAGGTGGTTGTGCTCGATTATCAACAAGGATAGTATGGCAGTTAAAGTCATTATGACCTGGGATATCGCCGCTGAACGCGACCAGGAATATTTCGAGTTTGTGATAGGCGAATTTGTGCCCGGCGTGCAACGGCTTGGTTTACAGCCTGCTGAAGCTTGGGCAACCCTGTATGGTTCGTACCCGCAAATTCAAGTGGGCTTGCTTGCCACAGATGCGCATGAAGCTCGGCGTGTGCTCGCTTCGCCAGAATGGGCAATGTTACAAGACCGATTGTTCAGCTATGTAAAAAATTATTCTCATAAGGTTGTCCCTGTGAGAACCGGGTTTCAGTTTTAATCATACATAAACGAAGATAAACACGGATGTTTCCCAAATGCATCCGTGTTTGTATGTAGTGAAAAAATGACAAATAATTTTTCCAAATCTCTGCCGTGGTTTTTCTTTGCCGCGGCATTTCAGTCTCTGCTTGCGATTGTGGCACTCTTGCGCGTACCGTCTGAAGGCTTGTCCATTGCGCGACTTGCCTTACTAGGTGTAATGGGAGCTATTTTCTTAGGTGGAATCGGATTGGGACTTTATGCCCGCCGTAACCCTTCGCGTTTCAAATGGACTTTTACTGCCCCGGTCATACTATCATCCGCGCTTCTTGCTTTGACCTTTAGCCTGCTTCTGTTCCTTTTGCGTTATCTCAACCCCGAGCGTTTTCTTCCCTACTACGAGCGGATGAGTCCGCTGCTTTGGTTGCTCTTCTTCCTTGCCGCCGAAGCCTCTCTCTTTTTCCTCTTCCTCAAAAATGGATTCCATCCACAAAGCCTGAAAAACTACAAACCAATTTTTCTTGCTTCCGTTATTCCGCTATTTTTTCTTTTTTTTGTCTTTCTGTTCGTAGCCATTACTAAGATCGGTGTCACTCGTGATACAGGTTATTGGGGCGAACCCGGTGTTGCCATTCAAGGTTGGCATTTTGTTATTGCCTTGCTTGCTGGTTTGGGCATAATTCTTTTATTAAATACAAAGTACGCATCCCGAATTACGAATTACCTGTCTTCTGCTATTTACCTCCTTGCCGCTATTCTCTGGCTCAGCGTCCCTCTTGAAACATTGGCGAATAGCTTTTACGCTTCCATCACACCACCGACGAACATGCCTTTGCCGTATTCTGATGCGGGCTTCTATGACTTTTCCGCTCAAAGCCTGTTGATTGGCACAGGCTATTTCGGTGGGATTCCGCCTCGCCCGCTCTATGTAGTTTTTCTGTCCATGTTGCATTTGATTTTTGGGCAAAACTATCCTGCCGTAATCAATGCGCAGGTCTTGGTATTGGCGTTCTTCCCAGTTGTCTTATATTTTCTTGGGAAGAAGTTACACTCTCCTGCCGCCGGTGCTACCGTTGCTTTCTTCGCTATTTTCCGTGAATACACGGGGTTATGGATCGCTTCGAATACCCGCGTTGCCAACTCGAAAGTCTTTACCACAGACTTTCCAACTGCTTTTGCGATTGTCATCATGAGCTTGGTTATTCTTTGGTGGCTCGAACGGCGTAACGTACGCTCAACATTGATCGCAGGTGGAGCGTTCGGCGTATTCCTGCTTTTCCGTTCCCAATCTATGCTGACCATTCCATTTTTGTTTCTCTTGGTCTTGTTGGTTTTCAACTTCAAATGGGGTGAGTGGATTAAATCAGGCATTATCTTTGCTGTAACCATGCTATTGGCAGTCATCCCGTGGCTGACACATAATTACACCATCGCAGGCAAATTTTCGTTCGATGACCCCAACCAAGTGGCGGTGATCTATAGCCAGTATGCTTTTACCGGCAACCTGGACCTTAGCCAGTTTAACCCCGAAA
This sequence comes from Anaerolineales bacterium, assembly GCA_046328915.1. Taxonomy (GTDB): domain Bacteria; phylum Chloroflexota; class Anaerolineae; order Anaerolineales; family Villigracilaceae; genus Villigracilis. Next base: position 12,055 of record JAXLVR010000008.1, on the reverse strand, counting down.
CTGATAGTGTCCGTGAGCGGATTATTTCGTTTACGCTCGCAAACCCTGCGTATGTAGCTAATTTTGTCACTTCGCATTTCTTGAACACCGAGATCGGCGGGTTGCTCGTACTTCCGCTCATCAAACCGTTCAACGGGTTGCAAGAGCCGGTCAACTTGTACTGGGTGGAATGGGATGGAAACCTCGAATGGTACAACGTCATCCTCGTGCTTTTCTATCTTGCGATTGCCGCTCTGGGCGTGGGGTCCGCTTGGCGGCGCATGAAGTGGATGGCGCTTGTGCCAATGGCGTTCAATTTGGGGTACGCCGTTTCTAATGGCATTGCCCGCTTTTCAAGCTGGCGCTACAACATGCCCATTGATTGGGTCTTTTACTTCTATTTCGCCATTGGCATTGTTGAGTTATTCAACATTTTGTCTCAGTTATTTGGAGCGAAGGCGAAAGAGATTATCACTGAAGAGCCAGAATTCAAGCCCATTCAATTGAGTGACTTCCGTGTGCAATACCTTTTGCCCGTGGCTGCATTCGTCTTTGTAGGTTCTTTGCCTTGGCTCGTGAAGGGACTGGTCCAGCCGCGTTACACATCTACACAGGATGAATTGGTAACTAGACTTGTTTCAATCGGTTATGACCAGAACGAGATCGATGCATTCTTGCAACAACCAAAAGCTATACTCAAAGAGGGCAGGCTTTTATTTCCACGCATGTACTGGCGTGGTGAAGGGCTTGCTTCTGCCAACCCTTGGCCCGCATATGCCGTGCAGGATTTCCCGCGCATTGGGTTTATTTTGATCAATTCAAGCCATCAGAATTTGATCTACCCCACCAAAGAATTGCTGAATTTTCCTCAAGGTGCAGATAGCATCGTCCTTGCCTGTGCGGGCGATAACGATTTGCTTTACGTCCGTGTAATTGCTTTCGATGACACGAGTTACCAAAATACTCCACTAACTGAACCTTGTCCGTAACCTCTCGATGAAGAACCGCCTCGCGACTCAACTCCTAAACTGGTACCACGCCCAAAAGCGGATTCTCCCCTGGCGCGACCACCCCGACCCATACGCGGTGTGGGTTTCTGAGATCATGCTTCAGCAAACCCGGGTGGACACGGTCATTCCTTATTTTGAAAAATGGATGAAGTTATTTCCCACGGTCAATGCGCTTGCTGCTGCCACTGAGCAGGATGTACTCAACGCATGGGAAGGCTTGGGCTATTACAGCCGCGCACGAAATTTGCACAAAGCCGCGAAAGTAGTTGCAGAAAAATTCAATGGCGAACTTCCGCGCGATTTGGATGATTTGCGCAGCCTGCCGGGGATTGGGCGTTACACCGTGGGAGCGATTGCATCCATGGCGTTTGGCATGGATGAACCCACACTTGATGGAAATTTGCGGCGCGTATTCTCGCGTTTGTTTGATGTAGATGAATTCGCAGACTCACCGACGGGGGATAAACTGCTCTGGGAGTTGGCGGCACAGAATTTGCCCAAAGGCGAAGCAGGGGATTACAACCAGGCACTCATGGACCTCGGCGCGACGATTTGCTTACCGAAAAATCCCCGCTGTTTGCTGTGCCCGTTATTGGATTTGTGTAAGGCATGCGAGAATGGAACGCAGGAGTTGCGCCCGATCTTGAAGCCGAAGAAGGCTGTGCCATCTTATGTTCATGTGGCGGCGGTGATCGTGGAACGTGGGCATGTATTGCTCAGTCAGCGCCCGGCGGAGGGATTGTTAGGGGGCATGTGGGAATTCCCGAACGCGAGAATAGATGGCGACCCGGCAAAGGCGTTGGTCAAAGGCTTGAAAGCAGCCACCCAGATACAGGTCAAGAAAAAAGAGGCGCTGCAAGTTGTCGAACATGCATACAGCCATTTCAAGGTCACAGTTCATCCATTCTTGTGTGACAAGGTTTCAGTCCCAAAAGAAAAGAATTTGAAATGGGTGAAGTTGGATGAATTGGAAGATTACCCGATGGGGAAGGTAGATCGGCAGATTGCCCGGCAAATAAAATGACCGCCTTACGACGGTCATTTTTGTTTTAGGATTTGCTGAGTGTAACGAAGACCATTGGTCTGCGTTTGGTTTGTTGGTGCAGGTAGCTCTTCACGGCGTTGATGATATCTTTTTCGTCGTCGAAGCCGTCATCATGGACCATGCGCAGGACGAGCTTACGGACATCGGGCAGGAGGGTTTCGGCATCTTCTGGGGAGACGAAGCCGCGAGTGATGATCTCAGGCTCATGCAGGAGGCGACCAGTTTTCTTGTCGATGCTGATATCAATGAGCATAATGCCGTTACGGGCGAGTTGACTGCGCTCGCGCATCACATCGTGATCGATATCGCCGATGGATTCGCCAGTGACGAAGACGTAATCGCCAGGGATGCGTTCACCGCGCAATATCTTTTTACCGACCAGTTCCACTACCTGACCATTTTCAGTCACGATGATGTTTTCTGGATCTATGCCCAACTGTTGAGCAAGTTCGGCGTGACGCATAAGCTGGCGTAGCTCGCCGTGAATGGGCATGAAGTGCTTGGGGCGCACAAGGTTGATGAGCAGCTTTTGCTCTTCCTGTGCGGCGTGCCCTGAAACGTGAATAGGTGCGATGCCATCATGGATGACTTTCGCGCCTCTGCGTAACAGGCGGTTGATGGTCTTGCTGATGGTTTCTTCGTTGCCGGGAATCGGGTGCGAAGAGAGTACGATCGTGTCGCCTTCTTTTAGATCGAACTGACGGTTGGTGCCAGCCGAGAGACGCCCAACGATGGACGACGGTTCGCCCTGTGAGCCGGTACACATGATGACCACTTTGTGGTTTTGCATCTGCAATGCCTGCTCAATGGGAACAATGATCTCATCAGGAATTTCGAGATACTTCATCTTGCGCGCGATTTTGACGTTATCGACCATGCTCGGACCGGCTAATGCCATCTTGCGTCCGGTCTTGGCGGCGGCATCAGCGACTTGTTGTACACGCGAGATAAGCGATGCAAAGGTTGCGACGATGATGCGTCCCTTGGCTTCGCTAAAGACTTTATCCAGCGCGGGACCAATAACCGCTTCAGAGGGTGTCCAGCCGGGGCGTTCAGCGTTGGTTGAGTCGGAGAGGAGTAGATCCACGCCGCGATTTGAGAACTCGGATAGCTTGGCAAAATCGGTGGGCCAGCCGTCGACGGGGGTTTGATCGAACTTGAAGTCGCTCATGTGAACGACGAGACCCGCCGGGGTGGTGATGCCGATACCAACCCCATCTGGAATGGAGTGATTGACATGGAAATATTCGAGCAGGAACGGACCGACTTTGGTTGATTCGCCTGCCTGAATGGTCTTCATTTGGGCTTTGTGCTGCGCACCGTTGCGGTGGAGTTTGGCTTCGATCAATCCGCGGGTGAGCGGGGTGGCATAGACGGGAACCGGAATATCTTCAATAAAATGCTGGATCGCGCCAATGTGATCTTCGTGCCCGTGGGTGATGAACAAGCCGAGCACACGGTTTGCACGCTTCTTTAAATATTCATAGTCTGGGATGATGTAATCCACACCCAACATATCGTTCTTGGGGAACATGATGCCAGCGTCGACCACGATGATGTCGTTGCCGTACTCATACGCCATCATGTTCTTTCCCACTTCGCCCAGCCCCCCGAGCGGGATAATTCTTAATTTATTCTTTTTTACCATATTAGTTTTCTGTAAACCTCACAAATTTCAAAAGTAGTAAACCGCCTATGCGGTTAAAGTCAAGGTAGGTGGTGATTCGGTGGTTCTTGCAAGCAACTCTTGCAGATTCCAGTAAACGTCTTTTCCCTCAAACAAACAAAAAGACCTTCGCTGACTTGCTCGCGAAGATCGATGCCGGTAAAACACGATTGTTCTCAAACAAACTGCCGAATTCGGCAGGAAAAGTCAACTTAACTGTCAAGAAGTATAGCAGGGCGGGGGGGATTTGTCAAAGCGGGTGTGTTATAAAATCGTTAAAGCTTTGGTTACCCTTTGCGATGTCTTTTCTGGCGTTCTAGCAGAATATTGAACTCCAACTGCTTATCATGGAGGATCTTCTTGATCTTATTGCGCTGCGTTTCTTCATAGGTAGACACCAACCGTTCTTTCAGCGCCGCGATCTCTTGCAAAAGTTCTATCTCAGGTGAAACCAAACCTGCATTCTTCAAGGCAGAATATGCCAAGCGCAGGTCTTCGGGCGTTTCAAAGTAAGCATCCAAGTCAATGGGTTGCCCCTTGCCTTTAAGGTTATCAAAATCGCCGCGTTCCTGGGCTTCTCGAATGATGGTTTCCACTGCTTTTTCGAAACTCATAATCCGGATTATATACCTTATTTCACAAAGAAAATTGACAATCTCCCTCGTCTCTTGTACACTTCTTAGATGGACATAGACTTCGATCTCTACCGGTACGAAGTACGTATTTCATCTGACCCGTTGGTGCGTCTTTCTGCCATCGACGTTTCCCCAGCCAGACCTAAACATACCATCGTCTTCATCCATGGCTTTGGCGGAAAAGCTGAACAATGGCAATACCAAATGCAAAAGTTCGCGATGGACAACCGCGTCATTGCATTGGATATGCGCGGACATGGACTCTCCGACAAACCGTCCACAGGCTATGATATGGAGCGCATCCAACTGGACCTGGAAACGGCTCTGGCGCAGTTGAAAGTGTCCACGCCGTTTGTTTTGATCGGGCATTCCTTTGGTGGTGCCGTAGTCACCGAATACGCCCTAAAACACCCCGACCACATTGAAAAATTGATCATCATCGCCACGGCTGGAGAGTTCAGGCTGAGCCCGCTCTTCAAACTGGGGCTTAATCTACCTTCCTCTGTTTTGCGTTTGATCGGTCCGTTCACGCGCAGATGGCTGCATGCCCCGCCGCACGCATTGCGTGAGTTCTATCATAGCAATATGGCAAAATGGCGCGGCTGGGATAGGTTCTCTCAACTGACAGTGCCCACCCTCGTCATACGCGGACATCGCGATATCGTCTTCGACCGTCCGCTGTTTGAAAAAGTGGCAGGCTCCATTCCCGGCGCTGAGGATGTGGATATTGGTGTGTCTGGGCACATGGTCATGTTGGAGAGGCGTGAGGCGGTAGACCGTGCCATCACGAACTTCTTGAAGGGCGAATCCAAAAAGACCTGGCGTGATAAATCTTTCGTCATTTCCAGAACTCAACGCGATGATCTAAAGACCGAGCGGACCTGGCTTAATCATTATGAAGAAGGCGTGCCATATACCGTCGATGTTCCGCGTATTCCGGCGCATCACTTATTGCGTTCGGCGGTGAGGCGCTTCCCGAATCGAACTGCGATTTTCTTTGAAGGTGCGCAGATGACATATCGCACCTTGAATCATGAAGTCAATCGTTTTGCAAATGCCTTGCTGGCGCAGGGAATTGGCAAAGGTGCGCGAGTAGTTTTGCTTTTGCCGAACATTCCGCAAATGGTGATCGGTTTTTATGGCACCCTCAAGGCAGGCGGCGCGGCGGTCTTGATCCCACCGATGACCGAGCCGGAGGAATTGATCCGTCAGGTTAAAGAAGCGGATGCGAGCGTGCTAGTGACCATGTCCACTTGGGCGGGGTTGGCGAAACAAATTCAAGAGGGGGCTGGGGTTCCACATGTGGTGCTGACCGACCCCGGGCAATATTTATCTCTGCCAAAGTATTGGATTTCCCGTTGGCGCAACCGCGGTTTGGACGCGCACAATGCCTTGCATTGGAATCGCTGGCTGGCGCAACAAGATACAAAATCACCGGGCACTGATGTCCAGCCGGATGATATGGCGGTCATTATTTACACAGGCGGTACCACGGGGCAATCGAAAGGCGTGATGCTTTCGCATCGCAACCTGGTTGCCAATGCTTTGCAGACCCGTCACTGGTTGCCGGGGGCGCAAGAAGGGCGTGAACGCTTCTTATGTGTGGTGCCTTTCTTCCATAGCTACGGCATGACAGCTGCCTTGAATGTGCCGGTCTCATTAGGGTCTGCGTTGATTCTCAAGCCGCAGTTCAAGACCCTTGATGTATTGAAATCGATCAAGAAATATAAGCCAACGATTTTCCCCGGTTCGCCGAGCATGTATGTTGCCATTAATAATTTCCCTGGTGTGCGGAAGTATGGCATCAAAACGATCAAAGCCTGCATTAGCGGATCAGCACCTTTGCCAGTGGAAGTGCAAGAGGCGTTTGAAAAACTAACCAAGGGTAAATTAGTGGAAGGCTATGGGTTGACCGAGGCATCCCCGATCACACATGCCAACCCGCTTGGAAAGAACCGCAGGCTTGGCACCATCGGTGTGCCGTTGCCCTCTACCGAAGCCGTGGTCGTGGACTTGATGACCGGGCGCAAAGAAATGGAACGTGGGCAGATCGGCGAACTCGCGGTGCGCGGTCCGCAGGTGATGATGGGCTATTGGAAGAACGACGCCGCGACCAAACAGGTCATTACCGATGATGGTTGGTTGCTCACAGGTGATGTTGCCCAAGTGGACGAAGATGGTTTCTGCCGCATCATCGCTCGCAAGGCGGATATGTGGTATCCCGAAAAGGGTGGCAAAGACCCTGCCTTCCCACGCGATGTAGAAGAAGTGATCTATGAAATTCCGCAAGTAAAGGAAGTGGCGGTGGTGGCAGTAGCGGGCAGCCCGTTTGCGTTCGTGATTGCGGGCAGAGAAAAGCCCAGCCCTGAATCGGTGATCGCGTATTGCAAGCGTCGTTTGCCGCCGCAGCTTGTGCCGCGTTTTGTGATTTTCATGGAAGAATTCCCGCGCACCTTTATTGGCAAGGTATTGCGCCGAGAATTGGCGAAGCGTTATGGCGATAAGATCGCGAGTGAATAGCTAAACAGATTAACGATTTTGACGGGTAAATATTTACCCGATATTAATAAAATTGAATTAAGATATTTTCCAGATGCCGCGTCCTACACATGCGGCATCTTTGTGAGATACGAATGGTAGTACAGACGAAGAATCAAATTGAATATCGAAAAGTAACATTGCCCAACGGGCGGACGGTGAATTATGTGCATCAGGGACAGGGCGAGCCGGTGGTGATGGTGCACGGATTGGCGGCTTCTCTACATGATTGGGATGATCTGCTGCCCGAGACGTCTGCTGCGGGCTATGCCGGGTATGCGCTCGACCTGCTTGGGCATGGTGAGAGCGAAAAGCCGCTTCATACGAATGACTATTCGGTGGATAATGCTTACGACGATCTCGTGGCGTGGATCGATTCGCTTAATATTTCTTTCCCGATCCATCTCATTGGACATTCACTGGGCGGCGGGCTTTCGTTGTTATATGCCCATCGCAACCCGGAGCGGGTCAAGTCTTTGGTGTTGGTTAACCCGTTCTATTCGATGAAGCAATTACCGCCGGTCTTGCAGAAGATGTTCCATCATCAGTTGATCAACACGACCCTGATCGACCGCACGCCGTATCGTGTTTTCCGTTTCTTTGTGGATATGACCAGTTTTAGCACCTATATCGGCAGCCGTGAGTCGCATGTGTTGCCGGAGCATATTCGCTATCAAACGGCACTGGATTACAAGCGGGCGGCATCTGGTATTTACAACATTCCGCGCACGCTTCATCACTTGGACCTGAACCTTGCGGGCATCACCCAGCCGACTCTGCTCCTGTGGGGTGGACGTGACCAAACGCTTGCGCCTTCATCTTTCCCGCAGTTGGCGGAGAAGCTGCCGAACCTGGTGAAGAAACATTCCTTCCCAATCTGCGGACATGTGCCACATCAATGCCACCCAACAGATTTCAACCCGCATGTGATGGAGTTCTTGCGTAAGATTTGACCATGGACGGCGGACGATGAATAAAATCCCGAAGGGATGATAGGGTTATAGAAAATTACAAGAATAGAATTTCAAACCCTGAAGGGGTGTCATGATCTGAAGCAATCTATAACACCCCTTCGGGGTCATTGTGTAGGAAAAGTTTTCAGCATAGGTATTGGTTTAGAGAGTAGAATCAATTCAAAATCAAGAATGAAGCGGGGTTTGTCTATCGTCTTATGGGGATTCGAGTCAATATTTTAAGATTGCAGTTTTCAAATACCCTCTTGCACACAATTGACCTCGGTGCTAAAATGCCGAACACATTAGCCAGATATACGGGGATGCAGCGCTTTTACGCCCATATATGGCTAAATCATTTGTTCTAATTTGGAGCTTTTACCGGATGCGTTGTCCGTATTGTAAACATCATGACTCGAAGGTGCTGGATACTTCACACGACAGTCACGGCGGGATTCGCCGTCGGCGGGAGTGCCTAAAGTGCCGCCAGCGCTTTAGCAGCTACGAACGCCCGATATTGGCGACCCCACTCATTATCAAGCAGGATGGCAACCGCGAAGAGTTTGACCGCGAGAAGATGGCGCGCGGTATTCGTATTTCCTGCGCGAAGCGACCCGTTTCTGCGGCGGACATTGAACGCATGATCGGGCAGGTGGAAGTGAAATTGCAGAAACTCGGCAAAGCGGAGATTTCTTCACGTGTGGTGGGTGACCTGGTGATGGAAACCTTGAAAGAGGTGGACCAGGTGGCGTACATCCGTTATGCCATTGTGTATTTGGGCTTGGACGACCTCAAGTCCATTCGTACCGAGATCGACCAGTTACTCGAAGATTAATTAGGCAAAGACCCTCTTTGGGGGGAGGTGTCTTTGCCTTTTTGTATCTCTATAGTGAATCACGCGGAGCAGGACCCGCGATAAAGAATAAAACATTTACAGGAGAATCCGATATGGCAACAAAATCTGCTGATACCAAGATCGTGAAGAACGGCTTACTGCCGACGCCGCCCCTGAAAAAGGGACTGCCCGGTGCAACGTTGACGGACAATGCCCGTCAGGTGTTGATGAAGCGCTACGTGCGCCGTGGTGACGATGGCAAGCCCGCCGAGAACGTGGAAGAGATGTTCTGGCGTGTGGCGCATCATGTCGCCAAGGTGGAAGATCAATGGGGTTCTGATATTCAGGAACGTACCGTTGAGTATTACCACTTACTCTCTAGCAAGAAATTCTTTCCGAACTCCCCGACCTTTACTGGTGCTGGAACTCCACTCGGGCAGCTCGCCGCGTGTTTCGTCCTCCCGATTAGCGATGATATGGGACGTCACAGCGCGGGTATCTTCCAAACTCTGCGTGACGCTGCCCTGATCCAGCAGACAGGCGGCGGCAATGGTTTCTCCTTCTCTCGCTTGCGCCCCAAGGGTGCCCTTGTGCAAACCTCGGCTGGGCAGGCTACCGGACCGGTAGGCTTCTTGCGTGTGTATGACCATGCCTTTGGTGAGATTGCCCAAGGCGGCACTCGCCGTGGTGCCAATATGGCGGTGCTGCGTGTGGACCACCCGGATGTGGAAGAATTCATTACCTGTAAGCTCGATGAGAACGCCATCACTAACTTTAATATCTCCGTCGGCATTACCGACGCGTTTATGGAAGCCGTGCGCGATGACACCGAATGGCCGTTGCGCTTCCCTGACCTGACCGAAATGAAGCAGAAAGGCTTTAGCGGCACCCTCGAACAAGCCGAAGCCGCTGGCATTACCATTCACACGTATAAGAAGGTCAATGCACGCGAACTGTTCAACAAGATCGTGAAGCAGGCGCACCACAACGGCGAGCCCGGCGTGTTGTTCCTGGATGCTGCCAACCGCAGCAACCCGGTGCCGCATTTGTATCCGCTTGAAGCGACCAACCCCTGCGGTGAACAATGGCTCGGACCGTATGAGAACTGCTGTTTGGGTTCGGTGAACCTCAACGAACACTGCGGACCCGATGGCAGCGTGGATTGGGAAACCCTGCGCAAGAGTGTGGTGACCGCTACGCGCTTCCTCGATGATGTGGTCGAAGCCAATGCCTATGTTCCGGCGGTGGCGCAGTTGAAAGAAGCCGCTCATAAGGCTCGCCGCATCGGTTTGGGCATTATGGGTCTCGCCGACTTGATGTACCACGTGGGCGTTCGTTATGGTTCAAAGGAAGGTCAGGAATTTGGCGCGCAGGTGATGGAGTTCGTGCGTTACCACGCCATGCAGACCAGTGTGCAGCTCGCCGAAGAGCGCGGACCTTTCCCTGCCATTCAAGGCTCGATCTACGATATGGACGACATGAAGTGGGAAGCGCCCAAATCGTTGGTGAAGTATGAGAATAACTGGGGCAGGCCCGAGGTCCAGTGGGATGCGGTGGTGAAGGGCATCAAGAAGCATGGCATTCGTAACGCCGCGCAGACCACCGTTGCGCCGACCGGCACCATTGCCACCGTCGCAGGTTGTGAAGGCTATGGCTGCGAACCCGTCTTCGCGTTGGCATATATCCGCCACGTGAACGATAACGGCAAGGATTTGAAATTGACCTATGCCAGCCCGCGCTTTGATGAGGCGCTCAAGAAACTTGGCTTGGGCGAAGAGAAACGACAGGAAATTGTGGAGCAGGTCATGAGCGAAGGCACCTGCCAACACATCCCTGAACTTCCGCAAAACATTCGCGATACCTTTGTGGTCTCTGCCGACGTGACCGCCGAAGAACACGTGCGTATGCAGGGCGCGTTGCAAGCCTTTGTAGATAATTCCCTTTCGAAGACCGTCAACTTCTCGGAAGGCGCCACCGAAGGGGACGTGGCAATCGCGTACCAATTGGCTTGGGAGCTTGGTTGTAAGGGCATCACCGTCTATGTGACCGGCTCACGCGATAAGGTGGTCTTGGAGACCAAGGCGACCGCAGAGAAGAAGGATGCGGCTCCTGCTGCGCCGGTCATTGCTCCTGCCGCCCAAGCTGCTCCTACCATGTGGCACGGCACTAAGAAACCGCGCCCCAAGGCGTTGACCGGACGTACCTATAACATTGATACTCCCGTGGGCAAGGCGTTCATCACCATCAACGAAAACGGTGGGACGCAACCCTTCGAAGCCTTCATCAATACTGCCAAGGCAGGTTCTGAAACTGCTGCGGTCTCTGAGGCGATTGGACGTTTGATCTCGTACATCTTGCGCATGGCTTCGCCCGTAGCCCCCGTGGACAGACTGCGTGAAGTGGTCGTGCAGTTGGTCGGCATCGGCGGCGGACGCTCCCTCGGCTTCGGTCCGAACCGCGTCAAGTCTTTGCCCGATGGCATTGGACAGGTCTTTGACCATTACCTGCGTGACCGCGAAGGCATTGTGATTGAAGAGGTCAAAGGCGGTAATGGCAATGGCAACGGAGGCGGACACCACGCCGACCCCATGGAACATGCCGGCACCAAAATGAAGATCGGTGACTTGTGCCCCGAATGCGGGGAAGCCGCCGTGGTGAACGAAGAAGGCTGCCGCAAGTGCTATGCTTGTGGGTACTCTGAATGTTAAAACCCCCTCCGTCCTAACGGACACCTCCCCCAAATACGACAGAAGTACCGTCGTATTTGGGGGAGGCTGGGTGGGGGACCGCCCCTACACTACATTATAGGTATACACATTGAATAAAAAATCTATCTATTGGACGCTGGGGGTTGGGATATTTACCATTCTCTGGCAGGTCTTTACATTTTATTTCCGCTTCGGGCAGTTCAACCCCTACGCCTTGTGGCAGGACTATCTCATTTTCTTCGTAGCCGGCGCCCTGGGCGGACTGGTCCTCTCGCTCTTCTTGAACCGTCAGCGAGCAGACAAAGCCTGGTGGGCGGTGCTGATTGCCTTCATCGTCGCAACGCCCATTGCCATGACCTTCATGGTCGCGGGCGGACTCTACGGCTTGGCAGGCATTCTCCTCGCCCCGCTCCTGCCGTGGACCTTGGTTACTTGGCTTGGTTCTTTGCTAGGCAAGTGGCTCACGAAGGGCAGTACGGGCAAGAAGAAAAAGTAGGAAGATGAAGTTTGTTGGAAAGTTTGAATGTTGTAAAGTTGGCGGACGATTTATTCGTCCGCCAAAAAAAAGATGAAAAATAGAACAAAAATTCTTATAAACCTCTTATGGAAATACAGTTGTGCATGAAAAGATTTAATGATAATTTTAGAACGTATGTACGGTTGGGCTTTTTGATTGGGAGAATGTA
>JAXLVR010000007.1:0-221205 GCA_046328915.1 Anaerolineales bacterium | reverse complement strand
GTTTCTTTTCTTGAGCGAAAATTCAGCCTACGTATTTTACCTAATAAATTACGGCTGCAAAAATTCGGGGGAACTTTTACAGCCGCTCTATACTTAGAAAAGATTTTTATTTGCCTGTACCCACTCGAACAACATGTTCACCCCTTGCTCCACGCTGATTGTGGGTTCCCAGCCCAGTTCGTTCTTTGCTTTGGAAACATCTGCATAAAATACGCGTTGGTCGCCGGGGCGCCAATCGCCGCGCCCTACTTCGATCTTTTTCCCGAGCAGTTTCTCCAAACGCGGACCAAACTCAGACCAGATCGACATCACATTTGAGGGTCCACCACCCAGGTTATAGACTTGTCCGCGAGCCACATCGATCTTTTCAACAGCAAGGTCATAGGCTTGAATCAAATCATGCACATGCAAAATATCGCGCACTTGTTTGCCATCACCATAAATGGTGATATTGCGTCCCATCACAGCGGCAATGATGAACCACGCCACCCAACCTTGGTCTTCAATACCAAATTGGCGCGGACCATAGATACAAGACTGACGAAATACAACTGTGGGCAGGTCATACATGCGAGCATAGTCGCGCACATATTGATCGCCCGTCCCTTTCGAACAGCCATAGGGTGAATGAAAATCCAAAGGCTGGGTTTCAGGGCAGCCACTGATTAGGTCTTTGTAGCGCCAACGGGTAGGTTCTTCAAACAACTCTACCTCTTCCATGCCACCATACACTTTATTGGTAGAAGCATAGATCACGATTGGCTGACGCCCCGAAGCACGTGCGGCTTCAAGCACATTGAATGTGCCTAAGGCATTGGCTTCAAAATCATCTCTGGGATTCGTGACCGAGGTCGTCACTGCAACTTGACCTGCCAAATGCACGATCACGTCAGACGTTTTAGCTGCTTCAGCGATTCTGGTAGAGTCTCTTACATCCCCAACCACTACGTCAAAAGCCTTTTCACCAAATTCAGTTTTCAGCCATTCCAGGTTGCGTGGAGCACCGCCACGAGAAAAGTTATCGTAGATCGTCACCTTCTCGCCGCGCTTCAACAAACGATGAACATAATTCGAACCGATAAAACCGGCACCACCTGTAACGAGATACTGTTTATTCTTCATCTGTTTTTCTGTTCCTAAAATTAATTAGTTGTTTGTAGACGCCCGAAAGGGTTTGCCCTTCGCTGGATAGTCCCAACATACCCACTATAGTACTATTGAGATAATTATAAATACGCATCGTAAGCGCTGCCGCAAAAGCAGTGGACTCATCAGTGGTGAAGCGGGTAAGGGCGAAGACCACAGCCCCTTCGAAAGTGCCAACCGCTCCGGGCGCGGAAGGAACCGCTCCACCGAAGGCAGCCATACCAAGCCCAAAGACCGCCCAGATCGGTTTTGCATCTGGGAAGAAAGCAAGCACCATTAAGTAGTAAGCAATGAGAGCAATGATCCAGTCGAGAATCATCCAGAAAAGAAAGCGTAGAAAGAGCCAGCCATCGGTGAGCACGCCCAAACCTTGGAAAAACGATTCAAGAAAACTACCGCCCACCTTTTGCAATGCAGGGAAACGCCCGCTGAGCTTATGGAAGATATCCAACGCCCATTGATTATTGCGGGCAAGGATATACATAAAGACCAAGCCGAGCAACATCACCCCGCCCAGGATGTACCCAAGCGTGGGTGAACTTTCTGCGTTGACCACATAAGGCAACGCACCCAGGAAGATAATAGCTGAGATGACCAGATCCACGGCTCGTTCGATCACGATAGTAGGGATGATCTCGGCAAAGGTCAGTCCGCCAGATTTACGGCTGAGCAAAAAGGCGCGCCCGATCTCACCTAATCGAAAAGGTAAAAAGTTATTGAGCAAATAGCCTTCACCGGCAGTGAAGAATACATCTTTGTATGTTGGCTTATTGCGCAGTAAGGTTCTCCACACAACAGCTCGGACCGCAAGCCAGACGAACGAAAAAATAGCAGCGATTCCGATCAAGCCATAATTTGCATTCCGCAACGCATTCAACGTGGTTTTTATATCCACGAAATAGAGAATGGCTGCAATGAGCGCAATGCTAATCAAAATGCCGGGAAGGATTCTTTTTAGATTATTTTTTGATTCAGACATGGGGTTCCTTACAAAACACGGATTACGCATCACATAATGCGTAATCCGTAACGATTATTCGTCTTCCAACTTCAAGACCGCCATAAAGGCTTCTTGCGGAATCTCGACATTTCCCACCATTTTCAAACGCTTCTTACCGCGTTTTTGTTTTTCAAGCAGTTTCTTCTTACGCGAGATATCACCACCGTAACATTTCGCAAGCACATCTTTACGTGTGGCTTTGACCGTAGCACGGCTAATGATACGTCCGCCCGATGCGGCTTGCACGGCGACATCGTATAACTGGCGCGGAATCAGGTCCTTGAGCTTGGTAATAAGGCGTTGACCTTTATGGTACGCATCCTTCTCATGAACGATGGCTGCCAATGCATCAACTGTATCGCCATTGACAAGGATCTCAAGCTTTTGCAGTTTATCGGCGCGGTATTCAAGGAATTGATAATCGAGCGAGGCATAGCCCTTGGTGCGCGATTTCAAGTGATCGAAGAAATCCACGATAATTTCAGAAAGCGGGATTTCAAAATCCAACTGCACACGGTGCGGAGCAGGATGTTCTTGCTGCTTGAAGATGCCGCGACGTTTGGTGACCAAGTCCATGATGGCGCCGTAGTAATCGGTGGGCGTGATGATCTCAATATTCATCCACGGCTCTCGCACTTCGATGATCTTGCTGGGGTCGGGCAATTCGGCAGGTGAATCCACGGTGACGACTTCATCGCCAATGGTCAATACTTCATATTCTACAGAGGGTGCCGTGAAAAGCACGTCGAGTAAGTATTCACGTTCAATGCGCTCTTGGATGATTTCCATGTGGAACAAGCCAAGGAAGCCAGCACGGAAACCAAAGCCTAAGGCTTGTGAGGTTTCGGGTTGATAGGTCAATGAAGCATCGTTGAGTTGAAGTTTTTCCAACGATTCACGCAGCTCAGAGTAATCATCCGCTTCAACGGGGTAAATACCCGCAAAGACCATCGGCTTGGGAAGGAAGTATCCGGGCAGAGGTTCGGCGGCGGGAGAGGCAGCAAGCGTCAACGTATCCCCAACGCGACACTCGTGGACGGTCTTGAAGCCCGTTGCCACATACCCAACTTCACCCGAGCCGATCACATCCACGGGTTTCATACCAGGGGCAAAAATTCCAATCTCTACAGGGCGTAAATCATTACTAGTTGCAAACATCCGCAGGACATCGTTCGTTTTGATTTTGCCTTCAAACACACGGATATAAGCTATCACGCCTTTATAAGAGTCATAATGCGCATCAAAGACGAGTGCGCGCAGGGGTTCACTATCGGCATCTTTCGGCGCAGGGACACGCTCCACGATCGCTTCGAGGATCTGGTCTACATTGATGCCTTCTTTGGCTGAAACACGCAGCACAGAGTCGGGGTCAATGCCGAGCAAAGAGCCAACATCTTCAGCCACTTCATCGGGGCGAGCCGAGGGGAGATCAATTTTATTGATTACAGGCACGAGGGTCAGGTCGGCATCGAGCGCTTGGTACAGGTTGGCTAAGGTTTGAGCCTCGATCCCTTGGGTGGCATCCACAACAAGAATAGCGCCTTCACAAGCCTTGAGCGCACGGCTGACTTCGTACCCGAAGTCTACGTGCCCGGGAGTGTCGATCAGGTTTAGTTCGTATTTCTGCCCATCTTTGGCAGTGTAGAACATGCGCACAGCCGACGCCTTGATGGTAACGCCTTTTTCGCGTTCGAGGTCCATTGAGTCGAGGGCTTGGTCGGTCATATCACGCTCGGAGACGGTCCCTGTCAATTGCAGTAGACGGTCTGCCAGCGTGGATTTGCCGTGATCTACATGGGCAATAATACAAAAATTACGGATATGGTCGGTCATACAGCTTTCAGTTTTCTATAAAATGTTTGGGTTGGGGATATTTTTGCCCAACAGGCGAACGAAGTATACCCGATAAGTTGGCGGAATCTTTGAGGGGAACCACGGCGAAAACCCTACTTAATCACCATGGCAAAACAAGCTACAGGGTATAGAATAAACAGCACCTTTAAAGGAATTTACATGCAAACTCAATCAAAATCATACAAACAATTCTTTATCTTATTCGCAGTTGGGGTGATAAGCGGGTTGATCCTCATCACTCTTGCCACTTGGGCAGATCTGGAAGCTGCGTATTATGGGTTTTCCCGCCGTGCCAGCACACCGTTAAAAGGATTTAGTTGCCCGGTGCTCATGACGGCAAATGAGACGAATACAGTATCGCTCAGACTCAAAAACACAACTGATGGCAAAATCTCTCCGACAATTCTGGTGGAAACCAGTTCCCCCGTTGCAGCATTTGAAACGACTGAAAACCTTGAGCTGGCTGCCGGAGAACAAACCAGTGCCGAATGGGCGGTTGGACCTGAGAATTTGGACTTAAAGCGCTTCATTTTCGCAAAGGCACTTGTCTATTCTTCTTATCCTTTCCCCGACCGGGAAACAACCTGCGGCATCTATGTTCTTAATCTCCCAGTCAAGGGAGTGGTTATCACCTGGGTTTTGGTAGTGGTTAGCCTGCTTGGAATGGGGCTCGGGCTCTATGGGGTGTACCAGTTCCAAGGTCCGGTATTGCGAGGCGCAGATGTCTTCAAACAAATTCTTTTCCTTGCCATGGTCATCCTGGTCGGATTCCTCTCCATCTATTTGGGCTCCTGGCTACTGGGCGTCCTTGTGTTGGTGGTCTCCATTCTGTTTGTGATTATTTCCACAGGGATAGTCTTTGGGCGCAATCAAGCGTAAAATTAGAAACCTGAATACGGTACATCACGTATTTAGATGGTGAAGGAGAAAAAATGAACATATTCGTAACGTTATGTATAGGTGGGCTTGGCGTTCTGTTTTTGGTCTTACTAACTGGTATTCGCTTTATCCCAAACAACCGCATCGGTATTGTGGAAAAACGCTTCGGCGGAAAATCGTTGAAATCCGGGTTGATCGCGCTTAATGGCGAGACGGGTTTCCAGCCACAGGTGTTGCGTGGTGGACTTCATTACCGCATGCCTGTTCAATATGCTATTCACATTGCGCCGTTGGTAACCATTACCCAGGGCAAGATCGGGTATGTTTTCGCGCGTGATGGCGCTCCGCTTGAACCAGCACAAGTGTTGGCTTCAAATGTAAGCGCACATGATTTTCAGGATGTAAGTACTTTCTTGAAAAATGGCGGACAGAAAGGTCCACAGCGTTTAATTTTGCGCGAAGGTACCTATGCCTTCAACCTGATGCAGTTCGTGGTGATTACTGAAGAGCGTGTGTACTCACTGCCGCTCAGCCGTGATGATACCGCTGTGATCGTGCGTATGGCAGAAGTGATCAAAGAACGTGATGGGTTCCGCCCGGTCATTATCAAGGATAACGATGACAAGATCGGTATTGTGACT
The DNA here is from genome assembly GCA_046328915.1 of Anaerolineales bacterium. GTDB lineage: Bacteria > Chloroflexota > Anaerolineae > Anaerolineales > Villigracilaceae > Villigracilis. The sequence goes on along the minus strand of JAXLVR010000007.1, from coordinate 215,685 downwards.
GTGCATGACGGTCCGTCTTTGCCACAAGGTGAGATCATTGCTCCAGTTGTGGGTGATAACCCTGAAAAAGCAGATGAATACCATAACAAATTCCAAGATGCTGACCGCTTCTTGAAAGCGAACGGTATGCGAGGTCGCCAGTTGCAGGTGTTGGTCGAAGGCACCTATTATGTCAACCGCTTGTTTGCAACCGTTGAGATGATCCAAAAGACCATCATTGACGTGGGCAATGTGGGTGTGGTTGTTTCCTATACAGGCGAGCAAGGGGCAGACCTCTCCGGCTCGGAATACCGACACGGTGAATTGGTTACCCGCGGACAGCGCGGTGTGTGGAGTGAAGCACTCTTGCCGGGCAAGTATCCGTTCAACACTTATGCAGGCAAGGTTATCCCTGTGCCGACCACCAACTTCATTTTGAAGTGGATCAAGAACGAAGTCGGCTCACACAACTTTGATGAGAATCTGAGCGAAGTGGCGCTCATCACCAAGGATGCATTCGAACCCACACTTCCGCTTTCGGTGGTAGTGCATATCGACTATAAGAAGGCTCCGCTCGTCATTCAACGCTTCGGCGACATTAAGAAACTGGTAGAGCAAACCCTCGACCCGATGGTGGCGGCGTACTTCAAGAACGTGGCACAGACTCGCACCCTGATTCAACTCTTGCAGGAACGCAGTGCCATTCAACAGCAATCCAGCCTGGAGATGAAAACTAAGTTTGAGCACTACAATCTTGAACTGGAAGAAGTGCTGATCGGAACGCCATCCTCCCCTGCTGGCGATAAACAAATCGAGACCATTCTGACCCAGTTACGTCAGCGCCAGGTGGCAGAGGAACAGGTTGAGACCTATTCACAGCAAGAGAAAGCTGCGGTCAAGGAACGTGAACTGCGTGAAGCGGAATCACGTGCTGCCATGCAGGGCAAGATGACCGAAGCCGAGCTGAGCATCACCATTCAGTCGAACCAAGGTAAAGCGGAGTACGAACGTTCCATTCAACAGGCGCAGCAGATCCGCGCGTTGGCAGAAGCGGAAGCGGAGAAGGTCGCTCGCGTGGGTATCGCGCAAGCGCTCGCTACCGAAGAACAGGTCCGCGCGTATGGCGGTCCGCAGTTCCAGGTGACCCAGCAAGTGCTCAATCGCTTTGCTGAAGCCATTCAAGTATCCGGCGTGGACGTGGTTCCGCGTGTAGTGGTGGGAGGCAGCAATGGCGAGAATGGCGGAAGCCAATCTTCCAACATTATGGAAGGCTTGCTGACGATGCTACTCTCCGAGCGCTTTGGTGTCTCTGGTGAAGCGGGAGTCACACAACGCTCGCCCGATGTGGAAGCGATGCGCGAGAAGATTCTGAAAGATATGCAGAAGAAAGACGATAAGAAGAAAGAGTAAGTTGAATCAAAAGAGGCTGGCGATAAATCGTCAGCCTCTTTCTTATCAGCTATTCTTGTTTATCGAATAGATCAGCACGAAATCATCAACTCCATTGATCGGCATATTGACCTCTTTTTCCAAGCGCATGCCCATCTTCTCTGCCACCCTTTGTGAGCCGATGTTGCCTGGCTCGATCAACGAGACAAGGCGCGCGAGATTTAATTTCTCAAAGCCGTATTTCAAAATTCCCTGCGCGGCTTCGCTGGCGAGTCCCTGTCCCCAATACTCTTCAGCAATGGTATATGCCACTTCCACTTCGCGAACGCCGTCTACTTCCCACGGCAGCAATCCGCAGCGACCAATGAACTTGCCAGTCTCTTTATGGATGGTTGCCCACAATCCCAGCTCGGGATGACGAGGATGTCCATTCATGTGCCATTCCAATTCTTCCTGCGCTTCTTCACGTGAACGCGGAGCATCAGGGATGTATTTGGTGATGTTCGGGTTTTGATAAAGCGCCCACAAATCATCTAAATCCGAAAGAACTTGATGACGCAGAATCAAACGCGGAGTTTCCAAAATAAAAGGCATCTTACTTCCTCACGATCGCATAAATTTCCAGATCACTAGGCTTGCCTTTCCAAACCTGGTAACTACGCAATAGACCTTCAAACTGCATACCAGCTTTGAGCAGGACTTTGGATGACGCCTTGTTTTCAGGAAGGATAACCGCTTCGACCCGCGCCACGTCCAGTTTCTCGAACCCATACCTTATCAACGCCTGAAGCGCTTCGGTGGCGAGTCCTTGCCCCCAGTATTTTCGCGCAATGGTATAGCCCACCTCCACCTTACGGTTATATCCCGGTTTGTTGATATTGATAATGCCGATCAGCTTTTTATCTGCACGGTGTTCAATACCCCATGCCCAAAAGCCATGTTTTTCATATGCATCTAGAAATTCATTGAGATTTTCGCGAGCCTCGTCGATATTCTTGTAATGATCCCATGGGGTGTAACGGTCAATTTCAGGGTCGGAGGCGTACTCATACAAATCGTCGAGGTCGGAAGGGCGAAGGTCACGCAGAAGCAGGCGCGGGGTAGAGAGAAGCGGGAAGTCTGGGAAGCGAGTTGGTTCCATGCCCCTATTATAGATTTATTGAAGCGAAAGCGCTCAGGGACAAAAGTCCCAGAAAGAGGTCATAGGCGGGAATATGTCTTTTGGCATAGGTCCAATCCTCCCTGCGAGACTGGGGTAATGAGGCGGGCTGTCATAAGATGGAGGCACAAAGGAGTTGATTATGTCTCAAAATTTAGTGATTGATATTGAAAATGTGACCGCCGCTTACGGTGCTCTGACCGCCCTCAACGGCGTGAGTTTATCGGTACAAAAGGGCGAGATATTCGGCTTGCTCGGACCCAACGGAGCGGGCAAATCCACGCTGCTGGCTTGCGTGGAGGGATTGCACACTCCGCTTCAGGGCAGTGTGCATGTTGGCGGAAGCAATGTGCAACACGAGCCCATGTCTGCGAAGAAACAGTTGGGCATCCAATTGCAAAAGACCGCCCTGCTTGATGATCTGACCGTTGCCGAACTGGTGGAGGTCTATGCCGCCTTGTATGAAGTTTTTCTGACCAAGGCACAGATCGATACCCTGCTTAAACGGTTTGACCTGCTCGAGAAACGAAACACTCTTGCCCGCCGCCTCTCGGGTGGACAGCAGCAACGCCTCTCTCTTGCTGTAGCCATTGCCAACGACCCTGAGATCATCCTACTCGATGAGCCAACCTCCGCATTAGACCCGCACGCACGCCGCGCGGTGTGGAATGAGATCCGCGCAATGCATGATGAAGGACGCACGATCGTGTTGACCACGCACGCCATGGAAGAAGCCGAAGCCCTGTGCGGACGCATCGCCATCATCGACGGCGGCGAGATCGTGGCTTGCGATACGCCCACTGCATTGATCGCCAGCCTCGACCTGAACGCGACGTTGAAAGCGACTGTAGAACTGCCGCTTGAGCAGGTCTGTGATCTGCCTCACGTGAACAGCGCCCGTTATTCAGGTCAGCACCTTGAGGTAGAAACTTCCAAACCTGAAGAGACCATGTCCGCTTTGCAAGCATTGGCGGCAAAGTCGGGGCGCTCGATCCGGGATGTGATGCTGAGGCAGCCCAATCTCGAAGATGTCTTCTTGAAACTAACAGGTCGGCAGTTATCTGAAATCGGATAACAACCTACGCTGAAAAAACTCGATGATTTAAAAATAAGGAATCCTCCCATGAAACGCTTTCTCATTCTTACCAAATCGCTTGCTCTCATTCAATTAAGGAATGGAGCCATATTATTCTGGAACTTCGCCTTCCCGGTATTGTTGATGTTGATCTACGGGGTAGTTATGAGCCAATATATGAAGTACATGACCCCCGGCGTGATCGTGCTCAATGCCCTGAGCTTTGGTCTGGTCGGAAGCTCCACCATGATGCTCGAATTGCGCGAGAAAAGCATCCTGCGCCGTTTGCAAGCCACCACCCTGCCTGCCTGGCAACTCATCACTTCCTACTTGCTGGTCAATATTGTGATTGGCGTCATACAAAGCACATTGATCCTTGTGATGGGTGCAGTCTTTTATGAAGTCCCGGTCAGCGCAGCCAGCCTTTTCCTGGCATATCCCATGATCATCGTGAGCTTGCTGACCTTCATGTCGCTGGGCGGCATTATCAGCGGCGTCTCCCCCAAGGCAGGGACCGCCACAGCGGTTGGTATGACGATCTACTTTCTGCTGATGTTCATCAGCGACATGATCTTCCCGGTCTCGTCTCTGCCGGATAATGTGAAAGACTTCGTGCCTTACCTGCCTGCTTATCCGGCAGTTCAATTAGTCCGCTCGGCTTTACTCGATGCCACGCTCGACGAAAAATGGTTGACGTATATCCTGCTACTGACTGCCTATGGTCTCGTTGCCACTTTGATCGCTTCGCGCCTTTTCCGCTGGGAACCGAAAGCGTAATATTTTTTTGTAGGTGCAGGGTTTCCCCGCCCTGATGCGGGGCGAGAAGACCTCGCCCCTACACATCCGCATTTATACGGAGTACACTACCGTCGTGTCTCACGCTTCCGACCTCTCAAATAGCAACCTACCCATGCCTGCCCGCTACATGAAAATGTATGGCAGGTTTTGGGATGTTGTATCCCTGCTCATCTTCGGGGTCACTGCAATCACTATCCTTACCGCCGAAGTTCTCACCTGGCGTGAGTATGTTGTTTCGGGACTGTGCATTTTGCAGGGCGTTTTATATTTCTTCACCATTGCCGGAGGGAGATGGATTAAGTCTAACCAGCGGCTGGCGCTGTATTTCATTGGCGGGCTGGCAATGTGGCTGTTGTCGAGTTGGTTGAATCCATCCACATGGTGGCTGGCATTCGCCTATTTCGGGCAGATGTTCGGGTTGTTGCCGCCGAAAGCGGTGATCCCTGGGACAGCCTTTATCATGATCTGTCTCACGCTTATCATCTCAGATTGGAATTTTTCTGAAATCGACTCTGGTGCCGCGATTGGGTTTTTCTTTCAGTGGCTGGCGGGTAATGTGCTTTATCTGTTCATCTTCGGCATTGCGCGGACGAGTCGTCAGCGGGCAGGGCTAATTCAGAAACTGGAGACCGCTCAAAAGGAGTTGGAGGCGGCGCGTCAACGAGATGCGGAACTCGCCACGTTACGAGAGCGGGAGCGCCTCGCACGTGATCTGCATGATAGTCTCGGTCATTCGCTGGTGGCATTATCGGTTCAGTTGGAAGCGATTCAACGACTGTATAAAGTTGACCCTGAACGCGCTTCGGCTCAAGTGGATGAATTGAAAGACCTGACCCGCGCCAGCATGGACGAGTTGCGTCGTTCACTGGCAGGCTTGCGCGCGCCCGGGCTGGGAGAACGCAAACTGCGTGAAGCGTTGCAAACCTTGTGCGTAGATGTCGGTCAGCGAGCGCATCTTGAAATCCATTGTGATGCCGATGAGGATGCCAATGCCCTTCCACTTGCCCATGCCGAAACCCTGTGGCGTGCGGCGCAGGAAGCGCTAACGAATGTTGAGCGTCATGCCGATGCGCGGCGTGTGTCGTTGACGTTGAAGATCGAAACGCACACTGCTTTGTTGACGATCCATGATGATGGGTGCGGATTTCCACCCAATGCCGAGAATCAAAACGGACATTACGGTCTGCGTGGGATGCGCGAACGAGTTGAAGGCTTGGGTGGCACTTTGACTCTTGCGAATAACAACGGCTCGAACCTACGGGTGAGCCTGCCTCTGTTTTAGGTAAATTTTTCTCAACCATGCCTGATCTCATCAAACTCCTCCTGATCGAAGACCAGACCCTCATGCGACAGGGTCTAAAAACCATCCTTGACCTTGAACCCGGTCTGCGTGTGATCGGCGAAGCCGGTGACGGAGAGCGAGGCGTGCAACTTGCCCTCGAACTCCGCCCCGATGTGATTCTGATGGACGTCCAAATGCCCATTCTCAACGGCGTGGAAGCGACGGCGAAACTATGCCGCGAATGGAGCACGGCAAAGGTCATCATCCTGACCACCTTCGACCGGGACGATTATGTTTATCAAGGCGTGCGGGCGGGAGCCATGGGATACCTGCTCAAAGATACTCCTGCCGACACGTTGATCCAAACCATTCGGCGTGTGTATGAAGGCGAAGTCTTCATTCAACCTGAGATTGCCTCCCGTGCCCTGCGCGAAATGATGCGCCCCACGACCTCGACGATCGAGTCGCTTTCGGAGCGGGAACGTGAAGTTCTGGTCTTGCTGGCACAGGGTGCCTCCAACAAAGACATGGCAGAGAAACTCTTCATCACCGAAGGCACGGTCAAGAACCATGTTTCAAATATTCTCGCCAAACTTCAGGCAGAGAACCGCACCCAGGCGGCAGATATCGCAAGGAAGCAGGGCTTGGTGTGAGTTGAACTCGCGCCAGTAGTAAAGTTGGGGAAAGTTATAAAAATGCTCAATAAACGATTAGAAATCAAACCTTGACTCTCCCGTAACTGGAGAGTGTATAAGAGAATGAAGGCGCCAACGTATGATCCGAATCGGAGACTTTTCAAAACTTAGCCGCGTTTCCATTAAGACGTTGCGGTACTACGACGAGATGGGTTTGCTGAAACCTGTCGAAGTAGACCGCTTCACTGGCTATCGTTATTACGACTTTCACCAATTGCCGCGCTTGTATCGCATTCTGGCATTGAAGGAATTGGGGTTCTCTTTAGAGGAGATCGCGCGTTTTCTTGAAGAGAATCTTTCCACCGAAGAGCTGCGTGGAATGCTGAAGCTGCGTCAGGCAGAGATTCGGCAGCGGGTGGAAGAAGAAACGACGAGGCTGGAACAAGTGGAACGCTGGCTGAGACAAACTCAACAGGAGAATTTTATGTCCAAGTATGATGTTGTATTAAAGAAGATCGAAGCAATGAAAGCCGCCACAGTACGAGGTGTGGTCGCCAACCCACCTGCCCAACGTTCGCTTTGGGATGAGCTACTGGGCTTTATCTATCAGAACAATATCCGCATGAATGGCACGCCGATGGCGATCTATCATGATGCGGATGCGCGTGAAGGCGATTGGGACATTGAAGTTGCCATGCCCATCGCCGGTGACCCTACTCCGGTCGGGCAGGTCAAGATCTATGACCTACCAGCGGTGGAGACGATGGCATGCGTCGTCCACGCCGGGTCGTTTGCCACCATCGGTGAAGCCTACGATGCCCTCGCCAAATGGATCGATGTGAACGGGTATCAGATCGTAGGTCCGAGCCGCGAGTTGAACCTCAAGATGCCGGAAAAGCCGGAAGATCAGAACGACCCGAATACGGTCAACGAGATACAGTTCCCGGTTCAGAAGGTTTAAAAAAAAGAGACCGGCATTTGCCGGTCTCTTTTGCATTACTTATATTTTCATTTTTTCTCAGGAAACCAGAACATTAGATCACGGCGCTTAAGCCAAAGATAGATCGACATCACCAAACTGCCCGCCATATAGATCGCGCGCGGATAGTATGCAGAATAGCCGCGATATTCCACATTCGTGTTCAATAGTGCAAAGACCATGTTGTCGATCTCGATCTGCCAGAGGATGATGCCGCCCAGCACAAGCATGCCAATGACTAAACCGAGTAAAGAAGCGAAGAAGCCTTTTCGATCTACAATATTTTTCACCATTTGATACGACAGCCCGCCAAACAAGATCAGGCTGATTGCCAACTGACCGATCACAACTGTAAAATCCGGGTCGTAGATAAACTCATTGGCGTATTGAAGGATATATGGAAGCCAACTACCAATGCAAACAATTGCCAGGAAAGCAAGGAAATAGGTCAGGTACATAATGACAGCAGGCAAAACTACTTGATTGCCCATCGGGCGGATGCCCACGCTGCGTAAGAGCCGCGCCGGTTCTGGCAATAGCCGGGCAACCACATCCAGATTGCGCACCCCAGTCCGCAGGTCAAGCCATTGAACGCGGGATAACTGTCTTGAAATCTTGTTGTTGGATTGGATAATGACCGGGTACACCACCTGTTTCTGGCTATCTACAACGCTATCCCCTTTAAAGCGCGAGACTAAGGTAAATACCGCATCCGCAGAAGCAGGATCTATCGCTTCGATATGCCCTCTTTCTTTAAACACATTTCGGGTATGTTCAGCAATTTTTTGGTCTTGTAGGGCATGATCTATAAAAAAAGAGGCTGGCTTAAAATCAGGGTATGTCGTTTTTTTATTATTTACCGAGGGCGGTGCAACGGCTTCGGGTTTCCCCCAGCGTTGCATGCCTTCTGAACGTAGGACGAAGATCAGCCCAATCACAAAGGGAATACTTGCATAGGTTAGGAAGTCAACAACTTCGATTACATCTGGATCAGTGGAAAAACTGACTGTCAGAAAAAGCGCAAAGGGCAGCATTATAAGAGATGCCTGCACCAACATATAGTTGAAGGAGCGTTTGAGAATACCGAGCGGTAATCGAACTAGGAAAAAGGGAATGAACATCGTCCATACGGCGGCGATGGAAATGATGGAAACGATCAAGCTCAAGGAAAAAGCCAGCCACACAATGCCAGGCATCTTGAAGCCCGCCTCAGGCGCAGAATGTTGTTCCTGCTCGGGCACCTTAAGTTGATGGTCCAATTCTTTCAGAGCTTGCTTGTAACTCCCTCGAAAATCCACCCATTCGTATTTCTCCAGTTCAGGCGGCAGGTCCACGGCTTCAAAGACAAGCAGGATAATACGTTTCTTTTCCTCTTTGAGTACCTGCCTCCATTCAAACTCTACATTATCAGAAGCAATGGATGCCTTTGAAACAACCAGCAGAACGATATCTGAATGCCTAATGCCTTGATTGATCTGTTCTTCCCACGGTTTCCCTGGCACTAGGCTGCGATAATCCAGCCAGACGTTAAATGACTCTTCCTCAAGATGATCAACAAGCTTATCCACAAAGCCCACTTCGCGACGCGAATAACTGATAAAAATATTTTGAGTCATGTCTCTCTCCATGGTGATTTTTATTATATTCGTGAAAATCAAAAAGCGACCTGTTTTTAGCAGGTCGCTTTTTGACATTGTACAAATTATTTTTACTTCACTAAATTTCTCAGCACTGTGTGCAGGATGCCGCCGTTGCGGTAGTAATTCACTTCCACATCGGTGTTCAAGAGCGCGGTGGCTTTGAACTCGATCACCTTGCCGTCGGCTTTCTTTGCTTTGATGGTCAACTCGCCCTTGGGCTGGATGCTGTCGCTCAGACCTTCAATGTCAAAGACTTCGCTACCATCGAGCCCAAGCGATTCGGCGTTCTGCCCTTCGGCAAAGCGCAGCGGAAGCACACCCATGCCCACCAAATTGGAACGGTGGATGCGTTCGAATGATTCAGCGATGACGGCTTTGACGCCCTGCAGCATGGGACCCTTCGCCGCCCAGTCACGGCTCGAACCCGTGCCGTATTCTTTGCCTGCAAGGACAATGCTCCCTACGCCTTCACTTTGATACTTCATCGCCGCATCAAAGATGGACATTACTTCGCCGCTGGGCTGATGCTTCGTCCAGTTACCTTCCTTCGGCGCGACCATGATGTTCTTGAGGCGGATGTTCGCAAAGGTACCGCGCGCCATCACCAGGTCATTGCCACGGCGAGTGCCATACTGGTTGAAGTCTTTCGGCTGTACGCCGCGTTCCTGCAGGAACTTGCCAGCGGGAGAATCCGCGGCGATGTTACCGGCGGGCGAGATGTGATCGGTGGTGATGGAGTCGGCAAAGACGCCCAATACACGCGCATTTTTGATCGGCTGGATCTTAGGTGTCTCGAGTGTGAGGGTCTGGAAATAAGGCGGGTGGTGAATGTAGGTGGATTCTTCGCTCCACTCGAACAGGTCACCTTCTTTGACGCTGATGTTCTGCCACATGTCCGAGCCGGAGAAGACATCAGAATATTTTTCAGAGAACATTTCTACGGTGACATACTTCGCAACCGACTCTTGAATTTCTTTTTGGGTGGGCCATAAGTCTTTGAGATAGACTTCCTTCCCGTCAGAGTCAGTGCCGAGCGGTTCATTGTTCAAGTCAATGTCGACGGTGCCAGCGAGGGCATATGCCACCACCAACGGAGGTGAGGCGAGGAAGTTCGCCTTCACGAGCGGATGCACGCGCCCTTCGAAGTTGCGGTTACCAGAGATGACCGCCGAAGCGACGAGGTCGGAACCGGTCACAGCCTTGGAAACTTCACCGGGCAGCGGACCGGAGTTACCGATACAAGTTGTACAACCGTATGCGATGACGTTGAAACCAAGTTTGGAAAGCGGGTCGATCAGACCAGCCTTCTTGAGATATTCGGTCACTACGCGAGAGCCGGGGGCGAGCGAGGTCTTCACGTACGGCTTGACATTCAAGCCTTTCTCCACGGCTTTCTTGGCGACAAGTCCCGCCGCGACGAGCACGGAAGGATTGGATGTGTTGGTACAGGAGGTGATGGCGGCGATGACGACTGCGCCATGCTTCATCTGAGTCGAGCCGCCATTGGTACCGAAAGTCGCTTCTTTGGTAAGCGCTTCCTGTGAAAGTTCGAAGCCGCGATCTTTAACCGGGGCGGTTAAGGCTTTTCGGAATGTATCCTTCATATCGGTCAGAGCGACGCGGTCTTGCGGGCGTTTGGGTCCAGCCAGTGAAGGTACAACCGATGCCAGATCCAGTTCGAGTGTGTCAGTAAATTCTGGTTCGGGGCTGTTGGCTTCACGGAAGAGTCCCTGAGCGCGGAGATAGGCTTCAGTGCGGGCAATGACTTCTTCAGAGCGACCAGTCAGGCGCATGTAGCGAAGCGTCTCTTCATCCACAGGGAAGTAGCCCATGGTAGCGCCGTATTCGGGAGCCATGTTGGCGATGGTAGCACGGTCGGTCAGCGACATGTTGTTGAGACCTTCGCCGAAGAATTCGACGAACTTATCCACCACACCCTTCTTGCGCAGCATTTGAGTCACGGTGAGCACAAGGTCGGTGGCGGTCACGCCTTCTTTGAGCTTACCGTAGAGTTTGAAACCGATCACATCGGGCAGCAGCATGTCCATAGGCTGACCGAGCATCACAGCTTCGGCTTCGATACCGCCCACGCCCCAACCCACCACGCCGAGACCATTGATCATGGTGGTGTGCGAGTCGGTGCCGACGAGCGTATCCGGGAAGGCGATGGTCTCGCCGTTCTCTTCCTTGGTCATCACGGCATCGGCGAGATATTCCAAGTTGACCTGATGCACGATACCGGTCATCGGCGGCACAACGCGGAAATTGCTGAAGGCTTTTTGTCCCCACTTGAGGAACTCGTAGCGTTCGCGGTTGCGCTGGAATTCAACTTCGGTGTTGCGGTTGAGGGCTTCGGCAGTGGCGAAGAAATCGACCTGCACCGAGTGATCGATGACCAAATCAACCGGCACGAGCGGATTGATCTTCTTCGGGTCGCCGCCCAAACGAGCCACGGCAGCGCGCATCGCAGCGAGGTCCACCACCGCAGGCACGCCGGTGAAGTCTTGCATCACCACGCGACCCGGCAGGAAGGGAATACCCGGGCGAGCACCTTTGGGAGTCCACGCGGCGATGTTCTTCACATCAGCCTGTGTGATCTCGCGGTCATTGCACTGGCGCAATGCGGCTTCGAGCACGATACGAATGGAGTAGGGGAGTTTGCTGAGTTTGGTCAGCCCGGCTTTTTCGAGGGCGTCGAGCCGGAAATAGACGTATTTTTTCTTACCCACGCTTAATACGTCACGGGACTTAAATAGATCGTTCATGGTTGTGTCTCCTTTGGAGTGTGAAATTTTGCGGAGGATTCCGCATCACTCACACCACAAGATTACGAAGAACACAAAGGAGCGCCTTTGATATCCTTGATACTATGTGGTGGGGTTAACGAGAGAAATTTAGACCAAATTATACTAATTCAAAGGCGTGGATGGAAGTGTCTTTTCCAAATCACGCCCGCTTTATATGGAGCGGCTTAACGCTTCAATTCTTCCTTGAGTTTTCGGAGCAGGTCCGCTTTTTCAGCTTCCGGCAGGAAAGATGCCTCTGCCGAAGTAATCACCGACTGTTTCAGCACATCCATGGGAACCTGCAATTTTTCGTGGATGGTCTGGAATTCGTTCGAAAGTGTGATGCGCGAAACACTCGGGTCATCGGTGTTGACCGTGACCTTGAGTCCCCGCTCGATCATGCGCGGCAGCGGATGTTTCTCCATATCATTCACCACGCCCGATTGGAAGTTACTGGTCACGCAAACTTCAAAAACAGCACTGCGTTCTTTTGCCAAACTCGTCACTGTTCCATCTTCTAATACGCGCACGCCGTGACCAATCCGCTCGGCACCTAAATGCTCGATCGCATCGCGGATGTTATCCGCAGGTCCCCACTCCCCGGCGTGGATGGTGATGCGCAAGCCCGATTGTTTGGCTTCTTTGAAAATATCGCGGAAGGGATGAGACTTAAACTCTGCTTCATTGCCAGCCAGATCCAAACCGAACAAACCGTTCTTCATATGCTCAACCGCCAGCCACGCTACTTGCTCGGCAAGTTCCGGGCTTTCATGGCGGTTCACCGAAGCAATCAGCCCAACCTTGATCTTATATTCCTTTGCAGCTTCCTGCGCACTGGTAATGACCCAATCCATCACATCATGCAGCGGAAACCCCTCTGCGCGGCTCAATGCCACGGGCGTAAAGCGCAACTCCATATAACGCACATGATCACGCGCAGCATCTTCCACCGCTTCACGTGTGACGCGATGAATGACATCCGGCGAGCGATAGAACAAGCGCAAGGTCTTAAATTTTTCAAGGAAGTTCGAGAAGGTCATCGGGTCCTGGTCTTGCACTTGCACCAGCCCGCTTAAGTTCAACATCGAAACCGGAACCGTCACCCCGTGTTTGCGCGCAATATCCAACATGGTGGAGAGACGCAAAGACCCTTCCAAATGGCGATGAAGTTCCACCTTTGGAAGGGCGACATATTTATTAAAAGGGGTTGTGGTATCGTCTGCCAAACGCTTCCTCTTACGAGTTACGAGCGGCGGCGCTTCTTCTTTTTACTATCACCGCCAATTTGCACCGACGTTTCATTCGGCGTCGAAGCTGTCTCTGTGGTCTCAATTGGTGTGATCTCCACACGTCGTGGTCGTGCCGCAAACGCCCGGCTGATCACAAGTCCACGCACATCTTCGAGCAATTGCTGGAACATTTCCGATGCACTGCGTTTGTATTGTACCAGCGGGTCACGTTGGGCGTAAGCCTCAAGACCTATCGAAACTCTTAAGGCTTCAACCTTGGTCAGGTATTCCACCCACAATTCGCTGAACGCGCCTAATAACAACTGGCGATGGACTTCATTCAACACATACTTTCCAAGTGCAGAGGATAGCTGCGCCGCCTCATCCGCGCTCAGGCTGGCGGGAGCGTTACTCAGCTTTTCCTCGCCGAAAGCGATTCGCGCCGCCGGACCAAAGTCTGCGAGTTTGGTCGCGTTCTGGCTCAAGCGCACGAACTCACTCTGCCCCCACGTCTCGCGCAGGGACTCTTCTGCCGTTTCAAGGTGGTTCATCACATCATCGGCAATGGCTTCCGCTTCACGCCCTTCCAACAACTGTGCCGCCCGGAATGCATACGCAAAGCGGGTAAAGACCTGTTTAACCTGCTTATGAGTCTTCTGGTCGAACGCGGTGCGTGTACCTTGCGAGAGGGTGATTAACAAACGCAATCTGCCTGCTTCTGTAGAGACATCTTCCCGTTGTAACAACACATCAATGTCGCGAGCCACCTGAGCATTCAAGCGTTCACGCTTCTTATCAAAGGCTTCTCGTGAAGTGTTCAGTAAGATCTCAGAAAGATCCTCCCAATCTGAAGGGAGCGGGCTCTGCCATTGGATCTGTTCACCAATGCGGTTCTGAATCGCACCGATCACACGCGTCGCACTGATGATGGTCAACTGACTAGCGACCATCTCCTGAATATCTTCCTTGGCATCTTCAGGGTCATCTGACAGTTTCTTGAGCAAGTCATTGCTCGGGCGAATTGCCAAGCGAGCCAGGCTGTTGATCTCTTCCACCAACTTTTGCGCTTTAGGCGCATCATCACGGTCGCCCAACGTTTGGAAGAAAGCATCGAGGCTGTCTTCTCGTTCTGCGATTTGCGTTTCGAGAGTCTCGCCCGTCTTTTCGATCATCGTCTCAATGGCGCGCATGGCATGAGCGTATTCGGCTTCAATAGACTTCGTAATGAGGTCCAAAGTCGAATTGCGGACATCAGAAGGATCAATTTGATCGAGCAAAAGCTTGAACCCGTAAGAAGGGAATAACCCATTCTTTGATTCAAAAGCGGGTTGAACCTGGTCAAGCCAAGCCAACAAACGCCACGGACCTTCTTCATCCGCCAAGCCAACTTCCACACGCTTGGTCACTTCGTTATCAAGCATTTCTGCCACATCACCGCTTAAATCTTCTTTGACGAAGATCTTGTCGCGCTGCAAGTAGATCTGCTGACGTTGCGTGTTCAAAACATCATCGTATTCTAAGAGATGTTTGCGGACGTCAAAGTTCGCGCCTTCAATACGGTGTTGAGATTGTTCGATCACGCTTGCCACAATACGGGCTTCCAATGGCAGCGAATCGTCCACTTTGAGGCGTTCCATCAATCCGCTGACTTGCGCGCCGCCCTGAATACGCATCAGGTCATCTTCCAATGAAAGGTAGAAACGCGAAGAACCAGGGTCACCTTGGCGAGCCGCACGACCGCGCAATTGGTTGTCAATACGGCGTGCTTCGTGGCGTTCGGAGCCAATAACGTGCAAGCCGCCCAATTCTTTCACACGTTCCATATCATCAAAGTATTGTAGGAAGTTCTTGACCTCAGCTTCATACAAACCATAGGCTGATGAATCCAGTTTCTTCAACTCCGCTCTACGTTCGTCGTGAGTCATATCAAATGGGTCTTTCAACCCGGTTTTACCCAACACACGATTAACCGCTGAGATGACTTCTTCTGCCAACTCGCCGCCGAGTTTAATGTCCACACCACGACCTGCCATGTTGGTGGCAATGGTCACTGCGCCAAAAGCACCCGCACCTGCAATGATCTGCGATTCTTCGGTATGGCGACGTGCATTCAAGACTTGATGCAAGACGCCGCCTTGGAAGATCTTCTTCAAGCGGTCTTTGGCTTCGCTGGGCAAACGCAAAATATCGAGCAAGGTTTGCAGGTTGGTTTCATCGTCGAGGCTGATATTGGTCAGCCCGTGGGGTTTGATGAAGGCGCGTAAGGCGTCGGGAGTGATTTTCTCAATGGGCTCGTTAAAAGGCACGAGGTCCGCTATGAGGCGCCCGTCTTCTTCAATATTATTGGCGCGAATGTAATGGTCGCGCACTAGGAAGTATTGCATCAAACGACGTACCGGTTCCGCTTTGAGGCGGTTTGAGAGACGTTCTGAAGATTCGACCGAGGTGGTACCTACAAGTAACGGACGTCCGAGTGCATTGTAGCGAACGATCTCTTGCACAATGGCACGCAACTTGGCTTCAACTGTACGGTAAATGACATCAGGGTAATCTTTACGGCGGAAGAAAAGCGGCTTGGTATCGCCTACTTTGGCAAAGTAGGAATACGCATATCCTTCTTCATCTTTTGTTTTGATCTCAGTGAGTATGGCTTCTTTGCCGTACGAAAGATATTCAAGGTTCGGCGAGATCGGCGCCACTTCGAGTTTGTAAATTTTGTTGAACTCTTCGGCTTCGGTCAGCGCGGTACCGGTCATACCTGCCAGCTTTTCGTACATGCGATAGTAGTTCTGCAATGTGACCGTGGCATAGGTGACCGATTCCGGCTCGACCTTTACGCCTTCTTTGGCTTCCACAGCTTGATGCAGACCATCGCTCCAACGCCGCCCAGGCATGAGACGCCCCGTCGACTCGTCGATGATGATGACTTTGCCGCCCTGCACCAAATAATCTTTGTTGCGAGTGAATAGAAATTGTGCACGCAGAGATTGTTGCAAATACCCCATGAGGCGAGCTTGCTCAGGGTTGAGGTCTTCAGGGCGATCAGGGTCGAGCAATTGCACACCCAACAGTGCTTCAACACGGCTTACACCGATCTCAGTCAGGTTAATGCTGCGAGATTTCTCTTCCATTTCGAAATCTTCGGGTTTGAGCTGTTTCACAATCTGTGCCATACGCCCATACCAGTCCAGATCACCAGAGGCGGGACCCGAAATGATAAGCGGAGTACGCGCTTCGTCGATGAGGACGTTATCGACTTCATCGACCATAGCGAAGTAATGCCCGCGTTGGACGCGGTTATCCAAGCGCATTGCCATGTTATCGCGCAGGTAATCGAAACCAAACTCGGAGTTGGTGCCAAAGGTCACGTCGGCGCGATAGGCTTCGACCCGCTCCACGAGGTGTAGGTGGCGTTGATCTTCTTGTGGGGCGTCCCGTTCAAAATCAACGATAAACGCTTTCTTGCCGTTCTCGGTGGCAGCTGCCATTTGCAACACGCCTACACTCAAGCCGAGGGCATGATAAATCGGCGCCATCCAACGGGCATCGCGGCGTGCCAGATAATCGTTAACTGTAATGAGGTGAACGCCACGTCCAAGCAGGGAATTGAGATAGACGGGCATGGTGGCGACAAGGGTTTTCCCTTCACCCGTGCGCATTTCTGCGATGGAGCCGCTGTGTAACGCCGCACCGCCGATGATCTGCACGTCGTAATGGCGAAGCCCAATGGTGCGTTTTGAAGCTTCCCGCACGGCGGCAAAAGCTTCGGGCATGAGTTGTTCCAGGGCGTTTTGTTCGGCTTTGATCCGTTCTTTGTCTTCCAAACCTTCTACATTCCCAGTAAGGTCGGCAATCCGTTTCTTAAATTCGTCCGTCTTGGCGCGCAAAGCATCGTCACTCAGAGACGAAAATTGCGCCTCCAAGGCATTGACCTGCTCCACGAGCGGGCGATATTGGTCTACAGTCTTTTTTGTGGGGTCACCACTGAATAGTTTTACGAAGTTCTTAAGCATGAAATCCCTTTCAACGGAAAGAGATTATAGCATGGGGGATATTGGAGGAATGTTAGAGAAAAGCATGCCTTGACTTTCCTTTTGGAATTCTTAAAATGAACATTAACATCGCACACAAGTATCGGGAGAATGTCATGGCAGACGCTAAAAGGAAAAAGACTAAAAAAGAAACTCCTGCTCCAGTAGCAGAAAAAAGCAATGCCACTATTTGGGTAGCTATTATTACTGGAATTGTCTCAATAACGCTGGGAATTCTTGGGTTTCCCCCGTTAATTACTTACCTTAATTCACAATTGAATAATACGCCCACCCCTCACCCCACCCAACCGATACTTCCGATTTTAAGTGAGACACCCACAACTTCTGTAATCGCGACATTCCAAGAAACGCTTACTGTTACGCCTACTCTAACAGCCATCCCCACCATTACTCTTATACCTACTAATGGTTCAATGAATGCACAAATTTCCTACAACTATAGTACCGGAAACGCTCCATTGAATACTTCTTTTAATGCACACTCTTCGTTTGTAAGTTACCCAGATGGGCAAAAAGTGGAGTGCAAATTTGAAAATGTTTGTACCTATTTATGGGACGTTCGTACAAAAGAAGGAAAAGTAATTTCGGGTCCCACTCAAGGATCTGCTGATTTTTCCTATACTTTTAGCAAAAAGGGTGAGTACATGGTAGTGGTCTATGTATGCCGAGGGGAAGTGTGTAATTTTTCTGCCGCTACCATTATTGTTAAATAAAACCGCACGCCCCCCAATAGCGTGCGCCCCATAATTTCGCATCGGGTGTCCCCTCCCCTTGCGCCGATGCGCCGGTGAGCAAAGAAGAAAAAGACATCCCCTATAGCACGCCCAGCCTCCTCCGTCAGTCCACTGACGTTCGAGCCGCCCAGAGGCTGGCGCGTACCCTGTTCCCCCCATGTTCTAAAAGAGTTTGGAAGAGATTCAATGCCTTCCAAACTCTTTTTATTGTATAGACTCTATAAGCATAGTCAATAACCTGAGGGCAGGCATTTGTACTGTATTGCTTGAAACAGAGCATCCTTTCTGTTACTCTGTGTAAAAAAGGGTAAGTGAAGAGAAAAGGAAGGAGGAGTGGTGAGTATGCAATCAAAAATACGAGTTGCCATCCTGGATGACCACCCCATGACTGTGGAAGGCTACCTCTCCAAATTGGGCAAAGACCCAGCCATTGAAGTAACCGCAACCATGGGTGTTGCAGATCTATTGGAACCGGTCCTCCAAAAAAGCGAAGTAAACGTGCTCATTTTAGATGTCACCGTTCCAATCTCTTCTGAAAATCGAAATTCGTATCCTATTCTGCATGTCATTCCTACTTTATTAGATGAACACCCGAACTTGAATATCTTAGTCGTCAGCATGCGCGTCGAACGGGCATTGATCCGCGGGGTGATGGATGCAGGGGCAAACGGGTATATCCTGAAAGATGACCAAAATGCCAATCTCAATTTTCTAGAGATCGTCAAATTGGTGGCAGAGGGGGGTGTTTACTTAAGCGAAGAAGCTGGCAAGGTATACGACAAGCAATTAGAAAAAGAAAATGGCAAGCAGTTGAGTCCACGTCAATTAGAGGCGCTTTCCTTATGTGCTGCCTACCCCGGCGAGAAAAGCATGTTGCTTGCCACCAAAATGCACATTACCCATTCAGCGTTTCGCAATCTACTTTCTGGGGCATATATCAAATTGGGGGCAAGGAATCGCACTGAAGCCATCGCGAAGGCAAAGCAAATCGGGCTGATCACGCCCGATTAAGTCTGAAGCGTTAACTTATCTTTTCTGCTTCATCTAATAAACGTAATACCGGCTGGACAATCTCCTCGAAGATCGCTCCCAGTCCCTTCTGTGGTTCAATGGGTAAAGCAGGGATTCTGTGATCGAGTTTGGATGTTCCCTTCTTAGAGGAAGGCATCTTGGTGTAAAACTTTTGCATACGTTTCATTTTATTTTCTCCTTTTGCCTTCTAAAATACACAACATGAATAAAACTAGATATACTTACCTACAATAAAATCACCTCATTTCAAAATTTGCTTTGATCATGTATTGCACAGGAACCCTGCATGGACAAAAGCTCTTACAATCGCCAGCTACTGTTCGAAGCATCTGCATCGCTAGCAGTTTTTGTTCTGTTGCTTTTTTTCTCATATGGCATTTTGATTAGAGCCCCCTATGCAGGGTTTTATTTCAACCCAACTAGCGAAAAGATTGAGGGTGTTTTCTCAAAAAACGCCTCTCTACTACAAACTGGAGATGTTGTTTCCCAAATCGGAGACATCACCCTAAAACAATTTAAAACAGATCGAAGATTG
Source organism: Anaerolineales bacterium (assembly GCA_046328915.1). Classification (GTDB taxonomy): domain Bacteria; phylum Chloroflexota; class Anaerolineae; order Anaerolineales; family Villigracilaceae; genus Villigracilis. Next base: position 196,381 of record JAXLVR010000007.1, on the reverse strand, counting down.
ACTCTGTTTGACGGAGTAAAAAAGGGTGATGTGATCGAAATTAGGGTGATCAGGGATGGTATCCCTGTTACTGTTCCATGGGAATTCCCAGGGTTCACCCCACAAGAATTTACGAACAGACTGTTCAATTCCTGGCTCTTAGCCTATGCATTTGGAATAGCAGGGTTTGCCGCTCAACTGACTCTCCGCCCACGCAACCTGCGCAGAGGTCTTTTCATTACTGCCAATTACCTGGTAGCAATCTTCCTAATCTCTGGCATGCTTTCTTCATGGCATTTTTGGGAAAGCTCAACTTTACTTCATGCATCATCCTGGCTCATGATGCCCATATTCATCCACATACACTGGATATTTCCTCAGCCCTTCAAAAGAGACATCTCAAAATTTCTTTTAGGATTCCTTTATGGCAGTGCCTGTCTTCTAGCAATTGGAGAGATATTCCATCTTTTGCCAAGGAGCTTCTATGCACTTGGCTTCATTGTTGCAATAGTGGGAAGCATTATTCTTTTGGCAGCGCACATTATTACTCAAAAGAAAGAAAGACCAGCGGCACGTTTACTTTTACTATCCATCTTTATCAGCTTTTCTTTTTCTATCAGCGTTGCAATTGCTCTTTCTTTTGGTGTCGTCCTTAATCTAGGTTGGTTTACCTTTTTTTCCATGCCCTTCATGCCCCTTATGTATTTTTATGTAATCGCAAGTTATCAATCAGGTGATTTGCAAATCAAACTCAACCGCTTTATTTCAATTTATTTATATCTGATCGTGTTTGGTATTCTTGTGTTATTGGCAGCAGCTTCAATGGCGGGCAATTCTTTCTTAAATGAGCCATGGCTCTTTATAGCAATGGCACTTGCAACTGCTACGGGAGTAACTTCCATTCTAGTTTTCCCACGCTTTCAAGCCTTCGTAGATCAACGTTTTCTTGGTATCAAACTGCCCTATCAACACCTGCCCGAAACCTATTCCAGCCGCATCACCACCAGCACATCCCTTTCCAGTCTTCTTACCCTGCTAGAAAATGAAGTCTTCCCCAGCTTGTTAATTCGTCAATATACCTTCTTGCAAGTCAGTGAAAAAGGATTGGTAAAACTTCTCGACAAAGGCTTTTCTACTTCCACCACAACTGATATTGAAGCCCTTGCTCAAAAAGCTGGGAAATTCATTCCTAGCCTTTCCTCACAAGACGATGGACTTCGCCTCACCCTTCCGCTCAAAGTGGGCACCAAAACCCTTGGCTTTTGGCTACTTGGAAAGCGCGACCCCGATGACCTCTACCCGCAGGTTGAAATTCCCATTTTGCAGTCACTAGCAGACCAAACCGCCATTGCCCTTAGTAATATCCTTCAAACCGATCAGCTTCGGAACATTTATGAAACGAACATAGACCGTGTTGAAAAGGAGCGCAAACGCATTGCCCGTGACCTGCACGATAGCGTTCTTAATCAACTCGCAACCATGCGCAATAGCCTCGATCAACGGACCCTTCCTGCTGAATTCCTCTCTACGTATGAAGGTCTCAAGCAACGCATCCGTGAGATCATTAGTGACCTCCGCCCGCCTATATTGGATCAAGGACTTGCTTACGCAATCAGTGAGTTGGTAGAAGACCTTCGAGAAGAAGCGAGTCACATGGAAATCAACCTCAATCTTCAAACCAGCGGAGAGAGAATCCCAGAAAAAAGTGAGACGTACCTTTTCTTTATTGTGCGTGAAGCCTGTGTCAATGTTTTGAAGCACGCCAACGCAAAAACGTTGACGATCTCTGGAAGCATCACCCCCGTTCGAGTGGATTTATCCATTCAAGATGATGGCAAGGGGTTAGATGTCGATTTACGAAAAGACGTCAATACCTTGCTAGCCGATGAGCATTTCGGGCTGGTTGGCATGTTTGAGCGTGCTAGATTAATTAACGCTCAACTCAGTATTCAATCTCCTAATAATGTAGGGACTTTTATACACATCGTTTGGCAAGCAAAATAAAGCACTGCGCTTTTGCATCATGTTGTTAAAACATTACACGCCGGACCTTACACCGGCGTGCACCCCAGATCCCCTAATCGCGTTGGATATCCCCTTTCCTGTTCCAACCGCGCTGGAAAGCAAGGTTATTCAGACATCAAACGAATAAACTCAGAAGTAAGCGCAGGGTCAAAGTGACGCCCTGTCTCGTTACGGATAAATTGAAGCGCTTCACTACGTGACCACGCCTTTCGATACGGGCGGTCTGACGTCAGCGCATCATAAACATCGGCAAAAGCAAAAATGCGTGCTTGCAAAGGAATGTCTGACCCAGCCAACCCATCTGGGTAACCAGAGCCATCCCATTTTTCGTGGTGCGAACGCGGAATTACAAGCGCTGGTTTGAATTCGGGAATAGGCTCTACCATTTCCACGGCAATCAATGGATGTTTGCGCATTACTACCCATTCCTCTTCGGTCAATTTGCCGGTCTTCAATAAAATCTGATCTGGAATGGCGATCTTGCCGATATCATGAACTTGAGCACCACGTCGGATGTTGGTCATATCTTCTTCAGGCAACCCCAACCGACGGGCAAGCTGGGTGGTCATTTCTGTCACACGGCGCGTGTGGTCTTCTGTCTCAAAGTCTCGCAAATACAAAGAACGTGACCAGCCTTCAATCAATTTTTCAATTGAGACAGGGACATTCGAGATCGTCCACTTGGTCTTGCGATAGCTGTTCACATTCCAAATAAAAAGCACTACTTGATTATTGAATGCAGGAATCAGCCGGAACTCATACCAACTAACAGTATTTGGCGGCAAAACGATCATGCTCTCAAACATGGCGGGGCGGTTGGTGCTGTTCAATTGATCTGCCAGCCCATCGAATTTTCGTCTTACCGTATCTGGGAGAAGTTCTCGAATATCCAGCTTTGCAGGCAACAGATGTATCTTTAATAAAAGCCCATTGCGCGATTTACAACTTACGATCTGCCACTCTTTGTTCAATACGAACAACAAATCTTCCGTATTTTGCAACATAGATTTCAACTCATACATCAGCACAGGTTGAATAGGCGCAGTATGAATCAGATCAGTTGGGCTCTTCATACCATCTGAGTTATTCATGTTGTCATGGTATGGAATGCCAGATCGCATGTGTTAGTCTGTTCCGGTCAACACATATAGTTCTCTTGCAAACTCAGCAAGAGAGTCTGCACGAATGGAGGCAATGAGAGATACTTCTTCGGGGGTCAGAACGAAAGTCTCACCAAGATACCCTGTTTTCAAGGCTTCTTTCGGGTCTTTGAGCAGCATGTCGCAAAACTGTTGGCTTACGATTGCAGCCGCAAAAACACGATTCAGTCCATTAGAACGAAGGGCAGTTGCAGAGGTCCGTTGCTGATGTTTCGGATGAGTGTTTTCCAGGCTAGCAGTGAAGGAAGTGGCGATCATGAGATTTGTTTTCCTTTGGCAAAAGAAGTTGGCTTGGCAAGCAGCCAGAATGCACCCGCCGCAATAAAAACGTCACCGAGACTGAAGGCAAATTGGTAAGGCAACCAGTTTGGAGGGAGGAAACGATCCGCAAGCCATTCGAAGCGAGTTTGCTCAGGGGGCAAGAGAATATCTTTCGCCCCAATCAAGGTCCCGGCGGGGTAATCCCACAAATTTTCTTGCGGAAAAAGCCTGCTAGCGGTTTCAGGGCTAATGGGCATGCGTCCACTGTTTGCCGCCATCACCGTAAAGTTTAGGGCGGCACCAATGAGTAGAGAATTCATCCCTGGTAAGGCACGGTTGAGATAGGTGAACGCCAAAAACATAATCTGTGACACGATGATGGGATAATCTTTAGACTGTTCCAGCCTTTGAACCAGGAAGGCTACTGGTACAAGCCAAAGATGATGGAATTTCGGCGCTTCATAACGGACCCGATTCCAGGCAGCCAGACCCAAGCCAACCATCAACCCAAGAGCTATTCCAGCCCAAAGAACCATTTCTAACGCGGACCTGTACCTGTATCATTAGGCGCACCTACACCTAGTACCAACAGGGCAAGGCTCACAATGGTGAGTGCCACCTGAACATGTTGGCGGTTTATTTTTTGAGCATAGTGGGTAAATAGAGCAAATTGAGCTTTCATTTGAGCATCCTTTCTTTTTGAAAACGATGCCCTTAAGATATTCGCCCCCAGGCTTCAAAACAGGCTTCAAAATAGCTGGTTTCGGCTATTTTAGGATATTAGTTTTTTGTATAACGCCTCGGTTTCAGAAGATGGGAGCATAGAAAGGTGTTTTTTCAAGGCTAACCTGCATGCTTCGTAGGTCTGAATCACTGCAGTACGGTTCTGCATTCGGGCATATACTTGCATGATTGAACAATAGGCAGTCTCATAAATCGGGCTATATTCTATAGCGCGTTGATATGCCTTAAGCGCTTCTTCAAGTCTTGCTTGTTTCTGGTAAATTTCAGCCAAAGTGATCAGAGCCGAAAGGTACATTTGATCAAAACGTTCCCGTTCTGTAATTACCCAATCATAATAAATATCATTAAGATAGGGTCCTACAAAAAGATCAATTGCCTTCGTATAGAATTCGATCATCTCTTGCTGTTGTTTTGCAGAACGTGCACGTGATAGATGCGCTTCAAAGGCTTCTACATCATACTCATAATTGAGGTTGCGATTAAAGGCATACTGATTGTTTTCAAACCGAATTGCTTCATTTCCAACTGCACGACGCAAGCGATACATCTCATTTTTAAATCTTAATCTCACTTTAGCAGGGTCATCTAACTCCTGCCAAAACCGTGAGGACACCTGCTCTTTTGTAAGAGGAGTGTTCTGAGATAAAAAGAAAAAGAATAAATCTCGTACCGATTGTGTTTGCCAATCTGACAGATTTAATTCGCGTCCATCGCGGGTAACAACCGCATTTCCAAACCCTTTTATGGATATATGAGCTGCAGGAACCTCAACAACACGTGCCTGTCTACGAAGTTTACGACGTGTATCGGATAATTGGTCTGTTAATTTTTCGGCGCGATTTAGTACATCTTTTATTACCCGTTCCTTATTCAACTCTTTTTTAAGTGGTTCCAACCACTTAAAACTCTGGTGCATTGCAATTAAAGCAATGTGCTTTGCTTTATTTCCTAGAGCTTCTTGTATCTTTTGAACCGCAGCTTGTATTTGTCCATTTCCGGCATATGCCGCAGAAAGCCATACACGGGCAGAAATCAAATCAAGGTTGAGTTCATCCTGGCGAAAATACATCTCTGCTTGCTCAATTTTTTTACAGGCAAGTACAAAATCATCTTCGAAAATTGCAATTTTTCCCAACAACAGATTGAAATGCCCATGGTCATAATGAGAAGAGGTTGTTTGGATGATTTCTTCCAAGGCATGGATATGCTGAGCTGCAGATTTCAAATTACCCTTAAGTAATGCCAGTTTTCCTAACCCTATAAGAAGTGAAAAATTTAAGAATTGATCATTGCGCTCTTCCAATAACTTTTCTGCGCGCGCATAATTTTGCTCAGCGATCTCTATGTCATTTAATTCAGCGTACAAATCACCGATGCCTATTGTCAGCAAAGTCTCTAAGCGTGTATGCTGACTACGCTGCGCATAAAGAAGTCCTTTTTCGTAGGAATAAGCCGCTTTTTCATAATCCCCATTCTGGTAAAACATAAATCCCATATTATTTAACAAACTAGCTTCTTCTACAAAGCTAAAATCTTGACTGTAGATCTTTAGTGCCTTGTTGAAATTTTTTTCGGCTTCTTCGTAATCTCCCAATGTTTGATACAACGCGCCAATATCTGCAATAGTTCTTGCGCTTGATTTGTTGTCTTTTAGCCGAATTCTTATATCGATCGCTTTTTCGACCAATTTCAATGCAGACCGATTTCTGCCCAAACGCATCAAATACGAACTCATTACATGCAAAGCTTCTGCATGTAATTGCTGTAACTCATCACGGTCTTCGACTAAAAGGAGGGCTTTTTCTAATTTGGAAATGCCAGATTGGTAGTCTCCTAAATAACGATGCCCATACGAACATCGAATCAATGAAAGTGCCAGATGCGGAATATCTCCAGCTCTTTCAAATGCCTCAATAGCCACATCCAATTCCCTTACTCCACTTTGAGCGTCACCTTTAATAAGGTGTATGGTCCCGGTTATAGAAATGATAAGCGGATGATTCTTTTGAACAGAAGGTGGTAGATCATGTAGCCAGTTTTCGATCTGACGCATCGTATCTTGCAGATTATTGAAACTGGTGAGGTCTATTAACTCCACCAATAAATTCACATCACCTAAGGTGTGAATGATCGCATACGCCTTTTCCCATTCACCAATAGCCTCATAGGCATGACTTAATCTTTCCAGAATTGGGCGTATCTCATCTGGTCTTTCCTTTTTTACTCTTTCGCGCAAATAATCACGGAATAAATGGTGATAGCGCAAGTAACTCCCATCGCTACCAACAGGTAACACAAACAAGTTGTTACTTAGAATAGTACTGAGAAATACATCCCAGTCCTGTTTACTTTCGTAAAAGGGTCCAAGAACCTGTTCGCACATGGATGCATCGAACTCATCCATCAGTGATGTGCGTAGTAAAAGTTCGCGCATTTGTGGAGTTTGTCGGTTTAAGACTTGTTGACCAAGATAATCATTTAAACCAACCCCGCCACCAATCACAGGCTTACGATTTGTTCCAGAGATTCCAAACTGTAAACCCGTGATCCAACCTTCGGACTCTTTAAACAAGGTTTCAGCCTCTTCGTCTGAAAGCAAAATATTATTGTTCTGCTGCAAAAGTGCCTGAATTTCGCTTGTCTGAAAAGCAAGATCTGAAAAGTTCAAACCATGAACCTGTTCACGTGCAGCCATGAGCGGGAGGTCTGCCAAGGGAGTCAAGACACGGGAAGAAATGACAATATGACAATTATCGTCAACCAGTTGAACAAAACGATTCAAAAAATCATAGATAGGCTGCACTCCATCCAGGATGTGAAAATCATCGAGGATCAAGACAAAATGTTCATGGATGCCTTCATATGCCTCATTCACTAACGTCACAGCCAGACGTTCAATTTCACTTTCAAATGAACTAATATTTTTCATTACCGACGCGGTTTGTGCCCCCACACCCGGAAAACATTCTGCGATAGACGAAACTACATATGCCACAAACCGCTGTGGATCTCGGTCCAATTCATCAAGCGAAAGCCAACAACATTTGAATTCACTTTCCTGAACGGCATTGATCAATAGCGAAGTTTTGCCATACCCTGCAGGCGCAGAGACAAGCACAAGCTTGCCATCCAAGTATTCAAACAGAAGACTTAACAAGCGCTTGCGTGTTAATAATTCCGCACGTCTTCGCGGTGGGATGATTTTTGTTTTACTGATCGGAATGGAAAACATAAGAAGCCTATTCAACAAACAATAAGGCGGCGACTGTTTTATTTTATCTCTGAACCTCCTATTTAAGGCATAAAAAAGCTGAATGTTATAATTTCAAAAAACAATGAAAATAAAATCACTTAAGTCCCACACCATATTACTGATCATTCTTTTTTCAGTTCTTGCCCTTACCGTGTTGGCACAAGCAAACCCTGGCACAGAACTGCCAAGCCGTGACTATGGGTTTTATATTCATATTGCAAAACAGATTGTGAAAGGGCAACTCCCTTACGTCACTGCATGGGACAGTAAACCTCCGGCTATTTTTTATCTAAACGCCTTCGCTTTACGCCTCGGGCGTGGATTTCGTTGGGGAGTATGGCTCGTTGAGTTCGCCTTTTTATTTTCTGCAATTGTTGTGTCGTACTATCTTCTAAATAAATTTTTTGGGAATGTATCTGCACTCTTTGGTATTTTTATCTGGTTATGGGGTATGAATATGACGCTGGAAGGTGGGAATTTTACAGAGGAATACCCACTCACCTTTCACTTTCTGGCACTCCTCCTTCTCTTCTATTTGATTCAAAACCCAAAACAACGCCTCTTTAATTTAATTTTGGGTTTACTCTTTTCCTTCAGCTTTTTATTTCGCCCAAACAACGCCCTTATTGAAGCAATAACGATCCTCGTCTATGGCGGCACTCTTCTATGGCGACGTGACTCCAAGTCCTTCTTCCATGCTGTGATGTGGGTCAGCTTGGGGATTTTCATTCCATTGGCTGCCACATCGGCTTACTTTGCTTATTATGGACAGTTCAAGACACTGCTTGAAGCTTCTATCATTTACAACCTGGCGTATAGTGCAGCGGACGTAAGTGCCACTTCGCCCATTAAGATTGGTTTCCAATACCTCAATATCGTTGCATGGATTGGTCTTATAGGATACATACTCTTGTTTATTAAATTAAGCTCTCTAAAAAAGAGCCCTTATCTTCCTGTATTTCTGGTAATCGTTATAGGTTCACCACTTATGGTCGCTTTTAGTGACCTTGCCAAGCGCAATTACGGTCATTATTACTTGAACTGGTTGCCATTTATCGGCGTATTAAGTGCCTTTGCTTTTCATACTATTCAAGAAAAGATAAATTTGCCATCCTTGAAGAGATTACCTTCTTCTACTTCTATCCTTTTTTCCCTTCTTATTTCTATTACAGTGTTCGTTCTGAGTAATGGTCTTTCCAAGTATATAGAAGCTGTAGACCGCTTCTTCACCTCTTCTGAGCGAGAAGCTCGTTCTCCCATATCGATCTATGTGGAAAACCATACCAACCCTGATGAATATGTTATTTTCTGGGCAACCAACCCAGGTGAGTACTTCATGTCACATCGAAGTGCACCGTATGCCGGGTTGTATTATCCACAGCTTGTCCCTTCAGCCGCCGCAGACCGATTGAATGAAGATTTCCTCGATGGGCTCATCAATAAAAAGCCCGTCCTTATCGTGGATTTGGGTCGGCTTAGCATTCCATCTCTTGACCCAGTGAAACGCGAAGAGCAAAAAGCGATGGGGGTATATCCCACAGTCACGCCTGCAAACCTAGATCAAGTGTTGAAATACATAGAAGACAACTATTATCTGGCGGCTGTTATTAAAAATAAACCTATCTACCGTCTTAACGGCACAGAATAAACACAAACTTGGTTGACATTAATTGCCATAAAACTTTAAGCCACGCGTAGGGAAATAACCTGAACATGCGTGCTATAATGCCGATTAGTCTTGTAGTAACCCACTGACTGCTCGAACACCCAATAAACAAACTATGTCCTTCGCCCATCTCCACGTTCACACCGAATACTCCCTGTTAGACGGCTTCTCGAACATCAAGAAGCTGGTCAAACGCGTCAAAGAAATGAACATGGACTCGGTCGCCATCACCGACCACGGCACGATGTTCGGTGTGATCGATTTCTACAAAGCCGCCAAAGCGGAAGGCGTCAAACCCATCATCGGCTTGGAAGCCTACATGGCGGCACGCGGCATGAAAGACAAGGACTCCAAACTAGATCGTTCCTCCTTCCATTTATTGTTGTTGGCAGAAAATGAAAAGGGATATCAGAACCTGCTGAAGATCGCCTCTGCCGCGCAATTGGAAGGTTTCTACTACTACCCCCGCATCGACCATGACTTTTTAGCGGCGCACTCCGAAGGGCTGATCTGTACCTCGGGCTGTATGTCTGCTGAGATCCCGCGCGCGCTGTTGAACGACAACCCCGAAGAAGCCGTGCGCAAATGGAATTGGTACTACGACGTGTTCGGACCCGACCGCTTCTTCGTCGAGTTGCAGGAACACAACATCCCTGAAATTCTCGACCTGAACCGAAAATTGCTCTCACTTGGCGCACGCTATTCGGCAAAATTCGTTGCGACGAATGATGTGCATTACGTCAACCAGGCAGATGCGAAGTTGCAGGATGTGCTGTTGGCGATCCAGACCAACTCCACATTAGCGGACAAAGACCGCATGCGCATGACCGATGACTCATACTTCCTGCGCTCGCCGCTTGAGATGAGCAAGCTTTTCTCTGAAGTGCCGGATGCGATCTCGAATACTCTGCTCATTGCCGAACGTTGCAACGTGGACCTTGGCTTCAAAGGCTATCACCTACCCGAGTTCCCTGTGCCGGAAGGTCACACCGCGGAATCATATCTGCGCGCCCTGTGCGAGGCTGGGGCGGAGAAACGCTATCAGGATGATGCGACCAGCCCCAAAGTCCGCGAGAGGCTGAACTACGAGTTGGGCGTTGTCCACACCATGGGATTCGACGCCTACTTCCTCATCGTATGGGACCTGTGTTCCTTCGCCCGTGAGCATGGCATTTGGTACAACGCGCGCGGATCGGCGGCTGGTTCGATCATTGCATACACGCTTGGCATCACGATGGTCGACCCACTCGAACATGCGCTCATCTTTGAACGCTTCTTGAACCCGGGGCGCGTTTCGATGCCCGATATCGACCTCGACTTCCGCGACGACCGCCGCCACGAAATGCTCGAATATTGCGCGCGCAAATACGGCGACGACAAAGTAGCGCAGATCATCACCTTCGGCACGATGGGAACAAAAGCCGCCATCCGTGATGTGGCGCGTGTGATGGAAATTCCACTGCCCGAAGTGGACCGGGTTGCCAAACTCGTTCCGTTCGCGGCGGGCGGCACAACCATGGCAGAGGCGAAAGAGGTTCCCGAATTCAAGCAGATCTACGACACCGACCCGAAGATGCGCGAGGTGATCGACATCGCCGAACGCATGGAAGGTACCGTGCGCAACGCAGGCACACATGCCGCCGGTGTGGTGATCTCGGATAAGCCCATTCTTGAATATCTGCCTCTGCATCGCCCAACATCCAATTCAGAAGATACGCCCATCAAGTCGGTGACCCAGTTTGAAATGGGTATCCTCGACACGCTCGGCATGTTGAAGGTGGACTTCCTCGGTCTCATCACGCTGACCGTGATGGCACGTGCCTGTGACCTGATCTTCAAACGGCATGGCATCAAATTTGACTTAACCAACATCCCCGTTGATGATCCGAAATCCTTTGAGTTGATGGGTGCAGGGCAAACTGCTGGCGTCTTCCAAGTAGAAGGCGGCGGCATGACGCGCTGGCTCGTGCAGATGAAGCCGCAGAACCTCGATAACATCATCGCGATGGTGGCGTTGTATCGCCCGGGACCGATGGCGTTCATCCCCGATTACATCGCACGTATGCACGGCGAAGCGGAAGTGGAATATCGTCACCCCGCCATGGAGCCGATCTTCAAAGATACCTTCGGCATTCCGGTCTATCAAGAACAACTGATGCGCGCCGCGGTGGAACTCGCTGGGTACACACCTTCCGAGTCGGATGAACTGCGCAAAGCCATCTCGAAGAAGAAAAAAGAAGACATCGAAAAGCACCGCAACAAGTTCGTCAAAGGCGCGGTCGAAAAAGGCATGGAGCAATCCACTGCCGAAGCCATCTATGCAGACTGGGAAGAATTTGCGCGGTACGGCTTCAACAAATCTCACGCTGCCGATTACGGTGTGATCGCTGTACAAACTGCTTATCTCAAATCACATTACCCCGCTGAGTACATGACTGCGCTCATGTCGGCTTCGGCTGGGCAGACCGAGAAGGTTGCCTTCTATGTGGCAGACGCTCGCAGCATGGGCGTGCCCGTTCTGCAACCCGATATCAACCACTCAGAATGGGACTTCAGCATTGAAGACGTGGATGGAAAGCCCAACATCCGCTTTGGCATGGGCGCCATCAAGAACGTCGGTGAAGGCGCTGTGGAGCCGATCATTCAGGAGCGCATCGCCAATGGCAAGTTCAGCGACTTGAACGACTTCGCCCGCCGCGTGGACCTTCGCTCTGTCGGCAAGCGCGCGCTCGAAGGTCTCATCAAAGTCGGGGCGATGGACTCATTCGGTAATCGCGCCTCCCTGCTCGCCTCACTCGACCGCATCGTTGCCATCTCCAGCAATCACTTCCGCGCCGCCGATGCTGGGCAAATGAGTCTCTTTGGTGCGGCAACCGGCATCATCGAAGAGATCACCCTGCCCGAAGTCAAAGACGTGGACAAGCGCGAGATGCTCAACTGGGAGCGCGAACTGATCGGGCTGTACATCTCCGACCATCCACTCAATGAATATCAAGCCACACTCGCCAAGATCGTCAGTTACTTCTCCGGTCAACTCAGCGAAAGCCATCACGAAGAAAAAGTGCGCATGGCGGGTCTCATCACCGGCGTGCGCCCCTACACCACCAAAACCGGCAAGCCCATGGGCTTCGCGCAAATGGAAGACATTCAAGGCACGGTCGAGTTGGTGCTCTTCCCCAAAACCTGGGAAGCCTCACGCGAGGTTCTCACCGTCGGGCAGATCGTCATCGTCGAAGGCAAACTTGACCATGGCAGCACCCCACCCAAATTATTGGTCGATACGGTCAAGACCGAAATTCCTGTGACAACATCGGCGGATGATCCCTTCATCACGAACGGCTCGACTCCCAAGCCGCTTCTCGCCCGGACCGAATCCCAATCTCCCCGCCGCCCGGAGCAACCCAAGCCGACGCCTGCCGCAACACCCAAGCAGACTCCCACGCCGACAAATGTAGGTCACGCTTCCAGCGTGACAGACTCCACCAAGCAAGAAAGTCACGTTACAAACGTGACCTACAACAAGCAGACCGCTGAACCTGCCCCTGCTTACACCACGGACGACGACATGCCTCCGCCGCCCGATAACTTCCCCGACGGCTGGGACAACGAATGGCAGCCCTCCTTTGATGAAGCCGCCATCGCCGCAAAGCCTGCGCCGAAATTCAAGAAAGATGAACCGGTGACTCCCCCTGTGTTGACTCGCGCCGTCGAGGCGTTGACTCAAGCTGGGGCGTTGAACCCCGCCGAAGACAGAGACGAGGCGTTCATTCCATCGTTGTATGTTCCGCTTGCCAAAGAGAACGCGGACAAGGACCATCCGCCCAAGCAGATCACCATCATCCTGCGCTCCACCGGCGACAAGGAGCGCGACAAGCGCCGCATCAAGACGCTGTATGGCACGCTCATCTCGTATCACGGACGCGACAAGTTCAGTTTTCAGATCTTCGAGAACGGCAAGGGACACCTGATCGACTTCCCCAACGACACGACGCGCATCTGCCCCGAACTGCTCGAACGCCTAAAGAAGCTCATGGGCGAAGAATCCTGGCACGTGGAAGAGATCACGTTTCAGTAACCCGTAGGGGCGACTCGCGAGTCGCCCCTACTTTTTATTTTTGTATCAATACTATAGGCAGGAAATTTCAGGAAAAATCGTATGAAAAAAATTTATATCGGTCTACTCGTTATTCTTCTCGCCGTTCAAGCTTGCGCCCCAAAAGGTCAAACACCCACATCCCAGCCCACAACAGAACCCGCAGCGACGGCGGTCACTGCAAGCGAAGTCCCTGCGGCAGATACCGCCACGCGCCTTGCACAACTCGGCGGTTATCCCTGCCCCGATAGTGACTTCACCTGTGTTGACGTCACCGTGCCGTTGAATCATTTTGACTCGCAAGACACGCGCACCACGAATGTCGTGTTTGCAGTTTTGCCTGCCACAGGCGAACGCAAAGGCATGTTCGTCACCGTCATCGGCGGACCCGGCGGCTCGGGTTTGATGAGCGCCGATAGCTACACCTCCTATTTCGACCCGCGCCTGACCGAGCATTTTGATATCGTCTTCTTCGACCAGCGCGGCATCAACCAATCGGGCAGTTTGTATTGCGTCAACGCCGTTACAAAATATTACAGCACCAATACCGACGCCACCACGCCCGAAGGTGAAGCTGAGCTACTTGATGTCACCCAAACCTTTGTAGATGAATGCATCGCCGAAGTCGGTCAGACCGATCTGTTGCCCTATCTCGATACCACCCAAGCCGTGGAAGACCTCGAAGTCTTCCGTGCCTTGATGGGCGATGACAAGTTCTGGCTCTATGGCGAAAGCTACGGCACGCAATTCTCGCAAATGTACGCCACGGCTCATTCCGACCATTTGGCGGGTCTCATCCTCGATGGCACCGTAGATATCACCCTGACCGATACCGAATTCCTGAAAGGTCAAGCCGCCGCGTTCAACGATGTGATGGTCGCCACGCTCGAAGCCTGCAACGCCGATGAAGCCTGCGCCGCAGACATGGGCAGAGATGCTGTCGCCGTCTATGATGAACTCGCCGCGCAATTAAAGCAAGCCCCCATCGCTTTTGATTTTCCAATTTCCACAGGTGAAGTTCAAACCCGCGAGTTCACCTTTTCAGACCTCGAAGCCACTTCTGGTTTTCTCTACTCTGAAACCGCACGCATGATGTTCTTGCGTGCCTTGGCAGCCTACGCCCGCGATAATACTCTCGTGCCCCTGGCGCGCGTAGTGTACAACTCGCTCTATATCAATCCCGATACCTTGGATGCTGTTCTAGATCCCTCCTGGAGCGACGCCATTTATTACGGTGTCACCTGTCGAGACTACGCCGAACCCGGCTCCACCTTCGACGAACAAGCACAGCTTTTTCTGCGCGAAGGTGATTCTGTGGATGCAACCCTTCCGCGCTTCTCTTCTGTCTTTTACGGGGATCTACCCTGCGTATACTGGCCCTACCCGAAAGATGACTCTCAACCCGCCATGCTCCCTGAGCCTTTCACCGGCAATGGCGTCCCTACCCTGGTGCTCAACGCCACCACCGACCCGGCAACTCCCTATAAAGGCGCCAAGAATGTCTTTTCACACTTGGAGAACGGATACATGGTCACAGAGATTGGCGGTCCGCATGTCATCTTTGGCTGGGGCAATGAATGTGTCGATGGGCTCGTCACCGACTTCCTCGTAGACGATAAAATGCCCGCCCGCGAAACCACCTGTGACGGCTACGTGGCTGATGATTTCGTCCCGCTCGCTCTGGCAGATGCATCTGAATACACAAGCCCGCTCGAGGCGCTGTCTGCTGCCGATAACGAGATCAACTATCTGCCCGAGTACTATTATTCCATCTCTGAAGATATCCACGCCGCAGCCTGCCCCTACGGCGGAAACTTCACCTTCACATCAGGCGATACCAGCGACACCTACACCCTGACAGACTGTGCCTTCTCCGCCGGTTTCGTCATGACCGGCACCGGCTCCTACAACTACGACGACGGCAGCTTCACCCTCGAAGTCTCCGTCACCGGGCTGAAAGACGGCACCCTTACCTACGTCCGCGATGCGGAGTACACCCTCCACGTCACCGGCGAGTATGACGGGGATGTGGTTGATCTATCCGAATAGGAATCTTTTAGTAATAAAAAGAACCCATCTCTCGATGGGTTCTTTTTATTACTAAGCTTAGTCCGAAAATTACACGGAGTTAAGGCTGGAATTGATCTTGCTGAAGACGTTACCGATGATCGGGCCGAGGATCATAAGAGCCGCAATAACAACGATAGCTACCAAAACGAGGATCAATGCATATTCAACCAAACCCTGACCTTTTTCCTTGGGTGAGAACAACATGGCAAATTTCTCCTTTCTTTAGAATTTATCGAACTTACAAATTTATTCTACGTCAAAACAGCAGAGAGTCAATAGTTTTGATTTTACAATCCTGTTAAGACTTAACTAAACTTAATATAAGGACATTCTACATCAATTTAGTTCACTAGACATTACGCAAGCTAGAATTGATTTTACTGAACACATTACCGATAATTGGTCCAAGAATCATGAGTGCTGCAATAACGACAATGGCAACTAAAACAAGAATAAGAGCATACTCAACAAGCCCTTGACCCTTTTCTTTCGGTGTGAATAACATGAATACTTCCTCCTTTCCACCAAATTTTAATATTAATAAAATAAACCCGAAATTTTACTTCTATAATATTTTATACAAAAAGCAAAAACCTTTCAATAGAAACAATTATCACAATTGTAAGTCAGTCTTTTCAAATAAGATAATACCAAACTTTACGCACAAAACAGATGTTCACGCACAGGAGAATTTCTGTGGTTAAATTGCCACATTCCCTAATCGATTGGCGGTTCCATGCTCATTCACTCAGCTTCTCAGGTACTGACCCTTTCCGGCGGGCCTCAACGCGGAAAAGCTCTAGGCGCCCTTGGTATCATTCCCAATGGTGCAGTTGTTGTCCGCGATGAAAGGATCATTGCCGTAGGGACAACAGAAGAATTACGCAATGCCTATCCAGACGAACCCACGCTCGACGCAGGTCGTTGCGTGCTCATGCCCGGATTTGTAGACCCGCACACCCACCTCATTTGGGCAGGAGACCGCGCAGATGAATTTGAGAAAAAGATGGCGGGGACGCCCTATCTCGATATCCTAGCTGCAGGCGGAGGCATCCTTTCCACAGTACGTGCTACACGCACTGCTAGCTTGGAAACTCTAATGGCGGAGACCCGCCCGCGCATGTTAAGAATGTTCCGCAATGGAACAACGACTGCAGAGGCAAAAACAGGGTATGGGCTTCAAACCTCCACCGAATTGCGGCTACTCAAAGCATTGCTGGCATTGAATGACGAAAACCCCATGGATCTCGTTTTTACGTTTTTGGGTGCGCATGCCATTGCTCCAGAATTCAAAGATAATCCTCAAGGCTATACAGATGAGGTAGCCAACACCATGCTACCCATGCTCAAAAGTTGGTGGGAGACTCACGCTCCACGACATTCGCTCCCCTTTGTGGATGTGTTCTGTGAGACGAAAGCCTTCACCCTCGAACAATCGCGTCAGATTCTGACCCAAGCGATGTCGCTGGGATTCCCGTTGAAGATTCATGCAGATGAGTTCGATAATCTTGGCGGAGCAAAACTTGCAGCGGAGTTAAAGGCTGCATCGGCAGACCATCTCGTGGTCACGTCTGATGCGGATATTCAGGCGTTAGGAAAGTCCGACACGGTAGCGGTCGCCCTTCCGTGTACTCCATTCGGTTTGGCAGAGTCTCATTACACGCCTGCAAAAAAGCTCATTGAAGCAGATGCTCTTCTTGCGGTTGCCACTGACTGTAACCCAGGCACTTCATGGAACGAGTCGATGCAATTTGCCATTGCACTTGCATGCCGTTACATGAAACTAACCCCTGCCCAAGCCATTGCCGCGGCAACGATCAATGCGGCTCATGCCATTCGCAAAGCAGACACAATCGGGTCAATCGAAGTAGGTAAGCAAGCAGACATGTTGATCTTATCGGTAAATGATTACCGGCAAGTGGGGTATCGTTACGGAACCAACCTCGTCAAACAGGTCATCAAACGTGGACAAGTTTACTCCGTGGATGTTGGCTACTATAGGACCGCATAACATAATGGATAATTCCTGGAGTATCTTTGCAGGTATCTTAATCTTTAATGCCATTTTAGCTTTAGCAATTGCGCTTATCCTCACACGTAGACCGCAGAAGGCTGGCATTAAACCATTAACCCTTATGTTCATTGCACTGGCATTTTGGTCATTTGGGTATGCAATGATCACCTTATCGCCAGAATTGAAAGATAAAATTTTCTGGCTCAGGTTTGAAAACATCGGTATTCAAACCACTGCCTTATTTTGGTTTTTGTTCGCCATGACTTATACCAAAATGGACAGTTGGATGGATAACAAGATGGTTTTGGTAGCCCTGTGGGTTCCCCCTGCAGTTGCATTGACCTTTATCCTTTCTGACCGATGGTTCCATTTGTATTACAGCAGTGTAAAAATTGCCACCGAAACTGGCGGGCCGCTCCTCATTGAACGTGGACCTTTTTATATTTATGCTTTGATGTGTACGTACACACTTGATATTGTGGGACTGGTAGCATTGGTGCGGCGTTTTCTTGTCTCACGAAATATCTATCGCAAACAAACTCCATATCTTATCGGTGCAGTCGTTGTTCCATTCTCTCTGAATATTATTTATCAGGTGAATCCGGGTGTTTTGCCCATTTTTCCGGCCCCTGTAGACTTAACAGCACTGGCATTTACCTTCACTGCTGTATTTTTGGCTGCCAGCATTTTCGGGCTACGGTTGCTCGATATCGTGCCAATCGCGCGTGATAACGTGATTGAATCCATTCCTGAAATGGTATTTGTTTTAGACGATAAGGAAAGGATCATTGATGCAAATGCTGTGGCACAACAATGGCTGGAAAAACCTTTTGCCGAGATTCTAGGGAAAGAACCCATTGAAGTTTTTCAGAAATGGCCCCAGTTGCTTCAGCGCTTTTTCTTTATGGAACGCACTCGTGAAGAGATCGAAATACCCGGCGACCCGCCTCGTACCCTTGAAACAATTATCACCCCCATTTACAACCGAACAAATCAATTGGAAGGGCGTGTTATTCTTGCGTACGATATCACCGACCGCAAAAAGCTTGAAAAAGACCTGAAAGATACGAACGAATCCCTGCAAACTCAGTTGCAAGAGAATGAACGTCTGCGTATTCAACTTCAAGAACAAGCCATCCGCGATCCGTTGACCGGCGTTTTCAACCGCCGTTATTTTGCTGAAGCATTAGACAAGGAAACTGCCCGTGCTGTCCGTGAGAAAAGTCCTTTTTCGCTGATCGTTCTGGATGTGGACTTCTTTAAGAAAGTCAACGATACCTACGGGCATAAATGCGGTGACCTTGTTCTGCAATCTCTGGCAAAGTTTTTACAAGAAAATACACGCCGTAGTGACATTGTTTGCCGCTTTGGAGGCGAAGAGTTTGTGATTCTCATGCCAGATGCTGCCGTGCAAGATGCCTTCGAACGTGCAGAACGTTTTAGAAAAGAGTTCGCATTACAAGTCGTTGAACATGAAGGGAAACATGTAAAATCGACCTTCTCTGCCGGAATCGCGTCCTTCCCCATTCACTCGGATGCAGGCGAAACCCTTCTTAGCATGGCAGATCTTGCACTATACCAATCAAAAGCCGATGGGCGAAACCGTGTCACGGTGTTTTCACCTGAAATGGAAGAGCCTTCTCCGGTGAAATAAAATTTCTCAAATCCATTTTAGTTTAGGAGAATTTTCATGCAAATCGATATTATCGGTGTGCCTATAGACTTGGGTGCAGACCGCCGCGGTGTGGATATGGGTCCCAGCGCAATACGATATTCTTTATTACAAAAAAAACTGGAAGACCTCGGCTACACCGTCAACGACGAAGGCAACGTAGAAGTACCTATTGCCGAAATGTGTACCATCACCAACCCAAAGTTGAAATATATCGACTGCATCATCCCCATGTCACGACGCGTTTCCGGCGCAGTATCCACTTCGATACAGGCTGGCAACTTCCCCTTAGTCATTGGAGGCGATCACTCCTTGTCGATCGGTTCGGTGCGCGGAGCAGCTCGCAATCGCAAAGTCGGGGTCATCTGGGTCGATGCGCATGCGGATTTCAACACGGCTGAAACAACACCATCTGGAAATATCCACGGCATGTCTTTGGCAGCTTTGTGCGGCATGGGTGATAAAAGCCTTGTGCAATTATGGGATGAACCTATTCCCGCGATTGACCCTAAGAAGATCGCCATCGTTGGCGCTCGTGACCTCGACGAAGGCGAAAAAAGAAATTTGCGCGAAGCCGGTGCCATGGTAATGGGCATGGAACAAATTGACCGATATGGCATGGTGTCTTGCCTTGAAAAAGCCATCGAACGCATCAGCCGCGACGTAGATGGTATTTATCTTTCTCTCGACCTCGATGCACTCGACCCCGAACACGCACCTGGCGTGGGGACACCCGTCCCTGCGGGTCTTACGCAACGGGAAGCACATCTCGCTTGTGAAATGATCGGCGAAACCGGAAAACTCATCGGCATGGATATTGTCGAAGTCAACCCGATCCTCGATATTCAAAATCGCACCGCCTTGCTCGCTGTAGACTTTGCCCTCTCTGCTCTGGGTCGCCGCATTTGGAATGGAATTTGATGAAACCTACTCTCTCTGATCTCGAACGACTCGCCCGCGGAGCCGGAGCCATTCTCCGCGATGGATACAATAAAGAACATACGGTTCAATACAAAGGGGTAATTGATCTTGTTACTGAATCAGACCACGCCTCTGAAGCCTTTCTGCTCGGTGAAATAAAGTCCGTTTTCCCTGGCAGCAACATCCTCGCCGAAGAAAGCGGAAATATTCAAGGCAGCAATGAAGACCTCTGGTATATTGACCCGCTTGATGGAACCGTCAACTACGCCCACCACATCCCCATCTTCTGCGTCTCCATCGGATTCTCCACCAACGGCGTGCTGACCCTCGGTGCCGTCTACGACCCCCTGCGTGATGAATTGTTCATGGCTGAAAAAGGCCAAGGTGCAACTTTGAACGGGAAACCGATCCATGTTTCGAACACGACCGAGCTTGAAAAAAGTTTACTCGTTACTGGTTTCCCTTACGACACGTGGAATACCGAACTCGATAATTTCAAATACTTTGAGCGTCTCGCTAAAAAGACTCAAGGCGTACGCCGCCTCGGTTCCGCCGCACTCGACGCCTGTTACGTAGGCGCCGGTCGCTTCGACGGCTTTTGGGAATACAAACTCAAACCTTGGGATGTCGCTGCCGGAGGTTTGATCGCCGCCGAAGCTGGCGCCATAGTAACCGCCATTGACGGCAAAGAGAATTTTCTCACCGCCACACCGCTATCCATTTTGGCAACCACGCCAGGAATTTACGAAGCGACAAAAGCACAACTAAAATAAAAAGCGGACGGCAATGAGCCGTCCGCTTTTGTAAATCCACAATCAAAAATCGTAAATTGAAGGTGGGCCCGGTAGGATTCGAACCTACGACCAAGGAATTATGAGTTCCCTGCGCTAACCGCTGCGCCACGAGCCCGTGGCTTAAAGTATCAGGTGCCAAGTGCGGGAGTGTCACGTGACACTTGGAACCTGACACTTGACACCGAACGTCAGAGCGGGAGATGGGATTCGAACCCACGAAATGTCAGCTTGGAAGGCTGATGCCTTACCACTTGGCGACTCCCGCAAGGCGACGCTGATTTTACATGCAGGGGGGCATGCCGTCAAGCACCTTGACCTTCAGAATACAATGCAGTAAAATACTGCCCGCTTAACAAATGAACGCTTCCGTAGCTCAGTGGATTAGAGCGCTTGCTTGCGGAGCAATAGGTCGCAGGTTCGAGTCCTGCCGGGAGCACAGAAAAAACTGCCTTTTTGAAAGGTAGTTTTTTTATTAGGTCGCACGCCCCATCGAGGGATGATATTCGAGTCCTGCCGGGAGCACAGTAACCACCTTTCGTGAGAGAGGTGGTTACTCGTTTTTTTAGTACACGGAAAAACCTCTTAAGAAATTCCGAATTTGCCCGTGTAATCCGTGTGCAAAATCTCTTGGTTCGGCACCGCAAAACCGTCTTCTTTTGTTTATAATCCCCAGACCATGACAAAGAAAAAACCGCACATCCTGCTCACAAATGACGATGGTATCCGCTCGCCAGGCTTATGGGCAGCCGCCAGTGAACTCGCCAAGATTGGTTATGTCACCGTTGCCGCGCCGCGTAATCAATCCAGCGGTATGGGACGCAGCCTGCCAAGTACCTCTGACGGCATCATTCACAAAGAAAAGGTCAAATCAATGGGCAGGAATGGGATGTCTACGCTGTGGGCGGTTCACCCGCTCAAGCAGTCTTACACGGTGTTTTAGAAATCGTCCCTCACAAACCAGACCTGATCGTTTCAGGAATCAACTACGGAGAAAATGTTGGGCTGGGAATCACCATCTCTGGCACCGTAGGAGCCGCCATGGAAGGCGCCAATCTTGGTATCCCTGCTTTAGCGATCTCGCTGGAAACTGATCCACACTATCACCTCAGCCATTCTGAAGATATTGATTTTACAGTTGCCGGATATTTCACTGCCTACTTCGCCCGCATTTTATTAGACAAGAAACACTTCGACGGAGTAGATGTTCTGAAAGTGGAAGTGCCGCGTCACGCCACGCCGGAGACTGAGTGGGAAATCTCAAAACTTTCACGCCTCCGCTACTACGTTCCCACCCCATCCAAACGCGCCTCATGGGATGAACCTGGCCCCATTGGGTACACACACGACAACAACCTCCCTCACGAGAAAGAAGGGACCGACGTGTATGTTCTACGGCACAAAAAGAAAGTTGCCGTCACCCCCATTGACCTCGATATGACCGCCCGAGTCGATTTCGGGAAATTTGAAAAGCACCTGCGCGGTTAAGCACTTCTGATAGTTTTTGAGACAAAGTTCTGATACATTTATTATAGGCAAGCAGACTGGAATATGTCATAATAGCTTTACCGCGTGTATCCTTATGAACGCGACGGAAAAATCCAAATCGACCGAAAATGTGTGCAGAATAGGGTGCTAGCACACCAATGCGGACTCTACCTTTATCGGAGGGTACCTTTGTCAACAACTACAGTTTCTACCACCATGTCACAACGTAAAAAAGTGACGACTCTCACGTTCAGGCAAAAGAAAGAACGCGGCGAGCCGATTACGATGTTAACGGCATACGACTATCCCACAGCAATGGCGATAGACAAAGCCGGAATTGATTCCATTCTAGTGGGCGATTCACTTGCGATGGTAGTGCTCGGCTACGAAAACACCTTACCCGTCACCATGGATGAAATGTTGCACCATGCCCGAGCCGTGGCACGCGGAGCCAAAGCCCCATTGCTCGTTGGCGATATGCCATTTATGTCGTATCAAGTTTCAGTAGAAGATGCCGTGCGCAATGCCGGGCGCTTCTTGCAACAAGGCGGAATGGATGCGGTCAAGCTTGAAGGTGGGCGTGAACGTGCTGATGCAGTACGAGCCATTGTCAATGCAGGCATTCCTGTGATGGGGCATCTAGGGCTCACACCACAATCAGTGAATCAACTCGGCGGGTTCCGTGCACAGGGCAAAACTGCTTCGGCAGCCAAACGATTGCTTGAAGATGCGCAGATTCTTGAAGAAGCTGGGGCGTTCAGCCTTGTGCTGGAGTCTGTTCCTGCAAGGCTGGCAGAGTATATTTCCAAGCATATCTCCATTCCAACCATTGGCATTGGCGCGGGATCAGGTTGCGACGGGCAAGTGCTTGTCACTCACGATTTACTGGGTCTCTTTGAACGCTTCACACCGAAATTCGTTCGCCAATATGCAAACCTGCATGAGACGATGAATAAAGCTTTTACAGAATATCTCAACGATGTAAATGCCAAGCAATTCCCGGCTGCCGAACATACCGTTGAAATGACAGACGAAGAATGGGCTGTTTTTCAAAAGGAAGTGAAATGAGCGAGAACATTTTACTAATTGGTACAGGCGCACTCTCTACGCTATTTGCGGCACGCTTGAGTGAAGCAGGTCATCATATATCCATGTTGGGTACGTGGAAAGACGGCATTCATGCTCTTAACCAAAACGGTGCCCGTGTTTCAGAATCAAATGGAAAAGAACGAGCTTTTCAAGTCCATGCTACGGATGAACCCAGTGAAGTGCGTAATGTTAAGCACGCTATTGTGTTGGTGAAATCATGGCAGACGAAACGCGTGGCAGAAAAGCTAAAAGGGATTCTTGCTCCAGATGGAATTGTGCTCACCCTTCAAAATGGACTCGGCAATCGCGAAGCGCTCGCACGGGACCTTGGGGCTGGGCGCGTTGCCCTGGGCGTTACCACCACTGGAGCCACGCTGCTCGGACCCGGGCATGTAAAAGTTGGCGGTGAGGGTATCCTCTCTCTGGAACAGAATCAGGCTCTCGGTCCGCTAGAGGCGGCTCTTCGGTCATCCAACTTTAATTTGCAGATTGTTCAAAATGCGCAATCGTTGGTGTGGGGTAAGCTCATCATCAATGCCGCCATCAACCCGCTGACTGCGCTGCTGCAAGTACCAAACGGTGAGTTGTTGAATCATCCCTGGGCACGCAAGGCGATGAATGCGCTGGCGCGTGAAGCTGCCGAAGTAGCACAAGCAGAGCAGGTAAATTTGCCGTTCACAAACCCGATCGAAGCCGTGGAAGAAGTGGCGCGCAAAACGGCGCAAAATCTTTCGTCGATGTTTCAGGATGTGCGCCGCGGTGCCCCAACGGAAATTGACTCGATCTGTGGCGCGGTCACCGAATACGGTGAAATGCACGGAATTAGCACGCCCTACAATCGTTCGTGCTGGCAATTGGTAAGAGCAATGTAATTTGCTGGGGCGGGTACCCCGCCCCAGTTGTACATTTCTAAAAAGGGTGACATTTATCTATATTCTGCATGATTTCGTTTATGCCCTCAAAAAATGTGGCATGGTAAGATACATAGAGAAGTAAAACATTTATCGTTAGGAGGCGTTCATGCGCAAACTACTCTTACTCCTTCTTATGGGAATCTTCCTCTCGTTCCCCATCTCCGCATCGGCTCAAAGCGATGTGTCGCTTTCATTTGCAACTGTACAATTATGGCTGAATATGACGACCCCAGCATGCTGGTGATCGTAGATTTTCAAGTTGCGGCAACTACCGCTTTGCCCGCCACACTTACCTTTCGCATTCCTGCTGAAGCGAATTTGATTGCTGTCGCTTCAGATACGGGTAACGGACAATTCCTCGATCACCCATATACGGGTCCCAACCCTGAAGGGGAATACCAAACCTTCAGCATGGTCATTGAACAGAATTCCCCATACCGTTTCGAATATTATCAACCGCTTTCGTACAACGGCGATACGCGCATTTTCTCTTATCTTTGGGATAGTGAATATGCGGTTGAGAAGTTCCAATATCTTTTTCTGGAACCATTGAATGTAACTGATATCGCCATTGATCCGAAATATACCGCCAAAGAAACCTTTAACGGCTTGAACTACTACGATGGAGCGCCCGTCCAACTTGCGGCGGGTGAACAGTATTCCCTGAATGTAAGCTACACAAAGACCACTGATACACTGGTCTCGCAGGCGCAGTCGGTGCAGATTGCCGAGCCAGTGAATGAAGATACACCTGGGCGTGTTTCACTTGCCAATAGCCTGCCCTACATCATTGGCGGACTTGGCATCATTATGATTGCCGGTGGCTTGATGTATTACTTCCAATGGGGTCGCCATTCTGCAGGCGGTAATAAACATCGCCGCCGTTCACGAACCAATGCAGAAAGTGATGCCACCAGCCTCTACTGTCCACAATGTGGAGCACGCGCCAAACCCAGTGACAGGTTCTGCCGAACGTGTGGCGCACGGCTAAGGCACGAAGACGCATAACGAGGAGAGACCCTAAAGGCGAACAAAGCGCCTTTGGGGTCTTTTTATGTAAGCATGGAAAATCTATCTGTTGTAGTCATCTATTTCTTTTATGGGCTTGCCTTCTTTAGCATGGGCTTATTGGTTGCCATGGAAGGAGGACGCTCTACAGATGCACGCTTGCGCATGGCACTACGTCCGCTGGCAGGCTTTGGTCTTGTACATGCTGCCCATGAATGGTTGGAAATGTTCAGAGCTATGGGGCACTTAAATGCCTTTCTCGAAGGTATTTATCCACTGCTGGCGTTATCCATTTTGGCTTTTTCATTTTTATCTTTAGCGGCATTCGGTTCGTATCTCGTGCTTGGCAGTGAATCGACCTGGAGAGTGAGTCTCATCATCCCGCTAGGGCTCGAAGCCATCTGGGTTTATGGACTACTGATTTTCAAAAGCAAATATCCTCTGGATAATATTTATGCCGTTGCCGATGTGTGGACGCGGTACTCCATTGCCATTCCAGCAGGTTTGCTTGCAGCCGCAGGCTTGGTAGTCCAACAACGGGCTTTTCGTAGAGCAGGTTTGGTAAGTTTTGGGCGCGACAGTTTGTGGGCATCGGTCGCATTCATTTGGTATAGCCTTGTCGGTCAACTTTTTACAGAGCCAAGTCCCTTACCTCCATCCACATTTCTTAACGCTGAGCTTTTCCTAAACACCTTTGGTTTTTCCATTCAATTACTACGCGCAATCACTGCCATGTTCGCTTCTTTATTTGTCACACGCTTTTTACGTGCCTTTCAAGTAGAAAGCGACAGCAAGATTGCAGAACTACAAGCGTCACAGTTGCACGAATCACAGCAGCGCGAAAAACTACGCGCCCAACTTTTTCGCCGCATTGTTGGTGCACAAGAGTCTGAACGTCAGCGCATTGCACGCGATCTTCATGATGAAACTGGCCAGTCATTAACTGCCATTGGCATGGGTTTACGCGGGCTTGCAAACGAGACTGACTCTAAAAAACGTCTCACCACTCTGACTCAATTGCAATCTCTTACCTCAGAGTCCATCCATGAATTGCAACGCATCATCTCGGACCTCAGGCCTGCGCACCTCGACGACCTGGGCCTTTCCGCCACGTTGAGGTGGTACGCTTCGCGCATCCATGAGTTGACCTCCCTGCATGTGCGCGTGGATATCGACGGCGACGAACCCACGCTCGACGATGCCGTGAAGATCACCATCTTCCGCATTACGCAAGAAGCATTGAATAACGTTATCAAACATGCCCAAGCCACCACGGTTAACGTCAAGATCCATTATTTACAAAAGGAAGTTCGCATTCATGTGTTTGATAATGGGGTGGGGTTTGAGATGAAAGATGTACAAAACCGCATTGGGCGCGTCTCTTTGGGTTTGGCAGGCATGGAAGAACGTGCAGCATTGCTCGGCGGCGGTGTGACCATCTCCTCACGCCCAGGGTATGGGACGGAAGTTGAGGCTGTAGTGCCATTGCATTTGAAAGATCAGGAGGAGAAATGACGATTCGATTGTTATTGGTGGATGACCATGCGGTCGTCCGAACAGGGTTGAAGATGCTGCTCAACGGGCAAGAAGACCTTGAAATTGTAGGTGAGGCGGGGTCTGCAGCAGAAGCCTTGGCAGAGACAGAACGCGTACAACCAACCGTGATTCTGATGGATATCGGTCTGCCCGATAAGACCGGTATTGAAGCCACACGCGAGATCAAGGCAAAATTTGCGAATGTGAACATTGTGGCGTTGACCATTCATGAAGACGAAGAATATTTCTTCCAAATGTTGAATGCAGGTGCTTCAGGCTATGTGCCCAAACGCGCCGCACCTGAAGAATTGATCACTGCCATTCGCGCCGCTGCCAATGGGGAGGTATATCTCTACCCATCCATGGCGAAACTGTTGGTGCGCGATTATCTAAACATTGACCGCTTGCCAGAAGAGAAGATCGATCTTGGCGGTTTGACCGACCGCGAGCATGAGGTCTTTACAATGCTGGCAGAAGGTGCCAGCAATCAAGAGATTGCCGATGCGCTTGTGATTAGCCCCAAAACGGTGGAGCGTCACCGTGAGAATATTATGCGTAAGTTAAATCTCCACTCACGCTCAGAATTAGTGAGATATGCCATTCGTAAGGGGATCATAAAAGCATAGAATCACGGGTTATGAAAGGTTTTACGAAAAGGCTCTCTAAAAAGAGAGCCTTTTCGTTTAAGAGTTGCTTAATAGTGTCAAGCGAGTAAGTTTATCTACTTTACACAGGTGGTTTTTTAGATGGGGCAGATACCCCACAGCGTTAGTAAGGCTTGGGGCGTTTGCCACAGGCAAAGGGTCCTAAAAGATGCGGAGGTACGCATCCAATAATGGGGTTGGTAACGAATTTACTTTCTTTTAAGGAAGCAATATCCTATAGGTAGATTTGAGAAAGGAGAATGTCATGAACGGTTCTGAGTTTTTCATCCTGTACTTTATCGCCCGCGTTGCCATCCCATTTGGAGCGCTTCTACTACTCGGTGAGTTGTTACGCCGCAAAGAATCCAACTACTGGCTCAAGTGAGGTCGACATGACTACTAATTCAATTCTCGTTTTTATCCTGGGTGTTACGGTGCGATTGGGTTTGCCTATTTTGGTAACCACATTGATCGTGATGGGTTTACGCCGCCTGGATGTGCGCTGGCAGAAGGAAGCGGAGATCGAACGTAACCTTCTGGTGCGCGATGAAACACCCTGTTGGAAGGAACAAGGTCTTTCGATGGACGATATTAAAGCTCGTGCCGCCGAAAGCGGAAAACCCTGTTGGCAGATCCATCGCCTTTCAAACGGCTATATGCGTGAAGCCTGCCTTGGTTGCGAAATCTTTATCAATGCACCTACACCGGTGCTAAAACCATCGAAAGCTCACGCTTAACTCTTGCGTTTCACTCTTAATAAGGAGATGCACTCATGTTCTCACGTTTTGAAAAAATCATCCTCGCCCTTATGGTCTCCCTGCTAATTGCAGGTGTTTCCATTCTTACCGCCTCCGCACAGGATGCCAATCCCCCTACGCCCACGGGAGACGAAGAAAAAACCTGCGCAGACTGCCATGAAGAATTTGAAATGAGTTGGAAGAACGGTCCGCATGGGAACGCTACCAGCGACCCAATCTTCGTTAAAGATTGGACCGACCAAGGCAAACCGAGCGCTTGTCTCGCCTGCCATGTGACAGGATACGACGAAAACACCGGTACCTGGGAAAAAGACGGCGTGTACTGCACAGCCTGTCATGTAGATGATGGTGGTGACCACCCCAAAACCACCATGAGCGTGGATGCGACCGGCGGCACCTGCGGCACCTGCCATACCGATGCTCGTTTTGGTATGAAAGAATGGGAAGAAAGCACCCACTTCGCCGCTGGCATGGACTGCACAACCTGTCATGACCCGCACAATGCTTCCTTGAAAATCACCGTCAACCTTAAGGAACAAAAGGTTGCAGATGCTTCTCAACTATGTATTAGTTGTCATGAAGAAGCCAGCATGAACTTCCCATATTCCACGCATAGCAAACAAGGCGTCACTTGTATCGATTGTCACCTTGAGCATGTGGAAAGTAACGCAGCGGTTCACCAGGTAGCGGATCACTCTTTCAAGGCAAGCATTACCACGTGTAACTCATGCCATGCCAATCAAATGCATACAGATGGTCAGGCAGATGCGACGGAACAAGCTATTGTTGCGAACGTTGCCCCCACAGAAACCCCGAAACCTGCCGCTGCAATCGTAGATCAATCTCCCATCGTTTCACCGAACCCTGCTCCGGTTTCCCCACTTGGGTATGCAGGTATCACAGCGCTGATCGGTATCGCAGCTGGTATGTTGCTGGCTCCCTGGCTCGAACGCGGATACCGCCTCGTATTGAAGAAATCTGCTGAGGTACACCATGGCTCAAAATAAGTTCAACCGCCGTGATTTCATCAAACTTTCTGCGGTAGGCATTGCTGCCGCTGCCGGAACACGCCTCCTCACGCAAGAAGTGAAAGCCTCTGAAGGCGCAAAAGGTGAACATCAATGGGTAATGGTCATTGACCAATCCAAGTGCACGGGCTGCAATCAATGCAATATGGCATGCCATGCCACCAACGACATCAACCCAGATATGGAATGGACCAAGGTTCTGGATATGGGCGAAATGAATGGCAAGCAAGTGTATCTGCCGCGTCCATGTATGCAATGCGAACACGCACCCTGTGTGGAAGTCTGCCCGGTGGGCGCCAGCTACTATCGTGATGATGGCATCGTAATGATGGACTATGAAAAATGCATCGGTTGCCGTTATTGCATGGTAGCCTGCCCCTACGATGCCCGCTCCTTCAACTGGGAAAAGTTTGATGGTGAGAACCCATACGTGCCGCAATATGGCGAACCAGAAGTGGAACGCCGTCCGCGCGGTGTGCCAGAGAAGTGTGCTTTCTGCTATCAACGCATCGATCGCGGACTTTCGCTGGGACTCAAACCCGGTGAAGACCCCGCCGCCACCCCTGCTTGTGTAGTTGCTTGCCCAACCGGCGCCCGCATCTTTGGTGACTTGAACGACCCGAATTCCAATGTGAGCCAGCTTTTGCAAGACCACCCGTCCTATCGCTTGCGCGAAAACCTTGGAACCAAACCGCGGGTTTATTACCTCCCCGTAAACGAAGACACTACTGTGGAGGGATGACATGAAAACCATCCTAAAAACCATTCGCGAAAATATCTTTACCCCTTGGGGTGCATGGCTCGCTTTTCTAGGGCTTCTTTTAGTCAGCGCCTTAATTGCCGCGCTAACCGTCTTCTGGAAAGGCTTGGTCATCACCAATCTCACAAACCTCGTTCCTTGGGGCTTGTGGATCACTATTGATCTCTCCTCCATTGCCGTAGCAGCCGGCGCATTCAGTTTATGCGCGATCGTGTATCTCTTCGGCTTCAAACGCTATGAGCCTATCGCCCGCACCGCCACCTTCATCGGCTTCACGGGCTATAGCATGGCAATGATGGCGCTCTTGCTGGATATTGGTCGTCCTGAACGCTTCTGGAAGTCTTTTGTCTTCTGGAACCCACTCTCTGCTTTGGGAAGTGACCATGTGCGTGGGTCTATACTTCACCGTACTCCTTCTCGAAGTGGCACCCATCGTTGCATCCTTTGAATGGCTGCGCACGAAATATCCGAAGATCGCCGAAAAGATGGAACACTTGCATCACTACGCTCCTGTGCTCGCCGTCTTAGGCTTGGCTCTCTCCAGTTTGCATCAATCTTCGCTGGGGGCGGTCTATGGTGTTATCAAAGCGCGCCCAATTTGGTATCGCCCTGAAATGTCTGTGATGTTCATGTTCACAGCCATTCTCGGCGGCATCTCGCTCACCTTGTTCGCATCCATGCTGGCGGCGCGGCTAACCCCCAAAGCCAAAGTCAACGACACCTTGATCGAACGTGTAGCGCAAGTGCTCGGCTATATGATGATCGCCTACCTCTACTGGCGCTTCTGGGATTGGCTTGCCCAAACCTACACCTACGAACCCGGACGCACCGAAGGATTCAGACTCCTCACCAAGGGACCGCTCTCCTTCAACTTCTGGTTCGGCGAAATGCTCTTCGGCGCGCTTCTTCCTACCATTATCCTGCTCAAGCGCTCCTTGCGTCAGACTCCGCTGTGGCGGATGCTCGCCTTCGCAATGATCGTCGGCGGCGTGATTGCCTTCCGCTTCGATACAAACATCGTCGGTTTCCTTGCGGTCATTCCGTATACCCCCGGTGAAATGGTCGTACAATACACCAGTTACACCCCATCACTAGTGGAATGGGCAGCTGGGCTTGGCATCATTGCCTTCGGTCTGTTGGCTTT
Source organism: Anaerolineales bacterium (assembly GCA_046328915.1). Lineage (GTDB taxonomy): Bacteria > Chloroflexota > Anaerolineae > Anaerolineales > Villigracilaceae > Villigracilis. Next base: position 165,363 of record JAXLVR010000007.1, on the reverse strand, counting down.
CTCGGTGGGCGTGAAATACTTGCGGGTTGTGGATCATCGCCTCGTGAGCGAAGAGTATGAAGTTGTAACCATGAAAGTTGGGGAAGCAGTTGCAGGAGATTAATATTCGGTACAGAATCAAAAAAGAGCCGCCTCTAGGGCGGCTCTTTTTATTCTTGTTACTATGGTTGAACAGTTGCCGCTGGCGGTTCGACCGTTTCCACGATGGGCGGAATGGTTGTCAGTGCGGTTTCTTCGGCGTTGATAAAGCCATATATTCCACCGAGCATGCCTATCGTTAAGACAGCGGCGATGGGGTAATAGATCATCTGACGCTTGCGCAGAGTCGCGGCATCGGGGCGGCGGTCTGCGATCCCGGCTTTGATGTCTGCCAATTCCAGCGGATGTTCATGCAGCATGTCTGTTTCGGTCATCTTGCCGTTGAACATGGCTTTGTTGAAACGTTTGATATGTACACCATACATATGCCAGATAATGATGGCAAGCACGGCAAGCACAGCTTCATTACCATGAGCCGCTTTGGCAGCTGGCACAAACTCACCCGGCAGGAATCTTGTCGCGGTAATGGGGTTCCACATCATAAAACCGGTAGCACCCATCACTAGGGCACCCCAAACGAATGCCCAATATTCCATTTTCTCTTCGAAGGTGTAGCGTCCCATTTGCGGATAGGTCTTGGCAAAACCGATGTTATACAGCAAGGCTTGCAGACCGTCTTTGGCATCTTGCAAAGTAGGCAGCATGGACATCTTATCGCGCAAGACGAAGACGCTGTAGCCCATCACAAGGATATGCCAGGCAGTGCCAAACATCATGACGACGGCAGCAGTATGATGTACGGTACGCACGCCCTGAATGCCTCCCAGAACGCCTAGAATGGCTTGGGAGAGCCCAGCCTCTGGAAAGCGCTGAGGAAGCCCAGTAAGACCTAGCAAGGTGAATGAGAGCATCATCACCCAATGTTCAATACGGCGCGCGATCGGGAAGCGCATGTAAGCTTTGGTTACGGTATTCATTAGTGCTTTGCTCCTTTCGCGCGGTTGATAATGCGGCGATAGATGTCGGTGAGGATAAAGAGCACCATGCCGCCCAGGACCGCGGGAATGAAGAATTTATAGAAAAGGTTGACGTAATAGACGATCGGGTAATGTTCAGGGCTGGGTTGGTAGTGTCCCATCCATGCGGCTGAGAAGTTGGCTGTGGCATCGGGATGGCAGCGCTGACATTTAACCAGCAGGTTTTCTTGCATGGCAATACCGGTCTCTGGGTTTTTGGTGCTGGCAATATCATGAACGCCGTGGCAGTCTGTACAAACAGCCGTGTTAATAGGTTGACCGGGGAATTGCTGTTCAAAGAGTGTTGTGGTGGTGCCGTGGAAATCAGCCACGTAGGTTTCGAGCACTTCGGTAGAAAGACCGTATTTGCCCATCAACTCTTCGTTATCGTGACAATCTGCGCACAAAGCAGGGGTGTTGTTGTGGAAAGCGTTCGTGGTGGGGTCACCGATGTTATGCACACCGTGACAATCTGTACAAGTAGGCACATCGGTGTTGCCATCTGCAAGGGCGCCGCCGTGAACACTGTTCTTGTAAATCTCAACCGTTTCGGTATGGCATTTGGCACAAGTAGCAGGCACTTCTTTGCGGGCGGCAATGGTCAGCTCGCCGCTGGTTTCGCCAATGATACGTCCCTGAGTGTGGGGGTTATGGCAATCAGAACAAAGCGGTGCGTTCGGGTCGCCTTCATCCATTGCGGTTTGATGAACACTATCATGCGCATCGGTGAACTGTTCTTCGTGACATTCCTTGCAGGAGTCGGCGAAGGTCATTTGAAAATCGCGAACAGATTTTGATTTTACGTCTGGGTGGGGATAGTCACTGATATCTACGTGACAATCTACACAGAGAACGCCTTCTTCAGCGTGAACCGATAAACCAAATTCAGTGGGATTAATGGTTACTGGGAGCGATTCGCTGCCAAGGGTTTTGTCGATGCCTTCCTCTTGGTGACAGGCAAGACAAAAATCGTTATTGGGTTTTTGGTCCTGTGCTGTGGGCTGTAGGGAGGGGGCAGCTTGTGCGGTTGTGGTGAGTGCTGCCAGAGCGAAGGCGAAAAGCCCAAGTCCGAGAAGCAGGCTCACGGTCCAGATGTGAGGCGTGCGAAGTTTGATCCTTTGGTGCATCACATTCTCCTTTATAAAATTCGGACAATTTACATATTATATTCCCAATTACAAGCATGGGGGAATTGCCCCAATTGTAAGTGGGGCAGGCGACCCATTACAGTGCTAAATATCATGGTTTTGGTGTGATTAAGAATTGGATTAAAAAGAAAATGGCGGATGTTGCCATCCGCCATTTTTTATTTCGTAAAACTTACGGGCGTGTGAACTTGCTCACATCACCACCCAAGTCTTTTGTGGAGTCATACAGGAACTGCATGACGAACTTGGGATTGTGAACGTACGCACCCGGGTCTTTCTGGACGTACTGGTAGTTGAAGGCAGCCTTGAGCAAGCGAGGAGTCCACGCTGCATATGCCTTGCCATCCGCACCGGAGAAGTACGGGTACACATTCGGGTCGTAGGAGATCGCTCCGCCGTGGCTTTCAGCATACGATTGGATCGCAGCATAGAGGGCTTCGGTCATGGTGTCGATCTCGCCCTTGATACCTTCGGTCACATCGCCGTCGCCATCATAGTCCACATCGCTTTCGCGGACTGCTGTTGGGTCGGTAGTATCGTGACAGGTTTCGCAAGCTTCAACCTTGGGTTCGAGAGCATGGACATCGTGACAATCCTGGCATTTATTCATCTTGCCAGCTTCGTCAGCGTGCATGTTCTGACCTACATATTCCATACCTTCGTACATGTATGCGCCCTGGACGTCAGCACCGAAAATGGTAGCGCCCGCAGCGAAGTAGTGAATGTTGTTGAAGCGGATCTTTGGATCAGGAGTGTCTTCTTCCTTACCAGTGAGCGCCTTGTTCAAGGTCGGTGTAGAAGAGCGACCCTGATGACATTCGATACAAAGGTTGGAGTCGTCAGCAACGAAGTTGCCATCGGCATCTTTACCACCAAAGCTGACGGTTGAGCCGCTGGGGAAGGTCACAGAAGCGACCGTGTAGCGGTTGGGCCAGTTAGCTTCGTCGTGACAAGTAGAGCACATAAAGCCATTTGCAGATTCCACGGGCAGGTTGGCACCGTACTGGAGGAATTGCGGCAGACCGGCAGCGCTATGGCACTTGGCACAAGCGGCTTCCACTTCGTAGACAGGGTTGCCATCGGCATCCTTGTCCCAGTGTCGGAAGGGTTCGGTGTTACCAGCGAAGTGACCCGCATCGGTACGAGCAAGTTTGCTGGTATCGCCACCGAGGTCGGCGATCGAATCGAAGAGCAATTGGACGATGTACTTATTGCCGTGGGCAAACGCACCAGGATCCTTGATGGAGACCTGATAGTTGTAAGCAGCCTTCAGCAAACGAGGAGTCCAGTTGGCGTAGTTCTTGCCATCTGCGCCCATGAAGTATGGGTAGGTTTCAGGATCGTACTTGATCTCTGCGCCGGCAGTTTCCAAAGCGTACTTCTGGATCTGAGCCATGAGGACTTCCTGCAGTCCCTGGATCTCGTAGTACATACCTTCTTCAACATTGCCATCGCCATCGTAGTCAGGAGCGGACGAAACCATGCGGATGTTCTTGAGATCTTCCACGGTGGCTACATCTTCGTGACAGAAAGCGCACTGGTCAACTTTGACTTCGAGGGTATGAGGATCATGACAGCCTGTGCAGGAGTCATAGCCATCCGTGTGAGTGTTCTTGGCATCATAGGTCAAGCCATCATATTCATAACCGCCGTGAACCATACCACCGTAGAGGGTGGCGGCTGCAGCATAGTAGTGAACATTGCGGAAACCAAAGAACACATCCTTGCCCTGGTCATCCTTGATCGGAGCAACAACGGCATCGGGATCGGTGGCAGCAAACTTTTCAATCTGCGCATCCACGCTAACCTTGGACTCACGTCCCTGATGACATTCCATACAACGGGTGTCATCACCGGCTTTGATCTCAACACCGGAGGGGAATACGACCGTGGTCTTGGTCATAGTGACAGCATTGTGACAAGCCACGCACTGCACGCCTTGGGCATGGTCGGCAGCAACGGCTACATCCACTTTACCGGCTTCAGAGCCATCGGCACCGAGGTAATCGCGGTAACCATCTGTAGTATGGCACTTGGCACAAGTGGTGGGGACGCCATCAGGATTTTCGGCAGCGTCATCCCAGTGACGGAAAGGTTCGTCGGCTACATTTGCATGAGCGGAGCCTTGCCAATCAGCTAAATATGGGGTGTCTGGTATTGGAGCAGCGGGAGCTTCTTCCGTGGCTGTTTCAGTACCTGTTTGAGTGGGTTGGGTGCCGCCACAGGCCGCTAAAACCGCGCCAAGCACAACCAAAACCCCGAGCAAAACTAGAAATTTTTTGAGACTCATTATTCATTCTCCTTAGATCAGTGTAAAAAAGCTAGTAATTATCGGCGTGTTCTTGAAAATATGCCTCCTTTGGAGAAAATGACTGCTTTGACATTTTTTAGCAGATATGAGAAATTTTACTTAAGTGGGAGATTAATGCACAGTAAAAATAAGCATCCCTTAATGTGACAAAAGTCACAACAATTTAGATAAGATTAGTGAAATTATACGTCGGAAGGAGGGTCTATTCCTTAGAAAGCTCATCATCCCCACTGAGGTCTGGCAAGGCTGATTCGATCTCTTCCGGGCTTTGCCCGGCTTCCAGCCTGTCCACCACCTCATCAAATTCGGCTGGTAAGTCTTCACCCATTTCTCTCCCCATCTTTTTCATCATACGTCCAAATGCGGCAGGGTCCTCTTCCATCCCTTCCAAGCTGCCGAGCTCGCCTGCCATATGCTCAAGCCTGCCTTCGTCCGTCCGCGCAATACGGACCTTCGTCATCCGGCGACGTACATCTGCACTATTACAATGCGTGCAGTGAACAGTCACCTTCCCATACTCGTTATAGGTTAAAAAGACATCAAAACGCTCTTTGCAAGTATTGCAGATAAAGTCATAAGTAGGCATAAATTTATTTTACAGAATCAAGCCCGGGTTCGGCAAGAGGCGTTTGGTACAATATTTAGATGTCTGAATTCGAGCTTCGTAAGCCCAATCCCTTGTTGATCGTCATCTCTGGTCCTTCTGGTGTAGGCAAAGACTCTGTGGTGCAACGCATGAAAGATCGCGGGTTTCCCTTTCACTTTGTTGTCACGGCTACTACACGCGAGAAGCGAGCCAATGAGACCCATGGCGTAGATTATTTCTTCCTCTCGAAAGATGAATTTGCGCACATGATCGAAGAAGATGAGCTGATTGAATACGCGATCGTCTATGGCGATTACAAAGGCATTCCGAAAGAACAGGTACGCAATGCCTTCGCGAGTGGCAAAGATGTCGTCATGCGCATTGATGTGCAAGGTGCTGAGTCTGTTCGCAAGCTTGCACCCGAAGCATTGCTCATTTTCATCACTTGCGAAAGCGAAGAAGAACTAGAAAGACGTTTGCGCGAACGCAAGACCGAGTCGCCTGATTCGCTTTCTCTGCGCATTGCCACCGCCCGTAAAGAACTACAACGCCTCGAAGCCTTTGATTATGTGATCGTCAATCACGATTTTCATTTGGATGACACGGTGGACAAAGTCCGCGCGATTATCGAAGCTGAACATTTTAAAGTACACCATCGCAAGGTGACTTTATGATGCAACCTCCCGCCTCTTATTCGGACCCGCAACCGGATTCACAACCCGAGCCGCTTCCTACACGTCAACCCACCTACGTGCGGATGCCCACCCTGCAACCGACAGTCACATATGCTCTTATTGGTGTGACTATTTTTGTTTACCTCTTACAAGTTCTCAGCTCTGTCCTTTTAGGTGACTCAAGCTATGGTATCGATTGGGTGACATTATACGGCGCTCGCATCAGTGATGCGATCTATGCCGGGCAACTTTGGCGTTTGTTCACACCCATGTTTCTGCATGGTTCCATCCCGCATATCTTCTTCAATATGTATGCGCTTTTCTCAGTAGGGAGTTTGCTCGAACGTCACTTCGGGCATGGGCGCTTTTTGTTGCTATATGTTCTCGGCGGCTTTGCCGGGAATGTACTCTCCTTCCTCTTTACACAAGGGTATTCCGTGGGCGCATCTACAGCCGTGTTTGGTCTCATTGCGGCAGAAGCCATCTTCTTTTACCAAAATCGCAAATTGTTCGGCTCTCATGCTAAGCAAGCCATTAGCAACGCAATCTTCATTATCGTCATCAATCTCTTCCTTGGCTTGGCTCCCAGCATCGATACTTGGGGGCACATTGGCGGCTTGCTCGGCGGTGCAATGTTCGCCTGGTTCGCGGGTCCCAAGTGGACCGTGGTTGGTATACCTCCTGAATATCATCTGGATGATGAACGAGAAAGTCGCGAGATCATCACCGGTGCGTTGCTCGTTCTGCTCATCTTTGGCGGGCTTACCACTTGGGCGTTCATACAAAACGCTGGATCATAGAAATAAAAAATAAAAAGCCCGTCATAACAATGACGGGCTTTTTTGATGCCATTATTTATTATCCACTTGAATGTGCAAGGCGTGGGTCGAGTGCATCACGCAGACCATCACCGATCAGGTTGAATGCCAAAACAGTCAGCATAATCATAAAACCTGGGTAGAACACAAGGTGCGGAGCCGTAAAGACCTGATTACGTTCCGAGCCCAGCATGGAGCCCCATTCGGGTGTAGGCGGCTGTGCGCCCAAACCAAGGAAGGACAAAGCGGCTGCATCCAAAATAGCAGAGGCAATGCCTAACGTTCCCTGCACGATGAGCGGAGTCAACGCATTGGGAAGAATGCGCAAGAAAAGGATCTGCATATCGTTGCCGCCCAAAGCGCGGGTGGCAGAGACAAATTCCATTTCACGCACAGAGAGTACGGAAGCACGCATCACACGCGCATACGCCGGAATGGACACGATACCAATCGCCAACAAGGCATTGATGAGACCGGGTCCGAGCACGGTGACGATTGCAATGGCTAATAAAAGCGAGGGGAATGCCAACAACACATCCATGATGCGCATAATGATGTTATCGATCCAGCCGCCGAAATAACCTGCGATCGCGCCAAGGATAGTTCCGATAATGATAGCGAAAGTCACCGTTGAAAAGCCAACCATCAGGCTCAAGCGCGCGCCGTACAACAAACGGCTAAATTGATCGCGGATGTTTCCGTCAATACCGGCAAGGTGTTGGGGTTGGTCTGCGGGGCAACCCAAGAGATGAATACAAGGCGCGGTGCGAGCCTTGATCCGTTGTGGCGGGTCGGCATCCAGCATGGAGATGGTAGGGTCGTAGGGGGCAAGTGCGGGGGCGAATGCAGCAATGAAGACGAGGATGCCGAGAATCACCAAGCCTGCCATCGCAGAACGGCGACGTAATAGTCGACGCAAGGTAAGTTGCCACATGCCAGTGGACTTTGATGTAATCGCTTCAGGATCCAGTGTTGCTACAGTGGTTGAGTTAGCAGTCATTGTCGAGTTCCTTAATTGAGGCGAACACGAGGATCAAGATAGGCATAGGAAATGTCCACAATCAGGTTGATCACCACAAAAACGAAGGCGATCACCAGAGTAAAGACCTGCACAATGCCATAGTCACGAGCCGTAATGGCTTCATAAAGAGTACGTCCCACTCCAGAAAGACCAAAGATGGTTTCGGTGAGAACTGCTCCGCCCAAGAGACCGCCAAAGGATAGACCAATGACCGTTACCAAAGGCAGTAGTGAATTGCGGAAAGCATGCTTGAAGATCACGCCGCCCCTGCCGAGTCCCTTTGCCTTGGCTGTGCGGATGTAATCCTGCCCCAACACATCAAGCATAGCAGAGCGCGCCATGCGGGCAATGATCGCCATTGGGATGGTTCCCAATGCCAACGCCGGCAGGATAAGGTGCTTGATCGAGTCTTTCAACAATTCCCAGTTCTGGGTAAGCAAGGCATTGAAGATATTCAAGCGCCCAGCAAAGTTTAGAAAAGCAGACCACATCCCCGCTTCTGGTACCACCCAACCCCATATTTCATAGAAAGGGGTATCAGGAATACCAGGGCTAACACGCCCAGAAGGTGGCAGCCAGAAGGGAGTATCTTTCAACATCAGAGAAAACACATACATCAGCATTAACCCAAGCCAGAAAACCGGCATGGAAACACCCATGTTTGCCCACACCATGGTGACCACGTCCAACCAAGTGTTGTGCTTTACGGCAGAAATAATGCCCAATGGAATGCCAAAAATGATGCTAACGATCAGGGCAGCCAGACTCAGTTCAAAGGTCGTAGGGAGGCGTTCGATCAACAAACGCGAAACTGGCAAACCAAGGCGGAAGGAATCGCCAAGGTTACCGCTTGCCATATCCTTAACATAGATCGCAAATTGTGTGACGATGGGCTTGTTCAGCCCTTTTTCTTCAATAAAACGAGAACAGACTTCTTCTGTTGCTTTTTCCCCCAAAATTGCCCGGCAAGGGTCACCAGGGATGACGCGTGCGAGCACAAATGTAACGAGCAAAATACCAAATAATACCGGAATAGATGCGATCACACGGCGAAAGATGTATTGGATCATCATGGGCAGGTCTCCCGTAGAATACGGGATGGCGGGTTACGCCATCCCGTATTTTTTTCATACAAACTTAGTTCCGAAACGAATTAGGAACCGGGCTTCTTCATCAAGCCCCAGAGGTAGTCGTAGTAGCTCCAGATGTTGCTGTTACCAACATGGGTCGGGGCTTCGATGTTCAAGCCCATATTGAAGGTAGCAACCACATCATTGGCATCGAAGTCGCTGCCATCGTGGAACTTAACGCCCTGGCGGAGAGTACAAGTCCAGACGGTGAGGTCTGCGCTTGGGTCGCAGGATTCGGCGAGGACGGGTTCAGTGGCGGTGCCATTGATCTCGTAGCCGTAAAGGGCTTCCATCACCTGATCGCAAGCGCGGAGGGATTCGCCATCGGATTCGTCAGCACAGAACATGCTGATGGGTTCGGCGTTCTGCATCCAAACGAAGGTGTCGCGGTCGCCAGGAGCGGAGAAAGCGAACTGTTCGTTGGTGAGCGGGCTCGCCTGCGGGTTGGTCACATCAGCGCGGTACGCGGTGCCGGAACCACCGTGAGCAACGGGGATCATCGGAACATATTCTTTGATCGCGTTGTTCGCCTGAGCATAAATCGGCTCAGCTTCGGCGGGGTCAGCAATCTGAGCGCCCTGGACCAAGAGGTCAGTGTAGGTGTCAGACTGAACACCGAACTGTGGGTTGGAAGCACCGAAGTGGTAATCCAAGAAGTTGGTGATGTGTGGGTAATCAGCACCCCAACCGAGGAGGTACAAACCATCGAGGGTACCAGCGGAGGAGGCTTCAATGAAAGCACCAGATTCCATCACAACGATTTCGGCGTCGATGTTGAGGTTTTCCTTCAACTGAGCCTGGATGTCCTGAGCAACGTTACCAACCTGGGGCAGGTAACCGCGGACCACGTCGCGATAGTACAACTTGGTGGAGAAACCATCAGCGAAGCCAGCTTCGGCAAGAAGAGCCTTGGCGGCATCAACATTGAAGTCATACCAAGCATCACCAGCACAACCATTCGGGATAGCGCAGGGGGTGAAGTGAGTGGCAACTTCGGAACCAGCGGGGTAGAAGGTATCTACAATGCGTTGGCGGTCAATACCCATGGCGATCGCCTGACGAACCTTCTGGTTGTCAAACGGAGCGAAGGTATTGGTCATACCAATGTAGAAGGTATTGAGTGCGGGGCGCTTGGCAACCTGGAGGCTGGAGTCAGCTTCGACCACAGCGAAATCATCAGGACCGAGGTTATCGATACCATCAACGGTGCCAGACTGCAGTTCGAGCAAGCGAGCAGCAGATTCAGCAGACCAGCGCATCACGAGAGTGGAGGCGGCAGGCTGTTCACCCCAGTAATCGGGGTTGGCAACGAAGGTCACGCTATCACCGCGAGCCCATTCGCTCACCATGTAAGGACCGGTACCAACTGGCTTCTCGAGACCTTCGCTGGTGCGGGTGGTGTCGCCAGCGGTGGCTTCAAGCCATTCGGAAGGATAGATCGCAAACGGGCTGAAAGCGATCTTGGAAAGGAAGGCGGGATCCGGGCGGCAGAGTGTGAAGACCACGGTTGAGGCGTCAACCGCAACCACAGACTGAACCAAACCGATGTAATCACCGTTACATTCTTCAGCAGGCACGGAAAGGGAAGTGCCATCGAAGGTAGCGATGGAAACATCAGGGATCGGGGTGGGGGTGGCTTCAGCAACAGGTGCTTCTGTGGCTGCTTCGGTTGCAGCTTCAGTCGCAGCTTCCGTCGCTTCAGGTGCGGTGGTGGCTGCAGTGCTGCTACCACAGGCGGCGAGAACGAGGCTCGCGAGCACCAGTAACGAAAGCAAAGAGAACAGATTTCGTTTCATACAGATTTCTCCTCCATGTGAGAAAAGGGGATTTATTCATTTTGCCGCGCAAAATGTTGCAGAATTATACACCTATTGGAAAACTGCCGGAAAGCCACTTCCATTTAACCCCACTTCAGAAGGGTCTTTTTGCCACACGCCGGGGATGGATTCGCCGCATTTCGGGCAATTTCCTGCCCCTGTCATGTGATATTCCGTGATGACATACCCCCGCCTCTTCACCAGCCGGTAACTGCAACGCGGACATTGAGTATCTTCATACTCCCCCACCGTGCCCGGCAAATTGCCCGCATACACAAACTTGAGCCCTGCCTCGCGCCCGATCTCCGCCGCACGGATGAGAGTCTTCGCGTCTGTGTTATTTGGCTCGGTCATCTTGTAATCTTTATGGAAAGCCGTTACATGCCAGGGAATGTCTTTTGAGACATCGGCAAGAAATCTCGCTGCCTCCCATAGCTCCTCATTTGAGTCATTAAAGCCCGGAATGACCAAGGTCACCACTTCCACCCATAAACCATGCTCTCTTGCTCGTTTGATTCCATCCAAAGTATGCTGAAGCGTCCCGCCAAGTTTGCGATAATTCTTATCGCTCATACACTTCAAATCCACTTTATAAGCCGAAAGATACGGCGCGAGATAATCCATCACTTCGGGCGTGTTGTTGCCATTTGAAACATACGCACACATCAATCCATTTTCTTTGGCAACCTTGAAGATATCCACCGCCCACTCACTGGTGATGAGCGGTTCATTATAAGAAGATACAACAACAGAAGCTCTCGTCTGTCGCGTATAGGATAGGACATCCTCAGGAGTCAACTCGCGGATAAATTGCGCCGAGATATCGGAAGCCGGGTCTCGCATGGCTTGCGAGGTGAGCCAGTTCTGGCAATACGGGCAGTGATAATCACAGCCCAGCATACCGAAGGTCAACGCTTTCGAGCCAGGCAGCACATGCGAAAAGGGCTTCTTCTCTATAGGGTCACTTTGCAGCGCCGCCACATACCCATGCGGCACCATTAACCTTCCGCCCCTGTTAAACCGCACCTGACAAATTCCACGCTTGCCTTCGCGGATGAGGCAGCGATGCCCACACGCGAAACAGCGCACAGCATCATCGGCGAGCTTTTCGTACAACTCGCCTTCCACAGTCAAACGATCAAGTCGGTTCGATAAGGTGTTCATCAGCCATATATAATATACCCATGTTATCGGTCATAATACAAGCAGGTGGGCAGTCTTCTCGCATGGGAGAAGATAAGGCGCTCAAGCCATTTCTCGGCAAGCCGCTCATTCAGCGTGTGACCGACAGGCTTTCTCCCATTGCGGATGAACTCCTGGTCACCACGAATCGCCCCGCAGACTATGCCTTCTTAAATCAGCGCCTCATCGCGGACCTCAAACCGGGGCGTGGCGCCTTAGGCGGACTCTACACTGCCATCGCATCTGCCAGCCATCCTTTCGTAGCGGTGGTGGCATGCGATATGCCTTTCGCGAGTAAAAGCTTCTTTGAAAGCGCACACAGGCTCATCGTCCAGAAAGAGGCGGATGTTGTTATCGCAAAAACGGAAGCTGGCTATGAACCACTGCATGCCTTGTATCGTCGGGAGGCATGTCTGCCTGCCATTGAAGCTGCCATTGAAGCAGATCAATGGAAAGTGGTGTCCTGGCTTCCGAATGTCAACACGCGAATTTTATCCCCCGCAGAATTGAAACTGTTCGACCCCACAGGTTTATGCTTTTGGAATGTGAATACCCCCGAAGAATTTGAGAAAGCCGAGCAATTAGCAAAGTAGGTCACGCAATGCATGACCTACTTTTTTGTTTATCTAACGATCAACACTGGGCAGGGCGCATGCGAGACAACTTTCTGACTCGTGCTGCCAAGCAACAAGCCCGCCAACCTACCCAAACCGCGTGAGCCCATGATGATGACATCACTACCTCGAATCTTTGCCACTTCGAGAATGGCACTGGCAGGGTCTCCTTCCAAAATTTCAGTGTGAATCTCACATGGAATTGCGCCCACTTCTTTGACAGCTGCATTCAACACTTCTTCGGCTTCGCCCTTGCGATTGGTGATGACCAACTGCATGTTCGGCTCGCCAAGGTAAAGTGGAATGGGGTCGTAGGCAACAACAACGCGAAATTCCTGAGGTTTCATTAAGCGCGCCAGTTCGGCGGCTTTGCGGGTGGCGTGGAGGGCGTGCTCGGAACCGTCCACAGCGAGAAGAATTCTTTCAAACATAGAGGCTCCTTTCGGTGGGGTACAATTTCAGTATATAGCCAACCTGTTTGAATTTCATTGGAGGAGTATTCCCATATGTCACTGAATCTTGATGCCATTCGTCAGCAATTTCCATCTCTGAATCGCAACGCCATTTTTTTCGATAACCCCGGTGGGACTCAAGTTGCCAAACAATCCATCGATCGCATCACCCGATATCTGATTGAGAACAACGCCAATCATGGTGGGGTCTTTGCCACCAGTATCGCATCTGATGAAGTACTTGATGAAGCGCATCGCGCCATGGCAGATTTCTACAACGCCCCATCGGCAGAAGAGATCGTCTTTGGCAATAACATGACCACCCTCACCCTGCACATCAGCCGTTCCATCTCTCGCGATTGGAAGGAAGGCGATGAGATCGTGCTGACCCGCCTCGACCATGATGCGAACGTCACGCCATGGGTGTTAGCCGCGCAAGATAAAGGTGTGAAGATCAACTGGGTGGATTTTGATTTGGAAGATGGCACTCTCAAATTGGATGACATGCAGAAAGCGCTCGAACGTAAGCCAAAGCTGGTCGCTGTTGGGTACGCCTCCAACTCGCTGGGAACGTTGAACCCCGTACAGGAGATTATTCAAATGGCACACGCTGCCGGCGCATTGGTGTATGTGGATGCCGTGCAATACGCCGTCCACGGTGCGATTGACGTGCAGAAACTCGATGCTGATTTTCTGGTCTCTTCTTCTTATAAATACTTCGGTCCGCATGCTGGGATTTTGTATGGCAAACGTGACCTGCTCGAAAAGTTGGTTGCGTACAAAGTGCGCCCCGCCACCAATGAATTGCCCGGCAAATTTGAAACCGGCACGCAAAACCACGAAGGCATTGCAGGCGTCCTCGGCGCGATTGAATACTTTGAATGGGTCGGCAAGGAATTTGGCAGTGAATATGCCGATGAATTGAAACAACAAGGCTATAGCGGGCGCCGCCTGACTCTCAAACAAGCCATGAGCGCCATCCATGCGTATGAATTTGAGTTAAGCCGTGCAGCCCTTGCCACGCTTGAATCAGTCCCCGGCATTCACATCTTCGGCAACACCGACGTGCGCCGTCTTGACGAACGCATCGCCACCTTCTCCTTCCGCATCGGTGACATGAATCCGCAGACCATTGCAGAGAAACTGGCAGCCGAAAATATCTATGTCTGGAACGGCAACTACTACGCCATCAACGTCTCTGAACGCTTGGGCGTGGAAGAGAAGGGCGGTATGGTACGCGTCGGACCCGTCCACTACAATACAGTGGAAGAAATAAACAGATTAGGCGAAGTGTTGAGAAAAATTGCAGGCTAAACAAAAAAACTCCCAGTCAAATGACTGGGAGTTTTTATTTACACAGCTTACAGTACCAGCAAAGCATTCATCAACTTGGGGTTTTCAGCGGTCGCTTCAACTGTGAAGCCCAGTTTTTTGAAGAGCTTTCCCATCACTTGATTATCGTCTGTGAGAATGGCGCTGATCTTTTCAAGGTGTTCCTGTTTGGCAACCTCGACCATACGGCGCACCATTTCGCCGCCCAAACCTGTCCCTTGATAGGGGTCGGCGACGAGAATGCTCAAGCGACCTTCACTGGTGGCATGTAATTTGCTCAAGCGCACCACTCCCATGATGATACTTTCGCCATCCACTTTTTTCTCTGCCACCAAAGCGATCTCGCGGTCATAGTCACAGTGACAGATGCGTGAAAGGCGTTCATGCACCACGCGTTCCTGGAACATCATCGGTTGCAAATAGCGCAGGAACACACTACGGTCTGAAAGGTCAGCATGGAAACGCACCAACAGCTTTTCATCTTCAGGGAGGATCGGGCGGATGGTGACGTTGGTCTTATCTTTCGCCGTCCACGAGCTGACGTATTTCATCGGGTAGGCACGGATCGCCATCTTGGGCAATTGTTCCTGCTTCACGTCTTTGCCATATACCAACACGCGCGCATCCAAAGCGATCAATTTTTCAGGTGACGCCATGAGCGGGTTGATATCCAATTCCTGGATCCAGCGATTCTCGGTAATCAACTGCGAGAAACGCACGAGCAAACGTTCCAAGGCGGCGAGGTCTACCGGGTTGCGTCCACGTACGCCTTTCAAGGCGGTGTAGATGCGTGTATTTTCCATCATGTGACGAGCAAGAGTCGTGTTGAGCGGAGGCAATCCTAATGCGCGATCTTTGAAGACTTCCACCAGTTGACCGCCCAAGCCGAACAACAACACCGGACCAAACTGCGGATCAATGCTGCTGCCGAGGATGAGTTCATAACCATCGACCTTTGCCATCGGTTGAACCGTCACACCGAGGAAATGTTCTGAGCCTACTTTTTCTGTTACAGATTTTTGAATGCCTTCATAAGCATTCTTCACGGCACTTGCGTCGGCAAGATTTAATTGCACACCACCCACATCTGTTTTGTGGGTAATGGTCTCAGAGTGTAGTTTAAGCACCACTGGGTATCCAATCGCATCTGCGGCTTTGACGGCTTCGTCTTTGCTCTTCGCAATGCGAGTATCCACCGTCGGGATGCCGTAACAAGCCAAAAGTTGTTTTGATTCGTATTCCGTCAAAATGGTGCGACCTGACTGGCGAACATCCTCAATGATCTTTGCAGCACGTTCACGGTCGATCCCATCGCCGCCATCATCCATCGACATGGGCGTTTCATAGAGCCCGCGTAAGTTCTCAGAATAGTGCGCCATATAATCGAAGACGCGCGCCGCGGTATCTGGATAGGGAAAGGTCGGGATGTTGACCTTGTTGAGAATGGCTTCGCCCGGCGCAACTTCCTTGCCGCCCATCCATGTGGCAAGCACGGGTTTGCCCAACCCTTGGGCATAGGGTTTCAGCACTTCTGCGGTTTCGGTGGGGTCGGTCATGGCTTGCGGGGTGAGGATGACCAGAATGCCATCACTGTTATCATCTTTGGCTGCAATCTCAAGTGCTTTGGCATAACGCTCCGGGCTGGCATCGCCGAGAATATCGACCGGGTTGTTATGGCTCCATGCAGCGGGAAGTAGTTTGTTGAATTCTTCCATTGTTTCAGGAGAAATGCCCGTGAGTTCACCCCCATTGGAAATGAGCGCATCGGTGGCGAGCACACCGGGTCCGCCGGCGTTGGTGACGATGGTAAGGCGCGGACCTTTCGGGCGCGGCTGTTTGCCGAGCACTTCTGCCATGTAGAACAATTCCGCGATGCTATTCACGCGCAACACGCCACTGCGGCGGAAGGCAACTTCGAGCACTTCGTCGCTGCCGGTCAACGAGCCAGTGTGAGATGCGGCTGCTTTGGCTGCGCCTTCGGTGCGACCGGGCTTGATGACGATGATGGGTTTGGTCATGGCAACTTCACGGGCGGCTGAAAGGAAGGCGCGCGCATTGCCAATGGTTTCCATATAAATGACGATGCTCTTGGTATGTGGGTCATCGCCGAGATAATAGATGAGGTCGCTCCAATCCACATCGAGCATGGAGCCGATGGAGACGAAGGAGCTAAAGCCCACGTTTTCGGTGAGACTCCAATCCAAAATGGCGGTGCAGAGCGCGCCGCTTTGGCTGATGAAGCCCACACTGCCGCGCCGTGCGATGGTGCTGGCGAAGGTCGCGTTCAAGCCGGTGGTCGGGCTCATCACGCCGAGGCAGTTCGGTCCGATAATGCGCATATTGCCGCGGCGGGCATGTTCCATCACCTGGCGTTCAAGTTCTACACCCGCAGGACCCGTCTCTTTAAATCCAGCCGAAATGATGATGGCGCTGGGTACGCCAAGGTCTACGGCTTCTTTGATGATATCAGGCACGGTGGGAGCAGGTGTGACGACGACGATCAGGTCCAATTTTTCGGGAATGGATTTCAGATCGGGGTAGGCTTTAATGCCAAGGACGCTCGGGCGCTTCGGGTTGACGGGGTAGATGGTACCGCCAAAGGAGCTGCTCATTAAGTTCCAAACGATCGTGCGCCCTACGCTGCCGACAGTTTCGGTGGCACCGACAACGGCGACACTTTTCGGGGCGAAGATCGAGTCGAGGGGTTGGCGTCCATAATGCAGAACATCATGAGCGGGGTCAAATCCGGGAGTAACAAGGGTTTCCATAATTTACTTCTTTCTTTAAAGGGTACGTTATTACGATGTCTTTTCATCGTAATAATCTGTTTTGAAAATAGAGTGATACAAAGACATATATACCACTAGAAGCGGGTGCTCAATTTCACGTTTCTTGTAGATTAACTTCCTTATTCTTGATATCTCCCGAACAAAAAAGCGGATGTCTCATATGAGAACATCCGCTTTGAGCTAATTTCCGTCAGTTTCTTTCAAGTTCCATCAAAAAGCCATCACTATCCAAACACCACAAAATCCAAGGGTTCCAAGAGAAGGTTGTTTTTGGATGAAACATGATTGTGCCCATGCAGCTTCTTAAGACTGGTAATGGAATATTGTTCAATCACACGAGGCGCAATCGTCTGTGCGGTTTCTGAGAAGTTGGCAAAGACCACGGCACGTTTGCCGCCATAGGTACGTGTGAACCCCAAGACATGTTCGTTGTCGGTTGGGATGACCTCCAAGTCACCGCCTGCGAAGACATCATGCGTTTTGCGCATCTCGATCATCGCACGGAAGCCGTGGAAGATATGCCCTTCAAGCACGTGTAAGTTGTTGCGCTTCTTGTACTTGTCCCAATCGGCACGCGGACGGTGTACCCAACGACTGTCTCGTTCGTGTGCGGGGTCGTCGCGATAGGTGTAATCGTTGAGCGTGCCAATCTCATCGCCAAGATAAATGAGGGGAATGCCGCCTACCGTAATGATGACGCCGTGAATCAGTAAAATGCGGCGGATGGCGAGTTCTACTTCTTTTTCGCCTTCTTCATGCAATGCCTTTTCGAGTCCTGCCAGAGATGCGCCTGTGCCGCTGATGCGGCAATCGCCTGTGATGGGATTTTCCTGGAAGGGCAACCCGCGTGCGAAACTGCCGGGGAAACGTCCGCGATAGAACTCGTTGAGGAAGCGACGATGATCGCCACCGTTCACGCCGAGGATGGCGGCATCTTCATCGGAGAACGTCCAACCGATATCATCGTGTACGCGCACATAATTAACCCAAGCCGTGCCTTGCGAGAGCTTGAAACGATGTGCCAAGGCTTGCGAAAGCAAATTGGTCTTGCGAGTGGCAAGCGAGTTCCACAACAATGCCATCAGCAAGGGATTGTATGAAACCTGACATTCTTCAAGCGAGATGTACTTGACCACGTCATCGGGATGCACGATGGCTTCGGATTTGAAGATGAGTGCAGGCGAGGCGATGCGTGCGACGGCATTGAAGGCTTTGATGAGGGTATGCGCCTGCGGAAGGTTTTCGCAATTGGTACCGAGTTGTTTCCAAATAAATGCCACCGCGTCGAGGCGTAACACTTCCACGCCCTGGTTGGCGAGGAAGAGCATCTCTTCTGCCATACGGTTGAAGACCGCCGGGTTGGCATAGTTCAAGTCCCATTGATACGAGTGGAAGGTGGTCCACACCCAATGTTCTTTGCCATTGATAACAAATGAGGAAAATGCACCGGCATGCTCTTCGGGAAAAATTTCCCTGAGATTCTGCTCGTAGCGGCTGGGCAGCTCGCGGCTGGGAAAGATGCGGTAGAAGTCCATGTATTCTTCGTCGCCCGCCTTGGCACGTTGTGCCCAGATGTGTTCATCTGAAGTGTGATTGAATACTAAATCCACAACCAAGCTGATGCCTGCTTCACGAAAATCGCGTGCAAGAGATGAAAGCTGCTTCATGGTGCCAAGCGGCGGGTGCACCTCGCGATAACTGCTGACGGCATAGCCGCCATCGTTCTCGCCTTCGGGCGCTTTGAAGAGCGGCATAAGATGAAGATAAGTAAGCCCTAGTTCTTTGAAGTAGGGAATTTTTTTACGAATGCCATCAAGGTTGTTCGCGAAAAGGTCCACATAACAAACACCGCCCAGCATTTGATTCGACTGGAACCATTGCGGGTTTTGTTCGCGGGCATCATCCAACTCGCGCAGGTCTTGCGGGCGTTCGAACCATGCACGCG
This sequence comes from Anaerolineales bacterium, assembly GCA_046328915.1. GTDB lineage: Bacteria > Chloroflexota > Anaerolineae > Anaerolineales > Villigracilaceae > Villigracilis. The sequence continues at coordinate 146,489 of JAXLVR010000007.1, read as the reverse complement.
CCATGCTCATCACAAGGTCTTCGAGATGATAAAAGAAATCATAACGGTCACTATAGACTTCGGCATAAAACCCCAACAAGGCCGAAAAATTTTTATGCAAGCGGGTTGTGAATTGCTCCCACACCTGCGGGTCTTTGGTGATGGCACGTTTGAAGGTTTGCTCTACACGCGGCAGAATACGCAGGAGCGATCGGTTGGCTTCGGTTTCGAGGTGAGTAAATTCGATCATGATGCTCTTTGTAACGATTGTTCAGCGAGGGCAATGGCACCCAACATGCCAGAACGATTGCCCAAACCGGGATTAACGATATAGGTCTCGATCTTTTCGAGGATGGCAGGCGATTGAACGTAGCCATTGATAAGGTCCCGCGTCTGTTTTTGGACCTTGGGCAGGAGATGTGCTAAATTGCCCACCCCGCCGCCGATAATGATGCGCTGCGGAGAAAGCGTAAAGATATAGTTCGCCAGTGCCTGCGCAATATAGGTTGCTTCGAGGTCCCAGGCTTCGTGGTCTTGAGTGAGCAAAGAACCTTTCATGCCCCAGCGCTTCTCCATGGAAAGCCCCGATGCCAAGCCTTCGAAGCAATCGCTATGAAAGGGGCAAACGCCTTCAAATGGATCTTTCACCAAATCATGCCGCACCAGAATATGCCCCAATTCCGGGTGCACCAAACCATGCAATAGATTGCCTTCTGCGTAGACACCGCCGCCAATTCCTGTGCCAATGGTAAGGTAGATAAAGGTTTGAAGCCCCTGTGCTTTGCCCCAGCGCCATTCACCTAATGCGGCACCATTCACATCGGTATCGAAAGCAATCGGCACATCGAATTCCTCACGCAACATACCAACCACGTTGGCATTCGTCCAACCGGGTTTGGGCGTTGGCAAAATGTATCCGTAGGTACGGGATGCAGGGTTCGGGTCGAGCGGACCAAAACAGGCGAAGCCAATGGCAGAGAGCTTACCCAGACCCTCTTCCTGCTGTTTGAAGAATTCAATCACATGCTCCATGGTCTCTTTTGGAGTAGTGGTTTCAAACCTCGCCTCAGCGCGGATGTTGTTGGGTCCGCTGCCCACCGCGCAAATGAATTTTGTGCCACCACCTTCGATGGCGCCGTAAAGGGGAGTGTCTGTTTTCATAGGGTAACCTTTGCTTCAGAATTAAGATCATCAACCTGTGAAAATACAGGTTGTAGTTTATAGACAGTGAGAACGTTCAAGGTGACAGATGCGCCGCTTGAGAAAACTTCCAAGCCGAGTTGTCCTTCGGCGGGGAAGATCAACGCAATGATGGATGCCAAGCCATCGTTGGCGAATACTTCCATGGAACAACGATCTACAAAGATACGAAAGCGGATGCGCCCATCTTCGGGTTGAAGAGAAACTGAATATGTGGAAGCAAACCCATCTTTGAAATCGACCTGTCCAGAGTTGCTTCGGTCTACAATCAGTTCTTGCGTTTTGGGATTGTAGGCAATGGTCGTCTGTTGAGTGCTCGATTTTCTCACATTAAAACCGAATATCTCCGCTGGCGAATCAACTTGGAATTCTGCCACGATCTCAAAAGTATCTTTTTGTAGTTCTGCTAAAAGATTCATGCCCGGCAATATTTTACGGTTGAGCCATTGCACGGTACTGACACGCAAAGACTTTAATTCTGCTACAGGGGTCTGGCGCAAACGAATGCCTTGCGATGTTTGTGCCAAAGTCAACTCACGCGGCAGGGAAAAGGCTCCACGCCAATCGGTGCTGGGCACTTCACGGGCATAGCTCCAGTTGCTCATCCATGCAATCGAAATGCGGCGACCGTTCGGTTCGTCGTTCCAGGATTGCGGCGCGTAAAAGTCGGGGCCGTGGTCCATCCACAAGATGGTTTCCTTGGGGTTCTCGGAGGTGAACGTCTTGCCGTCGAAATCACCGATGAAGTATTGTGTGCCTGAGCCTCCAGCGTAGGCACCGCTGCCGACTCCAACGGTCAGCACCCAGCGTGAGTCTGAGCCGCTGACTGGGAGTTGAAAAAGATCTGGGGTTTCCCACACGCCCTCGGTGGAGCCGAATCCGCCGCCGAAGGATCCGCTTGGTTCCCAATGTTTGAGGTCTGGTGAAATATAGAAGAGCACGCGGTCTCCGGCGGCAAGTGCCATGACCCAATGATCAACATGCCAGAACACTTTCGGGTCGCGGAAGTCTGTCAGATTGCCGGGGTGCGGAATGACCGGGTTGCCCGCATATTTCGTCCATGTGCGTCCGCGGTCTGTGCTGTAGGCAATGTTCTGATCTTCAACTCGTTTTATATCGTCATAGGTATGGTTGTTGTACGTGAAGATGGCGACCATTGCCTCTTTACCAAACCCGGCGGTATTCTTCCAATCGATCACGGCGCTGCCAGAGAAAATCAAGCCGCGTTCATCGGGATATAACGCGATGGGCAAATGCTCCCAATGAACCAAATCTTTGCTGACGGCATGACCCCAATGCATGGGTCCCCAGACCGTGCTGTGCGGGTGATATTGATAGAAGAGGTGATACTCGCCAGCGTAATACACCAAGCCATTGGGGTCGTTTAACCACATGGAGGGCGGGGTGAAGTGGTAGGCGGGACGATACAGGTCGTTCATTCTTAGAGTTTGATCCAACGATAGGAATAGGGCGGCAAGGTGATTTGCGCGCTCAACATGATGACACGGTTTTCACACAGGTCGAGTCCGTTCACTTGATACTCGGCGGGGATGTGCGCCACTTGCTCGTGATCGCTCAAGTTGTTAAGCACCAGGATCGCTTCGTCTGCATTGTTGCGCACATATGCCAACACGGCTGAATTGCGGACCTCCAGCCAGTGCATGTCACCGCTCAAAGCGGCGTGACCTTTGCGAATGGAGATCATCTTTTGAATCGTGCGCAACAACGAATGTTGAGACTTCATCTGGTCTGCAACGTTCACTTTTTTATAGTGATAGTCGCCTTGCACCATTTCAGTGAAGGGTACGCCAGTGGTAAAGCCGCCATGCGCCGAGTCATCCCACTGCATCGGCGTGCGGACTCCGTGGCGGTCTGACAGGTTGAGGTTATCGCCCATGCCGATCTCATCGCCGTAATAGAGAATCGGCGAGCCGGGCAAGGTGAACAGTAAAGAATTCGCCAACTCAATTCTGCGGCGGTCGTTATTGAAGATCGGCGCCAAGCGGCGGCGAATACCCAAATTCAGAATCATCTTTTCTTCGGGGGCATATTCACACCACATCAACTTGCGTTCTTCGTCGGTGACCATTTCCAAAGTCAACTCATCGTGATTGCGCAGGAAAGTTGTCCACTGGCAGTTGGCAGGAATGGCAGGCGTGTCTTTCAAAATATTCACAATGGCACTGGCATCGCCTTGCGCCATAGCCAAATAAATACGCGGCATAAGCGGGAAGTGAAACGCCATGTGAAATTCATCGCCGTTATCAAAGTATTGGATCAACTCGCGGGGCCATTGGTTGCTCTCTGCCAGCATGATGGCTTCGGGAAATTCTTTATCCATCAACCTGCGGATGCGTTTGAGATAGGCATGCGTTTCAGGCAGGCTTTCGCAATTCGTCCCTTCGCGCTCAAAAAGATAGGTCGGCGCATCCACGCGGAACCCGTCAATGCCCATGCCCAGCCAGAAGCGCACCACGTTCAACATTTCATCCTGCACTTTGGGGTTGTCAAAATTCAAGTCGGGCTGGGTGGAGTAAAAACGATGCCAAAAATATTGGCCCGCTTTTTCGTCCCAAGTCCAATTCGATTTTTCCACATCCTGAAAGATGATGCGCACGCCCGCATATTTTTTATCGTCATCGTTCCAGACATAATAATCACGATACGGCGAGTTCTTATCAGAGCGAGAGGCTTGGAACCAGGGATGCTGATCGGAGGTGTGATTCAGCACGAGGTCCGTAATGATGCGGATCTTACGCTGATGCGCCGCCTCGATCAACGCCTTGAGCTGGTCCAGCGACCCGTAGGTTTTATCCACGCTGTAATAGTCGGCAATGTCATAGCCATCGTCCCGCAAGGGAGATGGATAGATTGGCATGATCCAAATGCAATCCACGCCGAGGGTTTGCAAATAGTCGAGCTTTTCGGTAAGCCCTTGCAGGTCACCGTGACCGTCGCCATCGCTATCCTTGAATGCGCGGACTGAGATTTCGTAAAAAACTGCGTTCTTGTACCAAAGAGAATGTGTCATATAAAAAGTGGACTGGTTGCCCAGTCCACTTGTCCATTCGGAAAGTTTATCCTTTGACTGAGCCCGCCAGCAACCCTCGTACAATAAAGCGTTGCAAACTGAAGAACACAATCAAGGGAATGATGAGAGAGATAAAGGAGCCAGCTGCTACATCCTGCCAGCCCTCTCCATACTGACCAAGCAACCTGAGTAGGCGATACGTCATCACTGCTTTTTGTTCGCCCACGAAAATAAAGGCAATCAGGTAATCGTTCCACACCCACAGGAATTGGAAAATCGCAAACGAAGCAATCGCAGGGGTAGACATGGGCATGACCAGTTTCCAAAAAATCTGGTAATAGCTGGCACCGTCCACAGTAGCTGCTTCGATCAGTTCCTTGGGCAGGGTCATCATGTAATTGCGCAAGGTGTAAATCGCCAACGGCATGGCGAATGCACTATGCACGATCCATGCACTGACGTAGGTGCCGGTCAATTCGATGTCAAATGTTTTTTGCAGCCAGACCATTCCGCGCAAAACTGGAATAAGCGAGGATTGAAGCGGGATCACCATTAATGCCACCAAAAGCGCAAAGAAAAATTCCTTGCCTTTGAAGTTCAAAAAGGTGAATGCAAACGCCGCGTTCGCGGCAATCATCAACGGCAGAATGGTAGCAGGCACCGTGACTGCAATGGTATTTATCAAAGAATCTGTCATGCCACCAGCAAGCGAATTCTGATAGGCTTCAAGAGACCATGGCGTGCTGAATGGTGCTGATAATGCATCCCACCACGGGGAGACTTCCGCAAGGTCGCGCGGACGCAACGAAGTGATCAACAAACCCAATGTGGGTGCAGACCAGATCGCAACCAGAATCAGCAATGTAACCGTGCTTCCAAAACTGGTCTTTCGAAAGAAATGGTTCACCTTGTTCATCGCAAAGCCTCCTGTTGTCGTACCGTTCGAATTTGCAGCCACATCAAAGGTGCGATCAACACAACCAGAATGGTCACAACAGCAGAAGCAGGACCGAGGTTGGAATTTTCAAAGAACTCTTTGTACCATTCAAAAGCAAGCACACTGGTCGTGAAGTTACCACGCGTCATAGCAAGCACAATATCGAAGATCTTCATTACCATGATCAAGATTGTCACAAAGACCGACATGACCGTCCCCCACACCTGCGGCAGAACCACACTGAAAAAGACTTGCCATGAATTCGCGCCATCCAATTGCGCAGCTTCAAGGGTTTCAGCAGGCACGTTCTTGATTGCCGCCGAAATGACCACCATGGCGTACCCCCCTTGCAGCCAAATGATTACAACCATAAGCAGGAAGGAGTTCAAACGTCCCTTATCAAGGGTTAGCCAAGGTTGAGCTTCTCCGCCAAAAAACTTAACTAGTGCATTTAATAAACCAACTTCGGGACGTCCAGGTGGTACATATGAATAAAAGTAAGCCCAAATGGTCGAAGCCGCTACAAAGCTGATCGCCATAGGCATAAAAATCAAGGATTTGAAAACTCTTTCGCGCGTAGGTCCCACCTGATTACTCAGAGTAGCTGTTGCAGTACCCACCACAACCGTGGCGGCTGGCACAACTAGAATCCATAAGAAGTTATTGAGTAGGATACCCGTAAATCGGTCATCCAGAATACGGTCCGCTGATACAAAGACAGCGCCTTCTTCTTTTTTGGCTTCAATTTTGTCGGGCTTTACTTCGTCTGTAAAAATTTCTACATAGTTTTTGGTACCAACCCACTCCTTGACATTATCACTCTTGAAGGACCAAATCAAAGTTTGAACAAGAGGAGCGACAAGCACCATAATCACCAGCAAAGCAGCAGGCAATAAAAATGCCAGCCAGTTCACTTTACGATATATACGTTCTGGTAATAAGGAGAGAAGAAAATTAAGCAGCCAAAATACCCCGTAACTGGCGGCTACACCAACGACTATTGAAACAAGTCCAAATAATAAATCGCTCATGTCGTAATCTCCATTTTCTTAAAGATTTCAAATCGGCACGGAACCGAACATCATGTATTGAGCGAGTGCTAAAAGAGTGTGGCACCGACCTGTACAAAAGTCGGTGCCACAATTTTACCTAGTTATGAAAAAATTACGGGTATTTGCTGTCAATGCGTTCGGCAGCTTCAGCCCAGGTAGCGCGACCAGCAACAAAGTCGGTACCGGCAGCCCAGAATTCAGCGTTTACTTCAGCGGGCATCTGGTCAGAACCATCGAAGCCGAATACTGCAGCACTTGCCATGGCTTCACCGATCTTCTTCTGCATTGCATTCGGGTAGAGAGAAGAATCGAAGGTCTTGTGCGGGGAGATGTCACCAGTGGCAACCTGATACTTCAGAACGTCGGGGCTGGAGATGAAAGCAGCAACCTTGGCAACATCCTGATCCACATGACCCTGGAAGACACCGAAGAGGTCACCACCACCGATCACACCAGCCTGAGCACCTTCAGGTGCAGGAAGAGCGAACACATCAAGGTGGCTATAGTCACCGGCTTTGACTTCAGCCTGAATGTCATCGGGCATGAAGGAGACGATGAAGGAACCCTGGCGGAGCATGAAGCACTGACCATTGGCTTGTCCATCGGCGAAGAGAGCCGCATTGTCACCAAAGCTGGTGGTTGCCATCGCAACGCCACCACCGTTCACCTGACCTTCAGCGAGAAGGCGGGCAGCAACGAGGTCAGCAGCAGCGGTGATTTCGGGGGAAGCAAAGTCAACTTCACCGGAAATCCACTTGGCGTACACTTCAGGTCCATTCAAATCGAGAACATACTGTTCCATCCAGTCGGTGAAAGGCCAACCAGTGGCGCCGCCGGATTCAATACCAGCGCACCAAGGGTAACCGGAACCATCAGCAATGATCTGAGCTTCAAGAGCCTTCAATTCAGCTTCATTGGTAGGAACAGAGTAGCCAGCAGCTTCGAAAGCAGACGGGTTGTAGAAGACCAAGGTCTTCATGTTAGCGGAAACTGGCAAACCGTAGATCTTGCCATCCACAACAGCGAGGGTATCCCAACCGGGAACCAAGGTGCTTTGCGGAACGCTAATATCGAATACTTCTTCGAGGGGGACGAGGTTGTCAGCGGCAAGAGCCTTCAAACCACCGGGCTGAGGCCACATAGCGATATCAGGTTCCTGACCAGCTTCGATCTTCACTTTGATATCGGTATCGAAAGAGGCAAGGGAGGTGAAGGTAACTTCAATGCCATTAGCTTCACCGAATTCGGTAAGAGCTTGTTGGAAAGCAGCGGACTGGGCTTCACCATAACCACCAAAGATTTCAACCTTGCCATCGCCTTCAGGAAGGGCAGAGGCAGCTTCGGTAGCAGCAGGGGCTTCGGTGGCGGCGGCTTCAGTAGCAGCAGCTTCGGTAGCAGCAGGAGCTTCGGTGGCGGCGGGGGTTCCGCAGGCAGCGAGCACCATGGAAGCCAAAACGAGCAGGCTCAAAAGGGTAAAAAGGGATTTCTTATTCATTGTTCTCCTCACGAATTTAACAAAAAAAGTGGATATTGCCTTTCATTCGAAATGGGTATCGTATCTAGCGAAAGCGCACCTCCTAGCAGGATAGAACAATAGTGCTTGTGAAAGTTGTCTGAAAGTGTTACCTTGAAAGCACTTTCATTTTCACAATATAGCACTTTCGGGTACCAGAGTCAATAGGCAATTTTTTAAACATAAGACACCGCAAGCCAGAGCAACTGTGTCAGTGTAGAAACGGTTTGGGCGGGCTCACCCATTCAGGTCAGGCAGAGAGGCGAGTGATCTTCATCACCTTGCTTTGTAGATTCTTCAACTCCACGCGCAAGCCAGATTCCATCCATGCCATGCCAGAGCGAGGTTGATCAAAACCTTCGATGCTGTACAAGGCTTCGGGGTCGAGTCCGCGCAGGTGAATCACAGGGAAACGGAACGGGTCGGGGATGTGCGTGCGGAAGGCAAACAACACGCCCTCGCTTTTATCTTTGCTGACGTATTGCACCGCCGAGTAATTATTTTTTTGCGGAGCAATGAGACGGAACTGGTCGCCGAACTGGATGATGTGGCGAATGGATTTATACAACTGAATGCAATCGCTTCCCACCTGACGCTCAGCCTGATCCCATTCCAGTAAGTTTCCGCCTACGCCGAGAGAGCCGCACATGCTGACATGAAAACGAAATTCAAGCGGCACGATCTCTTTGCCCCAATCCGTCACCCAGGCTTCCATGGTGATGGCAGGCATAAATTGCGAAAAGCCTTCTTGAATGGATAAACGTTTGGTCGCTTCGGTGTTATCGCTGACCCAAACTTGGTCTGCAAATTGCAGGATGCCAAAATCGGGTCGTCCGCCGCCACTGGCGCAGCTTTGCCAAATCACATTCGGGTGCCACCGACGCAGTTCACCCCACACGCGATACAAGCCATAAACATAGCGTACCCACAACTCACGCGGGTCGCCGGGCGCGTCTTGCCAACCAGGTTCACTGGCAGGGCGGTTCATGTCCCATTTGATGAAGGCGATGTTGTTCTCGCTGAGGATCTTATCGAGCGTGGTGATGATGTAGTCCTGCACATCGCTGCGCGCCATGTTGAGCATCAGTTGATTGCGGGCTTCGGTGCGCTCGCGGGTCGGGAAGTGAATCACCCAATCGGGATGAGCGCGATACAGATCGCTATCGGGGTTGACCATTTCCGGCTCGACCCACAAGCCAAAGTCCATGCCGAGGTCGTTGACTTTTTTAATCAAGCCGCCGAGCCCGTTCGGGAATTTTTTCTTGTCGGGGAACCAATCGCCCAGACCGGCATTGTCCCAGTTGCGGTTATGGAACCAGCCATCGTCCATCACGAATAATTCCACGCCCATGTTCGCGGCGATTTCGGCGAGGTGCGCTTGTGAAGTTTCGTCAACAGAGAAGAGAGTCGCCTCCCATGAGTTATAGAGAATCTTGTGCAGCACTTTTCCATGCGGCAGGAGTTCGTTCCGCACATAATCATGGAAGATGCGGCTGGCGGCGCCGAATCCATTCGAGGTGTAGCCAGAGATGGCGGAGGGCGTGACGAGCGGCTCATTCGGTTTGAGTTGCCAAGCGAAGTCCCAATCGTTGAGCCCGATACTCAAGCGAGTGGATGCGTACTCGGTCACTTCGGCGGTGATCTTGAAATTGCCGCTCCAGGCGAGTGTGCCGAAGAAGACGTCACCATGATCTTCGCTGGCGTTCTTTTCTACAGTGAACCACGGCACCGCGCGATGACTTGGAATCATTCGGCGGCTTTCGATAACTTTCAAGCCGGGTGTGAGCGTTTCGCGCTGCATGTTGAACTCGTCAATGTGACGACCGTACATGTGCGTGAGCGAGTAACCGTTGCCATGAGGGAAGGTCCACTTGGCGGAGAAGGCGCGTTCAACGAGGATGGCATCCGTGCCGAGATTCTCAAGCGTGACCCAGCGTTCGATCAAGTCGTATTCTTCATGGACGCGGTAATGGAGAGTCAACTGCAGCGGGTAGGCAGAATCTTTGAAGCGCAGAGCAAGAGTCGGCTGGGGTGAGGCGCTGGTCTTAAAATCCACAAAAGAGAGAACGACATCACGCACGCCGTCGGCGAAGGTCACTTTGAGAGTCGGGTCGGTGTATTTGGTGCCCGCATAGCCGGGGAATTCTTCGGGGATGAAGTGATCGTAGCCATCGGTAGATGCCCAGCCCGACGGCTCGAAGGGCGCGGGGTAATCTTTGACGAAAGGCAGGCGTTTGCCCCAGTAACAATGCGAGAGCAGGTTGGCTTTGTTCAGCCCGAAAGCATAGGCTGTGTTGCGCGTTTCAAGAATCCAATAGTTGGGAGATGTGTGAATAGACATAAAACCTCATGGGAAATGCAGAATGCAAAATGATGAATGCGGAATGAAAAAATTCATCATTCTGCATTCATCACTCATCATTTAAGTCGTTTGTCGTTCGATCAGATTAAGGGGAAGATAGATGTGTTGTGTAGCGCGGGATGGGTCAGCGATGCGACCGAGAACCATTTCAGCCGAAAGCCTGCCTGATTCATCGAGATGCTGGCGGACGGTGGTGAGGTCCACGTAATCCGCCATGTCGATGTCATCGAAGCCCACCACGGCAACATCATCAGGAATGCGCATGTTCAATTGGCGCGCCACTTTCATGATGCTCAACGCCTGGTTATCAGAAGCAGCAAAGATGGCAGTGGGGCGGTCGGGCATGGTCAACAATTCATGAGCACCTTCACGTGAACTTTCATGCGCATAAAAGGCTTGTTTGATATTTTTCGAAGGCAGCTGCAAACCCGCATCCTTGAGCACGGATTGAAAGCCTTGCAGACGTGAACGCACAGGATGAATAATGTTGCGCTCGGGAGGTTCGATATCGCCCAAAAAGCCAAAGGTTTTGTAGCCTTTTTGAATAAGATGCTCGGCAACCATGCGCCCACCCTGATAGTCATCGATCACGATACTGTTCAATTGATCGTTCGAGAATTCGATCAACACGGTTTCCATTTTGTTGCTGAGCAAACGTTCCACATCGCTGTTCTCTACAGCTAACGACATGATGATAAGTCCGTCCAAGTTGCGCATGACTGGAATGGATGAGAGATACCCCTGCAGTTGTTCTTCCGAATCAACCGGGTAAATGACCAGTTCATAATTCTCACGCGAAAGCCTGGCTGCCACTCCGCGCAGGCGCTGAACGAAGGAAGGCGCTGTGAAAAACGGGGTGATGACGCCAATGCGATTGGTGTTTTGCATGGCACGTGCACGCGCCTCTGCCTTGGGAACGAATCCCAACTGGTCAATGGCAGACATGACCTGCTGACGAGTTTCTGTATTAACTTTATCTGGAGAATTAAGGACCCGCGAGATCGTGGATATACTTACGCCAGAAAGTTCTGCAACATCATAAATTGTGGGGGATTTCTTCTTGTTATTTGCCATATTGTGTGTGAAAGCCAAGTGAAAGCACTTTCAGTTTAACATGAAATAGTCTCAAATTCCAGATTCTTAGAGTTTCGATTCGGTAGTTGACTTTTTATTTTTTTTATGCAATAATACCGGAAACGTTTCCGGTATCAATACCGGAAAATCGAGTACTCCTCACCAGGAATTGGTATGCGAACTAAAAAACGCGTAGTGACAATTCAAGATGTTGCAAAGGCAGCCGGTGTTTCTGTATCGACTGTTTCGCGTGTGTTAAATGGGAAGACCGATGTCGCGGGGGAAACACAGGAACGAATACTGAAGGTTATAAACAAACTTGGGTATACCTCCAACCTTGCAGCGCGCAGCATGCGCAGCCTAAAGAAAAACCTGATCGGGCTTGTGGTGCCCGATATTCACCCCTATTCGGTGGACATCATGAAAGGTGTCAACCAGGCAATCGCCGAATCGAGCTATGATCTTTTGGTTTACACCACCGGAGATGCGCTCAAGTATGGGGCAACTCTGCATGAGCAACATTACATTTCATTGCTGAGCAATTCAATTACAGATGGGGTCATCATTGTGGCATCTGCTACAGTAGAGTTTAAGACCGACGCCCCCATTGTGGCAGTTGACCCCCATGTGCCAAACCCTAAATACCCATCTGTACAAGGGATGAATTACCAAGGCGCCCTTGAAGCAATGGAATACCTCATTAAGTTAGGTCACAAACGGATCGGCTTCATGAGCGGACGAGAAGGCAACTTCAGCGGTGAGCGGCGCTTTCAAGGATATAAAGATGCTCTAAAAAATGCCGGGATCGAGTTTGATAGTTCGCTTGTCACACTCGGCGACTTTGTCCAAAAGACCTCGTACAAGAACGCTCTTCATTTGCTTCAAATGGACAATCGTCCCACAGCCATTTTCGCAGCAAATGATCTTTCGGCTTTTGGTGTGTACCAAGCGGCTGAAGAACTTGAGATCAAAATTCCAGAAGAGCTTTCAGTGATCGGGTTTGACAATATTTCAGAAGCCAAATATCTGGGTCTCACCTCGGTTGACCAGTTCCTTGCAGACATGGGTTATAAGGCTGTACAGATGTTGATCCGATTGATCGAAGGCGAAACGCTTGAACGTGATGTTCATAAGATGCAAACAAAGTTAGTTGTACGCGCATCCTGTCAGGAATTAGTCCAGACTGTCCGTTCGTAAAAGGGAACGGATGAGAATGGATTTTTTTACACCAGTTTCCGGTAACGTTACCGGAAACTAATTCAGAGCTAGTGAAAGTTTCGGTTTTGGTACCCAGCTTACAGGTCCGGCGAGAAGCGGTCTGTAGGATACGTACAGTAGTGCAATTTGGGATTTATTTGTGATGAAAAGGAGGTGGCTGGCATTCCATATTTTTATTCGCTCATTTCAAGTGTTTGAAATGCGAGCGTCCGACATCTGGATGACATCGGACGCAAACAACAAGTAGAAGCCCGACTCTGTTGGAAGGATACGGACTTCAACTTAGAAATATACCACCATATTATCAACAAGGAGAACGAAGAAGATGAAACGATTATCTTACATTTTATCTCTGCTGGTTGTGATCAGCATGTTCCTAGCAGCATGCGCACCCGCAGCGACTGAAGAATCCTCTACTGCGACTGAAGCTTCTGCTGAAGCGACCGATGCCCCCGCAGCGACTGAAGCTGCCCCTGCCGAATTGTCTGGCACATTAAATGTTTGGTCTTTCACCAATGAAATTCGCACCATGGCGATTGCGTTCGAAGCACGCCACCCCAATGTGGATGTTGTTTACACCATGATCCCCATGACCAATGGCGAATATCAGACCAAGGTTAAGGCTGCCGCCGGTACCGCGGACTCACCCGATGTGGTCGCGCTTGAAGCAGCTTTCGTCAAGGAATGGGTTGAGTCAGATCTTTTGGCTGACCAGAGCGATTTACTGCCTTTGGCTGAAGAACTCAAGACTTTCCCCTCTGTGGTGGAAGTTGGTACGTATGATGGCATTACCAAAGCGTATTCTTATCAGGCGACCCCCGGCGCGTTCTTCTATCGCCGCAGCATTGCCAAGGAATGCCTCGGCACTGATGATCCTGATGCCGTACAAGCCATGGTTGCTGACCTCGACAAGTTCGTTGAAACCGCTGCCAAGATCAAGGAATGCGGCACCGGCGATTACTTCACCGTGGGCACTTCTGGTGAAATGTTCAACCCCTTCCTTGCCAATCGCGAACAGCCTTGGGTTGTGGATGGTGAACTTGTAATCGACCCGATGGTCTTGGAATATGTGAAGTTTGCCAAGCTCATGCGTGAGAATGGCTATGAATCTCAGGCTACTCAGTGGAGCGAAGGTTGGTTCGCTGGTATGAACGATACCTTGAAGGATGCCAACGGCACCCCGAAGAAGGTCTTCAGCTACTTCCTCCCCACCTGGGGTCTTCCATACGTGTTGATCCCCAACTCCAAGTCTGACACCACCGACACCGGCGGCGACTGGGCAATGATCAATGGTCCGATGGCGTATCAATGGGGTGGTACCTGGGTCGGCGCTTTGGAAGGCAGCCCCAATTCTGAATTAGCCAAAGAATTCATCAAGTTCGTGGCTCTCGATGAAGAGAACCTTACCAACTGGGCAACCGGTGTGTACACCAACGATTACCTCAAGGCGATCGATCCTGAAACCCCAGATGATCAGGCTCAGGCTCCTGGTGACTTTGTTTCCAGCCAGGTCGTTGTTGAGAAGATCACCAGCACTTTCGATGGTTCAGATCTTGCCAAATGGCTCGGCGGACAGAACTCCTATGCCGCTTTCGCCAAGGCTGCCCCAGATGTGAACGGTGCTTTGTTGACCGGTTCTGACGATGCCATTCAGCGCGCGTTGAATGATCCGCTCGCCAGCTACCTCAATGGCGATATCACTGAAGCTGAAATGTACACTCAATGGCTTGACGCAGTTCGCAATGAGTTCCCAGACCTCGTCATCCCTGAGCCTCCTGTCACTGAATAAGAGTACATGAAGTAATGGGTGGGGCAGTGTTAAACACTGCCCCACCCCGTCAGAAACCACTGACAAATTTTATCGATCTGAGGAGACGTCATGGGACTTATCAAACTTAAGAAACATCAATACGGGTATCTTTTTATTGCACCGTTCATTATTGGTTTTCTTGCCTTTGGTTTATACCCGGTATACAACACACTGGCACTGAGCTTTACCGATGCTACATTAATGACGAAGAGTGCACATTTTGTGGGATTTAAGAATTTTGAGCGTTTGTTCGCCGATGATGTCTTCCTCAATGCTGTAAAAAACACCTGGTTACTTTGGCTACTCAATTTTATTCCGCAAATCAGTATTGCCATGCTGTTATCGGCATGGTTCACCGATGTAAGACTTAAGATCAAGGGTGTGGGGCTATGGCGGGCGATATTCTTTTTACCCAACTTATTGGTACCTGCTTCTGTAGCCGCTTTATTTTTCGCCTTCTTTTCCTTTTATGGACCCGTCAATCAATTCATGGTGCGCGTTGGTCTTTTACCTGAAGCGATGCACTACCTCCAAAGCGTACCCATCACCCGCGGACTGGTCGTCTTCATTCAATGGTGGATGTGGTTCGGGCAGACCGTTATTATCGTTATGGCAGGCATGACCTCCATTCCCATTACTTTATATGAAGCCGCCATGGTAGATGGAGCCACAGCCAGCCAAATGTTCCGGCGCATCACCCTGCCCTTGTTAAAACCCATTTTGATCTATGTCTTTGTCACCTCTCTTGTGGGCGGAATGCAAATGTTCGACATCCCATTCCTTCTTACCGATGGAAGAGGCTCACCCAATAGCTCCATTCAAACCAATAACATTCTGATGTACATGAAGTTTGCCAGCAGCAAGGGACATATCGGTGCCGCTTCATCGGTTGGGGTATTGGTATTCTTAATGACCAGCATTTGTGCGTTGGGAATTTTCTACTTCCTGCGTGAAAGAGATACAGTTGCAGAAAAGCCCAAAAAGAAATCGCTTTTTGGAAAACGCGCATAAAAGGATGAAGCCATGTTGAACAACTATAAATTTACAACCACTGTCCTTCGCATTCTTGTCTACCTTGTGCTCTTTGCGTTATTGATCATTACCATTGTGCCGATCTGGCTACTGATCGTCAACGCAACCCGTTCTACGACCGAGATCCAACAGGGTCTTAGCATGTTTCCAAGCACACATCTCATTGAAAATTACAACATCCTCCTTGGGAAAGGATTGAACCTGCCCAGAGGGTTTGCAAACAGCACCTTTTTAGCGGTGTCTTCCACCGTGGTCACGGTCTATTTCTCCATGCTGACCGCTTATGGCATTGTGGTGTATGATTTCAAAGGCAAAAGTTCATTCTCGAATTTCATCGTTGTTTTGGTCATGATCCCCATGCAGCTTTCGATCATCGGCTTTTATCAATACATGTCGAAGCTCGGGCTGACAGACAACTACGCCTCACTGATCCTGCCGCTGATTGCCAATGCAGGCAGTGTGTTCTTCGGAAAACAATATCTGGAATCCATGATCATTCAAGATTTGATCGATGCAGCCCGCATCGACGGAGCCAGCGAAATGGCGATCTTCCACCAAGTGATGATGCCGTTGGCTGTCCCCGGTGCAGTGACCATGGGCATCTTTGCCTTCATTACTTCCTGGAATAACTTCTTCAACGCCTTTATCTTGATTTCTTCCATCGAAAAATATACACTTCCTATGTTGGTGCAAACCCTGCGCGGCGATGTGTATCGAACAGAGTATGGTGCCATTTACCTTGGCTTGGCTGCCACCATTGTTCCGATCATCCTTCTTTATATTTTCTTCTCACGATATGTGGTTAGCGGCATTGCCATTGGAGCTGTAAAGGAATAAAGCGCCTCATACTTTAACTTTTTCTTGATCGACCCTCCTACACTTTACCCTCCATCTTAGTTTTTGCTTCATTCATTTGTTCTATCTCCTTATGCGTTCCCCGCCTCCATGTGGAGGCGGGGCTGGGAGAATATTGTTAAAAATCAGTAAAAAAACAAGGAGTAATCTAATGTCCAAGTATTCCCCTACCCCTGAAAACAAGTTCACCTTCGGTCTGTGGACCGTTGGCAACGTTGGACGCGACCCGTTTGGCAGCCCGGTTCGCGATGGAAAATCGCCCGCAGATTTGGTACGCCTGCTCGGCGAAGTTGGTGCGTATGGTGTCAACTTTCATGATAACGACCTGATCCCCATCGATGCTACACCCACCGAACGAGATGCCATCCTGAAAGAATTCAAGAAAGCGCTTGCCGATACAGGCATCATCGTGCCAATGGCAACTACCAACTTATTCTCTGAACCGATTTTCAAAGATGGCGCTTTCACCTCGAACGATTCCAAGGTTCGTGCCTATGCTCTGCAAAAGACCATGAATGCCATCGATCTCGGTGTGGAGCTCGGTGCCAAAACCTATGTATTCTGGGGTGGTCGCGAAGGAACAGAAAGCGATGCCACCAAAGATCCCATCACTTCCATCAAACGCTCACGTGAAGCAATGAACTTCCTTTGCGAATACGTGTTGGACAAAAAATACGACCTTAAATTTGCGCTCGAAGCCAAACCAAACGAACCGCGCGGCGATATTTACAACTCCACCACAGGGCACATGTTGGCATTCATCGAAACCCTCGATCATCCTGATATGGTCGGCGTGAATCCTGAAGTGGCACACGAACACATGGCAGGGCTCAACTTCGTGCACGGAGTGGCACAAGCCTTGGAAGCTGGCAAACTCTTCCACATTGACCTGAATGACCAGGCTTTCGGTCGCTATGATCAGGATTTCCGCTTTGGGGCGGTCAACATCAAGAGTGCTTTCTTCCTCGTCAAACTTCTGGAAGATAATAAATACAACAATCCGCGTCACTTCGATGCCCATGCCTATCGTACCGAAGATTATGAAGGCGTCAAAGACTTCGCACGCGGATGTATGCACACCTACCTCGCCCTCAAAGAAAAAGCCGCACAATGGAACGCAGATAAAGAAATTCAATCTCTCGTGGCAGAGATCAATGCAGATGACGGCTCGATGGCTCAATACTTCGGAAAGTATTCTTCTGCCAAAGCCAGCGCCCTCAAAGCGCAAGCCTTCGACCGCAACGCCATCGCTTCTCGTGGATTGAAATACGAACGCCTCGACCAATTAACCATTGATGTATTGCTCGGCATCCGCTAGTTTAGGAGTATGGAATGAGTAACCAGAACTCTGCGGAACAACCCATCTATCTTGATACATCGTGTCCACGGGAAGAACGGGTAAAAGACCTCATCAGCCGCCTGACATTGGAAGAAAAGGTCGGGTTGATGAGTCACCCCACCAATGGGATTCCGCGTTTGAACATCCCTGCATACAACTACTGGAATGAAGCCTTACACGGCGTTGCCCGAAACGGACGCGCTACCGTGTTTCCACAGGCAATCGCCATGGCTGCCACCTGGGATAAAGATTTGATCCATCAGATCGGCGACGCCATCAGCGACGAAGGTCGTGCCAAATACCATGCCGCTCTAAAACGGAATGGCTATACCCAACAATATCAGGGTATTACCTTCTGGTCGCCAAACGTGAACATCTTTCGCGACCCTCGTTGGGGGCGTGGACAAGAAACTTGGGGCGAAGACCCTTTCTTTACCGGTGAGATGGCAGCTGAATTTGTAAAAGGTTTACAAGGTGACCACCCTACCTATCTCAAAACAGCCGCTTGTGCAAAACACCTTGCTGTTCATTCCGGTCCTGAGAAGGACCGTCATTCCTTCAATGCTATTGTGACCAAGCGTGAACTGTACGACACCTATCTGCCCGCTTTCAAAAAACTTGTCACCGAAGCCAAAGTGGAAGCCGTGATGGGCGCCTATAACCGCACATTAGACGAAGTTTGTTGTGCCAGCAAACTATTGATTGAAGATATCTTGCGCGGAGAATGGGGCTTTGATGGGCACTTTGTGTCAGACTGCATGGCGCTCTCAGATTTTCATCTCAACCATAAGGTCACGAAAGATGCGGCCGAGTCTGCGGCGCTGGCATTGAAACATGGTTGTGACCTCGGCTGTGACCACGTCTTCAACGAACTTCCCACCGCCATTGAACGTGGAGAGACCACTGAAGCCATGGTAGACCGCGCCCTTGAACGCACTCTGAGAACTCGCTTCAAGCTAGGTATGTTTGACCCTGCTGAAGATGTACCCTTTGCAGCCATTTCCACCGATGTGGTTGCAAGTGATGCTCATCGTCAACTCGCATACAAAGCCGCAACCGAAGCCGTGGTGTTGCTCAAGAATCAAAATAATGTACTCCCCATTAAGCCTTCTACGAAAAAAATATTCGTAACGGGTCCCACAGCTACAAGCCTTGAAGTATTACTCGGAAACTATTATGGTTTCAATAACGAAATGGTCACTTTGCTTGAAGGGCTTGTGGGGCGCATTCCTGAAGGCATGGGCTTGGAATACACAGCTGGCACACCGCTGAAACACGCACGTGAGATCAAAGAATCCTGGGCGCCGCAAATGGCACAGTCGGCAGATTTTGCGATTGTGTGTGCAGGCTTCAACTCATTTCTCGAAGGCGAAGAAGGCGAGTCATTACTCTCGGCACAAAATGGCGACCGCGAAAGCATCTCGCTCCCGCAAAGTCAAATTGAGTACATCAAAGAACTTTCTATTCATGGCGCTCGCATCATCCTCGTGCTCACCGGCGGCAGTCCAATTACCTTAGGCGAAGTGGAAGACCTGGTGGAAGCCATTCTCTTCGTTTGGTATCCCGGTATGGAGGGTGGTCGCGCTGTTGCCGATGTGCTCTTTGGGGATGTCTCACCTGCTGGAAAATTGCCCATCACCTTTCCAAAGTCGCTCGATCAACTCCCCGCCTTTGATGATTACGGCATGACCGGACGCACCTATCGTTACATGACCGCCGAACCGCTTTATCCATTCGGCTTTGGTTTGAGCTACACTTATTTTGAATACTCGAATCTAAAACTCGACAAAACGAATCTTGCCCTCGGCGACTCACTCACCCTGAGTCTCACCGTCCGCAACAGTGGCGGCTCAGACTCAGCCGAAGTGGTTCAATACTACCTAAGCGATATCCACGCCTCGAGCGTTGTTCCGCTTCACCATCTCATTGGCTTTGAACGGGTGAATCTCAAAGCAGGCGAAAGCAAAACATTGACCTTCACCATCACAGCAGAAATGATGTCTTTCTACAACGACGATGGCAAGCTCACCCTCGAACCCGGAGAGTTCCGTGTGGAAGTGGGCAGCTGCTCCCCCGGTAAGCGCGGACAAGAGCTGGGGGCACCCGCACCGGTCACTGCTTTGTTCGAGATTAAATAAAAAGCATTGGAGTTGATATAGATGGAAACCGTGAATTTCTCTGGGCAAGAATGTGTCGTGTTTGGGAATAAAGCTATACAGTTATTGATCACTCGTTCCGTAGGTCCGCGCATTCTCTCTTTGAAATTCACGGGCGGAGAAAACCTGCTCGCAGAAATGCCAGACTTCATTACAGATTGCCCCGGCTCTGGCATATATCACTTTTATGGCGGGCATCGTTTATGGCATGCCCCCGAAGTGCCAAGCCGAACCTATTTACCCGATGACTCTCCTGTAGACATCACGTTGATCGAAAACACATTACAGATCGTACAAGAAGTAGAAGCAAAAACTGGTCTACAAAAATCCATCGACATTCAAATGCAGGGGGATTGTGCGTCTCTTAGCATCACACATCGCCTCACCAACAAAGGGCTATGGCCCGCAACGACCGCTCTATGGGCGATCACTCAATTCAAACTGGGGGGAGTGGGCATCTTGCCACAAGCAGTTGAAAATACAGGGGTATTGCCCAATCGCAGGCTCACCTTTTGGCCCTACACCAACCCTGCCGAGCCTGCTGTACATCTCGGAAAGACCTGCATTCTAATCAATGCCAATATGCAGGGAGCCTTCAAAGTGGGCTTTTCAAACCCACGCGGCTGGCAAGCCTATTGGTGGAACGGAACGTTATTTGTAAAACATACAAAATACGAAGCAGATGCCGAGTATTTTGACTTTGGCAGTTCAAGCGAAAGTTATTGCAATCATCAAGTTCTCGAGTTGGAGACTTTATCACCCATCACGACAATAGAACCAGGTGCAGAAGCCACACACACAGAGACTTGGAATCTGTACGAGGGCATTGAACGCCCACAAAACGAACAGGACGTTCAAACCTTGGTTGAACGCCTGGGATTGGAATAAAACTCATGGATTATTTTCTCGGGATCGATACATCCACTACATCCAGCAAGGCATTGTTGATCGACTCAAAAGGGACCGTGGTGGCGGTCGCTTCGGCTTCACATACCCTGCAAACACCCAGACCGTTATGGTCAGAACAGAATCCGCGTGAATGGTGGGATGCGGTGGCAGCGAGTATCAAGTCTGTGTTGGAAAAGGCAGGCGTGAGCGGAGAAAGAGTCGTTGCTGTCGGTCTGACGGGTCAAATGCATGGGCTGGTCTTGTTGGATGGGTCAGGAAGCGTGTTGCGTCCTGCTATTCTATGGAACGACCAGCGCACGCAAAGTCAATGTGATGAGATCCATCAGATCATTGGCAAAGAAAAGTTTATTCGCATCACCGGCAATGTGGCACTGACCGGGTTTACCGCGCCGAAAATTTTATGGGTAAAAGAGAATGAGCCGAGTGTGTACGCCAGGGCAAAGCATGTGCTTTTGCCAAAGGATTACATCCGCTTTTGTTTGACGGGCGAATACGCCATGGACAAAGCCGATGGCGCCGGAACCGTTTTATTTGACTTGCATGCGCGTGATTGGTCTGACGAAGTGTTGGCGGTATTGGGCATTCCGCGCGAATGGATGCCTCGCACTTTTGAAGGCACAGAGTTCACCGGCAAGGTTACAGAAGAGGCGGCTCGACTCACTGGCTTGAAGGCAGGCACTCCCGTTGCAGCTGGCGGCGGTGACCAAGCCGCTGGTGCAGTGGGTGTAGGCGCTGTAGAACCGGGCATTGTGGGGCTCACTGTTGGAACCAGTGGTGTGGTCTTCGCTACAACCCCATCTGCTTTGATCGAACCAGAAGGTCGCTTACATGCTTTCTGCCATGCGGTTCCAGGCATGTGGCACTTTATGGGAGTGATGCTTTCTGCAGCAGGAAGTTTACAGTGGTATCGCGACACACTCGCGCCCGAGATGAGTTTTGATGATCTTTTGAGAGAAGCCAAAAGCGCACCCGCAGGCAGCGAAGGTTTATTATTCCTGCCATATCTCAGCGGTGAACGCACCCCTTACCCAGACCCGCTTGCCCGTGGCTCCTTCATTGGACTCACTCTCCGTCATACTCGCGCCCATATGACTCGGGCTGTGCTCGAAGGTGTGGCATTCGGTTTGAAAGACAGTTTTACTTTGATTCAAAATGCAGGCTTGGGGAAGATCACGCAAGTCCGTGCATCGGGTGGCGGTACCAAGGGCGCGTTATGGCGTCAGATTCTCGCCTCGGCACTCGAAGCAGAATTGGTCACCGTCAACACCTCCGAAGGGACTGCGTTTGGTGCGGCATTGCTAGCTGGCGTGGGTGCAGGCGCCTGGAGCGACGTGGCTTCAGCATGCAAGGCTACGATCCAAATTACTGGGCAAACCCTGCCCAAAGATTCACAAGTGAAAGAATATCGCCGGTCGTATCCGCTGTATCGCGAGTTATATCCGGCGTTGAAATCTAGCTTCGAAAAAATCAGCGAAACCAATTAGAGAGGTCATATGCGTTACGGACATTTTGATGATGCAAATCGTGAATATGTAATCAACACTCCCGAAACCCCGCTGCCATGGATCAATTATCTCGGCAGTGAGTCTTACTTTGGGCTTATTTCCAACACGGCTGGCGGATATTCTTTTTACAAAGATGCACGCCTGCGACGTTTAACCCGCTATCGTTATAACAACGCCCCGTTGGATTCCGGCGGGCGATACATTTACCTGCGCGATAACAACGCCGTCTCAGACTCCGCTCGTGTTTGGTCGCCATCCTGGATGCCTGCACGAACGCCGTTAGATTTCTACGAATGCCGTCATGGTATGGGCTATACCATAATCCGTTCCAAACTTAATGGCATTGAAGCGCAAACGAAATACTTCGTCCCCATGGGTGAGAATCTTGAAATCTGGGAGCTGATCCTTTCCAATCAACGCCCTGGCGCTGTAGACCTCTCTATTTTCTCTGCCATCGAGTTCAATTTATGGGATGCCATGGACGACTCGACCAACTTCCAGCGCAATTACTCCATCGGTCAAGTTGAAGTGGTGGATGATGTCATCTATCACAAGACCGAATACCGTGAACGCCGTGACCACTTTGCCTATTTCGCTTGCTCCGAAAAACTGACAGGCTTTGACACCCAACGCGAATCTTTCCTCGGCTCCTATCGCGGCTGGGATAATCCCAAAGTGGTTGAAGCAGGTGAATCCTCAAATTCGATTGCATATGGTTGGCAGCCCATTGGGTCACACCATATTCGCGTGCAGTTGAAAGCCGGAGAACAGAAAAAGATCATCTTCGTGCTTGGGTATCACGAGAACCCCAAAGACGCTAAGTTCGACCCGCCCGAATCACAGATCATCAACAAACGCACCGTCCTGCCGATCATCTCCAAATATCTGAAGCCTGCTGAAGTCGATAAAGCCTTTGAAGGGTTGCGCTCTCATTGGACGAATCTACTCAACAAGTTCCAGGTCAATACTCCTGATGAACATACAGACCGCATGGTCAATATTTGGAATGCTTATCAAACCATGATCACCTTCAACATGAGTCGCTCGGCTTCTTACTTCGAGAGCGGCATTGGGCGCGGCATGGGTTTCCGCGACTCAAATCAAGATTTACTTGGCTTCGTACATCTCATTCCTGAACGCGCTCGTGAACGCATTTTAGACTTGGCATCCACACAGCTTGAAACCGGCGGTGCCTATCATCAATATCAACCGCTGACAAAACGCGGCAATAACGATGTCGGCTCGGGCTTCAATGATGACCCGCTGTGGTTGGTATTGGCTGTTGCAGCATATGTCAAAGAGACCGGCGACTTTAGCATTCTCAAGGAACCCGTCCCTTACGATAACAAGCCCGGCAGTGAAGAAGCGCTTTACGGACATTTAGTCCGCTCGATTCAATATACGCTTGACCGGCTTGGACCGAATCAACTTCCGCTCATTGGGCGCGCAGATTGGAACGACTGCCTAAACCTCAACTGCTTCTCTGATTCGCCGGGGCAATCCTTCCAAACCACAACCAACAAAGATGGCAAAGTGGCAGAAAGCGTTTTTATTGCCGGGCTGTTCGTGTTGGCTGCCAAAGAAATGGCAGAATTGACAAAGCAAGTTGCAAGTCAAAAGTCAATGCTCACCCTAGCCTCTCAACCTTCGAAATACTATCTTGATGCAGCCTCAAGCATGGAAGCAACCATCTGGAAAGCTGGCTGGGACGGAGAATGGTTCCGCCGTGCCTACGATGATTTTGGTCATGTGTTGGGTTCCAAAGAAAACGAGGAAGGCCGCATCTTCATTGAACCGCAGGGGATTTGTGTAATGGCAGATTTAGGCGTGGAGGATGGACGCGCTCAAAAAGCCTTAGACTCGGTAGATGTTCACTTAGCCACACCGCATGGAGTGGTGTTACAACAACCAGCCTTCAGTAAATATTATTTACACTTGGGCGAGATCTCTTCCTACCCGCCGGGCTACAAGGAGAACGCGGGTATTTTCTGCCATACCAATCCGTGGATCATGATCGCAGAAGCAAAGCTTGGGCGCGGAGACAAAGCGCACGACTACTATCTACGCATCAACCCATCGGCACGGGAAGGCATAGGGGAACTGCATCGCTGTGAGCCGTACGTCTATGCTCAGATGATCGCAGGCAAAGATGCTGCGACTCATGGCGAGGCAAAAAATTCCTGGCTCACCGGCACAGCCGCCTGGAACTATGTAGCCATCACACAATGGATATTGGGAGTCCGCCCGACGTATGAAGGGTTGCAGGTAGCGCCTGTGGTTCCGGCAGGGTGGGATTCGTTCGAGGTGTTGAGAGAATTCCGGGGTGTGCGATACAGCATCAAGGTCGAAAGAAGCGGGGCTGGGAATCAGGTAAAGCTTGAAGTGGCTGGTAAAACCATCGAAGGGAATGTCATCCCCCTGGCAGAGAATGGAACCAAAGAGGTTCGTGTACGTGTAATATTGAACTAGTTGACTTTTGTGCTAAATAAAAAATACATCCCGAGTTTGGGATGTATTTTTTATTTAGATGCCAGACTGGTCGGCACTTTATTCCCTTCGCCTTTCATGGTCACCTCCACCCACAAGGATGAAGCGAGTTCGTAGCCAATGAGATGATCGTGCGGCTTCATCTGCAATCGCAGCGGACCTTTGAATGGCGCACAACTAAACAAGTGAAACTGCCTGCCGGGTGTTAGCCCTAACTCTCCGATGTAATTTAATTTCTCAAGGTCATGCGTACGGACTCTGCTGATAACACAATCGGAACCGGAGGGCACATCGATTAATGGCACATCACGAACCACAGGCATGACGCCATCTTTGGATGGAATCGGCTCGCCATGCGGGCAACGATTGGGGTGACCAGCTAATTCATCCATACGGTCTTCGATCTCATCATTGACACCTTTTTCGAAGGTGTCAGAAAGTTCATGGGCGGTCGCCCAATCATATTTCATCACTTTAACGAGAAAGACTTCAGTAAGGCGATGTCGACGCAAAGAAGGCATGGCGATCTTCTCACCCGTTTCGGTTAGGCGTACACCACGATAGGGTTCATGCACCAAGTAGCCAAGTTTTTGTAAACGCTTGACCATATTTGAAATGGCTTGCGCAGAAGCATCCACATGTGAACTTAAAAGCGAAAGTGGCACCTGCTCATGGTCTTGTTGCAGGCGAAAGATCTCTGCGGCGTAACGTTGCATAGCCAAACTTGCAGACATTCGTTAAAACACTCCAAAATCTTCAATCAGGTTGAAAACTAGCTTCAACTGGATATAGATAAATTTTATAACAATTATCTAGAATATTCGAACAGCCGCCATTATACTACGCGCCACTTATCAAACAAAGTATGGTCAACACTACATTTTAGGAGAATATATTCATGTTCCAAACCAATATCACCCTCAGCCCCGAAATGACTGATAGCGAGAAAGCTCAAGCGATTCGCGATGCCTATAATGCAGACCGTTCACAAATGACTCTGATGCTGGCGCTTAAACTGCATGTCCCTGAAGTGGATATTTTGCGGGCGCTTGAAGGTGACACGGCTCGTGAGCTAGATTTTGCGCGTTGGGAGGAGATCATCCGTGCTTTTGAGGCGTTGGGCGATGTGACGGTCATTGTTTCGAACGGTTCAACCACCATCGAATCATTTGGTCAGTTCGGCGGGTTCTCTAATGCCCAGGGCTTTCTCAACGTCCGCAGCAAATCGCTTGATATGCACATCCGTGGTTGGGAGCTGGCATCAGTCTTCGCCTTCCGCAAACCCAGCCACCTCGATAAGCATGAATCGCTATCCTTCCAGTTCTTCGATAAGCGCGGAAACTCTGCTTTCAAAGTCTTCCTCAATTTCGGCGGCAAAGACCCCGCTCCTGAATTAACCCAAGCATACAACGAGTTGATCGAACGGTTTGCAAAACAATAGCGGCTGATCTTCCTCAGAAAACTCTAGGGAAATTCTACACAAATCTACACACTCCTTAGTAAACTTGAGCCTACAATATCAGCCTAGAGGTGAGGGCGCCCAAATCGCCCTTCCTTTTGTTTAATCCTCAACCTCAGGAAATGCTATGTTCATCAAAAGACTTCAACTCGCCCTCATCCATACCGCTGTTGCCATGACTCTCGTTCCCATCAACAGCACCCTCAATCGCGTCATGATCTTCGACCTTGGCGTGTCGAAAACCCTCTTCACCCTGCTTGCTATCTTTCCTTATTTGCTCTCCCCCATTCAGGTTGCGATTGGTTCTTTTTCAGATAGGCACCCCATCTTTGGATATCGCCGGGCACCGTATATTCTCGCCGGTTTAATCCTGTGCGTGATTGGGGTAGCCGTTTCTCCGCAGATTGCCATTCTCATTAGTAACAATTTCACAGTTGGAGTTATGGCGGGCATCCTTGCCTTTGGTCTATGGGGCATGGGGTATAACCTCTCGGCTGTTTCCTATCTCTCATTGGCTTCTGAACTTTCCGGCGAAAAAGAACGCGGCAAAACCGTAGCCACCATGTTTACGATCATGGTCATTGGTCTAATCGCGACGGGCATCAGCTTGAGTCAGATGGTGCCTACCTTTGAACCTGCCACCCTGCAACGTGCATTCCTGATCGTCGCCGCCTCTGCCCTAACGATGGGCTTGATCGGTCTCATCAAGCTGGAACCACGCTTCGACCGTTCTGCCCCTGCCCCAAAAGCTGATACGTACACTACCAAGCAAATGGTCGCTGCGATTACTGAAAACCCTGTCGCCAAGATATTTTTTGTTTATCTGCTATTACTTCTCGCCGCCATCTTGAGTCAAGATGTATTGCTTGAACCCTTTGGCGCGCAAGCCTTCGGCATGACCCTCGAACAGACCTCGCGCATCGTATCCATTACGAACTCTTTCACACTGATTGCCTTCATCATTGCAGGCTTCCTCGATGGACGGGTGAAGAAAAAATATGTAGCCCAGTCTGGGAATCTCGCCGCCTTGTTCGGCTTCATTGTCATCGTCATTAGCGGGTTGATCGCCAACAAAAATGCCTTTTACGTTGGCATCACTCTGCTCGGGTTTGGGACTGGCATTTCCACCATTGCCAACCTGTCCCTGATGTTCGATCTGACTGTGCCGGAAAAAGTTGGCTTGTATATTGGCGCATGGGGCTTCTCGAACGGACTCTCCCGCTTAGTCGGTTTACTCATGGCAGGCGTCATCGCAGATGTAGCCACACAGATCACAGGTGATGCCTTGCACGGCTATCTGGTCGTCTTCGGGTTAGAGGCGCTGATGCTTTTCATCGCGGCGATCATGTTGTATCGCATTGACGTGGGCGTCTTTCAAAAGAAGGCGCATGAACCTGAGTTCGCCGAAAAGATCGCATTGGCAGCAGAATAAATTTAACAAAAACGAGGATGCACAGTAAAGATGTCGACGGATGAATGGCTTTCCCTTCGTGGCGCCGCTGATGTATTGGGAGTTCACCCAAGCACTGTGCGCTTATGGTCAGATAAAGGTTTGCTCCCTGTTCACAAGACCCAAGGTGGGCATCGCCGCTATAAGCGTGGAGAAATTCTCCTTTGGGCAGAATCAAATGAAAAGTCCAAAGAAGAGGCGCTTGAACCCGAAGGCATGATGCAGGAAGTCATCAAGAACGTCCGCATGCAAATATCTGAAGGGCGTCTTCAAGAAGAGTCATGGTATCAAAAATTGGATGAAGATGCCCGTGCCCAATATCGCATGAGCTCACGTTCGTTGTTCCAAGGGTTGATGATCTATGTTGCAACCAACGGGCGCGAAGCCGACTCAGAAGCCTATGCCATTGGCTATGAATATGCATCTCGCGCGCGACGTTATAACCTGAGCTATGTAGATGCTGCCAAAGCTTTTCTTTTCTTTCGAGAGACTCTGGTGGCATCGGTCATCAAGGTGTACACCGAAGCCAACGTTCCGGTACGGCGCGCCACAGAAATGTACGCCCGCATGCACACCTTCACGGATGATGTTCTGATCAGTTTATTGGAAACCTATCGCAAGCTGGAAAATGCAAATCATTAAACTCATGTCACCCGTTGAAATAAAAAACGAGCCTAGACTCGTTTTTTATTTCAATAGTTGTTCCAGAATTGCCAGCGTTTCTGCTTTGCCGCCATACCCATTCTCGCCGCCCGGTCCTACGCACGAAGGGCAACCATCTTCACAGGCACATTCACTCACCAACTCATGTGCACGGCGGATTAACTCATCATGCAGCTCAAATAACTTTTCGCTGAACCCAATGCCCGCCGGCACGAGGTCATATAACACCACTGCTGGTTGCCCATTGACCGCAGCCCAAGCCGGCTCAGAAAAGACTCCCAGGTCACCGGCATCGCACATCAAGAACAGAGGCGCAAGATTGCCCAGCACAAATCCCAAACCCGTTAGCCCGCTTCGAATACGCACATTCTGTTCCACTTTACGATGGCAACTATGACAAAGCGTGGTGAGATTCTCAAGCCGGTTCGCTTGTTCGCGGTCTAAGACACCGTTTTGAATAAAAGCACGGAAGGGGATTTTGTGATGCACATCATGTTCACGTTTGGTCTCCGCTGCGCCGCACACCTGACATTTGAACTGATCCCGCTTTCTGACAGCGAGTCTTATCTTTTGCCAGTCGGGTCCATAGTCGTTCGGATCATTGGTCCATAGACCGGCATCGCGCAACACTTTGAGCGCGGACTCAGACAGAATAATCCAATACCCCGTTGTCTGCAAATCAGAAGGTGGAAGGTCTAGCGGTTCCTGCCCGAGATTCTCGTTCGTGAACCAACGGATCTTGCGAAAGCCCACCACTTGTGTGGTGACTTGTATCTCACCATATCCCTTTTCACAACCACGCGTGACGATCTGTTCGTTCAATGCCGTGATCTGTATCTCAGATTGTTGTTGTGCTTCGGTGTAGTAATCCAACCCAACGGGTACAAGATGGGCTATATGATTTTCAAGGTCGAGTTCTTGCACGAAGTATTGCTGCGCTTCATGCATATAGATCGCGCCGGGGTGAACCATCCAATTGGCAGACTCGCCATCTACAGTCCCAACGATGGTGGGGCGACCATCGTCTGCGTTGGTATGCAGCACCACACTTTGCGGAGAAGCCGAACGCAATGAAATATTCGCGGCAGGATAGGCATCTTGCATCCAGAAATATTTTTCGTTCGAGAAATGAGCTTCGTTATTCGAAACGAGGAACTCAAGATACTCATCTACTAATTCATCAGAAATGGAGCCAAAACCTTCGCCGCGTTGGAATGGCAATTCAAACATCGCACAACGCAGATGCTCAAGCAGGATCAACAAATGATTCGGGTTGACCAATGCCATCTCCGGCGAACGGTCGAAAAAGTATTCAGGATGATGAGCAAGAAATTGGTCTAACGGATTCGGCGATGCAACAAGAATAGACACAGCCGGCAGATCACCACGCCCCGCACGTCCCGCTTGTTGGCGTGCGCTTGCGATCGTACCCGGATATCCCACCATAAGCGCCGCACCCATGCCGCCAATATCAATGCCGAGTTCGAGGGCATTGGTCGCCACCACGGTTTTGACGGAACCATCGCGAAGTCCCTGTTCAATCTCGCGGCGTTGAGTTGGAAGGTAGCCAGAGCGATAACCGCGAATTGGATTTTCGATTTTCGATTTCAGATTTACGGTTTGAGTCTGTAAGTGTGTCAGAAGAATTTCCACACTGCGGCGCGTTCGGGCAAAGACGACTGATTGCACATCATGTTTCAACAGGTCGTTTGCCAGGCGCACAGACTCTAAAATGCTGCTCTTGCGCAAACCCAAAGCGGGGTTCAAAACTGGCGGGTTATAAATCACAAAGTGACGCTCGCCCCGTGAGGATCCATCGTTATCCACCAATTCAACTGGCTCTTCAATGAGAGTCTCTGCTAATTCTTTGGGGTTGCCAATGGTCGCCGAAGCAAGGATGAATTGTGGATTCGCGCCATAGAACTTTGCCACCCGTTTGAGTCTGCGAATGACATTGGCGACATGCGAACCGAAGACTCCGCGATACGTGTGAGCTTCGTCAATGACGATGAACTTTAGGTTGGTGAAGAAATCACTCCAGTTGGCGTGATGCGGCAGAATACCCGTGTGCAACATATCTGGATTCGTGAGAACAATACGGGCAGTCTTGCGAATAGTGGGACGATGCGGTTGGGGAGTATCACCATCGTAGATCGCCGATTTGAGATTTACGATTGACGATTGAAAAGACTCGAGGCTTGATTGTTGATCTTGGGTAAGGGCTTTGGTTGGAAAGAGATATATTGCGCGCGCTTGAGAGTCTTCGATCAGTTTTGCGAGGACGGGTAGGTTGTACGCGAGAGTCTTTCCGCTGGCGGTGCCGGTGGCGAGGATCAAATTGCGATGCGCACGGGCATGAATCCACGCTGACTGTTGGTGGGAATAGAGTTGGGAAATGCCGCGGGTAGATAAGGCTTCTCGAAGCGAGACAGGCACATCGTCTGGAATGGGATGCGTTTGTGCGACGCGGGGTGGAGCTGTTTGCCAGGCAAAGATATTTGGTGCGGTTTCATCGTCCCGCTTCCAAAAATCCAAAAGAGCAGCAAGCATGAACGTTACTCTACAACCTCAGCGCGTTCTTTATGCAGGGTGCGAAACGCCCAGGCGCCAATGCCCAACGGAACCCAGAATGTGACCGCGCGATAAAGGAGTGTAATCACCACACCCTGACTCCAGTTGACGTTCAAGGAACTTAAGGCAACTGGCATGATGCCTTCTACAATGCCAATGCCAGATGGAGTAGGTGAGACGATCAAGAAAAGATATGCAATTGCGAAACCAGCGATGATGGTGCCAGCTGAAAATGAAACTTCGAAGGCAAGAAAAGAACACACTAGAATCAACATCAACAAACCTTTTTCAAATAAGCCCCACAACACCGGGCGAATGAGGCTGGAGGGTTGTTCTGTTAGCCCTGAAAACCCATCGGCGAGCTCGTGCGCAAATTCATGGGCGCGCTCTTCACTGAGATAATTTTTTTTTCGAAATAGGTGCACGACCTTGTTAATGCCACGCGCAAATTTCGCCAGGATATTCCCCAATTTTTCAGCAGAACGATAGCCGATATATAAAACAGATGTGAAGCCAGCTGCGGTTGTAAATAGAATCAACGAGGCAGAGATCTCACCGGCATCCAAGTCGTTACGGCGAACCAGCACGATCAAACCAAGTGAAAGAATAATCAGAAAGGCTGCCAAGTCAAGCAGGAGGAAAAGAGCCGCTGCCACCGTGGCTTTGCCAGCAGGATGCCCACGCCGTTTGGCTTCAGCAGCGAATAACGCGACACCACCCGCGCCGGCAGTGGGGGCTACAACATTGATAAAGTTTGCCGCTGCGGCAATGCGGCTGAGCGTGAGTACATCTTCATGAATTCCCAATAAATGAAAGATGGATTGATACATCCGCCCACTGGTAACAAACCATGCGATCTGAATCAGAATCGCCAGAAGGAAAAAACCCAGATGTGCTTTTTGCAGAGTCTGAAGGATGGTTTCCAGTTCGCCAAAACTGAAAACCACCACCACCACTCCGAGAAAAAGGATCAGGAAAACAAAGAATTTATTCATGAATACCTATATACCTACCCAGACATTGTAACAAATCATTGCCCCTTTCTACACAGAAGCAATTTTTTTCATGACAAGCATTAAATAAAAGACCGTTGCAACGTTTTTTATACGCAGCAACGGTCTCTGGTGTTGCAAGAGATCAGGGACTAAATGGCAAAATCTTCGCCGTGCCATACTCCATGATCAGAACGATGCAAAGGTGTTCCCATAAAGTGAGTGTTCATTTTCTTTTCCAGTTCGTTCACATGAGTTACCAAAGCAGCCACGGTATCGCCTATCGTATCGGGCAATAAAGTGTGATTGAGGTCGATCTGTGTGTTGGCGTGGCTCCGCAAAAGGACTTGCCCCGGCACTCCAACAATGACCGAGTTTGGCGGCGCAGACTTAACGACAACTGCGTTGGCGCCGATACGGCTCCCTTCACCGATAACAATTGCGCCAAGAACTTTTGCCCCAGCTCCTACTACGACATTATCTTCAAGCGTAGGGTGACGCTTCACTTTTTCAGAACTGGTACCGCCCAAGGTCACATTGTGATACAAGGTGACGTTATCGCCTACTTCAGCAGTCTCCCCAATGACAACACCCATACCATGATCAATAAAGAAGTTTTTACCAAGCGTTGCGCCAGGGTGAATCTCCACACCGGTCAAGCCGCGTGCAAATTGAGAGACCCAACGCGCAAGAAGCTTGAAACCACCTTTCCAAAGCTTGTGCGAAAGGCGGTGATACCAAATGGCATGTACACCCGGATAACACAACAACACTTCGAGTACATTGCGGGCGGCAGGGTCGCGATCTAGCACAGATTGAACATCTTCACGAATTGTCTTGAACATTGAAACTCACTTAATGAAAAAAATCTTATATCAAACCAACGAGGTAGAGTATAAAAAATTAGTTATCTACCAGATCCGCAAACAAAGCGGTGGAGAGATAGCGTTCACCAAAAGAGGGGATGATGACCACGATCAACTTGCCCGCGTTCTCAGGTCGGTTCGCCACCTGCAACGCCGCCCAGGTTGCCGCGCCAGAGGAAATGCCCACCAACAAACCTTCTTCACGCGCTACACGTCGAGCTGTTTGGAAGGCATCATCTGCTTTCACGCGGATGATCTCATCATAAATTTTGGTATTGAGGATATCGGGCACAAAGCCAGCGCCAATGCCCTGAATCGGATGCGGTCCCTTCGCGCCTCCGGAAAGAACGGGTGATGCATCTGGCTCGACGGCAATTGCCTTGAACGACGGTTTCTTCGCCTTAATGACTTCGCCCACCCCTGTAATCGTTCCACCCGTGCCAATGCCTGAAATAAGAAAGTCCACTTTGCCATCGGTATCGCGCCAGATTTCTTCGGCAGTTGTCTTGCGGTGAATCTCCGGGTTGGCAGGATTCTTGAATTGCTGTGGCAGGAAATACTTCTTCGGGTCTGAAGCGACAATTTCTTCTGCCTTACGAATCGCGCCGCCCATACCGTCTGGTCCGGGGGTGAGCACCAACTCCGCGCCATAAGCACGCAACAAAATGCGGCGTTCTTTGCTCATGGTTTCCGGCATGGTCAGGATGAGTTTGTATCCGCGCGCAGCGGCGACCATGGCGAGCGCAATGCCGGTATTGCCCGAGGTCGGCTCGACCAGAACCGTATCCTTGTTGATCAGCCCCGCCTTTTCAGCGGCATCGATCATCGAAAAACCAATGCGGTCCTTTACACTGTGTGCCGGGTTGAAGAATTCCAATTTGGCAACCACCTCTGCTTTAGCTCCTTCAGTGACGCGGTTCAAACGCACCAGCGGGGTATTGCCGATCAATTCTGTGACATTACTTGCGATTTTCATGTTAAAGCTCCTCTGTATTTTGATTTTTGAAAATAAAAAAACGGCTGTCTGCCTGCTGAAATAATTTCAGCATTGGCATCCGATGACAAATTCAAAAAACTGGTCAAGCCAGTTTGGTGAAAATGCGGGGCTCTCAAGCCCACCGGATGCGGCAGTCAGCCGTTGATTTCTGGGAAAATCGGCGGTGGTTTAGAGACCCCGCCGGGTACACATGCAAGTTTGCATTTGACTCATGTTCCTTTAGAAAATTTGAACTCTAATTATCTTACCAAGAAAATACTGAACTTCCCAGTCTTGACATAATTCAACCGCTGAATTATGATTTAGTCAATAAATCCTATTGAATTAGTAATATAAAGAACTATGACCGTGTTTGGTCATTCTTTTTTAGATTTATATCCTACTAAATCAATAGGATTAATAATTAATAAGGAGATAAACCATGTCAAAGTACTCTCACCCTGAAGTGCTGGTCGAAACAGACTGGCTCGCCGAACACTTGAACGACCCCAAGGTCCGCATCATTGAGTCGGACGAAGATTTCCTGCTTTATGACACCGGTCACATTCCTGGTTCTGTCAAGATCACCTGGCACGAAGACCTCAACCACCCCGTCGTCCGCGATTATTTGGACTCGATTCAGTTTGCCTCATTGCTCTCCGAAAAAGGCATTGACAATGACACCACAGTCGTTTTCTATGGCGATAAAAACAACTGGTGGGCAACCTATAACTTCTGGGTCTTCAAACTCTTTGGTCACAAAGATGTGCGCATCCTCAATGGTGGACGCAAGAAGTGGGAAGACGAGAAACGTGAATTCACAAAAGAAGTTCCCAGCTACGCAAAAACTGTCTATAAGGCACCCAAGCGCGATGACAAAAAGATCTGCGTCTTCCGTGAGGATGTGCTGAAGCATGTCAAAGGCAATCTCCCGTTGGTGGACGTTCGCTCGCCCGATGAATATACCGGCAAGAAATTGCACATGCCTGAATATCCTCAAGAAGGCGCCTTGCGCGGGGGACACATCCCCGGCGCGAAGAACATTCCGTGGGCGAAGGCAGTGCGCGAAGATGGCACATTTAAATCTGCCGAAGAGCTCAAGGAATTGTATGAAGCCCAAGGCATTACATCGGATAAAGACATTGTTACCTACTGTCGTATCGGGGAACGTTCCAGCCACAGTTGGTTCGTCTTGACCTATTTGCTCGGCTATCCCAACGTCCGTAACTATGATGGTTCCTGGACGGAGTGGGGCAACCTGGTCAACGTGCCGATTGAAAAATAACCAAGGATAAAGAATGAAATCATTGTATGTAAAGCAGTTCGTGGATGAAGGCATCGGCAATTCATCGTACTTGATCGCCTCTGAAGAGACGGGGATTGCCGCCGTGATCGACCCACAACGTGATGTGGATAAATACGTGAAAACCGCGGAAGGTCTCGGCTTGAAATTGCGGTATGCGCTCGACACCCACCTGCATGCAGACTTTGTCTCTGGGGCACATGAGCTGGCACACCACCTCGGCATAGCGCACGATCATCATCACTTTGAGATCGGTGCCAGCGCCAGCGGACACGCAGACTTTGAGCACATCTCTCTCCATGAAGGCGATACGCTTTCACTTGGCAACCTCAACATCGGCGTGATCGAAACGCCCGGACACACTCCTGAACACATCGCCTTCGGTGTCTTTGGTGAGAATGAAAAAACGCCTCAGACCTTGTTCAGCGGCGGCTCCCTCATCGTCGGCGGGACGGGACGCCCCGACCTGCTCGGTCATGAACATACTATTCCATTGGCACATAGCCTCTACAACACCATTCATAAAAAACTTGCTTTATTGCCCGATGATGTAGTGGTGTATCCGACTCATGGCGCGGGTTCCTTCTGCAATACCACGAACAGTAGCGCACGTTTTACCACTATCGGTCAGGAACGTTTGAACAATCCTTTCCTGCAATTACCAAATGAAGAAGATTTCATCAAACGCGCCACAACCGGGCTTTCCAGCTACCCAACCTATTATCGCAACATGCGCCCTGTCAACAAAAAAGGCGGACGTATTCTCGGCAACCTGGGCGTACCCGTGTTGGAACCGCTCTCACCAGCAAAGGCTCAAGAACAAGTAAACGCGGGCGCAGTCTTTGTGGATGTACGCGATACAAGCAGTTATCTTGCAGCTCACATCGAAGGTTCGTATGGAATTCCGCTTGTCACGCCGTTGATCGTTTGGGCAGGTTGGGTGATTCCGTTTGGGGCGAAGATTGTGCTCATTGCGAACCACCCAGCCGAAAGGGTGGAAGCGACGCGGCAACTCGTCCGCATTGGGTATGACGATATTGCCGGCTATCTTGATGGCGGTGTCGAAGCCTGGCAATCCAATGGCTTGCCTGTGACTTCCACTAAACATATCTCTGCAAATCAACTTAAGGATTGGCTCTCCCAAAATGATTCTCCGAATGTATTGGATGTGCGCTTCAATCGCGAATGGCACACCGGGCATATTCAAGGCGCAAAACATATCGAAGCTGGTTCATTACCCGAAGTAGCGCGCAGCATTTTGCATGAAGATGAGCCGTTGGTCGTCCACTGCCAGCGCGGAAATCGCTCCACGGTTGCGCTCTCAATTCTTGAACAAAAAAGCTTCAAAAATGTGTATGCCTTGGAAGCCGGTCTTCAATCGTGGACAGATGCTGGCTATGAATTGGTGTTGAACGGAAAGGAATAAGCCATGAGTTCCCTTCCTTTTCACGTTGCAGTGGTTGGAGCAGGTGCCAGTGGAAACTTGGTTGCCGCAAACTTCAAACGCTTCGCCCCAAACGGACGGCTGGCTCTCATTGGCAATTCGTCCAAACCCGGCAAAGGCGTCGCGTATGAAACGATGTATTGCGTCAACTTATTGAACGTACCCGCTGGGAATATGAGTGCATTCCCTGATGACATGAATCATTTTGTGGCTTGGCTCAAGACTCGCTTTCCCGATTCACACGCAGGGACGTTTGCCTCTCGCATTACGTATGGCGATTACCTCGCTGACATCTTCTCATCTACGGTCAAAGAAAATTCCAACATCGAATACGTGGAAGGCGATGTCATCAGCGTGAGTCGCGAGCATGAATATTGGAAACTACAACTCAAGAATGGCAGCACCATTTTTGCTCATGCTGTCGTGTTGGCATTTGGAAATTTGCTCGCACCCAACGACCCAATTGACTTTCGTGACGTGGAAAAGCTTTATTGGAAGAATCCCTGGTCTGAAGATGTAGCCCTCGGTCTTGAAAAAGACGCCCCCGTGCTTTTGGTCGGTACCGGTTTAACAATGGTAGACGTGGCGCTCTCATTACGTGAAGTCGGTCATCGCGGAACCATCCATGCCCTTTCTCGCAACGGGCGCTTATATCAAGTCCACAAGCCCTATCAGGCGCGTCCACTTGCCGACCTGCCCGATGAGTTCAACTCTCCCCGCGGAGCGATTCGTTGGATACGTGAGCACGTAAATATTGCCGAACACACTGGCTCCGATTGGCGCGCCGTCATCGATAGCCTGCGCCCGCACACCGCCGCCATCTGGCAAAAGTGGAGTCTCGCCCAGCGAAAATCCTTCCTACGTCATGCCCGCAACCTTTGGGACATTCATCGTCATCGCATGTCGCCTGAAGTGGCAGACCAGATCGGTGCATTGATTGAAGACCGCATTTTGAAAATCCATCGCGGAAAATTGATCTCTGCCAAACAAAATGGCGACCTTGCCCAAGTGACCTGGCAACAGACCGACACAAAAGAAATCAGTACCTTGAACGTTGCCCGCATCGTCAACTGTACCGGTCCTTCGCGTGATTACTCCAAGATCGAATCCCCGCTAATCGCTCAACTCATCAAAGCGGGTCACATCGTTCCAGACCAACTTCGCCTCGGCTTCGATACAGATCAGGATGGACGATTTGTCAACATCCAGTGTGAGCCGGTGCAAGGTTTGTTCACTCTGGGTCCGGTGCGCATCCCAGCCTTATGGGAATCGCTCGCCATTCCTGAGATTCGCAATCAGGCAAAGGCGCTCGCAAAATTATTGGTAGATGAAACCATCGAGGCGGGCATTCCCACCTAATGGTCCCGGCGCCATAGCCAACCCACGGGATGGGGCAGGGTTCTGTCGAAGATCCTGGTGTTCTTCCAGGGCAAAAACCTTACTCGCGGGTTCGATTCCCGCTGGCGCCTCAAACGTTCCACAGGTGTTTCTCTTATTTCTCTTCTCTTTAGCCTGTGGAACGTGAAAACGTAATAAATCCATATGGCGCCACACAGCTCAAAATTAAAGAGCCGGGTGTGAAAATGAATTTGGTGAAGATACATTTGATCTTACAAAGCCACACTCATTTTTTCGGGTTCGACCCCCGTTGGCGCCTCAAGCGTTCCACAGGCTTTTTTCTCTTCTCCTTGAGCCTGTGGAACGTCATTAAAAAAATAAAAAAAGGAAACTTACATGACCACACAACCTCTTCAAAAAGTTGACCATGCTGCCCTTAAAGCCAACCAACTCACCATCATCACGCTCAACATCGTTGCTTTCATCCTTAACCAACCTATTATCGCCCTGATTGTTGCCGTGGCGATGGGCTTGGGAGCGCTGCTCAAATTCCCAGGCTTCATTCTGCTCTATCGCTACTTCTTCAAACCGCTCGGCATTCTGAAACCTGATGTATTAGACGACAACCCCGAACCTCATCGCTTTGCCCAGTTCGTCGGTTTCCTTTTTATGGCAGTCGGCTCTGCCCTAATCTTCTTCGGCTCTGCACCCATAGGCTGGATCCTCGTTTGGATCGTCACCTTCCTCGCCGCCCTTAATGCCTTTGGCGGCTTCTGTGTCGGCTGCGCCATGTACTACTGGTTCGCCCGCCTCAACGTGCCTGGGTTTACCAAAACCCCGCCAGCGGGCATCTTCCCCGGCATGAAGCCCAAAGCAAACGCATAACAATATGGATATCTTTGCCCGCACCATCATCGCCCTCTCAGTCATTCTCGTAGGCTGGGGCGTGTATCAACTTTACAACCGCGCGCTTCAGCTTCGCACCCCAAGCCTGCTCGCAGACCTTGAGAAAAATCGTCCCTTTGGCTTCACTCTGGTCTACTTCACCACCCCAACTTGCACGCCCTGCAAAACCGTGCAACGCCCTGCCATTGAACAAATCAGCAAGCAATTGGGCAGCCAACTCAACGTGATCGAGATCGACGCAACAGAAAAGCCAGAGATCGCCAGCCGTTGGGGTGTGATGAGTGTCCCAACCACATTTATCTTCGACCCAAAGGGACAGCTCCGCCACATCAATCACGGAGTCACACGGGCTGAAAAATTGCTTATACAAATTCACGAATAAAAGAAACCGCCTGAAAAATCTCAGGCGGTTTCTTTACTGAATATCTGCAATGGTTGTTCTTTCCAACTTATTCGAGACATAGTCTCGAATATCTTTGAATACCTTGGTCATTTTCTTTTCCTTCTCAATCGGCGTTGACTCATAAAAATTTTCACTAACCGACTCAGTGGGGGCGAGCGCCCCGTCAAATAAACGGATCACATCAGCAAGTGGAATCTGATCGGGACGTTTGGCTAATTGATAGCCGCCTTTTTGTCCCTTAGCGCTGCGCAGGAAATGGGCGCGTTTGAGCGCAAGCATTAACTGTTCAAGAAACTTCGGTGGGATACCCTGTGCTGTGGCAATGGTATCAATGGAAATAAATCCTTCATCTTCATTACGGGCAAGGTAAACAAGAGCGAGCAAAGCATATTCACTACGGGTGGTTAATTTCATTTCAAAACTCTACTTTCTTAATTTGACTTACGAGTCAGTATAGTATAAAAAATGTGCATGTCAAGTTGGGGCATAACTTATTGATTCAAAACTAATTCGGTATTGACAAAATTCAGCGGCTGAATTATGATAACCAAACATAACCTATTAGTCTAGTAGGGTTTATAGAGATACTCGAGGTCTCGAAATAAAGGTTTCTTTTTATTTACCTTAAAATCCTACTAACTCAATAGGCTTTATATAAAAAACGTAATTGGAGAAACAATATGCGAAAACAAACTTTAACATGGTTGTCCCTTCTCTTGGTTCTGGCAGTATCCCTCACAGCGTGCGGAACTGCCGCACCGGAAGCAACAGCCGCCCCTGCGTCTGATGCGACTGAAATCGCTGCAACCGAAGCGGCTCCCACTGAAGAACCCCTCAGTGGCACGCTGTCCATCTCTGGCGCGTTCGCCCTCTACCCCATGATGACCATCTGGGCAGAAGAATTCACAAAACTGCATCCTAATGTGCAATTCGATGTGCAGGGCGGCGGTGCGGGCAAAGGCATGACCGATACCATTGCAGGCGCCGTGGACATTGGCATGATCTCACGCAGCATCAAGCCGGAAGAAGAAGCACAGAATATCTTCTGGGTTTCTGTCACCAAGGATGCGGTCTTCCCGATCATCAATGCTGAAAATCCGGTCGCGGCGCAAATTCTCGA
This sequence comes from Anaerolineales bacterium, assembly GCA_046328915.1. Lineage (GTDB taxonomy): Bacteria > Chloroflexota > Anaerolineae > Anaerolineales > Villigracilaceae > Villigracilis. The sequence continues at coordinate 106,539 of JAXLVR010000007.1, read as the reverse complement.
AAAGGGAATCTCGCAGGAAGTCTTCAACAAAATTTATATCACCGGGGAAATTACCACGTGGGGTGAAGTTGTGGGTGACCCATCCATTACGGACAAGATCAATGTGTTCACTCGCTCTGATGCATCCGGCGCTGCTGAACAGTGGGCGAAGTATGCTGGTGGGAAAGCGCAGGAAGATCTGCTCGGTATCGGTGTGAACGGTGAACCCTCCATGCTCGATACAGTTTTGAAAGATCCGCTCGGCATTGGCTTCGGTAACCTCAACAGCATCTTCGACTTGAGCAATGGCGATCTCGTTCCTGGCATCGTGATACCGCCGGTCGATATCAACTCCAACGGAGCCGTCGATGCGGGCGAACTTTACAAGGTAAAGGAAGATGCCTTCAGCGCTGTAGCAGACGGGGTCTATCCCTCTCCTCCTTCACGCTTTGAAAATCTCGCCACCCTTGGCAAACCCGAAGGACTCGAACTTGAATTCATCAAGTGGATCCTGACCGATGGTCAACAATATTTGGAAGCGGCTGGTTTTGTTCCGCTCACACCGGAACAACAAGCCGAGTCACTTGCGAAACTCGAACAATGAGTGAAGTAAATCTCAATAATGCTTTGAAAACAGAAGGTCGGCTAAGCCGACCTTCTACGCCGTCTCGAGCCCGAACAGACCGCGCTGCACAACGCACATTTTTTATCATCACGCTTGTGCCAGTAGTGCTCATTCTGATCGTGGCAGTGGCGTTGGTCGTGCGTTCATATCCCATCCTCAATTCATACAGCCTCAGCGATCTACTGCTCGGCGAAACCTGGCGACCCAACAACGGCGAGTTCGGTTTTCGTCCGTTCATTCTTGGCACACTTTGGGTCACAGCGGTTGGCGTGCTTCTCTCCGTTCCCCCTTGTTTATTGGTTTCCGTTTATCTTGCAGAATACGCTCACAACCGCACCCGCACCTTTGCCAAACCTATTTTGGATGTACTTGCCGCCATTCCGCCTGTGGTCTATGGCGTGTGGGGATTACTCTCCATCGTGCCATTCGTGGATGACGTGCTCGCGCCTCTCTCCGACCGTTGGCTTGGTTCGTTCTCCATTTTTGCCGTCACCCAGCCGACCGGCTTCGGAATCCTCTCAGGCGGAATCGTCCTCGCAGTGATGATCTCTCCACTCATCATCTCAGTCATCTTCGAGGTGCTCTCCACCGTCCCCAATGACTTGCGTCACGCATCGCTTGCCGTCGGCGCGACCCAATGGCAGACCATTCGCACCGTTGTACTTCCGCAAGTTCTGCCCGGCATTGTCGCTGCCATCGTGCTGGGAGCCTCACGTGCGCTTGGCGAAACCATCGCGGTTTTGATGGTGGTCGGCAATGTACCGAATATCCCAACCTCTGTATTTGACTCAGCCTATCCGCTGCCCGCGCTCATCGCTAACAACTACGGCGAGATGATGTCCATTCCGCTGTACGACGCCGCCTTGCTCGGTGCAGCTCTTGTTTTATTGGTCGTCATTCTGATCTTCAATATTCTCTCCACGCTGGTTCTCCAGAGATTCTTGAGGCGCTCATGAAAAACAATAACTCTGCTAATCATTGCTCCTTGCGCCGTCCTCGACGCAAGATTCTCACGGCAACCACCGCCGGGGACGGCGGCTGGAGCGAGAGGCACTCATGAAATTCCAAAAGAAACATTTCGAACGGCGTCATATCGTCGAGTTAGTCATCAAGACTATCATGCGCATCGCCCTGCTGATCGTGGCAGGCGCGCTTGGTTTAATTCTATGGACGATCATCTCGCGCGGCTTGCCTTCGCTTTCGTGGCAGATGATCTCGCAAGTCCCCAAAGGCGGATATTACATGGGCAAGGACGGCGGCATCCTCAATGCCATCATCGGCTCAGCATATCTTGCCACAGGCGGAACAGTACTTGCCATGTTGTTGAGCGTTCCCATCGCGCTCTATCTCAAAGCCTATCTCGGAAAATCCCGTTGGGGCGATTACGTCCGCCTCTCATTGGATGTGCTATGGGGCATCCCTTCCATCGTATATGGTGCATTCGGTTTTGCATTGATGATCCTTTTGGGAATGCGCGCTTCTCTTCTTGCAGGCATCATCGTTCTTGCGCTCGTCGAACTCCCCATCATGACTCGCGCCATGGACGAAGTCATCCGCCGCATGCCCGCAGACTTGGAACATGCCGCCCTCGCGCTTGGCTCCACCAAATTCGAAGTGGCTCTCAACATCATCACCCGCCAAATGCTGCCCGGCATCATCACTGCCATTTTGCTCGCCTTCGGTCGCGGCATCGGTGACGCGGCATCTGTGCTTTTCACCGCAGGCTACACCGACCGCATCCCAACTTCGTTGATGAATCCCACCGCGTCACTTCCGCTGGCAGTCTTCTTCCAACTCGGCTCACCCTACCCCGAAGTCCGTGAACGCGGATATGCTGCGGCGTTGATCTTGACTATCGCTGTGCTTTTGGTCAGCTTCGGGTCACGTTGGTTAGCGGCACGATTGAATCGATATACCATCAAGTAGGGGCGCGGTCCTCGCGCCCTTGTTCGTGTCCAATAAGAGCTTGGGCGGGGAGACCCCGTCCCTACGAAGGATAAAAAATGAACAACACCCACATCCAAGTTAAAAACCTCAACGCTTATTACGGCAAGCAACATGCCTTGAAAGACATCAATATCGAAATTCCCAAGAACCAGATCACCGTCATCATGGGACCCAGCGGCTGCGGCAAGACCACTTTATTAAAAACCTTCAACCGCTTCTTTGAATTGAATGAGAACGTCAACCTCACCGGCGAAGTACTCGTAGACGGCGAGAACATCTACGACCCCAGTGTGGATGTAACCGAAGTCCGCAAGGTGGTTGGGTTGCTGGCACAACGCCCCACGCCCTTGCCCATGTCCATTTACGACAACATCGCCTACGGTATGCGCATCCACCAAATGAAGAAAGACCGCGCCGACTATAAACAGTCAGTACGACACTATTTAGAGATCGCTGGTCTGTGGGAAGAAGTCCACAAGCGCATGCATGACCCCGCCACCTCACTCTCCATCGGACAACAACAGCGCCTCTGTCTCGCCCGCGGCTTGGCCGTCGAACCAGAAATTATCCTCGGCGACGAACCGACCTCCGCACTCGACCCGATCTCTTCGCAGAACATCGAGAGCCGCTTGTTAGAACTAAAGAAAGACTACACCATCGTGATCGTGACTCACACCTTACGTCAGGCAAAACGCCTCGCAGACCATGTCATTTACATGTACCTCGGCGAAGTTGCAGAAGCGGGTCCGGCGCACGAAGTCTTTACCAACCCCAAACACGAACGAACAAAGCAATACCTCGAAGGTTTGTTCTAACACTCAACATCCCGAAGATAAAATCTTCGGGATGTTTTATTTTCAAAACGTAAACGTTCGCTTAATGTCGGGCGGGGATCTCTTTACAAACAGTATAATGATTTTAGGAATTGGAGACCGGTATGAGAATCAGACGAATCTTTTTGTTGCTCTTTATTGTATTTGCAGTTTCTTACTCTGCGCATGCCCAAGGGAATTCCACCCCGGCTGTAGTGCTCACCGCCGATGGACCCATCATGCCGCCCATGCTTGAATACATCCAACGCGGTATTGAAACGGCAGAACAGCGCGACGCCGAATTGCTAGTCATCCAACTCAACACTCCCGGCGGCAGTATTGACACCATGCAATCCATTGTTGCCGCCATTCGAGCCAGCAAGGTTCCCGTTGTAGTCTATGTATCGCCGCAAGATGCACAAGCAGCCAGTGCGGGTGCCATCATCACTATGGCAGGGCAAGTCTCTGCCATGGCACCACGAACGGTGATCGGAGCCGCCAGCCCAATTGATAGTTCTGGCGCAGACATTGAATCGACGTTGGAAAGCAAGATCAAAGAAGACCTGAAAGCCAAAGCGCGGACACTGATCGCCGCACGTGGAGAGGAAGCGACTCAACTTGCCGAAGCCATGATCGACGATGCAAAAGCCGTCACTGCTGATGAAGCGCTGAAAGCAAATCTCATTGACTTTATCTCAGATGACCTTGAAGACCTTCTGCAATCATTGGATGGCTTTACCGTCCAAATGGAAGACGGTCCACGCACCTTGCATACCAAAGATATTCAAGTCCAACCGCTCAACATGAGCCTGATCGAAAGCCTGCTCCTATTATTGACCAACCCAAACATCGTCTTCTCGCTATTGTCCCTTGGTACCTTGGCAATCTTATTCGAGATATCCAGCCCCGGCGGTTGGGTCTCCGGCTTTCTCGGTGCCGTCTGTGTAACCGTTGCGCTGTATGGCATAGGTCTATTATCGGCAAATTGGTTTGGCATCATCTTTCTGCTGATCGCATTCGTCTTATTCATTCTCGACATCAAAGCAACCACTCACGGCGCACTGACTGCCGCAGGCGTTGGATCATTCATCGTTGGTACACTGGTATTATTCAATTCACCAGGTACACCTGAATTTCAACGAGTGTCTGTTCCGCTTGTTATTGGTGTAGGGCTGGTTATCGGGCTGCTCTTCTTTGCAATCATGCTGGTAGCTTTGCGCGTGCAACATCGCCCGGTCCAAACCGGCGAAGAATCATTCATCGGGAAAATAGGAACAGCCAAAACGTTCGAAGGGGAGGCGGGGCAAGTTCTGGTCGAATCTGAACTGTGGAGTGCAGAGAAAGCGGCAGAGTCAGAGTCGATTCGTAAGGGTGATAAAATCGAAGTCGTCGAAGTTCGTGGATTAAGATTGATCGTAAAGAAAAAATAGGATTATGCGTAGGGGCGCAATATGTTGCGCCCCTACGGTTCACAAAAGGACCTTATGCCTGCTACCCCTACCCGAGACCGAGTCGCCCCGCAAACGGACGCGCGCCCCTTGCGCCGCCCCGAGTGGATCAAAGTCCGCGCGCCATCGGGCGAAAATTACGAACGTGTGCATTCTCTGATGCGTTCGAAAGAATTACATACTGTTTGTGAAGAAGCCATGTGCCCGAACCTCGGCGAATGCTGGGGCAGCGGCACCGCAACTTTCTTAATGCTGGGCGATGTCTGCACGCGCACCTGTGCCTTCTGCGATATCAAACACGGCAAACCCGCTCTATTAGATTGGGGTGAAGCCGAACGCGTGGCGCAAGCCGTGAAATCCATGGACTTGAAGCATGCCGTCATCACTTCTGTGAATCGCGATGAACGCCGCGATGGTGGTGCGCCCATTTTTGCGATGGTCATTCGCCGAATTCGTGAAGTGTTACCGGGCTGTTCCATTGAAGTACTGATTCCCGATTTCAAAGGCAGCATTGAAGCCTTGAAGATCGTGATGGATGCCCGCCCTGAAATTTTGAATCATAATGTGGAGACGGTTCCGCGTTTGTTCAAGACCATTCAACCGCAAGACAAATACGAATGGGCTGCCGCAACTCTTTCCAATGCCAAGAAGCTCGACCCTGATGTGCTCACCAAATCGGGCATCATGATTGGCATTGGCGAGACGATGGAAGAGATCAAACAAGTGATGCGCGACCAACGCTCTTGGGGCGTGGATATTCTCACCATTGGGCAATATCTCCAGCCAAGCAAAAAGCACATGCCTATGGACCGTTACTACACCATGGAAGAATTCGCCGAGTTGCGTGAGTTCGGCAAAGAGATCGGCTTCAAGTGGGTCGAGTCGAATCCGTTGGTGCGGTCTTCGTATCATGCGGCGGAACAAGTAAGAGCCTTGAGTGTGGTGCATCGCAAGTTATATGGCAATGGGGCAATGAGCGAAAATCAACTGCCGGTGGTAAAGTAAGAAATAAATCTCAACAATCTCCTTAACAGGAGATTGTTTTTTATTCGGGCTATGTGACTATATGTGAGGTTGAACCATGACCGTTGATGACCTGACAGAACAATTTACAGGGTTTCAAGGAGAACTAAAGTCTTTTCTCCTGCGCATGACCGCCAGTGTGCAGGATACAGAAGATATTGTTCAAGAAACCTATTTGAAAGCCCATGCTAAGTTTGACTCCTTTCGCGGCGAGTCCACGCTGAAGACTTGGGTCTTTAGCATTGCCTCCAACCTTGCCATAGACCTGTTACGCGCTAAAAAACGCTGGCCCGAGAATGTGACTGACATTTGTAAAGACGCAGTATTGAATGACCGCGAATTCTTTCAGGAAGCCATGCACATTCGCCAAACTTCGCCGCAGGGGAATTTTGAGATTAAAGAACATGTCGCCTTTTGCTTTACCTGCATTTCCAGATCGCTTCCGATTGAACAACAAATTGCCCTGCTGCTAAAAGAAGTCTATGGCTTTAAAGTGCAGGAGATCGCCATCATCATGGATCAGAGCGAGGCGATGGTGAAATATTATTTGCACGTCAGCCGCGGACGGATGATAGAAATCTTCGACCAGCGCTGTGCCTTGATCAACAAGCAGGGAATCTGCCATCAATGCACAGAGTTGAACGGTATTTTCAACCCCAAACAAAAAGCACAAGAAGAGATCATCAAGCTTGAAATGGCAAGGGATGCCGAGAACAAAGATAAGGAAGCCCTGTTCGACCTGCGCATGAAAATCCTTCAGGAGCTCGATCCCTTTGAATCTGGGGCGGCAGCATTACAGTTGCACCATCTGGAACATAACCGCAAGGTCATGGAAAAGCACTTAGGGGAAACCAAGTGAAACCCTATCATTTTTCGTTATCTGTTCGTCTAAATAAAAAAGGAGATTAAAAATGACAACAGTATCGAACGGAAAAGCCACTACCAGCAAGACAACCTTTAGTCGTGAAACCAGTGTCAGCGTGAATATTGAGGCGGATGCCGCCATCCTTTGGGCGTTGCTCACAAATGCTGCCGATTTTCCGCGCTGGAATTCCACCGTGATCTCCATCTCGGGCAAGATCCAAAACGGCGAAACCATTGAGTTGAAGTCCACGTTGGATGAGAAGCGCACTTTCAAATTGAAGATCAAGGAATTCGTGCCGAATCAACGCCTGGTCTGGGGTGACCCGATGGGGAGTCGCGTTTACAGCTTGGAAAAAGCCGAGAAGGGCACCCAATTCACGATGTCTGAAAAGATCGGCGGTCCTCTTTTCCCCTTGTTCGCCGGTATGATTCCATCCTTCGATGAGTCTTTCGAGAAGTTCGCGGCAGACCTCAAGAAGGAAGCCGAAACTATTCAACGTTCAAAGAATTAAGAGGGCAGCCATGGAAAAGCGAACGAAAGACAACCCGTGGAAGTTAAAGACTCCGCCGCTGACCTCGGACTATGAAATGTACATCGATGAAAAAGATGGTAAGGAGATCATCGTTTGTGTGGTTGGAAGCACCGTACTGCATTATGACTATCGCTGTCTGAAAGACTTGCATGCCATGTTGAAAAAATACGGCGATTGGATGGAGCTGGGCAGCAAGGATGAAAAGCAGGAAGCTGTGGAAGGCACCGTGGAATATTGGGCGCGCTCGCCTCAAAACCCAATCGGTGGCTGGTATGGGCTAAAGAAAGGCTTTCGTGGCCGCTTTGGCATGTACATCCCACCATTGATGGAAGCCCTAGGCTTGGCAGAAGTGGAACACAACACACGCAACAACCGCATGCGCGCGAAGTAAAAATTTGACTAAAAAGAACTCCCGTCGAGTGAAATCGGCGGGAGTTTGTTATTCGTCTTATTTCATCTCTTGATATTCCAAATACAAGGTCAACCCGTTGACCCAATGTTGTATTTCATCCACCCGAATGGATGGGTCTTCACAGGTATTAAAGACACCGCCTTTGAATTCTTCAAGTACAGACCCATCCAAGCCAAAATTACAATCATTGGCAGGGAACTGACGTGCCTGCACGAAAGTAATGAAGGTGATGATCTCACGGTCCAGCCATTCGAGGTCGCTATCCGATAAGGACAACGCCTGTGCAATGGACGACAAAGCTTCAATCTTGGTGGCAGTTGCAATACTGGAATTTGCCGGGTTCAACGAGCGGATCTGCCCGGCAAGGATAAGGTTCGCGATCTCATTGGTATAGTTTAGGTCTGCCTGGCTGAGTTGATCTAAACGGGCGAACAAAGCCAATGCATAACTATGACCGTAATCTTCCGTCACCGTTTGGGCAAGCATGAAATCATTCACTTCATGGGCTTGTTCAAGCCAGAACTCATTGCCTGTCATTTCATAAAGCTGCAACAAGGCAGCTGTTGCTTCGCCATTAAATGTCGGGTCAACATAACTCGGGTCCACCGTTCCGGCAAAATGCGGGTCGAAGGAGTGATAGAGTCCGCCCTCTGGTCTACGCATGGAGACGATGAAATAGCCAAGGTCTACAGCTGTAGCAAGCAGGTCATGGTCATTGAGAATAACGCTGTTGGTCGCCTGCCAGCGTTTGTAAATAGCATCAATCGTGACTGTCGCCCCGCCCAGTGGACAAACTCCATTAGAGTAGAGACAAGTCCCCTTGAAATGATCAGGGTCTGTAAGTAGATTGGGAAGATAATGCTCAAGCGCGCGGTCTGCTGCCTGACAATAGACCATATCACTTGCGACACGACAAACCGTATATAAAGCGCTCGTTCCGCCCATCAAACGAATATAAGAAGGCGTAGACGAACGGTCATGGGTCAACAAATTAACCTGATATGCCAATTCACCATTTGCCAGTTGCTGACGAACAAGATAATCTCCTGCCGCAGTGATGGAAGACTTAAGCGGGCTGTTTGCTAAAGGCAAAACCGTAGGGGCGTGTGCAGAAACAACCGTAGGAACGACAAATACTTCTTGTGTAGCAACAACCAGCATTTCTTCAGCAGGCTGAACGGAGCGCTTCCAAAAATAGACGCCCCCCGCCAACACAAGAACAGCGATCAAGATAAGAACGATTCGTTTCCGCATGGGTTTCTGATTAAGTTGAAAATCACCTGTTCATCAAGTCTTGCAAGGTCAATTCAGCCAGCGAAGAAACGGTCAAATCCCCTTGCACGTTCATTCGTGCGGTCAACGGATTGGGCACCGCTACTACAAACACGCCAGCCCGTTTAGATGCCAAGACTCCATTCGGAGAGTCTTCAAAGACCACGGCTTCGGTTTTATCCACTTGCAGGGTTTCCAACGCTTTCAAATAAATATCGGGGTGGGGTTTTGTCCTGCCGGGGGCAACATCATCCTGACAGATGATGTGATCGAATTGATCATAGATCCCAAGGCGCTGTGTATGCGTATCCACCCAAGAATGCGGTGAGCTGGACCCAATGGAAACCTGTAAGCCATTTGCTTTTGCCGAAGCGATCATCTCCATAATGCCAGGCTGAATTGGCTTGGCATGAATAATCGCATCTGCTTCGAGCCGGTAGCGAGCTTTCAGGGCAACAGGATCCAGCCGTCCCTGAGAAAGAGTCGAAAGATTCTGGGCGGGGTCAAAGGTCGAGATGCCGTATCCGCCTACGGTTTTTTCCCATTCGTCTACGGGGAGTTCAAATCCATGTTCTTTATAAATATCCTGCCAAACCAAAACTTCGGGTGTCTCAGTATCGAGGATCAACCCGTCGAAATCAAATATAAGTGCTTTCAACATATTAAGGAAACCGCCTGACAAAATCTGAAATTGCTTCCCAAATCTTGATATCGTTTACCCCTTCGGTGTTGATCACATCCAACACCGTGAGAACGCCTGAACGCATGTTGCGATATTCGCGCTGTGCATCGGCATCATTTGCAAAAAAGCGAGTGTGATCCATCCAACCAAGAATGTGAAGTGAAACTGAAACGTAATTCGTGCCACGCTTAAGCGTAATGCGTGCGCCGCCATCATGCGCTTCATCTGAAAGAATCAAACCACCTTCGGCGCTGAGGGTGCCAATGGTGCTGCCTTTGTTGTAAATCGACCAACTACTCATCCGTATCCATTCTACTCATTTGCGTCGGCTGAATGCGTGCATTCGATGGCACCACGCGAGCAGGCACGCCATCCTTTACCAACCGAGATAAATATTTCACCATTACCGCTTGCCGCGGCGAAGCTTTTGCGCCCAGATCTTCAAGTACAGGCTCAAGCCAAGCCTGATACGATCTTACATTCAAATACACAGGTCGCCCACGCCGATCTGGCAAACTCGCGATCAACGAAACAATCTTCTCACTCACATCGCCTTCATCAGGAAGGATCCACGGGGTGAGCACCACGCCATACACACCATAATTGACGCTCGCAAAACAATAGCCATCCGTGTGAATAAATCCATTCGGAAGCTTTGGAGCCGGGTCAACCAGATGCAATAACTGCGGGACGATCTGATAATGCATGCGTTGAATAGCGGGCAGATCGATGGATTTTACACGCCTCCATCCCGTACTTGGGCTTGATTCTGTTTTCTGAATCAAACTCGCATCCCAAACCCGTTGCCATGCATAGACGGAGAAACCTGCCTTCCGTAGTGCAATGAAAACCTCGCTGGTCTCATCCACCTCGGCTATGACATGAAATACCTGCCATACACCCGCCTGCGCCGTGAGATGTTCAATTAACGCTGTGAGTTGTGGTTTATTAAGCTGTTGAGACGGTGCAAGATATAAAAGCTTTGCATAAGGTTCCCCACGTGTGTGAATGATGCCGCCCAACAAGGTCACATCATCGCTATCACTCACCGCTGCATACAAATGCCGCGCCGGGTTGATGTATGCCAACAATCCCATCGCACCGAGGGGATGTCCGCGTGTGAGGGCACGCGTGCTATCGAGCGTAAGAACCTCGTTTCGATAACGAGCGATAGTAGGAAGGTCTAACAAATCGAGGGGACGAATGGTCATAATAGGGGCGCGGAGACCACGCTCCTATAAATATACCGCACTCGGTCACAAATTGCTTTTATCAAGAACAAGCTGGCAATTTGTGACTGAGGGAATTGCATATCATGATGCGAATGAAACAAAATACTCGTGGAAGCGCGTATCATCCGTCAGTTCAGGATGAAAGGACGTTGCCAACAACTTCCCCTGTTGTGCGGCAATAATACGTCCGTCTTCCAAGGCAGAAAGCACTCTGGCATCGCCGCTCACCGATTCAATGATCGGCGCCCGGATAAAGACCGCATGATAAGGATGCTTGGTCTTGGTAGCTTTGTATAACTCTTCGATCTCAAGGTCAGTCTCAAACGAATCGACCTGACGACCAAAGGCATTGCGTTTCACCTTAATGCTCATCAAACCGAGCAAGGGCTGGTCGCGCCCAATATCATTGGAAAGGAAGATGGCACCAGCACAGGTTCCCCAAATGGCATGCGACTTGCCAAACTCGCGCAACGGATCCATCAAGTTATACGCCACCGCCAATTTGCCGATCGTCGTCGATTCGCCGCCGGGGATGATGAGTCCATTCAGATCATCCAAATGCTTGGGCAGGCGCACTTCCGCAGCCTCCACACCGATGCGTTTCAGCATGGAAACGTGTTCTGCAAAATCACCTTGTAACGCTAATACACCGATTTTCATATCATTCCATGTAGGGGCGGGGTGACCCCGCCCCTACTACCAAATAAAATTACCAACCACGCCCGGCGATCTTTTCGCCTTCAGGCATCTGCGAGACGTTACGTCCAACCATGGCTTCGCCGAGGTTCTTGCTCACTTCTGCGAGAATGGAAGCATCCTGATAGTGAGTCACAGCTTTGACGATGGCAGCCGCACGCTTGGCGGGGTCACCCGATTTGAAGATGCCAGAGCCAACGAACACGCCGTCCACACCGAGTTGCATCATCAACGCCGCATCAGCAGGAGTCGCCACGCCGCCTGCAGCGAAGTTCACCACCGGCAAATGACCAAGTTCTTTTACTTCCTTCACCAACTCATACGGAGCGCCATTGTTCTTGGCGAACGCCATCAATTCTTCATCGCCCATCACGGTCAACTTCTTGATGTCACCGATCACGGTGCGGGCATGGCGAACCGCTTCCACCACATCGCCGGTACCGGCTTCACCCTTGGTGCGGATCATCGCAGCCCCTTCACCAATGCGACGAAGCGCTTCACCGATATTGCGGCATCCACAAACGAACGGCACTTTGAAGTTATGCTTCAAGATGTGATGGTCTTCGTCTGCCGGTGTGAGCACTTCCGATTCGTCGATGTAGTCAATGCCGATCGATTCAAGAATCTGCGCTTCCACAAAATGACCGATGCGGCACTTCGCCATCACCGGAATGGAAACCGATTCCATGATCTTGAGGATCATGTCCGGGTCACTCATACGTGCCACGCCACCGTTCGCACGGATATCAGCAGGCACGCGTTCGAGCGCCATCACTGCACAAGCACCCGCATCTTCTGCGATCTTCGCCTGCTCCGCATTCACCACATCCATGATGACGCCGCCCTTGAGCATTTGCGCCAATCCTTTTTTCTCTGTCCACGTTCCAGTTTTTGCTTGCATAGTTTTCTCCTACATAGAATAATATTTTGATTAGATTCTAGAACGAAATTGGCTGGTGTTAAGAGCCAATAAACCTCAATAAATTACCAGCCACTTTCGGTTAATAAAATGCCTTTAAAGCGAATTGTCCTCATTCTGCAAGCAAGTTGGTGATATATTCACCGTACCAATGCGGTTTGGAGAGACAAAATGCGCATCCCGCTCGACCACAAAAGTGATACTCCCCTTTATCAACAGATCGAAGATCATCTTCGTAAAAGTATTCTTTCCGGCAACTTGCCTGCCGATACACGCCTGCCCGCCAGCCGTCAACTCGCGCGCGATCTCGGAGTCAATCGCACCACGGTTGAAAATGCATACTCCGCTTTGGAAGCAACAGGCTTGGTATTTTCCAAAATGGGTAGCGGCACATATGTGTTGCCGGTCTATCCAATTCCATCCATCCCCAAAAATAATTCAGATGCGTTGCCGCTCTGGCAAATGAACTTGCAAAAAAATGTTTTCGCCACATCAGACACTGCCGAAGACATGCTACAAGCCAGCGGGCATGCACACCCGATCAACTTCGCCAGTGGCATCAGTGACGCGCGTCAATTTCCAGTGGAAGAATTCCGCAAAGTGATTCAATCTGTGATGCGACGTGACCAAATCGATGCGCTTGAATATGGCGAGCGCCGCGGCTATGCTCCCTTGCGTGAAGGAATAGCGCGCATCCTCGCCAGCCAGGGCTTGCAGACTCATCCCGAAAATGTTCTCATCACTGCAGGCTCGCAACAAGCGATCTTTCTTGCATCGCAAGTTTTGTTGAAACCTAATGACATTGTTCTGGTTGAAGACCCTACATACTCTGCCGCACTGGATCTATTTCGCACGCTTGGTTTTCAGATCGTCGGCATTCCCGTAGATAGCCAAGGTATGCAGGTGGAAAAGCTGGAAACTCTTTTGCAGCAATATCATCCCAAGCTCATTTACACGATACCGAATTTTCATAACCCAACCGGGACATGCCTTAGCAGTGCCCGCCGCCGTGAGTTGATTCTATTGGCAGGCAAATATAACGTCCCTATTCTTGAAGATGATTTCGTAGGCGACTTGCGTTACGAAGGTCACACGCAGCCTTCGCTCAAGTCCTTAGACCCGGGTGGGCAAGTCATTTACGTCAGCACGTTTTCGAAAATGCTCATGCCCGGTCTGCGTGTTGGTTTCATCGTCGCAGATGGACCCGTCTACGATAGCTTGCTTAATTTCAAACGTCTCAGTGATCTGGCAACATCCACATTGATCCAACGTGCACTCGATGCCTATATGACAGTGGGACGCTACCAAACCTATTTACATCGCTCAAACCAAATATTCCGTGCACGAAGAGATGCGATGGTAAATGCCATCAAAAAATATTTACCAAATCATGTCAACTACGAAATACCCAAAGGCGGTCTGTTCATTTGGCTGCAATTACCCAAGTCAATTTCGGCAAATGAATTGCTGCCCATCGCTTGCAAAGAAGGAGTAGCTTTTTCACCCGGCAATTCATTTTTCATTGATGGCATCAGCGGGGAAGATTGGCTGCGTCTCAATTTTGCAGCGCAACCAGTGGAAGACATCGAAGAAGGGGTCAAAAGGTTGGGAAGCGCTTTGAAAAAGATAAAGCCAAAGAAAAAATAAAACGACTTAAACAGGCATTTGAATAAGACTTCAAATGCCTGTTTTTATTCTCAGGGGTATTGACTTAAAGTCCTTAAGTGCTACAATTCAATCATTGATACAATTAGTACAATTTAATCCTTCCTATGACAAACAAAAAACTCACCCTTCATCTCGACTTTCATTCCGGGTTGCCGATCTATACTCAAATCGTGAACCAGATACAAAGTCAACTCGTTAATGGCATATTGAAGCCAGGCGATCAATTACCAACAGTGCGAGCCTTGGCATCAGAATTACGCGTCAACTTCAACACGGTGGCACGTGCATATCGCATCATGGATGAAGCAAGGATCATATCCACACAACAAGGGCGCGGCACATACATCACAGAGATACCACCACCAGAGGTAACAGAAAAGTTGAGGCAAGAGTCTCTATCTGAACTTACGAATCGATTTATTAGTGAAGCATTTCGGTTGGGCTTCTCTGAGCGTGAAGTCAGCCAAATGGTTAGAGACAGTTTGAAGTCTTGGAAAGAAGCGAAGCAAGTCAAAGAGGAAGAATAACGTTTCATGTTAGGAGAAAGCACATATGAATACAAAGTTTAGTAAGTTAATGAATACAAAGAAAAAAGACGATCAGCATATTCCGCCAATTGCGGGGTTTGTCTTCGGGATCATTTTGATCGGCTCAATCAAAGTAGCGTTATTGTTGGATGCAGTACATGCATCTGATATGGTGACCGGGGCGATCATGCTTGCAATGATCGGCATCGCAAGCTATTTCTTATTCGCGATCAAAGTGGCATCACAATGGGAGAAAGCCGTTGTGCTTCGCCTTGGTAAATTCAACGGGCTGAAAGGTCCGGGCTTGTTCTGGCTAATCCCGATCATTGATACTGCCGTAATGTGGATCGATCATCGTGTCACCGTCACATCTTTTTCTGCTGAAAAAACATTGACCAAAGATACCGTGCCTGTAGACGTAGATGCCGTATTGTTTTGGGTTGTATGGGATGCAGAGAAAGCGGCACTTGAAGTGAACGATTATCAGAGCGCCATTTCATGGGCTGCACAAACCGCCTTGCGCGAGATCATTGGGCAAATGAATTTGGCAGACATTCTTGTTGGGCGTGCAAAGATGGATGAAGAACTACAGAAGATTATCGACGAACGGACAACTCCTTGGGGTGTCACTGTTCAATCCGTTGAAATTCGAGATGTGGTTATTCCTCAGGTACTCGAAGATGCCATGTCTCGCCAGGCACAGGCAGAACGTGAACGCCAGGCACGTGTCATTCTCGGCGAGTCTGAAAAGCAGATCGCTACATCGTTCTCCGAAGCTTCGCAAGCTTATATTGATAACCCAACCGCCTTGCATCTGCGTGCGATGAACATGCTCTTCGAAGGGTTGAAAGAGAAAGGCGCGTTGGTCATTGTGCCTTCATCCGCAATCGACACAATGAACCTTGGCGGACTAAGCGGTATGGTATCTCTGGCGCAGAACAATGCGCCAAAGGAAAAGTAAACGTTTCACGTGAAACGAATGTAGAAAGGAAAAAGAATGTCAACCAAAACAACTTCAATTCTTGTTATATCGTTGATTGCCATTGCTGTAATCGCTGGTGTGGTTTTATGGAATCAATTTCCGGAGCAGATGGCTTCGCACTGGAACGTCAACGATCAAGCGGATGATTACATGCCAAAGTTCTGGGGTGTATTTCTGATGCCCATCATCAGCCTTGGAATGCTCATATTATTTCTTGTCATCCCAAACATTGACCCACTCAAGGCAAATATCGCAGAGTTTCGTAACATCTTCAACCTCTTCATCCTGCTCATTGTTGCCTTCATGCTTTATGTCCATGGGCTTACACTGGCATGGAACATGGGCAATCAAAGCTTCAAGATGAGTGCCGCCATGCTCCCCTTCCTGGGTATCTTGTTCATCTTTATTGGCTATATGTTAAGACAGGCAAAGCGCAACTTCTTTATCGGGATACGTACACCATGGACTCTTTCAAGCGATACCGTGTGGGATAAAACGCATCAACTCGGCTCGGTTCTGTTTATGGTTTCAGGAGCCTTAGCTTTCGTTGGAAGTTTCCTTGGCGGCACACTTGCATTCTGGCTCTTCTTCATCCCCCTAATGGGATCGGTTCTATTCTTGATCCTATATTCGTATATTCTGTATCGTAACGAGTCTCATGCCTAAAACAAAAAGTGCGCGCCGTTACGAGCGCGCACTTTTTGTTTCACGTGAAACGAAAGGATCTTTATGAATAACAATGAATTATCAAAATGGGAATATCGCGTGCAAACCGTTGGTGGCTTTTGGTCTGGAGTAAAGGCAATAGAGTTGGAAGAACTTTTGAATGCATGGGGCGAAGAAGGCTGGGAAGTTGTATCCACGCACGTGCTTGAGAATCAGAACAAGATCAACGTGATCGCTAAACGTCCACTAACACGTGAAACGATGCGCCAACGTTCAATGCCGAATTATCAATAAGAAATATAAGGAGTTATGAAATGGTTGAAAGAAAAAACATCTACTGGTTCTTAGGAATTACTGTGCTGCTCTCATGGCCATTATTCCTTGCGACTCTTTTTCTTGGCAATATGGATGCTCAAACAAAACAACTAACCACACAAGGGCTATGGGCTGTTGCGATGTGGGGTCCAGGAATTGCTGCCATCCTCACAACATTGTTCATTGCGAAAGTACCGTTCAATAGTTTAGGTTTAAATAAGTTGGGACCCAAACAATATTATCTTTGGGCGTGGTTTCTACCTGTTGCACTAACTCTGCTTAGCGGACTCTTCACTATATTGTTTGGCATTGGCAAAATAGATCTGAACTTCACCATGATACGAACTGCGTTGGCATCTACTCCTGGTGGAGATGCTGTTCCTGCAAGTGTAGTGGTGCTTTCACAATCACTACTTGCATTAACTCTGGCGCCATTCTTAAACATGTTATTCACGATGGGAGAAGAACTTGGCTGGCGTGGATTTTTGCTTCCACGTTTGTTGCCGCTTGGACAATGGAAAGCTGTTCTATGGAGTGGGTTGATCTGGGGTTTATGGCATGCACCTGTGATTGTACAAGGACATAATTATCCAGGGTATCCAATCCTTGGTGTGTTTATGATGATCATATTTTGTTTCTTGCTTGGAACGATCATCGCATGGTTATATATCAATACCAAAAGCCCTTGGGTTGCAGCTCTTATACATGGAGCGGTCAATGCAATTGCAGGGTTGCCTGTGTTATTCCTTGCACCAGGTTTCAATATGGCATTTGGTGGAACACTCGCTGCACCAACAGCATGGATTGGCATGGCATTATTCATTGCATGGTTAGTGTGGACAAAACGATTCCCTGTTCAAGAACCAACAGGGGAATCACAACCAACTTCAATCGATATTGAAAGTGAAAATATAAAATAGAACATTTGTTCTTTTTAAACTAATAAAAAATGGGCGACTCATTGTCGCCCATTTTTTATTCCAAGCTGGTTGGTGCAGTTCCAATAACCGTGCTATCGCTTTCTATTGGCTTCGGCTTTCCTACAAGGAATGCAACCGCCCTACTTCTACTAGCATCCATGATTAGATTCATGTGCGTGTTGGGACGATAATCTGAAACGGCGATTAATTTCAGCGCAGCCAGCACACGTGGATTTTCTAATGAGATAAATTCAGAAAGTCGATTCGGGGTGCTATAGAAAAAGTCGCGTTTAAAGATGGTTCCTTCTTCATCAAGAAAAACACCTAACGGATAAATATTCGCTTCCATCAAGTCTTGGAAGAAATGTGTGCCGAAAGATGGTTCAGGTGATGCGCCGATCTCTTCACCTGCTAACTCGACCAGTGCACGCGAGTTGTAAATATCGCTATACGCCACATGGACTCCCAAGTCTGGCGTGGACGTGCCCCAACGACCTGGTCCCACTGCGATGAAGGTTTGCCCTTTCAGCAACGCATTGAGTTGACCAATCGCACGCTCCAGTTGAGTGCGCTCTGCTTGTGTTTCAAGGCTGAAGTAGCCCTCCGAAGGGACAAATAAAATATAGCGAATATCTTCTACTACACCTTGTGGAACCATGGTCTGTGATGAGAAGACAATGTTTTCTGCTTCAAGGTCATTAGGGATTTGCACTTCATTCGTTTCATGAATGTGACTTTGTGGGCGGCACTGCAAAATGGTGATGCGAACATCGGGCTGCGAATCTGCATTTACCACTTCTACGGTGAACTCAGTATCAACAGGGGATCCATAATGTGTTTCAAGCAAAGTCAACGCCGCACGCATAGACTTGGAGAAAGGCGTCCGCGAGAGTAAGCCGTCGAAGGTGATAACCAGTTTATCGGTAGAGTCGAGGCGCGAACGGATCGGGGCGAGGTATCCATCTTGTTCCACTTGGGCAATGTAGCGCAACGGATCATAATCCATATGTAATGCTTCACGCACAGGGACTGTGACAAAGGAATTCGTCTCAAGATCGATGGCATCCAAACTTTGTTGAGAATATCGTTTGATGGTGCGAACATCTGAAGATGAATGCAAGCGTGGGTGACTGAGCGCTACCAAACGCGGATAATCATCGGCAAGCATATCTACAGCGCGCGTGCCCAAGCCACAAACGAGGCGCAAGAAACCTTCATCTTGCTTGATCTGTGGTGACCAACGGAACAAGTTACGGCTAAATGCCACACCTGCGCCATGGGGGAAGTAATATTTACCAACCCGTTCGCCTTCAACGATCTGGATCAAAATACCAATGCGTTCATCATAATCTGCCAGTTCTTTGGTATGACGATAGATCAGCGCGTCGGGATTCATTACACTGGCATAGATCTTGGCGATGGATTGCATAAGCGTATTGAGGCGTTCTTTTGCATCGCCCTGATTCGGCAAGAAGATACTTTCGTATTTTCCGGCAAAGGATGTGCCGAAGTTATCTTCAAGCAGACTGGATGAACGCACGATCAATGGACGTTCGCCCGCTTCTTCAAGGACACGTTCCAAGCTTTCAATCACTTCCGGTGGAAACTGACCTTTATAAAAATCTTCGCACAACTCAGGGTAATCTGCACGCATTTGTTCTTCTGTTTTATATTTCTGTCCATTCCAACCGCCAAGGTCGTTCAGAGACATGAAGTTGTAGTACACATCAGAACCTAAGTAAAAAGAGATGGGCAGGCGGAAGCGATCACGAATCTGCGTTGGAGCAGTCTCTTTGAGGATGCGCATGGCAAGCAACATACCCGCCGCTTTGCCGCCGATCTTGCCGCCGCCGATCTTGCGGCGACTGATCTCGCGCAGGTCTTCCACGGTGAACCATTGACGTGCGATCTTGATGTACTTCAACTGATCACTGATCATGGTACGGATCAAAACCGCAATAATAGCTTGCAGGCGCGCTTCATATTTTTCTTTATCTGCATCGGGCATCGACTCGATCATCTCTGCCTGTTCAAAGAGCAGTTCTTGCGGTGCCAGTTCGGGGTTCACCCAAACAAAGTCTGAGTCGATACTGCCACGCTCCGCCAACACTTTGCGAACAAGGTCTTCAAATTCGGCATAGGGCAGGTTGTAAGCAAAGTAAAAATCGGTGAGAGAGTCTTTCACACGCGTGATGCGCATCATCCAAACTTCGTTCGACTCTTCATTCAACGGGTCGACAATTCCCTCAAGGGTTTGAGACTCAAGCGCTTTACGCTTTACCTCTTCTTCAAAAACTTCTTTGCGAACAATACCGCGTGAGTAGAGAGTCTTCCGCATTTGATGGCGGATGCGACTGCTGAGAATGGGGTATTGGCTTAGAGAGAGCAAAATACGGAGAACATTATCAATGGATACGCGGGGAAGAGTCATAAGGCACCTTTGGGTTGATTCTATAACAAAAAATCCGCCAGATGTGACTCTGACGGATTCGTATTCTTTCTGTAAGCCTATCCTAAGTGCATCGGCATGATGACGTGCAGGAAATTGTCATCACCTACTGGGCGGATAACCCCCGGAGCATTTTGAGCCGTGGTTTCGAGCGCCACGTTCGGGGTTTTGATAACTTCAAGCGCCTCACGCAAGAACTTGACGTTGAACGCGATCAACACACCGCTACCATCTACTGTTGCTTCAACAATGGTCTCGTTCTTACCGGTCTCTTCTGAAGTCGCAGAGATTTCCACTTCGCTGGGTTGCATATCGCCATTGGATTGTTTGATATCCAAACGCGCCACATTCGAGCCTTCACGGGCAAAAATCTCAGCCTGTTTGCAGGCTTTGAGTAAGGCTGCGGTTGAAACCAAAGTGCGGGATTTGTAATTGCGCGGAATGATCTGGTGATAATCGGGGAAGGTCCCATCGATCAACTGCGAGACCACTTCCACATCCTTCACGCGAAAGAGGACTTGTCCGCGTTGCTTGGGGACGACCATGTAAATGGGTTCTTCAGGATCATGCGCCACACGAGCCAATTCGTTCAGCGCTCGCGAAGGGATGATGATATTGAGCGTCTCTTTTACAGAATGAGCCAACTGTCCTTTGCGTACTGAGAGGCGGAACCCATCAGCCGCCGCCATCGTGACCTTATCCTTTTCGACCTGCATCAACACGCCCATCAACACCGGGCGAGCTTCATCGGTCGAGGAAGCAAAGACCACTTGCTGAATCATCTCTTTGAAATCTGCCACGTTCAACTGCACGGCATCTTTCATTTCTGGCGTGGGCATAGGCGGGAATTCCTGCGCGTCAATGCACTTGATATCGTTATTCGACGAGCCGCCTTTCACATGCAAATTCTGGGTTTTCAGATCAAGTGTCAACTGCACCTGATCGCCCGGCAGGGTATTTACCAAATCTGAAAAAGTGCGGGAAGGAACGGTGGTGGAGCCGTTCTCATCAATGCGAGCGGGAATCCAACATGTGATGCCCAACTCAAGGTTGGTAGCAGAAAGTCGCAAACGACCTTCGTCGGTCGCAATTAAAATGTTCGAAAGAACGGGGAGTGTACTGCGCGAGGAAACCGCGCGTGAAACAACGCTAAGACCACGGGCAAGATTCTCTTGAAGGACAGTTACTTTCATGGTACGCCTCGCTTAATAAGTGAAAAGTTTTCGAAAGTATATCATTAAGGAAGAAGTAGGTCACGCTTGAAGCGTGACCTACAAAATTTAGAAGCCCGTCACCATTGAAACACCAAACATCAGCAAGCCAAACAATAACTGGCAAGCGAACAAAGCCGCAAACACATACGCCACAAATGTCCAAATAGAGGTAGTGCGTTTGGAAGACTGCGGGCGGAGATCCTGCCCTTCAGCCAGAGACTTCGCCGAGTCCGCTGCTTGCTCGAAATCATCCATCCAAAAGACGCCCGCCGCCTCATCACTGACGATGAGCTTGTTCCCGCTAAATGACCTTAACCACGCCTCAACCGTTTCAGGCGTATTCACCGCAAGCGAGCCGGGCAGAATCACAGCATCAACTTTCAACTCTGCAGGGATGCCTGCATTCGCATCCATCACCGTCAATGGCACTTGGGGCGCACGCTTGGCAAAGACCGCTTTGACAGCGTTTCCAAATTTCCCATCGGCGTCCAAAACTGCCACATGATATTTCGATTGTTTCTCAACCAAAACATCGGCTCGAGCAGCTCCATCTGCTCGCAGGGCAAGCAAGTGATAAACCAGCAGCACAATGAATAGAATCAACACCAAGACTTGGTTGAGCACCTCCGTCCAAAAACCGGAGATGCCATTTCCCAGAGCAGAGTTGATCAGGTTGAATACCAAGATTCCAGCAGTGACCATTCCACCAATCACCGATGCGAACAGCACTAGATAAAGATACGCCTTGCGAATGACCGAACGCCGCGCATGGTCGCCCATATCATTATCTGCCAATGCCTGAGATTGAGCGGTTCGCCAATTCAACAGCCAAACCGGCAAGCCAACCAGCAAAGACGCAAAGGCACCAGCCAATGGTTCACGCAGCCCATAATCGCTCAAGTAACGGTTGCCCAATACCAGGTCGATGAGGGCGCTGAACAAGGAGATCAGCCCGCCGATGGTGGCAATGAGACCTACAAACGAAAGGATGTATACATACAGGCGATGTTTCCCAGCCCGGCGCGGAAGGTTTTCGTCAAAGGCAAATTGTTGGTTGAGCCACTTACTATAGTATGCCCACACCACTCCGAACGGAACCGCAACAGAGATCGCACCGCCCAGTTCACGAATAAATTCGTCGGTAGCTTTTCCATCTCCGAGCATTTGCAAAAAACTCTGATACAACAGGTCACCAAAGGAGCCGAGGAAAACGAACACGCTGCCAATGGCAAGTAGATAGAGAAGCCCAAGGCGTAGATAAGACTCTTTTTCATCTGAATCAGTTAGCGCGTCCTGTAAGAGCCGCCAGGTGTAATACCAAATCGGTGTGCCGATCAGCATCAAAGCAATCGAGTTGACCGCGGTCTCGCGTCCAATTTCTCCGAGCACGCCGGTTGGGAAGGAGAATGCGTATGAGATGGCTTGTTGCACACCATACACCGCCATCAACAACCCGTAAAACACCCACACAAATCGGTATAAGCGGCGGACTTCAGCGAAGCTTTCTGGTTCGGTTATTGTCTTCCAATTGGCGCGTAACACATTCCAGAAATAAGCAGCGATCAACAAGTTGATAATGATCGCAATGAGATTATCTAACCAGGTTTGATACCCGCCCACCACGGCACGATAGGAGGAAAGATGTACTGTGGAAAGGAAGGTGCGGTTGATAAGCGCCAGCAAATTTTGGATCACTGGAATCAATGTGCCGAGCAAAATTCCATATAGAAATACCGCGCGGATGCTGGCTGAACCTTCTTCAGAGTCTTTTGAAGAGACACTTTGCGCCCATCCCCAGTGGATAAGGAAGATAGGCACCCCAACGAAAATCAGCGCCAAGGCAGAAGCGAGATTATTGGCATTATTGGAAATATCTTGTGAGTCAAGAATAGAGCGCAACAAGCCAATCACGCCCCACAATACCACTTCGATGCTGATGGCAGATACTGCATAAAAATAAAGTCGACGAATTGTTTTCATAGGTTTCCCTTCGTCATAGCCATGGCTATGACGTAATGATTACGGGGTATACGGTTCCTGATACCAGTTATAGTCCCAGAAGTTATAAGCCGGCATGGAGCTAAGTTTCCAAGCACCATCTTGTTTTACTAGTAAGGCTTGGTCTGGGGTGCCAGTACGGCTGGAGAAGGGATCGCTATATGAGTAGTAAATAATGATCTCCACAATCGCTTCATCGTCTGTGATGGTGGCTTCGCCAATATCCACGCCGGCATTATCGGGGTTGACCATGTTATTCAAGAACGATTGGCGAAACTCTTCATAGGTAGGCTTGTTCTTCAAATCGGCAAGATAGCCATAGGCTTTTTCATAATCTTTGTTGAGCACTGCCAATACATAGTTATGCGCCACACCCTCTGGCGTGTCATCTGGCAAATAATCGTGCTTATCTTGTCGGGTAAAGAAAAGCACTAATGCCAAAACGACCAAAGCACCGATACCAATAAGAATACCGATTAGAAATTTATCTTGTTTCATGAGAATGCCTCCATAATTTAACTGTACACTAAATTGACGAAAATGACATTTCAAAAGTTTCATACTTGAAGCAGATCTTTATTCACTTTATACTCATTCATAAGGAACGCTTTCTCTACGCATGTCCGATTCGTCATACAACTTTAGTTCTGCCATCGAAGATTTTCGCAGTGCCCGCCAACGTGCTTCCATACAGGAGGTGATTGCGCGGGTTACGGGGCGTTCCAATCAGTTGCTGTCGTATGACGATGTAGCAAAGAAATTACGCCTGCAAAGCCGCACCGAACGCGGACTTAAGAATATTCCGCTTGATGCGATTGTAGGTAGTGTGGGGCGCTATACAGATTTCACTCGCACCTTCCTGCCATTGCAAGACAGCGACCGCGAACGCTGGGCACGAGTCAAAGCCGCCATGGTCACCGGAGCAGGACTCCCACCCATTGAGGTGTATCAGGTGGGCGATGTGTATTTTGTGCTCGATGGCAACCACCGCGTTTCGATTGCAAGGCAGGAAGGGTTGAATACCATCGAAGCCTATGTGACCGAATTCAAGACCGATATCAAACTCACCCCAGAGACCAAGCTCGATGATCTCATCATCAAATCGGAATACATCGAGTTTCTTGAAAAGACCGATATCGCCCAAGCCCGCCCCAATGTGGATCTGAGCGTCACCATCCCCGGACAATATGAAAAATTGATGGAGCAGATCGACATCTGTAAGTACATGGATGAAAACCAAACATCCACGCTTCAAGACGCCGCCGCAAACTGGTACGACACCTTATACATTCCTCTCGCTGAAGCCATTCGCGACCGTGAACTACTGCAATGGTTCCCCGGGCGCACCATCACCGACCTGTATGTGTGGATATCAGAAAACCGCGCCGCCCTTGAAAAAGAGCTTGGGTGGGAGTTAAGGTCTGATGCGGCGGCAACAGACTTGATCTTGAAAAGAAGCGTAGCCTCTGAATCAGGCAGTTGGCGCAAAGCCCGCACTATCGCTCGTTATACCGATCACCTCTTTGAAGATATCCTCATCCCCCTGAGCGGACATACCGAAAGCTGGGACGCGCTCTATCAAGGCATTGTGATTGCACAACGCGATGATGCCAGATTGCACGGTTTACATATTGCCAAAACAAAAGAGGAAGCCGAAGGGGAAGAAGCCCAAGAGATCAAGCAGCGTTTTGAACAAGTCTGCAAAGATGCTGGAGTGCAAGGCAGCCTCGCGATTGACGTAGGAGACATCACCCAACGCATCATCGAACGCGCCGTGGTTACCGATTTGATCATCGTCAAACTCATCAACCCGCCAGGTTCGGGGTTGTCTGTTTTGAATTCACCTTTCCGCGCCATTATTGAGAAATCATCTCGTCCACTCATTACCGTGCCCAAGGGAGCGACGCCCTTCAAACGCGCCTTGCTCGCCTTCGACGGTTCTGACCTTGCCAAAGAAGCCCTCTTCGTCACCGCCTACCTCGCTGAAATGTGGAAGACCGAAGTGACCGTTTTCACCGCCCTTGAAGATAAAAGCCAACAAGGCGATTTGCAAGATTACGCCCGCCGCTACATGGAATTGCATGAAGTGGAAGCCAAGTACGTTTTGAGCGAGCAAAAAACTCCGCGCCACCTGCCCGATATCGCCGCCGAATACAATGCCGACCTGATCCTGATGGGCAGCCATAGCGGCAACAAACTTCAGCAGGTTCTGGTCGGCAGCATGGTGGATGTCACGCTGCGCGAGTCGAGCATCCCTGCTTTTATTTGCCGCTAGGTTTAATCCATACCAGAGCAGGGGGAAGGTAAAAATCAATCACGGTATACTAAGCGCATCTTTCCATAAGGAGATTTCTAATGACTGTTTCTGCCTCTCGTTGGGACCTGACCAACGTCTACCCATCCCTTGATTCCAAGCAATTTAAAGCCGCTACAAAGAAATACAAATCCCAGCTCGATGAGTTGGAAGCCTTCCTCAAAAAGGCAGAGAAAGCCAACTCCAAGACCGAGCCGAAGAAACTCGGCAAACTACTCGGTGAAGCAGCGGACCGCTTCAATGAGTTATTCGAGCTTTCCGGCACCATGAGTTCCTACCTTTATTCTTTCATCACTACAGACTCACGCAATAAAGAAGCCATGCGCATTTTCTCTGAATTTCAACAGATGAGCGTGCAAGGCAGCATTCTGCAAACCAAGTTCACAGCTTGGGCAGGGACTCTTGGCAAGCCTGCCATCAAGAAAGCTGTAAAGACCAACCCTTCTGCGAAGGCACATGAATTCATCCTACTTGAGTCGGCGGAGCAATCCAAATACTTGATGAGCGAAGCCGAAGAAACCCTCGCCGCCGAGTTGACCTTGAGCGGTGGCAGCGCCTTCGGCAAACTGCAAGGGACGCTCACCTCGCAAATGACCGTGGACTTTGAACTCGACGGCGAAGTGAAGAAGATGCCCATGCCGGCACTGATCAACTTGCGCTCACATCCCGATGAATCCGTGCGCCGCCGAGGCTACGAAGCCGAGAATAAAGCCTGGGCTGGCGTGCAAGAAACTCTTGCAGCTTGTTTGAACGGCGTGAAAGGCGAAACCCTCATCCTCGACCGCAAACGCGGACGTGAAGATAACGTCCACGCCTCTATCGACTCCGCCCGAATTGATCGCGCCACACTCGAAGCCATGCTGGGCGCCATGCGCGATTCATTCCCCATGTTCCGCCGCTATTTCAATCACAAGGCGAAACTGATCGGCAAAGAAAAACTCGCCTGGTGGGATCTCTTCGCTCCGCTCGGCAAGACCGACAAAGTCTATTCGTGGGATGAAGCTCGCGATTTCATTGTGACCAATTTCAATAAGTTCTCACCCGAGCTCGGCGCCTTTGCCCAACGTGCCTTTGACAGCAATTGGATCGACGGTGAACAGCGCGAAGGCAAACGCGGCGGCGCATTTTGTATGGGTGTGCCTGCCGTGAAAGAAAGCCGCATCCTCGCCAACTTCGACGGCTCCTTCGATCAGGTCAGCACCTTGGCACATGAATTGGGTCACGCCTTTCATAATGAATGTGCCTATCAGGCAGGCAAGACCGAACTGCAACAAGCGACCCCGATGACTCTCGCCGAAACCGCATCCATTATGTGCGAGACCATCGCTACCGAAGCCGCCCTTGCTGAAACCACAGACCGCGACGAAGTGCTCGCCATCCTTGAAGCGCAGATGAATAACGCCTCACAGGTCGTGGTGGATATCTACTCGCGCTACTTGTTCGAAAAGGAAGTCTTCGAACGCCGCGCCCAATCTGAACTCTCTGCCGATGAGATCAACGACATTATGGAACGCGCCCAAAAAGCCACGTTTGGTGATGGGCTGGACGAGAAGTACCTCCAGAAATACATGTGGACCTGGAAGCCTCACTACTATTCCGCTGGCTTCTCCTTCTATAACTATCCATACACCTTCGGTTTGCTTTTCGCCACCGGCTTATATGCCGTGTACCAAAAACGCGGCGCAGACTTTGTACCCGCTTACAAAGAATTGCTTGCCACCACCGGTGAAGCCAACGCCGCAGAACTCGCCGACAAATTTGGCATCAACATTCGCACCAAGAAGTTCTGGGCAGATAGCCTTACCATCATCGGCAAGCGAGTTGACCGTTTCTGCGAACTGTAATCTCGCTGCATCAAAAAGAGGACGGTATTATGTACCGTCCTCTTTTTTGTTATAAAATATTAACCATGAAAAAGCCTCTTCTCCTCATCACCGGGTTGATGTTGGCAACCTTTGCCTGTCAGGCGCTTTCGCCTCAGGCAGAGCCAACTGCCATCTCCAACCCAAACCCCAGCATCTCACGCCCACAGCTCAGCATTCCGCTGACCGAAGCCGACGTATCCCGCATCGAAGTTCACGAAGCCAAAGCCGCCCTAGATTCGGGTCAAGCCATTCTCATCGATGTTCGTAGTGCAGAAGCGTATGCAAGTAGCCATGCCGCTGGTGCCATCTCGATTCCGCTTGATAATTTCGAGAACAACATTGGCAAGCTCTCACTCGAAAAAAGCCAGTGGATCATCACCTACTGTACCTGACCGAATGAACATACGAGCGCCCGTGCGGCGTTCCTCATGATGAATAACGGCTATGAAACGGTGCAAGCCCTGCTCGGCGGACTCGCCGCCTGGGTGGATGCCGGCTATGCTCTTGCTCCGCAACAATGATAAAACCGCCTCACATCACGCCCTGGTCTGATTCTGTTCCTCCAACCGAATCCACGCTGCGGCAGATCATGGCGAATGAAGGTCTCTCTTATTACACCTGGTCTAACGGACCTTTCGACGTTTATTCCGCTCATTCTCATGGATATGACAAGATTATCTATGTAATCCAAGGCAGCATCACCTTCGGATTGCCCGAACTCGGTCAATCTCTCACGCTCAATGCAGGAGATAGGCTAGACCTGCCCGCTGGGGTTGTACACAATGCTCATGTCGGCGCTGAGGGAGTTATTTGCTTGGAAGGGCATAGTTAAAATAAGAATCCTGCCCCTGTGGGCAAATGTGGATAACATATTGAGAAATTTTTCACATATTCAGTGTTAAACTATCCGAAATATCCCGTCTATACCCCATATCTTGGGTCTTTTGTTCAGACAACTCTGCTTCCCCATCCCCACAGAACTGTGGATAAGTGCCTATTATCTGTGGAAAAGTCCCCTCCCCTGTGGACAAAAGGGGCTTTTTGCTCCCAAATCATTGGACAACTTGCAAGTGGGTCACCCCCATATTTAGGGGGTGATATTCGTAAAATCCAAAATATGGAAAACTCAGAAAAAGTCTTCTTTTATGCACAGCACCTGTGGATAAGTTATCCAAAAGAATCCCACAGGGTTTGTACAGCTTGAAGCGTAGAACCAACCAAAGGCATAGGGAGAAGCGTGTGAACTTCATCCATATATAGGGGGCAAATCCACTTATCCACATTATCCACACCCCCTACTAATATTACGAATCCATTATCATACTGATATACCACTTGAATCCAATAAGGTATTCCTATACAATCCACACAGTAAGTTCATTGTCCCCTCTTTGCCAACCTTGGGAGGTTGCTCATGGATATGATCAAAGTTTCAGCCAACTCCCGTACCTCTGCCGTCGCCGGGGCGATTGCGGGGGTGATTCGTGAACATAAACGGGCAGAAGTGCAAGCCATTGGTGCTGGTGCTGTCAATCAGGCAGTAAAGGCGTTGGTGCTTGCATCAAGTTATCTTAAGAACGATGGGATTGATGTAGTGTGCGTCCCTGAGTTCGTGGATGTTGAGATCGAGGATAAGGTTCGAACCGCCATTAAGTTGGTGATCGAGCCGCGCAATCCTGCTCCAGCCACTTCGTAACACCTGGGTGACAGTCTTTTTATGGGCTGTCACCTATTCTTTTTTATTTGCGGATGTAGGGCGGTCTGTATATACCTGCCAAGGGTACTTGTGCCCTGCCAAGGGTATAATTTCTGCACGTGGTTTCGCGCTTCAGACTTAACTGTAAGTGGGTTCTCCTCCTAAGCCGATGCCACACTTA
Source organism: Anaerolineales bacterium (assembly GCA_046328915.1). GTDB lineage: Bacteria > Chloroflexota > Anaerolineae > Anaerolineales > Villigracilaceae > Villigracilis. The sequence continues at coordinate 77,300 of JAXLVR010000007.1, read as the reverse complement.
TTCCTCTCATGCCCAAGCGGACCCGTTTCTCGCGCCTTGCACTCATCCTAATGCTTCTCTGCGCCTTGTGCGTAGGGACTTTTTCTCCACGTGTGCAGCAGGTGGAGGCGAAGCCAGTAAATGCCGCGGATGAGTTGAATGTATTTATCAGTGAATTCCGTGTGCGCGGACCTAATGGCGCAGATGATGAATTTGTAGAGATATTCAATGCCACAGGCGGAAGTATTTCACTCAATGGTTGGAAACTTAGAAAATCAAGTGGCTGTGGCTCAACCTTAGCAGACCTTACAACGATCGGAGCCATTAATATTGCTCCAGGGCAATATTATCTTATTGCCAAATCGGGAAGTTATTCAGGATCTACAACAGCGGATCTTTTGTATACCACGACTGGTATTTCTGATGATGGCGGGATTGCTCTTGTTGATGCAACAAACAAGATAATTGACCAAGTAGGGTTATGCGCCGACACAACTTATAAAGAAGGCACTACTATATCTTCTATGAGTGGAACTGCCAACCAAAGCTATGAACGCAAATCAGGCAGCAGTGCGGGTAGTTGTTTCGATACAGACAATAATTCTACAGATTTTATTTTCAATTCATCCACAAGTAACCCGCAAAACTTTTCAAGTGCGGCTATTCCTTGTTTGTCCGTAACGAGTGTTGCTTCAACGATTGTCAGCCCTGTCACTTATTCCGACATAAGCGGAACAGTCATTGATATTCAATTGACCTTTAGTAATGTGGTTACGGTAACTGGTTCCCCAACCTTGTTAATGGAAACAGGAGCAACAGACCGAACAGCTGTGTATACATCTGGAAGCGGCACAAATGTTTTGACCTTTAACTACACGATCACCGCTGGAGATAATACAAACGATTTAGATTATGTCTCCGTCAATGCTTTATCTTTAAATGGCGGTACGCTCATTGGAGCAAGTGGTAGCGCACTTCTTCTTCTCCCCAAACCCGGAAATACAGGTTCACTAAGTGTAAATGAAGATATAAGTATTGATAATATTTCGACTATACCCACTCTAGTTTCGTTTACACGCCAAACTCCCACTTCTCAGTATACGAATGCCGATGAACTTGTTTTTAGAGTTACCTTCAATGAAGCAGTACAGAATGTCGACTTGGGCGATTTCGTAAAAGATAGCACGACCACTGCATCATTAGCTTCAATTACAAAAATTGAGAACGGCAGAATGTACGATATCAAAATATCTGGTGGAAATTTGGCAAGCTTTAATGGAATAGTTGGATTAAATCTAAACCCAGCACAAAATATTCTTGATATAGGCGGCAATGCTTTGCCTATTTCTGAGCCATCAACAGATGAAGCCTATACTGTAGATAATGTTGCACCAACAGTTACCATTAATCAGTCAGGCACACAAATTGACCCAACAACTACATTGCCTGTAAATTTTGCTGTTTCTTTTAGTGAACCTATTGATACCGCCACATTCACAACTTCTGATATTCGTCAGAATGGCACAGCTCTTGGAATTACATGGATTATTACTAATTCTGGAGATAACCAGAACTTTACATTATCAGCCATTGCTTCTGGGGCTGGAACACTGGTGCCAAGTATCACTGCTGGTACAGATTCAGTTGTAATTGTTAAAGACAGAGCAGGGAATCATAATAGTGTCAGTACGAGTGCTGATAACAGTGTTGCTTTTAATGACACAGTTGCCCCTACGGTTACAATTAACCAATCAGGCACACAGGTCGACCCCACGAGCGCTTTACCAATCAATTTCACAGTCCAGTTTTCAGAGCCCATCAATACAGCTACATTTTCAACTGCTGATATTACTCAAGGTGGTACAGCGGCTAGCGTCGTATGGAGTCTCAACAACTCTGGTGATAACATGACTTTTACCTTAGCTGCAACATCAGCAGGGTATGGAACTATCATTCCTTCCATCTCCGCAAACCGAGTGACAGATCTTTCTGGTAACAACAACAGCGCAAGTACATCAAGTGATAACACGATTACTTTTACAGCATCTAATGCACGTTCCGTCATCATCAATGAAGTTGCTTGGGCAGGCACAACCTCCAGCTTGAGCGGTGATGAATGGATCGAACTATATAACTCAACCAATGCCAGTATTAACATCACCGGGTGGACGTTAAAAGCAGCAGATGGCACCCCATCCATTATGCTTAATGGGACCATTCCAGCGGGCGGGTATTTCCTGCTCGAAAAAGATGATGACAATACAGTGTCTGACATTTTGGCAGATCAGGTCTATACAGGGGAACTCTCTAATAGTGGCGAAACTCTTACATTAAGCGATGCAGCGAATAAAGTAATTGATACAGCCAATGGCAACGGCGGCAGTTGGCCCGCAGGGAGTTCCTCCACGTATGGGACGATGGAACGTACCAGTACATCAGCCGATAGCGATAGTATTTGGCTAACAAATACCGGCGTAGTAAAGAATGGTAAAAATGCAAATGGCGGTGATATTCTAGGAACGCCAAAGAAGTCAAACTCTCCGCTTCCGACTCCAACGCCTACACCAGACAAGACGGCAACACCCACTCCCCGCCCGCCAACAGCAACCATCCCACCACGTCCCATCATCAACGAGATTCTCGCCCGCCCAGGGTTCGACTGGAATCAAGATGGATCCACCGATGTATTTGATGAGTTCATTGAGATCAAGAATCTCACAGCGGTTGAAATTACCTTAAACGGATGGAAACTCAGCACAGTGGATGGTGACACATTTAGCTTGCCAGATGTCAAACTCAAGCCTGGAGATCGTATTGTCTTTTACGGCAAACAGACCAATATATTGCTGAGCGATGGCGGCGAGACGTTGCGTCTCAGTGATTCAAGCGGCAAGATCTATGATGCCTTTACCTACACCGTTGCCCGCACCGAAGATCGCTCTTTCTGCCGTCTACCCGATGGCAACCCCGGCAATTCCTGGTTTGAAGATTGCATCCCAACACCGAATCTCACCAACACCCGCGAAGGAAAATTGCCTACCTCGCCAAATGGTGAATCATCCTCCGTCTGCAATTTGCCAGACACCGTGCCACTGGATTTCTTCATCCCTGAATGCCGCGGTTATGGCGCCAATATCTGGGACCCGTATTATTGGGACCAACTCAGCGGCGTCTTTAAGAAATGGATCTCAGATGAAAACAGCAAGTGGAATTCATTCATTGAGTAAAATAAGACCCTAAAGGCTTACCCTTTAGGGTCTTTGATTTTTATAAGGAACCATATGGAAACCTTCATCTCTTTTTTGGAAAAGCGCGTTGACGATTGCTCCTCTCTCTTGTGTGTTGGGATCGACCCGCACGTTTCAGACCTTGAAAGTCCCACCGCCGCTTCAGCTCTAACGTTTAGCCTGAATCTTGTTAAACAAACAGCTCGTTACGCTGCGGCATTCAAACCCAATGCGGCGTTCTTCGAAGTATTCGGCGCCGAAGGATGGGCGGTCCTTAAGCAGGTCATCGAAGCGATCAACGAAGAGTCAGACCGAATGGGGTCGCGCATTCCCATCATCCTGGATGCGAAGCGTGGTGATATTTCCTCCACGGCAGAAGCTTACGCTAAATCTGCATTTGAGACTCTCGGCGCAGACTGCATCACCTTGAATCCATATCTTGGTAAAGATTCTGTTGACCCTTTTCTCAATTATTCACAAAAAGGTGTTTTCTTGTTATGTAAGACGTCTAATAAAGGTTCAGGAGATTTGCAAGATGTGACATTGTCCAATGGAGAGACAATGTATATCCACGTTGCGAAATTAGCTGAGGCATGGAATGAAAAAAATAATATTGGCTTGGTCGTAGGGGCTACCCATACCGAAGCTATGAAGTCTATTCGTGGTGCAGCACCAAACTTGTGGTTCCTTGCACCAGGTGTGGGGGCTCAAGGCGGTGAGTTGGAAGCCGCTTTGAACGCAGGCTTGCGTAAAGATGGGAAGGGACTCCTGTTGCCCATGTCACGCTCTATTTCTCGTGCTGAGAACCCTGGCAAAGCTGCAGCAGGGATACGGGATGAAATCCTTTATTTGAAGAATACAAGAATATAAAAAGAGATCGTTCGTTTTACAAAAGATTTAGTCTTCAGCAAGTAGATACAATTGAAGAAGTTGCCAACCTGATTCTTGATCAACTCAAATAAAGGAAAACACATGTCATCTTTACCCTCTCACCTCACTACTCTCTCGGATGGACTTCTCGAAGCAGGCTGTATCAAGTTCGGTGAATTCACGCTCAAATCCGGGCTTAAGTCGCCGATCTATATTGACTTGCGTTACATTATCTCTTTTCCGAAACTTTTGGAGACGATTGGCTCCGCTTATTTGCCTTTGCTGAAAGAACTGAATTTCAAGCGCATTGCCGGGTTGCCCTATGCAGCCATCCCTATTGCAACAGCTGTTTCTTTACAAGGGGATTACCCAATGATCTACCCGCGCAAAGAAGTGAAGACCTATGGGACCAAAGCCGAGATTGAAGGCGAATATCATGCCGGTGAGACGGTGGTGGTCATTGACGATCTCGCCACAACCGGTGGCAGCAAATTTGAAGCCATCGAAAAATTAACCGGCGTGGGCTTGGTAGTAAAAGATGTTGTCGTGCTTGTTGACCGTCAATCTGGGGCAAAAGAGTCTTTAGAGCAGGCTGGCTATAACCTCCATGCTGTGTTGACTATTTCTCAATTGCTTGATTATTGGGAAGGCAATGGCAAAGTGAGCAAGCAAAAGATCGAAGAGACACGAGCCTTTTTGAAAGGGAGTTAACTCATGCCTCAAGATTCCATGACCATTCCGCTTGACCTTTCTTCTGCGCTCGCCGCAGATGCAGAAGCAAAAGAGTTGTTTGAGATGCTTTCCCCATCTCATCAGCGCGAATACATCAAGTGGGTGGAAGAGGCAAAGAAGGCAGAAACACGCACCAAACGAATTCAAAAAATGATGGACATGCTAAAGCAAGGCAAAGAAGAATAAGAGGCTTACAACATGGCAGGTATTGCCGTAAATGTTGCAGTAATTCAAGATGGAAAAATTCTCTTAACGCAACGCGATGATTTTGAGACTTGGATATTGCCTAGTGGCGGAGTGGAAGATGGGGAGAGCTTGGTACAAGCTGCTTTGCGTGAAACAAAAGAAGAAACGGGTCTGGATGTAGTACTTACTGGGTTGGTTGGAACATATACACGAATTAGTAATATGCCAACAGTTCATGCTGTTTTATTTACAGCACGGATGATTGATGGCACGATCACCTGCCAACCAGGTGAAACTATTGCCGTGGATTGGTTTGCCTTTGACCAGATCCCCGAGCCTCTTTCTGCCGGTCATAAAAGACGAATAGCCGATGCGATTTCTGGGAAAAAAGGTTTTGTAGTTTCTCAGGAGATTATTTTTCCTTCAATGCCAGCTAAAATGACAAGAAGAGATTTGGTAGATATGCGTGATAAATCAGGTTTATCACGACAGGATTTCTATATAAAAATAATGAACGATGCTATCTTGAACGAAAAAGTTGAAGTGATGGGTTCATGAGGAATTTAGAGAATGGTTAAACAATATTCAAAAATATATTTAGTTTTGATTCCGTTATTGACCTTGGCTTGCAATCTTTTATCTACGTCGCAACAAGGTATCGATGCTCCGGACACAGAAATGGTCGCTACTACAACTCCAACTCTCGCAGAAATGCCAAGCAATATCCGTACAGGGACGTATGCCACTCAAACCTATGACAATGGCGCCGTATGTACACTGGAAATTAAAGGGCAGCCTGATCTGCAGTTCTACCTCAATTGCAACCGTGGTGCGCCATCCTATAACCAGGGTATGATGTCCAGCCAGTTTCAAGTGCTTGAAGCCAATGTTGGTAATTTCAAAACAGATGCTTTCGGAGTCTGCGAGCTACGATTCGATTTCACAGAAACAGGCGTAGATGTGACCCAAGCCGGTGCAGACTATGAGTGTGGCTTTGGCGCTGGTGTAACAGCTACAGGTAGTTACACTTATCAGAACGAACAGACCCCGAATATTCCATAAGCCATGTATAACTTTTTTCGCCCCCTTCTCTTTCGAATCAACCCAGAACGTGCGCATGCCTTGACCCTTCATGCCTTAAGCCTTGCCGGAACGTTCTCCCCATCGCGAAAAATACTTGAACTCATGTATCAGACTCTGCCGAAACCAGTGACGGTGTTCGGGCTGACATTCAAGAATCCGATCGGGTTGGCGGCGGGGTACGACAAAGATGGCATCGCCATCCGCGGACTTTCTGCTTTGGGCTTCGGGCATGTAGAAGTGGGGACGGTAACCCCCAAGCCGCAGCCAGGGAACCCCAGCCCACGTGTATTTCGGTTGATAGAAGATAATGCCGTCATCAACCGCATGGGATTTCCCTCACGCGGTATGGATTATCTGGAACAACAGCTTTCTCATGGATTGAATTGGAACACTATCCTTGGCGTGAACCTTGGCAAGAATAAAGAGACTCCCAATGAAGAGGCGGTCTTAGATTATCTAGCATTGTTGAAACGATTTGCTACTTATGCCGATTATCTAACAATCAACGTCAGCTCGCCCAATACGGTGGGATTGCGCAGCTTGCAGGGGCGTGAAGCCTTGGAAGGATTGCTCACACAATTGCATCAGCAACGTTTGGTAGAGCAGGAGAAGTACAAGAAGCGTTTGCCGATTCTTGTTAAACTGGCTCCAGATCTTTCGGATGTGGAATTGAGCGATGCGTTGGAAGCGATCCTCAACACCCACATGGATGGTGTGATCGTTACGAATACCACCTTGAGCCGCGAGGGGTTGAGGTCACGGTATCGGGAAGAAACAGGTGGGTTGAGTGGAAGTCCGCTCACGGTTAAGAGTGAGGCGGTTCTTGGTCAAACCATAAAACTGGTGAATGGGAAGATCCCTGTGGTGAGCGCAGGCGGAGTCATGAATCCGGATGATGCAAAACGCCGCCTCGCAATGGGGGCGGCGCTGGTGCAGGTGTATACGGGGTTGGTCTATCGTGGACCGGTGTTAGCAAAAGAAATCGTTCGCGCTCTTTAGGGTTGAACGGGGCGCATCACGGGTTGTGGAGCTTCATCTCGTTTGGTGAAGAAGTCCATTGGCAGAATGGGTTCGATGGTGCGCGCCGTGGAGATCGAATCGGCAGGGATGATGTAAAGGTTGATCGGGCTTGTGCCTCCCAATCGAATATCCTGGAAAGCAAAGATCACCTGTGAACCATCAGGGCTGAATGCCGCATCGCGATAACAACAATTGCTTTCATAGGGTGCGGCTTTTTCAGCTTTGTGGGTGAAGATGTTGTATAACGCCAAATCGCCAAAGCCGCCATTGCGCACGTTGCTGGTGAGGAAGAAGAGCAAGTCACCATCCCAATCGAAACTGGAAAGATCACCAGAGAATTGGAAACGCCCAGCGGGGAATTCGTCGATCTTGGAGCTGCTTAAATTTTTACAGTCTTGAACATCATAGACGCGAATGGCATCGGCAAAACTGCCATTGGAGTTTGCGATGAACTCAACAGAAAGTTTGGTGCTGTCGTCAGACCATTGCAGTTCTTTTACTGCGAGGTCGTTATAAAAACAACCTTTCATGTCAAGTAAGGCACTCTTGCGCGTGGCGGCTCGTAATTTTTCAACGTCGAACGGCACGATAAATAATTCACGGTTGATGCTCATGGCGACTTGCTTGCCATCGGGAGAAACACTGAAGCCTTCAAAGTATTCGGCTGAGACAAAGTTCATCAGCACTTCTTCCACTTCGGTATCAATGTTCACGGTCTTGACCGTTTTACCGGTCATGTAAAGAATGTCTGTCCCATTAGGCAGCCATTGTAAATTGAACTTTGGCAAGCCATCGGTAGTGTGTTGTTTTAATTCACTGCCATCTACATTCATCACCCAAATATCGTTGTTCTTGATGAACGCAATTTTATCGGCTCCGCCTATCAAAGGCAGGCTGGGTACGCTTTCAGTGGGCGTCACTTCAATGGTGGGTGTAATGGCTTCAGATGTTTCAGCGACTTCTGTCACTACAGGTGGGATCGTGACGGCAGCGGCAGTTGTAGGAGTTGCCGCCGGCTCTAACAAAGACTGAAGCATGCCACTGCCAAAGACGGCAAAAGCCCCTACGCCGACAACAGCAATTAAACCAACGAACACTACTACTACAGGGACAATCCAATTACGGCGCTTGGGTTCTTCGGTCTTGGTTCGTTTGAAGGTCGCGGTGCTGTTATACGGCGACATCTTCTTTGTAACATTGGCATGGATCTCCGGATTCTCTCCGCGTAGAAATGCTTTGATGGTTTCGACCAATTCCACTGCCGAAGAGAAGCGATCTTCAGGGTTCTTTGCCATTGCCGTGGAAATAACTTTTTGCATCCAGGTTGGCAGGTTGGGGTTGGCTTCCAAAATACGCGGCACCGGTTCAGTGACGTGTTTGATTGCCAAGCCAAGTGGCGTATCCGCTGTGTAAGGCTGTTTACCCGTTACCATTTCGTACAAGATCACGCCCATGGCGTAGATATCCACACGTCCATCCACAGCTTCACCAGAAGCTTGTTCGGGCGCCATATAAGCTGGTGTCCCGATGATGGCAGAGCCGGTCATGTTATCGACGGTGGAGTCACCTTGGGTAAATTTTGCAATTCCGAAATCGGAAATGAGGGGAACATTCTTTTCTGTGAAGAGGATATTGGCGGGTTTCAGATCGCGATGGACAATGCCTTTGGCATGCGCTTCATCCAAACCGGGCGCGAGGTTTTCAATGATCTTAACGGCTTCTTCGATGGTATAGGTGCGCGCCTTGATGCGTTCGGAGAGCGAACCTCCGCTCATGTAGCGCATCACGAAATAGGGCTGTTCGTTTTCAGCGCCTACATCGTAGACTGGCACAATCGAGGGATGTTCCAACTGGGCAATGATCTTTGCCTCACGCTGAAAACGCATACGGAATTGCGGGTCCGAATGCATCAGCTCAGATGGCAGGAACTTGATCGCCACCTCACGCTCGAAGCGCGGGTCGTATGCCCGATAGACCGTGGCAAACCCTCCACGCCCAAGTTCTCCTTTGATTTCGTAACGCCCGATCTTCTCTGGAATAGCCATGCGCGCAAGTATACCGATGAAGTCTTTATTCTGCCATGTACAACCCGCCCGTGGATTCCATCCAATCGGCGATGTGTTCTACAGCGGCAGAAATGTTATTGTCTGAAATATCGATCTCGATCTTGGGCAGGATCGAATCATTGAACAACTTGCGGATTATCTTTTGTTCTTCCACAAAGAGGTTCAAGTCATCGTATTGTGAGGGGTTGCCAGAGACCTTCAAGCGTTCGGCTCGAGCGGCAGCAAACGATTCGGGCGAACGAGTCATCAACACGAGGCGGAAGTTGAGCGGCAAGAGGCGTTCTTCCAGCCAGCGGAAGTCATAATCCTTGTTGTAGGTCATGAGCTGGTACATGCGCGTGGAGAGATGAAAACGATCCACGATCCATGAATAGTATTTTTGCAGCTCGAATAACTTCACCCAGGTTTCATAGGTTTCCATGGCGAGTGATTCTTCTTGCGGCTCGAAATTGATCAGTCCGCGCCCCCAGGGAAAGTTGGTGAAGGCACACCACTCACCCGAGACAAGCGGTGAGTGGTACCTATACTTACGCGGACCGACAATGCGCGGATGTTCGTTGAGTTCAAAAGCAATATCGGTTTTGAAGGTTAAGCGTGTACCTTCAAGGATGATCTTCGGAGTTAGTTTGCTCATGGTGTGTTGACGAAAGTTTCCAGTTCTGATCCAATGTCTACGCCGAGGTCGCGGGCGCGAAGCAGATATTTCTTTGCCAATGTCTCGTCCCGAATGGATGTGCCATAATAATAACAATACCCGAGAAAATAATTAACATAGCCATTATCCTGCATTTGTGGGTAGACCAATTCAAGATAATCACGCCCGGTTTCATACTCTTCGATCAATGCATACGAAAAACCAAGATAGACCTGTGCATCTACAAGGTAATCTGAACCGCTGGCTTTATAAAGTTCTTCTGCTTGTTTAAATTGCTTGATGGCTTGGTCATAGTCTTCTGTTGAAAAGTAAACCCTGCCAGCGCCATAATAGCCTTCGGGGTTTTGGGGGTTCAGAGTTGAAAGCGCGTTATATTCAGCCAACGCCTGATCGTATTGTTCAAGCTCCATATACGAATTTGCCAAACCTAGATGTGCCACCTCATTAGTAGGAGCAATCTTGATGGAGTTTTCATACAATGCAATGGCTTCGTCTGTGTTTCCATTTTGGCGTAATAACAAGGCAAGGTTATCCATGGCATCGCAATAGTTTGGGTCGAGGGCAATGGCTTCACGGTAGGACTTTTCCGCAGAAGCAGTATCTCCTGCATTTTCATAGGTTACTGCTTTGTTATAGGCATCTACTGCTTCTGTAATGCTGGATGGACAAAGGATTTCAGTATTTTCTTTACGGGGAATATCCGTGGGGACAGGCGCTGCCGTTTGTGAAGGGACAGCGGTAGGCAATACAAACGGTGTTGGTGTTGCCCCTGAGGTTAGAGCCTTCTCAATAGTGGCACAAGCAAGCGAACTCACCAACAAAAGGGATAGAAAAAATAGTTTTTTCATCATTTGCCTCCAGTTTTGTATGTGAAAATTATCTCATTCAATGCTACCAGAACCTATAGTCTATTTGTCCTGATTGCGATTCTGATAAATTTCTGAAACGATTCGACAACCCAGTTGTGGTATATTCCCGCCAAGGTAAATTTATTATGGACGACAAAATCACGATCATAGAAGGTCCGCCCCCCGTTTTTGAGCACGTCAATGACGGATGGGCAATGGGCTTGAACGAAAGCCCGAATCTCTCCATCCCCGCGCTTACGCGCCTGCGCACGTTTAATGGTCCCGCCCTTGTGCAGCGCTGTTATAACGCGTGGCATAACAAAACTTCCATCCACTTGCATTATCGCAACGAGACGGGCTTGGAACAAACCGCTCCCATTCTCGCCGCCCGCAATGTGGAAACTCCCGAAGGGCACGTCCTGTTGTTGTGGGTCTATCTCGATAGCGAAAAGGTCGAATACGAAACCGACGACGCCAATGACGACGATTTCGACGATTACCCCGACGAATAATGGGTATAAAATCAGTGACAGTCACCTTCAAAGTGACTGTCACTTTTTATTTTGAGGATTCAAATGACCACAACGCTTCTCTCCACGCTCAAATCTGGGGTGCTGACCCTGCGCCTTAACCGCCCCGAACGCGCAAACGCCTTCAACTTTGACATGACCACGGCCTTGCAAACCGCGCTGACCGAAGCAGAAAAAGACTCACAAGTGCGTTGTGTGGTCATTACTGGGAGCGGAAAAGTTTTCAGTGCCGGGCAGGACATTACCGAGATGAAACAATATGCCGGTGACATTTCTTATGCCGAGCATTTAGAGAAAACCTATAACCCGCTTATTTTACAAATTCGGGAAATGGGCAAACCTGTTGTCGCCGCAGTCAATGGAGCGTGTGCGGGCGCGGCGTTCGGCATTGCTTTGGCATGTGACTTGCGCATTGCACATACCAGCGCGTATTTTGTCGTCGGCTTTAGCGGAATTGCACTTGCGCCAGATTCAGGGGTTTCGCTTTTGCTTCCAAAACTCATTGGGCTGGGGCGCGCACAGGAATATTTCTATACCAATAAACCTATCATGGCGCAACATGCTTTCGATTTGGGCATAGTGAACCGGCTTGGCGGATTCAACTATCAGCGTGTAGTAGACCAAATGGCGGGCGAGCTGGCTCAAGGTCCGCGTGAGGCGTTTGCTTTGGGCAAGAAAGCGTTCAATGAGGCGATCCTTCCTAATCTGGCGAGCGTCTTGCATGGGGAGGGAGTCCTGCAAGAGGTGGCTGGAAAGTCGTCTGAACATCAGGTGGCGGTGAAGGCATTCTTTGAAAAGCGCAAACCGAAATATGACTAGCGTATCCTATTTGGGGGTGAAAGGGTTATTACATGGCGTCAGAAATCAGCGTACTTTTGTCATATTGACGCAAAGTTGAATCTCTTGTATAGTTTTAGAGTATTAATTGTGGAACTACCGATCTTATGAACCAGCGAATTTACATAGGCTGTGAATAAGCGGGCACTCCGTCCGGAGTGCCCGCTTATATTTTCTCTTAAACCTCTACCTAGGAGAGTAAAAAATGTCAGGACAGATCAATGCGTTCGAAATGGCACAGAAGCAATTTGATGCTGTTGCCAAGCAATTGAAGCTCGACTCTGGTGTGGCTGAAACCCTGCGTTGGCCGATGCGCGAATTTTCCTTCCGCATCCCCGTTCGCTTGGATGATGGCTCACTCAAAGTCTTCCAGGGCTTCCGTGTGCAGCACAATGATGCACGTGGACCTAACAAAGGCGGCATTCGCTTCCACCCGGCTGAGACGCTCGACACCGTGCGCGCGCTCGCTACGTGGATGACCTGGAAATGCGCCGTGGCAGATATCCCGCTTGGCGGCGGCAAAGGTGGCATTATTGTTGACCCCTCCACCTTGTCTGTCAATGAAAAGGAAAGCCTGTGTCGCGGTTGGGTACGCAACATGTGGAAGAACATCGGTCCACGCAATGACGTGCCGGCTCCCGATGTAGGTACCACTCCTCAAATGATGGGCTGGATGATGGACGAATATTCCAAACTCGTCGGTCACTACACCCCCGGCGTATTCACCGGCAAACCCCTTGGCGGCGGCGGCTCGCTCGGCCGTACCGAAGCCACTGGGTATGGTGTGATCTACACCGTGCGCGAAGCGATGAAGCGCCTTAACATCGACCCGAAAAAATCCGTTGCCGTGCTTCAAGGCTTTGGTAACGTGTCGCAGTATGCTGCAATCGGTTTCGTTGAAATTCTTGGTGGTACCGTGGCTTGTGTTTCCTGCTACGACCGCCATGACAAGAAAGCCTACACCTATAGCAAGAAGGGCGGCATTGATCCGCGCTTCCTGCTCTCCATCGTGGATGAATACGGAACCATCGACAAGAAGAAAGCGTTGGACTCTGGTTACGAAGTCAGCGATGGCGATAAGTGGATCGAGTTCGAAGGCAATGTGCTCATTCCTGCCGCCCTCGAAGGTCAGGTGAATGGCGATACGGTACAGAAGGTTTCCAAGAGCGTCAAGATCGTTGCTGAAGGCGCGAATGGTCCTACCACTCCTGAAGCCGACGAAGTGTTTAAGAAGAATGGCGTGTTCAACATTCCTGACTTCCTCTGCAATGCCGGCGGCGTGACGACCTCCTACTTCGAACAGGTTCAGAACGATATGAACTTCTACTGGAGCAAGGATGAAGTCCTCCAGCGTCTCGATGAGAAAATGACCTCTGCTTTCAACAGCGTGTTCGACCGCAGTGAAAAGGAAAAGGTCTACATGCGCGATGCGGCGTACATGGTCGCCATCGACCGCGTGGTCAAAGCGATGGAACTCCGCGGCTGGTTGACCGGTGCGGCGTAATTTAATAAATAGTAATTCGTAATTGGAGATTAAGAGGATGCGCTTTCAAGGCGTATCCTCTTTTTGATTCACGCTTCTTTCTGCGCTCGAAACAGCTTCTGTTTTCTTTGACATTTCGCTACTCTGACATTTGATACAATCGTCATGCAATCAATTACCAATCTCTAAATCCCCGAGGTTTCCATGTCCAAACAAACGTTCAAATGGGACGATCCCTTTTTGCTCAATGACCAACTGACCGACGAAGAGCGCATGATCCGCGATACAGCGCGCAAGTATTGTCAGGAGAAACTCATGCCGCGCATCCTCGAAGCGAATCGCAAAGAAATATTTCATCGCGAAATCATGAGCGAGATGGGCAATATGGGTTTCCTCGGCTCGACCATCCCGGAAGAATACGGCGGCGCAGGCTTGAACCACGTCGCATATGGACTCATTGCCCGCGAAGTAGAGCGCGTGGACAGTGGCTATCGCTCCGCAATGAGTGTGCAATCATCGTTAGTTATGTACCCCATCTTTACCTATGGCACCGAAGAACAGCGCAAAAAATATTTACCCAAACTCGCCAGCGGAGAATGGGTGGGCTGCTTCGGTCTCACCGAACCCAATCACGGCAGCGACCCTGCCAGTATGGAAACCAAAGCCAAGAAAGTGGACGGTGGTTATATCGTTCACGGAAATAAGATGTGGATTACCAATTCGCCCATTGCCGACGTATTTGTAGTTTGGGCAAAGCTCGATGGTGAAATTCGCGGCTTCATACTGGAAAAAGGTATGAAGGGACTCTCCGCGCCAAAGATCGAGGGCAAGTTCAGTTTGCGGGCGAGCGCCACGGGTGAGATTGTGATGGATGAAGTTTTCGTCCCCGAAGAAAATATCTTCCCTGAAGTGAAGGGACTCAAAGGTCCGTTCGGGTGTTTGAACAAGGCGCGTTATGGCATTGCCTGGGGAGCTTTGGGTGCCGCGGAATTCTGCTGGCATGCCGCGAGGCAATACACATTAGACCGTCCACAGTTTGGGCGTCCGCTGGCGGCGAATCAGATCATGCAGTTGAAGCTCGCAAATATGATGACGGAAATTACGTTGGGGTTACAAGGCGCATTACGGGTTGGGCGTCTCATTGATGAAGATAAAGTTTCCCCTGAAATGATCTCGCTCATCAAACGCAACTCCTGCGGCAAAGCTTTGGAGATCGCTCGCATCTCACGTGATATGCACGGCGGCAATGGCGTTTCAGATGAGTATCATGTCATTCGACATGTGATGAATTTGGAAGCGGTCAACACCTATGAGGGGACGCATGACATCCATGCTCTGATTCTTGGCAGAGCGCAGACAGGCATTCAAGCATTTTCATAAAAAGTAGAGGCAACCAAAAGGTTGCCTTTACTTTATTATATTAACTTCGTACGTTCTTGCCAGATCCAGCCTCAGCTAGAACCTTTCCATCTTCAAAAGCAGTTTTCCCTCGTAGCACTACTTTACGAACTTTTCCCTTTACCTTCCAGCCTTCAAAGGGAGTCCAGCCGCAGCGAGTGAAACTTTGGCTGGCTTTGATCTCATAGACAGCATTCTCGTCCACTTCCACCCAGGTTTCGGGTTGATCGGGCAAATTGAAGATGCGTTTGGGGTTGGTGTACAGTTTTTCCACAATCTGATCGATTGTCAATCTTCCATCTTGCACGCCTTGTAACAACAAGGGCAGCAAGGTTTCCAAACCGGGGAAACCGGGCGGCGGATTTTCGCCGTCTTTTTCGGCTAAGGTGTGTGGAGCATGGTCAGTGGCGAAGCAGTCGACCATGTCCAGGTTTTGCCATAATCCTTCCACATCTTCTTTGGTTGCCAACCGCGGGCGGACTTCGCCTCTGCCGGGATGTCCGTGTGAGATGGTGGGAATATCATCTTTGGATAAGAACAAATGATGCGGGCAGACTTCGCAAGTGACCTTGATGCCCTTTTCTTTGGCTGCTTTGATGAGCATTATTTCCTCTTTTAAAGAAACATGCGCAATGTGAACAGGATGATCATAGATGGCGGAGAATAAAATTGCCGCTGCCAGGGTGCGGCTTTCGGAATGCATCACCATCGGCGCAGACTTGGGGAATTTTTGGAAGTGCGGCATCCATAAGGTCATATCGTCGAGGCGCAACTCACCAAACGTGGAGTCGAGGTACATCTTTAGCCCGGCAGCTTTCGGCGCGAGAGAGGCGGCGACATCCGCATTATCAGGACCTGCACCGATGTATTGACCGTAGTCGCAGCGGGCTTTGGCTTTGGCGGCATCCAACGCGAGATTGAGGGTTGATTTATCGAATATGGGCGGTTTTGTATTCGGCATGGCGAGGAGGGTGGTCACTCCACCAGCGAGTGCGGCTTGAGTGACGGTATCCCAATCCTCTTTGTGGGTGGCGCCTGGTTCGCGCACATGGACGTGTGGGTCGATCAATCCGGGAAGTTTTAGCATAGAGCGAGTATAGAAGAAATGTTGTAAGATGTAAATGTAGCGTAACCGTATTCATCCATTGGGTTAAGCATAACAAATTACTCGGAGGTTTTACCATGAGCATCGGACAGATCAAATGGCAATCGATTGTTGCCAAGTACGCCTATCCTGAAACCTGGCGCAGTTTGTGGCAGGTCTTAAATTCAGTCATCCCATTTTTTTTGCTGTGGTATCTGGCATACTTCAGCCTGCAAGTGGGCTACTGGCTGACCTTGTTAATCACCATCCCCGCCGCCGGATTCATGGTGCGCATGTTCATTATCTTCCATGATTGTTGCCACGGCTCTTTCTTTGAGACCAAGCTTGCCAACGACCGCATGGGGCTTCTCCTCGGTGCGGCTGTGTGGACTCCTTACTACAGTTGGAAGCATTCGCATGCCATTCACCATGCCACCGCCGGTGACCTGGATCGCCGCGGCATTGGCGATGTATACACCATGACTGTGGAAGAATATCTCGCCGCGCCCTGGTACAAGAAATTTGGGTATCGTGTATTGCGCAACCCATTCATTCTTTTCACCATTGGCGCCACATTGGTCTTTACGGTCTTTCATCGCTTTTGGGAGAAGGGTGCCGGCAAGCGCGAAAAGAATTCTGTGATCTGGACCAACCTTGCCTTGCTCGGTTTCGTCGGCTGGACGATTCACCTCATTGGTTGGCAGGCGTATGTGATGGTGGAACTTCCCATTCTTTTAATGGCTTGCGGTGCAGGGGTATGGTTGTTCTATGTGCAACACAACTTCGACCCCACGTATTGGGAACGCCATAAAGATTGGAGCTTCTTCAATGCCGGTATGGATGGCAGCTCTTTCTATAAACTGCCAAAGGTTTTGCAGTGGTTCACCGGCAATATCGGCTTCCATCACATCCATCACCTCAGCCCGAAGATTCCCAACTACAAGTTGGAGCAATGCCATAAAGAGAATCCCATGTTCCAAATCGAGCCACTCACCTTCCGCGACAGCTTGAAATCGCTGTACTTCCGCCTGTGGGATGAAAAAGAAAAAGTATTGGTCGGCTGGAATGCAATCAAGAAATATAAGATGCAAACCCAAAGAAACCAAATGTAGTTAAACAAAAAAGTGACTGTCAGAACGACAGTCACTTTTTTGTTTCAAACGAATTACCCGCCTCGCACTTCAGGGGCTTTGAAGATTACGAAGATCGTATTCACAAGGATGCCCGCAATTGCCGCGAAGACAATCGCAGGGATGCCACTGGGGAACAAGTACGGAATTGGGAAGGGGAACACCCCATTGGGTAAAGAGAGATTTCCGCCAATACCGCAGATCAGGATGATCGCGCCAACTGCCAGTTGTTTCGGGTCGAAGAGGTTGACCTTTTCCGATTGGATGAGCGCTACGCCTTGCATGCCGATTACACCGAAGAGATAAATGCTCAAGCCACCCACTACCGCTGCCGGAATGGTATTGACCAATGCCACCAGCTTCCCAAAGAAGCCAAGCACAATTGCCATGGCACCTGCTGTCATCAATACGGCGGTTGAGTAGTTGCGCGTGATCGCCATGAGCGAATTGTTTTCGCCGTAGTTCGTGCCAGGAGCGCCACCCAGGAAGCCTACCACCAAGTCATCGGCGCCGTCGGCGACCAGATTCAAGCCGATGAGTTCCTTGATGTTGAATGGTTTGCGTCCTAATTCGGAGGCGAGTTCGTCAATGTACAAACTCATCTGATAAAGGTGCGCCGTCGATTCAGGGACTGTGGCGATGAAGATGAGCGCTACGCTTAATGCCATGCCCCAAGCCGCCGGGTCTGTGAATGCTGGGAAAGTGAACTTGGGCATTTCGAGCCAAGCAGCATTTGCCACTTTGCCGAAATTCACCAGCCCGAACGGAATGGATACTAAATATCCGAAGATCGCACCGAGCAAAATCGGTAACATGCCGATCAAGCCTTTGCCTTGCAGGTACACCGAGAAGAGCACAGTCGCGATCAAGGTCAGAAAGGCAACTGCCCATGTGGCAGAGGCGAGTTCAGGGGCAGCCCAATTGCCGGCATTTCCGAGAGCCGCGTTCGCCAGCGCAATACCGATGACCATTGCCATCGAACCGGTCACAATGGGCGGGAGGACGCGGTCAAGCGCGCTTTTACCTATGCGCATTATCAGCAAGCCGACCAATATTTCGAACACGGCGGTCAAGATCACACCCACCTGCACAATGCGAACCCCGTCTGCGCAGTAGACTTGCGAGGCGTCGTTGAAACAATCGGGCGCGAACTGGCTCATCACGGTGATGATGACTGCGATATACGAGAACGACGAACCGTAATACATGGGAATCTTGCGTTTCGAAACCAAGAGTGCAATGATGGTTCCCAAACCCGAAGCCAGCAACGTCACACCTACATCGAACTTGGTGAGGATCGCCACCAAGACCGTCGCCGGAAACATTGTCAGGAACTGTTGGAATCCGAGGCTCAACATCGCCCCCACTGGCGGATTATCGTCTGGCAGGTAGCCGAAGACTTTTGGGCTTGCCGCCTCTTTCTGGACTTCAACCTGTTTCGCCGCCGCAGACTTGGTTTGTGCCTTTGGCTTGGTCTTGCTATTTTTTGTTGCCATGTGCATTCTCCTCGATCTGAGATAAAAAAAGAGAGCCGCTACAAGCGACTCTCCAATTCATAAAACAGAGACAACCATTCCGAAGAAATGTTGATGCGGGAAAGGGTGTCGAAATTTTTCTGTTAACATTTCGGCGAATTTTACGCCTATTTAGGGGGGTGTCAAGGAATTTGAGCGGTATGGGCGTGAAAAAAAATTCAGAAAATCGAATCAACTATGAGCGGGGAAAGGAAGCGGCAATTAAGAGCATCTCCACTTATGAGGGTTAAGTCGCGGGTGTATAATCCAGCCGATATTTTTTCAAATACATAAAAGTCAAAAGAGGTAGACATGGCATACGAGAACGTTAAAGTCCCCGAAGGCGGGGCAAAGATATCAATTCAGGACGGGAAGTTGAACGTCCCTAACAATCCCATCATCCCCTACGTGGAAGGGGACGGCACCGGACGCGACATTTGGCGTGCCTCAGTGCGCGTGCTCGATGCGGCGGTGGAAAAAGCCTACGGCGGCACCCGCAAAATTCATTGGATGGAAGTTTATGCGGGCGAGAAGTCTTTTAAGATGTTCCAGAGCTGGCTGCCCGAAGAGACCAATGAAGCCTTCCGCGAATTTTTGGTGGGCATCAAGGGACCGCTCACCACGCCCATCGGCGGCGGCATCCGTTCGTTGAATGTAGCGTTGCGTAAGAACCTTGACCTGTATGTATGTCAGCGCCCGGTGCGTTGGTATCAAGGCGTGCCTTCGCCAGTGCGCCACCCCGAATATGTAGACATGGTCATCTTCCGCGAGAACACCGAAGATATTTATACCGGCATCGAGTTCGCGCACGGCACCGAAGAAAACAAGAAATTCAAGGAATTATTCAAAGAAGCCTTCCCCAAGGAATATGGCAAGATGCGCTTCCCCGATACGGCAGGGCTGGGCATCAAGCCGGTGTCTGTGGAAGGCACCGAACGCCTCGTGCGCGCATCCATTCAGTGGGCGCTTGATAATCACCGCCGCAGTGTGAACTTCGTCCACAAAGGCAACATCATGAAGTTCACCGAAGGCGCGTTCAAGGATTGGGGCTATGCCCTCGCCAAACGCGAATTCCGTGCGCAGATCGTCACCGAACGCGAAACCTGGATTCTCGGCAACAAGGAAGCCAACGCGAACTTGAGCGTGGAAGATAACGCCAAGATGATCGACCCCGGCTTCGACATGATGAGCCCTGCACAGCAGGGTGAGATCAAAGCCGAGGTGGAAGAAGCCCTCAAGTTGTGGGATACCCACGGCGAAGGCAAGTGGAAGAAGATGCTGCTCATCAAAGACTCGATTGCAGATGTCTCTTTGCAGTTCACCATCATCCGCCCGCGCGATTACGACGTGATCGCCACCCTCAACCTCAACGGTGATTACCTCTCTGATGCGCTTGCAGCGCAGGTTGGTGGCATCGGCATTGCTCCGGGTGCGAACATCAACTATGTGACGGGTCACGCCATCTTCGAAGCGACTCATGGCACCGCGCCGAAATACGCCGACCTTGACAAGGTCAACCCCGGCTCGGTTATCCTCTCGGGTGAGATGATGCTGCGCTACATGGGCTGGACCGAAGCTGCCGACTTGATCGTGAAGGGCATGGAAGGCGCCATCAACGCCAAGACCGTCACCTATGACTTCGCCCGTCTGATGGACGGTGCCAAGGAGATCAAATGCTCCGAGTTCGGTGATGCGATCATCGATTGGATGGATCGTAAACCTGTTGCTGCGAAGGTCGAAGGTCAAAAGTCAAAGGTCGTAAAGAAGGCTGTGGCAAAGAAACCTGCCAAGAAAGCTACTCCCAAAAAGGCAGCGAAGAAGACAGTAAAGAAAGTTGCCAAGAAGACGGCTAAAAAGAAATCCAAGAAGTAATGAAATAAAAAGGTCGAGACTGAAAAGCCTCGACCTTTTTATTTCACAGACAAGATATAAATTCAAATCTGTGTTGTAAATCTTTTTTTATCCACTCACCATAAGATCAGGGAATTCCATACAGTATATACTCCCCGCTTTTAGTCTCTCTGAGAAAGACTAGCATTCTCTCCACCTGCTCAAGCATCGCCTCTTCTTTTAGCTCCATAGGATTGCTTTCAAAAATGAATGTTGCACCATCTTTTGCAAGCAATATATGTGTGTAACCCTGCCGTTTCCATATATCCACCATTTTTTTGGGTGTCTTATATAACCATAAATCATGGGAGAAATTTTGGTTCAATCCGTCGGGTTGAACATTCCTGGTAAACCCGTAACTGCGTGGCTCAAACAGGAAATAAACATTTGCATTTTCGGGCAGTTCATTTACTAGTTTCATGGCACGGGCATAACCCGGTTGCCGTTCTTCCACATATACCTGTCTTGAAGTGATGCCCAAAACTACTGAAATTGGATGGCGCACTACTACATGCAAACTGAAGTTGATCAAATTGACAAATACAGTGAAAGCCAACATGGCTCGAACAATCCGGCTTATGCGCAACGGTGATATGTCTATTTGGAAAAGAGCGTTCAGTCCAACTGCAAAGGGAATGGCTAAAGGAATAAGAGGCGGGAAAAGATAACGCCCCTGAAAAAGGCTGTGTGTGTTCATGACACCAACAGTCCATGCCAGAATGCCAGCAAGACCAAGCGCATAGATCGCCCACAGCGACTCTTTTTGATCGTCTTTTTGTTGCGGAGAGAACCACAAACCTAAAATAGTTATGGGAAAAAGGATTAGATAGAACGGTCCAAACCGACCGTCAAAATAGTTTGTATCTTGGGTTCCCAATGTGGCTGTCAGTGGAAGGATGAAGAGTTGCCCGAGGTCCAACCCGATCCCGGTTCCTGTGTCCGAAATTCTTTGTGCAAGAAAAGAATCCCAGTCGCGCCCGCCGAATACAAAAGGATAAAAGGGATTCCCCATGTATAGCCAATTGCGGATGTACCAGATGGAGCCTGTTAATAAAGAAACGAACGAAAATTGACTGACTCTTTTAAGTCTTTGTAGATTTGTTTCCCTCCATATTACAAGCAACAATACTCCAACCAGTGGGATGAAAAAGCTTTGGTATTTTGTCCCCATTGCTATCCCCGCCATCATTCCACTTAGGGTGATCCATTTATTGTTATGGGTAGTACGCCATTGCCAAATCGCAAAAATGGTAGCTGCACCAGCAAATGTTAATGCATAATCTGTATATGCCCAACCCGCAAGCCAAAATAAAGAGGGCATTGTTAACAATATAGCTAGGGCATCCCATGCAGTTGTGTCATTCCAGACCTGCCTCGCCCAATGCCATAATAGAAGAGCAGTTAGCACCAACCAAAGCAGATGAATGAGATGGGATGCGGTATCTACCCCAAAGACCATGGGAAACACAAAACTACCTTCCACGATATGAGGGACCCAATACCCAATGGAGTTACGGAGTGTTAATCCACCATCTCTCAACCACCATTCCGGTACGGCAAGGTGATAAAGAAGCGCATCAAAGTCCTCAATGGGAGGGGTCAGTGCCAACAAGAACGCGAGTCCAAGCGCAGCCGCAGTGGCAATTGGGATCCATTTTGCAACGCTATTTGCGCTGGTTTTTATTTCTTTTCCAAGGTATTGAATGTCCTTATGGAAATTTGCCAAGCCTCCAGTTAGGAAAAAGTAACCTGTTAAAATAGTAAAGATTATTGTGACGAGAACGGGTTTTGCAAATCCGAGAGCAGCGAGAGCAAAACCTGCCAGTCCAAAAATTCCCATCCCTATCGCTGTACCAAGGATTAGTTTTGTTATAGTATCGCTATGAGGTACTAGATAGGCTCCCATACATGCAGCAAGAATCGCCATACAAGAAGGGATGAAAATAATCATGAATAAATTCATAAACCCGGATAACAAGCTTAGAAATTCTGGTTTTTGCACGATGAAAAATATGGCAAGAATGCCTGTTAGCCACAGAGTGATAACAAATGTAACAAGAATCTTTTTTGTCATTTTTTTTACTGAGTTGAGGTATTAATTGAAAGAAAAAGGCATAATAAAAAGCTAAAAATACCTTCGCCGTTACACTACGAGTTTATACAACAGTGAACTTCTTTTTGAAATGACGGTATCCAATACATAATATTGGGCAGGCCCCTTCTTTAACCATTCGAAAGTCAGGATATCCTCAAGTTTATCAACATTAGCCTGTTTCGTGTGAGACCAACTATTCAAGATTTTCCAAGACAAGAAGTAGAATAGAAAGAAGGCTGTAGCAAAGAAACCTGCCAAGAAAGCTGCTTCCAAAAAGGCAGCGAAGAAGGCAGTCAAGAAAGTTGCCAAGAAGATGGCAAAAAAGAAATCCAAGAAGTAGTGAAAAAAAAGGTCGAGACTGAAAAGTCTTGACCTTTTTTTTTGCATTTTCAAGATTTAATGTGTTCGATTATTTATTGAAATCGACCGTTTGGATATAAGTTTCCATCTTGGTAAATGCTTGTTCCCAACCGCCTCCAGCACTCTGGCTGGCTGGCATACCTGCATGGGTCATCTTCATTTTAGTACGACCATTCAAGTCTTCCAATTCCACAATGACCTGTGTGGTCGTGGGAAAATCATCAGGCATTCCCATGGAACTTGCAGACATCACATTGCCGTTTTCATCTGACATGCTTTCGGTATAAACCAGGCGTTTATTGGGAACGATCTCAATATATTCGCCCGTTGTCCACATTTTCATGACGCCTTTCGGAGTCTGCATTTCCATGCAGACCAGACGCTTACCACCCACACGAACATCCATTTCAGCGACGGGCACTTTTACACCCTGGGGACCGTACCAGTTTTGAAAATGCATCGGTTGTGTCCACATTTGCCAGATCAAGCTTGCTGGACCATTGAAAATACGTTCGATTACGATCTGATCATTTTCACTCATTTTCGTTATCCTTTTCCTTTATTTGGTTGATGTAATTTTCCATTCGGTCAAAACTGGTTTCCCAAATATGGCGATATTGCTCTGTCCATGTTGATACTTCTTTTAGCGGAATTGCATTTATTGAACATGGGCGGTATTGAGCCTTTTGACCCTGGGTGATTAGTCCGGCTTGTTCTAGAACTTTTATATGTTTGGAAATTGCGGGTAGGCTCATATTGAATGGTGCCGCAAGTTCATTGACTGTTGCTTCACCACCTGCCAAACGTGTCAAAATGGCTCTTCTTGTAGGGTTTGCCAGTGCTGCAAAAGTTCGGTCTAATTTCGTTTCCTCGGTTGTCATTTCAACTCCTTATTTAACTAAATGGTTAAATAAACAGTTTGTATAATACCTCGTGCTAAATAGCCTGTCAAGAGCTTTTGGTAGGAAGAAAAATATACGATATAGTCACCTTCTTTGGAGAATCATTTCATGTCATTTCTTACAACCTACCCCCTTGTTAAATCCTTGTTCGAACTGAAGGGCAATCCGCGCGCCACGGTATTGACCGAATTGATGTTCGGGATTCCCTATAATTTATTTGCTCCCTTTTTCTCGGTCTATATGATCGCCCTCGGCTTGACCGATCAACAGATTGGCAGCATTGCCAGTTTTGGGCTGGTCTTGCAGGTCTTTTCTGCCTTGGTCAGCGGTTGACGCTCTTCATCACTGACCTATTTTGCTGGGCATTGCCATGTTTGATCTGGGCTGTTGCACAGGATATCCGTTACTTTGCGGCTGCGGCGGCTATGAACAGTCTGTGGCGCATCTCGCTTACTGCATGGACCTGCCTGATGGTAGAAGATGCGGAGGAACGTCACCTCGTGCATATCTGGACGTGGATCATGATCTTCGCCTTCTGTTCTGCCTTCTTTGCGCCAGTGGGTGGCTGGTTCGTGAATCGCTTTGTCTTGAGCACCAAAGCTATTGTCTTGTATATCTTTTCGCATGAGACGGCTCGCGGCATACAGCGCATGGAAGAAACCAAACATCGCTCGCTCGCGCAACTGTTAAGTGAATATCGCAGCGTGTTCTTTGAGCTGCTGCATTCAAAACCCATTCTTGCCGCACTCTCCTTGATGATCATCACCAACATCTACACCACCGTCAGTAATAATTTTTGGGGCGTATTGTTCACCACAAAATTGGGCTTTGCGGAATCGGAGATCTCCGTCTATGTTGCCATACGCTCTGATGTGATGACCCTGGGCTTTTTCCTGCTGGGTCCGAGTCTGACGAATATCCGCCGCTATCGCACCACGCTCTGGATCGGATGTGGAATTTACCGTATAGATATTCACCTAACAGCATTTGACGTGCAAAAAAAGCGTTAACACTGCCGTCGGTATCTAAGATTGTATAGAAACTGGGGAACCTGATTAAGATCGCGAGCAGAGCAAAGGCAATGAAATATGACCATGTTTTTTATTGAATGAAAAAGTCATTTTATTTATTTACTCGAAACACAAATTCTATCTCTTCGAATCCGCCGACCCAATAACACCATAAACGCGAACAAAGCCAGGGGGAAAGGTTGGCAAACAGGTCGATCACCATTCCAATCCCTTGCCCTATCCACACCATTGGGGCGGGCATAACGCTTCTTTTCATATAAGGCTGAGCAAACCAGGTCAAACGCATTTTGATCAATTCCAATGGTATCCCTTGGTAACCAGGCGGGAATTTTGGATTGAAATAATAAGGGAAGGTAACGTCAAATCCGCGTTTGTGATCGGCATGGGTAAAACCGCGGGAGAAATGAGGAACGCGGATGTGAATATCCGCCCCGGGAGCGCAGACTCTGTGCAACTCTCCCATGACGTGGAATGGATTCTGTAGATGTTCCAATACATGATCCGCCTCCACCATCTCGAAATAATTGTCTTCGAATGGATAAGGAAACTGATCCAGATTGTGAGAGATATCAGGCTTGGCGTTGGAGTAATAATCCACATTGATAAAACCTTCTTTGAGGAATTCGCCCGACCCCAAATTTAATTTACGGGAGGTTAGTCTGATCGTCATATCACCTTCTATTCAATGTATTTTTTATACCAAACCTGGAACATCAGCAGCGTCCAGAGCAATTTGCGGTTGTCTTTACGATGTGCGAAATGTTCGTCGGTTAACTGCTGGACATAGGTACTGTCGAAAAGATTCTGACGATTGACAAAGGATGGAGAAAGCATATCCGTCATCAGTTCTTTCAGATCACCGGAAAGCCAATACGCTACCGGCATGTTGAATCCTTTTTTTGTGCGGTTGATAATGTCGTCGGGAAGACGTCCCTTCATCATTTTCTTCAAAAGGAATTTACCTGTGAAACGATGCAGCTTTATATCCAAGGGCAGATCATTCGCAAAGTGGACCACTTCACGGTTCAGGAACGGGACGCGCACTTCCAACGATGCAGCCATGCTGGCGCGGTCCACTTTATAGAGAATGTCGCCCTCCAAATAGGTCTTCTGATCGTTGAAGAGAATCTGGTTGAGATGTTCTTTTGCGTCGCATTCGCGCGCATATTCGAAGGATTGATAGTACGTCTCCCGCAAAACGGGTTGGATCCAGCCTTGAAGGAGGGATGCCTTCTCCTCGTCGACGAATGAACCGAGCCAGCGCTGATGCCGGGTGATCAACGGAACGCCGCGTCCCGCCAAGAACCGCCTCAGACGAAAATCCAGGCTGATGTTATCAAATGAGACTTTTAACTTGTCCATGAGCCGTGGTGCGAGATACGCTCTCAATACCCAGGGAACCAGCCGTTCGTAATATCCGATCAGGCGGTGGGACAATACCGTGGGGTAGCCTGCAAAAAGTTCGTCGCCGCCATCGCCGCCCAACACCACCTTAACTTTTTGGCGCGCAAAACGTGAAAGCAAATACGTAGGGATGATCGACGAATCGGCAAAGGGCTCATCCATGAAGTTGGATATTTCCGCAACCAGGTCAACCGCTTTGCGGCTGGTGAGGATCATTTCATTGTGATTCGTATTGAGACGCTGCGCTACCTGGCGGGCATACTTTGATTCGTCAAATGAACCTTCTTCAAAACCAACCGTAAAACTTTCCACCTTGCCGGGGTACAGATCAACCATGAGCGCGGCGATGGTGCTTGAGTCCAATCCGCCGCTGAGCAGTACGCCAACGGGAACGTCACTGACCAATTCCCGTTCCACGGCAGAACGCAAGGTTTTGTAGAGAGAAGCGGAGTAATCGCGCCAATCTACGGGCGGGCGACTCTCACTTTGCCTGAAGCTCAAATTATCATAGGCTTGCACTTCAACCCCGCGGCGATTAAAGATCAAATAATGCCCGGCTTCCAACCGCCAGACATTTCGAATAATGGTGCGCGGGGTAGGAACATATTCATATGAGAGATACTCGTTGAGGGCGATCAGATCGATCTTGCGCTCCACTGCCGGGTTGGCAAGCACAGCTTTTAATTCAGAACCAAAGATGAATTGCCAATCGGGAAGGTGAGTGTAGTACATGGGTTTAATGCCCATGCGGTCTCGCGCGAGTAGAAGTTCCTGCTTTCGTTCATCCCAGATCGCGAAACCAAATATGCCGTCCAGATGTTGAAGACAGTCGGTGCCAAATTCCTCATATAGGTGCAGAATCACTTCAGTATCTGAATGAGTACGAAAGAGATGACCGTGTTTCTCTAAATAATTGCGCAGGTCTTTGTAGTTATATATTTCCCCGTTGAAGACAATGCGGATCGTACCGTCTTCATTTTCGATGGGCTGTGTGCCGCTTGCCAAGTCGATAATGGATAAGCGGCGGGAAGCCAACCCTACTTTTTCGTTAATGTAATAACCATCTTCATCGGGACCGCGATGCGTGATGGTCTGGTTCATTTGACGGAGCACCTCTTCCGAAACATGGGGTCCACCTCTGGATACAGCGATGCCGCAGATACCGCACACGATACCCTCCTATCGTTCTTCTAATCGGCGGTTCACTTCACCCGCCTGAAAAGAAATTG
This sequence comes from Anaerolineales bacterium, assembly GCA_046328915.1. Classification (GTDB taxonomy): domain Bacteria; phylum Chloroflexota; class Anaerolineae; order Anaerolineales; family Villigracilaceae; genus Villigracilis. The sequence continues at coordinate 49,747 of JAXLVR010000007.1, read as the reverse complement.
GTTGTTCCCAAATCCGTGACCGGTGGGTTGAAGATTTAACAACTCAAAGCCGAGATTGTTATAGAAACTGATAATACGACCCGGTTCGGCTGGTTCGAAAGGATAGCCGCCCAGCCAGTCACGCCAATCGTGTAGAAGGGACATGCCACGATATTTTTTGTGTTCCTGGTAACGCTTCGCTGGGTTCCGCAAATGGACAAGGTCAATGACCAAGCCGGATAGGAAAAATACTGGATAAAAGATCAAACCCATCAGTGTGCGCCCTAACCAGCCGGAGCAATAAAAACGCTTTACGTTTTTCCATAGCACAGAAATGAAACCTTGGTCGTTATAGATTGCCACGAATAAAAGCCCGTCTGTGCGGACGGGAATCTGCGCATTGTAAAGCGCTTGCCACAAGACACCTGTGTGATGCAAGACGCCCCACGCATAGGAGACGTCAAATTTGCCGAGGCTCTCTATAAAACTATGTTCCAGAACGGAACCAGCTTCGATCTTCCAAGCCTCATCGTTTGGGAAGTAACGGGACTTCAACTCTTTTGTGCAGGCCACCGATTGCGCGTCATAATCAAACGAAACGACATTGGCTCCCATTTTGCGCGCAGCCAGACTATGAATACCTGACCCTGACCCAACATCCAGGAAACTTTTGCCCTCCAGATCGTAATTTCCCAGAAATGAGCGCAGAGATTTTTCTGCTTCAAAAATATGTTCGTCGGAGAGAGTATTCAAAAAATTCAGCCAGTTCTCGCCGAAAGGAAAGCGTTCTTTATCTGTATCTGACATTTGGAGACTCTCCCGCGAAAAAGTAAATTCCAGCCATATCAACTCGAATTTGTATGGCTGGAATAATTCTACTTGACATCCACCAATTCGACATCGAAAATGAGGGTGGCGTTGGGGGGAATGACTCCGCCGGCGCCGCGTTCACCGTAGGCAAGGTTCGAGGGGATGATGAGCTGGGCTTTGCCGCCAACTTTCATGAGCGCGATACCTTCGTCCCAGCCTTTGATGACCTGCCCGACTCCCAGCTTGAAAGCGAGCGGTTCGCCGCGTGGGATGGAGCTGTCGAAGACCTGTCCATTTTGGAATTTGCCGGTGTAATGCACATGGACGGTTTTGCCGGCTGTGGCTTGAGCGCCGGTTCCGGCTTGTGTTTCGATATATTCGAGTCCGCTATCTGTTTTCATGTGTTCTCCATTTTTGAGTTTTGGATATTGTAATCGCTAACGATATTTGTCACAGAGCGCACAGAGGTCACTGAGAAGACATTCAGTAGTGGAAACAAAAAAGCCGGGATACATGTCCCGGCTTTTTATGAATTACGTTTTATGCATTACGGTACAGGTGTGGCGAGTGCTGCTGCATCTTCGGCGGTTTGAGGCATGCCGTTCATGACCCAACGTATGATGGCATCTAGGACATCGGGTTTGAGGGCTTTGGTGGGCGGCATGACTCCAATGATCTCGTTGCCATTCTCATCGAGGATGGGATGTTCTTGAATAACTTGCAAGAGATATGAATTTTCATCGTTTGCGATGACGTTATTGGCTGCATGGTCACCAGTCGTGAGGATTTCTTCGTAGCTGGTCATCAGGAAGTTGTTGTTCTCTTTGCCCGCACGGTGACAGGAGACACAATAGCGCTTCACGATGGGTTGAATATGAACGTCGTACGATGGCACTTCCCCTTCTGCGAGTGGTGGGAAGAGCGGCTGAATCACTGGGGCTTCAAAACGGTCATCCCACATGTAACGCATGAAGGTAATGATGTAGTCCATTTCGCTTTTGGTGAGTTCCCCGCCATAGGTTTTGCCGAAAGGCGGCATCCCGGCGCTGGGGCGTCCGTATGCGATGACTTCGCTCATGGCGGAGTCTGTGATGGTATAGAGCACATCGCGGCTGTTGATGGGCGTGATCTCTTCGCCTTCGAGTCCTTCCACGCCGGTGATGACGGCGACGGACCCATCGTCACCATGGCATTCGGTGCAGTGGACGGAGTATAGGTCTTGCCCGGCGACGATCTGATCGGGCAAGGTAACGGCGACTTCAGTCTCTTCTGCTTCTTTCTTGGGGGCGAGAGCAAGAACTGTCCCTGAGACAAGGATCATGGAAACCGCAGCCAGGCTTACGGTCCAGACCATGAGGCGGGTACTATTTTTGAAAGCGAAGAATAGAATGTATGCCGTCAACGGGATGAAGATTCCTACAACGGTTTGAAGAGTCCCAAGGAGTGTGGAGCCATCTTCAGAAACGGTTGGGACTTCAGACATCAAGGTGAGCATCACGATGCCAGTGACCATAATGGTCATGATGGAAATAGGCAGAACGCGTTTGCTGTAATAACGATATGGACTCTTTTCGATGAAGGGCATTAGGGTAAGAATGGCGATGGCGATGCCGGGAACCAGCACGGTTGCCAGCCATTCGATCTTGCCAATGACAGGGAGTTGACCATAAAGCGCGAGGAATTTGAAGAGGAAGAGGAAGTACCATTCTGGGCGCGGGATGTAGGAGGTGTCGCTTGGGTCGGCTTTGGGTTCGACGGGAACTCCTACAAAAGATGCCAGAAGAATCAGGAGGATGAAAATTCCCAGTGACATGATGAGGTCGCGGAAGATGGTATCGGGCCAGAAGCGTTCGCCTTTATCGAGTTCACGTTCGTAGCGTGCGTTGATTTTCTTTTTGGTTTCGTCGTTCATGGCTTAATCTTCTTTCTGGGGCCAGTGCGATTCGCCGTGCTTGATGACGAGGAATAAGTGGATGCCCATCAAGGCTACAAGTGTGGCTGGGATGATCCAAATGTGTGCAGAGAAGAAGCGCTGTAAGGTGAGGGCGCTGAGTTCGGGTCCGCCGCGCAGGGCTTTGAGGATAAAGTCACCGATGAAGGGTACCGTACCTGCAATGCGTGTGCCGACGGTCGTAGCCCAATAGGATTTTTGGTTCCACGGCAGCAAGTAGCCGGTGAAGCCCATGCCCAGGGTGGTGAGGAATAAGCCGATGCCGATCAGCCAGGTCAACTCGCGGGGATATTTGAAAGAGGCGGTGTAGAACACACGCAGCATGTGGACGAAGACCAAGACCACCATGAGGGTGGCGCCCCAGTGGTGAATGCCGCGAATCAGCCAACCGAAGGCAACGCCCTCCATGATGTAGTTGATGGAGTCGTAGGCGTGGTCTGGGGAAGGGGTGTAGTAAACGGTGAGAAAGATACCGGTAAGCCCTTGTAAGATAAAAAGGAACATGCTGGCTGAGCCGAGCGTGTTCCACCAGGTTGTTTTTGGTTCGGGGCGGTCGAGCATGGTGGTATATAGGTCATTGAGACCGATACGTTCATCGAGCCAGGCGTAAATTGTTTTCCACATGGTTATGCTTCCTTGAAGAAGATCTCAATGATGCCATCAGCGGTGATGCGGTGTTCTTCGTAGGTGTCGAGGGCACGAGGGGGAGGACCATCCAGTACTTCGCCTTCCATGCCGAACTTGGCGTCGTGACAGGGACAGAGATAGGCTTGGGCTTCTTCAGACCAGTTTACGGTGCAGGAAAGATGCGTACAACGGCTGTTGAGGATGAGCAACTCATCGGGGCTATCCGATTTGCGGATGGCGTATCCACCGAAGGAACTTGCGGTTCGTTCCCAACCGTTGACCTGTACTCGCGTAAAGGAGAAGGGATACGGTGTTCCGACCTTCATATCTTCGAATTTGCCAATGGGAATCCACGCTTCTTTTGCACCCTCCTGCAATGCGGGGTCGATCAGATAGAAAACCGAGGGAAGACCGATCATGGTGCCGATCAGACCTCCAACGATACCCGTCGTTACCTTGATGAAATCCCGGCGGGATAACTCGTGTGAATCAGACATGTGCGCCTCCAAGGGGAATGTATTGCGCTTGCCATTCGACTATTGAATAAAGGTGGAACGATGCGGTGTTAAGAGCTATTGGAATTGGATTATAAGGGTCTCTGTTCCCTTCATTATAGGACAGCAGGAATGAAATTAGCAGGATTTTTGTCACGTTTCGGCTGAAGGTAAAGAGCGGGTTTTATGAGAATTTAAAAAAGAAAATCAGACACTTGGTGTGTGGTGTATACATTCTTGTAAGATTCTTTTGTCCGCCTTTGCACTTAAACTTTTAAGGGATAGAGAGTAAAATGGGCGCTTGTAACAAAATTCACCACGGAGGCAATCATGGGCTTGAAACGGGATGTCAGTCTCTCCGCAGGTTTGCGTTATCGCGGACCCGCTGGTTATCTGACTTATATCCTGCACCGCATTGGTGGGTTGGGCATGGGTATCTTCATTACCTTGCACATCCTTGCTTCATTTGTCGGCGGCAGGTTTGGCGGGGCATTAAACGGTATTTATGAGAGCTGGGTTTTCCAGATCTTCATTTTCTTTTGTGTGTTGTTCCATGCCATTAACGGCTTGCGCATCACCATTTTGGATCTTTTCCCAAAACTTTTGGAACACCAAACGCAAGCCATTTGGATCGAGTGGGCGGTATTCATTCCAGTGTATGGCATTTCGGTTTTCGTGATCTTGAAGACCGCTCTGGGAGGGTAATATGACCGATATCAATAAACCGAGACGTCTCTCCATCAAAGCTCGTGGATTAACCAGTTTTGAATCTGTGATGTGGCTGTTCACCCGCCTCTCTGCTTTGGCGATGTATGCGTTGATCCTCTTTGGGCTGATGGGTGCCCTTGTGATGGGTGCCCGCAATAATATGAACTTTGCTGATGTGATGCGCTGGGCATTTATGCCGAATGTGACTCACGTGCAAAGCACTGACCTCGCCAGCACAGATTCCTGGGCAACCCCATTATGGAAGTTGACCGCCAGCGCCTTGCTGTTGGTTGCCACGGCTCACGGTGTGCATGGTCTGGTTGTGATCGCAGACGATTACATTGCCGGCGAGACCGGGCGCAAGATCGTGCGTTTCTTTAGTGTTGTCGTGATGGTTGGGTGGAGCATCATGGGGTTGTGGATCATCTGGACTTCATAAGACGATTGACCATGGTCAATCGTCAGTAATTTTTCAGGAGCAATAATTCATGGCGAATGTTCATCAATTTGATGTGGTGGTGGTGGGAGCAGGCGGCGCTGGTTTGATGGCGGGCTTGTATGCCTCACGCAATGCCAAGACAGCTGTTATTAGTAAACTCTACCCTACCCGTTCACACACTGGGGCGGCACAGGGCGGTATCTCTGCGGCATTGGGCAACTACGAAGAAGACAAACCCGAATGGCATATGTACGACACCGTTAAAGGGTCTGATTATTTAGGCGATCAGGATGCGATCGAATTCATGACCACCGAAGCGATTGATGCGGTGCTTGAATTGGAACATATGGGTCTGCCTTTTGACCGCACCCCGGAGGGCAAGATCTCTCAACGTCCGTTCGGCGGGCATACCAATAACGAAACTGGCAAACCTGTACGCCGCGCGGCTCATGCCGCAGACCGTACCGGTCATATGATCCTTCAGACCTTGTACCAGCAGTGTTTGAAGAACAAGGTCAATTTCTTTGATGAATTCCAAGCATTGGATTTCATCATGGTGGATGGCAAGGCAGCGGGCATCGTTGCGATCGAATTGGCGACCGGTGAACTGCACACCTTCCACGCCAAGTCCATTGTGTTCGCTACGGGCGGATTCGGTCGCATCTTTGAAGTGACCTCGAACGCGTATGCTTACACTGGCGATGGTGCCGCGATGTTATTGCGCAAGGGACTTCCGCTTGAGGATATGGAATTCTTCCAATTCCACCCGACGGGCATTTATAAGCTCGGCATTCTTATCACTGAAGGTGCACGCGGTGAAGGTGCGGTGCTTATTAACGGCAAGGGCGAACGCTTCATGCCGAAATATGCGCCCACGGTGAAAGACCTCGCCTCTCGTGATGTGGTTTCGCGTGCGATCTATACCGAGATCAAAGAAGGGCGTGGGATTGATGGCAAGAACTATGTTTATTTGGATATTCGCCCTGAGACAGTGAACAAGTATGCCGCCGAAGATGGACGTACCAACCCAGATGGCTCTCCCTATAAGATCACCGGGGATACGGTTCTCAAGAAGATTCCTGACATTGTGGATTTCTGCCGCGTCTATCTTGGCGTGGATCCTGTCACCCAGATGATGCCGATCCAGCCGACGGCTCACTATGCGATGGGCGGAATTCCGACCAACAAGTATGGTGAAGTGGTGCTCGACGACAAGGGCACGACTGTCCCTGGTTTGTTTGCGGCAGGCGAATGTGCTTGTGTGTCCGTTCACGGTGCGAACCGTTTGGGAACGAACTCTCTCCTCGACTTGGTGGTGTTTGGTAAGCATGCGGGTTTACGTGCCGCAGAGTACGCCAAATCTGCTGAGTGGGCGAAAATGCCCGAGAATGCTGATGCAGCCATCCGGTCCGAGTTGGAGGCGTTGAAGTCCGCTTCGGGTAAGGAAAATGCCTATGACATCGGCAATGAAATGAAGAACGTGATGTTTGCAGATGTCGGTATTTATCGTAACGAAAAAGATATGACGACCGCGCTTGAGAAAGTACGTGATCTACAGAAGCGCTTCAAGGATGTGAAGGTCAGTGATACGGGCAAGATCTTCAACACTGAATTGTTGAATGCCTGGGAACTTGGCAATATGCTTGAGATTGCAGAGTTGGTTGCGGCGAGTGCCTTGAACCGCAAAGAGTCCCGTGGCGGACATTCACGTGAAGATTTCCCCGACCGCGATGATAAGAACTGGTTGAAGCACACCTTGATCGCAAAGAAGAACGGCAAATTGGAAATTAATTACAAGCCGGTTGTTATTACAAAACATCAGCCCAAAGCAAGAGTCTATTAGAGGTCAGCATGGAAGTTACTGTTAAGATTTTCCGTTATAACCCTGAGAAAGACCAGCGCGGCAATTATGTGACCTATAAGATCGAAGCCGATCCGAATGATCGCGTGTTGGATGTTTTAGAGCACATCAAGGGTAAAACCGACGGCGCTTTATCGTTCCGCCGTTCGTGCGCACATGGTGTCTGCGGCTCGGATGCGATGCGTATTAATGGTCGCAATCGTTTGGCATGCAAGACCCTCGTTCGCGATGTAGGTGACACGTTCACTGTGGAGCCGATCCTTGGCTTGCCGATCAAAAAAGACCTGATCGTGGATATGGAGCCTTTCTTCAATAACTACAAGAAGGTGCTTCCGTATTTCATCAACGAAGAACCGTTGCCCGAAGGTGGGCGCGAACGTTTACAGTCTCCTGAACAGCGCGCCCGCTTCGATGAGACCACCAAGTGTATTTTGTGTGCAGCTTGTACCACTTCTTGCCCGTCGTATTGGGCGAATGGTGAATATTATGGTCCGGCTGCCATTGTTAGCGCGCACCGCTTCATCTTCGACAGCCGCGATCAGGCTGCTGACCAGCGCCTTAACATCCTTGCAGAGACGGATGGTATTGCCCGCTGTCACACCGCATACAACTGTACGGAAGCTTGTCCGCGTGAGATTCAGGTGACCAAAGCCATTGGCGAAGTAAAGATGGCAATGATGACTGGTAATATCGATTAAGCAAGAGAGTAGTTAGGAAACAAGCAGACCGCGTGATGAGCGCGGTCTGTTCGTTTCTATGACAGTTTCGTTGAATAAAAATCTCTTTTCATGTCGTCTGTTCTTAAGCGTACAATGAGCAAAAGGAGATTTCATGAGAATACTTGTGGATATGGACGATGTGCTGGCAGACTTTGATGGTGAATTTTTGAAACGCTGGCGGGTGCGACACCCTGAGAAAATGTATGTGCCGCTTGAAGAGCGTAAAACATTTTATTTGAAGGAGTCGTATCCGCAAGAGTTACAGCCTTTGGTAGTAGAAACATACTTGGAGCCCGGATTCTTTCGTGAGATGATGCCTGTAGATGGCGGAGTTGAAGCCGTTAAAACAATGCAGCAAATGGGTTTGGAAATTTTCTTTTGTACTAGTCCGCTCTACATATACAAGAACTGCGTCTTGGAAAAATATGAATGGATTGACCGTCACTTTGGTTCAGAATGGGTAAACCGTATCGTCCTCACCAGAGATAAGACCTTGGTGAAAGGCGATATTTTGATCGATGACAAACCGGTCATTACAGGCGTAGAGTCTACGCCGATGTGGGAACATGTTTTGTATGACCGTCCGTATAATCGGGACATTAACCGAAAAAGATTAACCTGGCAAAACTGGAAACAAGTTTTATATCTATAGGAGACACTATGAATGTATTAAGACTGGCTGCATTTTCTAAAAATGGACAAGGCGGCAACCCTGCTGGAGTCGCATTCTATGACTCGATGCCTTCTTCCGAAGAAATGATGGCAATTGCCAAGGAAGTGGGTTATTCAGAAACCGCGTTCTTGGTGAAACAAGAGGACGGCTGGAGAGTCCGCTATTTTGCGCCGGAGTTGGAAGTGCCCTTTTGCGGTCACGCCACGATTGCACTAGGAGCGGCACTGGGAGAACGCTTCGGCGAAGGGACGTATAAGCTGATCCTCAATGACAGCAACATCACCGTCCGCGCCTCCAAAACGGACCTCGGAATGGCGGCGGCTCTTCAATCCCCGGAGACGTGGTCCAAAGCGGCGCCTACCGATTTTGTCGATCAAGTCCTTGCTGGCTTCCACATAGACCGTACCCAACTCGACCTGAACTTTCCCATTCGCTATGCAGGCGCAGGGGCAAAGCATTTGATTCTCTTTGTCAAAGATCGCGCCACACTGGCAAATATGAAATATGACTTCGATACAGTCCGCGCCTTGATGATGGAGGAAGGTCTCATCACTATCAGTTTGTTGTGGCAGGAGTCGGATTCGGTCATTCATTCCCGCAATCCCTTTGCAGCGGGCGGAGTCTACGAAGACCCAGCCACTGGTGCGGCTGCAGCGGCATTGGCAGGCTATCTGCGTGATATTGGTTGGAAAGGCTCAAAGACTTTCACCATCTTACAAGGTGAAGATATGGGTGTGCCTTCACGTTTGAACGTCTCATTCACAGAGAAATCTGGCGAGAGCATTTCGGTCAGCGGCGAAGTGCGGCATATTGAATAGGCTTATTGTGAATAAATCGTGTGCTTTTGTTGAGAATTGACTGATAACTTGATTTTGCTGGAATGGTCCATGATATAAAAAAATATCGAACAAAAAACTTTATTGGAGAAATGGACATGACGCAAAAAGATATTTACGATTTAGGGTTACAAGCAGATCTTGCAATGGCATCTCAATCGGGCATCACCCGCCGTGATGCCATCAAACTCGGGGCAATTGGGTTGGCGGCGTTTCTCGCAAGCTGTTCCCCGGTCAAGCTGACCAGTGCCCCCGAAGCCGTTGCTGGCAGCACAGATGCGGCAACAGAAGGGAGCGCTTCGGGAGAAGTGTGTGTGGATGAAATCCCCGGCGAAACCGCAGGACCTTACCCAGCCGATGGCTCGAACGCTTCCAATCAACGGTTGAACGCGTTGGCTCTGGCGGGGATTGTCCGTCAGGATTTGCGAACCAGCCTCGGCACGGGCAATGTGGCGCAAGGCGTCCCGCTCAACATTGAAATTACTCTCGTCAACACCAATAACAATTGCGCACCGTTGGCTGGGTATGCCGTCTATTTGTGGCACTGCAATCAGAACGGCGATTACTCCATGTATAGCGCCGCCACTGTGGATGAAGATTATTTGCGCGGTGTGCAGGTTGCAGATGCCGATGGAAAATTATCTTTCACAACGGTGTACCCGGGCTGTTATTTGGGTCGCTGGCCCCATACCCATTTTGAAGTGTATCCATCTTTCGAGCAAACCACAGGCGCCGAAAATGTGATCCACACTTCGCAGATGGCATTCCCAGAAGATGTGTGTGCGAGTGTGTATGAATCTGCGGGTTATGAGACCAGTGCACGCAACCTGCCGCAGATCTCTTTGGCGAGCGATAACATTTTCAGCGATGGCTACGAATCACAGATGGTGGAAATATCGGGCGATGAAGTCAACGGATACACGGCAAAGATCACAGTTGGGGTTGCCGCCTAAGGTTTATTGGATCAAAGAGCCGCATCATTCCACGATGCGGCTCTTTTTATATCTGCCAGTATAATTTTCTCTATGACTAACCCTATTCGAATCGGTGTTCTTGGTGCTGCCGCCATTGTCCCTGCTGCACTTACAAACCCTGCACGTGATGTGCCCGAAGTGCAGATCGTTTCTATCGCCGCGCGTGACCCCAACCGAGCCGATGCCTTCGCCCGCAGGCATAACATCCCACGCACGCATCGCACCTACGAAGACCTGATCGCTGATCCTGAGATCGATGCCATCTACAACCCGCTCCCGAACGGACTCCACGCCGAATGGACAATCAAAGCTTTGCAAGCGGGCAAGCATGTGCTGTGCGAAAAACCATTTGCTTCTAATGCGAAAGAAGCCGTGCAAATGGCAGAAGCCGCCAAAGCAAGCAGAAGAATCCTGAGCGAAGCCTTTGCCTATCGTTATCATCCACTCACGGCGCGCGTAAAAGAGATCATTGCCAGCGGTGAACTTGGGGCGATAAAAAATATCGAAGCCCGTTTTTGTTTTCTGCTGCCTGTTCCATCCAACATTCGCTTTCGCTATGACCTCGCTGGCGGCTCGCTCATGGACGCAGGCTGTTACCCGGTAAGCCTTGTCCGTCATCTCATGGGCGAAGAGCCGGAAGTACTCAGAGCCAAAGCCAAAGAATACCGACCCAACGTCGACTCGCGCATGGAAGCCGAATTGAAATTTCCAAGCGGCGCACACGGTCGCATCGTTTCGGATATGCTTTCACCGCGTTTGTTCCATTCAATGTTGCATGTTCAAGGCGATGCAGGCGAGATCAAAGTCTTTAGCCCGTTTCAACCGCATGTCATCCATCGCCTGAATGTACGCACGGACAAAACCAAGTGGAGCGGTACCGTCAACGGCGGCAATATTTACACCTTGCAATTACGCGCCTTTGCGCAAGCGATTCTTTCCGGCGCGCCGCTCAATACCACGCCAAGCGATGCCATTCAAAACATGCGCGTGATCGACTCTATCTATCAAAAAGCCGGGCTGGCATTGCGTTAATGGACTTCATCCCTGCACTTTCGCAGCTTCCCACTCCATCCGCACAACGCATTGCTTTGCGTATTTCCACGCCGGGCGAACGCGCTCTCAAGCAGGGACATCCCTGGGTCTTCGATCAATCCATCACTGAGCAAAGCCGCGAAGGCAACCCCGGCGACCTTGCCGTGATCTTCGATGACAAGCGCCGTTTTCTCGCCGTCGGTTTGTATGACCCCACCTCCACGATTCGCGTGCGCATTTTGCAAAAAATAAAACCAGTCCCCATTGATGTGAACTGGTTCGAAGAAAAAATAAAAATCGCCGCAGCTATCCGCGCGCCGCTTTCAAAAAAAGATACGGACGGCTATCGTCTCGTCCACGGCGAGAATGATGGTCTGCCCGGCTTGGTCATTGACCGCTATGCCGAAACGCTAGTGCTCAAACTATACACACCTGCCTGGGTTCCGCACCTCACCGATGTTGTCTCTGCTTTGCAGCAAACTCAATCTTTTGATCATTTGATATTGCGACTCAACCGCTCTCTCCAAAAGCAGACGAAATATCTGCACGGTCTCACGGATGGAATGACTCTTACGGATCAGCCCTCCGAAGGCTTGATCCTGTTCAAAGAGAATGGCATTACCTTTGAGTGTGACCCCATTCACGGGCAAAAGACCGGCTTCTTCCTCGATCAGCGTGAGAACCGCGAGCGTGTGCGAAAACTATCCCAAAACAAAACCGTCTTGAACGTTTTTTCTTATACCGGCGGTTTTTCTCTCTACGCTGCCGATGGTGGTGCGAAAGAAGTTGTCAGCGTGGATTTCAGCACGCCTGCCACACAAGCCACGTTGCGAAATATTGAATACAATCAACAGCGTGCCAATATCCACAACGCAAAGTTTGAAATGCTTGACCAGGACGCCTTTGAAGCGTTGGCTCAGATGAAATCTCAAAACCGCCAATTTGATATTGTCATTCTCGACCCGCCCATGTTCGCACAGAATCAATCGCAGGTCGAAACCGCGCTGGCAGCTTATCGCCGCCTCACGCATCTAGGACTCGACGTGCTCAAGCGCGGCGGCATTTTGGTGCAAGCCTCCTGTTCCAGCCGAGTCAGTGCCGACGATTTTTTCAACGCCATTCACAACGCTGCGCAAGAAGCGGGTCGTCCGCTGAAAGAGATCGAACGCACCGGTCACGCGCTCGACCATCCCACCACGTACAAAGAAGGCGCGTATCTCAAGTGCCTATTTGCGACTGCGCCGTAACCTCGTCATTGCGAGGAGGGCGCTAGCCCGACGAAGCAATCTTATGACTATGCCATGAGATTGCTTCGCCGCAAAAAGCGCGGCTCGCAATGACGGAAAAAAAGAAATGGAAATCTTATGTCTAAAATAACCTTCCCCAACTCACTCATCACCCCGCAATTTCTTTTTGAAAATCTATCGGCCGAAAATCTGGTCATCCTCGATGCCAGCATGAAACCGGTCACGCCGGTGGGCGACGCGGTGGCAGATGCCTACATCCCCAACTCGCTGCGCTTTGATTACGATAACGACATCAAAGACCACAGCACAACGCTGCCGCACATGATGCCCACGCCCGAATTCTTTACTGAAAGAATGCAAGCCATGGGTATTTGTAAAGATAGCGCTATCGTGGTCTACGACAACGTGGGCGTGTACGCCAGTCCGCGCGCCTGGTGGATGTTCCGCGCGATGGGGCATGACAACGTTGCTGTCTTAGATGGCGGACTCCCAGCGTGGATAAATGCCGGATACGAAACGACAGCGACTCTTTCATCTGCAACGAAACGCGGAGACTTCGCCTCGAATCCGCGCCCACAGTTGATCGTTAACTCTCAAGCCGTGACCCACGCCTTGAGCGACTCCGCTTTCAGTGTGATGGATGCCCGGTCTGCTGGACGATTCACAGGTCAAGACAAAGAGCCGCGCGCAGGGTTGAGAGTCGGACACATGCCCGGCGCCGTCAACCTGCCTTTTAGTGAGACTCAAACCAACGGTGTCATGAAATCCCCTGCGCTTTTACGTGAGATGTTTAATCAATATCAAAATAAAAAATTGATCTTTAGTTGCGGCACAGGCGTCACGGCTTGCATTGTGGCGTTAGCAGCAGATCAGGCAGGGCATAAAGACCTCGCCGTTTACGATGGTTCGTGGACGGAATGGGGCGCGGTAGATTCGGGCTTGCCGGTTGAAGTTGGGTAATCTATAGAGTTATCCACTTGTAGTTTGTGTATCTTTTTGTAGATCGCCCAGCCGCCAAAGAAAGCGGATATTACGAAAGCAGCGAGAAGCCAGAACCAAACTGGCGGATGCATTCCGTAGATTCCGATCAGGGTGATGAAGACGGCGCAGCAGGTGCGTCCAAGAACATTGGCGACGAAGAAGCGGCGTGGCGAGATAGTGGCGAGCCCGGCGACATAACACATCAGGTCGCTGGGAAAGATGGGCAGGACGAAACTGAAGAAATAGAAAAGGATGCCTTGATGACGGGCGATCTTGTCCCATTTGTTGATGACTTCAGGAGATGCGAGTTTGTAGATCAGGTCGCGTCCATAGCTGCGAGCGATGATGAAAGCGATCTGACTCCCTAAAATGGTGCTCGTAATGACTACTAGCAAGCCTGTACTTCCATACACGTATCCAGCCGTGACCATTAGGGCGTGCCCAGGGATAACAGCGATAAATACTTGCGCAATGAGCAAAATGAATAGGACGACGGGACCGAGAGCGCCAAAACTTTGCAAATAGGTGGAAACCGTTTTTTGGTCGGTGATGATGTTGAGAAACTCTACAATAGGCTGGCGATAGATCACGGCGAGAATGACAAGAGCGAGGGTGGCGAGGATTTTTACGGTTTTCATTTCAAATCTCCTTAGTTTTTATTACAACCACGGCGAAGCCAGATTACAGGTGTGGATCAGGGCTTTGTCTGCAAGCGAGCGGCGCTGATACGAATGGACAGTTTGTTTGGGGCTGGTTTCCAGGTCGATGTAAAAGGCGTTGCGCAGGTCTGAAGTCAACTTGGGACTATGAATTGCAAGGCATGATTCAAAGTTGATCTTCATTGAATGAGCATCGAGGTTGGCGGAGCCGAAGAGCACATCGTTGTGATCGTTCCATGCGGCTTTGCTGTGCATATACTTCCCGGCATAGCGATAGACATTCCCGCCTGCGCAAACCAGTTTGTGAACGTGGAGATAATTCGCAAAATCCACCGGGCGGACGCGTGTTTGATGTGAAAGCAACACATTCACCTGCACACCCTGCTGCGCCTGTTCGCAGAGTGCATTCAGCATTTCGTCATCCGGCAGAAAGTACCAAGTGCGGATAAAGATGGATTTATTGGCTTGGGTGATCAACTTCATCAAGGCTTCGCGGATGTCGTATTGATGGCGCGGGATGGTGAGCCATAAACGGTCTGAACCAGCATGAAGGTTAGAAACGTTCAGCAATCGTGCGCCCAAATTCCCATTTTGAGAAAAGCCGTGCAGAAAGTCGTATAGGTTGTGGAAGGTATTGCCCAACTCACCGTCCACACGCAGGTTGGAGTCGGTCCAGGTGGTGTAGTAATCGCCGATGTTCGAACCGCCGAGAAAGACGGTACGTTCGTCAATGGCGACAAATTTGCAGTGCAGGCGGTTGTTAATTCCCAGTGGAGCCGTGGGGCGGTACATATCCACTTGCACGCCGTGAGATTGAAGGTGATTGAACATGGCGATGTTCTGAATAGCATGGCGCGGTTCGTCGAAGACCTGTCCGATCTCATCCACCATTAAGCGGACATGAACACCGGCATCTGCTTTTGCGATCAAGACCTGCGCAATGCGCTCTGCCCATGTGCCGCTGTCGAACGCCAGAAAGCTCATGGATATGGAGCGTTGGGCGGTGGCAAGTTCTGAAACTAGATTCTGATAGTAATCCTGAACATGGGTGAAAAGTGTGTGTCGGTTCATGGCGATCTCCTTTGGTGTCCCTACTTTCGCATTTTTGAACTGCCACTAACAGGGAAAAGACTGCCAAAAGACGCCACTTTTGAAAATTGCCTCGTCTGACATAAAAAACTCCCCCGAAAACTTGTTTTCGGGGGAGTTGAGCGTGCAATGTATTATTTTGAGGTTGGCTGTTTTTCCATCAACAGCCTTGCCAGCCCGCGGATGGCACTGCGACGAGTGCGGTTGAAGGTCCCTTCAGAGATGTATAGGCGCGCCATGATCTCGCGGTTCGGCACACCTTCCACATAGGCATCATGTAAAACGGCGTGGTTGTACCAAACACGCGGCAAGGGTTCGGGCGGGCGTTTTTCTGCGGGGCGTAATAGCTCAATGGCTTCGTGCAGAATTTTTTGTAACTCTTTGCCTCGTTCAATATGCGAGCCTGCTTTCACACCCAATTTGTCGGCAAGGGGCGATTGCCCCAGAACAATGTAATCGGACATGCGTCGAAGTCCATCTTCAACCATGCGAATAAAGTCTTCATCTGGGGTGAGTTCGAGCGCATTGAGCATTTCGTTCGCAACTGTATTTGCTTCTTCGTCGAGACCGGTTTGGACGATGTTCTGTTGCGATTGCAAATCGCTTAACGAAACGATGGTGCCCATTTTGTCTGCTATTTCTGAGAGCAAGTCCAGATCGCCGCGCGAATATTCGAGTTTGTTGGCGGGGTGGCTGATGCCCACAACGGCGATTTGCGTCTGCCCGGCGAAGGATGGCGCAAACCAGATGATCTCTGGGAACAGGTCGTTTTGCACGTTGGATACATCTTCATATGAAAGTGCGGATGCAGGGAATCGCCTCTCTACTTCGACCGATCGCCTGCTTGCGGTGACCCAGAATTCTTCTTCGCGTCTGACGGCGATAAAAGCACTGCGAGCATCCAGCGTGCTGCATAAAAGATCGAGCCCTTCTTGAAGATGTTGCTGTAAGGCATCTTGCGATGGAATTTTGTTTTCAAGGTCGCGTAATTTTTTGCGGAGGGTGTTCTCTTCCTGTGTGCGTTTGCGGTCTAAAAATTCGCGGATGAGATCGTAGGTGGAATGTGTCAGCACCACAAAGGCAACGAGTGTACCGACCCAGCGCAGAGGGAGTCCGAGGCGCAGCGCGGCTTGGGTGTAGGCAAGGGCAATCAGGGCGACAGCTGCTGTGGTGAGAGGAAAATCCTGCAGGGTGGTGCGTCGTTCTATGAGCGATTGATGGAGAGCTACAGAGATTCCGATCATGAAAACGCCGCCAAAGATCAGTACATCTTGAATGATGCGAGGCATGGGTGGCGCGAGCGCCAGCGAGATCACCCCATATAAACCGTCGGCGGCGGCACAGATCGAGGCGAAGAGGAAGTATCTTCCGGCTGAGGTGAGCCCGATCTTGTTATGGGCGAGCAGGTTATAGAGAATGCCGATGAAGGCAGCCATCTCGAACAGACCATATAGAATATACGGAAAGCTAACCTGCATGCGGGCAACATACAACACATTGCCCTGCTCGCCAATGAATGCGTTTTGAGTAAAGATCAACGAAAGGATGGCTACCAACCCCAGAGTGTATACCCCGGTTGTGACCGCGAGCTGTTTTTTGCGGATCGGTTCAGGCAGGAGTTGAAGTGTAATGTCGTACCAGGTTCCAATGCCAACAATCAAGAAGACCGCCCGCCAGGCAGCCGTGCCGCTAATTTGTTCGAAGAGGTTGTTGTATGCGCCGTAGAAAAACGCGGAAAGCGAAAGGAGGATAACTGTGCCGCGTAGAATGATCTTGCCGGGGTATCCGCGTGCGAGCAGGTAGAAAGCCATCCATAGGCATACAGCCATTGCTATTAAGTCCACCCCGAGTGTTGCTTGAAATAACATGCCTCCTCCTTATGGTGTTGCTACTGATTTCTGGGAGCTGCCATGTATGGAATATGGAAATGCATGCGTTATTGAGCTGTTGTTTTCGAAAAAACGTTGATGAGCACAATGCCTGCCAGGATGAGCACGACCCCTGCAACTTTTGCCAAATCTAACGTTTCTTTCCAGAGGATCATGCCAGCGATAACGGTCAGGATCAACCCCACACCAGACCAAATGGCATACGCGACCCCAATGGGCATGGACTTTAACGCAATGGACAAAAGATAAAAGGATAGCCCGTACCCGACCGCCACAATGACGCTGGGGATGGGTTTGGTGAAGCCTTCTGAAAATTTGAGTGACGATGTAGCAATTACTTCGCTGAGAATAGCGAAGAAGAGGATGATGAAGGTTTTCATTTAGCGGTTATCGCCATCGCCTTGAATTTTGCCACGCGCCTGACGGTCTAATAGTTTGGCGAGGTTGGCTTCGGCAATTTCATCGAGCGGAAGGTCAAGCTCAGTGGCAACTTGGGCAATGTACCAAAGCACGTCGCCGAGTTCGGCTTTTAACGCTTCGCGTTCGGCTTCGCCAATAACGCCTTGCTTGTCTCGAAATATTTTTTTAATCTTGCCTGCCACTTCACCGGCTTCGTTGACCA
Source organism: Anaerolineales bacterium (assembly GCA_046328915.1). Lineage (GTDB taxonomy): Bacteria > Chloroflexota > Anaerolineae > Anaerolineales > Villigracilaceae > Villigracilis. The sequence goes on along the minus strand of JAXLVR010000007.1, from coordinate 32,157 downwards.
AGCCGAGTGCCGGGTAAATGACAGGATGCCCAATGGCGGGATATTGTGCCGTGGCGCGTGATTTTTTTTGATAGTCGTTGAAATTCATAGAGTGTTCTCGTTTCAGTAGGGTGGGCTTATAGCCCGCCAAATATTGAATTATAAAAATGTCCGGCTAAATACCCAACGAGTACTTAGCCGGACCTACAATTAATTGAAAGCTTTCGCCAGATTTTTCCACCACGCATCCTTCTCGCCGGGGACGAAAGGAGTGTAGAGCGTGATGCGGTCTGCGATGCTGCTGAAGCGTTTCTTCAAATCAGCGGCGAGATTTTCTTGCGTGGTCATGAGACAAAATTCGTTCAGCATTTCATCGCTGATGAGCATAGGCATCTCGTGCCATTCGCCTTTGGCGGCAAAGCCAGAGAGTTTTTCGGCAGTTTCACTCCACCCGTAGAGGTCCATTACGGAGCGATACGAAGGCGTGGAGGCATAGAACGCGATCTGCATGCGCGCGAAGCCTTCTTCTTCAGGAGAGGTGGCAATGAACGGAGTCATCGAAACGGCGATGTCGCTGCGTTTGCGTCCGCTTTTTTGAAGTCCTTCTTCGAGGGCGGGCAGAATGACTTCGTTCATATACCTTGGGCTGTTGAATGGATGTGCATGGAATCCCTCGCACATTTCACCCGCGAGTCTCGCCAAGCCGGTGTTGACTCCGGCAATATAGATTGGAATATTTGGGTTGTCGATCTTGCCAGGATTAAAGAACGGCGACATGAGCGTGATCTTGTAATGCTCGCCGCGGAAGTTCAACTTGCTGCCGTTCTGCCACGCATCCCACAAGGCGCGGATGACTTGGATTTGCTCACGCAGTTTGCCCGTCACTGATTCGGGCCAGGTCATGCCGAAGCGACGCTCAATATGCGCCTTGACCTGTGTGCCCAACCCTAGAATGAAGCGTCCGTTCGACTGAGCCGCCAAGTCCCATGCGGTGTATGCCAAATTCGCAGGCGAGCGCGCAAACGACACAGCAATGGCGGTGCCCATATCCATTTTTTCAGAATGCTCTGCGATCAGAGTGCAGGGCAGGAAGGGATCGTGTTGAGTCTCTTGAGTCCACAAGGCGGCGAAGCCGGTCGATTCGGCGGCTTTGGCAATGGCAGGGATCTGTTTCAGTTGAACAATGGGAAGGGCGGCATCTAGTTTCATAGTTCAAGTATACAAGGTGGGAAGGGAATAGTGAATAGTAAGGGCGGGGCTTGTGCCACGAAGTGGTATCTCCTCGTCCCAGACTTATACAAAACTCAAAAACGTAGCCGCGAATTACGCGAATTTTCGCGAAGATTTAAAAAAAATTCGTGTGAATTCGCGGCAGAGGATTTACAGCTTTGACATTCTGTCCTGCCAGAAACGGGAGAGCCAACAAACTCTTGTAACTTCATGTTCTTGGCGTTCTTCGCGGTAAATATTTTTTTGCAAACAAAAAGCCCCGCGTTTGCGGGGCTTTGAAATTTACACAACCGGCTGTCCTTCATCCAAACTTAAGATGAACCCCAGCAATTCGCGGCTCTCTTGCAGCCAAACGTTTGGAACGGTTGTGCGCTTCAAATAGCGGACAATGCCGTCTTTATCCACCACTAGTGAAGCCGTCCGCTGAAAGAGTAGGAAATATTTTTCAAGCTCATACAGGCTGTATACGGCGCGATCTGGGTCACACAGAATTGGGAAAGGAAGACCAATACCATCCGCATATTCGCGGGCTTTTTCCATGCCTTCGCCCAAGATCACGATTACTTCGGTGCCTGCATCTTTGAATTGCTCATACATTCTGCCAAGCTGTGCCACATGGGTGCGGCACTGCGGGCAGGTTGTTTCGCGGATGAAGAACACGATTACACTGCTTTTTCCACGAAAATCTGTCAGCGAAATTGACTGCCCATTGGTGGCGGTCAGCTTGAAGTCTGGTGCGAGCGAGCCGATTTTGGCTTCAATTGTGTCAAGGGACATATCCGATTCCTATTTTGAATTCTAATAAAAGGATGACATATCGAGCTGTCTCTTTACGTTAGCGTTCTATTAAATTTCCTGTGCAGCGAAACTACTTTTCTAAGAGATACGCCATGATCCAATTCGTGGTCGCATTCAAGCCGTCCATGTGCGCGCGTTCGTAGTTGTGCGACGCGTCGATGCCGGGACCGATGAGCGAGAGCGCCACGTCACCGCCTGCTCGCCAAAAGGCTTCGCCGTCTGAACCATAAAACGGATAGACATCGGTCACATATGGAATGCCATGCTTCTCGGCAATGCCGCGCAATTTTTTATTCAAGCCTTCGTGATACGGTCCGCCGCTATCTTTGATGCACAAGGTCGTATGGAATTCATCCGACTCCTGACCAGACCCCACCACTGCCATATCCACGGTGACCAGTTCTGCCACATCATCTGGGATGCCCGCCGCCGCGCCATGCCCCACCTCTTCGTAGTTTGAGATGTGGAAGTACACGCTTCGCACCGGACTTTGACCTGATTCCACCATCGACTTAATCGCCGCGACGAGATTTGCCACACAAGCCTTGTCATCGAGAAAGCGCGAGCGGATGAATCCATTGGTCACTTCGGTGCGCGTATCGAACGCCACACAATCACCGATGTTGATTCCCAAAGCACGAGTCTCTGCTTCGGATGTGGTCCGTGCATCGAGGCGTACTTCCAAATGCTTGTCATCGCGCGGCAGATCGGGTCCATTGTGGATGTGACCCGATGCCACATCAATGAGAACCGAGCCGCGAATCTTTTCGCCTTTGGCGGTAAAGACCCATACCCCTTCGGTTTCCACTGTCGGCCACTGAATCCCGCCAATGCGACTCAACCGTAAACGCCCGTTGCTTTTGATCTCTTTGACAACCGCCCCGAGCGTGTCCACATGGGCAGTCAACGCAACGGGAGGAAGATCAGACTTTACTTCCCATTTTGCAACGAGTGCACCTTTGCGGGTGCGCGAAAGTTTCAATTGCTTGTACTTGGATAGTTCTTTTTCAACAAAGTCAATCGCCGCGCTGGCAAACCCTGTCGGCGAAGGGATGTTGAGCAGGTCAACGAGAAAATTTGTAAAGTACGTTTCGTCAATTTTTGGGAGAGACATGGGGTTCCTCTTGTTGTCACCCTGAGCGGCAGCGAAGGGTCTCTACTCTCATGGGTAGAGATGCTTCGCTCAGTATGACATGATTCTTATAAACCTTCAAACTCACTTATCTTCTTCTTCCAATCTTCTGGCACAGGGATGGTCTTCAAACCTTCATAATCGAAGGTGACTAGTACCACCTCGCCGCTTGCCATCACTTTGCCAGTATCCGCATTGACCACACATTGCTCTACCGTCATCGACTTGTTCCCGATTTTGGTGACTTTCGCGCCGGTCTTGATATTGTCACCATAATGAGTGGGCGCATGATAGCTGATGTGAATATCTGCCACGATCACGCCAATTTCCATAAAGGATTGGTCTTTGCTAAATAGACCAAGCTTCATGAAATAGTAGACACGCGCCTGTTCGAAATACGTCAGGTATTTTGCGTTATTGACATGTCCCTGCGGGTCCAAGTCTCCGTAGCGGACTTCGGTTGGGTGGAAGAAGTTGTAATCGGTCATGGGCGGATTATAGCCGGGTAGTCTGTTAGTCGGGTAGTTTTTTTAGTCTGTGGGTCGCATGGTCAAAAAAACAGCCGCAGAGTTGAATACTCCACGGCTGTATGACTATGAGACTATTCGACTACTTGACTATAAGACTATTCACAAAATCTTGTCAGACCTGCTTTATCTTGAATGATGATGTGACCATCACTATCAGTAGTGGCGAGCCCTTGTTCTTTGAAAAGGACCATCGTCTGATTCACACGTTTGCGTGAGGCTCCCACGAGGTCGGCGATGTCGCTTTGGGTGAGGGCGATGCGGATCTTAACACCACCGTCCATTTCGCGACCGTAGCGTTCAGCAAACGCCAGTAGTTGACGTGCCACCCGTCCGTTCACATCGAGCGTCGCAAGCGATTGGATCATCTGGTCCGAAAGCCGCACCCGCGCCGAAAGGATCTTCACTAAATTACGCGCCACAGGCGGGAAGTTATCGAGCATGTAAAAGAAGGTGGTCTTGTCCATCCACAGCATGAGCGAGTCTTCGAGAGTCACCACACTGGCAGAGCGACCCACACTGTCGATCAAACTCATCTCGCCAATGAGATCGCCCGTACCCAAAATGGACAAGATTGCATCGCGCCCGCCTTGCTCGGTGTAGACCTTCACTGTTCCATGCAAGATGACGTACACGGTTTCACCCGGCTGCTCCACCAGCATGACATTCTTTCCATTCGGGAACACACGCCGATGTGCGCGGTGAGCTACCCAGTCTAATTGTGCTGGGGCAAGCCCTTCAAACAAACGGATGTCAGAAAGTAAATTGCGAGTGTCGTCTTTCTTAAGTTCAACCATGCGAAACATATTTTACTTCTCTTTCTCTAGAGACTTTCGAAGCCGAAACCCTTTCGCGATTTTCAGTCTCGTCGGCAGGCTTCGAAAGCCTGATCGTTAATCCTTCGTATGCGGCATACGAATCTGGAAACACATGTTGTGCAGCATGTTCTTGTGCTGTCACCCAATCGTCGGCGTAGGCTGGGTCGTGATGGAACAGAATCAACTGTCCCGTTTCGGCAGAGGCGGCAACTTGTCCTGCCATTGTTGCTGTCGAGTGCCCATATCCCTGCGTGGATGGGAATCCGGCGAGGGCTCCGTAGTAATGATCGTCTGAATATTGAGCATCGTGAATCAACACATCGGCATTGCGCGCAAAATGAATCAACTTCCGATCCATGCCCACATAGCCTTCAGTATCCGTCGCATACACAATTGACTTGCCCTGATATTCAATGCGATAGTGATACACGCCGCCGGGGTGCGCATGCGATTTATGGATGCGGATGACCACCGCCTCAGGACTCGGACTTGGGCTTGATTCGTGAACCCGAACTCCATCCTCGTCCCATACAATGACCTGCGACTCGCGCAACGACTGAATATCCTTGTTCGATGCCATATCGCGTAACGAGATTGGGAACGTGTCTGAAGATTGATTGTGCTCAAGCACATGCTTCACCGTCTCTGCCGTGCCGCCGGGACCGTAAATATGCAATTTGGCTTTTGGCATATAAGCAGGCACGAAGAACGGAAAACCCTGCGTGTGGTCGTGATGCAGATGGCTGAACAGGATCAGCAATTCAAGGTTGGGCTTTTTGGCAAGCTCGCGCCCAAGCGGAATAATGCCCGTGCCCGCATCGAGGATGATGGTGCGTCCGCCCGCGTTGATTTCCACGCAAGAAGTATTGCCACCATATTTGACGGTGTTTGCGCCTGGTGTCGGGTAACTGCCGCGCACGCCCCAGAATTTGACTGTGAAATCTTTGTTCATGTCTGCCTCCGTTTCGCTTCTACGCTTTCTATTATGTTCGTAATGAAAATTCCTTCAAGGAAAGTTTTCGCATGGCAGGTGAGAACTATTTCTCATATCAGAAACAGACCTGACAGGCTTTAAAAACCTGTCAGGTCTTGTTGGTATATAATCTTCTCCATGCTTCCAGACCTTCAAATGAAAGATCACCTGCGTTTGCGCAAGCCACACCCCTGCGGCTCTTACGAATGGACCGTGGTGCGGCTCGGCGCAGATATCGGTTTGGAATGCAATGGCTGTCAGCATCGGGTGATGCTTACCCGCCGCGAACTGACAAAACGCATGAAAACGAATTTGTCTCAACAGGAACGGGAAAAACAAAGAGACTCAGAAGAAAATAAAACGTAGATAGAGACAAACAAGGAGCACACATGGATCCACAGAATACAAATCTCCCCATTGGGTCACTTCGCATTGGTTTATTTACCGATACCTACGCCCCACAAGTGAACGGTGTTTCGGTCTCTTTACAGATGATTTCGGAAGGATTAAAGAAACGCGGGCATCAAGTCACTATCTTTGCGCCAAAATTCCCCGGCTATAAAGATGACGAACCGAACGTTATGCGCCTACCTTCGCTCAAGTACTTGAACAATCCGCCTATTTACGTGGCGGTGCTGGGAACTCCGCGCTCTACATGGAAGTTGACACGCAAACATTTCGACGTGCTTCATGCCCACAGCCCGGCAAGTGTGGGATTGCTGGCATATCTTACAGCTTCTACCAAACGATTGCCCCTCATATACACCTATCACACGTCCATTACTGATTACACCCATTACATCAAGTTCATTGGCAACACGGGCATTATCAAATACGCAGCAGCATGGTTTAGCAAAGCATCCACAGATTTAGGCGATCAAATCATCGTCCCTTCGCCAAAGTTTTATCGCCTGCTTTTGAATCAAAAAGTGAAACAGCCCATCACGGTCATCCCGAATGGAATTGACCTAAGCATGTTCAAAACGGTCAAGAATCCCGGAGCCTTGCGAAAGAGACTGGGGTTGGGTGCCGATGCCCCAATTATGCTCACCGTCGGGCGCATGGACCCGGAGAAACGCCTTGATTTCATTGTCGAAGCCTTCGACCTGATTGCAGATCGCGTTCCCAACGCGCATCTCGTCTTTGCCGGGGATGGCGGCGCCCGCAAGCATGTGGAAGAAAAGGCAAATGCCACCCGTGCTAAAGACCGTATCCACTTCCTCGGTATGGTCAACCGTGCAGACTTGCCCGATATTTTTCATGATGCCAATGTGTTCCTTTCCGCATCCACCACCGAAGTTCATCCTATCTCGGTCATTGAGGCGATTGCCTCTGGCTTGCCCTTCGTCGCTGTGCAAGATGAGGCTTTTGAAGGCATGCTTGAAGATGGGCAGAACGGCTATACCGTTCCGCTTGATGTGAAAAAATACGCCGATGTGCTTGCCGACCTGCTCCCAGACCGTGAACGATTAAAGCGCTTTGGCGCACATTCTCTCGAGCTAAGTGAAAAATATTCCATTGAAGCGCAGGTCAAAGCGCTGGAAAAACTGTATATGGAAGCCATCCTTCAAAATTGGCGCGGAAATCTATTCAGACGCATGATTCCAAAACAATTGAACGAAATTCCTCAAAGAATTTCAAGAGAGATCAACGAATTTCCGCAAAAACTTACCAAGGAAATTAACAAGATACTGCCTGGGCAGAAGAAATAATTTTTCACGGGGTACGTATTCTGAAATGCGTACCCCGTAATGCTGGGGGGTATAATTCCAACCCGATGTCCATCCTTGATGCCCACATGCTGGAGTTTTTCAGCAGAAGCCCCGAACAAACCAGAAGAATTGGCATGCGCCTTGGCAATTTGCTTCAGGCGGGCGATATTATTTGTTTACAAGGTGACCTTGGTGCGGGCAAAACCACCTTCACCCAGGGGTTGGCGCAAGGTTGGGGCTCGCTCGATTCTGTTTCAAGCCCCACGTTTATTCTGGTCAATCAATATCGACGTGCCGACAGTGCCCAACTTTTTCACCTCGATGCGTATCGGCTCGAAACCGTGCCCGAGGCTGAGGAACTCGACCTCGACTCTATGCTCGCTGAAGGGGCACTCATCATCGAGTGGCCCGAACGCTTGGGCGATCTTATCCCCGCCGAGCATTTGCACATCCGGCTTGAACATCTTTCCGAAGAACACCGCCAAATGAATTTCCACGCGCACGGCAAACGCTACGATCATCTCTTAGACTCCATTCGTCAATCTGTGGTGGGAGGTTAATATGCTTCTAGCAGTAGATACCTCTACAGCATTGGTTGGATTGGCTTTATATGACGGTGACCAAGTCCTCGGCGAGATGATGTGGACGACCAAACAGCATCACACTACCGAGCTCTCCCCGGCTCTTTCTGGACTTTTGAAACGCTGCGGCGTGACCATGGCTTCTGTCAACGCTTTGGGCGTCGCTATCGGGCCAGGGTCATTCACGAGTTTGAGAGTTGGGTTGTCTTTGGTAAAAGGCATCGCTTTAGCTCGCAACCTGCCGGTGATGGGCATCTCAACATTAGATGTGATCGCGGCGGCGCAACCCATTTCAGAGAATCCGTTGGTGGCTGTTCTGCAAGCCGGGCGAACGCGAGTTGCTTACGGCGTGTATCAAAGTGTCGATGGGCAGTGGCAGGCTGAGGGTCCCGTAAGAAGCGGAACACTGGATGAGATGTTGAGTCAGTTCGAGAGTCCAACGTTGATTGCGGGTGAGTTAACATCCGAAGAGAGAAAGAAAGTTTCCAAGATAAAGCATTTGCAAGTAGCATCTCCGGTTTTGTGTGTGCGCAGACCCGCTGTGTTGGCAGAGTTGGCTTGGGCGCGCTGGCAAGATGATGACGCCGACGATGCTGTATCTCTTGCGCCGATCTATTTGCATGTAGCAGGCACACCGATTCAATAACGATTATGGCAGAAGTTCTAATTCGTAAGATGATCCACGCAGATTTAGAGCAGGTGATCGAGATCGATCAGGTATCTTTTTCGCTCCCGTGGCCGAAACGTTCCTTTCAATATGAGTTAGATGAAAACTTTACCTCACGCTGTTGGGTGGCTGAAGTGGATGGTCGTATTGCTGCCATGATGGTCGGTTGGATGATTATCGATGAATTGCATGTCGCGACGATCGCTACTCATCCTGATTATCGTGGGCTGGGAATTGGAAAGAAGGTTCTTGTCTATGCCCTTTTGGCGGCAAGAAAAGAAGGGTTGATCCGTGCCTTTCTTGAAGTTCGCCAGACGAATGAAGTGGCTTTGAACATGTACCGTAGTTTAGGTTTTGTAGAAGATGGACGCAGGAAAGAATATTACAAAGATAATAATGAAGATGCCATTTTGATGTCGTTGAATAATCTAATGCATCTGCAAGGAGACTGAATGTCTGCTGTTGAGACCCTTGACCGAATTGCCCGTGAAGTTTCTGTTTGCACGAAGTGTGCCTTGCATGAGTCGCGCAAAAAAGCAGTGACGGGTGAAGGTCCGGCAGACGCGGAGATCATGTTCATTGGAGAAGGTCCGGGTTTTCATGAAAATGAGCAGGGACGTCCGTTCGTGGGAGCATCTGGTAAGTTTTTGGATCAACTTCTGGAGCAAGCGGGGCTGACACGTGCTGATGTCTTTATTGCCAATGTGGTCAAGTGCCGCCCACCCGCCAACCGTGACCCGCAACCTGAAGAATTGATGGCATGTAGTGAATATCTTGAAGGGCAGATCGAAGCTATAAATCCAAGTATCATTGTGACCTTAGGTCGTATTTCGATGGGTAAGTATTTTCCTGGCGCAAAGATCACTTCTGTTCATGGGCAGATGCAAAATATCGAGGGAAGGTTTATCATTCCTATGTATCACCCAGCTGCAGCGCTTCATCAGCCTGCCTTGCGCCCGTCTATTTTGGCTGATTTTGCAAAACTCCCAGATCAACTAAATGAGGCTCGTTCTGCACTGGGTAGAAAGATCGTTGAAAAGAAAAGAACGGTGGTTGTTCAGGCTTCTGAAAAGCCACAACAGTTAAGTCTATTTTGAAATTGAAGGTAAAAAATATGTCTATCAAAGATGATTTGATCAAAAAACTGAAAGAGAAGAATGCAAAGGTTGCAATTCTTGGCTTGGGGTATGTGGGGCTGCCTTTGGCAGTGGTATTTGGAGAGGCGGGATTCAAAGTCACAGGTGTGGACCCAGATAAACGCAAGGTCGATGCGTTGAACAAAAGTGAGTCGTATATTCCGGATGTCAAAACGGAATCTGTTGCGAAATTGGTTAAGAGTGGCATGTTGACCGCTACTACTGATTTCTCAGTATTAAAAGAAATGGATGCAGTTAGTATTTGTGTCCCAACTCCCTTACGTCAAACAGGTGACCCGGATATGTCTTTCATTGTTTCGGCAATGGAAGAGTTGAGCAAGTACATGCACAAAGGTGTGGTGGTGGTATTGCAATCCACCACATATCCAGGTACAACACGGGAGCTCCTACTACCAAAACTTGGTGTGGAACATGGTTTGACAGTTGGCAAAGATTGGTTCCTTGCTTTTTCACCAGAGCGTGTTGACCCTGGACGTGAGGACTATACAACCAAAAATACTCCCAAGGTCATGGGCGGAATTACGGAAGCGTGTGGCGAAGTCGCTACTACCTGGTATGAAGGTGCCATTGATATTGTTCATCGAGTCAGTTCAGCCGAGGCTGCCGAGATGGCAAAACTTTTGGAAAACACGTTTCGCATGATCAATATTGGTCTGGTCAATGAATTGGCGATTATGTGTGAATACCTTGGTGTAGATGTGTGGGAGGTAATCAATGCTGCTGCAACGAAGCCTTTCGGCTTTATGAAGTTCACACCGGGACCGGGGTTGGGCGGGCATTGTATCCCTATCGATCCACTTTATCTTTCATGGAAAATGCGTTCATTTAACTACAATGCGCGGTTCATTGAATTGGCATCTGAAATTAATACCAACATGCCGCGTTATGTCGTTGGACGTGTGCTTGAAGCGATGAATGACCTTGGTAAGACCTTGAAAGGTTCAAAAGTTTTGGTGTTAGGTGTGGCATATAAGCCCGATATTGATGATGTGCGCGAATCGCCAGCTTTGGATGTGATTGGTCTGTTACGCAAAAAAGGTGCTCTGGTTGAATATCATGATCCGTATATTCCTCACATTCATCATGAATTTGAAGGTTGGCACTTGGATAGCGTTACAGATATGATGAAATCTGTAAAAGAAGCAGATGCAGTTGTAGTGATTACTAATCATAAAATGTACGATTACAAAATGATTATTGAATCTGCCAAATTTGTATTTGACTCGCGAAATGCAACTGGCAAGCTTGGCAGATTTGCAAATGTGGAGCGGCTCTAATTCTTATGGGTAATTATCTTGTAACGGGCGCTGCTGGTTTCATAGGTGCGCGGACCTCAGAAATGCTTATTGAGCAAGGGCATACAGTTGTTGGCATTGATAACGTTAACGACGCTTATGACCCACGCATGAAAGAATTTCGTTTGAAGAAACTTCAAACACTATCGGGATTTAAATTTCATCGACAGGATATTTCTGATAAATCTTGCATTGAATTATTCAGGGATGAAAAGCTTGATGGCGTGATTCATCTGGCAGCGCGAGCAGGTGTACGCTTTAGCGTAGAAAACCCGTGGGTCTTTCTTGAATCTAATGTGATGGGTACGCTCAATATGTTAGAAGTTTGCCATCAGTATGGCTGTAAAAAGTTTGTCATGGCGTCTACCTCCAGCATTTACGGCGAAAATCCACCTTACCCTACACCAGAGACCGCATCCAGCAGTGAACCGATGCAGCCTTATGCCGCCAGCAAAAAAGGCGCGGAGGCACTCGCACATTCCTATCATCATCTATATGGAATCGATATTAGTATTCTGAGATTTTTCACGGTATATGGTCCGGCAGGGAGACCTGACCTTGCTCATCTCCGTTTCGTGCAATGGATCAGTGAAGGGAAACCGGTGCGCATTAATGGGGACGGGAATCATTCGCGCGGCTTCACGTACATTGACGATATCGCCCGTGGCACGATTCTAGCGCTCAAGCCGGTGGGATTTGAAGTGTTCAACCTTGGTGGGCATGAGGTCATCACCGTTATTAACTTGATCAGACTGATGGAAGATATCATTGGTAAAAAAGCGGATGTGAAATATGGTCCCCCAAACCCCGCGGATATGCTGACGAATCAGGCAGACGTGACCAAGGCCGGAACCTTGCTTGGTTGGGAGCCCAAGATTGATATGCGAACCGGCGTTACAAAACTGATCGAATGGTATAACGAGAATCGCGAGTGGGCAAAGGACATTCTCACGCCGTAGTTGTTTCTGACACCAAGACCTCGGAGGTTTTCAAAACCTCCGAGGTCTTTTTTGTAAGCGTTTATAATTTCTCCCAATGTCCCTCCTCTCAAAATTCAAGAACGACCCGCTCTTTGCCAAAGTGATTCGTTCCAGCGGATCATTGTTCAGCAATAACACCATTGCTATGGGATTAAGTGTGGTGCAAGGCATCATGGCAACCCGTTTACTAGGACCCGCCGGATACGGTCTCATCGGTCTGGTAATAGCGTTCCCTGCAACGGTTAATAGTATTTTTTCGTTTCGCATGAATGAGGTCATCGTCCGTTATGGTGGAGATTACCTAAATAAGCAAGAAAAGGGAAAAGCCGCAGCCTTGCTCAAGGCCGCTGTATTGACCGAAGCCGCTGTTTCGCTACTGGCGTTTTTTGTGGTGCTTTTCACAGCAAGTCTTGCCGAAACCTATTCCGCCAAGACTCCTGGCACAGCATGGATGTTCACTTTATTTGCCATTGGTTTACTGGCAAATTTCAACACAGAAACATCTACAGGTATTCTTCAGATCACTGGGCGTATTCATTTGTTAGGGGTGATCAACCTCATTCAAAGTATTTTCACTCTACTTATTATCACAGGTGCATTCTTTTTGAATGGCACGCTTGTCACAGTACTGATTGCTTATTTAGTTGGCAAGACTATTCTGGGGTTAGGCATGTTCTTTACAGCGCAAGTGCAAATTCATAAAGCCTTGGGCAGTGGATGGTGGCGACACTCTTTTTCAGTCCTTGATTCATGGCGCGAGATTTTTCGCTTCTCCATCAGTTCCAATGTTAGCGCGACCATCATCAAGATCTTTCGCGAGAGTGAAGTGCTTTGGGTTAGTTTTTTTCTCGATACCACAGCCGTTGGATATTATCGCGTGGCATATAACCTTGTGTATTTCCTCGCCATACCTGCCGACCCGCTTATTCATGTAACCTTCCCAGAGATCAGTCGTCTGGTCACCGAAAAGGCATGGAACAAACTCAAAAGCTTTCTCAACAAGATCACAGCCTTCTCGTTTGCATATAATATTTTGCTCGGCGCTGCCTATATCTTTTTAGGACGTTGGGTCATTCTCGTCTACTCTGGTGAGAGATTCGTCAATGCCTACCCGGCGCTTGTCGCGCTGACGATTGGTCTTGTCTTCAATTACATCCTCTTTTGGAATCGTCCGCTTTTGCTGGCTCAAGGCTTACCTGAATTCCCAATTTACATTACCCTGTTCGCTGGCATTACGAAACTTGTACTTTCGTTCTGGTTGGTGCCAACATATGGCATTGTTGCGGCAGGTGCATTGCTTTCGTATTATTACATTACCTCCGTTGGCATTATGGCATTGCGCGGAGTGAGGCAGATTCAACATAATGAAAATAGCGCTCATCACTAACTCCCGAATTCCATCTCTAACTGCAAACTCGATTCAGGCGATGAAGGTCGCTCAGGCTTTGATTCAATTGGGACATGATATCAAGATGTTTGCTCCCAAAGAAACGGATGCCGTGAATCGTGAGACTCTCCTCACGCATTACGGCTTACGCCTCATACCGGACCTTGAACTGCTCCCATCCATCGGCGGACTCAAACGCCTCGACTTTATCGTCCATGCCCAGCGAGCTGCCAAGAAATTTGGTGCTGAATTAATTTACACCTGGTTGCCTCAGTCAGCGGCATTGGGCGCGTGGATGGGCTATCCCGTGGTGCTCGAAATGCACGCGGATAATTCAGGACGACTAGGTGCATGGTGGCTTGGGCAATTTTGGAAACGGAACACGCCCAAGGTGATGACGGTTACCACGTCAACGTTGAGAAAGGCTTTGGAGCGCTCGACCAACTCCAGGTTCCCGAATGAAGCGCTGTTGCTCGCGCCGAACGGCGTCGAGTTGGAAAAGTATGCGGGTTTGCCAAGTCCGGTAGAGGCGCGTCGTCAATTAAATTTGAAAGAGGGGTTGACAGTTGGCTTCACAGGTCACATTTACCCAGGTCGTGGCGCGGACTTATTATTTGAACTCGCCAAGCAAATGCCCGATATCAATTTTTTATGGGTGGGCGGCACGCCCGAGTTGGTGGATTTTTGGAAAAATAAACTAACCGAAGCGAAGATGTCCAATGTGACGATGACCGGTTTCGTGAAGCATGAGTCGATTCCGCTGTATCAGGCGGCGGCGGATGTGCTGTTGATGCCGTACTCGCGTTCGATTGAGGCTTCGAGCGGGCAGGACATTGCCGAGGTGATCAACCCGATGAAGATGTTCGAGTACATGGCAGCGGGGCGTGGAATTGTTTCGGCGAATTTGGATTCGATTCGGGAAGTGTTGAATGAGAGCAATGCAGTGTTTTGTGAGGCGGGGAATTGGGAATCGGTAATTGGGAATTGGAGATTGGAGATTGAGAAATTGCTTGCGGATGAACCGCGCCGCTTGGCGTTGGGAAAACAAGCCCGTTTGGATGTGGAACAGTTGACTTGGGTGAAGCGCGAAGAGCGGGTAATGAGTCTGTTAGAAGAAAAACTCCGAGGTGCATAGCCTCGGAGTTTTTCTTTATGCTCTTATAAGAGAAAGCATTGTGTGGTCATAAAACTTTCCGTCGAGATAAAAATAATCGCGCAACACGCCCTCTTGTTTGAAGCCCAATTTATGTAGCAAGTGAAGGGAACGAGCATTGTCTGGATACACCAAGGCTTCAATACGATGAAGATTCATTTGCGTAAACCCAAATTGAATAGCCGCTGATAGTGCCTCTTGCATATATCCTTGTCCCCATGCTTTCGGGCTGAGGTCGTAGCCGATCTCGGCGCGTTGATGGGATTTGTTCCATTTGTGGAAGCCGCAGGTGCCAATGCGTTGACCATTGGCTCTGGTGACAATCATCCAGCGGTTATAGGGTTTGTTCGCTGAGTCCAAATAGAACTGCACAATTTCCTGCGCCTGAGACATCTCTGTAACGGGCGGCTCATCCAAAAGATATCGTGCCACTTGCGGATCGCTGAAATGTAGGAAAGTGAAGTCAAGGTCATCCGCTTGAAAAGGACGTAGGGTTAGGCGTTCGGTTTGGATGGGTGGAAAGTCTTGCATGGTTTAATCCTTTGTCACCGCCGTCAGGTTCATCGTGAGTAACACGCCGGGTTTGGGGAGTTCGTTCACGCCGATGACCGTCCGCGCGGGGCGATGGTCTCCCATTTTGCTGACGTAGGCGCGGTTCATTTCTTCAAAGTCGCTCATGTTTTGCAGAAATATATTGATGTGAACGACATGTTGCAAGTCAGAGTTCACGGACTCTAACATCACCTTGAACGAGTCGAGAATTTGTGCAGTCTGAGAGAATACGTCATCTCCGGCGAGTTGACCTGTAGCTGGGTTCACACCTGCTGTCCCGCCGATGGTGATGAAGTTGCCAACCTTGGCGATGTGGTTATACGGTCCGATCGGGGTCGGGGTGTTGGGTGGTGTGGAGGTTTCAACAATAGGCATTTTATTTTCCTTTTTCGATACGATAAACAAGGGTGATGTGACCATCAGGGTTTGGTTCTTTGGCGACGAATTGCATGCCCGCTTTTTTTATCACATGAGCAGATGCCTTGTTCGGTTCTGCGATCGTGGCAAGGATGTAAGTCAATCCGCATTGGGTCAGCCCGTAATTTAACATGGCAGGCACCAGTTCGCTGGCATAGCCCTTGCCCCATGCATTGGGCTGAAAGGCATAGATGATCTCCGGCTCTTGTCGTTCAGAGTCGTAAACAATGCCGCTACAGCCAATAAATTCATGGGTCGATTTTTCGATCACCGCCGAAGCACCAAAGCCTTTGGTGGCGTAATTCTTTTGCGAAACTTCGATCCACTTTTCGCAAAGTTCACGAGTGAGCGGGCTCCCATCGCCCATCCATTTTGTCACTTCGGGCAGGCTGAAGATGGCAAACATGGAGTCCGTATCAGTCAATTCAAGATGGCGAATTAATAAACGTTGTGTTTCAAATAAAGTCATTTTAGCTCCTGAAGGTAAATTATATACACATTAATTTGCAGAATTTTGCGATGGTAGAATGGGTATGATGTTGAATAAAATTCTTTCAGACCCCAAACGCATTGTGATATTAGCGTTGGTTGCACTAATAGTTTTATTTATTTGTGCCGTTGCATTGATTGGCGGGGGATGGACAATATTTCATCAAAGCGAACCTACTCCAACTGCCGAGCCTGTATCTTTTGGTTATTGCGGCGCAGAATTCATAGATTTGTGTGTAGTGTCTTTTGGACGTGATGCATTCGGTAATACGGTTATTAACTTGTATGTGCCTATAAGAAGGTATCCAGTATTTTATTTAGAAGTGATTAGACAATCTGGAAAACAAAGATTTGAATGCAAATGGAATCTTGATGTAAAGACGAGCGTATATTGCACGGGATCCCCATTAAACTTAGGGGAAGGTTTTAATATCCATATCTTTTCTGAAGAAGATAATTTTCTCCTTGCAGAAGGAGAGTTTACGTTGATTGCATTTCGGGTTACTACTCCTGTGGTTGGAGGGTCAGATTCAGTAAGCACTCCTAACATCAACATTGAATCAACGCCTAGTATAGCGGCAGATAACAATTCAACACCCTTTGAAACTGGTACTGCTACTGCTACTTTAACAGCATCTGGCGATATTGTTGAGACTGAGACACTGACACCACAATCTTCTTATCCAAGTTATCCATAAATGTCTTTATGGCTTGATGGTGTCTATGCATTGTCTAATCATATTTGGGCAGTGTTTATTATTCTTGCTTTATGTTTTTGGGGAATATTCGTCATTAGAGCCTTGTTGCAGCGAACGGTAAAGCCTCTAACAGAAATCGAGCTTCTCACCCTTGGGGCTACAGGTTGGGTTTTTCCTGTTTTGTTACTTTCGATCCTTACTTTTATAATTTCACTATTCACGAATATAGTTATTGGGGGAGTATTCCTTGTTTTGGTAATTTCTTTTTCAAGTTTTTTTATATTTCAAGAAAAAATCAATTTAGTGACGGTTCTTTGCTTTGCTTTATTCTTGAGCATATTTATTGTCTTACGTTTTGCATTTCTGAAGGACTTGTTTCTGCCATCGTACTTTGACTCTGCAGAACATTACCATCTCATAAGCTTGATTATTGATTCATATAGAATTGGTGTGATTTCTAATGGACTAAAAGATGTTTTTTATCATGTAGGCTTTCATTTTATTTCAGCACTCTGTTCGGTTTTTCTGCATGTCGATGTGATTGATTTCATGCTTTCTTTTGGACAGATCATGCTGGCTTTTTTGAGCTTTTCTCTTTTTTTTGTGGTGAAGAGGGAGACTGGATCAAGTTTATCTGCTATTTTTGCTTGTTTGATATGTACATTTGGTTTTCATATGCCAGCATATTCAATGAATTGGGGAAAGTATCCTGCTTTGTTAGGATTGATGGCGATGTTATTTGTCTTTGGACTTGCTTACATTTTTTATCGTAAGGATAAGTTTCGAGTTTATAGAATATTTTTTGCTTTACTGGTAGCGGTAGCTCTTATTTCTGTCTTTATTCATTCCAGAACTTTAATAGTTTTTGGCTCAATTCTTATTGCTTTTTTTATTACATCATGGTGGAACCGTCTAAATTCGGTTTGTCGTTTGGCTGGGTTTTGTATAGCTATTTTTTTTCTTGGCATATTGCTAAGTTTTGTAGGTAATTCTGTGGTCTTAAATCCTCTTATCAAAAGCTATTTTCATGATGATTTTTGGATGTTGCTACTTATTCTTGGGCTAACATTTGTCTCTACTCTTCATTACACCAAGCAAAGCTTTTTTTTGATTATGTGGCTGGTAATAATTATGCTGTGTTTATTTATCCCTGTATCCTTACCTACTATAGGATTGCAGACTTTGTTAGACCGACCTTTTGTACAAATGTTTGTAGTAGTTCCTCTTTCCGCTTTGGGTGGGCTGGGTATAGCATCTTTGATGGAACTGTTTCGCCATCTTAATACCAGTCAACCAATATTTCGTTTTTTTATACCTTTTGTTTTATTCACTTTAGTTATAAGTAATGTCGCTATAAATTACAGATTTTATACATCGTCTTGTTGCCGTTTTGTGACATTAGATGATATTGCTGCTTTTTCTTGGTTGGAAGAATCGCTCTTATCCAATAAGAGAATATTAGTTGCCTCCAGTAATTTATATATAAATGTAGTTGAGAGTAGTCAGCCGCCAGTTGGCGTTGATGCAGGGATTTGGCTTTCACCACTACTTTCTCAAGAGACTGCTTTTGCAGATCATAATATTTCTTTTGATATAAAAAGTACTTATGCTGAATTATGTGTATATGGTGTTGATTACATTTATGTGGGCGGAATGCCTGAAAGCTTTAATTCATCGGAGCTAGATATGCATCCGAATTGGTATTTTTCTGCTTTTGTTTTACCTTCAGCAAAGATATATCAAGTGATTGGCTGCGAGCCTTAGACACCGGTAGATTGTTTCATGGTAAAAGTGAGGCTATGAAGACTTTCATATATCGCGATTTTTTATGGGGATTGCCTTTGTCTTTAGTGGTAGGGGCGGCGCTTGCCAGCATCCAACCGGGGACTTGGTTTATAGGCTGGCTCGGATTTTCATTTATTTTTCTACTTACATTTCTTCTTCTTTCCTTATTCACGCGTTGGGCGGGCGGTGGAAAAACACTGGCGTGGATGGTTGCCCTCGCTTTTGCCATTCGTTTTATCGGCGGTGTGACGACTTATCTAGCCTTGCCTGTTTTTGGTCATGCCGGGGATGAGGAACAGAGTGCTGGCTTTACGTATACCGATGCGTACCGCCGCGATGCTCAAGCTTGGGATTTAGCAGTTTCAGACCGTCCTATTCTGGATGCGTTCAACAGTCGCTTCGCATATGACCAGTATGGCGGTTTACTCGCCTTTAGTGCGTTTATCTATCGTTATCTTTCGCCAGATGTTCATCGTGTATTGCTGCTAGTATTAATATCTGCGTTGATGGGTGCATTGGGACTGCCATTTTTGTGGCGGGCCGTCTCTTTGCAATGGGATGAAAAGACGGCTCTTGCCGCCGGATGGGTTTTTGCCTTGTACCCAGAAAGTTTGCTACTCGGCGGAGTTGCCATGCGTGAACCGTACTTGTTGGCATTTAGCACTTTTTGTTTGTGGGGGTTTGTAGACTGGAACATCAATCATAAGAAAAAGTCATTAATTTGGCTCGCTCTTGGGATAGCGGGCATGTTGTTGGTTTCTCCATCTGTAGCGTTGGTTACTTTGGTTATCCTTGGTGGATGGTTGTATTTCGCCAGCGAACGTGGACGTTTCCCCTGGTGGGTGGCTTTAGTATTAGGAGTCGTCTTTGTAGCAGGATTGTTCTTGCTTTCATCTGCATTGGATCGCGGCAACTTGGGTGGGGGCGGTCCGCTTGGGGTGATACAGAACTTTATCCGTGAATCATTCAAGTGGAATTCGTATAAGATCGAGCGTGAGTCGGGTTGGGTGCAGAAATTGTTCGAAGACATGCCCGGTTGGATGCAGATGCCATTTGTGATGATCTATGGTGTTTTGCAACCGGTTTTGCCTGCAATTGTTATTGCGCCCACTACCATTATTTGGAAGGTGATCGGTATTTTGCGGGCGGCGGGTTGGTATGCGTTGCTTCCAGCGTTGATGCTTTCTTTTTGGTCAGTATCAAGCTCAAGTACTGGGAAGAAGCGAAGTGTCCTCTTGTGGCTGAGTTTTGTAGTTTGGGCTTGGATCCTCTTTACGGCGTTGCGAGGTGGTGGCGATCAATGGGATAACCCACGTTACCGTACCATCCTGTTTATGTGGCAGGCGATTTTGGCGGGGCATGTTTGGGTGTGGTGGCGAGAGATGCGGAATGCCTGGGTTGGACGTTTGATCGCAATGGAACTAGTGTTTTTAGCTATCTTTACACAATGGTATGCGAATCGATATTTGCATGTCGGATTCCAGTTGCCGTTTGCAGGAATGGTGGCATTAATCTTGGGGGTATGGGTTTTGATCGTCGGTTGGGGAGCGTGGCGAGATAGAAGACATAGTGTATAATTCAGCGTCTGAATTTTGAACCTAGGAGAAACAATGCCCACTGCACTTATTACCGGGATCACTGGTCAGGACGGTTCCTATTTGGCGGAACTCCTGCTTTCGAAAGGCTATCAAGTTGTTGGAATGGTGCGCCGTTCTAGCACGGTTAATTTTGAACGTATCGAACATTTATTAGACAACATTACTGTCTTACAAGGCGACTTGCAGGATCAGGGTTCTTTGCTTTCATTGTTAGAAGAATACAAGCCCACTGAAATTTACAACTTAGCGGCGCAATCTTTTGTGCCGACTTCATGGGGGCAACCTGCTCTCACCGGCGATGTGACTGGTTTGGGTGTTACTCGCATGTTGGAAGCCATTCGCTTTGTGAACCCGAAGATTCGCTTTTACCAGGCATCTTCGAGCGAAATGTTTGGCAAGGTTTTGGAAGTTCCGCAAAGGGAAGAGACTCCTTTTTACCCACGTAGCCCGTATGGTGTGGCAAAAGTGTACGGACATTGGATCACGGTTAACTATCGTGAGTCGTTTGATATTTTCGCTACTTCGGGTATTTTGTTCAACCATGAAAGTCCGCGCCGTGGGTTGGAATTTGTGACTCGCAAGATCTCTGATACGGTTGCTAAGATCAAGCTTGGTAAGCAGAAGGAATTACGCCTCGGCAACCTCGAAGCGCAACGTGACTGGGGCTTTGCGGGGGATTACGTCCGCGCGATGTGGCTGATGCTTCAACAAGACCACCCTGATAACTATGTAATTGGTACAGGCGAAACACACTCTGTGCGTGAATTCTGTGAAATTGCCTTCTCTCATGTGGATTTGGATTACAAAGAATTCGTGATAGTGGATGAGCGCTTCTACCGCCCTGCTGAAGTGGATCTGCTCATTTCAGACCCCAGCAAGGCAAAAAATGAATTGAAGTGGAACCCAGAAGTTTCCTTCAAACAGCTTGTGACCATGATGGTGGATTCAGATATCGCCCGCCATAAAAAATTAGGTTAATGAATTAGGTGACAGTTGCTCAATAAGTGACTGTCACTTGCTTTATTTATGATTTCTTCAAAATTGTTCAAAAAAGAATTGTCCTCTTGGTTGCCGCTCGTTCTGGCAGGTGTGGGGGCGATTCTGTATTTAATCCAAGCAATTGTCTACGCTCATACAACGGTCAGCAGCTTGGATGAAGGTTCCTACCTCATCAAAGGCATGTTCTATTTGAACGGGGTTTACAAACCGTTCGAGCCTTACGGTCCGCTGACTAACAAAGCTCCATTTGCATTTCTGATTCCGGGTGTTGCTGAATATATTTTCGGCGCGGGGTTACGCACCGGAAGATATTTTTCAATATTCTTGAGCTTATTAACTATTTTGGGAGTTTGGATTGTGTCGCGCCGTTGGTCAGGCAATTGGTTTGCGGCATTTACTGTTTATTTCTTTGTACTTAGCCCAATGATCATTAAGCTCTATGCTCTTGCCGTCTCAGAAGTGATTATTGCATGTATTCTTGCTTGGGTTTGCGTCTTGGTCTTATCAGAAGAACGCCCGCTTTGGCAGATTATGCTTGCTTCGTTTCTGGCGGCGGCGGCAGTATTTGCTCGTCAAAATGTGGTGCCGATATTGCCGTTCATGATCTTATATGTCTTTTGGCAACATGGAAAGTCAAAAGGTATATGGGCACTGGGTACAACCTCTTTATTCTTTGTGTTATTCCATGTCATGTATTGGCCACGTGTGCTAACAATTTGGGCACCATGGCTACCTGAAAATCTAACGCCTTTTCTGAATTCTTTTCGTGTTCCAGCAGACTCCGTTCCAATTTGGGACCCTACTATCGATTTTTGGGGGCGACTGAATTCGTTCTTCCAAGGAATACGCTTTCATTTCATTCCACTTGTTGGCGGCTTTTTCGGACTTTTATTAATTCCGCCTCGTGCGCAGTGGAAGTCTGTTCCTGCAATTCGAGCGGCAGTTTTCCTCGCTGTGAGTTATTTTGTACTGGCTGCTATGCATGGTTGGGCGGCAATAGCAAGTCAATATGAAAGTTACTCCTGTGTATTTTGTTTTTCAAATTACCTTGGCTTCTTTGATCCTTTGGGAATTTTGTTTTTTGTCATCATTGTTTCATATGCCTGGAACCAGAATCCCAAGCCCGTAGTTCAAACCTTAATTGTGCTTAGCACATTAATAATTGCTACAGGGATCGGATATTCTTTGTTTGAACAGGTTGGTAGCGGACTCTTAAACACTCCAGTTATTCCGCGCCTTCGCTCTAGTGGACTTGGCTTTGTAGCCATCGTTGATTTTTTGACACATGGCTTTGATATGCCACTTGTGCAGATCAAGCGTTGGATTAGTGCTTCACTTGGTTTTTTTATAGGGATAGCTGTTATTCTTATTGCTTTCTTAATTTGGAAGAAAAGAAATATGTCGCGGTTTGCCCTTGTACTTGCGAATACATTCTTGATAAGCGGCATTCTCCTTTCTCCCATTCTTCATCTTGGCGCAAGCCAGATTGACTGCAAGACCGATATTATTCGTAACCATGAGGAGCTGGGAGCTTATCTTACTTCGATCATTCCTGATGGGAGTCTGGTATATTGGGACGGCGGCAATGCATATACTCCGATGATCTACGTGCCAGAGGCACGTATTTTCCCACCACAGATCAATGATGGGTATACTTTCCACATTGGCGGAGACCCAGATGTGCTGTATTATTTCAGCCACTGGAACGCCGAACTGGATGCTCGTTGGCGTGCTCAAGCGGATGTCTTCATTATTGAAGCCAAGCGCTACGCCAACTGGAAAAGTTTTCTCACGCCGCAGGAATTTCAGGAATTTGCAAAACCAACTGTGTCTCCTTCGTGTGTTGAAGGTGCAGAATTAAGGATATTTCAACGATTACCATGAACCTTTCTCTTATTATTCCTGTCTATAATGAACAGGATAACCTCCCGATGCTTTTTGATGCTCTTTATGGAACAATGAATTCCCTTGGTAAGACTTGGGAAGTCATCTTTGTAGATGATGGCAGTCGTGATAATAGCCTTTCTGTCCTTCAAGAATATGCCCAAAAAGACACCGATCATGTGCGGGTGATTTCGTTCCGCCGTAATTTTGGGCAGACTGCCGCGATTGCAGCCGGTTTAGATTATTCACAAGGCGACATCATCATCTTGTTAGATGCTGATATGCAAAATGACCCGGCAGATATTCCCATGCTTTTAGCAAAACTTGATGAAGGTTATGACCTTGTCAGCGGATGGCGTAAGCAGCGTAAAGACAATGCGGTGACCCGTAATTTTCCGTCCATGATGGCAAATAAACTGATCTCGCGTGTCACAGGCGTGGAGTTGCATGATTATGGTTGTACGTTGAAAGCGTATCGCCGCCCGGTATTGGAAGGGTTTCGATTGTATGGTGAAATGCATCGGTTCATTCCAGTATTTGCAAATTCAGTTGGTGCGCGTATTACAGAAGTCGTTGTCAATCACCATCCCCGCCGATTTGGAAAGACCAAATATGGCTTGGAAAGAACTGTAAAAGTTGTTCTTGATTTGTTCACTGTAAAGTTTTTGGTTAGCTTTTCATCGAAACCGATCTATTTATTTGGTGGAGCCGGTTTAGGGTTAATGGCGATCAGTGCCATGATCATGATCTATCTTTTTATTCGGCGCATTTTCTTTTTGGTTGGTGTAACAGGTTCTCCGCTTTTTCAAACAAGCACGATGTTATTCATTCTCGGCTTTCAGTCTATGCTGATGGGTTTGATCGCAGAACTTTTGGCGCGTACCTACCATGAGTCGCAGCGTAAAACGACGTACACAGTTCGCACAAAGATCAACATCAAAAACAATGATTAAGTGGTTGCGTGAAAATCGCCAGATGGTTGCTCGCGGATTAGGCAGCCTTCTGGCATTGGTTTTACTTTTGATTTTGATCCAGGAAGAGGGGGATGGAGAATTGTTTTCGGCAATTCGCCGAGTTTCACTAGTTTACTTTTTATTTGCCCTTGTGGCTTTATTGATCTCTCGCACGTTCGCAGCGACACGTTGGTTTGTCTTGCTTCGCTCGGCTGGGGTGAAGATGCCATTATCACGCGCCATTATGTTGATGTTTACAGGCAACTTTTCCTCCAACTTTTTGCCAACCACAATTGGCGGGGATATGGTTCGTTTGGGCGGCGCTATGCAAATGGGTTATGACCGTGCGATCTGTCTCGCCTCACTTGTTGTGGACCGTTTGATTGGTATGGCGGGAATGGCACTGGCTCTCCCTTTAGGATTGATTCCCCTATTTTCTTTAAGTGGCGGTTTAGTTCAGTCTTTTACGTTGGCAGGTTTATTTCAAAAAGCAGTGGATTTTGGTAAGCGGACTTTTGAAGCATTCTCCATCTGGATGAAGAAACCCTTGGGTCTAAGCGGCGCGTTGCTCTCTACACTGGGGAATCAAATATTTATTTATTTGATGATCTACCTGCTCTTGCAAGGCATTGACCATCACGTCTCTTTCTGGCTCGTAGCTGGGATGTACACCCTGACCTATTTCGTCACCCTTGTTCCAATCTCTATTAACGGACTCGGTGTACAGGAACTTTCGATGACTTTCCTACTTGTCCAGTTGGGTGGATTAACGTCTTCTGAAAGCGCGACCATTGCCTTACTTACCCGCCTCTTGTTCATTCTCACTAGTTTGCCGGGGGCATTCTTCTTGCCATCAATTTTGGCGGCGATGAACGAGAAAAAGGTTGATGCTCCAGAAACGAATGGATAAAGAAACATGGAACTTGTTTCTACCCGAAAATTTCTTCAAGTTTGGTTATGGGCGCTGACCATTGTCAGCGTTTGCGCCATTTTTCAAACCATTCAACGTACAAATGAATTAGAGATTATCCTCCTCCGATCCAAGTGGATTGGACTGGTGGGTGTTTTTGCCGTTACGGCCGTATTGTCATTATGGCTGGCTTCCTCTTCTTTTTTGGAAAATATGGCTGCTTGGTTCGATAAGCTCGAAACCCAATCATTAGCTCCCCTAAAAATCACGTTTTATTCGTTACTTATCATCTTCAGCTTTGCTTTAATCATTCTTTTTCGTCTTTATGTTTTTGGAAATACTCTTCCACAAGTTATGCCCATCTTGTGGATATTCTTGTGGGTAAGTCTGGCACAGACTCTTGGGTTGAAGTTTCTGCGTAAGTTGGGTTGGGGTTCTGCGTTTGCTATTGTTATTTTGTCTCAAGGCTTGATCTATCAAACCTACGGCATTTTTGCTGTCACCTCTGCCAATCCTTTCTCAATGGGTTATTCTGAGGCAGGGCGTCACTACTATGCCTCGTTGTTTTTCTCTGAAAAATTGTATGGGATGGACCTTCCACTTCCGTTTCTTCATCCCTCTCGATATTTGCTTCTCTCTATTCCTTTCCTGTTTGATGGTCTGCCGCTCTGGTTCCATCGTTTTTGGCAGGCATTCTTATGGTTTGGGTTGACGCTTGGTGCATCTTTGAGTCTGGCTCGTTTCTCTCGCACAAGTGGATGGAAATATCTTGCTATCACTGCTTGGGCATTTCTATTCTTCTTCCAAGGTGCCGTCTACTATCACTTGCATGTGATGGTGATTTTGGTTTTGGCAGGCGTTTCGGTCAACAAACCATGGCGTTCTTTGGTGTTCATCATCCTTGCTTCACTTTGGGCAGGCATCAGCCGCGTGAACTGGTTTCCCGTCCCTGCGATGTTGGCGATTGCAATTTATATTCTTGAAACGCCCGTTAATAACAAAGGCTGGAGATACTGGCTTACACCTGCTGTATGGGGTATCTGCGGAGTTATAGCAGCGCTTGTTTCCCAATTTGTGTATATTCAGATTTCTGGCAATGCCGATGTCGCTGCCTTTGGTTCGAGCTTCACTTCCGATTTGATCTGGAGCCGCTTATTACCGAATGAGACCTTCCCCATGGGCATCCTGCCAGGGATATTGCTTGTATCGGCTCCGATGTTTGCAGCGTTGTATCAAATGCTGCGCGGTAAAGTTTCTTCTCTTTATCCATTGCGATGGTTGGCGTTGATTGCAATGCTGGGGATGTTGTTCATTGGCGGAGCGGTTGTCAGCACCAAGATCGGCGGCGGCGGTGACTTGCACAACATGGATGCGTACTTGGTGATGCTTGCAGTGTTGGTCACAGCTTTTGTGGCGAATCAGGTTCGGGTGGAGTCTGATGCGAAGCCGATGTGGGGGCAGGTCGGTTGGGGAGTAGTTGCGGCTGCGTTGTTGATTCCGTTTGGGTTTGCGATTCGTCACATCGGCTTTTTGCCATCCTTTGATGCAAAAGTTGCTGAAACCGATATTCAAAAATTGCAAGAAGCTCTGCAAGGCGGCGGTGAAATTTTGTTCATTACCGAGCGTCAAATGCTGACCTTCAACACGATTGAAGGTGTAACACTTGTGCCAGAATACGAACAGAGTGAGTTGATGGAAATGGCAATGTCGCGCAATCGTCCATACCTTGAGCAGTATTATGCTGATCTACAAAATCGCCGCTTTGCGTTGATCGTTGCCGAAGACCAAAAATTTACAACGCAAAAAGAAGGCGCTTTTGTGGAAGAAAATGTAGCGTGGGTCCGTTTTGCGGGCGCGCCGTTGTTGTGCAATTACAAACCAATTCTGACGTTGACTTCGAACAATTTGCAAGTGTATGAGCCGCGCCCGAAACAAGTTGAATGCAAAGATCCCTTCGCTGAATAATATGCGCATTCTTACGATCATTCATGAATTCCCGCCCATTGGCGGCGGCGGTGGCAGAGCCGCGTATGACATTTGTAGTGAACTTGCAGCGCGTGGACATGATGTGACCGTGTTGACGGCGCACATGGATGGTTTGCCAAACAACGAAATGCAAGATGGATTTCGCCTAATACGGATTCCATCCAAGCGAACCGAAGCCTTCTCTGCAAGTTTTCAGACCATGCTCGCCTTCGATCTCGCCGGACTTTGGGCTGGTCTTTCCCTCATTTGGCGTTCCCGCCCCGATATCATTCATACCCACTTCGCCGTTCCAGCCGGTGCGCTTGCTTTTGCATTATCTGTATTGACTGGTGTGCCCTATATTTTGACGGCCCATCTTGGAGATGTCCCTGGTGGTGTGCCGGAAAAAACGGCTCGCTGGTTCAGTTGGTTGCAACCATTCACAAAACCGATCTGGCGACGTGCCAAACAAGTAGTGGCGGTCAGTGAATTTACCCGTCAACTTGCGTTGGCGCATTACCCCGTAGATATCCGTGTCATTCCCAACGGTGCAGATTTTACTCACCTAACGACAGAGACTATCTCAGTAAACCAACCTCCGCGCATTGTGTTTGCCGGGCGTTTTGTTTCACAAAAAAATCCGCTGGCAATCATTCGGATATTGTCCACGCTCAAAGATTTAGATTGGATGTGTTCCATGTTGGGCGATGGTCCTATGTTCGAAGAGGTCAAAGCTGAGATTGAAAAACACGGTATGACCGAACGTTTTCACCTCACGGGTTGGGTCACGCCTGCCGATGTGTTGAAAGAGTTTTCCCGGAGTGACATCTTGTTCATGCCATCGCTCTCCGAAGGGTTGCCTGTGGTTGGTGTGGACGCGTTGATGAAAGGATTAGCCATTGTCGCGAGCAGAATCGGTGGATTCCTCGACTTGGTGGAGCATGATCGCAATGGCTATCTGATCGATTTGCAGGATGAGGCGGGTTTTTCATCCGCTTTGCGTGAATTGATTTCGAATCGAGAAAGGCTTGCCCAATTCCGTCAGTCAAGTTTGGAGAAATCGAAGAACTTTGATATTGGAAAAATTGTCGGACAATATGAAGAGATCTTGAGTAAGTCAACTCGCAGCCGC
Source organism: Anaerolineales bacterium (assembly GCA_046328915.1). Lineage (GTDB taxonomy): Bacteria > Chloroflexota > Anaerolineae > Anaerolineales > Villigracilaceae > Villigracilis. Next base: position 4,386 of record JAXLVR010000007.1, on the reverse strand, counting down.
CGGTAAGGTGGCTGTTTTGCAGTAGGGGAATCGTAGGGATTCTCAACCCTGACTCGCCTTGACTCTCTGGGGGAATCGTGTCAGAATTCAAATTCTGAACGCTCAATTATGACGACAAAAGTAAAACCTCACGAATATGCCCTGCTGGACGAGATCGCTCAGGATTCTCTCGTCACACAGGCGAATCTTTCCAAACGCCTTGGCATTGCAGTTGGCAGTGTCAATTGGTATATCAAGCGCCTTATTACTCGCGGCTGGATCAAGGTTTCACATCTCGACCGCACCCGTTTGCAATATGACCTTACTTCAGAAGGCATGAAGATTTTCACCCAACGTGCCATGAATTATGCACGCGACTCACTCAAGGTCTATGATGGTTTGCGTGAAAAAGCGAAGATTTTGGCAGCAGACTTAAAGCAAAGCGGTGTGAAACGCGTCTACCTAAATGGTGATGATCAGTTGATGGATATTTTGCGCTTGACTTGTATTGAGGCTGGGCTGGAAATTAGTGATTTACCCAATGATTGTGTGCTTGAAGCCAATGGGCGTGGTTACCATGTACGGGCAAAAGGAGTGGGTCAATGAAAAGGTTTGGGATTATTGGCTGTGGACGAATTGCACCACGCCATGCTGACTCTTTGTTAGAAATTCAAGAAACAAAACTTGCTCAAGTTTGTGATGTGATCGAAGCTCGGGCACGTCACTTTGCAGAGAAGTACGATACAGAATATTGCCTTGATTATCATGATCTACTTGCAAACCCAGATATTGATATTGTCAATATTTGTACACCCAGCGGACTGCATGCCGAAATGGCAATAGCTGCATTGAAGGCTGGTAAGCATGTGATCGTGGAAAAACCGATGGCAATGAATGTTGCTGATGCAGATCAGATGATTGCGACTGCAAAAGAAACAAATCGCAAATTGTGTATTGTTTTGCAGAACCGCTATAACCCACCTATGCAGGATTTTTATAAAGCCGTGCGAGAGGGCAAGATTGGGCGTATCCTTCTTGGGTCAGTAACGGTTCGCTGGTACCGACCTCAAGAGTATTACAATGACGGATGGCACGGAACCAAGTCTATGGATGGTGGTGCTTTGATGAATCAAAGTATTCATCATATCGATGCATTGCAATGGTTGGTTGGAGTTCCAGTAAAGAGTGTCTTTGCTTATACCGCAACATTGGCTCATCAAATGGAGGCGGAGGATGTGGGTGTGGTTACCGTGCGTTTTGAAAATGGCGCACTGGCTACCATTGAAGGTTCCACAGTCACATACCCTCAGAATCTTGAAGCATCAGTGGCTTTATTTGGAGAAAAAGGTTCATTAAAAGTGGGTGGAACAGCATTGAATCGCAAAATTTTCTGGAAAATCGCAGGTGAGATTGAGCATGAAAAGGAATTGTTAACTCGTGAAGAGGTCGACCCTCCATCTGTTTATGGTGCAAGTCACCGACACGTGATTGAAGATATGATCACTGCGTTAGAGCAAGATCGTGAGCCACAGACTAATGGTGTGGAAGGTTGTAAGTCTTTGGCGTTGGTCTCGGCCATGTATGAATCCGCGCGAACTTCGCAAGAAGTAATTCTTAATACATAGTGAGTACTTACAATCATGCAAAACCTTGAAACTTCGATTATTTTTCCACATATGATTTGGGATGGAGAATATCAACTTGGTCATTTCTGTGTGATTGCACATCCGTTTAAGGGTGCTGAAAATGTTGAAACACGTATTGGAAGTAATGCAACTATCCGCTCTCATTCTGTCATTTACGCCGGAAATGTGATTGGTAAAAATTTCCAGACTGGACATGGTGTGATGGTTCGTGAGTTAAATCAGATCGGTGATGACGTTAGCATAGGTACACACTCCATTGTGGAACACCATGTAGTGATTGGTAATGGCGTTCGTATTCATTCCAATGTGTTTATTCCCGAATATTGCATTCTTGAAGATGAGTGCTGGATCGGTCCGGCTGTGGTGATGACGAATGCGCCCTACCCGCGCTCCAAGAATGTGAAAGAAAATCTACAAGGTGCAATCATTGAAAAAGGTGCGAAGATCGGTGCGGCAGCGGTATTACTTCCTGGCGTAAGGATCGGCAAAGGAGCGCTGATCGGTTCTGGCGCGGTGGTGACCCGCGACGTTCATGAAAACGAGGTGGTCGTTGGCAATCCATCCCGGGTGATTAATAACATCACCAAGATTGCAGATTATCAGTAGGAGAGAAATGGCTGAAAAAATTCCATTGCTGGATTTACGCGCCGAATATGCCGAAATTAAGGATGCTGTCGATGCCTCCATGCGGCGTGTAGTAGAAAGCGCCCGTTTTATTTTGGGCGAAGAAGTGACAAACTTCGAAAAAGATTTTGCTGCTTTCTGCCGTGCCGAACATGCCATTGGCGTCGGATCTGGCACAGATGCGTTGTATGTGGCATTACGAACCTGCGGTGTTGAAGCAGGTGATGAAGTGATCACCACACCAATGACCTTCATTGCTACGTCTGAAGCGATCTCGTTGTGCGGTGCGAAACCAGTCTTTGTGGATGTGGATCCGAAGACCCACAACATTGATCCGAATCAGATCGAGGCGGTCATCACTTCGAAAACAAAGGTTATTCTTCCGGTTCATATTCACGGGTATCCTGTTGATATGGACCCGATCCTTGCCCTAGCCCGAAAACGTGGGCTCAGAGTGATTGAAGATGCTGCGCAGGCACATGGCGCTGAGTACAAAGGTCGGCGTGTGGGTACGTTGGCTGACATGGCATGCTTCTCGTTCTACCCTGGCAAAAATCTTGGCGCATATGGCGATGCCGGTGCGATTACAACGAACAATGCCGAATTGGCGAAGAAAGCCCGGCTATTGCGCGATCATGGACGTACCAGTAAGTATGAACATCAAGTGGTCAGTTTTAACTGGCGGATCGATGCGTTGCAGGCTGCCATCCTTCACGCGAAACTTCCGTATCTAGAAGGTTGGAATCGTCGCCGTCATGAAATTGCCTTGAAATACCATGAATTCCTCAAAGATAGTGGCGCCCAATTGCCTATAATTGACGAAGACTTTAGCTCTGTTTGGCATCACTACGCTATCAATATCTCGAATCGCGATGAAGTGCAGAAAAAGTTGAAAGAAAAGGGAATCGAAACCGGCATTCATTATCCGATTCCGCTGCATATTCAACCTGCTTACCAGTTTTTGGAGTATGAAACAGGCGACTTCCCAATGTCTGAAACTGTGGCAGAGACGACGCTCTCTCTGCCTATGTACCCGGCTATGACTGATGCCCAGGTGCAGCATGTAGCAGAAATGCTTCTGGGTGTTTTGAGCGAAAGGACTTCGGATGAGTGAATCATCTCAAGGTCAAAAATGGACAAATGTGATCGAGCCATAACGCGGTTGTGGCGACATTTGGCGCTTTTGCTTTCCCCGGGACTGACATGTGCTCAGCAGGATGAAGTGATCGCGGCTGTGAAAGAATTCGTGAACCAATAGGATATTTATGGAATTAAAACCAACGAATCAAGAAGAATGGTCGCTCATCATCCGCCCGCAGCGTGCGTGGTGGGATCTGCGACTGGGTGACCTGTGGCGTTATCGTGATCTGGTATGGTTGTTCGTCTGGCGCGATTTTGTCTCCACTTATAAACAAACGGTTTTAGGTCCACTGTGGCATGTAGTGCAGCCGATTGCGACTACGGTAGTGTTTACAGTCATTTTTGGAAACATTGCCAAGCTTTCAACGGATGGGCTTCCTCCTTTCTTGTTTTATATGACAGGGAATACCGTTTGGTCCTATTTTTCAGCTTGTCTTATGAGCACATCCGATACTTTTAGAGCAAATGCGGGCATTTTTGGAAAGGTTTACTTTCCCCGCTTGATTACTCCTATTTCCATTGTTATTTCAAATCTGCTTTCATTTGGAATTCAATTTGGGATATTTTTGGTATTTCTTATTTATTTTAAAATCTCGGGTTCCACGGTGTACCCAAATTTCTGGATATTAATTTTGCCTGCCCTGCTTGCGATTATGGCAGGCATGGGGTTGGGGCTGGGGATTATCATTTCTTCCCTTACAACAAAGTATCGTGATCTGCAAAAACTGGTTACATTCGGTGTGCAATTACTCATGTATGGGACGCCCGTGATTTACCCTCTTTCATCAGTAGATGAACAGTGGCGGTGGTTGATCCTTGCCAACCCGATGACACCAGTTGTCGAATTCTTTCGCATGGCTTTTTTAGGGACGAGCTCTTTATCTCCGTTGTATCTGTTGTACAGCCTTGGTTTTGTGATTGTGGTGGTGTTAACAGGTATTCTCATTTTTAATCGCGTTGAAGCTACGTTTATGGATACGGTATAAAATGTCAGATA
>JAXLVR010000006.1:0-267085 GCA_046328915.1 Anaerolineales bacterium | reverse complement strand
GTTCTTTATATGACCTTGAAGCGAGTTCCGTCAAAAAGAAGTGGAAGGACAAAGCTTTCGCCGCTGGAACCAACCGCGAAGAAATGGAACACGCCGCCAAGGAATTCGGCATTGATGTCTGGGAACATGTTGGAAATGTAATTCAAGCCATGCGCAAGATCGCGCCTGAGTTAGATTTGGTTGGGAATATTCAAAACCCCGGCTAGGTTTTCAAAAGCCATGAACGTGCTTCTTCAATAGTCTTGAACACCCGATATGGTACAGACCGATTCTGAGCAGCAGTCTCAAAAAATCTCATATCGGCTTCCAGCTTTTGATTTTGAGCATCATAAACCAATGCCACTCTGGAACTGACCTTGTCTTGTTTCATACGCGCATCACGCATGACGATGGCGCGTTCGAAGATATGAGCCATCGATAGATCAAATTTCAGTTCTCGGATATCAAGTAATATTCTGTGTAACCCGCTTTCAATCACTGTCTGCATAATCTGCTGAACCATCAAATTATCTTTATCGCTTTCCCACTCTCCCGCGGCATGGACCAAGACCAATCCATTCGCTGAATTAAGTTGAATGGTGTATTCCATGAGTATCTCCTTACAGAGATTATAAACTTTTATATAACTATTTATAAAATAAAACTCCCATGAAGCGATTTCATGGGAGTTTTGTTTTACTTCTTCTTTTTTGGCTTTCCCTTTGCAGGAGCCTTCTTCGCTGGTTTTGCCTTTGCTGCAGGCTTAGCTGCCTTCCCTTTCGGAGATGATGTCTTCGCAGGAGCCTTCGCTTCTTTCGTCTTTCCTTCTTTCTTCTTCGGCTCTTCGGCTTTTGCCACCTTCACAAAACTTTCCAAAGCCCATCCCACCGCAATGGACGTGATGCTTTCGCCCGGCTTGACCTCCACCACCACATCACCCTTGCCTGCAGCACGCTTGCGCAGACCAGCCGCATCTAACCGCGTAGATTTCGGCGCGCCTTTGCTCATGTGAATGGTCGCCACATGATTCGGCTTGCCACTCGCAACCGCCGCCAATGTAGATTTACCCGGCATATCCCAAGCTACCACACCCTTGCCGTACCGTCCTTGTACGGGGAAGTCTTTCTGGTCCACGCGCTTGGCTTTACCTTCATTCGTGAGCAAGAAGATGTCACCATCGGCGGGCAGAATTTCCATGCCAACGGCTTCATCTTTGTCTTCGAGCTTCATGCCATTCACACCTGCCGCCACCAACCCCATCGGGCGCACATCCTCTTCCTTGAAGCGGATCGCCATACCACTGGCAGTGACCAACAGAATATCTTTCTTGCCATCCGTGATGCCCACAGCATTGAGCTTATCCCCTTCGTTGACCTTCACCAACACAAAGGTCTGCGAAGATGGTCCGGGCAATTCGGTGACCAAACTTTTCTTGATCATGCCGAAACGTGTGGCAGTCAACACACACACCTCTTCACCCAGCGCAGACTTGCTCGCAGGCAAAGCAAAGACCGCTGCCAGCGTATCATTATCACTCAACGGCGAGACGCGATGCCAAGGCACACCCTGACTCAACTTGCTCGCTTCAGGGATCAAATGCGCCGCTACCGCTGCCGCTTTTCCGAATTTACTGACAAAATAAACAGTATCGGTGGTCGATGCCTTGACCAAGAATCGCGGCGCGTCGTTACCAGAGTGCTTGGGTTGTTTATCGTCCGCAGTGCGAGAGACGAGACCATCATCGGTCACACCTACCCACACGGTTTGCTGCGGCAATAAGTCATTGGTAGTAAGCGCCTTGGCGGTGCCGCCTTCTTTCACATTCACAACCTGCGTACGGCGACGATCACCATAAGCGGCTTTTACTTTTTGAAGTTCATCCGCCACCACACCACGCATCAGCTTCGGCGTTTTCAACAGGGTGGTCAATTCCTTGATGATGGCAGTCACTTCTTTGTATTCGGTTTCGATCTTCTTGCGTTCAAGCGCAGCAAGACGACGCAACTGCATATCAAGGATCGCATTCGCCTGGATCTCTGTCAGCTTGTAACGCTTCATCAGTTTGGCACGTGCCGTTTCCACATCTGGCGCTGAGCGGATGAGTTCAATGAGCTCATCCAAATTCTTCAAGGCAACGAGATACCCTTCGAGGATATGCGCACGCGCCTTGGCTTTTTCCAGATCAAATTCCGCGCGCCTCTTGATGACTGTGAGCCTGTGCTCCAAATAGACGCGGAGTGCCTGCTTGAGAGTTAAGGTGCGTGGTTCACCATCTACCAGTGCCAGCAAGTTGATGCTGAAGGTCGTCTGCATTGGAGTGCGTTTGTAAAGATCACGCAGCACAAAATTGGGGTCTGCGTTCTTGGTGAGTTCAAGAACAATGCGCATCCCCTGGCGATCTGACTCATCGCGTAAGTCTGAAAGACCTTCAAGATGACCATCCCGTGCCAACTCGGCGATGCGTTCGATCAAACTCGCCTTGTTGACCATGTATGGCAATTCAGAAACGATGATGCGGCTCTTACCGCGTTCCATCTCTTCGATATGCGCCTTGGCTTGTACGGTGATTCGCCCGCGCCCTGAGCCATATGCCGACTCAATGCCTTCGTCCCCTTTTTCTTCAATGATCAGACCACCGGTTGGGAAGTCTGGTCCCTTCACGAACTTCATCAACTGCTCAACGTCAATGTCGTCGAGCTTCTCCCAGCGTTCGAGCATGAAAACGAGGGCGTCCACAACTTCACTTAAGTTATGAGGCGGGATCGAGGTCGCCATACCTACAGCAATACCCGTCGCGCCGTTCACCAGCAGATTCGGAATCGCAGCAGGCAACACACTCGGTTCTTCGAGCGTATCGTCGAAGTTGGCAGTAAAGTCAACTGTATTTTTGTTGAGGTCATTCAAAATATCAAGCGCAGCAGCAGTAAGCCTTGCCTCGGTATAACGCATCGCGGCGGGTGGATCACCATCCACCGAACCGAAGTTACCCTGACCATCTACCAACATGGTGCGCATCGAAAAATCCTGCGCCAAACGCGCCATCGCTTCATACACAGACGAGTCGCCATGCGGGTGATATTTACCCAGCACTTCGCCCACAATACGAGCAGACTTTTTATAAGGAGAGTCTGCACGAATGCCCATGTCGTACATCGCATATAAAATGCGGCGCTGCACTGGCTTCATGCCATCGCGAGCATCGGGCAAGGCGCGCGACACAATGACAGACATGGCGTAATCGAGATACGCCTGTTGCATTTCAGTGTCGATATCTATTTTTCGTACAATACCTAGTTCCATTTAAGATCCTTTTTGAACCACAAAGAGAAAGTTTCTTCTTTGGTAAAGTTTATGGTGAATTAATGTTCTATTGCGGGGCTTATCTTACGGGCAAACAAACGATGCGTCAAGCCCTATACCTTTGGGTGATTTTTTCAATGATATTGACCATAAAATAAATATCATTCATAAGAGGTGAAGTATGAAACTTAATAGTTTGGGTCGCCCGAATCCTTGTCTGGGTTTTGTTGTGTTTTATCTCAAGCAGAATTTTTTGTTACCCTTTTATGGTGGGTCACACCGTAGAAGTCACCTGCTACTTTCCCAATGGCATAGGAGTGTGATCGGGTCCCTTGTTTCATTGCCATTATTTCTAATCCCATTTTTCTTGATCCGTAAAAGAAAAGAGCCTTCAGCTTTATTGCATCTGGCTCTAAACATATTTCGATGTGTATACAATAGTCTTATCAAGGATATGCGTGGAGGCTCATATGAGCCTCCACGCATGCTTCACTATTTCTTTACGAACTACGGCACCAGATTCGTCTCGCGGGTACTACATGCACCGGTCATATCTTTTTCAGAACAGATAGTGACCGTTACATGCAACTTATTTCCACGAATGTTGTAATCAAACTTGGGTCCGAGCACGGTTGCCGAACCTTTAGGTAGCACTACATCTACCCAAGTAAGACCATCACACCCTGTTTGAATGGGAAAGTTATTATACGTAACAGAACGTGAAATATTCTTGACCGTATCACGCATCACAATATTGATTGAACTGAAAGTAAACTTGCTTTCATTTAGGATCGTAACATTCATCCAATGTGTCTTATCGCAAGCATGATGTCCGCCACCACTTAATTTAAAGTCAACTGTGGGGATGGTCGTCGCGGTGCTAGTAGGTGTTGGTGGTGGCATTACAACGGAAACGGTCAATGGGTTCCCTTCAAATTCGGCATATTCTCCCCATACCCAACAATAGTCTGTAAACACATATGGGTTAGGAATATACCAATATTCAGAAGTCGGGTCTCGCCCAATAACGTCAGCTTTCATTCCTACCAAGAGTGAGCCAACGATCTCGTATGATTTCCCTGGGCCCGACCTACAATGGGTTGGCCGGGTGACGTTGATCTTCACTAAACCTGGTTCTGCTGTATCGGTTAATAGTGGGGTTGCAGTATCTGTACCAGGGAGCGGGGTAAGCGTCGGTGTTTCGGAAGGGACACGTGCTGTAAGGTATGTTAATGTTGGTGTCGATGTGAATGCCAAAGTCACAGAAGGTGTATTACTTGCTGGAAATGTAGCTGTTACATTTTGTGTAAACCCAGCGATGACAGTATTGGCAACATTAGTATTCACAGTATCAGCAGTTTGTATGGGAATACCAGGAATGGCACAAGCCAGAATAACTAGAATCGAAACCATAAATGGCATAAGTCTTCTTAAATCAGACATAGATGTCTCCTATTACAGCTCCAATTATGACACGAAATCAAAGATACCAGATCAGGTACCCCTTATTCAGCCATTTCTTGTGACGGTCTACTGCAAAGCCTTTTTGCGCCAAAGCCTCAACAGATGCAACAAACCATTGCTTCAAACCAAACGTTTTCACATGAGAGGTTTCTGCGGCTGCGCGTTTCCACGCTTCGAAAAAATCATAGATCGGTTCACTCTTCACGATACGGTGGATGTAATTCTTTGGCAGGATGGTCTGAAATTCTTCGACATCAAACCCTGAGTGAAAATTGGTAGAGAAGACCAACGCCTCAAACGACCATTGAGCGGACTCTACCCTGCGAGCCACATTCGCCGCCCAAACATTGCCAAACGGCGTGGATGTGCCCTCCACGAGTAGACCGCCCGGCAATACATATTCAGCAAGGCGCTCATAAGCAGGAGCAAAATCTTTTTCTTCATACTGGCGCAGGACATTGAATGCACGAATCAAACGTACTGTCTCACCACTTTGCACTGGTAAATTGAAACCGCCTAAACGGAAGAAGGTCTTGTCATCCGCATAAGGCAATGCTGCTTCAACTCGTTCCTTATCAATCTCCACGCCCAGAATAGGTAGGTTTGGATTCACCTTCCGAAAGCGGACGGCGCTCTCGAGTGTGGTGCGCGCGTCAAAGCCATAGCCGAGGTCAACGAATAGGGACTTGGCAAACAGGCTATCGGTCCGGGTGAGAAGCGAAGGCTCATAGAGAAGCACAAAGTTATCCACTCGTCGCAGGCGGTTATCGGCAGTTTTACCGCGGGTGGGTTGTCCCTCTGGCTTTTTGGAAAAGAAGCGTTTCATCAAAATGATTATACAAAATAAAAACGCCCCGAATTTTCATTCGAGGCGTTTCGGTTTACTTAGTCGCCAGCGGTGATGTCTGGCATTTCTTCGGTAGAGTCTGGTGCAGCCGTTTCTTCACCACCGGGAGGGGTAAAGCGCCCGTGGATGAAGCCCGTACCGGCAGGGATGAGCTTACCGATGATGACGTTCTCCTTCAAGCCGTAGAGCGGATCGGTGGTGGAACCGATGGCTGCGCTCGCCAGAACCTTGATGGTGTGCTGGAAGGATGAGGCAGAGAGGAAGGAGTCGGTGGAGAGAGACGCCTTGGTCACACCGAGCAACACTTCGCTGAAGCGAGCCGGTTGTTTGCCTTCTGCGATCAACGCTTCATTGTTCTTGCGGATCTCAAGGCGGTCCACTACATCGCCGGGCAAGTACTTGGTATCGCCTGGGCGAGTGACTTGCACCTTGCTCAACATCTTGCGGATGATGACTTCAAAGTGTTTGTCGTGGATGTTCTGACCTTGTGAGCGATACACTTTCTGCACTTCGGTCATGAGGTACATCTGGCAGGCATCGCGTCCCTGAATCTTCAAGATGCGGTGCGGGTTGAGAGAACCTTCGGTGAGTGGTGTACCAGCTTCCACATGCGAACCATCACGGATGAGGATGCGGGAGGTGTTCGGGATATCGAGAATGGCTTCTTCGCGCTGTTCGTAAGAGACGATGACCTTGCGGTCCTTCTTCTCAACAGCCACACGTCCGCCATGCTGGGAGACGATGGTTGCCTTTTCGAGGGTCGCGATGACTTCACCAGCCTGCACTTCAGATTCGTCTTTGGCAACGATCTTCCAGTCTTCAGGAATGGCGTATTCATCGTGAACCATTTCGGCATGTTCGATGTGAACTTCGCGCATGTCTGCATATTTCTCAGACTGCTGAATGCGAATGATGCCGCTAATTTCAGCAACGGTCGCTTCACCTTTCGGCTGTTTGCGCGCTTCAAAGATTTCTTCCACGCGGGGGAGACCGGTTGTGATGTCGGTTGCGCCTTGAGACGCCACACCACCGGTATGGAATGTACGAAGTGTAAGCTGCGTACCGGGCTCACCAATGGACTGAGCAGCAACGATACCCACTGCCGAACCGAGGTCCACCATGTTACCGCGACCGAGGTCAATACCGTAACACTTGGCACAGATACCGTGATTGAGTTCACAGGTCAGCGGCGAGCGGAGTTTTACTTCTGCAATTCCAGAGTCAGCGATGACATGCGCAAGTTCATGCGTGATCACATCGTTGTATTCAGCAAGGACTTCACCGGTCTGCGGGTGGATGATGCGTTCCGCAACGAGGCGGCTATACATACGGCTGTCCATCTTCTGACCAGCCACATCGTCTGCACGGCGGATCCAAACACCATCGTGGGTGCCGCAATCGTGTTCGTTGATGATGATGTCCTGAGCAATATCTACGAGGCGACGGGTGAGGTAACCGGCATCCGCGGTACGAAGCGCGGTATCGGCGAGACCCTTACGAGCACCATGGGTAGAGATGAAGTATTCCTGCGCAGTAAGACCTTCGCGGAAGTTGGAACGGATCGGCATCGGGATGATACGACCGGAGGGGTCAGCCATCAAACCGCGCATACCAGCCAGCTGCGAAATGGTGGAGAAACCACCCTTCGTCGCGCCAGAGGTTGCCATGGTCGAGAGGTTGCCATCGGGATCCATGTGTTTCTTCACGGCATCACCGACTTTGTCAGTCGTTTCCTGCCAGATCTGGATTTCGCGTTCGTTCTTTTCTTGTTCGGTCAACAAACCGCGGCGGAAGTCGCGCTGCACCACTTCAACGGCTTTCAAAGCTTCGTCGATGATGGGCTTGCGTTCCGGCGGGATGGAGATATCGGCAACCGCGAGTGTGGTGCCGGATTTCATAGCAAATTCAAAACCGATACTCTTGATCGCGTCGGCAACGTTGGTGGTAATTTCCTGTCCACACAATTCGTAGACTTCAGCGACTAGATCCTTCACGCCGCCTTTGTCCAGCTTCTTGTTGACAAACTGCACTTCGGTCGGGAGAATGCGGTTCAAGAGAACGCGTCCCACGGTGGTTTCAATCACACGCGTCTGCGGTTCTGCCATGCGCTTGCCCTTGTCATCGTACCAAGTCTTGGCGCGCAGTTTGATTTCAGAATGCACATGCACCTGATCGAGAGCGTAAGCAAGTTCAACTTCGTCAAAGTCGGAGAAGGCGCGTCCATCACCTTTGTGAGCAGCTTCCTGCTTCATGGAGAGATAGTACACACCCAACACCATATCTTTGGACGGGGAAATAATCGGTTCGCCGTCTGCCGGTTTGAGCAAGTTCTTGGAAGCAAGCATCAGATCGCGGGCTTCTTGAACCGCCTTCTGAGAAAGCGGAACATGAACTGCCATCTGATCGCCGTCGAAGTCCGCGTTGAACGCAGTGGTGACGAGCGGATGAAGCTGAATGGCTGAGCCTTCAATGAGGATCGGCTCGAACGCTTGAATACCCAAACGGTGGAGCGTAGGAGCGCGGTTCAACAATACGGGACGGTCGCCGATTACACCTTCGAGCGCTTCCCACACTTCGGGGCGGTTGCGTTCAATCAAACGGCGGGCGCCCTTCACGTTGGCGGCATAGCCGTTCTGCACGAGGCGAGCAATCACGAACGGACGATACAGTTCGAGTGCCATGCTCTTGGGCAGACCGCACTGATTGAGTTTCAAAGTCGGACCCACCACGATCACGGAACGACCAGAGTAGTCCACGCGTTTACCTAGCAAGTTACGGCGGAAGCGACCCTTCTTACCCTTAAGCATATCGCTCAAGGATTTCAGTTCGCGGCGTCCACGGCGGGAGAGAGCTTTGCCACGCTGGCTGTTGTCAATGAGAGAGTCAACGGCTTCCTGCAACATGCGCTTCTCGTTGCGGATGATGACATCCGGCGCACCGAGTTCGAGCAATCTCTTCAAGCGGTTGTTACGATTGATCACACGGCGATATAGATCGTTGAGATCGGAGGTAGCAAAACGTCCACCATCGAGCTGAACCATCGGGCGCAGATCGGGCGGAATAACAGGCAGTACGGTGAGGATCATCCACTCAGGGCGATTACCAGAGCGTTTGAAAGCTTCCACAACCTTGAGGCGGGTGGTGGCTTTCTTGCGCTTCTGCTTGCTCTTGGTGGTTTTCACTTCGTGCCAGAGTTCTTCAGAGAGCTTGTCGAGGTCGAGGCGTTCGAGCACATCATAGAAGGCTTCAGCACCCATGTCGGCGCGGAAGACCTGCCCCCAACGTTGCTTCAATTCACGATAGCGAATTTCGCTCAAGAAGGTGAACGGACGCAGTTCAAGCAACTCATCGCGCAAGCGAGAAGAGTTGTTCGAAGAAACCGAAGTCTGCGATTCCAACTGGTTGCGCAGGGCTTCCATTTCGTTGTCGGCTTGCGCCTTGATGGTGGCAGCTTTGGTCTTGAGATCATCGATCTCAGCCTGGCGCTTATCCTTCAACTCGTTCTCAAGAGATTCGAGTTTCTTCTGAACGGTTTTCTGGATCAAGGTAATGTGCTTGCTGGCAACTTTATCGCCGGCATCAATGATCTTTTCACCAGTCTGTTCGAAGACAATTGCCTTCTTGGCAGCTTCGCCCATTTGGTCTTGAAGGAGGCGTTCGAGTTTCTGACCTTCCTTGATAACCGGGTCGAGCTGTTCAGCAATGCCTTCATCGTATCCCTGTTCGAGGGTAGCTTGCTTCTGCTTCAATTCAGTGATATTGGCATCACGCTTTTGTTTGACCTCGATGATGCGAGTATTGATCTCTGAAGCCTGTTCGCGTTCAGAAACGGTAATCTCATCTTCAAGGCGCTGGAGGGCTTTCTTGCGGGCTTCTTCGTCCACATAGGTGACGATATACTGCGCAAAGTAAAGCACACGGTCCAGATTGCGGCGGGAAATGTCCAACAACATGCCCATCTGAGACGGGATGCGGCGGGTATACCAAATATGCGCAACGGGTGAAGCCAACCCAATATGCCCCATGCGCTCGCGGCGCACAGAAGAGCGAGTTACTTCAACACCACACTTTTCACATGTAATACCTTTATAGCGGGGGTTCTTGTACTTACCGCAATAGCATTGCCAATCGCGGGTCGGTCCAAAGATCGCTTCGCAGAACAAGCCGTCTTTCTCAGGGCGTAAGCGGCGATAGTTGATAGTCTCGGGTTTCAACACCTCGCCATAAGACCAGGACATAATTGTCTGGGGTGAAGCAAGGCTGATACGGAGTGCAGTTAATCCCTTGGTTTCCACTGGATCATCTCCAAAAATAAATTTCGTTTGAGCGATACGGGTAGCGCATAGATAACGCATACCAGAGACAAACAAATGCAAGCGCCATGAGGTTTTTCCTCAAGCGCTTGCTGGTGTTGTCTCGTTTTTTACATCCAACTTTGTAATTATATGGATTCAGGCACGGAGAGTCAAGGTTAATTAGTGAAGAGAGACTCACTTTAAGGCGGATTCAGCGCCTCTTTCCCGTACCAAAGCCTGATTCTGCCTATTTTGGCACTTCCCTCACCTGCAAATCAGAGAACCCAACCTCCATAGAAGACTTTTCGCTTGGCTCGGCAGCCAGATAAAGTTTGCCCATCTTGAAGCGCTCATCCTGAAATGACGAAGCAAGTACACCGTTCAAAAAGATGCGGATGCTACTGCCATTACAGATCACACGCAGACGATTGAACACATTCATGCCCGAACGTAAGGCTGTATGCCAAGACCAAGGCATGATCTTATAAAAAAGCAATTCATTTTTTTCGTCTTTGGCAACATACCCAAAGGTGTATGACCCTTGTGCCGAAACCATCACCCCATACCCACCCTCAGTGGTGTGACGAAAAAAGTACCCAGCCCGAATCCATTCTTGATCGCCATCGAAGAACCGCATGGTTGTACTCACATCGAAGTTATCTAAAAAGCCTGAGCTTTTTAGCATGTAATACGAGTTAACCTGTGGTGTAAATTTTCCACGCAGCTCGGCGGGTGGACCTTTATGGAAAGATAACTTTTCATCGTTGACCGTTTGCCAGCCAGGCATGATCTTCTGGCTAAAATCTGCGCCGAGGAGCAGGTCGCCCATATCGGGCTCGGGAGTGAGGGTTTTGGGCAGGCGAAAACTGGTGCCACAAAATTCACAAGTGGCAATATCGGCTTTGAGGGCAGCGGCAGATAAAGCCGCGCCACAGTTGGGGCAATTCAGCGTGTTCATGGCGTAGGAGTCAACGTGGGGGTTTCAGTTGGCGTTTCGCTGGGCGGAATGATGATCATCAACGTAGGTGTCTCGGTTGGGGTGGCGGTCAGCGTCGGCGTGGCAGTAGGCACGGTTGGAATGGGCAAGCTCAAATTGAGTCTGACGCGTTTGCTGATGTCGGTGCGCTCGCCTACGAGAGTCAAGCGTAAGGTTACGATTCCGCTTGGCAGGTTGGAAACATCCCAAGTAGTGAATGTGCCGCCATCGACGGGGTTATTGCTTTCTGCGAGAGTCGTCCATGAACCGGGGTCTTCACCGATGCCAAATTCCAAACGCCACTGTTTAAAGTTGCCGCTTGCTTTTGCAGTGCCTTTAACTTCAAGCACGGGTGAAGAAATGACTTGTCCATCTGAGAGATTTATTTCGATCTCTGGTTGTGGGTCACCTTCTTCACACTTGCGGTCTGGGACGATGTCTAAATTTTCATCCAAGCCATGATCTGCCAGCCAGGCTTTTCCTTCGCCGGTATCAAACCACTTGAGCGCCCATGGGTCTTTGACGTTCATCACCAACTTTTCATCGGTAGGACCATCACAAGCGTCAGAGGCTTCGTAACCCGTCCAAACATCCAGATTGACACGGCGTACGAGTCCTTGATCTTTTGTAAGAGGTAATTGGTTAGAAGCAAAGACTTCGGAATATTCGCCGCCGCATTCATTAGTAGGTTCGGTGCCGCCGAGGCGACAGACAACTTTATCCACGATGCCTGAAGGGCGAGAGAAGGGAGTGGGCGCGCCATTGGTGAGATACGGAACCGCAAACTCCATGAACTGTGACCAGATCGGGGCTGCGCCACTCAAGCCCGATGAATTGAGCATGGGCGTGTAATCTGCATTGCCAACCCATACACCTGTAACAATATCTGGGTTGTAGCCCATCGTCCAGTTATCGCGGATGTCGTTCGTGGTACCGGTTTTGGCTGCAACAGGGAAAGAAAGATTCAAAGCAGAGTTACGACCAAAAGTAAAGCTACGCGCTTCATTGTCCGAAAGGATGGAGGTGATGAGGTAGGCGTGTTCTGGGCTAATGACCTGTTCCCCTTCTGGCTGTTGATATTCATACACCACTTCCCCATCGAAGGTAGTGACTTTGAGAATCGCTACGGGTTGAATCTTCTTGCCGCCATTCGCAAAGACTGCATAGGCACTGGTCATATCGAATAGGCTGACATCACCGCCACCCAAGGTGAGCGACAAGCCGTAGTCAGTGCGTGTGAGCGAGGTGATACCAAGGCGTTCTGCCATGGCGATCATGCCGTCTTTTTCGGAGGTATTTGGGTCATCATAAATGCCGACATATTCAAGCGCTTTAACGGCGGGAATATTGAAAGAGTTCGCGAGCGCAAGCCGCACCGTGAGCCCACCGTGGAAGGTCCCGTCATAGTTGCGCGGCTCATAAGGCGGATTGGCTCCATCAGGGAATTGAGTAGGAACATCCCAGATCCATGTAGCCGGCGTCCAACCTTTTTCGAAGGCGGCGACGTAAGTAATCGGCTTAATGGACGAACCCGGCTGACGCGTGGGGCTGATCGCCATATTGATCTGCCCGGAGATAGCAGCATTGTTGAAATCTGGCGAGCCGACCATGGCAAGGATCTGACCGGTAGAAGGCTGAATCGCCACCAATGCGCCGTTCTTGGTATTGTTATTGACCATGTTGGCAACCTGATTGGTGACCAACTCTTGGGCACGGTCTTGCAGCACTGGGTCGAGCGTGGTGTATACCACGAAGCCAGAACGATAGATGGTTTGTGCGTCGTACAGTTTTTCCAATTCAGAGCGGATGAAGTTCACCCAATGCGGGTAGTTCGTTGCGCCGAACGAAGGGGCAGCGAAAGGATAGTTCTTGATCTGGTCAGCGGCATTGGTTGCAGTGACGGGGTCAACGCAGACGCGGTCGGTGCTATTGCTCACTTCAATACAATTCTGTTGCTGGCTCAACTCGAACATCAACACCAAAACTTGCTGCTGGCGGACCAAGGTCACATCAGGATTGGTGTAAATATCATAGACCGCCGGAGACTGAGGCAAGCCCGCAAGAAAAGCAGCTTCGCCAATAGTCAACTCGCGAGCCGATTTGTTGAAGTACGTATTGGCAGCCGCTTCGATGCCATACGCAAGGTTGCCATAATAAATTTCATTCAGATACAGCTCAAGGATTTCATCCTTTGAATAGCGGCGGGTGATTTCTGCAGCGAGGATGATCTCGCGCGTCTTGCGAGAGACAGTACGCTGCGTCCGCTCTTCGGGGGAAAGCAAAAGGGCACGAGCTAATTGTTGCGTAATGGTAGAAGCACCACCACCCTCGCCCTGAGTGACATAGTTCGCCCACAAAGCACGGATGATCGCGATCGGGTCAAAGCCGGGGTTGTCGTAAAAATCTTTATCTTCTGTAGCAATGGTCGCAGCCACGAGATTCGGGGAAATTTCGCTGAGCGGAATGTAGTTGCGACGCCCTGCTGTGGGATCGTTCAACTCATACAAGACCTGCCCATTACGGTCGAGGATGCGGGTGGTTTGAAATTGCGAAGAGCGATTCTTCAAGTCGGCGACATCGGGCAGGGTACTGGCGATGGAGTAATACTGATAGACGAGGATCGAACTGCCGCACAAGCCAACGATGACAAAAATAAAAGCAGCAATAATCAGACCGCGGGTAAGGCAGCTTTTGTTTCCACGTAAAGCGGACCCAATTCCACCAAAGAACGCGCCCACTCGATCCATAAAGGATGGACCTGTCGGCGCAGGCTGTTGGTATTGATATTGCGAATATTGTTGGGGCTGTTGGTATTGTGGCGGCTGCTGATTCTGATTCTGCGGCAAACGATATGTGGGGCGTTGATTGGTCTGCCCCTGGCTGGGACGCGGAGGCTTTGTCTCTTGCGCAGGGCGATACGCCGCATTGGTCACACGCGTACCATCGAGGTCGGTCTCTTCGACTCGATTGGGAAGCGGCATATTATTTTCGTCGAGGTCGGGCAGATTCAGAAGCGGCGTTGTCCCACCTGTCGGTTTGCGAGATGCCGCTGTCCCGTCAGGAAGAGGCGTGGGGTCTACATCCTGACGGGTTTCTTCTTCAGAACGCAGTAAGCGCCGCAGTCTATCGTTGTCGTCTTTATTCATTGTGTAAAACCTTCTTATTCCTTATAAGGGCGAGGAGACCTCGCCCTTACACAAACACAAAACCTATTTCGGCTTGCTTAACATTAATAAATTCAGGGTGCCCTTTTGAAGCACTTCTTCTTTTTGATTACGAACTTCCACTTCGGCGATCAAGGCACCGCCACCGATGCGTGGCAGGGCTTTGGTCTCTTTGATGACCAATACTGCGTGGATAGTGTCGCCAATGTAGACCGGCTTGACGAACTTCCATTCTTGAATCTCACGGAAGGCAAGCACCGTCCCTTCGAGCAGACCGGTACGCATGATCAAGCCCACACCAATGGACATGCCCAACAGTCCATGCGCGATGCGTTGACCAAATGGAGTCGTCTTCGCAAACTCAGCATCGGTGTGGATCTGGTTGTAGTCACCGGTTAATCCTGCAAAGGTATTAATGGCATCTTCACCGACGGTGCGTGAAAGAGTTGTTACAGTTTGCCCAACCGAAAATTCTTCAAAATAAAGTCCAGCCATGGTAGTCTCCTCGTTTGATAGTCTGTTGGTCAGATAGTCCAATATCGTTCGACCACTTGACGAAACGACTATACGACTATCAGACCAAATTATACCTGTTTGACCTTCCACCCATTCGCCCGTACAATTGGGCGCATGCGCGACTGGTCTCTCCGCCTCGGCGACCCGCTCCACCTCACCCTTGCAGCGGATGCCCGTCTCAGCAAGCCGGACTATCCCAACGATCACATCTGGGAAGTGGAACTCGGAAGCAACGACCCCGAACGTTCGGCGGTCGGCATCACCACCACCTTCGGTTCACGGGCGCGCTCGATGCGCCTCTTTTTACGCTTTACCGAGGGCGGCAACAGCATCACAGACCCTAACACTTTCGCATCCAAACCGTCACTACGACGCTTCTATCCAAACTTCCTAACCCTCGATTTTGTTCCCTTTGAGAACCTGCAAACCACGGCTGACTTTTGGGTGCCCGAATCGCATGCCGTTGCCGGGCGCGTGACCCTCGTCAACAAAACCACCACCGTGCGCAACATTCAACTCGAAGTCTGCGCCGCACTCGCTCATCTGGATGGTCAATCCATCATCCCCACCCAACAACAACTCGTCAATATTCTGGCGGGACAAACCAGCGGAATCGCCCCCGTGATCTTCATGACGGGCGGACCCAAACACGGACCCGGACCCCACGCCTCGCTCATTCTGGACCTTGAGCTGGGACCCGGTGCCACTCGAACCATTTCCTTCGCTGAAGCCGCACTCGACACGATCCCCGAAGGCTTCGACCTCGCGCGCAAAACTGCCGCCCGCCCGTGGCAAGCCGAACTCGCCCGCATCGAAATGCTCGACGCCAGCCAGACTCTCGACATCCGCACCGGCGACCCCGAATGGGATGCGACGCTTGCCTTCAGCCAGAAAGCCGCGCATGCCTTGTTCATGCAAAGCGACCAATTACCGGCTCCATCTTTTGTGCAAGCCCGCCACTCCGATCATGGACATTCCAACAAAGGCGATGGAACGGATTATCCGCCCGCATGGAATGGTCAATTCGTTTTGGATGCCTATTACCTCGCCAGCATTTTGAACGTCGTACCAAATGTGGCAAAAAATCTTTTGCTCAATTTCCTCGCCACCCAAAACGAAGATGGCGAAGTGGATGGCAAACCCGGCATCGCCGGTCAGCGCGGACGATTCCTCGCCATGCCAATCCTTGTCAGCATGGCATGGAAGTATTACCAAGTTACACAGGATAATGATTTCCTCGCAGACGTTTTCCCCAAGTTGGTGAAATTCTTCTGGTCATGGTTCTCTGGCTCACACGATCGCAACCGCGATGGGACCCCTGAATGGGACCACATTTTGCAAACCGGGTTGGAAGATAACCCGCTATTCGATGTCTGGAATCCCTGGTCGCAAGGCTTGGACGTTTCCTTCGTCCACAGCCCAGCACTTGAGTCCATGCTGTATCGCGAAGCACAGACCTTGATGAAGATGGGGAAGAAACTCGGCAAGCCCGATGAAGAGACCGCGCTGATCTTTGCACAATCTGAAAAACTCAAAGAATCATTGGATGCCGGTTGGAATTCACGTGTCAGCTTCTATTCCTATCGTGACCGCGAAACGGGCATGATGACCGAACCTAAAGTCATCGCCAAACGCAAGGGCGACGGCTCGATGCGCCCCAAGTTCGAGTCTGAGACGCCGGTGCGCTTGCTGGTGGAGATCCAGACCAAAAGTCCAGCCGCGAAGCGACCGGAAGTGGAGATTAGCGAATACTTCACCAAATCCAAAGGCGAAACAGAAGTCATCGCTGGGCATCAATTCCAATGGCGCACGGGTGGACTTGTCGCAACGACTCAATTGACCTTCTCACGCGTTGGACGAATCAGCGTGACCGGTTTGGAAGAGAACGATAAGATCAACATCCGCATCGTGGATATGACCGGTGAAGATATTACGCTGGGGCTGCCGTTATGGGCGGGTGCGTTGGAACAACAACGTGCCTACGCCATGATCGGACGCAACCTCATGACAGCGGATCGATTCGACAGACCGTTCGGAATGCCGTCCATGCCGACCGTGCCGGATAAAGACGCGGAACAAATCGCGTTGAGCGTCAGCCTGCCATGGAATTTATTGCTGGCTGAAGGGTTGCTCGCTTACGGCTTCCGCGCCGAAGCGACGCGTCTCACCGCGCACATCATGAACGCCATCATTCAAAACCTAAAACAAAACCGCGCCTTCTATCAACGCTATCACGCCGAAAAAGGAACAGGCATTGGTGAACGCAATTCATTGACCGGTTTCGCCCCGGTGGGATTGTTCATGCAAGCTCTTGGTGTGACGATACTTTCTGGCACACGCGTTAAACTCGAAGGACGAAATCTCTTCCCATTCGCAGTGACCATCAAATACAAAGGTATGTCCATTGCACGCGGACAGGAACAAACCACGGTCACATTCGCAAATGGCGAAAGTGTGATCGTCAAAGACGAAGCGCCTTGTATTGTTGAGATGTAAACAATCAATATCCCAAAATTACACTAAAAAAATTTAACGCAAAGTCGCCAAGACGCTAAGGTATAAAGGTTTTTTTCTTTGCGACCTTGCGCCTTTGCGTTAAGAATCTTTTCCAATTTCAGCAAAGTGTAAGCTGAGTTATATAAAAATCAAGTGATAGTCCCTACGAGGTGGCTGTCACTTTTTTAAAAGGGATTTAATCTTAACCACTCAATTCATGGTATAAAATTTTCAGCATCACAAATGCAAATCCACATTTCTCACGAGGCTGATGACTGAAAAACTTCTGACACTACTCACATATATCTACGGGGAAAGCCTATCTGCGCGTCTATTCGAACGAACCAAAAACTTACTGAATCAATATCGTCCGCGTATCAAGCCACAATTCAACGGCTTGACCGAACGCGATTCAATACTCATTACATATGGCGACCAAGTGCAACGCACAAATGAAATGCCGTTGCAAACGCTAAAGAATTTCTGTGATGCACATTTATCTGGTGTAATAAACGGAATCCACATCCTGCCCTTCTGCCCGTGGACATCCGATGACGGCTTCTCCGTTGTTGATTATCGCCAAATTGATTCCGCACTTGGCACATGGGATGACGTTTCAT
This sequence comes from Anaerolineales bacterium, assembly GCA_046328915.1. Classification (GTDB taxonomy): domain Bacteria; phylum Chloroflexota; class Anaerolineae; order Anaerolineales; family Villigracilaceae; genus Villigracilis. Next base: position 249,428 of record JAXLVR010000006.1, on the reverse strand, counting down.
CCATGCAGAATTTCCGGCTGATGTTCGACAGCGTCATCAATCACATCTCATCACAAAGCGATTGGTTTCAAAAATTCCTGCAAGACGACCCACACTATAAAGATTATTTCATCACCATTGAAGGCGAGCCCGACCTTTCACAAGTCGTCCGTCCGCGTGCGCTGCCGTTGTTGACCTCGTATCAAACTCCATCCGGTGAGAAAAAAGTGTGGACGACTTTCAGTGCGGATCAGATCGACCTCAATTTCAAAAATCCTGATGTCTTGCTGGAAATTCTTGACATCCTGCTTTTATACGCCGAACGCGGAGCGACCTTCATCCGCCTCGATGCGATTGCCTATCTTTGGAAAGAGATCGGCACTACTTGCATTCACCTTCCGCAAACGCATGCGGTCATTCAATTTCTGCGCGCCGCGTTGAACGAAGTCGCGCCGCATGTGCAGCTCATCACCGAAACCAACGTCCCGCACAGCGATAACATCTCTTACTTCGGTGATGGAACGAACGAAGCACAACTCGTTTACAACTTTGCCCTGCCGCCGCTCACGCTTCACGCCTTTCACACTGGTGATGCTCGTGTTTTATCCGATTGGGCAAGGACTCTGACGTTACCCTCCGATAAAACCACCTTCTTCAACTTCCTCGCCTCACACGACGGGATCGGGCTGAATCCTGCCCGAGGCATCTTATCCAACACTGATATCGACTCGCTGGTCAATAAAGTCATTGAGCATGGCGGCTTGATCTCCTACAAATACAACGCGGATGGGACGCAGAGTCCGTATGAGATGAATATCAACTATTTCGACGCGCTATCAAGCCCTGCCTTGCTCCAGCCGCCGTCCCCGGCGGCGATGGGAGCGAAATTTGAATCGTTAGAGTTACAAGTCAGCCGCTTTATCGCTGCCCAAGCGATCATGCTCTCCATCATTGGCGTGCCGGGAATTTATTTCCACAGTCTCTTTGGTTCACGTGGATGGTTCGAAGGTGTGCGGCAGACCGGGCGCAATCGCAGCATCAACCGCGAGAAATTGCAGTTCGATGAATTGCAAAAACAACTTGCAGATGAAAATTCCTTGCGACACAAAGTTTTCACAAAATACAGTGAGTTACTGAAAACACGCAACAATTCATCCGCTTTTGACCCGCATGGAACGCAGATCATCCACAACCTTCATCCCGCTATCCTTGCCGTGGAACGCATCTCACCCAATGATCAAGAGCGAATGCTGTGTTTGCACAACGTCAGTCAAAAATCCGTTTCGTTTTCCGTGAATGAAAAGCTAATTACGCTGGAGCCGTATCAAGTGCTCTGGTTAAAAAACAACTAACCTCGTCATTGCGAGGGCGGTGCTTTTCCGCCCGAAGCAATCTCATGACTTTGTTGGAGATTGCTTCGCCGCAACGAACGCGGCTTGCAATGACGAGACACATGAGGCAACCCATGAATCCTTCATCCCACAATATTGGCTTTATCTCCACTCGTTTCGCAGGCACAGACGGCGTTTCGCTTGAAACACAAAAATGGGCGACTGTGCTCGAGCGCCTAGGACACAAATGTTTTTACTTCGCAGGCGAATGTGACCGTGGCCCTGATGTCTCGCACGTTGTGCCAGAGGCGTTCTATCGCCACCCCGAAATTGACAAGTTGAATCAACAAGCCTATTCCGGCAGTTGGACGGTCACAAAAGAAGCACGCGGAGCACATCCTGAAATGGCGCATTTGCACAAGGACTTTTTCTCCATCTACGTCCGCCCGCCCGCCATGACAAAGCGTATCAATGAGCTAAAAGATTACTTCAAAGAAGAGTTGTATAAATTCGCGCGCAAGTTCAACCTTGAAATTCTCGTCACCGAAAATGCGTTGACCATTCCGCTCAACCTGCCGTTAGGGCTTGCCATCACCGAATTCATCGCCGAGACGGGGTACCCCACCATCGCGCATCATCACGACTTTCATTGGGAACGTCAGCGCTTTCAAGTCAACTGCGTGAACGATTATCTCGCCGCGGCATTCCCTCCCTCCCTGCCATCGATTCGACACGTGGTCATTAACTCGGTGCAGGCACAGCAAATTGCATCCCGTTACGGATTGGCAGCCCGTGTAATTCCCAACGTCATGGACTTTGACGTGCCCCCGCCTCCCCCCGACCCGTACACGGATTCTGTCCGAAAAGATTTTGGCATCGCCGATGGTGAGTTCTTCTTCCTGCAACCGACGCGCGTCATCCAACGCAAAGGCATCGAACACGCCATCGAACTCATGCATCGACTCGACTTGCCCGCCAAGCTCATCATCTCGCATGCCAGCGGCGATGAAGGCAATGACTACGAGCAACGTGTCAAGGAATATGCCCACTTGCTGGATGTCACCGTTCGTTTTGAAGCGGACCAAGTCCAGGATGAGCGCGGCACCACAAAAGACGGTCAGAAGATCTACACGCTCGGCGATGTGTATCCGCATGCAGATATGGTCACCTATCCCTCCAGCATTGAAGGCTTTGGCAACGCCTTTCTCGAAGCCGTGTATTACAAGCGCTTGATATTGGTCAACAACTATTCCATCTACGAAGTGGATATCAAACCCAAAGGTTTTCACACGCTCTGGTTCGATGGCTTCATCAGTAACAACACCCTGAACGCTGTGCGCAATGCACTAAAACACCCAGAGCTGACGCACGAGTGGGTTGAGACGAACTACCAGCTTGCCAAACGCTATTTTTCATACACAATCCTTGAACGCAGGCTGGAATCGATCGTGGCAGATTGTTTGGGATATCAAATCTAAATTAAGCAGAAAGATTATTGAAACATGAACAAACCGAAAGAAAACATAGCTCAAGCTGAAATGGAAATGGTGGAATCGGAAGTTCAAGAATACCTTTTCGTGCGCCAGCAAAGGCGGCGGATATTTCCGCTGGCGGCGTTGGTCGGCTTGTGTGCGGGTATCGTCGCGATTCTATTCCGTGGCGCGTTATCCGGCATGGATACAGTACGAAACTCGCTCATCACTTGGGCTCATCAATACCCCGCCTATGGTTGGATCTTCCCCATCCTCTTCAGTGCGGGCGGAGCCTTGCTCAGCTTTACGCTCATGAGTCGCTTCGCGCCTGAAACCAAAGGCAGCGGTATTCCGCACTTGAAATCCGTCCTCATGCGTTTGAAAAACCTTGAATGGGCACGCGTGCTGCCCGTTAAGTTTTTTGGGGGTATCGCTTCCATCGGCAGTGGACTGGTAATGGGGCGTGAAGGTCCAACGGTCCAGATGGGAGGCGCGATTGGTGCCGCCATTTCGCAATGGTTGAAAGTATCCCCGCGTGAACGTCTCACCCTGATCGCAGCCGGAGCTGGTGCAGGTCTTGCTGCCGCGTTCAATGCGCCGCTTTCGGGCTTGGTCTTTGTTTTGGAAGAAGTCCAGCGTGACTTTCAACCCATCGTGTTTGGAGCCGCCTTCCTCGCCGCCGCCGTTGCAGATGTAGTCGCCCGCCTCGGTGCGGACCCGTTTCCTGTTTTTTCCATCGCCAAATATCCGACTCCACCGTTGGCTTCTCTGCCAGCCTTCGCGATCCTTGGCGCGGTTGCCGGTCTGTTGGGCGTTGCCTTCAACAAAAGCCTGATCCTTTCGCTTGACCTGTATGCACGTGTGAAGAATAAAGTGCTGGCAGTGACCCTCGCTGGCGCAGTGATCGGGTTGATCGGTTGGTTCTTCCCCATGGCGATCGGCAATGGACATTCGCTTGCAGAAATGACCTTGAGCGGCAAGATCGCGTTGGTAGCCATCCCGGCATGGTTCATAGCGCGTTTTCTATTGACCAATTTCAGTTATGGCACTGGCGTGCCCGGCGGTATTTTTGCGCCGCTGTTGGTTTTAGGTGCATTGATCGGTTTGGCAGTGGGCGAACTCTCTCAACTCATTATGCCGTCGGCGGTTCCCATCCCTGCCGTGTTCGCTGTGGTGGGCATGGCGGCGTATTTCACTGCCATCGTCCGCGCACCATTGACCGGTGTTGTGCTCATCATCGAAATGACGGGAAACTACGAACAAATGCTGCCATTGCTCATCAGTTGTTTCTTTGCGTATGCCGTTGCCGAATACATGAAAGACCTGCCCATTTACGAAGTGCTGTTGGAACGCGACCTGCTCCATTCAGACCAGCATGCCATCGGTCAGCCCGTCGTGATGGACTTTACTGTACAAGAAGGCTCGCCCTTCGCAGGCAAGACGGTCAAATCATTGGGGCTGCCTCCCGGCTGCATCCTCGTGCGCTGTTCAGACGGCAAACGCGAATGGATTCCCAAAGCCAGCACACGTCTGGAAGCCAACACAAAAATCACTGCCATCATCGAAACAGACGCATCAGAAGGCATTGCCCTCTTGCGAACTGGCTGCGCCCCACATAAGGTGGATGGATGAACATTGCCATTCTTCATTATTCCGTCCCGCCCATTGTTGGCGGCGTGGAAAGTGTGATCGCCCATCACGCCCGGCTCATGTCGGCGGATGGTCATTCGGTGCGGCTCATCGCGGCGCGTGGTGCCGCCATGAACAACGAAATTCCGCTGATGTATATTCCCCTGGCGGACTCTCGCCACGAGCGCGTCAATCTCATCAAACAAGATTTAGATAAAGGTATTGTCTCTGCAAGTTTTGATTCATTGCGTGATGAACTGGCGGACGAATTGAAAAAAGCCCTCACCGGCGTGGACGTGCTCATTGCACACAATGTCTGTTCGCTCAACAAGAATCTGGCGCTCACCGCTGCCCTGCACAAACTGCATCAAGCCAACGATTTGCCGCGCCTCATCCTCTGGCATCACGACCTGGCGTGGACAACTCCGCGCTATTTGCCAGAATTACACGAAGGCTACCCGTGGAATTTGCTCAAAACCGATTGGGGCAATACCACCCATGTCGTCGTATCAGAACTGCGTCAGAATGAACTCGCGGGTTTAATGAAGCTTGAGCGTGACTCCATTCATGTCATTCCCAACGGCGTGGATATAGACCGCTTCTACAAACTTGAAACCCTCACCCAAGGTTTGCTTGAACAAACCCACCTGCTCGACTCATCCCCAATCCTCTTGCTCCCCGTGCGTGTGACACCACGCAAGAACATCGAACTCGCCCTATGGACTCTAGCCGCCTTTAAAAAAGATTTCCCTCACGCCGCGCTGGTGGTGACAGGTCCGCTTGGACCGCATAACGCGAACAACATCAAATACTTTGAAATGCTCACCGACCTGCGCAAGCAGTTGGGCTTGCAAGGCTCTGCTCATTTTCTGGCAGAGCTTTACGATGGCTTCTTGCCCGATGAAGTCATCGCCGATTTTTATCGCGTGGCAGATGCGCTCTTCTTCCCCAGCCGCGAAGAAGGTTTTGGCATTCCACTCATTGAAGCAGCCTTCAGTCACCTACCCGCTTTCTGCGCCGATATTCCACCGCTGCGAAAATTAGGCTTGAGTGACGCTCAATTCTTCTCGCCTGATGAAGACCCTGCCCTTGTAGCCAACTTGCTGGCACATTATTTCAAAACATCCATGCCTGCACGGCTTGCCATGCGGGCACGCGCATCGTTCCGCTGGGAAGCGATCTATCGTCAACATATCGCCCCGTTGTTATAAGTTATTACCCGCTTTAGTGGGGCTTAGCCCTCATTAGAACGCAACAGAAGGAGATTGCAATGCAAAAACACTCTGATTTCACCCCCATTCATACCATCCTCGTTCCTTTCATCCATGATGGACCCGGCTTGCATGCCCTCGATGCCGCGCGTCAATTCGATGCCGAGATCACCCTGGTGGGTGTCGTTGTTGTGCCAGAAGGTCAATCACTCAGTACAGGTGCAGCAGCGGCTCGTGCCTTGCGTCGCACCCTGCGCATTTATGGCAAAGACAAACGCATTGTCAGTAAGACTCAGGTGATCGTTGCACATTACCCATGGGATGAGCTTTCAAATCTCATACAGGATGAAAACCCGGATCTGCTCTGTCTTGAGTTTGATTCACATCTCACAGCCTTGCACGTCACTGCGAACGACCTACTCACCCGTCCGCCCTGCGATGTGGCTCTGGTGCGCGGAAAAATTTCCAGTAAACCGAAACAGGTTCTGGTTCCGGTAAGAGGCGGTCCACATGCCGAGCTGGCAGTGCGGGTGGGCTTGGGGCTGCATCCCAAAGGGGTTACATCCCTGCACATCCGCAGACCCGAAGACCCCGAAGCCGGAACTGATGCGCCATTCAAACCGTTGGAGCGCGTGTTGTATCAAATTCCTGAGGTGCAGAAAAAATTTGAGGTCACCGAAGATGCGGCACAGGTTATTTTGGAGTATGCAAAAAAATCGGATGTGGTCATTTTGGGGACGACCATTCAACCCATCACAAGTTCCGCTTCGCTCGGCGCTGTAGCAGATCGTCTCTTGCATGAGGCATCCTGCGCCGTGATCGCTGTTAAAAGCGGACGCCCCATGCCGCAGATCAAGTTCGATGAAACGTTGAGTTTTGACGCCATCTCTATTCTGGTGGATAAATGGTTTGGGCAGAATACCTTCCATGCCGATGAGTTCAGCAATTTACGAGAGATGGTAGAACTGAAAAAGCAACAAGGTGTGACTATCAGCCTGGCGTTGCCTGCCTTGAACGAAGAAGAGACCGTTGGCAAGGTGATCCGCACCATGAAAAAAGAATTGATGCAGCGCTTCCCGCTATTGGATGAGATTGTGCTGATTGATTCAAACTCCACAGATCGCACACGCGAGATCGCAAAGAAAGAAGGCGTGCCGGTTTATATTCATCAAGAACTATTGCCTGATATGGAGCCGCGCCTTGGCAAGGGCGAAGCGCTTTGGAAAAGTTTGCTGGTCACCAAAGGGGATATCATCGTGTGGATCGATACCGATATTGTGAATATTCATCCGCGCTTTGTATATGGCATCATTGGTCCCTTACTCATTAACCCACAGGTTCAGTTAGTTAAAGGCTTTTATCGCAGACCCTTGAGAGTAGGTCAAAAAATGCAGGCAGGCGGCGGCGGACGTGTCACCGAATTGACCGCACGCCCATTGCTAAATCTGTTTTACCCCGAGCTTTCCGGTGTAGTCCAACCGCTTTCTGGTGAATATGGCGGCAGACGCAAAGCGCTGGAGCAAGTCACCTTCTATTCAGGTTACGGTGTGGAGACCGGTTTGCTGATCGACATCTTCGAGAAGTTCCATTTGGAATCGATCGCTCAGGTGGATTTGTTGGAGCGCATCCATCACAACCAGCATTTGGAGGCGTTGAGCAAAATGTCTTTTGCCATCATCCAAACCGTCATTCGCAAATTGGAAAAGCGCTTCGGTCGCGCCGTGTTGGAGGATGTGAATCGTTCGATGAAAATGATCCGTCACGATAACAAGGGATACTTTCTAGATGTAGAACAGATCGCCGAATATGAACGCCCACCCATGATTGAGGTCAAAGAATATTTAAATAGGAACAGGTAATCTATTCAAAGCAAGAGACAGTCGCAATTTACATGGCTGTCTCTTTGCATTTAAAAGGGAATTAATCTTAAGAAAAAAAGTTCGTGGTATACAAATTGCGGGATTTAACCACGAGAATAAAGCCATGACAACAAATATCCTCTTTTTCATTGCTGGGCTCATCACACTGATCGTTGGTGCAGACTTGCTGGTACGCGGTGCATCGCGACTCGCGGCGGCATTTGGTGTTGCGCCGCTCGTTATTGGGTTGACCATCGTTGCCATAGGGACCGCATCGCCAGAAATTGCGGTCTCTCTTCAAGCTGCTGCGGCAGGTCAGGGTGATTTGACATTGGGTAACGTCCTTGGCTCGAATATCTTCAATATTCTTGTCATTCTTGGCGTTACTGCCATTGTTGCGCCCATTACCATTGCAGAACAACTTATTCGTAAAGATGCACCTATCGTATTGGGCATTTCCTTGCTAACTTTTGTTCTTGCCTTCGATGGCAAGCTTAGTTGGCAGGATGGCGCAATGCTCTTAATAGGTCTAATTGCATATATGTCATTTGCAATACGTCAAAGCCAATTGGAAAGTAAAAAGGTGCAAAAAGAATACGCTGAAGAATTCGCCCCAAAGGAAAAGAAAACCACACTCAACAATAGCGTCAATCTTATTTTCATCCTTATTGGATTGGCATTGTTAGTCCTCGGCTCAAATTGGCTAGTTGAATCTGCCACACAAATCGCCAAATCTTTGGGTGTAAGTGAATTGGTAATTGGTCTCACCATTGTAGCCGTTGGAACATCCCTGCCAGAAGTGGCAACTTCTGTGATGGCGGCACTCAAAGGAGAAAGTGATATTGCGGTAGGAAATGCAATAGGCAGCAATATCTTCAATTTACTTGGCGTGCTGGGCATTGGTGCAGTCGCTGCCCCAGATGGGATAGCAGTAACAAGCCGCGTTTTGCAATTTGATCTGCCCGTCATGATCTTCGTAGCATTGGTGACACTGCCCGTTTTTTATATTGACAGCCGAATCTCACGATTCGAAGGCTCCTTGCTCATGTCGTATTACATCATCTATGTAATATATGTCATTATGCGCGCAACTGAAAGTTCAGCGTTACCGAACTACGCCATATTTATTTCAGTTTTTGTTCCATGTACATTTTTTGTACTATCAGCTGCCGCATTTCGTTCCATGCACGCCAGAAAAAGTCGATGAAGGTTTCAGAGCATATTCAATTTTATTTTTTTCAAACCAATTAAAAAACAACTATGAGCATATTTCTTCAACTTGCCTTTCTACTTTCAGTAATCCTGCTCTCTGCCAAGATGGCAGGATATCTCAGCATTCGTCTCGGTCAACCATCCGTGTTGGGCGAATTGCTGGTAGGAATTCTGTTGGGTCCATCGATCATCAACATTCTCAACCTGCCGTTCATCGAACATGAATTGACAGAAACCATCGCCAAACTTGGCGAACTTGGCGTTCTATTGCTGATGTTCCTCGCAGGGCTTGAATTGCATTTGGGTGAGATGCGTCAGAATGTGCGCGTGGCGGCATTAGCTGGTCTGATGGGCGTGGTCGGACCTGTCCTTTTGGGATGGGGCACCGGACTTCTCTTTGGATTCGAACAATCCGCCGCGATCTTTCTTGGGCTGACCCTGGGTGCCACCAGTGTCAGTATCTCCGCCCAAACTTTGATCGAACTAAAGGTCTTACGCAGCCGTGTAGGTTTAAGCCTGCTCGGTGCCGCCGTGTTCGACGACATCCTCATCATCCTTTTGCTTTCGGTCTTCCTCGCTTTACAAGGAGATGCAGGCAGCACCACAGATGTGGTGATGATCCTTTTACGCATGGTGCTTTTCCTTGTAGGCTCTGCCTTATTTGGGATTTGGGCACTACCGTGGATCATTCGGCGCGTATCCCACCTACCTATCAGCCAGGGACTTTTGACCATTTCTCTCGTCATTATGCTCGCCTATGGAATCGCCTCAGAAGCCTTTGGTGGCATGGCTGCCATTACTGGCGCATTCCTTGCCGGATTAATGTTGGCGCGTACCCCAGAAAAAGATCGCATTGAAGCCGGTGTGCATGCTTTGGCATATGGATTGTTCGTACCTGTATTCTTCGTGAATATTGGCTTATCGATCAATTTACGTGACTTCCATACAGATTCGTTCCTGTTGACTCTCACAATTATTCTTGTTGCCATTGCTGGCAAATGGCTTGGCTCGGGCTGGGGCGCCAAACTGGGCGGACTCACCACCACCGAAGCGACCCAACTCGGCGCAGGCATGATCTCACGAGGCGAAGTTGGGCTGATCGTTGCCAGCGTGGGCATGCGCCAGGGACTTGTAGTAGATGCTGAATTTTCAGCAATTGTGGTTATGATAGTAGTGACGACTTTGATCACACCGCCTATCCTGCGCGGGTTGTTCGCCCGGGAACACCCGAAGCAGCACCCCGCTCCAAAAATCGAAAAAGAGAAGCAATCGGAGGCATCCTAATTTATGTATCTCGTTACTCTTGTATTACATGACCCTGACCTATTGGAAGAGCTTTTAGACGCATGGACCAAAGCCGGTGTGGAAGGGGCAACCGTCCTATTCAGCTCGGGCATGGGTAGATTCCGCCAGAAGCAAGGCATGCGCGATGACCTTCCGCTCATCCCTTCGTTGGATGATTTTTACGAAGCGCCGCAGACTCTTAATCGCACCGTGTTTACAGTAGTAAATGACGATGCCATGGTGGATAAAATTCTCGATGTCACTCAAAAACTAGTTGGTGACTTGAGCCAGCCTGATACAGGCGTGATGATCGTCACACCTGTGGCGCGTGCCTATGGGCTTGACCCAACAGACAAAAAGTAATCGCTTATAAAAAACAGCCACAGAAATTTCTTTCTGTGGCTGTTTTTTCATATTGCATAGGTTCAAGGTTGAAGCATCCCCCGAGTGATGATAATATCAAAGCAGAGATACAACCGTCGAAACAGAATCAAGCCCGGGCGCAGAATGAAGCGCAAGGTCTACAAATCCAATTCAATCAAACCTTGATTGAAGGAGAAAAGTCATGGAACAACCAACATTTTTATTATTGATGGCTGTAGTACAAGAACAAGACCTCGATGCTGCCGCCAAAGCTTTGCAAAAGATCGGTGCATCATCCACCTATCTTTCAAGTGCTGGCGGTTTTCTGGGCAGGCGCAATGCCACCATGTTAGTGGGCTTGCCTGCCGATAAATTGCAAGATTCTCTAAAGGTCTTGCATGAAGCCTGCCGTCAACGTATTGAATATATGACACTTCCGCTTGAAGGCTCGCCCATGCCAATGCCCGCACCGGTTCCTGTTACCGTAGGCGGCGCAACTGTTTTTGCATTGCCCGTGGAACGCTTCGAGCAGATCTAAGACAATAGAGGAGATATCCCATGAAAATGATCATTGCGATCGTACACGATAATGATGCCGATACACTTACTCAAGCCTTCACAGCAGACGGCTTCCGTGTGACTCGTGTGTCATCTACGGGTGGCTTTTTGCGCAGTGGCGTAGTGACCATGCTACTCGGCGTAGAGGATGACCAGGTAGATGCAGTTATCAATACGGTTCGACAAGCCCTGCCCTCTAAAGGCGATAAGAAACGCGCTACTGTGTTCGTTGTACCCGTCAGTCATTTCGAACAAGTGTAAGGCTTGCTCAAACAAAGACGTTGTGTCAGCAGGAACATTCCAGCCGGTACAACGTCTTTGTTTTGTTTAATGAGGTCATTATGAAAAACACAAAAATTATTGCATTGTTCGCGCTTGTGCTACTTGCCCTTGCCTGTGCCAATCCATTAACAACGCCAGGGGGACAACCCGCCAATGTGGAGACAATTGTTGCCGCGACTATTTCTGCCCTGACGTCTATCCCGGCTCCTTCCACATCGGTTATTGATGATTCCACCCCAAGCCTTTTGCCACACTCCATATACTATCTTGCTCCAGATGCCGCCCAGATCACACAAGTCTTTCGCATCGAAAAAGATGGCAAGACAATCACCCAACTCACCTTTGAACCCTCTAAAGTGGAAGATTTCGATGTGTCGCTTGCAAATGGCAGTATCGTTTTTCTCACCAACCATCAACTCTACCTCGCCAATGCCGATGGCAGTAACCGCTACATGATCTTCGATGCGGGTCCACAAGATGAAGTCAACTTGTTTTTAACGCGTATCCTTAGCCCGGTCTTTGCTCCCAGTGGGCAAACCATTGCCTTTGGTCACCAAGGCTTGAATTTTTACTCTCTCACCAGCGGACAAACCAACCGCGTTCTGGAAGATAAAATCAACGACCCTGGGCAAGGCTTTGTCATTCCAGAAGAACTGTACTGGCCCGAAATGTACACAGCAAATGAAAACAAGCTAATCCTTACTTTGGGATATTATGAAGGCGCCTCTACCGGAATTTACGACATCAACAGCGGTACATTGACTCGGCTCGATAACGAGCAACGGGCAATCATTTGCTGCGGAGATTACTCACTGAGCGCCGATGCCTCTAGTTTGTATGCAGGCAGCCCCACCTTTGGCATGTTCGCTGCTGGTCTATGGCGTGTGGATATGAATACCGGTGCAGTAAATCCCTTGCTATTTGGAGATTATGAAACTGACCCAGTAGAAGTCAGCGATAATCCGTTTATCGCGCCAGATGGTCAACTGTATTATTTTTATGCCAGCGTTCCAAACACAGGCGACATGGTCAACCGTCCGCCGTTACAACTCGTCCGCTCGGCTGCTGATGGCGTAACAGGTAGAACCGTCCTGCGCCCAGAAACCTTTACCTCCATGAACGAAGCGCTCTGGGCTCCTGACGCCAGTTTTGTCATCGTCGCGAATGGAAGTGAACAAGTCTATGCTGGCGGTGAAGCACAGCTTTACTATACTGATGGACAGAAGACAATGATTTCGCTTGTACCAAGTGTACAAAGCATGAAATGGGGTCCATAACTAAACTTCAATAAGGACAAAACAGGGAGGGCTTGTTTTGTCCTTATTTCATTTTCGGCGATAACCATTTCAAATAAAGTGAAAAACTAGTAACTTTATTGCCCAAACCCCACGCTAATTTTTTTGTTTATAAAGTATATGAATATTTCTTTTCATAAAAAATCTGGTGATAGTTCATTGGGAATTGAATTTTTCTGGGAACTTTCAGTTCGTTCAAAAGCCCCAATAAAAATAACAGATCAGTTCATTCCTGAATTGTGGTTTGATTATTTCTTCATCAAATCTGGTGCATTAAGATATCGTAGAAATCCAAATTCAATTGCTGTTCGGGTTCCGAAGCAATTTCTAAAGACGCTGCATACTTATTCCTTCACGTTCGAGTTTTTTACCCCCATAACAATATATGGCGCACGCCTCTCACTCAAGTTTGCAGAAACCTTCAAAGACAAATTATCAGCAAATTTATTAACGAATCAGGGTTGGGCGCCAAAAACGGTGGATTCTCTTGAGGATTTTTCCGAAAGCCTAAAACAATATTTACTTAACCACCAAACAAGGGCATATCCTCCCATCTTTTCATATGAATTAAAAGAGTCAAAATGGTTTGAGCATTACTCTGCTCGTCAAAAAAGACGTATGTATAAGTCTATTTTTGGGGTAAGCAAAAAGGAATTACAGAACATTCAAAACCTGCATCTCTTTTTGGAACAAACCTGTGACTTTAGCCACCAAAATCCTCGTATCATTCAACATATTACTCCAGATGTTTTTTATGATCAGCCACACTTAAACCACGCTTTCAAAAAAATAACCGGTTTTTCCCCTGTAGAATATTTTGAAAACAACTCAATCTTGCAAGATAACTTAATGTCCGCTTCTTACAATAAGAATTCCAATAGTTGACATAGAATACCGATACATTCATTGAAAGGAAATGGTTGATTATGAAATTCAAGAAATCAAAGAATGATATCGTAAACGTATATATTGAAGGATTAAATCCAGAGATCGTGCCGCTCTTTCTGGATATTCGCGATTGCGTCCTCGCTGCTGGACCAGCCTTCAATGAAAGCATCAAGTGGAAGAATTGCCTCGTGTATTCCACGCTCAAGAATCATATCCAAACCGTAGTAGGCAAGGGCAAAGTCTCTCTAATCTTTTTTGAAGGAACCTCCCTCACAGACAAATATGGCTTACTCGAAGGGGACGGCAGCAAGACACGGACAATGCGCATCACCTCGTCTGATTTCAATAAAAAAGCCCTCACAGATTATGTCAAACAGACCTTGAAGAAGGACAAATAAACTCATGAAAATATACAGTGCAACCACAACGATCCATGCACCGACTGAAACCGTCTGGAAGATTCTGACAGATACCAAGTCATATCCTGCATGGGATTTGAGTATGGACCATATCGAAGGGAACCTAGCATTGGGTGAAACCGTCACATTCTTTACCAAACTTAGCGCACAAGCCTTCCCTGTGAAAGTGACAGTCTTTGAACCCAACAGGAAGCTGGTGCTTACAGGTGGCATGCCATTCGGGCTGTTCAAATCCGAACGGACTCATATGCTGACTGCCAACAAAGATGGCAGCATCACATTCAAAACAGAAGAAGTGTTTAGCGGATTACTTCTGCCGGTTTTTGGAAAGAACATCCCCGACCTGACAGAAAATTTCAAAAACTTTGTTGCTGCGCTTAAGAAGTGTGCGGAAAGTACAAAATAAACAGACTTAAATAAAAAAGCTTGAGGTGAACTTGTCACTTCAAGCTTTTTTATTTTCATGTAGTTGAGGGGTTCGAGCCCTATGTTTTACCCCAACACAAAATTATCGATCAAACGCGTCTTTCCGAGATAGACCGCCATTGAAAACAACGCTTTGCCAGTGACCACATCCAACTCTTGCAAGGTGTCGTAGTCGGCACAAGAGACATACTGCATCTGCGCGAGCGGTTCGCTCACTAGCACTTCTTTCATCTTTCCTCTTAACGCCTCCGCATTGCGTTCCCCGCCTTCATATAATTCCTTCGCCGCACTCAACGCCCTAAACAGAACCGTCGCCCCTTTGCGCTCGGCTTCGCTCAAATACTTATTCCGGCTAGACATAGCCAACCCGTCCGCCTCGCGTGTGGTCGGGCAGATGACCATCTCAAGCGGGAAATTCAAATCGGTGACCATGCGCCGGATGACCGCCGCCTGTTGCGCATCCTTTTGACCGAAGTATGCCTTTGTCGGCTGGGTAGCGTTAAACAGCTTTGCTACCACCGTCGTCACCCCGCGGAAGTGACCCGGGCGCATCGCCCCCTCTAGTGGACTCGTCAACGCCTCTACCTCCACCCAGGTCTGGTAGCCAGACGGATACATGATCTCCGCTGTGGGCGTCCAAACCACATCCACGCCGAGGGGGCGCAGCAGGCTCAGGTCGCGTTCGAGGTCACGCGGATACTTCGAGAGGTCTTCGTTCGCTCCAAACTGGGTGGGGTTGACAAAGATGGTGACGATGGCATGCTTATTCTCAGCCTTGGCTCGAGAGACAAGCGACAAATGCCCCTCGTGAAGATACCCCATCGTGGGAACAAGACCAACCGTCCCGTCGAGAGAGAGGCGAGTGGCTCTTAGGTCAGAGAGAGAAGAGATTATTTTCACATCTGGCTCCGATATGTCTATACATTTACAAAAATACTACTTGACAGGCTAGAAATTTTGTTCTACACTTTTATAAGAATTTAGATAAAAGGAGAAATACAATGGCTTTCGGATACACCAACTCAAAAGGAACTACCTACTACCTTCACGCTCGCGGCAAGATGTTCTTCTTCGCCAAAGAGGTCAAAGAAGGCGCCCTTGATGCCGTGCCCGCTGGTTACAACGTGGTCGAAATGAAGACCGGCATGCCCGTCCTCAAGAAGGCAGTTGCAGAAGGCAGCGCCACCACCACAGAAACCACCAATACGGAAAGCGCAGGGTAATTCAAGTATAACCCTGTTCAACAACCTGGCTTTTGCCGGGAAAATATAACCTGTTCTTTTAGATAAAAAGGAGACTAATTATGACACGTACACAGCATCTAAAAGCCACTCACACCAAAGGGGTGCCGCCATGCCAGCATTGAACCGCGTTCAGTTGATCGGTCGTTTGGGGAAAGACCCAGAAAGTAAGTACACCCCCACTGGCAAGAAAGTCTGTCACTTCAGCCTTGCCGTAAGCAACCGCTGGAAAGACAGAAATGGCGAGACCAAAGAGACTACCGAATGGGTCAACATTGAAGCTTGGGGGCGGCTAGGCGAAGTTTGCCAGGAATATTTGAAGAAGGGCAGCCTGATCTTTGTAGAGGGTCGTTTGAAAACCGACAAGTACGAAGACCGGGAAAGCGGCGAGACAAGGTATTACACCAAGATTGTCGCCCAGACCCTGCAATTCCTCGATCGCAAAGCCAATGAAGAACCTGTTATGGCTGTCGAAGAAGAATCCGGCGAGTACGAATTAGCCGGAGAGTAATAAATCAATAAAAAAACAACTGCCAAATGGCAGTTGTTTTTTTATTACAAATAGGTGAATCTTCTTGCGCCCCTGTTTTGGCTGGTTTATACTTGCGCCATGCCACTCCCAGAAAAAATCGGACGATACGAAGTTAAATCAGAACTCGGTCGCGGCGGTATGGCAACGGTGTATCGAGCCGTTGACCCTAACTCCGGGCGCGAGGTTGCTATTAAGGTCTTGCCACGTGAAATGATGCATGACCCGCAATTCCGTGAGCGCTTTGAACGCGAAATCAAAATGATCGCCTCGCTGGAGCATCCAGCCATTGTGCCGGTGTATGATGTAGGCGACATTGACGGACAGCCTTATTTTGTCATGCGCTTCATGACGGGCGGCTCCCTTTCAGATCTAATCGAAAAAGGCAGCATTCCAATCGATGAGACGGCAAAGATTATTGAAAAGATCGCACAGGGCTTGGCATATGCCCATCGTAAGGGCGTTATTCATCGCGACCTAAAACCAGATAACATTCTTTTTAATGATGACGGTGAGCCGTTCATCTCAGACTTCGGTGTTGCCAAATTATCTGAGTCAAGCAGCAACCTGACCGGCAGCGGTGTAATTGGAACGCCGGCCTATATGAGCCCCGAACAGGCTCAAGGCAACGAGATCGATCAACGTAGCGATGTGTATGGATTGGGCGTCATCGTCTACCAAATGTTGAGCGGACATCAACCCTATAGTGCAGATACTCCCATGGGTGTTGTGGTTAAGCACATCACCGAACCGGTTCCAGAAATTCTAAAACTGTTGCCAAGCCTTCCTGAAGAAGTGGATGCTGTCATTAAGACAGCCATGGCAAAAGATAAGACACAGCGTTATGCCAACACCATTGAATTGGCAAAGGCATTGAACACGGTGGCATTTGGCACACCAGGCGATATCACCTTCCACACCATGAACGGGCGGACGCGCCTGCCTGCCAATTCCAAGCCCTTATCCCGTGGTCAAACCACTGGTTTGACAGTAGGCGGTGTGATTCTGCTCTTGGCAGTGATCGGAGTTTTCCTGCTCCGTAATCAGTTGTTTGCATCAAGTGCTCCAACATCTACAACAGATGCGGCATCCACAGAAGTGAGTGAGACTTCCACACCTGTGCTGGTCGTAGTAACAGCCACTCTTCCCGAAGCGACGTTGGCTTCAGGACCCGCTTTGGCACCTGCTTGTTCAGCAGATATTTCGTTCCCTGCCCCCGCTGGTAAGGAAACCAATAGCTTCTGCACACAGAAAATCCCATATGCCTATGCCAATATGGCAGATCATGCTACTTTCACCGTGCTAGATTCAAGCACGGCTGGTGCGAAGTGTCGTCAGGAAGCCATCAAGAACGGCGAAAAAGTTGTTTCTTGTACCGGTCCCAGCTTTGCTGTTGTAGATCTTGAGATCTGTGAACCTGTTGAATTAAAACCTGAAGAACTTTCTCAATGTTCAGCAGATAGCACCTACAACTCAGCCAATCAGTGCTGTGTTCAAGCGCCTCCTGAAAAAGCGGCTTGCAAAGTGATAAAAATTCAGCTTAAGGGCTGCGGCGGATAAACAAGATCGGGCGAGCAATCGCCCGATTTTTATTTCGTGAGATAATACCCGCATGGGAACTTTATATCTCGTTGCTACCCCAATCGGAAACCTTGAAGATATGAGTCCGCGCGCTGTGCGGATTTTACGTGAAGCAAGTCTTATCGCCGCCGAAGATACTCGTCATACTGGCACGTTGCTCAAGCACTTCAATATCAAAACCCAACTCACTAGTTACTTCGAACACAACAAACTCACCAAACAAGATTTTATTCTTGAAAAATTAGCTCAAGGTGACGTAGCCCTCGTCTCGGATGCAGGGACACCCGCAATTAACGACCCAGGCTATGAGCTCGTTCAAGCCGCCCTCGCCTCAGGCTTCGACGTTCGACCTGTTCCTGGTCCCTCAGCCCCGATCTCCGCTCTGACCGTCTCCGGTCTGCCCACAGACTCATTCTTATACCTTGGTTATCTCCCACATAAATCCAGCGAACGCCGCGGGTTTGCAGGAGAAGTCTCAGGCTTGGAATACACCCTCATCTTCCTCGAAACTCCGCACCGTCTTATCGACTCACTTGAAGACTTACTTGCCATGCTCGGCAATCGCCAAATTTGTGTTGCCCGCGAAATGACCAAACTCTACGAAGAGTATTGGCGCGGAGATGTGAAAGGGGCAATTGAATATTTCAAGGCGAAAGAGCCGCGCGGCGAATTTACGTTAGTGATCGAAGGAAAGAAAAAAGAAGCAAGAACAGTTTGGGCTGAAGCACAACTGATAGAAGTGATCAAGCATGAATTACAAGCTGGCAAATCTGCAAAAGAGATCTCAGCAGAACTCGCCGAGCAAAGCGGGTGGAATAAAAAGGAAGTGTACGCCTTGGTAAATCAGATCAAGTAATAGGAGCAAAACATGGAAGAAGGCTATCAACCCCAAAATGACAAGACCTTTGCTCCTCCTTTACTTGCTAAAAACTGGGTCTATATTCTCTTTGCATTCTTTGTTATCGTTGCCCCTATACTGAACTTTACGCTCATCGACCTGCTGAAGCCCGAATGGCAGGACGGCAGGTTCGTCTCCTACATTTATCTTTTTCTATTGCCAGAAGCTTCTGTATGGTTCCTTATACTGCTGGCATACGCCATCATTTGTTATCTTTTGCTGCTGTTGGATGAAGACCGTTTCGCCGCCTACTTTCTTGTGCGCCTTGGCATTTATGGTGGGATGCTGCTTGCCCTGCAATACAGCATTTTATCCTTTACTGCTAATGTTACGGCATCGCCCGCTTTTCTTATCATTCCCCTTGCCTATGTTGCCCCGTTGTTCGTGCCAAAACTTTTTCAGTGGATCAAACCGTATTGGATGAATCTCTTTCGTTGGAATCGGGTGATTGCCGTTGCCATTCCTTTGATTCTTATTGCGCTTCTTTTATGGGGGTTCGTTTTTGTCGTTGCCATCTTTGGCATGGCAGCGCCCTTCTGGTCATTTCTGATTGCCTTGCAAACGTCTCGTTGGCTGTGGAAATATCACGAAACTAAATTTACGTTTGCCCGCGGACTTGGCATCCTCGCCTGGCTTTCTGCCTATGTTTTTGCTCTACGTTTCAACATCTTGAAAATGTTCGAGCTTTATGCTGCTCTACCCACCGAGCCGCCCAATTGCTACATCGCCACCGCCGCCGCGCAGGGACATCCCAACTTTGTCGGTTCGCGAGAGGTGATGTTGGCGAATGGAAAGTCCATGCGGGTAAATCGTCAGTTACAGAGGCTCAAGGCGTTGGAAATTGCTTTGATGGGCGTATCAGGCTCAGGTCATAGAATGATGCGACGGGTTTATGATGTCCTCGGGAAATGGTTGGCGAAGCGCATCCAAAATCCACTTCTGGCAGATATGGCATATTTAATTTTGGTTCCGATTGAATTGCTTTCGTTCTTTGTACTACAATGGATCATCCCTGAAATTCAAACGTTGTCTGAACGCTTGTATCGTTCATAAAGGAGACTCACATGGCTGAAGAAAAAAAGAAAGACGAAGATAAGAAAGAAGAAAAAGCAACACCCAAGGACAACATCGTCACTACCAAACATTCGGCGAAGATCGGCGGCAAGACACTCAAGTACACGGTCACGACCGGCACGATGGTCTTGAAAGAAGAAGTGAATGAAAAAGACAGCGAAATAGAAAAAGCGCGCGCGCAAATTTTCTTCACTGCTTATACTCTCGATGGCGTGCGCGATAAAACAAAACGCCCGATCACCTTCTCCTTCAATGGCGGACCCGGCTCATCCTCCGTTTGGCTGCATCTCGGTGTGCTTGGTCCACGCCGGGTGGTGATGACCAACGAAGGCGAGATGCCCAAGCCGCCTTTCAAACTGACCGACAACGAATTTTCGATTCTCGATGAAACCGATTTGGTTTTCATTGACCCAATGAGCACCGGCTTCAGCCGCCCGGTGGAAGGCGAGAAGTCGAAAGATTTCCACACTTTTCAAAAGGATATCGCCTCGGTTGGCGACTTCATTCGCTTGTATGCCACGCGCTACAACCGTTGGCTTTCACCGAAGTTTCTCGCGGGCGAATCCTACGGCACCACACGCGCGGCTGGACTCTCCGGCTATCTTGCAGATCGTCATGGTATGTTGTTGAATGGTTTGATGCTTGTTTCTTCTGTGCTCGACTTCACAACAGTGGACTTCAATCACAACAACGACCTGCCGTACATTCTTTTCGTGCCGGGCTACACTGCTACAGCTTGGTATCACGGCAAGCTCGATAAAAAGAAGCCGCTCAAAGCATGGCTCAAAGAATCAGAAGAGTTTGCATTGGGCGAATACACAACAGCATTGATGAAAGACGGCGCGCTCTCGAAAGAAGAAAGAAGAAAAGTAGCTGAAAAACTTTCGTACCTCACCGGCATTTCAGCGGACTTCATCGAACGCGGCAACTTGCGCATTCACACCTTCCACTTCTTCAAAGAACTTCTACGCGATGAAGGCAAAACGGTTGGTCGGCTCGACAGCCGTTACACCGGCACAGACCGCCTCGGCGTGACCGAAACCTTTGAGTATGACCCGCTCTTCGCGCAGGTCAATGGTCCGTACACCGCGGCGTTCAACGACTACATCCGCTCGGAACTCAAATTTGAAACCGACACCACCTACGAAATTTTGAGCGATAAAGTTTGGCGTCAGTGGTCATACAGTTACTTTGAAAATCAATACGTCAATGTGGCTGAAACCTTGCGGGCATCCATGACCTTCAACAAATATCTCAAGGTCTACGTTGCTAACGGTTATTACGATCTTGGCACGCCTTACTTCGCCACCGAATACACCTTCAATCATCTCGCGCTCGACGAGTCTTTGCGTAAAAATATCAGCATGGGCTACTACGAAGCCGGTCACATGATGTACGTCCACATGCCTTCGCTCAAGCAGATGAAGAAGGATTTGACAAAATTCATCAAGGACGCGAGTTAACAAATGAACAATTCCATGATCTCGTATTTCGTTCCAGTCGGCATCCTGTGTATGTTATGGGTTGCAGGGATGGGATTGGCGCTGTTCCGTATCAAGCAAGCCCCAAGGACAGCGATCCTATTCTTTGTTGCACTGTTCTTGCTCTCGCTCAGTGCGCTCGCAAACGCCTACCTCATCGTTTCTGCCAACAATGTAGCAATATACCAATTTCTAGGCAGGTCGGTCTTTCTCATCAACACAATCCTGCGATTCATAGAGCCAACAACACAGATCATTGGCTGGATCTTGATATTTGCCGCCTTTTTCCTCCCAGCTTCAAAAACTCCCAAAAACAATTCTTCCGAACCAGGCAAATGGGAGTTCTCCATCAAATTCAATAACCCTGGAAACTCTTAATCATGGCAGCAAACCTTTACTATATTGTCACTGCATTACTATGCCTGACCTGGCTGCTTGGGCTGGTCGTTGCACTGATCTCCTGGAAGCGCTCTCCCCGCATATCCATGCTTGTCGGCGCTGGGGTGATCTTCACGGCTTGCAGCCGCATCTCGGACACCATGTTTTTCGCAATTAATACCAATCCACAGTTCCTAAAAATGCTGTTGGAAATGGGGAAAACAGGTTCATTTCTCAACCGTATCCTCCTTTATACCCAGCCAATTGGTCAAACACTGGCGTGGATCCTCATTTTGATCGCATTCTATTTACTCACAAAACAACCAAAACAAAATGAATCTTGACGACCTCGAACTCTTCAAACAAATTGACCGCCAAAACATACGTGCTCAAATTGACGGCTTGCCTGATCAACTACAAAGCGCATGGGATCTGGCACAGACGTTGCCATTGCCCAAATTTGATGACATCCAAAACATCATCCTATCCGCCATGGGAGACTCCGGCTCGGCTGCCGAACTGACAGTTGCTTCTGTTTTCTCAAGCCTTAAACTACCAGTCACCGTTCACCGCGGCTATGGGTTACCCGCGTACGCCACAAAGAAAACATTAGTCGTGTGCCTTTCACATTCTGGAAACTCAGAAGAAATATTGGATGCTTTTGAGTCTGCCCAGAAAAACGAATGCCAATTGATGGTCATCTCCACCGGCGGCGAGTTGACCAAACGTGCACACGCCAACAACCTCCCCGTTTGGAATTTCACCTACGCAGGCATGGACACGACCGCCATCGCCTATCCCTTCGCGTTGACCCTCGCCCTCTTCGCCCGCCTCGGCTTGATTCCCGACCCCTCCGCAGATGTAGCCGAAGCCGTGGCGATGATGAAGCGCTCGCAGCAGCACATTGTCCCTGAGGTGATCGCGGCGAAGAATCCCGCCAAGCGTTATGCTGGTCAATTGGTGGGGCGTTGGGTCACTTTTGTTGGCACAGAACAACTCGCCCCCGTGGCTTACCGCTGGAAAACGCAGATTAATCAACTCGCCAAGGCTGGCGCGAACTTCGAGATCATCCCCGAAGCCACGCACAACACGCTGATTGCCACCATCAACCCGAACCCGACTCTCAATGCGCATACCATGACTCTCTTCATGCGTGCGCCCAGCGTCCATCCGCGCAATAAACTACGCTCGGACTTAATGCGTCAAGCCTTCATGCTCGAAGGCCTGAATACGGATGTGATCGACGGGCGCGGAGACTCAGTCATTGCCCATTTGTGGACGTTGATCATCTTTGGTGATTACATGGCGTATTATCTTGCCATGGCTTACGGCGCTGACCCCTCTGAAGAAGATACGTTTGTGAATTTCAAACGGTCGTTATAAAAAACGCTCGTCTGGGGGCTAAGCCCCCAGACGAGCGAGAAACATTACGCAAACTGATCTAAATTAACTGCCACCAACGGATACGCTTCGTCCACGAATTTTTCGAGGGCGGGGCGTTTTTTCATGTGGCTGTAGTGCGATGCCAAGCCATAGATCGCCCAGGTAGCGACCGTGGCAGGGATTTCGGTGGGGACTTTTGACTTCCGCAACCAGTAGGAAAGCAAATCAAATATCTGCTTCTTGATTGTCCCTTCGATCAGAGACTCAAATTGTTGGTGCGGTTGGGCACAGCCAGTATGGACGCGTGAAAGGAATTCCACCACTGCCAGGATTAGGTTTCTCAAATTATCAGGGGAATAGCTGCAAACGTTCAATGTCCGTTTTTCAATTTCGGACATGAATGCTTTTTGGATCGAGTAATCGAGCAGGGCATATTTATCGGGGAAGTGGGCATAGAACGTGGCGCGGTTGACCTGTGCTTTGTCGGTCACATCCTGCACGGAGATGGTTTCGAATCCTTTTTCAGCGAGGAGAGATTCAAAGGATTGCAGAATCAAGCCTCGGGTGCGTTTGACGCGGGGGTCCAGCTTTTCTTCTTCTCTGGGGTTAGGCAACATTTTTTCTCCTTTGTTGCTTAGTCAACAATTGAAAGTCTTTGTTGGTTGACTTTCAAAGTGGGGATTGGTAAATTAGGCAACATCTGTTGTGTAAACAACGACTGTATAATATCAAACAACTCAAGGAGAGTCAAGATGAACATTGCATTATGGGTAATCCAAGTCTTATTAGCTGGCATGTACGGGATGGCTGGCAGCATGAAAACCTTCCAACCAGATAAAGTGCGCACAAACCCGCAGATGACCTGGGCACACGACAAGCAGGATGGGTACATCCGCTTTGTGGGGATCTCTGAATTATTGGGTGCGCTGGGATTGATCCTCCCTGCCCTGACTGGCATTTTGCCCTGGCTGACCCCGCTGGCTGCGATCGGGCTGGCGCTTATTCAAGTGTTAGCCATTTTCACAGTGCACCTGCCTAAGAAAGAATTTCAGGTTATTCCTGTGAACGTTGTTCTGTTGGTGCTGGCGATCGTTGCAGCATATGGTCGCTTCACTTTAGCATAATCATTTTTTGAAATAGGAGATAAAACATGAATGTAACAATCATTGGCGCAGGCAATATGGGACGCGGAATTGCCACCCGCGCAATCGCAGGTGGACACAAAGTAACCTTTGTAGATGCCAACCCCGAAACCGCACAGAAAGCCGCCGCGGATCTGAAAGCCGAAGTTGGCACGCTCGATACCCCGCTTGGTGATGTTGTCGTGCTCGCCGTCTGGTACGGCACCAACATCGAAATTGCCAAGCAGCTTGGCAGCAAACTCGCTGGCAAAGTCGTCGTGGATATTGCCAACCCGCTCAACTCCACTTACGATGGTCTCGCCACCGCACCCGATTCTTCCTCTGCTGAAGATCTCGCCAAGGCGCTCGTCGCTGGCGCGAAGGTTGTCAAAGCCTTCAACACCACCTATGCCGGCACGCTCGTGGCAGGCGAAGTGGCTGGACAGAAACTTGATGTCTTCATCGCAGGTGATGATGCCGATGCAAAAGCCAAGGTCGCTCAGATCGTCACGGATGGCGGTATGCGCGCCATTGACGCCGGTCCGTTGAGCCGCGCTCGCCAGATCGAAGGCATGCAGTTACTGCACATTGTGTTGCAAGGCAGCCTCGGCACAAACTGGGGCAGCGCTCTTAAGATCCTAAGTTAAGAATTGACCGTCAACGGTCAACGTATCACACAATAATGTAAAATGGAGTCCGAAGCCTAAAAACTTCGGACTCCAAGTTAGAGGTAAACATGATGACGCAACCAAACACAGCACAGGAATATTCGGTTCATCCCGCCACCAAAATGGGACACGTCTCCCTGACCGTTGCCAACCTTGAGAATCAGATTCTCTTTTATGAAAAAGCCATCGGCTTGAAACTGCACTGGCGCGAAGGCAACAAAGCCGGTCTCGGAGCCGGAGGCGCGGACTTGCTCCAGCTCACCGAAGAACCGAATCTCAAACGCTATCGCGGCGGCACGGGGTTATATCACTTCGCCATCGTCTTTCCCAATCGCCGTGAACTTGCGATTGTCATGGCGCGTTTGTTTGCGTTGAAGATCGCTAACTCCCCCACCGACCACGTCATGACCAAGACCACCTACCTCAGCGACCCTGAAGGCAATGGCATCGAACTGTATTGCGAATCACCCGAAGATGGTTCGTGGACGATCAAAGACGGCAACTACGAAGCCCGCTGGTCAGATGGTCGCTGGAGCGATGGACGCGAAGCCCTCGACGTTGACGCGCTCTTCACTCACATCAAAGAAGATGATCGCCTTGATGTCGAAGTGCCTGCTGAAACTCGCATGGGGCACGTCCACTTGCACGTGCGCGATATCCCTGAAGCGGTTGATTTTTATCACGGCGTTCTCGGTTTCGATGTGATGGGCGTCTCCAAAGGGATCGGCATGGCATTCGTCTCAGCAGGCGGATACCACCACCATATCGGTCTCAACACCTGGAACGGACGCGGCGCGCCTCCTCCTCCGCCCGATGCGGTTGGACTGCGCTTCATGACTGTGGATTACCCGAATCCTTCCGTGCTCGCCGAAGTAACCGCCCGCGTAGAAGCGGCTGGCATCCCCTACAACAAAACCGACGATGGTTACCTGTTGCATGACCCATCACAAAACGGTGTACTGTTGAGAGTTGCGCCATAACAAGCATTTCATGTAAATAAAAAATCCTGAAGCAAACCTTCAGGATTTTTTCGTTTAAGATGCAACGGTCAAAATCACTTTTCCACGCGCATGTCCTTCACCCAGATAACGAAGGGCATGTGCCGCCTCGTTAAGCGGAAAGCGTTTATCGATCACAGGCTTGAGCTTGCCTGCTTCGGTGAGTCCCTTTAGATAAACCAGGTCTTCCTGTTTCGGTAACGCCGTTAGTACACCTAACTTTCTGCCATTCTTTTCAGAGACGAAGGAACTTCGTAGCAATGCCTCAAACATCTGCTTGGTGGAACCGCCCGCCATTACATAAATTCCTTTGGAGGTAAGGGCGCTTTTGTAATCGTTGATGGGATGATACCCATTAACAGCTAAGATTAGGTCGTATTGCTTGCCGTTCTTGGTGAAATCTTCTTTGGTGTAATCAATGACATGATCCGCGCCCAGCGAACGGACCAGTTCCATGTTGCGAGTGCTGCACACAGCCGTCACTTCTGCGCCCAACACTTTGGCAATCTGCACCGCAAACGAACCGACTCCGCCCGAAGCGCCTTGGATCAGTACCTTGTGCCCTGGCTTAAGTTTTCCCTGGTCGCGCAAACCCTGCAAGGCTGTCACTGCCGCCATCGGATACGCAGCCGCCTCTTCAAACGTCAGGTTGATAGGCTTGAGAGCGAGCACATGTTCGGGCACAGCCACATACTCTGCCAGACTACCGAACCCTGATCTGGCAAGATCTCCGAAGACTTCATCGCCCGGCTGAAACTGTGTGACATTCTTTCCGACCGCCTCGACTCGTCCTGCCACATCCGCGCCGAGGATCTTGTTCTTGGGTTTAAGCAAACCCATTTCCAAGCGAACCAGAAATATATCTGCCGTCAATAAATGCCAGTCTGCCATATTGATCGACGCCGCATATATTTTTACCAACACTTCGTTATCTTTAGGTGTGGGCTTTTCCACATCCTTGAATTCCATCACCTCTGGGGTGCCATATTTTTCAACTACAGTTGCTTTCATGAGTACTCCTGTAAAACATTGATATTGGATAGACTAAGCCTATTTACGGCTCTTTGCCCCACAAAGTTGCATAACCAGGCAAATTGTCGTCGGTCATTATCAGTTTTGGTTTTATCCGTATGAATATCAAAACTGGAAGCGTCACTAAACCTTGAGAAACTAATTATGACCGACTCATCTCCCACCCCCAAGATCGTCTTCAACCCCGAAGGCAACGAGCCCGTTGATGCTTGTGTTCCCAACATCAGCCCAGCCGAACGCAAGAAACGCATGGACTTCGGCATTCTCCAGCTTGTGATCACCTTTGGAATCCTCGCTGCGATGCTCTATTTCGGTACGGATAAGCTCTGGCGTCTGCCGCTTTTCGCGATGTTCTCCTCTGGCGCCGTTTCCATCTTCCAAGCCCTCGACAAAACCTGAGTAGCCTTAGCTGCGCGTCGTGTACGCCGCACCTCAGATAAATACGAACGGGTCAAAGATGATAAAGAAAATGCCCAGATCATGCGTCAAGCTATGAAAGTCATCGCCAAAGGGACACTGGTTGGGCTAGCAATCACTGCCGTAATCATGCTAATTCCATAAGTCAAATAAGACGCTCTGCTATTTGCAGGGCGTTTTTCTTTGCTAGTTGCATGGCGTATAATCATAGTGACGAACCACAATTGTCAATCCAAAATCGTTAATCAAAAATCGGAAATCAAAACCATGCATATTCTAGTCACCAACGACGACGGCGTGACCGCCCCCGGACTCCTCGCACTCGCGCAAGAAATGCGCAAACTCGGCAAAGTGACCGTCTTTGCGCCGGATAAGAATTGGTCTGCGTCTGGACATGTGAAGACGATGGAGCGACCTTTGCGCGTCAAAGAAGTGACTCTCGCAGACGGCACCTCTGCTTTCGCTTCGGATGGCGCTCCGTCGGATTGTGTCGCATTGCCGTTGCTTGGTCTCATCGAAGAACCCATTGACATTGTCGTTTCGGGCATCAACCCCAACGCCAATGTTGGGCATGATGTGACTTACTCCGGCACCGTCACCGCCGCGATGGAAGCTGTGATTGCAGGCGTGCGCGGCGTCGCCGTGTCGTTGGATTCGCCTGAGGGTCACAAAGGTCCACTCGAATACTCAACTGCCGCCGTGGTTGGGAGGCGCGTGGTCGAGCAGGTCATTGCCGATGGATTGCCCGCAGGCGTCGTGGTTAATGTCAATGTTCCGTATCTGAATGAATCCGAACTCAAAGGCTATATGATCACGCGCCAGGGACTTCGCGTTTATCGCGATGCGCTCGATGTGCGCAGTGACCCGCGCGGCAAGCCGTATTATTGGATCGGCGGCGAAGCCCCCACCGGCGTGGACGAACCCGGCACCGACTTTGGCGCATTGAAGGCTGGTTATGTTTCCATCACGCCCCTGCAATTGGATTTGACTCACCTCAAAGCGATGGATGTGTTGAAGAAGTGGAAATTTTAGGACGATAGACGATGGAAAATCAATGGTCTATCGTCAAAAGGATTTTTCATGAACTTTCTAAAAAAACTTTTCGCTCCCCGTGAACCATACAAAAAAGAATACTTTACTTTTGAAGTCAAATGCAAACGCTGCGGCGAGACCATCTCCGGGCGCGTAGACTTGGACAACGATCTCAGTGTGGAATACGAAGAAGGCGGCGACGTTTTCTACACCCGCAAAGTGTTGATGGGCGAGAATAAATGTTTCCAACGCGTGGAAGTCAATCTCAAATTCAATGCAGAGCGCCAGATCATTGAAAAAGACATCATCGGTGGAGATTTCATCGAGTGAGTCACTCAAACATCGAAACCTATTGGGAAAATTTTCTTGCCGCCCATCCTGAATATCGCGGCAAGCCTTACACTGCCGAACCCTTTGGCGATAACCCTGCCCTTGCCGATGAACTCGGCAACCTCGTCTTAAACGGACTCAAATCTGCCACCTGCTCTTCTGTGTGGGAATACGAAGCCAAAGGTGAATCTTTTCCATACGTGGGTATGCTCTGGCTCGTGCTCGATGGACGCAATGAACCGATGTGCGTGGTCGAAACCATCGAAGTGACCTTCCGCAAATACAACGAAGTTGACACAAACTTTGCCCGCGCCGAAGGGGAAGATGATCTCTCGCTTGAAAGTTGGCGTGCAGGGCATAAACGCTTCTTCACCCGCACCCTCGCCGCCATTGGAAAAGAATTTTCAGAAGACATGCCGTTAATTTGTGAACGCTTTCGCGTCATTCATAAATAAAGTGAGGCTTCCATGAAACGCCCATCCACTCTTCTACTCGCGTTGGTCATTGCACTCTCCACCTTCGCCTGCGGAAGCAACATCATTCCGCAAAGTTCATTCGTCAATGCCGAAGCGCCAGAAGCGCCAAAGCCGGTAGAAAAGACTCTCTCCTCATTCACTTCCATCGCTGGAACAGATTACCTTATGGCAGGCATTGTTCCCATCGAAGTGACCCGCGACACCAGTCTTAATCCCTTCGAGTGGATAAACAACAGCGGCTATTCAAGCTATTCTTCTTATGCCACCTATAACTATGTTTTCTTCAACACCCAAACCGAAGAATATCACCGCCTATTGCCCAATAACAATTCCGTCATCCTTCAAACCGCTGGGTTTCCACAACCAGTTTACGATCCGAATGATCCAACGAAACCCGCGCCACCGATCGAGTTCTGGATCTTCAACATCATCAAAGCCGATACCAACGCCGACGGTTTCTTCGACTATCGCGACAAACTCACCATTGGCATTGCCGATGTCAGCGGCAGCAATTACATCGAACTGATCCAAAATGTAGATGCCATTCAATCACAATACTACAAAGACCCAGCCAACTTCTTCATCATCTACAACGTCAACCAAACGAACTTCATTGCCAAGGTCAACCCCATCACACGTCAGATCGTCTCCACCACCGAAATGGACCTCGGGGAAGATGTCAAATAATCTTCAACGCATCACAACCTTCTTCCTCATCCTGCTTGCCGCCTTGCTTATCGCACAGGCGGCATTCTCGCTTCAATGGCCCATCGCGCACGACGAAGCCCCACTCTTCTACGAAGCCTTCCTCATGCAAAACGGGCACATCCCCTACAAAGACTTCTTCGACTTCCAAATGCCCGGAAGTTTTTTCGCCTATTCCCTACTCGGCATTCTCAGCAACTTCGGTCCGCTTCGCATTCGCATCCTCGACCTCATCCTCCTCACAACCATCTCCACCATCACCTACTTCGCCATGCGCCGCATCGGGAAATTCACCGCCCTCGCCGCGCCCATCCTCTTCGCACTCAAATACCTGCAAGGCGGTCCCAACCTCTCCCTGCAACGCGAATACCTCATCCTCATCTTCATCTCTCTTTCCATCTGGATCGGCGTGAGCGACTCTCTGACCTTTCGCAAACGCCTTATGCTCGGTCTCCTCTACGGACTCGCCGCCACCCTCAAACCTCACGCCGCGCTCGGACTCCTGCCCTTCCTGCTCTTTGACATTGCAGACCTAAAACAACGCCGCGAACTTTCTCTGCAATCCCTTATCAAGCAAATTATCTTCCCCATAACTCTCGGCTTCGCAATTCCCGTTTCGCTCATCACTCTTTACTTAGCCATTACCCATTCCCTATTCCCTCTCATCGACATCATCCTCAACTACGTTCCGCTCTACACCCAGATCAACGGCGAGATGGCGATCACATCGTCAGCGGAGCGAACCGCCTATATGCTGAATCAACTCTGGCGTCTCGGCGGCAGCGGACTCTGGCTCATCCCCGCCACATTCGGCATCTATCTCAATCGTAACCGTCAAGCCTATCTCCTCGCCAGTCTCGCCGCCATCTATGCCCTCTACCCCGCCCTAACAGGACAGTTCTTCCCTTATCACTACATTCCTTTTCTTTACACCATCATCCTCGTTGCATCTCTAACAATCAACTACCAACCGTCAACCACCAACCATTCACCATTCACTATTCACTATTTACCTGCCATCATTCTCCTTCTCACAATCCTCCTCACCGTCCGCCCCTCCCAAACCTTCCTCCGCCAGCTCCAAGGCAAAGACATCGCCATCGCCGCAGATCGTGCCACGCAAATATCAGCCTACCTTGAAAAGAATCTCGAACCCGGCGACCAAGTCCAACCGCTAGACTGGACCGGCGGCTCCCTGCTTGCCATGCTGGAAAATCGTGCACCCATCGCAACTTCGTATGTTTTCGATTTTTATTTCTATCATCACGTATCGAATCCCTACATCCAATCCCTACGCACAGACTTCATGACTCAACTGCAAGAATCCAAACCACGTTTCATCATCGAAGTCACCGCCATAGACAAACCCTGGGTCTCCGGCGAAGACACCACCCGAGACTTCCCCGAACTGCGCGCATTTCTCACTGAGAATTATTCCGTTACAATGGAACGCGAAGATTTTTATATCTATGAATTAAAGTAGGGGCGACCCTACAGAATCATTCGGCACCTTGCCCATTATTGGCGGGTCGCCCCTACGGATATATATGCAAACCCGCTGGTTTTATCGCCTCTCCATCCTCTATCTTGCCCTCCCCTTTATCTTCTTCCTCTTCGGCTGGATTCGTCTCACCATTGCCATCCCGCTTGCACTCATCCTCCTCTTCACCCTCTACAAATTACTATTTACCAATTACCAACCGTCAACCACCAACTACCAACCATCAACCATCTACTGGATACTGCTCACTGTCCTCTGGCTCCTCCTCTCCGGCATCGGCGGCTACGCCTTCCAAAACTGGGATCATAACTGGCGCAATGTCGTCTTTCGCGACTTGATGAATTTCAACTGGCCCGTCTACTACGCCCAACCCGAAAGCGGACCGGTCAAGATGCTCGTGTACTACGTCGGCTTCTGGCTGCCTTCAGCGCTGATCGCAAAATTCACCAACTGGCAGATCGGGAACTTTGCGCTCTTCACTTGGTCACTCACTGGCTTGTTACTCATTACTCATCACCTCGGCAACTTCTTAAAAACCTCCAACCTTAAAGCCACCCTACTCCTCATCCTCTTCAGCGGACTCGACATCCTTGGCACGCTCTTCTTCCCGCAGAATTATCCAACCATCTTCCCGCCCATCACTCACCTCGAAACCTGGGCTGGGAATTTACAGTATTCTTCGTTCACAACACAATTGTTTTGGGTTTTCAATCAAGCAATTCCGGCGTGGTTATGTATCACCTTAATTGTCATTCTGAGCAAAGCGAAGAATCTCTCGACAGTTGCGCCGGAGACTCTTCGGTCGCAAAGTACGCTCCCTCAGAGTGACACGCGAAGTGAAATTATTCTCCTTTTCTCTCTCTGCTTCTTCTTCGCCCCTCTCGCCTCGGTGGGACTTCTCCCTTACATCCTCATCGAACTCATCAAACAAACCGACTTCAAATCTCCGTTCAAACACCTCAACCCAGCCACCATCCTCTCCGTAGCAATCATCTTTCTTCTTTCCGCTTTCTTCTTCACCGCCAACACCGCCGCCCAATCTCGTGGATTCCAATCCATCCCATTCACCAAATTCCTAGCCTTCTTCTTTTTCGAGGGTGGCATTCTCTGGCTACTCCTTGCCCCATCCAAATACAAAGACCCACGTTGGATCGTCACCGGCGTTCTCCTCGCCGTCATTCCATTCATTCAACTCGGCAGCGACCGCGACTTCGTCATGCGCGCCTCCATCGCCCCGCTTTTTTATTTGATGCTAATGACAAGCGAAACTATCTTCAACAAATCCACTCCGCGCCTTTTACTGGTCACTGTTTACTGTTTACTGGTTTTAGGCTCTTTCACCCCTCTCTACGAAATCAACCGCTCCCTCTACCGCACTTTCGATTATTATTTTCTACAAGAGGATGATTGCGGCTGTGACTTTTCCACCGACCCCATCACCAAACTTGCTCAGCCCGGCAAACCGGAAGAGGAACATCCCGGCTCTCTCACCGCCGATGCCTTGCCCACGCTTCAATTTATGACCAATGAACTTTCACAAAATTTCATTGCCAATGTACGACAGACTTTCTTCTATAAATATCTAGCCAAACACTAATCATCAAAAAAGGAACCCCATGCCCGAACTCCCCACCCTCTCAGACCCTCAAACTTTTTATGCCCAAGTATGGAACATCGTTGTCCGCATCCCACGCGGAAAGGTTGCTTCGTATGGGCAGATTGCCAAGATGCTACGTCCGCCTGCCGGTGTGGATGAAGCCACCTTCGCCGAGTTTGGCGCATTGTGGGTCAGCAATGCTGTCGCTGCCAGCCCGAATGAGGTACCGTGGCAGCGTGTGGTCAACTCAAAGGGGCAGATCACAGAACGGGACGGGTTGGAGGCGAAACGTCACAAATTGATGTTGGAAGATGAAGGCGTCGTTTTTCATGATCGCGGACGAATCGACATGCGCAAATACGGTTGGAACGGAAAATAAAAAGGAACGCCCATGCCCTCTTTTTCATCTCCTCCAAATCCTCAAGCCTACTACGAACAAGTTTGGGTGGTTGCTCGCATGATCCCGTATGGAAAGGTCGCCACGTATGGGCAAATCGCAAAAATGATTCCACCACCCAATGGAGTGGAACTTGAAGCGTATATGGCGTTTGGTCCACGTTGGGTGGGCGGTGCGATGGCGAACTGCCCTGATGATGTGCCTTGGCAACGAGTCATCAACTCGCAAGGGAAAATCAGTGAAAGACCCGGCGCGGAGAGACAACGTCCGCTACTTGAGGCGGAAGGAGTCATCTTCGATGCCAAAGACCGCGTGGACTTAAAAAAGTTTGGCTGGAGCGGTACAGACGAGAGCGATGTTCCAAAACAAGCGACAATGTTTTAAAAATAGTGAATAGCTAAATGCTTCCTCAAAATTTTATACTTGTTGGTACGCTGATTGGCACAGCGGGGGCATTTGCTTATCTGTGGGATACGATCAAAGGGAAGGTTAAACCAAATCGTGTCTCATTTTTATTGTGGTCTATTGCTCCAATGATCGCATTCGCTGCCCAAATAAAACAAGGGGTGGGGCTGGAGTCATTGATGACCTTCAGCACAGGCTTTCTGCCGTTCTTAACCTTTGCAGCATCCTTTACCAATAAAAATTCAGAATGGAGAATAACAAGGTTTGACCTAATCTGCGGATTTTTATCTGTAGCAGGGTTGATTCTTTGGTTAATCACCAAAGTTGGTAATGTGGCGATCTTTTTCAGTATCGTGGCAGATGGGTTGGCAGCGATACCCACCGTGGTTAAAGCATACAATCATCCAGAAACAGAGATCGCATGGCCCTGGCTGGCAAGTTGTTTTGGGGTTGCCCTAACCCTACTCACTTTAAGAGAGTGGACGTTCGCCAACAGCAGTTTTATTATCTATATTTTCCTTGTTGATCTGCTTATCTTTAGCCTTGTTCAATTCAAGCCCGGAAAATAAAGTTAGAACTTTATTGACATACTAGTAGCTGATGTTATTGCTCGGGCTGCTGACTTCCAGTATAGGGTGCGATGGGGAATGTATCCCCTTTTAGAAAGGCGCGGATCGTAGATAAGACTGCTTCTGGTTGAGCTTCGGTAAGTGCATGCCCAGCGTTGGGGATCAGTACGAGGCTGGAATTGGTGAGGGTTTCTTTATAAACGTAAGTTGAAGTCCATGGGATGTAATCACATGCACCGCGCATGATGAGAGCAGGGGTTTGCAGAGACTTGAGTGTAGGGCGTGGATCGTGGGCTTTTTTCAGGCTTTGCAGGATGAGTAGGTTAGCATAGTAATTGCCACCGCCACTGCGACTGGGTTTATTCGTTGGTGTGTACCCTTTGCAATTAACTTGATAATCCATACTGGGGCTGGTGACGAAAGCATCATAGATTCCGCTCATTTCGGTTTGGCTGGCAAAGTTCTGCGCGGCGGCAGGGTTTGTGCGTGCCAAGGCTCCGGCGAGGATCATTCTCAACGGGGGCATGAGAATGCTGTCGTCTTGGGAAGAGGCGGTGCGACTGTAATCGTAGCGGGCATTGGCTCGATCCACCAATACGCCGGGAGACATAAAGATCACCTTTTCCACATGGTCGGGGTATTGCTCAAGATAAAAGGCAGCAAGCACCGAGCCCCAGGACGTGCCAACGAGAATCAATTTATCTGAACCAATCTGCTGGCGGATGGCTTCAAGATCGGCAACATTGCGCTCGAGGGTATATTCAGAAATGTCATCTAGTTGAGCAGAAAGCCCGGTACCGGTTTGGTCATAAAGATATACATCGAACCCATCGGTAGTAAGCTGTTTGAAAAACTCATAGTTAGAGTTGCGGGTTGGGACGGCGGGTCCGCCATGCAAATAGATGACCGGCGCGGAGTGAGCTTGTCCCTCGGCTGGGTAGAAGGTATAGGCAATGCGCGAACCTGTAGAAAGCTGCCAGTATTGAGTCATCGATGTAGGCTGCGGCAGTGGAACTGTGGCAGGGAAAGGCTTGTATACATACAGCCATGCCAATATGGCAGTAAGAATAAAAATCACTCCTGTATAGATCCCCGCTATTTTGGGCGAACGCGTAATTAGCCATGCCCCACCAAATGCCACTGCAACAAACGCAAGCGTGCCAACAATGGTCATCATGGCAACGCTTTTTGTGGAGCGTGCCATCAGGAAAAATCCGACGAATGCCGCTACGACGCTGAACAGTGAAGCGAGAACAAAGCCAAAGCCTGCGGCGATCTTTGCGAAAAAAGTACGTTTTGTATTTTGCATGAATATCCCATTCCCATTCTTGAATTTGAACGGGGCAGATTGTACAGGAGGGCATCAGATATGTCATGGCTTACTAAAGTACTAGGTTGATCAAAGATATATCCATGCAAAGCACTATGAACTTGAGCTAAAATATTATTTGCACTGATAAAAACTTTAGCAAGGAGAATCTTATGCAATCCCCTGAAAAACCTTCACGACTTGGCACTATCTCTTTTATTCTTGCAATTCTAGTTGTAGTAGCTTGGTGTATCTATCTCATCATCTTTACCGCCACCACCGAAGGTGGACTCAACTTTGGCACCGATAGCGAAACCGCTGGGTATGCAGTTGTTCTTGGCGGAAGCGTAGTGATGATGGTGCTTACTGTCTTGCTCACGCTTTCAGGTATTATCACGGGTGCATTAGCCTTACGGAACAAAGACTCCAAGCGCGGGCTCGCCATTGCTGGCTTGGTTCTGAATTTTCTATGCTTTGCCCCTTATTGTCTTTTATTGGTTCTGATGGCATTCAGCGCTATTCCCTCAGGAAGTTAATCTCTTGCAATGAAATTGCATAGTTTGCCTCTGGTCATTTCTATTAAAGTAGAAATCAAAGACCGGAGGCTGTTATGTATATTTTTCAAGTTCATCATTACATCAAACCAGAAGGCATTGAAGCTTACAAAGCCGTCACATTAGAGAACGCACAGAAGACCCGCCTTGAACCCGGCGTATTGCGTTTTGAATTCTTTCAAGATGCGGTCAATCCCTGTCACTTCAGTCTTTTCGAAGTGTATGCCGATATGGCAGCGCGCGATGCACACCTGCAAACCGAGCACTTTCTGAAATGGAAGGATGTTTATCTCGCCACGCAGGAGCGCAAAGGCGAAGGACATGAATTTACTGCTGTCTATCCAGAAGAAGGGGATTGGAAAAAGTCTAACGTGCCAGTTCAACAACCAGCGTATCCAGAGCCAGGTCCAGTGTGACCTGGCTTGTTTTTACCTGCTCATCAATCCTCAACAACCGATGGTAAATTCCCTCCAAAGCTTCCATCGAAAAACGCCCAGCTTGCCCGGTGGTTTTCTCTGCCACATACGGATGCACCGCCAACGCCCGTGCGACATCGTCTTTGTTGCCCCGCGCATCCAAAATCTCGCGAGCTTGGATCAACAAGCGGAACTGACGTACAACCATCCCCCACAACGAAAACGGGTCTTCGTTCTCAAGCAAACGATGCAATAATTTTTGCGCGACTTTGGCATTGCCCTGTGATAAAGCATCGACAAAATCGAACACGCTTTGTTGGGAGGTGACGATACAAACCGCCTCCACATCGGACCCGCGAACGGGTCGCTCCCAGTTGACATATGCCAGCAACTTTGAGATTTCCATGCCCGCCTGACGGGTATCCACGCCAGACATTTCAGCCAGTTTGGCGGCGGCAGCGGGTTCGATCTGTCCCTTTTGATTCTTGGCTTCGTTGATGATCCAACCGGGCATGTCGCGCTGTTGCGGCAGGAAGAAAGCCTGCGAGCGGACTTGCGGCTTGTTCTTTTCCGCCCATTTCACCAGCCAATGCTTCTCGGCATCTTTTGGCTTTTCCACCACATCATACAAAACGACTTTTGATGTATCTGGTGCTTTCTCTAAAAATTCCTGAAACTTCTTACGCGCATCGGGTTTGCTGAATTTTGCAGAAGGATAGGCAATGAAGACCAGTCGCTTTGGCGCGAGGAACGGCATGGCATTGACCGCGTTATTGAGATCGTTCTCGGTCATCGTTCGCGCTTCGAGACGAGTCGTGTTCATATCCGCCGTGGTCGGGTCGGTGAAATCAGACTCGAAATCTTTGAGCTTGCGCGTGATGGCAAATTCGTCGTTGCCGTAGAGGAGGAAGATGGTTGGCATGGGAGTGTCCGTAGGGGTGAGGTTTCCTAGCCCAAGGGTGGCAGGACGCCGCCCCTACGTATTCTATTTCGTGATCACGCGATGAACACCTTTACGGACGGGCACAATATCCACGATTTGCAGGTTGCCCAAATTTGCTTCGGTGGTGACGTATTTCTGAAGCCAGGGTCCGAGTGGTTTGCTGAGTTGGTAACCGACAAGGGCGAACAGCAACGCAAATGGGACGAGTGCTAAACGCCACAGCGTAGACTTGGTTCCCCGCAACGGCATCCAAGCAAAGGAACCAGCAAGAAGCGCAGTGGTCGCCATATTGGTTCCGCAACCCGGGTGGACGGCGAGTCCGCTTTCGCCGGAGTTGAGTCGCGTATGGGCTTCTGTGGCAGATTCCCAGATCTGTTGCGTGGTCAGGTCGCCGAGCAGAAAAAAGCCGGTGGGGTTGGAGTGACCCGCCATGCGCTTGCCGGGGTGCTTGCGCGAAAGCAAATGGATGGTGGCATGCTCAAGCGCATGATTGCGCCGCGTTTCGAGAATGAGGGGAAGGTCGAGGATCATGGGTTGATTATATCAACACGCTCTCGGCGGCGTCCTCGCCGCCGGAGACGGCGGCTTGAGCCATGATGGGTGAGTCGTAAATTTTTTCAAGCAGTTCTAAAAACTCAGCGGACGGACGCGAGCGAAGGATCTCGCGGCGTTCATCGCGGGTGAGATGATTCATCATCACGTATTGCACGGCATTCTTGCGGAAGAGACGTGAGCCGTCTTCATCGCCGTAGAATTCAACACTGCGCGCGAGATGTTTGCGAATGGTGGCTTTGACCATATCCGGCGGCACTTGGTCGCGGTCGAGGCGTGAGAAGATCCACGGGTTGGGAATGGCGCCGCGCCCGATCATCACCGCATCGACGTTTGCATGCTTCTTGAGGCGATCAATATCTGCGACGGTTTTCACATCGCCGCTGCCAATGACAGGAATTTTTACGAGTGACTTCACTTCAGCGATCGCATCCCAATCGGCATTGCCAGCGTAGCGCTGTTCTTTGGTGCGTCCATGAACGGCAACAAGTGAACCGCCCTCTTCTTCGATAATGCGGGCAATGAGTTTGTAATTTTTGTTGCGATCCCAGCCAAGACGAATTTTGCCAGTAACCGGCACGCGCAAATGTTTTACCAGTTTACGGAACGTGCGCGCAATGCGCAATGGAGACGGCATCATGCCCACACCCGCGCCGCGGTCTGCAATGGTTTTGGCGGGGCAACCCATGTTGAGGTCGATCACATCAGGATTGTTCTCTTGGATCTTGAGCGCCGCTTGCAGGATGAGTTCCGGGTCTTCGCCGTAGATTTGAAAAGTAATCGGGCGTTCTGGCTCATTGAAGTACATCCGTTTGGCAGGCTGTTTGGACTTGCTAAGAATCTTCTCAACCTTGATGAACTCGGTGTAGCTCATGGCAGAGCCAAGTTCACGGCAGATCGAGCGGAAGGGCCAGTCAGAATACCCGTCCATGGGCGCGAGGATGGCATCGCCATAGATAGGGATATCTCGGATATAAAAATTGGGTGTCTTACTCTCGTTCATAAGTTCGAGAAGTATAACAAACCTTTTCTAAAGACTATTAAGTTTGATCTGGTGCTTGAACGGACCGAGATCGCCATCGCAACGCGGCTCCCCACGCTGCCAACGGAAGCAAACTGCCCGTTGCCAATATCAATACGATCACACGTGGTGCCAGATGGAAGGTATCGGTAATGAGGCCAGTGACCCAAAGGGAGATAGATACAGCCAACGTAAACACCGCAAAATCAAAAGCAAACACGCGTCCCAGCAAATGATCAGGCACCGACATTTGCAATAACACTTCGCTATAGGTCCAGTTGATGGAGCCGCCAATACCGCGTAAGACACAGCCTGCCAGCACAAGCGGTAAATTGGGTGCCACCCCAACAATGAACCATGCAAGCGGCATACAAATAAACCCGATCAGGATGGCACGTCGCAGCCAGTCAGCGCTTGAGTCGCCGAATCGATTCGCGATGAGCGGACCGATCACCGCACCCACGCCAAAGGCTGTAAACATCAAGCCTAGAGTGGTGGCACCCTCCTGCCCGTAGGGAAAGAGGCGGGCGGCATAAAGAGCCGCAATAATGTCAAAGCTACCCACTTGCCCCAAGGCTTTGACCAACGTCACCAGTCCTACATCCAAATCTTTGCGGACGTAATTCAGCCCATCTACGAAATTTTTCCAACCGCTTTCCAAGGCATGTGCGGCTTGAGAACGGAAGGTACCCGAGATGCTCAATACCAGCAAAGCAGAAACGAGAAAGCTAAGCGAATCCACGATCAAGGAAATGCGCACGCCAAAATAGGATGCGGTCAAGCCGCCGATGGCACCGCCTAAGGTCAGCATCGCAGACCATGTGACACTTGCCAACGTGTTGGCGCTCAACAATTCATTGGGTTGCACCAATGCCGGGGTGAGCGCAGCGCGTGCAGGTTCAAAAAAGGCAGAAACGCTGAATTGCAAAACAGTCAGCCCATACAACAGCCACAAACGTTCCGGGCGGTCTACCCATATAAAGCAAATCACGATCGCAGACCGTAGAACGTCGCTAAGAATAAGAACCACACGTCGATCAAATCGGTCAGCCACAACGCCTGCAACGGGTCCGAGTAGGAAGGGCGGCAAAGCACGGGCAATGAACAAACCACCCACGGCTAAACCCGATGCTGCATAGCGATTGACGATGATGACCGAAGCGATCGTATTGAACCAATCCCCCGTCAAGCTGATCACCTGTGCAAGCCAAAGAGCACGATATTGAGGGCGAAGTTTTAGTAACTCTACATAATTATTCACCGGGCAATTATATCGGTACAGCCGATCATTCCTATAAAGAGACAGTCTCCTGTTTTGCAGGAGACTGTCTCTTTATATTCTATGCGGCTTGCTTCTTCCACAACTCGAGGAAGTGCTTACGGAACTTGCTCACTTTCGGCGCAACGACCGCCATACAGTAAGGTTGATTCGGATTATTCACAAAATATTCCTGATGATAATCCTCAGCGATATAGAAGTCCTTGAGCGGCTCCACTTCGGTGACGATGTGGCTGCCCCAAACCTTTTGCGCTTCCAACTCGCGAATGGTCTGCTCGGCAACTTCCTTTTGCTCAGGTGTGTGATAGTAAATGCCGGAGCGGTACTGCGTACCTGTATCCGCACCCTGGCGGTTGAGTGTGGTCGGGTCGTGGATCACGAAGAAAATATTGAGCAGGTCCTGAAGGGTAATGACCGACGGATCAAACTTGATCTGCACTACCTCGGCATGACCCGTATCGCCATTGCACACCGCGCGATAACTCGGGTTTTTGACATGCCCATTGGCATAGCCCGAGTCTACCGAGAGCACGCCTTTCACTTCATCATAAACGGCTTCCAAACACCAGAAACATCCCCCCGCCAGCGTAACAGTTTCAACATCTGTACTCATAATAAATTCTCCTCTTTACTAGTTCTTCTGAAGTTTGCTTTTGAATAAGGCAAGATACTCGCCATAGCCTTCTTTTTCCAGATCTTCCACTGGAATAAAACGCAGTGATGCCGAATTTATACAGTAGCGCAATCCGGTCGGCGCAGGTCCATCTTCAAAGACATGCCCCAA
Source organism: Anaerolineales bacterium (assembly GCA_046328915.1). GTDB lineage: Bacteria > Chloroflexota > Anaerolineae > Anaerolineales > Villigracilaceae > Villigracilis. The sequence goes on along the minus strand of JAXLVR010000006.1, from coordinate 208,549 downwards.
ATGCGAATCCCCATGTTTGGAACGCACTTCCGTTCTCACCATAAAGAATTTCGTATCGGTATGCTCAGTGACATTTTCTGAGGTAAGCGGTTTCGTAAAGCTGGGCCAGCCGCAACCCGAGTCGAATTTTTCAAGCGAACTAAACAACGGCTCTCCAGAAACAATGTCCACATAAATGCCGTCCTGTTTATGATCCCAAAATTCATTTTTGAATGGAGGCTCTGTCCCTGCATGTTGTGTAATTTCATATTGTGCCGGGGTAAGCCGTTGACGTAATTCTTCATCCGTAGGTTTGCGATACGTTTTCATTTCAATCTCCTTCACTATGGATCGGTTTCAACATTTATTTGACAACGCGTATGCTAAAAATTACCTTAAGAGAGCATGATAGTTAAATCAAAAGCCCGCCTCAACAGCGGACTTTTCACGGCTCTTTCCAAGACGTAGGCTGGATACATCACTCAAAGTTTTATCTCGTCCCAGAAACGGTGATCAACCCATTCGTCACCTTAAGACTCACCAATTGCAAGCCGGGAGCATTTTTCAAAATTGCGTCTCCCAAGGCTTGGTTTAGCCAAGTCTCCATTTGTGAGACAAAAATTCCCGGCACATTCTGCTGCCCAATCTGCATCGACTCGATCTTGAAATACGGCAACTTATTTGCGTCAATCGACAACTCACCAACCACCAAAGCCGAGGTCGATGCATCACTACCTGTCACCACGCCCCAAATCTGCACTTTGCCATCTCGCAGATAGATTTGCACATCGCTTAAGGGCAGGTCTGGGTTATTTTTCATTTCCATTGCCACCCACGACGTTAACTGTTGCTCGGTGATCGTCACCGAAGTCATCGTGCCGGGTTGCGGGAGGCTTTTCTCCACCATGGTCTTAAGTTCTGCGCCAGAAACATCTGAAGCAACGATTGCATCACCGGGGCGGTCAGGGGCGCCTTCCATGCCATCATTGGTAGTGCTCAACGCCATGCCCAAAAGCGCATCCACGAGCGGAGCGTACTCAGGGTATTCCTTATTCACTTCCGCACGGGTCTGCGGAGCAATATCGGCAGCAAGAGACGTTTCGCTTAAAACAGTAGGAGTTGCAATAGCTAACACTCTTGCAACGTTTGAATTTGGGTTATTCAGAGCAATAACGTATGTAGTGGTACCAAACAATAAAAATGCAACTAACGCCACCAAGGCACCGCGGATTACATTGCGATATGGGTTGGGTTTTGGCGCAATAGGTTTAATCTGTTTCGGGAGTGGTAAGGTTGGGTTAATCGTAGAGCGCACACGCACAAGCGCTAATTTGGCTTCTTCATTTTTGGGGTTGATCTTGAGCACACGTTCAAAGCATTGCACCTTGCGGTCTTTTTCTTCCACCACACGCGCCAAGAGCATCCATGCCTGCTCATCATCTGGATAAACAGCAAGGAGGTCGGCAATATATTTTTTTGCGAGGTCACGGTTTCCGCGCTGGAAGGTGTAATCAGCTTGCTTAAGGAGTTCTTGCTTATTCATTATAAAATTGTAGGGCGCGGTTTATGCCACAAAGTGGTAATCCGCGCCCTACACCATATTCTTCCTCTATAGGCTCGGCTCAGCTACAGGCTCAGACGATTTTTCAAGTGCGACCTCGCCATCATCATCTACCTTCACGGTAATGGTATCGCCATCTGTGAATTCACCAGAGAGCAACTTATCAGAAAGCGGGTCTTCCACTTTCATCTGGATCACACGGCGCAGCGGACGAGCACCAAACTCAGAGTCGTAGCCTTGATCTGACAGAAGAGCGAGAGCTTCTTCAATAGCAACCAGGTTCAAGTCATGGTCTTTGAGGCGTTCGGCAACCTTGGCAAGTTCGAGGCTGACAATCTTGCGGATGTCTTCCTTGTTGAGCGAACGGAAGATCACGATCGCATCCACACGGTTGATGAACTCGGGGCGGAAGGCACGTTTGAGCGACTCGCTCAACTTCTTGCGCATGTCTTCGTACGAGAGTTTTTCTTCGGTGGCTTCGTCGCGTTTGAGCGCAAAGCCCAGGTTCGACTGACGTTTGATCACATCGGCACCGATGTTGGAAGTCATCACGATGATGGCATTGCGGAAATCAACCTTGTGTCCCTTCGCATCGCTGAGATGACCTTCTTCCATGATCTGCAACAGCATGTTGTGGACTTCGGGATGTGCCTTCTCTATTTCATCGAAGACGATGATGGAGTATGGGCGGCGGCGCAACGCTTCGGTGAGTTGACCAGCATCTTCATAACCGACATACCCGGGAGGGGCGCCGACCAAACGAGAAGCGGTGTGACGTTCCATGAATTCAGACATGTCGAGCATCACGGCAGCATCTTCACTGCCGAACATGAATTTGGCAAGCGCTTTGGTGAGTTCGGTTTTGCCTACGCCGGTTGGTCCGAGGAACATGAAGGAACCGATGGGGCGTTTGGGATTCTTCAAACCAGCGCGAGCGCGGCGTACAGCGCGAGAGATGGCAACGATGGCATCTTCCTGCCCGACGATGGCTTTGCGGAGTTCGTCTTCCATTTTGAGCAGGCGCTGTGATTCGGCTTCAGTGAGCTGCATGAGCGGAACACCTGTCCACATGGACACGACTTCGGCGATATCTTCCGCGGTTACAACGGGGCTATTGGCGCGGTCCCAACCGGTGCGCAGACGTTCGATTTGCGCCGAGAGGTCGGTTTCGCGTTCTTCCCATTCGCGCACATCTTCGGTGTTGCCCTCTTCATTAGCAAGTGAGCGGTTTTGGCGTGCCTGGCGCAACTGACTGAACAAGTCTTTGGCTTGTTTGGCGGCAGGGCTTTTGTACATGCGTACACGCGAAGAGGATTCATCGATCAGGTCGATGGCTTTGTCGGGCAAGAAGCGTTCGGTGACGTAGCGAGTCGATAGATGTGCGGCGGCTTTGAGCGCATCATCTGAGATCACCAGATGATGATGTTCTTCGTATGCATTGCGAATGCCCTTGAGGATTTCAATCGTCTCTTCTTCAGAGGGTTCATCCACTTGCACAGGTTGGAAACGGCGCTCGAGCGCGGCATCGGATTCGATGTGCTTGCGATACTCATCCAACGTGGTCGCACCGATGACTTGCAACTCTCCGCGAGACAATGCAGGTTTGAGGATATTCGCTGCATCGACGGAAGAGCCTGCGGCTCCTGCCCCGACCAGCATGTGGACTTCATCTATGAACAGAATCGCGCCTGATTGCTTCAACTCATCTATGATGCGCTTGAGGCGTTCTTCGAATTGACCGCGGTACATGGTGCCTGCCACGAGTGAGCCTACATCCAATTGAAGTAGACGCTTGTTCATAAGCGGAGCGGGCACATCGCCGTCGATGATGCGTTGGGCGAGTCCTTCCACGATGGCGGTCTTGCCCACGCCGGGTTCACCAATGAGGGCGGGATTGTTCTTGGTGCGGCGCGCCAAAATTTGAATGACGCGTTCAATTTCCATTTGGCGACCGATGACTGGGTCGAGTTTCTTTTCCTCGGCTTTGGAGGTCAGGTCGGTGGCGAGTTGATCGACGAGCGGGGTCTTGGGGTTGTTGGCTCCAGCGGCAGATTTGCCCGGTTGGGGTCCGGCAGGCGTCGGGGAGGAGGAAGCGGATTCGTTCAACACGCGGCGGGTTTGGCGGCGGATTTGGTCCGGCGTCACACCGAGTCGACGAAGGGCTTCAAGAGCCGTGGAATCCACACGCACGAGACCCAGCAAAATATGCTCGGTGCCGATGTAGTGATGCCCAAGGCGTTTAGCTTCGTCCACAGCAAATTCAAGAACTTGCTGAGTTTCGGGAGCCAGTTCGATACGGTTCGGGTCGAAGGTTGGGGATCCGCTTGAGATACGTGCAACGACCTCACGCACACGGTCTGAGGACATGCCCAATTCGCGCAGCACGCGTCCCGCCACACCGCCTTCTTCATCCATTAATCCGAGGAGAAGGTGCTCGGTACCAATACTATTTTGACGGGCGCGCTCTGCCTCTTGATGGGCGAGGCTGAGTACACGCCTTGCTCGCTGCGTAAAACGTTCCATGCCAGCCATAATTTTCTCCTAAATTCCTTTGAGGGATTCTACCAAAAAGCCCAGTTCCCCGCGTAGGAAAAAAGTTAGAGTTTTCTTACAAGAAGCGGACAATCTCGGTTTTTTCTCGAAAAACCTCATCTTTTACTCAATACCTAGACGAATGGATAGGGTATTTAAAAGATATGGAATTGAAGCATACGGATATTCTTGAAATCACGATTCTTACATCAAGCCTAAAATAAAAAGGACCCAGCTGGGTCCTTTTTATTATGCCCTTAAGAAGTTTATTATTTTCGCGTGTATTTCAGCAGACTGCAACGCCCCACGATGACCAAGCCCGTTTGTTTCGATGTATTGCGCTTTGCTCCAAGCCGCAGCAATGGCACGACTATCCTCTACTGGTGTGACGTTATCCGCACGGTCATGGAACATCAAGGCAGGGATGTGAATCTGCTTCACAAAATTTTCGTTGACGATCTCTTCCAATACATCTTTGCCAAAGTTTTCTGTGATCATGATTCTCAGTCCATGCATTACTTCATCTGGCAGATTCGCCAGCACCTGAAAACGTGGAAGTGAGTCTAATAAGCGGTTGAAAGCGCCGAGATAAACCAACTTGGAAGGCGCAGGGAAGTTTCGTTTGACCAAGGCATACGAGGTAATGATCGTCCCAAATGAATGCGCAATGATGGCATCGAACTTTCCTTCTCGCTGCATGACCAGGTCCATGGTTGGGGCGATCTCAAGAACGTTTGTGATCTTGCCGTCCGAGTCGCCATGTGCGGGTTGGTCATACGCCACCGCCCGATACCCAGCCGCAAGCAGCGGCTCGACAAACCCTGTCATCTGAGCACGCGCACCGCCCCAACCGTGCATCAACAAGACGGCAGGTCCGCTTTCGCCCCAGGTGGTGACAGCCAATTCGCCGCCTTCAAAAGGCAGGCGATAATTCGTTCCACGCGCAAGAATGGCTTCATCGGTTGATTTCACCTCATACTTACTGGGTCCGAAAAAAGCACGGTACACCTTTTTTACAATAACTTGCGAATCTGTTTTTGGTTCTAAAACGCTCATGGATTCTCCTTTTATAAACTTACTACTTAGTAAGTTTTAGTGACAAAAAAAATTTATTTGAGCAAATCTAGTTTGATCTGCTCGATCACACCGTGAAATTTCTTCGCGCCCAACGCGCGCGCCATTTGCAAGGCGCCTTGTAATGTAGAGAGCAGCATGGCGGCTTTATCGGCTGGCTCGCCTTTGAAAGCAAAAACACCCGCATCTCTGCCTTCTGCCAAGGTGGCTTGAAGCCAGGTCAATAATTCCTTGTGCAAGCCTTGAACTTCGCTTTGCAACCCCTCAGGAATGGCATTGAACTCCGCTTCCATCGAACCGACCAAGCAGATCTTGCCCTGGTCTGCGCGCATATTGGTATAGATGCTCAAAAACCAATCAAGCTTTGCTTCTGGACTCAAATCACTTACACGCGCGTTATTGATCCATAGCTTGAAGCGTTCGCGATAGCGCTGCATCACCGCAATGCCCAGATCTTCTTTGGTGGGGTAGTGATAATGAATAGCAGCATTCTTTACCCCTAACTCTGCTGCAATGGTGGCATAACTGAACCCATTGAAACCTTTATCTTGCAACAAGGTTTCACCCAGATTCAAAATAGTGCGCTTGGAATTTTCGATCTTGACCATTACAAGAATTTTACTTACTAGTCAGTAAGTTGTCAAGCCTACCCCGTATTTCTCAACCCTGCCGCGATACCGTTGATGGTTAGTGCCATCACCTCGCGCAAAGACTTCGCCTCGTCCCCATCTTGGTCATCCAACTTGCGCAGGCGTTGCAGTGTTTCAACCTGAATGTAATTCAACGGGTCTACATATGGGTTGCGGAGTTGAACGGCTTGTTGTGTAAGCGGTTCCAATTCCAATAACGATTGATGGCGACTGATTCGCAACACAGCATCACAAGTCCGCGCATATTCAGAGCGGATGGTTTGAAAGACCTCATTCGCCAGTTTTTGATCGGGTACAAGGCTCACATACAAGGCGGAAATATCCATATCCGCTTTGAGCAAAGAGATCTCGGAATTGTTCAACAGCGTACGGAAGAATAACCAGCCGTCGTACATTTCTTGCAGGAGCGACAGATCACCCACCGCCTCCAACCCGGACCCAAGGCTGTACCAGCTCGGCAAGTTGAATCTACTCTGCATCCATGAGAAGACCCACGGTATCGCGCGAATCTGATTCACCGCCCCAGCTTTGGCACGCGATGCCGGGCGTGACCCGATCTGCAAGCGTTTGATCTCATCCAAAGGAGTGGCAGCTTCCCAAAATTCGATAAAGCCTGGCGTTTCATACACAAGAGAACGATAGGCACGGAAACCCGCATTTGAGATCGTTTCCATGGTCGCACGCCATTTGGCAGGGATAACTTCTTTTTTATTTTTATTCGGCGCAGAAGCAAGGATAACCGCGCTGGCAATCTGCTCCAGATGACGGTGTGCCAAGCCCGGGTTGGCATAACGCGAGGCGATGATCTCCCCTTGTTCCGTGACGCGGAATTTTCCATTGATACTGCCCACTGGCTGCGCGCGGATGGCGTTATTAGCAGGTCCGCCGCCGCGGGCAATGGTGCCGCCCCGCCCGTGGAAGATGGTCAGCTTGATGTTGTGCCTGGCGGCTACTTTGGTGATCTCTTCTTGCGCTTGATACAAAGACCAGTTCGCCATCACATAGCCGCCGTCTTTGTTGCTATCTGAATAACCGATCATCACCATCTGTTCATTATTGTGAGACTGCAAATGTTCACGATAATATTCCGACGTGAAGAGTTGCTCCAGAATCACAGGGGCATCTTTCAGATCTTGAATCACTTCAAAGAGCGGCGTAATGGACGGCAATGTTTTACATCCGCCCCACTTGGCGAGCAGAAGTACGGTCAACACATCGGCGGCGGCATGGGTCATGGAAATGACGATGGGACCCAAGAGGTCGTTGCCATAGATCTCATTGGTGCGACCGATCAATTTGAAGAGCGCCCAGGTTTCAGAAGCGGCAGCAGTGACGCCAAGGCTCGGAGCAAGACTCGGAACCGGGTCCCGTAAGAGGCGCTCTAATAACTCGGTACGGGCATCATCGGGCAGCGTCTCAAAATTAGATTCAATGTTCAACGCCCGCAAGACTTCGCTCAAGGCGGCATTGAAGCGGCTTGAGTCTTCGCGAATATCGAGGCGGGCGGCGCGCAAGCCAAAGATCTCGGCTTTATGGATTACGGTTTGCAATTGGTCTTGCACTAAACTTGCCGGTAAGACCGAAGCGATGAGATGCAAAACATGTAGCACCTCATCAATATCCAAGCGGGCGTGATGTTCGTGAGTGCCCAGCAAATGGGTTTTCATTTCTTCTTTTGAAGCTTCCGCCAGATCGTTGGTCAACAACGCGATCACGAGGCGATAGGGCTCATTGGCATAACGCTTCTCGATGTATTCCACCCGTTTGGGAAATGGACGACGTTTTTCGATCCAGGCTAATAATTCAGGCGGCGGAGAGATACGACTCGAACTGACGCTCAACTGCCTGCCCAATTCTTGAAATTCGCGGCGCAAGCCTTCAACGGCAAGACCACGATGCAGGCGCAAGGTCTCAGCAGTGACATCGGTCTTGACGAAGGGATTTCCATCACGGTCGCCGCCGATCCATGATGCAAGTTTGAGCCAATGATGCGGCGGCTTCACATCAGGGTAATGAAGGGCAAGCGCGCGTTCAAGGTCATGATAGATGGCTGGCAGGGAATTCCAAAAATATGACTCGACAAAATACAACCCAGTGCGCACTTCATCGGTCACAGATAACTTATCGGCGCGGGTGCGGTCTGTAAGCCATAGCCCAAGGATCGCGGCGTGTAGCGCATTGCGCGCATTCTGCTTTTCGTAAGGATACAGCCCATTTCTGGCGATCAAGTCCAGTTGGGCTGCGATGCTTTCGGTCTTCGAAAGGATGGTGCGGCGACGGGCTTCGGTGGGATGAGCTGTGAGAACCAACTCAATGGAAAGACTCTCCATCAAGGAGCTCATCTCGTCTGAGGTCATGCCATTTTGCTTGAGGGTTTCTATCGCCTCACCAATGGATTCGTGAGCGGGAGCGGGAAAGATTTCCTGTTCCTCTTTGCGAAGGGTCTGTACACGGTGATCTTCTTCTGCCAAGTTTACAAGATCGAAATAGGCGGTAAATGCCGCAGCCACCACACGGGCATCTGAATCTTTTAAAGCTGAAACAGCTTGCTGTAATTTCAGCGCCGCTTCAGAGTCGCCGTTTCGCCGCGCCTTGGCAAGCGCACGGATTTGCTCTTCGATATTAAATAATTCCGGCGACTCCATTTCTGAAATGACGGTACCAAGCAGATTGCCCAACAAGCGAATGTTTTGAGAAATTTCCATAACACTTGATTTTATATCATGAGAATCACCCGCCCTATTCCCCAAATGGGGAATTGTTCGTGGTTACATTTGCAAGAGCGCCAAGCCGCAACGGTTATATAATCACTCACCTTACGCGATTTTACCGTAGGGGCGACCCGTCAAGGCTGGATATGGCGCTAATCAAAAAGAAAGGGTCGCCCTTTGCGCAGATTTTTCATAGAACACGGTTGGGTTCGCCCCTACTGCGTAAGGTGAGATAATCACTTTCAATACATTCCCCACCCAGGAGCCGACCATGAAATACCTTATTTATGTGTTCTACCTTGAAATCCTTATCAACTTCGCCAGCGGCGGACAATCGCTTTTTATGCCTGCCGCCTTTCTCGGTCAATTCTCCAGCGAACCTGCGCCCGCCTTTGCCCTCGAAATGACGCGCTGGTATGGCGTGCTGATCGCAGTGCTGACCTATCTGCTCATCCGCGGGTTGATGCTGCGCGGCACAACCTTGAAAGTGGCGCTCGAAGCCCTGCTCTTCGGCGATGTGATCCAAATCATCGTTTCGTTTGTTACTGCTAATGCACTCGGCGGCTGGACCTCGAATGTGATCTTGTCGGTAGTTGTGTCGGTTATTTTGGGTGCCGTGCGTGTGATCTGTTTATGGAAGCCGGTAGAGACCGGTATTGAAAGTTAGTAAGATAATTTTTTCGGGACTCATCCAGTATGATGACATTAGAATAAAAATAAAGGAGAGACCAAATGAAAGCGTACGATATGGTCAACCAGCACTTAAGAGCCGTCGAAGCAGGCGATTGGGAAAAAGCCGACTCGTTCATCGCGGACGACTACTCCATGAGCGGAACCATTCCCTTCCCGGTCAGTTTTTTCATTAAGATTGGCAAAAAAGAATCCCTGCGCATGCACAAGCCGCGTAAAACCGCCCTACCTGATTTCAAATTCAACGAGAAGATTTTGGAAGAGAGCGATGAGATGGTGAAACTCCAAGTTAATCTAACGGGAACGCACACTGGCGTGATTGATTACACCGGCATTTTACGCGGTATACCCGTTATTCAACCCACCGGCAAAAAGGTGAACCTACCAGATGAGTTCTTTACCTATTTTGTCCGCGCCGGGAAGATATACAAGACCATTGGAAAAATCCCAAAGAATGCAGGGGTTCAGGCTTTGGTACGGGCAGTGACTTCATAATTATAAAATCCCAAAACTGTAGTTTTGGGATTTTATTTTCTTCAATCAGTTATACCCGTTCGCCTCGGAACTGCGTTTCATATAACTGACTATAAATTCCGCCGGTTGCAAGCAATTCTTCATGAGTGCCGCGCTCGACGATTCTGCCTTTATCCATCACAAGGATCATATCGGCAGCCAGAATCGTGCTTAGCCGATGCGCAATGACAATGGATGTGCGCCCTGCCATCACTCGCTTCAACGCATCCTGGATCAAGGCTTCCGATTCGCTATCAAGCGAACTGGTCGCTTCATCCAAAACGAGAATGCGCGGGTCTTTCAGAATCACACGCGCCAGAGCAATGCGTTGTTTCTCGCCACCGCTGAGCCTGTATCCGCGCTCACCGACGATGGTGTCGTAGCCTTCGGGTAGGTCCATGATGAAGTTGTGGATGTTGGCAGCTTTCGCCGCGGACTCGATCTCTTCTTGAGTCGCGTCGGGCTTAGCATAAGTTAAATTGGTACGGATGGTATCGTGGAAGAGATACGTCTCTTGCGTGACCATGCCGATGGATTGAGATAAGGACTCAAGCGTGACATCTTTGAGGTTATGACCGTCAATACGGATGATGCCGTCGCTGGGGTCGTAGAGGCGTGGAATGAGATAGGTCACCGTGGTTTTGCCAGCACCGGATGGACCGACGAGGGCGATCAAATTTCCGGGGCGGGCAATAAAGGCGATTCCTTCGAGGGCGATATCGCGAGCTTGAGAGGTGGAGTCTGTATCGGCGGAGTCGGAGGCGGCGCTTCGTTCCACCCGACGCTTGATACTCGATGCGTCAGCATTCCCTCCGCTGAGAACGGCTTTGACGTTATCCATGCTGCCATAGCGTTTGACATCTTTGAGGAGAATCGATTCGTCCACTTTGTAATTGAAGGTGACGTTGTCAAATTGCAGTTCGCCTTTCACATCTTTGAGTTCGACGGCGTTTTCTTTTTCGGCGATGTCTTGCGGAAGGTCGATGATCTCGAAGACGCGCTCGAACGAAACCATGCTGGTGGAAAAATCAACAGGCGCACTGGCGAGACCTTGCAAGGTTCCATAGAGCTGACCAAGATACGAGCCGAACGCGACGATGGTTCCAACCGTGAAGACATCGGTGATGACGTAATAACCGCCAAGCCCATAGACCAGCGCGGTGCCCACTGCCGTGACCAAACCGAAGATGACGAAAAAGGTCGAGCCGATAACGGCGCGGCGTATCCCAATATCACGGACATTCGCGGCACGATCGCGGAAGCGTTTCTCTTCTTCGCGCGTGCGACCAAAAAGTTTGACGAGCAATGCACCACCGATATTGAGAGTCTCGTTCATGTGGGCGTTCATCTGCGCGTTGGTGTCCATGGCTTGACGGGCAATGTCGCGCAAAACCGTTCCGAGCCGTTGAGCCGTGAGGATGAACAATGGCAGGATAAGAACGCTGACGAGAGTGAGACGCCATTCGAGCGAGATCATCACAGCAAACAAAGCAACTGCTTCAATAAGATTGGTGACGATGTTGACGATGGTATTGCTGATCGCGTTCTGCGCACCCACCACGTCACTGTTGAGGCGGGACATGAGTTCACCAGTCTTGGTGTTGGTGAAAAAGCGCAAAGACATATTCTGAAGGCGAGAAAAAAGGGAGGAACGCAAGTCGAAGATGACGCCTTCGCCAACGGTCGAATTGAGGCGGCGTTGCAAAACGTTGACTCCGCCGCTGAGCGCCGGAATGAAGAGCAAAGCCAGCCCCAACAAAATGAGTCTCTGTGTATCTTTGGCGGGCAACACCACGTCGATCATGTTGCGGAAGATGAGCGGCGTCAGCAGGGATAAGCCGGTGCTGAGCAGAATCGTCACCAACATACCTGCGATGTGCCACCAATAAGGTTTGGCGTAATTGAGAACGCGTAATAAAAGCTCGCGGGTGACTTTGGGTTTCTCGTCACCTTGGCGCATTGCCATAAACCAGCCGTATCCGTGCATATAAAGTAGTCTCCGATAATTGATGTAGGGGCGACCCGTCAATCCCATTGCAAAAGAACACTAGCAAAGGTTATTTGCATGGCACTTCATTGCCAAGCCCAGACGGGTCGCCCCTACGGAATAATGTGACTATAAGACCAAGCGACAATTCCGACAACTGGACGAAGGGGGAGGTTAATGAAAGTCTGATGAAGTGTAAAGCAGGTGCAAAGAACATTTTTAAATAAACAAATACAATATTTTGAAATCCCAAAGGAGAGAGTTATTCAAATGAAGTTATTCAAATTGACCTTAGTACTTATGATCGTTGCCGTACTTGCTGCTTGCGCACCTGCAAGTCAAGAAGCCTCCCATGCTTCTCCGCATTGGACGTATGAAGGCGAAGAAGGACCCGAACATTGGGGCGACCTGGATGCATCCTATGCTGTGTGCGGTACGGGCACCAGCCAATCGCCGATTGATGTTTCCAACCCGGCAGAGCAGGATCTGGCAAATATCGCTTTTCATTATCAGCCCAGCGAAGTGAACATTTTGAACAATGGTCACACCGTTCAAGTTAACTACGATGCAGGCAGTTATATTGAGTTGGATGGCGTCCGCTATGATGTGGCTCAATTCCACTATCATGCTCCCAGCGAACACGCTGTAGATGGCAAGCTCTTCGCGGCTGAATTGCACATCGTCCACAAGAATGCGGATGGTGGCTTGGCAGTGGTGGGCATTCTGTTGGATGAAGGCGCTGAAAATGCCGCCTATAACCCATTTATTCAAAACCTCCCCGCAGAAGAAAGTGACGTGAAAGACGCGGGTGTTACCATCAACGCAGCAGATTTGTTGCCTGCTGTGCAAACGACCTTCCGCTACAGTGGGTCTCTCACCACACCGCCTTGCAGCGAAGGTGTAAACTGGCTAGTGATGACCACTCCCGTGGAAATCTCTGCCGGTCAGATTGAAGCGTTGGCTTCCTTGTTTGAAGAAGGCAATAACAGACCCGTCCAACCACTGAATGACCGTTCCCTAGCGGAAGATAATACTCCGTAAGTATCAATACTTAAACAGGCGGTTTCTTGAAAAAGAGACCGCCTGTTTTTTATAAAGGGAAAGATACGTATGTAAGTGAAGTCTCAAAAAGTCTGTGAAAACCCAAAGACCTAAAAGGGGGTTACAAACAATATTCTTCTATCAGGAGTAAAACGTATGGAAACGAATATGATCCTAATCCCTGCTCTCTTTGGGCTCTTTTGCTTTATTGTTCCTGCCATTCTTTGGGGATTCTTTCTCTTGCTTTCCGTGCTGCGCTCCAGCCGGGCGGTTGGCAAGATAATAGAATATGAATCCGGTTCCTCCGATGGCGATGTAGCGGCTCCGATCATTGAATTTCAGATCCCCGATGGAAGGAAGTTCACTTTCAAAGGCATGTATAGTAACGAATCAATTTTTGATATCGCATACAACATTTTCCTAAAATATATTCTTAAAAGAGACCCATCCCTGGTAAACGTTTTGTATGACCCCAAAGACCCGCAAAAGGCACGAATTAATTCCATTGGCAATATCTATTTTCTACCTATGGTTTTGTTTATCGTTGGGCTTTGTATCATCCTTAGTTCAATTCCGATGTTCCGTCCCTTGTTCGATTTATTTGACCGTATCACAAAATCACTTTGAAGTTTTTTATCTCAACTACTTCAGAGAAGTATTCACACAAGGTACTTACTAGAAGTCATCTCAAAAATGTCATCCTGAGTGATAGCGACACATGCACCGCGCTGCGGATGCAGTGCTGGTGAGGATCTCTACGCCTAAAGTAAGAGACCCTTCGGTCGCGAAGAACGCTTCCTCAGGGTGACATGGCGTTTTTGAGACAGGTTCTACATAAAGATATAATCTTATACAACGTCATGAACAAAAAGATGTATCTTTCCGCGTTCACCCTGTTCTGTGTGGTATCAAGTTTTGGCTGTAGTTCTCTGCCATTTATTTCCACGCCAACGCCTACAACACTGCCCACCTCCACCCCAACGCGGACTCCGCTCCCTACACAGACTCCAACTCCAACCGTTACACCGATTTTGGTCACCTACCCATTTAAGCATGTATGGTTCAAGTACACAGTGGAGAATCCGGCTGGGGAGGCAGATCAACTCGGGCTGACGGAGGAGCCGCAGCTCGTCCTCTATACAGACGGCACATTAATCGCGGCACGGGCCGGGGATCCGAAAGTCCGCTCACGGGTGTTGAATACAAAAGAAGCCTGTGATTTTATCAACCGTTTAGATACCTTCGGTTTTTATACGCTTGAAGATTCGCGTTCTACGAATGAGTCCAACCCCTTATATGACTTTGGCTCTAAATATCAAGCTGTAGATGAAGGTCTCTTCGCCAATCTCACAGTGAATCTGACACCCCCCAAGAGCGTTACATTTTTTGAACCCTATCGGAAATTTTTAGCAAGACCCATGCGTAAGATCATGGAATTCGTAGAAACCTACAACCCCGGCGCTCTCAAGACCTACGAGCCCGACCGCCTGATCGTCTTTGTACAGCGCGGACGAGCCACAGGTACGGATGAGAAAGTCCGCGTTCGCGATTGGACGGTGAATACGTTCAGTTTGAAGGATGCCACAAACCTGCCATACACCTTCCTTGAAGGGCAAGCTGCCGTGGATGTTTATTCGTTATTGGCAAAATATGAAACTCACATTTACCTTGAGAATGAAATAGAATACACGGTCACGATGCGTTTGCTGTTTCCCCACGAAGTACTCAACCCAGACTCTGCTCCTATCGCCATTCCAACAGAAGCACGTTTGCCAGTGAATTGCACACCATAAACTTTATTTGAGGAAAATCATGCCTACCAAAACTCCATCCATCGTTTCAACCGTAGTGACCGTCATTCTGCTCATCCTTTTTGTGATCGCCAGTGGATTCTTTTTGTTGGTGGCACTCAATGGCTTCGACTCAAGCTCAGGAGAGCCTGCGCTGATCACGGCGTTGATCTGCAACATCCTTGGCATCATCTTTGCAGCAGTGCTGGCATGGCAACTTCCGAAATGGTTGATCACCAAATTCAATTGGAATACTATTGTGGCAGTGATCGTTTCAGTAGGGTGCGGCTTCATTCTCGGCAGTGGACTTTCTGGGGTTGCCATGTTCATTGCTGTGCTCGTGGCAGATACGATCTGGAACACTCGGTAAAACACCCTAAAAAAGACGGTTGCCCCGAATGGAACCGCCTTTTTTGTTGCCTGAAATACACTTAGTTTGACCAAACAACTAATCGGTCTTACAATCACTGGACTCAAAAAAACTATGAGGTATCATCCGCCCACTATGGAATTCTTAACTTCTCCCTCTCAAAAATTCGATTTGCCAAAACGCATTGAACGTCTTGGCGAACTTGCCACCAACTTGTGGTGGTCCTGGCATCCTGAAGCCGCCCATCTCTTCGGTCGTTTGGACTATGACCTTTGGGAGCGGCTCGGGCACAACCCCATCCGCATTCTTAATGAAGTTGGGCGTACACGCTTAAATCAGGCATCCAAAGAAAAAGAGTATCTCGAACTGTATGATGCTGTTTTCAAAACCTTCGATGCCTATTTCAGCAAAGAGACTTGGTCACAAAAGACTCACAAAGAGTTGACAAAGCCAATTGCCTATTTCTCGATGGAATATGGCTTGCACGAAACCCTACCCATCTATTCAGGTGGTTTGGGTGTGCTCTCTGGTGATCATCTCAAAGAAGCCTCAGACCTTGGCTTGCCCTTCCTTGCCATTGGCTTCATGTATGCACAGGGTTATTTTTCTCAACGCATCACTGAAGATGGCTGGCAAGAAGCGATTAACAATCCGCTCAACTTTGATCACCTGCCTGTCTCTCTCGTCACTAAAAACGGCAAGCCGGTTACTGTCTCTTTCGATTTCCCCGATAGAAAACTCACGGCTCAAATTTGGGAAGTGCGCGTTGGGCGTGTTCCGCTGTACCTGCTCGACTCAAACGTAGAAAGCAACAGCGACTACGACCGCCTGCTGACCGCCCGCCTCTACTGGTCTGACCTCGACCGCCGCATCATGCAGGAAGTGCTATTAGGAATTGGCGGCGCGCGCGCCATCCGTGCCTTAGGATACGACCCCGCCGTCTGGCACATGAATGAAGGTCACGCCTCTTTCTTAACCCTCGAGCGGATTCGCGAACTCGTGGCTTCTGGCTCCACCTTTACCGCTGCCATCGACAAAACTCGCGGACAGAACGTCTTCACTACCCACACTCCCGTCCCCGCTGGTAACGACGAATTCCCGCTCTATCTCATTGACAAATACTTATCCAACTATTGGAGCGAATTAAAACTCACCCGCGAAGAGTTCATTAACGTTGCCAAGCATAACCATCCGCAAGGTGATATGTACTCCATGCCGGTGCTGGCGCTCAAACTCTCTGGCGGTTCGAACGGCGTGTCTGAACTTCACGGCGAGGTCTCCCGCGATATGTGGCAATTCTTGTGGAGCGATCGCAGCGTGAAAGACGTGCCTATTCAACACGTCACCAACGGCGTTCACACCCGTAATTGGATGGCGCGCCGCATGAACAACCTACTCGAAAAACATCTCGGCGCTGACTGGTACGACAATCTTGACGATCACGAATTGATGGAAAAGATCGACCAGATTCCAGATAACGAACTCTGGGGCGTTCACCTGCACCTCAAGCGCAAACTTTCCTTCTATCTCAAAGAACGCGTCCGTGACCGTTGGACTCACGGCGGTTTCCATCCTGTTCAAGTGGTTGCTTCGGGCGTGCTTATCAACCCCTATGCGTTGACTATCGGTTTCGCTCGTCGTTTCGCTACTTACAAGCGCGCCAGCCTCGTCCTTTCGGATGTGGAACGCTTGCTCGAACTCATCAACCGACCGAACATGCCCGTGCAGATCATCTTCGCCGGTAAGGCGCATCCCGCCGATGACCCCGGCAAGAAGCTCATTCAACAGGTCTATCGCACCGTCAAAAAGGCAGAGACAGGTGGTCGCATCGTCTTCATTGAAGATTACGAAATGAACCTCGCCCGCTACCTCGTCCAAGGCGTGGATGTGTGGATGAATACCCCGCGCCGTCCCTACGAAGCGAGCGGCACCTCCGGCATGAAAGCCGCCATCAACGGCGTGCCCAACTTCTCCATCATGGATGGTTGGTGGTGCGAAGCCTACAACGGTAAGAACGGCTGGAAGATCGGTGACGAGAAGAAATACGCCTCGAACGAAGAACAGGATGCCGCCGATGCGGAAGACTTGTTCTCCACCCTCGAACATCAGATCATTCCGAAATACTACAACCGCAACCCCAAAGATCTGATGTCACCCGATTGGCTCGCCTTCATGAAAGATTCAATGAAGACCGTCATCCCGCAATTCTCCACCCGCCGCATGGTGAAGGAATACGTAGAGAAGTTCTACATCCCTGCGCTGAATAAGTAAGAGATTTCGCCACAGAGAACACAGAGTTCACAGCGGTTCTTAAAAAGATCTTCTCAATGATCTCTGTGCCTCTGTGGCAAAAGGATTTTTATGTTCCCTGAAATTACCGTCGCCCAACTTGGCGAAAAGCTGAAATCGGATGAGACGTTCATTCTGTTGGATGTGCGCGAACTCCCAGAGTTGGCTCAAGCCAAGATCGAAGACAGCAGGCTCGAGGTCACACCAATGAGCCGCTTGGGGTCAGAAGGTCCCAATGCCCTGTCGGAGTTGGCACGATCAGGAGAAATCCCCGTCTACATCATGTGTCATCATGGCAGCCGCAGCGCACAGGTGACCATGTGGCTGGCGCAGCAGGGCTTCAAAAATATCTTCAATGTGCGCGGCGGCATAGACGCATACGCAAGCCAGGTCGATCAATCGGTCGGCTTTTACTAAAAACATCGTAGGGCACGCTGTAAGCGTGCCCTACTCTTTTAAACCAGACTGCCACCCTTGCGGGTGGCAATCGTGGGGCGCTGTGGCTTCCTTTGACTTACTTGAGGAGGGATGCCACAGCGCTGGGTTTACTACTACTATCCATAATAGACATCACCTCCTCCTTTCATAAGGATGGCGAATTCAATTTGTGTGCCCCCGTCTGGTGACCAAAAGTATGGCATAAATCAAATTGGATGTCAATAGGGCGATTTTCGATTCTCACATTTCTGTAATTTTAGGGTTTATCCTTTCTCCAAAATCGCCATAATTTTCAAATTTCTGATACCTTTTGAGAGTCTCCGCAAGCCTTGCAGGGCTATCCTCAAGGGAACTTTTTACTGGCGGCTCATGTCGTGGTAAAAATAAATGGAGCCCTTATGAAAAATAACTCAAACAAACTCTGGATCTTTGTCCTCGCCCTCGGCTGGTTTTTCGACCTGCTCTTCTGGAAACAAGCCCCCGGCATTAACTTCGCCATTTTTTGGACGGCTTGTCTCATCGTAGGGTTCTACCTCCTGCTGAGTAATGGACAACGCCCGCATCGCACAACCATATGGCTGCTGCCACTCTTCGGCTTTTTCGCCGCTGTCACCTTCATCCGCGCCGAACCGATGACCACCTTCCTCGCCTACACCTTCACCATGTTTACGTTGACCCTCTTCACGGTCACCTATCTAGGTGGGCGCTGGACCCAATACATACTGGCAGACTATGTAGGCAAATTTCTCTCTTTAATTGGCAGTATGCTTATTCGCCCGATCACCTTCACAGCCGACGTGCGTAAAACGCAAGCAGAAGAAGGCGTAAAGCCCGCAAAATATAACTTCATGCCCATCCTGCGCGGACTAATCATCGCCATTCCCATCGTGATGATCTTTGCCTCCCTGCTCGCCTCTGCCGATGTGGTCTTCAATCAAAGGCTCGATGATTTCGTGCAAATCTTTAAATTGGAGAATCTGCCCGAATACATCTTCCGCATGATTTACATTCTTGTCATTGGCTATGCCTTGGCGGGCATTTTCTTGCACGCTGCCACCGAATCAAAGGATGAAAAACTGATCGGTGAAGAAAAACCTGTCATCCCCGCTTTTCTGGGCTTTATCGAATCGTCCATTGTGCTTGGGAGTGTGATCGCACTCTTTGCTACATTCGTCGTCATTCAATTCCAATACTTCTTTGGCGGTACCACCAATATCAACGTTGAAGGTTATACCTACGCCGAATATGCTCGTAAGGGTTTTGGCGAACTCGTAGCCGTTGCATTCTTTGCCTTAATGATGTTGCTCACTCTCACGAGTGTCACCAAGCGCGAAACAGAAAATCAGCGCAAGGTCTATTCTGGTTTGGGCGTAGCACTGGTTGCGCTCCTGCTCGTGATGCTGGTCTCTGCCTATCAACGACTTAATCTCTACGAAGTGGCTTACGGTTTCTCCCGTCTGCGCACGTACACCCATGTTTTCCTGATCTGGATTGGTCTGTTGCTTATTACCACCATCATCCTTGAAATCATGCGCAAAGAGCGGATGTTTACCTTCGCCATGCTTGTGGCATCCTTTGGTTTTGCCGCATCTTTGCCCATCCTCAATGTTGATGCATTCATCGTCAACCAAAACATCCAACGTGAAGTACATGAAAGCAACGCTGAAGAATTGGACTCTCTCTATTTCAGTGAACTCTCCGATGATGCCGTTCCGACCCTCGTCAAAGCGATTCAGACTCCGTCCCTGCCTGATTCCATCCATGAGAAAGTGACCGCTACTTTAGCCTGCATCCGCTATCAACGCGACCAACAACGCAATGACCGCGAATATTCCTGGCAATCCTTTCAATTCTCCCGCTTCAATGCCGACAACGCGCTCAAGTCTGTAAAGTCTGAGATCGATGCCTTTGAAATTGACAATTCAGAATATCCCGCCAAAGCGGTCTCACCTAACGGAGATGAGTTCTATTGCTCCTCCTATTACTATGATTAAAAAGTAAGAAGCCTGTTCCATTGGATGTCTGACACTCGTAACGAAAACCTTAATCACAGGACATCCAATGGACTTCAAACTAACGATCTTCTCCGATTACATATGACCATGGTGCTATGTCGGCCAGGGTGTGGTCGAGAGGCTAAAGAAAGAATATAACGTAGAGGTGGAATGGCGCCCATATTATTTGCGCCCAGATACTCCGCCCGAAGGGATGGAATTGCCCGAGTACATCAAACGGGCTCGCGACAATGGCTCAGAAGAACGCCTGCGCATGATGGCAGAAATGCATGGCATGTCGTTCAGATCTACAGACCGGATCTATAACACGCGGCTGGCTCACGAAGCGACAGAATACGCCCGTGAACATGGCAAAGCCAACGAGTTCCATCACATCATGTTCCGCAAAGTCTATGCTGATGGCTTTGACCCCGCTCAATGGGATGTGCTACGTGCCACAGCAGAAGAAGCTGGTTTAGACCCAGACGATATGCAGACCGTGGTGGAAGGCGGCAAGTACACAAAAGAAGTCGCTGGTCAGGTCAATTGGGCACAACAAATTGGTGTAACGGGTGTCCCTACCTACGTCATCAATGATAAATATGCCATCGTGGGCGCACAACCCTACGAAGCATTCAAAAATGCGTTAGCACAGATTTTCAAAGCATAAAAAGAGGCGACCCGCTCTGGGTCGCCTTTTTTATTTCTCTGTTTCTACGCTCAAAATTCTATCCAAACGAAACGTACGGTCCGCCTCACGGGAGTGGCAATAGGCTTGCAAGTACAGATAATCTGACAGTCCGATCACTTCGCGCGGCGAAACCCAACGCTCTGAGATCTCGCCATCTTTATCCATATATTGAATGAATAATTTCTTACCGCTATGAATGGCTTCACTCAATTCGGTGGGAAGATAAATCCCTTCTTCAGGCCAAGCTGGTGAGTTATAGATACCGATCAGGTCATCCAACGTCTTATCGATCGTCTTTAGCGAATCTGCCATGGTAAAGAAAAGATTCTTCATCACAATGGCATCTGCCAGGGCATGCGATCCCTGTAAATTGGCGGAGATGTGAAAATCCTGCGAAAGCTGGTCGAGGCTATAAGAAGGCAATTCGTAATAGTCACGCGCCAAGAGTAAGGTATCGATCAAGTTGGGAAATTCGATCGTCCGCCCGAGTTTACGAAATTCGTTATCCAAAAATTGAATATCAAATTTGGCATTATGACAAACAACAACGGCATCTTTCAGGGCTTC
The DNA here is from genome assembly GCA_046328915.1 of Anaerolineales bacterium. Classification (GTDB taxonomy): domain Bacteria; phylum Chloroflexota; class Anaerolineae; order Anaerolineales; family Villigracilaceae; genus Villigracilis. The sequence continues at coordinate 187,672 of JAXLVR010000006.1, read as the reverse complement.
TTCTAATTCGTCAGCGATCTCAACAAAGCGTGGCTTGTCTTTAAGCGCGGCTGCGTCCAACCCATTGACATGAACCGCTGACGGCGAAAGCTCACGTTCGGGGTCAACGAGCAGGTCAAGGGTCCGTTTGATGCGTTTGCCTTCGGTCACGATCACAGCAATTTGGCAGATGCGATCCCCGAACCAAGGAGAAAGCCCGGTGGTTTCGACATCCAGAAATGCAAAGCGAGTATTGGAAATTTCAAGCATAGTGCGGGCATTATAAAACAAGAAAGCGCCAGTCTTTATGCACTGACGCCCATTCTGTTACACAAAAAAATAACAGCCCAACTTTTCAGTTCTTATCTTACATATCTAGAGAACGTTTTCCTTCTTCCAACACTTCGTCATACCGGGCTTCCAAATTTTTATTCGAGCCACGTACACCTTGAATCACCTTTTCGCTCCAAAGCAAGTATTCCTGCTTACGAAGCAACGACCAATTAGAAGGTGGAAAGTGAGTCATGTCATAGACATTGCAGATCTTATCTGCCAATTTAAGCATCTTTGCCCTGGGAGATTTTTTCGGTGCATTTACAATCTGCAATTGCTTACGGACCTCTTTAGGCAGGCTTTTATCATCGGTCACTTCAAGGACTAGTTCTAAAACTTCTTCGCCAAACTCACGCCGAATTTCGTCTGGTGTGACATCGGTATCTTCAATCGTGTCATGTAGAATCGCAGCCACTAATAATGCAGTATCACGCACATCGCCCACACGCCACAACGTCTCAGCCACCTGAATAGGATGATTAATATAAGGCGAAGACTTTGAATCTCGGCGTCGCTGGTCGTTATGTTTCTCCGCCGCAAAACGCAGCGCTTTGAGAATAATACCTGTTGAATCTTCCATGATTACTCCATTCGAAACCTTGCTGTCATCACCGGGCACTGAGCGTGCTCCATGATCTCTGAAGTCACATTGGCAGAATACATCTGCCGTAATGAATGCACACTATATGAAGAGCCCATGCACAAAAAGTCATACTTTCCTTCTACAGTCTCGGCAAGAATCTCTTCGATCACATTTCCATGACGCACTTTTACAGAGGCATTAATACCCGCAGTCCGCGCATTCTCCAACGATTGGCGCAAACTTCGTCCAACCGGGGTGTCGGTCTCAGCAAGGTGTTGCCAATTCTTGCTGATTGCCTCCGCAGTAGGATAGTTGAGATCAATAGGTGGAACAACATGCAAAAAGACAATCTCAGCACCGCTTTTCAGTGCAATCCGCATGGCAATGTGCTCCGCATTCATATCATATCCCAGCCCGCCTACACTAATCAAAATCTTCTTCACAGGCATCCTAACACTTGGCACATACAACAGCGGCTGTTCAATCGCTTCAATAAAGTTTCGGATCGAGCGTCCTGCCATCAATCGCTGAAACTGCGGGCGCCCCAACGGCGACAAGACCACAATGGAATCATTTTCCTTTGCCTCTTGCGGGACGATCTTCTCCGCGCTTCCATTGCGGACCTCAAGCCTGTATTCCGCACTCTGGGCATTGAATACATCCACAGCTTTTTCAAACACAGCTTCCAGTGGATGTATGTCATCAATAGCCGCTGGGTTCAGCTTTTCGGTAATACCAAGAAGCGTGATCTTCGCTTCCAGCGTTTTTGCAAGCCAGGCACCCTGCTCCACTGCCGGGAAACTTTCCTTCGTTCCATTTGTGACGATCAAAATATCGGACGACATAACAATTCCAATCAACGGAATAAGATAACACCTAGAATTCCCGCACCCAATAACACCAAGGGAGATGGCACATCAAACCATAAGGCTACGGCGCTCAACGCCGCAATGATAAGCGTGCGCTTGCCAATGGCTTTGGTCTGCCCCACACGGAACAACTCCCACGCCACCATCACGATCAAGGCTGCCACCGCCGGGCTCATGCCTTTCACAAAACCCGTCAGCCAATCTTCATGCTGCACTTGTTGAAGAATGAATGCCACAATAAACATCATCACGGTTGGCGGTAACACAGCGCCAAATAAAGCTGTGAAAACACCTGGCACACCCGCTGCAGCATAGCCTACAAACATCGCCAGTTTCAACGCCTCGCTGCCCGGCAGGAAGTTTGAAAAGCCCACCGCTTCTACAAAGCGTTCTTCGGTCATCAAGGTGCCAACGGCTTCTTTATACAACAAACCTACAGAAGCCGGACCTGAAGGAGAAAGCAAGTTCACTTTCAGGAACATCCAGAACAATTGAGAATATTTTGAAGAGTTCGATGTGTTCATGAGGCTGAGAGAAAGATAATGCCGATGATTCCAGCAATGATGATGACAAAGCGTTCAGGAATTTTTCGCCACATGGCAAGGAAACTGGTCAGTGCAATGCCCCAACCAAACCAACTCATTCCACCACCCTTTTCGAAGATCTTCCATGCAGTGAACACCATTAACACCGCAATAGCGGGCGTAAGACCTTCGACAAAACTATTGACCCACGCCTCACGCCGAAGGCGATGCAAAATCATCGTCACTCCAAGGATGATGACCGTCGGCGGCAAAATGGACGCGAGCAATGCCACCAATCCACCGCTGACACCGCCGGCTGCATACCCAATGTACATCGCCAGTTGAAGTGCATCACTACCTGGCAGTACAGAAGAAAAGCCTACTGCCTGTACAAACTGCGCCTCTGTCACAAAACGCCCTACAGCTTCGTGATACAACAACCCTACCGAAGCAGGGCCAGAGGTGCTCAACAAATTAACCTTTAGGAATGTCCAAAAGAGTTGAAAGAGTATGTCCACAATCTCGAGTGTATCATGCCATCGTGACCCCTTCAAACTGCAATAACCATGCCTTTGTCTTTAATCCACCCTTTCCGCCATACCCGTGGAGCTTGCCATCCGTTCCTAAAATGCGGTGACATGGGACAATAATCGGCATGGGGTTCATGGCATTTGCAGCGCCCACTGCACGATATGCATGCGGATGGTCAATTTCGCGGGCAATGTCAATATAGGTGCGGATTTCACCATACGGTACGCGGAAAACTGCCTGCAACGCCTCACGCTGGAAGGGGGTAAAGGGTGTCCAGTCGATGGGAATGGTGAAGGTAGTGCGTTTACCGTTCAGGTATTCGCGCAGTTCTTTGGCATATGGCGCGATCTTCTTTTGGTTGGTCACGAATGGACGCTTGAGCTTTTCTAGGTAAGCATCCAGCTCGGGCTGGTTATCTGCCCACTCAACGGCGATCAAGCCCAAGTCTGAGGCAACGAGGCGGAAATCTCCGAGGGGAGTATCGTTTAGTTCACCAAGATAAAGCGTAGAGGGAGTTAAAGTCATAGCGTAAACCTTTGTCAAATACACAATACCAAAAGCAATTGCAGACTTGCAAGTTGTCGAACAATCGTAGGGCAATCGTAGGTTTTGCGTCAAGTAGTATTCGGATAACCATGATAAATTTACGTGCGTAAGGTGATTTCTCTTCTCCTCCTTTCAAAGAGAACCGCGGTCGGCGTCCGCGGTTCTCGTATTTTAACCGGGGGTTATAATGCGAGCATTCCAGATTTGAGGTTGATATGCCTGTAAAGATCACAATTATTGGTTTGGGGCAAATTGGCGCTTCAATTGGGCTGGCGCTCGCAGAACACAAAGACCGGGTCGTGACGGTCGGTCATGACAAAGAGTACAGCTTAGAACAACGCGCCAAAAAACTTGGCGCAGTAAACGAAACCAACCACAACCTGCCTAGCTCGGTGGAAAATGCCGACTTGGTGATTTTGGCGTTACCCGTGAACGAGATCCGCGAGACGCTTGGGCATATTGCCCAAGACCTGCGCAAAGATGCCGTTGTGGTAGAAACCTCCCCCGTCAAAGCCGAAGTGACAAAATGGATGCAGGAAGCTCTGCCAGAGACGGCTCATTATGTAGGAGTTGTCCCTGCGATTGGAGCAGCTCATTTAGGGTTGACCGCCTCGGGTCTGGACTCAGCCAAGGCTGATCTCTTCGAAAAGGGCGTTTTCCTCGTTTCGGCTCCTTCTGGCACGCCTGGCGAAGCCGTGAAACTGGTGACAGACCTGGTCAACCTCCTCGGCTCAACCTCTATTCTGACCGACGTTGTTGAATCAGATGGGCTGATGGCATCCTCATATCTTTTGCCGCGCTTGGCATCGGCTGCATTGTTGAATGGAACCATGAGGCAGCCCGGCTGGAACGAAGCCAAGAAATCTGCCAGCCGCGGATATTTCGCCGCCACCTCTGCCTTATTAGACAATTCGATGGATGGGCTCGCCATGCTCACGGAGCAGAATCGCTCTAATGTGATCCATCATTTGAACGCCATGATCAACAGTCTGCTCGACCTGCGAGATGACCTTGAACATGATGAGCATGATTCCTTGGTCAAGCGCTTAATGTCCGCAAAGGAAGGCAGAGAAAAATGGCTCGCCGAACGAGAAAAAGCGGACTGGTCCCGAACCCCCGGGCAAGACATTGAAAAGCCATCCTTTATGGAAAGTTTATTCGGCTCGAAACTTGGCAAGATGGGAAAAGACAAAGGCAAGGGATGATCTGCTTTTGTTACATCCTTGAATGTTCAGATGGAACCTTCTACACAGGCTGGACCACCGACCCAGAACGCCGAGTAGCACAACATAACAAAGGCGTCGGCGCGCGCTACACACGGACGCGCCGCCCCGTGAAGTTGGTCTACCTCGAAGAACAACCCGATAAGATCACGGCGTTAAAGCGAGAGAGAGCCATCAAGGCTCTCTCAAGAAAAAAGAAAATGGAATTGTTTCTGTAGGGGCGACTCGCGAGTCGCCCCTACGTTTTTAATCTGTGAACAAAGGCAAATGCCCCAACGAATAGATATTCATCCACTGCGAGCGATCGCCTTCGGTAAGGATCGCTGCCTCACCCGCCACGGCAGCATTGGCTTTATCGAGGATCATGCGCATCCCCTGAAGGGTCGAGCCGGTGCTGATTACATCATCAACCACCAACACCTTTTTGCCTTGGATCAACTCACGATCCTTCTCATCCAAGATCAACACCTGCGGCTGACCGGTGGTGATTGAAAGGGTCTCTGCTTTGAGCGCATCACCCATATATGGTTTATAGGTTTTGCGCAAAACCACGTATGGCTTCTTGGTCTCTACTGAGAGTGCATGCGCAATAGGGATGGACTTGGCTTCTGCAGTCACAATGATGTCGTAATCCACACCCTTAACCTTCTCGGCAAGTCCGCGCGCGCAGGCTTGCACCAATTCGGTGTCGCCCAAAATATTCAGAATGGCAATGCGCAACCCAGGCTTAATTTCAAACAAGCGCAAGTCACGCTTTACGCCGGCAATATCAATTGAGTAAGTATCATGTTTCGTCATAAGACGTCTCCACGGGGAAATTTTGCATCGAAAGTTTATCACGATTCGATTATGTTCCCGTCGCAATTCAATTAGAAAATTTGTGCTATACTACCCAAATGCGACCCATTCGCTCCTCTGAAATTGGCTCTTACCTTTACTGTCGCCGCGCCTGGTGGTATCGCAAGATCGGGACTCCCTCAGAGAACAAAGCGGAACTTGCCGCCGGCACCGAGCTCCACAAAAAACACGGACGCCAAGTCCTCGCTTCGGCTCTCACGCGGACCGTGGGCTGGATTCTGCTTCTGGCAGCCATTCTTACACTGGTAGCGTATTTCGCTTTCAAAGTGCTATGACTTCAATCGTTCTGATCCTCTTTCTGCTCGCCCTATTCTTCTTCTGGCAATCGAACCGCCAGCAGAAAGCAGCTGGCTTGCCCGGCGGACGCGTCATCTACACCGACACGCGAGGTTGGGGCAAAGTGGAAAAGCCACTATTTTATGCAGCCCTTGGTCTCACAGGCAAACCTGATTACCTGATCGAAAAGAACGGACATATCATTCCTGTGGAGGTTAAGTCTGGTCGTGCGCCTGAAGCGCCCTACGACTCACATATCTTTCAACTAGCTTCGTACTGTCTACTGGTCGAAAAGACCTACGGCAGGCGCCCACCCTACGGCATCATCCATTACGAAAATCGGGATTTCGCCATTGACTACACCCACGAGCTGGAAGCAACGCTAATTGAACTCATTGCCGATATGCGCGAAGACGACGTCCGCAGAGAAGTGGCTCGGTCGCATGAACAGGCGTCCCGGTGTAAGCGATGCGGGTACCACGATATATGTGACCAACGGCTGGCTTAAGGTTCAGTATTAGGAAAGACAAAAGGTTATAATTTCCGGCATGTCTTCGCCTTTCATTCCAAAGCGTATCGTCGTCACGGCGTATCCTAAAATGCCGGAAGCCTTCACCGAAGCAGAAGCTATGTCTGTCTTCCTCAAAGAAAAAGGCATAGATGCACCTGTTGGTTCGTTGTATGATGAAGAACTGCGCAAACGAGTAAAGCAAGGTGAATTCGACATGCTGATCGCCGTAGGTGGCGACGGTAGCGTATTACGAGCCGGGCATTTGTGTGCGCCATCGGGTGTCCCGATCTTGGGTGTGAACCTTGGCAGGCTTGGGTTCCTCATTCAGATCGACCGCAAGGAATGGCGCGATTATTTTATGCGACTGCTCAACGGCGAAGCATGGATCGAGAATCGCATGATGCTTCGTGCAGAGCATATCCGCGCTGGTGAAAAATTAAATTCATCTCTGGCGCTGAATGAGGTCGTCGTCGGGCGCGGACAGAACCTCCGCCCGGTGCGCTTGACGGCTTATGTAGATAAACGCGAGCTCACCAGTTACGTTGCCGATGGGTTAATCGCCGCCACCGCAACCGGCTCCACTGCGTATGCCCTTGCCGCAGGCGGACCCATCCTACCGCCAGAACTGCGCAATATTTTATTAGTTCCAATTGCGCCGCATCTTTCTGTAGACCGAGCAGTGGTCCTTTCAGAAGGAACCTCTGTTGATATCGTAATGAAAAGCGAGAACGCCATTTTCAGTGTGGATGGTCAACCACCCAACCCCTTAATGGAAGAAGACCACGTCAATGTGACGGCAACTGATGTGACCGCACAATTTGTACGATTTGGAAACCCAGGATACTTTTACAGAAATATCACCATGCACATAAACGAAAATTCTTCAGGATTTCCACGATGACCGAACTCTCAAATGCAACCACTTGTTATGCCCACCCAAACAGAGAAACCTCTCTGCGTTGTAAACGCTGTGAACGTTACATTTGCACTTCATGTGCTGTCAGCACGCCCACCGGCTACATTTGCAAAGAATGTATGCGCGAACGGCAAAAGTCTTTCGATACAGCCCTTTGGTATGATTTTGCCCTGGGCTTCGTTGTCGCCGGACTCCTCTCCGGTGTCGCGTCCTTTTTAGTGACCTTAATCGGTGCAATTGGTTTCTTTGGTTTTATTCTGGTTTTTCTCGGTTCTTCCGCAGCCGGGGGCGTGATTGCTGAAGCCGTTCGAGCCGTCACCCGCCGACACCGCTCGCGTGCGCTTTTCATCACAGTTGGCGCCGGTGTTGTTGCTGGTGCCTTACCCATGCTTTTTGTACAACTCTTGAGCTTCAATGTCTTTGGGTTGATCTTCCAAGGCATTTATCTTGTGGTCGCTGTTCCTTTAGTCTACGCCCGTCTTTCCGGTATCCAACTCTCCAGATAACCTATGCTCACTGAACTCCACATCCAAAACTTCGCTATTATCGACAAACTCGACCTGCGCTTTGGTTCGGGTTTGATCATCCTCACCGGTGAAACCGGCGCGGGCAAATCGATCATCCTCGATGCGGTGGTCATGCTCATCGGCGGCAAAGCGGATACGACCTTTGTGCGCTCCGAATCAGACGCCGCATTTGTTGAGGGTGTGTTCCAGCTCAAAGGTCCAGAACGCGAGGCGGTGCATGAAGTCCTCAATCGCGAAGAACTAATGGACGATCCCGATTATGTTGTGCTGATGCGTGAAGTCCGCAAAGAAGGGCGCAGCGTAGCACGCATCAACGGGCGGACGGTGAACGTAGGCTTGCTCAAAGAATTGGGCGCATTGTTGATCGATATTCACGGGCAGGCAGAACATCTCTCCCTGCTCGACCCGCGTGCCCATCTCGGCTTGTTAGACCGCTATGCCGATGTTGCCAAACCGTTGAACGACTACCGCCAAACCTATCATTCGCTGTTGACCTTGCGCCACGAACTGAACGACCTGCGCAAAGCCCAAGCAGATTCAGATCGCCGCATTGAAATGCTCACCTATCAAGTAGAGGAAATTGAATCTGCCAAGTTGAAAGTAGGCGAAGACGAAGAACTGCGCAAAGAACGAGACCGCCTTGCAAACGCCGAGTCGCTGGCACAGAATGCCCAGGAAGCCTTAGCCATTCTCGAAGAAGGCTCCCCAGAAACGCCCGCCGCAACCGATCTGATCGGGCAGGCTGCCCAGGCGTTGACCGCGCTCGCCAAGATTGATGCGGGTCAATCTGAGTTGGCGAACCAAGCCGAAGTGATGCTCGATACACTTTCAGACATCATCCATGAAGTGCGCAATTATTTAGAAGAGATTGAGTTCAACCCCAAACGTCTTGATGACGTTGAAGAACGGCTTGACCTCATCCACTCGCTAACGCGTAAATACGGCGGCAATATTCCGGCTGTCATTTCCTATGGCGCAGACGCCAAGAAGCAGCTTGAAACCATCACCGGCGCAGCAGACCGCATTGCCGACCTTGAAATGCAAGAAGCCAAATTCCTTGAGAAACTTTCCAAACAGGGGAATATCCTTTCTGAAAAGCGCAAGTCTGCGGCTGAGACCATGAGCAAAGGCATTGAACTCGAGTTGGATGATCTGCGTATGGCATCTGCTCAATTTGGCGTGGACTTCCAAACCAAGCCTGATCCCAACGGCATTCCCGTTGCCGATGGCACCCGCCTCGCCTTCGACCAGAACGGTCTCGACCGCGTGGAATTTCTGGTGGCTCCCAACCCCGGCGAAGGTCTCAAACCATTGGCAAAGGTTGCCTCTGGCGGTGAAACCTCACGCCTTATGCTGGGTCTGAAAAACGTCATGGCACGCGCCGATGAAGTTCCATCCCTGATCTTCGATGAAATCGACCAAGGCATTGGCGGACGTGTGGGTATGGTCGTCGGTCATAAACTTTGGAATCTTTCACGCAGTCATCAAGTCTTCTGCGTGACTCACCTCCCTCAACTTGCCGTCTTCGGTGACCAGCATTATCAAGTCCAAAAACTTGTCGATAAAGGTCGCACTCTCACACGGGTGGAGCCACTCGAAGGTGAGTCTCGCTTGCTGGAGCTTTCACAAATGCTCGGCGAAGTGGGCGAAGGGACATTACGGTCTGCGCACGAGCTCTTGCAAACCGCAAGGCAAATGGTAAAAGAAACGAAAAAATAAAAAACAGGCGCTCTTTCAAGAGCGCCTGTTTTTTTATTTCGAGTCTGGAAATTAAAATGTTGACAGCCAGGGTGAGGGGGGCACCCTGGCTGTCAACGCTGTTAATAATACACTGCCTCTTCAAAAAACGCAAGGGGTATTTTTTAGAAGCTCATTAACACATCTGGACATGTTGTGCCCTGAGTAGGAATCGAACCTACATCTAAGCCTTAGGAGTGCCTTGTTCTGTCCATTGAACTATCAGAGCGATAAAAGAATTATACCCAAAATTTTCAACCCGCCCTCATAGGAAAAATTAATACACATCCATGCGCTCACATGCTATTATCTTTTCATGAACACCACACGCCCGCCCTGCTAGTCTGTACTCCGCGCCTCATGGGCGCTCTTTGCATTCCCCCTAATTCGTAAAAAACCTACTCCCGATGATCTCGACGGTGCCTGACGACGCCGTCTACTTTCGTTTAAGCGTGCTCGTGCGCCGCCCGCTCCAATTTGTCGCTCATTCATTCTCACATTCGACAAATTGGAGGTTTCACATGGAAACAATTCGGGGCAAAACATCCCTTAATATGAATTCGACTGAACTGTACGCACGACTCGCAAAGTACAAACGCATCTCTCTGGACCTCGGAACGGGTGACGGCAAATTTGCCTTTTGCCACGCTCAAACCTTTCCCAGCCACTTCATCATCGGCGTGGACTCGTGCCGCGAGAACCTGCACACCTATTCGCGCACCAACGTGCCGAACCTGCTCTACATCATTGCAAATGCGCAGTCCCTGCCACACGAACTGCATGGACGGATTTCACACGTCACCATCAACTTCCCTTGGGGAAGTTTGTTGAGCAGCCTGCTAGAAAATGACCCCAAACTGATCTGCGGGCTTGAATCCATTTTGGGTTCAGGTGCCCAGCTCGAGGTCCGCTTGAACGGAGGCGCGTTATCCGAACAAGGCTGGTCGCTGGAAAGCGGCGCAGAGCGTATCTTCCAAAATCTTGAGTTGGCAGGCTGGCATCTCAATACCCCTATCCATATGGATGCCCACGCGTTAAGAAATTTTCCGAGCACTTGGGCAAAGCGCCTTGCATTTGGTCGTGACCCACGAGCCATACAGATAAGTGCAAACCTGAAGTAAAAAAGTAGGTCACGCTTTTGGCGTGACCTACGGCTCTATTTTGAAATTGCTGACTTGAAACTCGTTATACACATTCTTGTCTCTTAAGTTAAGCCATCCATGGCTGGCAAATAGTCCATCTTCGAATCGGGTAATGAAACCATATTGCGGGTCAAATTCGGCTTCAAGAACGGCAAAGGGAGAATTCGCCAGTGTCTTTTCAAGCATCGCAAACATTTGCGAAATCGTGAAATGATTGTAATCACAGAGAAAGACCTCATTGCCCCAATCTGGGTCGTCCCATTTTTCGGGTGGGAGAGACGAAGCTGCGTTCATAGGGTGAACCTTTATAACTGCATCATCCTGAACTTCGATCAGTGCATTAACCTTGCAAATACTTTGAGATTCACCATAGATCTCGAAAGTATAATTTTGGATCATGACAGAATCCCATTGGGCTTGTGCATTTACAAGTTGAGTTTGGATATTTCCAACGTCTATATTCTGTTTCAGAAATACTAGTGGGTCGTACAAAAATTGCATCAAAATCAAACCGATGAAAACAACCCCAACAATAGTTTTTGTTTTCCAAATCATACAAAAACTATAACATAATTACCCCTTGACTCTACCCTTTGGGGAGACTGTATACTGCCGATATGACCCAACCTGAAGAACTGCTCTCCATTGGCGCTTTTGCCAGCCTCGCCCGCCTCTCGCTCAAAGCCCTGCGACTCTACGACCAGTTGACCTTATTACAACCGCGCTGGGTAGAACCGCAAACTGGCTATCGTTACTACGGCGAAGACCAGCTCAAAAGTGCGCGCATGATCCGGAACATGCGTGAAATGGATATGCCGCTTGCCACCATTCGGCAGGTGCTGGCAGCATTGGCAGACTCGCCTACACTAGCCGAAGCGTTGGCGAGTGAATACGCAGAGATGCGTGAACAACAAGCCGAGCAGATTCGGGTACAGGTCTCCCAATTTATTCAACAAGTTAGACAGGAGCAGAGTCCCATGAGTTTCGAAGTGAATATCAAATCCATTCCCACCCAACAAGTATTGAGTCAGACTCATCATATCAAAGCCAGTAAACTGGATGAGACCATTCTCAAGACCATTGAAACATTTCGCGGTCTCCTCGCTGAACAGAAGCTTGAAGCCGCATCCGCTCCATTTGGCATCTTCCACGGTGCGATCAATGAGCAGGAAGATGGTCCGCTGGAGATTTGTATGCCAGTGAATGGAACCGTCCAAGGCAATGGCAAGATTCAGGTCAAACAATTACAAGGCGGGCAAGCCGCTTGCGTGATGACAGTCGGACCTGAGACTGACTTCCCCGTTATTCTCGGCGCCTACGATGCTGCTGCGGATTGGATCCAAAAGAACGGTCATGAAATGGCTGAACCACCGCGCGAAGTCTGGCACAGCGGACCTGGCGGAAGTGCAGAGCCAAAGATGGAGATCGTCTGGTTGTTCAAGTAAAAGAGTAGGGGCGGGGTCGTGCCCGCCCCTACTAAAAAAAAATGATTAAATGGAGCACAAATGGCAACCATCATCGGTAAACCTAAAATCGATAAGCGACCCAAGATTACCTATATGGGCATTCGCACGATTGCACCCTTCAAAGGTATGTCTAAAGAAATTAGAAAGATAGCAGATGAATTGAATGACTGGGTGGCGGTGAATAAGATCAAAACTTCAGGTCCACCCTTTCTACGCTATCACGTCATCGACATGCGCGGGTTCATGGACATCTCGTATTGTGTTCCCGTCCGCAAGGCAGTGACTGACAATGGAAACATCAAAGCGGATGTGATGCCAGCGGGACGATATGCCAATCTCATATATTCGGGCGGCGGCATTTCTGGCAATCGCGCGTTGATCGAATGGGTGCGCGCCCAAGGTATGGACTTCGACCATTGGGATACCGAAGAGGGTGATAACTTCAATGGGCGTTATGAAACCTTTCTCACCGACCCAAAGATCGAACCGCGCAAATCAAAATGGAAGATCGAAGTGGCAATCAAATTAGCTGATAAATAAAAAGAAGGTCACGCATGAAGCGTGACCTTCTTTTTATTTCAAAGACTTCGCTGCATTCCTACCCGCCGCGCCGCTGACCCCACCCCCACCGTGGACTCCGCTTCCGCAGAGATATAAATTATCAATCGGAGTCTTGTGGTTCGACCAGCCCGGTATCGGTCGCATGAAGAGGAACTGATCGAGCATCAGTTGACCGTGGTTGAGGTCGCCTTCGGTGAGACCGTAGGTGGATTCGAGGTCGAGAGGTGTGATGGATTTACGATTTACGATTGACGATTTTAGATTGGGGAAGTATTCCGCAAGTGATTCAATCGCCAGCTTTTCAACTTTTTCACGTTCCACGTTCCACGTTCCATGTTTCAAGTTGTAGGGCGCGAATTGGAAATGGATAGAAACAGTATTTTCCGAAGTCGTGACTTCAAGATAGGGCTTTTCGGAAATCTCACCATACTTTGTAGCGTCGTAGGCTTTTTCTAAATACTTGATGGATGGCGCAACAACCAGAGTTCCTTCTGGAATTCCATGATTGCCATTGGTCTGCAAGTGGACTTTCGCCACCGATCCGCGCATTTTGATGAATTGGGTATGCCAGACGAATTCGGGCGGCAGATCCTGCGCGCCGACGAGTTTGAGCAGGGTGTGCTTCGGGTCTGCGGCGGAGAAGATTTGATTCGCAGAAATCTCTTCACCGTTTGTAAGAACAACACCCTTCGCAATTTGGCTTTCGATTTTGATGCTGGCAACTTCAGCTTCGGTGCGGATTTCTCCACCGCTGGCTTTGATGGCGTTAGCCAGGGCGGTTGTGATCTCGCCTGCTTTGCCAACATTGACGTGAGACAACCCGCCACGATTCATCCAATTGTGGATGAGGGTGTAGCCTGTGCCTGCGCCCATCGGTCCAAGGGTGGAACCGTGAATGGCAACGGCGCAAATCGCGGCTTTGACGATTTCAGACTCGAAGTATTCTTCCACGAGTTCCTGCGCGGTCATCGGCAAAGCGCGGATGAAGTTGAGCATGTCTTTACGACCCGCAAGTTTCAACTCGAGACCAAGTTCGAGCAAGCCATAGCCTTCGCGGATGCCGAAGTTCATTGGCAGGCGCGGCATGATGGTGGCATACGCCGTATCGAGGATGCTCGCGCATTTATCCATGAAACGCACGAATTCAGGGAAGCGCGCCGCGTCTTTTTCGGAGATGTGTTTGATGGACTCGACGTCAAGGGTGAGGTGGTTGCCGTCTGTCTGGAGGGAGATGAATGGTTTTCGGACGGTATCAACTGAAAGTCCGTGAGAGGCGAGTTTCAGGTCTTTGATAATGTCTGGGCGGAGAATTCCGCCAGTGTGGAGAGAGTCCACGGAGAAGTTATCCCCGAAAGATTCTGTGACCACTGAACCGCCGACAATGGAGCGGCGTTCGAGCACCAAAACTTTTTTGCCTTGCTTGGCGAGATAGGCTGCGGCGACCAAGCCATTGTGCCCCGCGCCGATGATGAGGTTGTCGTAGTGGCTCATAGCATACCGTCCTTGAGAATTTCTTTTGCCGCCAACATGCCGGGCGCGCCCATCACGCCGCCGCCGGGGTGTGCGCCGCTCGCGCCAAAGTAGTAGCCCTTGAGCGGGGTGCGGAAGTCTGCCCATTGCGGGGTGGGACGCAGGAAGAAAATTTGATGCAACAGCAGTTCGCCGTGGAAGATGTTGCCGCCGGTGATGCCCGCGATGCGTTCGATGTCTTTCGGTGAAATGACTTGCATACCCACGATGCACTCGCGGATGTTCGGCGCGTATTGTTCGATGGTGGCAATGACTGCTTCGCCGAGTTCGTCGCGGCGTTGATCGGTCCAGCCGCCTTCGAGGTCGTAGGGCGCGTATTGCACGAAGCAAGACATCACGTGATGTCCGGGAGGCGCCATGTCCGGGTCGATCATCGAGGGGAAGATCATGTCAAGATACGGACGCTTCGAAATCTGCCCATACTTCGCGTCGTCGTAGGCGCGTTCGATGTAATCAATGCTCGGGCTGATCGAAACCGCGCCGCGATGCAAAACCGAGTTCGCACCGTTGCCCGTATATGGCAGCGCAGTGAAGTTCGGCAGTTTGCTCAATGCAATGTTGACCTTGCCCGACGAGCCACGTGTGCGGAAGTTTTGAATCGAGGTGACAAAATCATCGGGCAGATGTTTCTGCTCAACGAATTGCAGGAAGGTGCGCTTCGGGTCAGCAGCGGACATGACGACTTTGGAATCGAGTTCATCGCCATTTTCGAGGATGACACCTACGGCGCGTCCACCCTTGACCTTGACCTGCTGCACGCTCGCGTTGACTCTGACCTCCACCCCAAGCGCTTGCGACGCGTTATAGATCGAGCCGCTGACACCGCCAGAGCCGTTCTTGGCAAAACCCCAGGCGCGGAAAGCGCCGTCAATTTCGCCCATGTAGTGATGAAGAAGAACATACGCCGTGCCAGGCGAGCGCGGTCCGAGATAGGTGCCGATGATTCCGCTGGCGGCTTTGGTGCCTTTGAGCGCGTCGGTCTCGAACCACTCTTCGAGCAAGTCCGCGGAGGATTGCGTGGCGAGTTTGGCGATGGTGTACAGTTCTTTCTCTTTGAGCGATGCCGCGTATTGACCGACCTTGAGCAGTCCCATCAGATCGCGGATGCTCATCGAAGAGGGATCGGGCGGAATCAAATTGATAATCGGCTTGATGGCTTTTGCAGCACGCGCCATGACGCGGGCATACTCGTCGTAGGCTTCGGCGTCTTTGGGCGAGTGACGGTACAACTCGCGGCGAGTCAGATCGTGGTCATCCCATCCGGCGAGATAATCGCCATTTTCCATGGGCGTGAAGGTGCTGGGCAATGGAAGAATCTTTAATCCATGCTTGGGCAATTCCAAATCGCGGATAATCTCCGGGCGCAGCAAACTCACCACGTAGGAAAATTCCGTGAATTTGTAGCCGGGGAAAATTTCCTCGGTCACTGCCGCGCCGCCGACGATGGGTCGGCGTTCAAGCACGACCACTTTTTTGCCAGCTAGGGCTAAATAAGATGCGGCGACAAGTCCGTTATGTCCACCGCCGATGATGATTGCGTCGTATTGATTTGCTGTCATGAATAATTCCTTTTTAAACCGCGAAGCACGCTACACTTGCCCCGGGCGCAAGTGCCGGGGAGAACGCCAAGAAAACCTCTTAAGTCTTCGCGCGCTTTGCGCTCTTAGCGGTTAATTATTTCTTCTTCCATTCAGGTTCGTAGAACGGCAGTTTGACCACTTTTGCAGGCGCTTGGCGGCGATGATGTTCGACCGTGATTTCCATCGTTACGTTGGTTCCGATTTCGTAATAGGGTCTCTCTATATGTGCCAGTGCGATGTAGGTTTTCAATAACGGCGACCACGTAGAAGTGGAGGCATACCCCACCTGCACACCACCCACCATTACAGGCAAACTTCCACGAATAGCCGAGCCAGGGATTTGCGGCGGCAAGCCGACCTTGCCAAATAATTTTTCCATGCCGACCCAATCGACTGCCAAACCGACCATCTTCCATGCTGAACCTTCGCGCTTTTCTTTTTCCAAAGCACGGCGACCGACGAAGTAGCCGGGCTTATCGAGGGCAACGGTCCACTCGAGACCCAACTCGAAGGGAGAGGATTTCTGCGATTCGATCCACGCATGAGAAGCGGAGGTGTAATCGACATCGAGCATGAAGAGACCCGCTTCCACGCGTGCCATGTCCATGGCGAGAATGCCGACGGGGGTAATGCCGTAATCAGAACCCGCTTCCATGAGCGCGTCCCATACTTTGAGCGCGTCTTTGTTGTCCATCCAAATCTCATAACCGAGGTCGCCGGTGTAGCCTGTTCTTGAAATTGTGACTTCAACACCCTTGATTTTGTTCGTCATCAAGCGGAAGTATTTCAACTCGTCCACAGGTCTCTCGGTAACTTTGTTTAGCACTTTTCTTGTGTTCGGTCCCTGAAAACTGAGCGCCGCCACGTCATCGGTCACTTCGGTGATGGAGACGTCCATGCCAACCGCATTCATCATCAGCCAGCGCAGATTCGGTTCCGCGGCAGTCAGGCGGAAGGTCTGGTCCTCGAGGCGCGAGATGGTGCCATCGTCGATCATCTTGCCTTCTTCGTCGCACCAGCCGGTGTAGGCGACCTGTCCCACTTTCATCTTATGGACATCGCGGGTGGTGACGCGGTGCAGAAGCGCAGCCGCATCCTTGCCTTTGATGACGTACTTGATCAACGGCGAGACGTCAATCAACGCCGCCGAGTTGCGGATCGCCCAATACTCGCGGTCGAGCACATGCTCATACGAGCCGACGACAAAATAGCCCGCCCACTTGCGCCAGTTCTGCGGCTGGCACAACGCGGACGTCCGTTCGTGGAAGGGGGTAGTTTTGAGATTGAGATTTAGCATGGGGAATGATTCCTTGAATTGCGCGGATTGTACATTATATATAATCTTGTGGCAATCACGAGTTTCCCAATTAAAGACAAAACAGGTCTGAGTTGCTCAGACCTGTTTTGATCTTATCCATTATTCTGTTTCAAGCTTTGCCTTGCGGCTAACGGGCTTGCCATCTTTGAAGGCGACATCGTCCACGCCCCAACTCCATAACCGTTTGGGATGAATGACCAGCGATGCCCGCCCGCCTCCTTCCACGATCTCGGCTGTTCCATGAACCTTGACTCCTCTCGCCACCCACGGCTGGACCGATGCCAGATCGTCGATTACCAATGAAACGAGGGCATTGCCTGCTTTTACATTTTTATACTTAAACGTTTTGGTGATATCGAAGCCGGTGATGAAGAAGGTCTTGCCATCAAAGCGGAATCCCACCGGGGCAACATCGGTCTGACCCGATTTGGAAACCGTTGCCAGCCGCGCCAAGTGTTGTGAGTTGATGTAAGCGATCTCTTTTTCAGTGAACATGGTTATGCCTCAATAGTAGGTGACAGTCACCTTTAAGGTGACTGCAATAATTTTATACTTCTAATTTTTTTGATTTTTGTTTTTGTGCGATCTCGTAACTTTCACGAAACAATGCAATTGCCTTTTCCACATCATCTTCCTGCCGCAGGTAGAAACTGATCCAACCAGTTTCAGGCAACAAATGATGCGGCTGCGCCCGCCCGGCGGCGACCAGAACATCGCGCACTTTCTTCGGGAAGGGAATATCCACCATGTGGTCGCCGTGGATGTGCCCGACTTCACGTTTGCCGATCACATATTCCACACCGCCGAAGCGATGCGAGGCAACGGTCACACCATCCCAACTCGTCACCGCCTGTGTAATGCGCGCCTGCGCTCCCTTCACGCTCATGCCGACTCCTTACTTTTGCCTAACTTCTTGCATAACTCACCAAGTGATTCCTGCTCCGCCGGACTTAACACACTGAAGATCTCCACCAATGCCCCAACATGATTGGGAAGCACCGCCTCGATCTTGCTCGTGCCTGCTTCTGTCAAATGAACATGGATCACTCTGCGGTCTTCTGTATCCCTCTCGCGACGGACATATCCGTCGCGTTCAAGGTTGTCGATGACAGTCGTCAGGTTACTGGTGCTCTTCAGCACTTTGCTGCTGACCTCGCCCTGAGTCATCGAACCGATGTGATACAGCGCTTCAAGCACAGCGAACTGCGAAGCGGTCAGGTCGCCGGTGGTCTGGCGGGCAGACAGTTCTCCAAGTACCGAGTTGGTACAGCGGGTAAGCTTGATGAATGTATCCAGGGTGCGCCTCTCGACGCGGGAACCTTCGAAATGGGTGGGCATATCAAATCTCTTTTGATGTCAAATTGTTCGATATCGAAATATTATCCCAAACGGCGAAGAGAGTCAAGCGCCCCACATATACGTTGAGGCAGATTAAGCGTGAGTGTCCAAGTCTGCACACAGGAGTGCATAAAAAAAACAGGTCAGAGTAACTCAGACCTGCTTTCATCTCTTATCCTTTTTCTTCCAACAGCCTAGTCAACAGACGAATCTGCTCCTGCTGCATTTCTACCAACTCCGCCCATTGCTTATCACGCAATTCATCCAATTTTTGATGTAAAGTCTCGATCTCCATCTCTGCTTTTAAGTTCACTTCATAATCATGCGCCGCATCCATGCGGTCTTTGGCTGCCTGCCGGTTCTGAGACATCATAATGATCGGAGCTTGAATTGACGCCAACATGGATAGAAAAAGATTCAACAAAATATACGGGTATGGGTCAAAGGCTTCCTTCAATCTGGCGAGCACAACCGAGTTGAGAATGACCCACGTTAGCAGAATACAGCCGAAGATAATAATGAAAGTCCATGAACCGCCAAATTTTGCAACTGCATCTGCCAGTTTTTGCCCGAATGTCAATTGGTCATCAAACTCACTATTAATATTGCGAACTACATGTTTGCGTTCTATCATACGACGAATCAATTCCCGTTCCTGCCGGGTAAATGTTTCCATTTTCTCCAAGATCAGCTTCGTAAATTGTTCCTGAGGTTGATTATTCATGGGCTTTGCCTTTCTGTTCTTTATGGATATAACGATAATAAAGCCAACCTATAATTCCGATCAGAATAATTCCAATAGCCACTGAAAGCTCATGTTCTTTGACATCATCAAAGATCAACGTCATGAGATGCCCAATAAAGTGCCCTGCCAACCCAAAGGTCAAAGCCCAAACAAAGGCGCCGATCAGATCAAGCAGAGCAAACCTTTTCGCATCCAAGTCAGACATTCCGATCACGAACGGCAGCACCGTCCGCAAGCCATACATAAAACGAATACTCAGAAACAAAACCGTGGAATTCCTTCCCAATAAAGATCTTGCCTTTTCCACATGTGGCTGCCACGTAGGGCGTTTGGCAAGAAAGGCAGTTCCTTGAATGCGTCCCATCCAAAAGAAGAATTGGTCAGAGCCAAAAGCAATCACACCACCCAGCAAAATCACCAAAGGCAGATCAAGGTACCCGCGATGCGCCATAAAAGCAGCAAGAACCAAAACGGTTTCCCCTTCCAATAAGAGTCCCAAAACCAGGGCAGGGTATCCAAACTGTACAATAAACTGTTCAAGATGCATGCTCAGAATTGTACGCCATATAAACTATACAGCGGATTAAAACCCCACCGCAGCAGGATGAACTTTTCACTGCCAAATGTATAATCCTACCCATATCTGGCCAAGACCAGTTCAAGGAAACCGAATGCTTGCTGAAAATTCAGAACGCACCCCACAAGAGACTTCAACGGCACGAAAAGCACTCATATCGAAACAGAGTACATGGATAACTGCCTTGAAATTCATGGCAACCAGATTGTTGACCATTCTTCTGACCATTGGGCTCGGCACATTCATTACCATTGTCGCTGCAAATGGTGGGGGTGCCATAGATAAAGCAGAAAAGAACCGCATCAATTCCGTCACATTACGCAGCGTGGACCCTTTCGCCACATCTACTGAAACCCTTACAAAATTACGGGCTGAGATGGAAGAGAAAGAAGGGCTAAACCTCCCCTTCCTTCCACGCCATATGTATTGGACGTATAAAGCGCTAACCCTAAATTGGGGTGAAGTGAACGATCGGGTGAAGTTTCATCCACGCTATACACCCCCCAATATGAATGCAGAAGACAGCCGCGTGATCTTGATGCAATATTTTCCAAACACCATTCTTTTGATCGGCGCCAGTTTCTTCTTTCTTTTCATTGCAGGGATTCCATTTGCACTACACCTATCCCAAAACCCTGGCGGGCGGTTGGATAAACTTGTAGGGGCACTCACGCCTCTTTCTTCCATTCCGGGCTGGGTGATCGGTTTCATTTTGATTCTGATCTTCGCTGCGGGCTTACGGCTTCTCCCCGTCGGGCGGATGTTAGATAGCATTCCACCTGAATCATCGGTTGAATACGTGTTGACCGTTATCAGACACATGGTCTTACCGGTTACAGCCATTTTGCTCTCCAGCGCATTTACATTGATCTTCTCCTGGCGCACATACTTCCTGGCATATTCACACGAAGATTATGTCGAAGTTGGGAAAGCCATGGGTCTTCCGCAAAAGACCTTCCAAAAGAATTACATCCTACGCCCTGTACTACCGGCCATCATTACCAGTTTCTCACTCTCCATGGTGGGTTTCTGGCAGTTAATGACAACCGTAGAATTCGTCTTCGATTGGCCCGGTATCGGCTCTCTATTCGTGCGCGCATTGCCACACTTTCTGGATGAAAGAATGTATCCCGGTGAAATTCCCATCATCATCGGCACGATGGTCATTTTTGCCTACCTTTTGGGTTTCACAGTCTTTGTATTAGATATTGCCTATTTAGTCACTGACCCACGCATTCGGGTCACATCAGGAAGTAATACGCAAAGGCTGGTGGCAAAACGCCCCAAACGCAAGTGGACTCTCCCAACCTTCAACCTGCCAAAGTTTTCCTGGGCAGAACTGAATCAGAATTTTTCAAATACAAAAGCCCAGTCGAGAGAGAATTGGAAAAAATTCGTGGCTCTCTTAAATGAATTACGGGGCTATCCATCTGCCGTGATCGGCTTCAGCATTGTCGGTCTGCTGTTATTGACCTCCATCTACACAGTCGTCGCCTTACCTTACCGGCAGATCGGTAGAGATTGGTTCTTATTGAGCGTCAAACCAAGAAGCGTGGTTCCCAAGCTGGCGTTGCCAAGTTGGGTCAACCTCTTTCGCGAAAATGACCTCCCATCTACCATCATCATGGACAGCCGTGAGGGCTCGGTAGAACGTATAGAAACAGTGCTCAACGAAACGACCAAGACCATCACCCTTACCTATACATTTGATTATCCTTACACAGAATTTCCAAAGGACATGGTCATCTATTACCACCCAACCTACCTAGAGAAAGTTCCCTTTGCATCGGTCACGCTCACCACACCTGATGGGCGCGAACTGGAATTACGCGGAGAGATGACAACCTTTGAAAAGAACTATGAACCGGGCAGTGTACTCAACGTCAATAAGATTCTCAAACAAAATCCGAACTGGAAAGAATGGTTCTCTACCGATGAGCATTACCCCACTCCCGCATTCTACTTATTATTTGCAGACCCCAACTCCAAAACAGCCAAAGCCGTGCCCGGCACATATACCCTAACAATCGATGCCGTTGGCTTTGAAAAAGATTGGGACATTGATGCGCAAGTAGTGATCTTCGGTCAGGTCTATGGCATGGCAGGCACTGATTACATGCGCCGCGATCTCATGACTCCGCTTTTGTGGGGCATGCCAATCGCTCTTATCTTCGGGCTGTTAGGCTCGATTGTCATCACGGTTGGCTCTGCCATTGTAGGCGCAGCCGCAGCTTGGTATGGCGGCTGGGTAGATAAAGCTCTGCAAATGGTGATCGAAGCCAATATGATTCTGCCGGTTCTGGCAGTTGGCATTTTGTTATATGCCTTTTACCAGGTCAACTTTTGGCTGATCTTGATGGTCATCATCTTGCTTAATATTTTCGGTAGCCCCACCAAGACTTTCCGTGCCGCATTTTTACAAGTCAAAGAAGCGTCTTATGTAGAAGCTGCACGTGCGTACGGCGCTACCAACTGGCGCATCATTTGGCATTATCTGATTCCGCGCATCACACCGGTGATGGTGCCGCAACTGATCGCCCTCATTCCCAGCTTTGCCTTCCTCGAAGCCACCTTCGCCATCTTCAACGTCTCCGAGGTGATGTACCCCACTTGGGGTTTGGTCATTCAAAACGCGATGAAATACGGCGCTGCCTACGGCTCTCAATTCTGGGTCTTGGAACCGATCTCTTTGCTCTTATTGACCGGCATCGCATTCGGAATGTCCAGCGCGGCATTTGACTACATCCTCAACCCGCGCCTCAGAACAAAGGGATAGCGGATTCGCCCCATTGGGCTTTTCTCTACCCGATCAATTTTCTGCTTGTGAATACAACCGTATCGCCGCAATTTCATTCCATACCAAGATTGCCAGCAGAAACACATAAAACGCTGCACCTTTGATAAAGAATGCGGGACCCGCCAACGCAAGCGTGCCCCATGTATAAACGGCGAGATTTTTCCAGCTCGCATCGGCACGGAAGGCAAAGCCGAGGACGATCATGGCGGGGAACAGTGTGAGCCCAAGCAAGACGAATGACAGGTCGTGTAACTGTCCATGCCAGGTGGCGGGGGTGTCGCGAATGGTTGGGTCGGTGGTGAAGGCTAAGGCGGCGAGAAATAGACCAGCAAACGTCAGCAGTGTGGTGCCAAGTTTGGAAGCAGGAGTCCGCTTTAGGTCCAGAAAGAGGCGACGGGCGAAGAGGGTCATGATGAGTCCGCTGGTGATAAAGGTTGCGGTCATGATCCAGCCGAAGCGACCGAGTGCCAGCCCGCTGGGCCAGTCAAAGGTTGGGTCGTTGATGGGATGCCAGCCAAGACTCAAAAGAAAATCGTATTTAATAAAGGTAAGTGCGGTAAGCACAATCGCAAAAAGAACGGGACCGATAAGAATTAGTTTTTTCATGTTAAACAAAACAGCCTCGCATATGTGCGAGGCTGTTCCCTTTTGTAGATTACCAGGTCCAGCCGCCGCGCAAGCGGACAACGCCCATGAAGACCAACACCAACGACCCGACAATGCAGAACAAAGTATTGCGGAAGCGGATCGAGTCTGAGGCATTCTTCCAACGGGCGGGCAAGTGCGCAAGCACAGCCGCGATGATCATTGTGGTGGCATGTTCGATGCGGTTCATTGGGAAACCAACACCCGCCAAACCAGTCCAGATCAAGAAGATCAAACCAAGAGTGGCTTGCAGGTCCATCAGACCGCTAAAACCAGAGGCGAGTCCACGGTCCATACCTTTGAAGGCACCGCCGCGCAGCCAACCAATGGCAAATTTGACAATGGCAACCAACGCCACGATCAAGATCAACCAGCGAGTGTGGGAGTGAATTAGAAATAGAATTTGCATGAGATTCTCCGTATATAAATTTAGTTCAGGTATTTGGGATGAAGCGGGTTTCGCCGTTCTTACGCTGCCCAACAGGGTTTGAGAATTATACCCAGTGCGAGTTGAGTTTATAATCTCACTATCTGAACTTTGGAGGAACCCATGACCTACACCACCATTCTGACCGAAACCCGCGGACGCGTGGGCATTGTGCAGTTGAACCGTCCGCAAGCGATGAACGCTTTTAACCTCACTATGCTTGGCGAAGTCTTTGACGCTTTGGAAGCCTTTGATAAAGATGATGCCGTCGGCGCGATCATCGTGACCGGCAACGAAAAAGCCTTTGCCGCCGGAGCCGACATCAAAGAAATGGCGGATCAATCTTACGTGCAAATGCTTGCCAATGAACACGTGGAAATTTGGAATCGCATTCGCGGCATTCGGAAACCTGTCATTGCGGCGGTCTCAGGTTGGGCACTCGGCGGCGGAAGTGAATTCGTGCTCTCGTGCGATATGGTGATTGCAAGCGAGACTGCAAAATTTGGTCAGCCTGAAATTACCATTGGCATTATCCCCGGCGCAGGCGGCACCCAGCGTTTGGCTCGCCTGGTTGGCAAACATCTCGCCATGGAAATGGTCATCAACAACCGCACGCTCACCGCGCAGGAAGCACAACAGTTTGGCTTGGTCAATCGCATTGTGCCGGTGGAAGGGTATCTCGATGCCGCTGTTGCTTTTGCCCAAGAGATTGCCTCGCGTGCGCCTATCGCCGTGCGCATGGCGAAGGATGCCGTCAACGCCGCGTTTGAAACTACGCTTACAGAAGGTCTCGCCGTAGAAAAGCGTAACTTCTATCCGCTATTCGCCACTGAAGACCAAAAAGAAGGTATGCAAGCCTTTATTGAAAAACGTAAACCAAATTGGAAAGGGAAGTAGTTTTGTATTTTGTTGGTCGATTTAGACTACTTGACTATTTGACTGCCTAACTACCTGACTAAAATGCCCGCCTCTTCTCTTAACCTCAAATCTGCTCTCTCCGACCTAAGCCTGAAAAAACGCCTGGTCCTTGTTCACGCCTCCCCACTCGTCAACGCGGACTCATTGCTCACGGCTCTGCTTGAAACAACTGCTGGTTTTTTCACCCCAACCTTCACGCCCAAAAGCTTGTTGCCGTTAGAGTATCATCCCGCCCACTCCAAAGCGGACGTGAACTCTTTAGCGCAACCCTTCACACCATCCACCTCAACAGATGAAGCCTTTGGCAATTTCCCGGAACTCGTCCGTAAGCATGCGAAAGGGAAACGCTCCATTCACCCCGTCTTTTCCTTTGCAGGCATCAACGCCGATTCAGCTATTTATGCTCAAACCCAAGATAATCTCTACGCCCCCATCGCCTCTCTTGCAGACGAAGATGGCGTCATCCTGCTCGTGGGCATGGACCAACGCATTAACTTCAGCATCCATTATGGAGAGAAACTTGCCGGGCGTATGCAATTCATCCGCTGGGCATTGACTGATCAAGGCGTACTTGAATGCCCAAACTTCCCCGGCGATTCAGAAGGCTTCAACGCCATCAGCCTCACCGTAAAACCATTTACCCGCCAAGCCGAAGTGGATGGCATCACCATCCAAGCCATTCCGGTCAATGATCTGCTAAAGTCCGTGGTCAATAAAATCCACGAAGACGCCTACTCCCTCCTATGTGGTCGCCCTGATTGTGAACGATGTGAAGCCGTGAGGTGGGGATGATTCAAAACATGGGGCTTGGCTTATTGCCCTATTCGCGGTTCATAATTAATTAAGACCATCGAAGACTTATCATCACGGTATAGGAATCCAAAATCCCACTGGTCAAGATCTTCGAACCCAATCCCTGGCATCTTCCTCAATTGTTCTCTTATTTGATCTGAGTCATTCTCAAAGTCATCTGGAAAGTTTACATAGCTCATCACCGCAATCGTACGAAACCCTCTTTCATAGGCTAGGTTTAATAAGTGTCCTTCTGTTTGTGCCTGCATTGCTTCTTTATCTAGAGTAAACCCAAACCCATTCATAACAGGTAAGTTCAATAAATAAGCGATAATACCGTCGTCATATTCCACAAGCTTAATATCTGGGGCTGTTTCTTTAAGGAGTGAATTAACTTTTTCACTTTGAAGCCAAAGTTCGTAGTAACCAACATTATATTTACTCTGTATTTTATTATTAATAAACACATTCCCCATCAATATAACTAAAAGGAAAGCGGCGATACTAATCCATATTCGTTGGCTTTGCGAGGAAATATTACGAAGGGGCACAACGATGACAATGCCCATCATTAAATTAAACAGCATAATACTAATAGAGTAATACCAATGTCCTTGCCCCATAAGGTAGACAAGAACAAAATTGTATCCGCCTTTAATGATCATATACACTGCCAAGGCAGAAATTATTGTGTAGTTATCTTGCGGTATGGATTGCCAATCTTGAAGTTTGGTGTTTTTTCGCCAAAATAAAAGCCATAAAGCCGCTGTCAATATCGGGATAGCCGTCTGCAAAGAACGCATGGAGGTTTCACTCCATATGGCATCGTGATTTACAAGTTGAATTGGAAAAAAGGTGGTTATAAAAAAGGCGAGGTTAACGAGCAGCCAATTCCCATTCTTTATCAACCCACTAACAGGCATTGCACTTTCAGTATAAGAGTAGTTATATACCATATAAGCTATCAGAGACAAAACTGGTATACCGATAGCTATTAATAATCGGGCAACAGCCTTTTTTCGGGGTTCTGAGAAAAAAAAGAGCAAGATCCAAAAAGGTATGAGTAAAAAAACATCATCCAGTCGCGAGAAGACAATTAAGGTCACAACAATGGAAAGGATTACTGTCATATATAATCTTTGATCAAGAAGTAATTTTTTATTTACAAGTAAATAAAGGAATAATCCAAACCAGAAAATACTCAGTGGAGACTCCATCCCATTAATATACGCCCATGTACTGTTGTAATTTGGAACAAGGGAAGCAAATATTAAGTAATAATATCCCGGAACCGCTGCCAGCAAAGAAACGGCAGCATTATCTGTCAAATGATAAATAGACATCCCAAAGAAAATCGTTCCAAACGTTACAAAAACAAGGCTTAAGATAATGGTCAGATAAATCTGCATATCCAAATGAGATGAAAAGAAAGGAATAGAGAATAATTTTGTGAGAAGAAAACCCCACAGCGGGTGGAAACCGTTTGTTGGATACATCCCATCGGATGTATAAAACAAACTATTTACAGAATGACGGGCAATTGAGAGGTAATAAAAAGTGTCTGAAGTAAAAAATTGAAATGGGACAAACACACTTTTATTCCTCAGCCATAAAATTACGGGGACATACATAACGCTAAATAGAACTGCATAAAAAAACAAAACTTTCTTAATATCTTTTTTCATAAAATTCACTGATTTCCTTTTCTGTCAGCCATTCCATAATCCGCTCTGCTACACCTTTCCAGCCTTTTTCAAGCATCATATCGTGCGCCATATTGGGGAATATTTTTGCTTTTGTGTTGTAGACTTTGGCGGTCTTCTCTACATCATGATTGGAAATAACTGAATCTTCTTTTGCCCCAAGAACCAACAATGGTGCCTGCACCCTTTTTGTGCAGACGAGTTTTAGCCCAAGCAAATCTACACACATACGAAACGACTCGTCGTTCATTTTGGCATGGTATTTCATAAGCTGTTCATGCGGCATATCTTCAGAAAAGAATGCCCAGCGCGTACTTTCGGGCGTTTCAACGACAGGGTGTAGGCGAAATCGTGTGAGAATTTTCAACAAGGTCAACGGACTATGCTTGAAGACCAGCCAGGTTCCGTTCCAAACCCCGTAAGGCGGGGCTGGTGCCAGCAAAACACCGGCAGGCGCTGTATTGCGTTCGAGAAATTTCTGGACGATGAATCCGCCCATGGAGTGACCGATCAGCACCGGCGGAGTCGGAAGCGTTTTTGCGATCTCTTCCACATCCTGCACATAATCCATAATGCTGCTTCCTTGGATTATGCCCTCGCTACCAGCATGTCCGCGCAGGCTCAGGGCAGTCACTGCCCAGCCAGCCTCTTCGAAAAAAGGCAAAAAGAACTCATCCCAACACCAGGCGCCATGCCACATTCCATGGACGAAAAGCAAAGGGGTCTTGTGTTTCTGTTCTTTGGGGATGCGAGTGATCACTTCAAGTTTCATGGCAAACTCCTCTCCCTTTTGAGTTTACTTGAAATTAAAACAAAAAAGACCCCTCAAAGAGGAGTCTTTTTTGTGAACGCGGAGGGGATCGAATACAATCCCTCGATGGGGCGCAAAACAAAAATCCCTCGCATAAGCAAGGGATTCTCTGTGAGCGCGGAGAGGCTCGAACTCTCAACAAACGGCTTAAAAGGCCGCTGCTCTGCCATTGAGCTACGCGCCCATCATTAAAGCGGATTGCATTCTATCACGGCAGGATACTCACGTCAACGGAAGTAAGTAAAATAAAGAACATCTCATCCTAATTACCGGAGGCAACCATGAGTTCAGTCAAATATGTAACCGAACAAGACTTTCAAGAAGAAGTCATCAGCTCGCAAACCCCTGTATTGGTAGATTTCACGGCAGATTGGTGTCAGCCATGTAAGATGATCGCGCCCATCGTCGAACAACTCGCAGGTCAGTGGGATGGCAAGGTCAAGGTCGTAAAACTCGACGCCGATCAAAATCCCAACATCATGATGCAATACGGAGTGATGGGCATTCCCACCCTCATGCTCTTCAAAGGCGGCGACGTCAAAGAGCGCATCACCGGCTACTTGCCAAAAGATAAGATCGAAGCCAAAGTCACACCCCACGTGTAAGAGTATAATGGAGCCAACATAATCGGCTCCATTTTCTTTTGCATAGGGAAAATATGTCAGAACAACAACTCATTCAGGCGGGAATTTCTGCGCTACAAGCCAACGATAAGCAAAAAGCATTTTCGATCTTTGCACAAGTCGTGCAACAGTATCCGCTATCTGAACGCGGCTGGTTCCTGCTCGGCATGAGCACAGATGATATTCAACGGCGGACGTATTGCCTGCAAAAAGTTCTCAGCCTCAACCCTAATCATGCGGATGCAAAAAAGCAGATCGCGCTTCTTACCCCGCCCAAACCTGCCCCGCCACCCCAAACATATACTTCCTTTGAAAGATCAGACTACCAACAGCAATATGTTCCAGCCTTCATTGATGACCGACCAGACTCCACGTCAGAGTTTGAGCGATTCTCAGAAGCGCTGAATCAGCCCGAGGTCGAGCAAGAGCCGGAAAAGAATGCGGCACCGAAACAAAGCAAGCAAAGCCACCGCAAGAAAAATAACAACGTCATCCTGATCGCATCTATTAGTGGGCTTTGTATTCTTGCCTGTACGGCAGCAGCAGGGATCTACTTGCTGACAAACAGTCGCGCTGCACCAGCCCCACAAGCAACGAAACCTATAGTGCCCATTTCAGCAACAAACACAACAATGGCGCCCATTGCGACAGATACCCCCATACCGCCTACACCACTCCCTACCGCCTTACCAACACAGGCATATACGCCTCGGTTTGAAGAAGCAAATTGTCAATTCGATGTGCCGCCTGGGGTGAATGTGACATGCGGGTATGCCACTGTGCCTGAAAACCGCACCATCAACAGCGGGCGGACAATTCGCCTGGCAGTTGCTGTGTTTCATAGCCGAAGTTCGAATCCCAAGCCAGACCCGGTCATGTTCCTTCAGGGAGGTCCGGGTGGTGAAGCGGTTTCGTTGAGCGCCAATGCATATCCAATCTTAGTGGATCCATTTTTAAGCGACCGCGATTACATCACATACGATCAACGCGGCACGGGGCTTTCTGAACCGGCATTGATCTGCGATGAACTTGAACGGGCGAATCGACAGGATGTGTATGGAACTATTGACAGTAGCTCCAGAGAGTTGGTGTATCAAAATGCTTTTCTCTCTTGTGCCGGGCTTTTTCAGACTCAAGGCATTGATGTTAGTGCCTACAATACGGTTGAAAACGCAGCCGACTTAAAAGACATTGTCAAACTATTGGGGTATGAAAAGGTCAACTTGTATGGTGCATCTTATGGAACGCGCCTTGCAT
Organism: Anaerolineales bacterium; assembly: GCA_046328915.1. GTDB lineage: Bacteria > Chloroflexota > Anaerolineae > Anaerolineales > Villigracilaceae > Villigracilis. The sequence goes on along the minus strand of JAXLVR010000006.1, from coordinate 158,029 downwards.
TGGTTGCCATGCGTAACCACCCAGAGGTCATTCGCAGCGCGATTTTAGATTCGGTCATGCCTGTGGAAACGAACTGGGTCAACGAATTTCCAAACATCGCCAATTACACGCTTACCAATTTGTTCAATTCTTGCAAAGCCGACCCAGACTGCAACAAAGCCTATCCCGATATCGAAACTGTATTTTGGGATCTAGCTACTAAGTTAGACGAAAAACCTGTAACATTATCCACCTCTGCCTACCCAATGGGGACCGTAACAGAGACCATTGATGGAGCGTATCTATTATCGATCATCATGGGCTTATCCAAGACCACTAGCTATATTGATACCGCCCCTCAAACGATCTATCGCGTACGCGATGGAGATTATTCAACCTTAATTGCCGCTCAATACTCCCTGCCCTATGGGTTTGAAGGCATTAATACAGGGCTGTATATCTCAGTAATGTGCCACGAACATGTTTTAGATACTACTCCCGAAAAATTACTGGAAGCCTCTACTCAGTTAAGAGTTAAAGACTTTGTGTGGTCTCCTTTTTATGGGCATCTGGATAAGATGTTCTCTGCCTGCAAAACTTGGGGATCAACAGGACCAGTGCTTGGCGAGAAAGATAAAGTCGTCAGCGATATTCCTAGCTTGGTCATCACCGGAACTTTTGATGGCGCAACTCCACCTCAGCAAGGCAAACAGGTAGCAGACACGTTACCCAACAGCTATTATTTTGAGTTTCCCAATCAGGGGCATGTACCCACCGCAAGTGACGACAGTGGCTGTGCTATGCAAATTGCTTTGGAATTTCTGGATAATCCGCTCGCAGAACCCAGCCGAGACTGCATGAGCCAACTAAAACCGGTTAAATTTTTAGTACCCTACACCGGCGACCCCACCCTCGAATTGAAAAGGGAAAACCTCAATGGGGTCTCACTTATTGTCCCCACCGAATGGAAGTTTGTAGACGATGCCTTCTGGTGGCGCGGGTCCTCTTCTTTTGATATCACTCAGGTCACAGCATTTCGTGCCAATATTAGTGTGCAAGACCTAGTGGATTATTTCTCTTCGAGCATCAACGGCTACCGCGGTTTTGACGGCGCCCCAACCCCGGCAGGGACGCGGGAGGCGAACGGTCACGCCTGGACCTTGTACTACGCCACATCCAATGGTCGCCCGGTTGACGTGGCAGTTGTAGATGACAAGGGAAGTTCGATGGTTATTGTGATGTTCAGCCACCCTGATGAGCACGATGCTTTATACAGAACTCTCTTCCTACCAATGGTAGATTCAGCGAAATAAGCCCTTTTTCGTTGACGACTCCCCTGCCTTCATGGTATTATTCGCCCGCTAAAAAACCAGCCATGGGCTGGGTTTGTTTTGTCTAACAGCAAGAGGAGAAACACATAAGCGCCAACGAATTTCGAGTAAATGAAGGCATCCGCGTCGCGGAAGTGCGCCTGATCGGTCCAGATGGTGGCAACGTCGGAGTTGTATCCATCAAGGAAGCGTTGAAGATTGCACGCGAAGCGGAATTGGACCTTGTAGAGGTATCGCCTGGTGCGAACCCGCCCGTCTGCCGTGTGATGGACTTTGGTAAGTTCATCTACGAAAAGGCGAAGAAGGAACGCGAAGCAAAGAAATCTCAGACCAAGATCGAGGTTAAAGAGATTCGCTTGCGCCCGAAGACCAACGAAGCCCACCGCGGCTTCAAGGTGGACGATGCCCGCCGCTGGTTGCTTCAGGGTCACAAGGTGCGCGTGACCGTCAAGTTCCGTGGACGCGAAATGGATTACCCCGAAATCGCGCTCGAAGACTTGAAAGAGATCGCTGCTGACCTGGCTGATGTGGCTATTATCGAAGTCCCGCCGCAAATGGAAGGACGTACGATGTTGGTGGTGATGGCTCCGAACAAGGCTGCAGCACCAAAGAAGAAAGAGAAACCCGAACAGGCTGAGGCAAAGAACGAAGCGTAATCTGTTAGGAAGAGCAAGACCCAAAGATGTTGATCGTCCGCGGGCAGTGAAATGTCCGCGGTTTATTTTGTCTGAAAGGAGTACTACGCGATGCCACGCAAAGCTAAACCTGGCAAGAAATTCAAACTCAAGACCCACAAGGCGACATCCAAACGCTTTCGCCTGACCGGTGCTGGCGTGCTGGTGCGCACTAAAGGTGGTAAAAGCCACTTGCGCCGCCGCACTTCAGACCGCACCAAGGCTCTCTTAAGTGAGACCATTGTGGTGAAGGGCCGCAAGTTCGTGAAGCGCATCAAGCGCCTCGCCCCCAACATGGAAGGCTAATCCCTTCCGGATGTCGTTCTAATTTTGATGTGCGGCTTTTGGGTGTGCGCAACTGGCGGTTAGACCCGCCGACGCCCACGAGTTTGCAGGAGGTACTAAACAATGCGCGTTAAAGGAGGCCCGCAAGGGCACTTACGTCACAAGAAAGTTTTAAAGATCACGAAGGGTCAGCGCGGATCAAAGCACTTATTGTTCAAGCGCGCCAACGAGGCCATGCTCAAAAGCCTCTGGTATGCCACTCGTGACCGCCGCGTTCGCAAACGCGATCTGCGCAAGTTGTGGATCGCCCGTATCAACGCCGCGGCCCGCCTGAACGGCACCACCTATAGCAAATTGGTGGCAGCCATGAAGAAGGCAAACATTGAGCTCAACCGCAAGATGCTCGCCGACATCGCCGTGAGGGACCCACAAGCCTTCGCTGCAGTCGTGGCACAAACGAAATAAATCCCGTAGGGGCAGGTCTGAGACCTGCCCCTACAATTTTTAACGGGGGTAAAATTGTTTCATGAATTCCATTCTGGTTGAAAAGAAATTCACAGCAGGACAATCCCTGCAAATCGTGCAGGGTGATATCACCACGGAAGCAGTGGATGCCATCGTCAATGCAGCGAATGAGCAACTCGCCCACGGCGGTGGTGTGGCTTGGGCGATCTCAAAGAAGGGTGGACCAAAAATTCAATCAGAAAGCGATGCCTGGGTTCGCACACATGGGCAGGTCTCACACGCGCATCCTGCCTGGACCTCAGGCGGACTCCTGCCTGCGAAATACGTCATCCACGCTGTGGGTCCGGTTTGGATCAACGGCAGGGACGATGAAGAGCAAAAATTACAAGATGCCGTGATCGGCTCTTTGCAAGTGGCAGATGAATTGAAATGCGAGTCGGTTTCCATGCCTGCCATTTCTACCGGTATCTTTGGTTTTCCAAAAGACCGTGCAGCCGAAATTATTTTTAAAGCAATAGGGAATTATTTTGATAAAAACGAAGCATCAGCTGTAAAAGTAGTACGCATCGTTTTATTTGACCAATCCACAATCGATGCCTTTCTAAAACAGTGGACTGAATGATTACATCCAACCAAAACTCAAAAATAAAACTTGTCCGCGCTTTGCTGGGACGTACCAAAGAACGCCACGAGGCGAAAGCCTTCGTTGCCGAAGGAGTGCGGCTTGTAGAAGAAGCAGTGAAGGCGAATTGGACATGTCGCTTTGCTTTGTATGATGAGACATTAAGCAAGCGGGGAATGTCGCAGGTTGAAAGCCTAAAATCTCGCGGCGTAGATGTGGAAGAAGTCTCTGCCAGTGTGATGAAGTCTATTAGTGAGACGGAAGCCCCTCAGGGAATTCTGGCTGTGCTTGAGCAAACCCAACTCCCGCTTCCCGATTCCCCCAATTTCATCCTCATTCCAGACCAGATCCGCGACCCGGGGAATTTAGGGACACTGTTACGGTCCGCGGCGGCAGCGGGAGTGCAGACAGTTCTCATTCCGCCCGAAACGACAGATGCTTTCGCGCCCAAAGTTCTGCGCTCTGGCATGGGCGCGCATTTTAGGTTGCCTATCCATTCAATGAATTGGGAAGAGATCGCCAAAGCAACAACTGGTATGCAGATTTATGTCGCTGATATGGATGGTTCCTCATGTTGGGAAATGGATTTGTCCAAGTCTGTGGCGTTGATCGTGGGCAACGAAGCTGAAGGTGCAAGCGAATCCGCGCGAAAATTGGCGAATGGAAAAATCAGTATTCCAATGTCTGGGGAGATGGAGTCACTGAATGCTGGTGCCGCAGGGTCGGTGTTGATGTTTGAGGTATTAAGACAACGTTCAAAGGTTTGAAAGTTTATAGGTTTTCAACGTTCTAACTTTCTGACCTTCAAACCTGCCAACTTATGAGGAAAAATGAAAATACGATCTATTACTTACTTTTGCAATCCTGAATACCCCCTGAAAGAAAATGTCCTGCGTGAAGCGGGAAATTTTTTATCTAAAGCCAAGTCTATGTATGAAGCGGCGGGCTATGAAGTGCAGACCGTCCGCGTGGCGACGGTTTCGTTTAGCAAGCTATTAGGTGAAAAGCATATTGATGATCTGCCAAAATATGCAGAGCAATTCACACAAGTGATGAAACAAAACGGCGTAGTGTATGCGGCGTTGGGTCCAGCTTTGCCGGAATTACCGCGCAGTTATCGGGTCATACCAGAGGCGATTGCCGCAAGTGACGGCGTCTTCTTCAGCGGTGTCATGGCAGATGCGCAGACGATCCACATGGCGCAGGTCAAAGCCTGTGCAGAGATCATCGTCAAGTCTGCGACACTGGAGCCAAATGGGTTTGCAAATCTCAACTTTACAGCGCTCGCAAACGTCGGTCCGAATGCTCCGTTCTTTCCGGGTGCATACCACACCGCTGAAAAGCCTGCATTTGGGATTGCGGTTGAATGTGCAGATCTGGCAGTGGACGCATTTGCGCACGCCACATCAATTGATGAAGGACGACAGTGGCTTGTTTCAGAAATGACGAAACATGGGCAAGCTATTTCAAAAATCGCAAACGAGTTGCAGGTCGAATTCAAAGGCATTGACTTCTCGCTCGCGCCTTTCCCTGATGATGCGCATTCGCTTGGCAAAGCAGTTGAAAATATGGGTGTACCGAAAATCGGTTTGCATGGTTCGCTTGCAGCGGCGGCGATCCTCACCGATGCCATTGAGCGAGCAGACTTTCCCCACATCGGCTTCAACGGTTTCATGCAGCCGGTTCTCGAAGATTCAATTTTGGCGAAACGCGCTGCAGAAGGCGTGCTCACCGTGAAAGATGCGCTGCTTTATTCAGCGGTCTGTGGAACCGGCTTGGATACTGTTCCGCTTGCCGGGGATGTAACAACAGACGAACTCACGCCTCTTCTTCTGGACCTGTGTGCTTTAGCGCTTCGATTGAACAAACCCCTCACCGCAAGGCTGATGCCTGTCCCAGGCAAAAAAGCGGGGGACGCCACAACCTTTGACTTCGCCTTCTTCGCCAATGGACGGGTGATGGCGTTAGAGTCTAGTCCGCTTGGTGGGGCGTTTGGAAGTGGCGAGCCTTTTACGTTAAACCCAAGGGCAAGTAGAAATCTTTCATAAAGAAAAAAAAGCATCGTTCTTCAGACCAAACATTAAGGATGATGCGGTTTTGTTCCTATTATTTTATTTATACCGGAGCTATCAAATCATGAAGAGAAATATTCTAATTGGCATAGGCTTGGTTGTAATACTTGCCGCTGCTTTTTTTGCATACCAAGCCCTGACACCTAACGAGCCAATCCAGGTGCAAGTGTTGGCGCTAAATGACTTTCATGGGAATCTTTTACCGCCCAGCGGTTCCTCTGGTCAGGTAGACGGTGTGGATGCAGGTGGAGTGGAGTACCTCGCCACACACATTGAAACCTTACGCGCCTCAAATCCAAACACGATTGTGGTCTCTGCTGGCGACATGGTCGGAGCCAGTCCGCTACTCTCGGCACTGTTTCATGATGAACCAACAATCGAGGCATTTAACCTGATCGGGCTGGATATCAATGCAGTGGGCAACCATGAGTTTGATGAAGGTTGGGAGGAATTAAAACGCTTACAGGAAGGTGGTTGTCATCCCGTAGATGGTTGTTTAGATGGAGATGACTTCGCAGGGGCAGAGTTTAGTTTCCTTGCGGCGAATGTTGTAAATAAGAAAACCGGGGAGACGATTTTCCCTTCTTATGAGGTGCGTGAGTTTGAAGGGGTAAAAGTAGCATTTATTGGCATGACTCTAAAAGGTACGCCCAACATTGTGACACCTTCCGGAGTTACCGATCTCGAGTTTCTAGACGAAGCAGAGACGGTCAATGCACTAATTCCTGAGTTACAGAAACAGGGTATTGAGACGATCATTGTTTTAATTCATGAAGGTGGCAGGCAAAACGGCGAAGCCAATACGATCAACAGTTGCAACGATCTAAGTGGACCGATCGTGGATATTGTTGAACATTTTGATGAAGCTGTAGATGTAGTTATCAGTGGGCATACTCATCAAGCTTATAACTGCACACTCAACAATAAACTATTAACCAGTGCCTTCTCTTTTGGTCGGTTGATTACCCAAATCAACCTCAGTATTGACCCCGAGACCGGAGATGTTATCACCATGGAGGCAAACAACCATATAGTGACCCGTGATGTGGAAAAGGCTTCATTGTTGACCGCGCTAATTGAACGTTATAACAAAGTTGCTGAGCCTCTTGCCAATCGACAGATAGGCGAAATTACTGCTGATATGTTGCGTGAGCCGAATAATGCTGGTGAAATGGCACTGGGCGATGTAATCGCCGATGCCCAACTCGCTGCCACCAGCCAACCAGATCTTGGTGCAGCTGTAATCGCATTCACCAATCCTGGTGGTATTCGTGCCGATTTGGTTTTTGCTGACTCTGTAGGAGAAGGGGATGGGGTAACAACCTATGGCGAGATATTTACGGTGCAGCCCTTCAGCAATAATCTTGTAACTCTCACGTTAACTGGCAATCAAATTGACGCATTACTCGAACAGCAATTTGTAGGTTGTGGTCAGGTTGAAAAAGACCGTGTGTTGCAAGTCTCAAAGGGGTTTAGCTATACATGGAAGGTATCTGGCGCACCTTGTGAAAAGGTCGATGCTACAACCATTTTGCTAAACAATGAGCCCATCGATCCAAATGGTACCTACCGTGTGACTGTCAACTCGTTTTTGGCAAGCGGTGGTGATAACTTTAGTATCTTTACAGAAGGCACCGACCTGTTGATCGGCGTTATGGATGTAGATGCTTTAGAAGCCTATATGCGCACATCCTCACCAGTGGAGCCAGGCACACAAGACCGAATAACTGTCATTCCATAAATCTCAAAAAAAATAAAAGAGGTCTCCAGAAATTCTGGAGACCTCTTTTATTTAACCTCATTCATCACGCCAATATTCTCCGCCGCCACCTTCACGTTGCATAAGCTTGGCACCCACCAACTCACGGCGTAAAGAGGCTGTATCATCATGATATTTACTCAATATCTCATTGACTTGTTTTTCGCTATATCGTTTACCAACCTTGAAAGCTTTCACGAGATACCGCAGAACTGCATCCAACTTCTTACGCTGAGCGGGGATGGTCTTCAAACTGCCATCTGGGCGTGTGTAATCTCCAACCACTTTGCGGTCATACGCATCCACATCCACATCGGCAACGGAGGCGGTCATCTTCTCCTGCGAGAAGAGACTGCGGGATTTTTCCTCCAATGCCTTCTTATCCAGCTGATACACGTTGTAGTAGCTGTCTGCTTTGGCACTGACCAGCCCAACTTTTGAGAGTTTGGAAAGATGATGCGACACTGTGGAAGGTTTCAGGTCCAGCAAAGCGGCGAGTTCTTCCACGCTATATGGCTGATGGGCAAGCAGCCCAATAATCTTGAGACGATTCGCATCCGAAAGGACTTTGAAAAAGGCAACCAATTCTTCGCTCATCTTACGCCTCTCGGATTCTGGTGTTGGGGTTATAGCCATTCTCAACTGGTTGAAGTTTTTCCAGCCAGATCATTTCCAGCAAGGTCAATTCGTCTTGAAGGTTGAAATTCGGGTCATCTTTCATTTTCACTTCTTCGAGAATCTCAAAAACAAAAGCATCTGGTCCCAGTTCGTTCCAATCATGTTGAAGAGTCTTATTGGTATGACTGCCGATCTTGAGCATGAAGCGATGACGGTTTAACGGACCTTCAAGGTTCAAGCTACTACAAAGCAACATTTTGCCGCTCACTGTATTCTTCACTTGATAGATTCCCGCTGGTTTTACACGCTCCAAGTACTCGCGGTTTAATTCTTTTCGTGTTTTGTTTTTAGCTTCCACTTCATACTCTCCAGTATTTTGAGCCATCACTTTCGCGGGCTAACATGCCTGCATCTACCAAATCTCGCCGCAGACCGGCAGTATCTTCATTGAATTGTCTAATGATGATGTTAACTTCTCTTTCAGTATAGGTTTTATCAAACTCAAAGTTCTTGATTAAATAGTCCAATATAGGTCCGATCTTTTTTTGCTCAGGAACCTGTCGAATCGTACCATCGGCATTCAAAAAATCTCGCAAAATCTTCTTCGAAGTTTCATCCAAATCTTCGGGCGGAATGAATTTATTCCCGCCGTTAAATAAGGTCTCTTTGCCCAATGTAGAGAGTTTATCGTTATTGAGCGCAAAGACACCATTCGTTTGCGTTACCACACCTACAAATTCAAGAAACCCTAAATGGGTCAAGGAATCCTTAGGGGAGAGGTCTAACCGCGCCGCAATTTCTTCACGCGTGGCATTTCCCTGAGAAAGCAGCCCAATGATCCGCAACCGTTCCGGGTCTGACAGGGCTTTGACATAATCCAGCATTTCATTCATAATTCACTTCCGTAGATTTATTTCGATATTTATCGAATTAGATTCTAGAGGCGAATCTGGAGGTTGTCAAGGGGAAAAGTAACTTTCACAAAAAACACAGCGTTCACAGAGAACACCTCTGTGAACGCTGCAAACAAAAGGCACAAAGTATGACTACGATCAATTCAATATTTCAATGTTCGGCTCCAATGGAATGCGCTCAATTATGTCTACAAAATCGGCATGGGTAATTTCGTGTTGAGGCTTGTCGATCAAAGCAAGCAACGTGGCTTCCATCACGTTGGTACCAAAACTTCTCCCCTCCAAGCGCGGGGTGACCGTGACCAGAATATGCAAATTGCGTTGACGAAGTTCTTCCACATTTTTTGAGGTCGTAGTATTCGTAACGATGATCTTGCCGGTCAGATCATCTGGCATGTATTGGCGGATCTGCAAAAAATCACCAGCGATCACTTGAGATTGCTCATAATACTTCCGCCATTTGTTCTGAGGCGGTTTATCTTGCTCTGACCCAAGTGGGTATAACCAAGCAAATGGAACCTGCGTGACTACAGGCAATAACACAGAAGCCACATTGCGTGCCGCGCTCAAAGAACGCATGGGAATGGGCAACCCCAATGCAAACATGAAATCGCCAAAGGTTACATCCAAACCGGCATCAACCATGGCTTTACCCATGCTGTACCGTTCCACAACCGTAGTCTTCAATGCGGGCAGCCCCTTGAGCGAACGACCCTCTTTTTCATTTAGATATTTTTCAAGATACTCAAATGCGCGCTTCTCCAAAATTCCCTTCACACCATTGCCATCCCCAAACTTGCTAATCTTCACTGCATCGCGAAATCGTTTTACATCACGGAAATAATATCTCTTGTTCTCAACTTCAAGAAAAAATTCCACTCCTCCTGCCCCAAACGCATCAACCTTGCCATCCAACTCTTTGTAAAGCTCAATTGCCTTTTGAAAATCGCCGTTCGTGCCCCGCCTTGATATTTCACATTCCTGCCCCAAGAACGTATGCCGCGTGGTGTGGTCACGCGCAGATGAGCCCACACTGATGGATATGATCTTTTTCACCTAACGACTCCGTATGGATGAGATGCCTGATTGTACGACCATCCGCTTCAGACGTGGGAAAAGCCTGAGTCCACACCCCAAGCCTGAGCGCCGCCCGAAGCGGACTCTCTGAGTCGGTGTTATATATAGTGGTATGCAATGCCCGCACTGGGTATAATCCTAAACACAACTCAGCACAGAGGAGGTGCAAGTGGATCTCACAAAGCACGCTTTTTTTGAAGGGAAGATTGTTCCCTTGGGCGAGGCAAAGATTAACATTGCCACGCATGGTTTTTTATATGGAACTGCTGTCTTTAGCGGAATGCGCGCCTATTGGAATGAAGAAAAAAAAGGGCTTTACCTCTTTCGCCCTTACGATCATTTTCGCCGCTTGCTTGATTCGGCACGAATGATGGCAATGGAAGTTCCTTATGATGAAGAGGGATTGATACAACTTACCATCGACCTTTTGAAAACTGATAACTATCAACAAGATGTTTATTTACGTCCAACAATCTATAAAGCAGACATGGGCATTGGTGTGCGTCTGCATAACTTGCGTGATGAACTTTCGATCTTTACCGCAGCATATGAACCTTACGTTAAAAATGACACCAACTCGCATGTTACAGTTTCATCCTGGCGGCGAGTGGATGACAATGCCATTCCGGCTCGCAGCAAGGTAGCCGGTGCTTATGTCAACTCAGCCTTGGCAAAAACAGACGCCAACCGCGCCGGGTTCGATGAAGCTCTGGTATTAACGTCAGAAGGTCACGTCTCTGAAGGGTCTGCCATGAATGTCTTCATGATACGCAATGGCACATTGTATACTCCTCCCCTCACAGACAATATTCTTGAGGGCATCACCCGCCGCTCTGTGATCGAAGTCGCCCAAAAAGAATTAGGGCTGGAGGTAGTGGAGCGCTCCATTGACCGAACTGAGATTCTGATCGCTGACGAAGTCTTTTTGACGGGCAGCGCGGCACAGGTCGTTGCTGTGACAAAGATAGATTATCGCCCCATTGGCGGCGGTGTGATGGGTCCGATCACTTCAAAGTTAAAGGATATCTACGAAGATATCGTTCGCGCCAGAAACACAAAGTATGCGAACTGGAATGTGGCAGTGAAATAAATAAAAAAATCCGCCGAGTACTCGGCGGATTTTTTTATTTATGGATTCTTCTTGAATTTCACCAACACCATATTCTTTGTACAATCAGCATAGGTATTGATGGGGATATTATCAGAAAGTGGCAGCCCTGCCTGATCAAGGATCTGAATGGTCAACAAATTATCAGACCCAATAGGTACAGCGCTCAAGAACAGCTCAAAGCCTGATTTTCCATATGCTGGAGCGATGCCGCTGACAGTAAGTTCATTTTTAGACTTACCGCTATAGAAACCTGTCAAGCGGACAGCAATGCCGAGCATATCGGCATTATTAGCATCAACGATGGTACCAGCCACGCCTTGCCAGTTACAAGCAGCCTCCGGGTGGATGATCGTGCTATCGATATAGGTCACAGTAGCAGAGAAAGGTGCCTTCGGAGTCTTTGTGGCAGTTGGAGTAACGGAAGGGGTGATCAATGAAACGACTGTTGGGGAAGGCTCAAGTGTAAATGTTGGCAACAATGTTAAAGTAGCCGTTGCTGTAGGTCCAAGCGGAGTTGGTGTCCATGTCGCTGGGGGCTGAATTTGTGTAATCGTAGGTGTAGGAGGTTGGTTACGAACCGGATTCAAGAAATTGTAAGAAGCATTTGGAGAAACAAATACAGCTGCAAAGTAAGCGCCTATACAAAGCGTAGCTAAAAGACCCAAAATGCTTAACATATCCCATATATCAAGCCGCACTGATGATTTTGCCTCTTGCGGGGTATCGTCATAATAGTCGTATTTGTATTTGCTCATAAAATCACTCCAAAAAAATTGCACCTAAGGTGCAATAACAATATCACTCTTCGCGCGCTGATCGGCAACCCAATTTTGTAAAGTAATTTCCTGCAAGGCAAGCAAAGCATCTGGAGAAAGAGTATGGTCACCGCGCTCAACAGCTTTGAAAATGTGAAAGCCTGCATCCGTAGAGATAATGCCACTTACCTGACCAGCTTGCAAAGCAAAAACGGCTTCATCAGCTTTGGGGTCTAGCAAATACCCTTGTGGCACCCAACCCAACTCACCGCCAGTAACCGGGTCGTAACGAACAGCCAGTTCATCAAAATCTGTTCCGGCATTTAATTCAGCCAACGCTGATTGGGCATCTGCCTCATTATAGGTCAAAATCTGGCGCAAGTGAATTTGCTCGGCAGATGTAGGCACAGCCGCAACGATTTTGTCACGCATCCATGCCGATTCGATGGAACGCTTCAGCGCCAGACGGAAGGATGCATCGTCATAGCCATGCGCAGACTGCCATTGACTCAACGCATCGGCGCTCCCAAGTTGGGTCACCAACGCATCAATTCGAGACTGGAGGTCTGCATCGGTCACTTCGAAATTTTCTGCCCGCGCGGCTTGACTCAACAACACTTGCGCGATCGTGTCTTCAAGCACAGCCTTGTTCGCATCTTCATCGGTGAAGGAAAGTCCCAGTGCAGTTTGGGCGGCTTTGTAGCGTTCCAATTCCGCTTGGAATTCGGTGATGGTGATGTACTCTCCATTGACAGAAGCTGCCGATGGCGGAGGAGTAGGGGTAGGAGGTGCGAGAGTGGCAGTCGGCTCAGCAGGGGTGGGCGTGCTTGAGGTCCCGAAAGAACCGCAGGCAGATACCCCCACAGCGAGGAACAAAGTCAAAAATATCCGTTTGAATTGCATCGACAAAATTATACCCGTTCCATTAATTAAAAAAGTAAGGGCAACGCATACCTCACCTCTACAAAAAAGAAAACCCCTCTCCCAATGGGAGAGGGGCAATAGTGATGGCGATTTAGTAATCCATGCCGCCCATACCGCCAGGAGGCATGGCAGGAGCGTTTTCTTTCACAGGGATGTCTGTAATGAGCACATCTGTAGTGAGGATCATCGCAGCGATGGAAGCGGCGTTCTCGAGCGCACCGCGGACAACCTTGACCGGGTCAATGACGCCAGCCTTGATCATGTCGGTGTATTCGCTGGTGAGCACGTTGTAACCGATGTTCGGGTTCTTCTTCTCAGCAGCGGTGCGGCGGACGGTGTCGATGATGACGGAACCATCTTGACCAGCATTAGAAGCGAGCTTGCGGATCGGGGCTTCGAGTGCCTTCTTGACGATGTTGATACCGACCTTGATTTCTTCGGCTTCTTCTTCCTGAGCCTTGGCGAGTTTATCGAGCTTGGCAGAAGCGTTGATGAGGGAGATTTCACCACCGGGTACGATGCCTTCTTCAACGGCTGCGCGGGCAGCGGAGAGAGCATCTTCAACGCGGTGTTTCTTTTCCTTCATTTCGGTTTCGGTCGCAGCACCCACGCGGATGATGGCGACGCCACCGCTCAACTTGGCGAGGCGTTCCTGAAGCTTCTCGCGATCATAGTCGCTGGTGCTCTTATCGATCTCGATGCGGATTTCCTTGATGCGGGCTTCGATATTAGCTTTCTTGCCCTTGCCACCGATGATGGTGGTGTTTTCCTTGTCGGAAACGACCTTCTCAGCGCGACCCAATTCCTGAACGGTAACGGATTCGAGCTTGCGTCCCATTTCTTCAGAGATCACTTCGCCGCCAGTGAGGACAGCGATGTCCTGAAGCATAGCCTTACGGCGATCACCAAAGCCAGGGGCTTTGATGGCGAGCACATTGAGCATGCCGCGGATCTTGTTGAGGATCAGGGTGGCGAGTGCTTCACCATCGACATCTTCAGCGATGATGACCAATTCGCGCTTGCCGAGCTGAACGAGTTTTTCGAGCAAAGGAACGATGTCCTGAGCAGCGGAGATCTTCTTATCGTAGATCAACACGTACGCGTCGCTGATCTGAGCTTCCATCTGGTCGGCGTTGGTGATGAAGTAGGGGGAAAGGTAACCGCGGTCGAACTGCATACCTTCAACGAATTCGGTTTCGAACTGCATCGTCTTGGATTCTTCAACGGTGATGACGCCGTCTTTACCGACCTTGTCCATCACGTCGGCGATGAGCTGACCGACTTCTTCGTCTGCCGCAGAGTTGGTGGCGACGGAAGCGATTTCTTCCTTGGTATCGATCTTGACAGAGTTCTTCTTAAGCTCAGCCACGATGGTTTCAGTGGCGAGTTCAATGCCGCGCTTGAGGAGCATGGGGTTGTAACCAGCTTCAAGAGCCTTCAAGCCTTCGTTCACGATGGCATGAGCAAGCACGGTAGAGGTGGTTGTGCCGTCGCCGGCGATATCGTTGGTCTTCTGGGCGGCTTCCTTGAGAAGCTGAGCACCCATATTCTCAAACGGGTCTTCGAGTTCAATTTCCTTCGCCACAGATACACCGTCGTGGGTGATAGTGGGGGAACCAAACTTGCGATCAATGGCTACATTGCGGCCCTTGGGACCAAGAGTAGCGGATACCGCATTTGCAACGACATTCATGCCGTTCTTGAGCTTGCGGCGGGCGTCTTCGGAAAATACCAGTTGTTTAGCTGCCATAATTCACTTCCTTATCTTCTTGAAATTTTGTGGGATTAGCCGACGATACCGAGAATATCGCTCTCGCGGAGGATGAGCAACTTCTTGCCGTCCATCTTTACTTCGGTGCCGGAATACTTAGCGAACAAAACCACATCACCAGTCTTCACGTCCATAGCAACGCGTTCGCCCTTGTCGTTGCGGTCACCAGGACCCGCAGCCAACACCTTGCCCTGCTGTGGTTTTTCTTTTGCGGTTTCGGGGAGGATGATACCGCTCGCGGTAATTTCCTCCTGTTCAATGGTCTCGATCAGCACGCGGCTGCCGAGGGGTTTGAACGTAACATTGCTCTTTGCCATTTGAAGCCTCCTGTAAGGTTTATGTTTTTGATTTTAGGATAATCGCAGAATTAGCACTCAATACATCTGAGTGCTAAAGTCTATCTTACACACTTAAAAAGTCAACGTCAAGGGGATATATATAAATTCTTACATTTCTCTGATGAGTCTCCGCCTCTTTCCAAGATTTGAGCCTGCCTCCCTACCCAAAATTAGTGCCCCGCCTCAACCTTTCTATAATCCTCCTAGGTGAAATTGCCTCATAAACCGATTCACCCGTTTGCAGAGACCCCGAAGGGGTCAAATGATTCTAGAAAATGATTACCAATATTCAACCCGTAGGGGTGACATTATTCTTTACGAGCCATGTCACCCCTACGGGGTTCTGATTAAATTCCCAAACCTCTCTCTATAATCTTGCCATCCCTTCGGGATTGAGAGGCTACGGCGTCGGCGTGGCTTCTGGGCTAGCCGGTTCAGAGGTCGCTGTCGGTGTAGGCTCTGAGCCGCCGTTCGTCGTCTCAGAAGAGAAAGAACAAATCGTTCGAACTACAACCATATCCGCAGCAATGTTCGGGTCCGAAATATATTCCGAGCTTTCAATGATTGCCACCACATCTAGCGCATCTGGGCATCTATTATTTTTCGGAGTACTCAACGCTGCCAACTCAGAGGCAAAAATATCGTAGTAATAAACCGTACTGCCATCTAGGTTCAAAGGTTTAACTTCAGCCTCCACGTCATTAGGACCACAACCACCGCGCCCATCACAAGACTCAGGTCCCGTACAACCATTGATGGCACATCCCAATGCAAGGATGCCCGTCTCGTAGTTACGGTTCTTGTGATACAACACTCCCAATTCGCCATACAAAACCGCATTGGCTGGCTCGAACTCGATTGCTTTTTGAATATTACGAATGGCGATAAAAAACTCACCCATTTGCGAATAGGTCTTGGCAATCGAGATATAAGGCGCCGGGTCTTTCACGCCCAACTGTGTATTAATGCGAGCCGTCTGTGCAAAATATTCAAGAGACTTTTCAAATAATTGTTTTTGCACTTCATCATTTGGGCTTTCAAAAGCAAGGCGACGATACCCAGCCCCGGCACGCAAATAAAGAAAGGTCAGATTTGGCGCAATAGCAATCGCTTTATCATAAGCTTCAATCGCAAGAGCATATTCACCCAAAGACTCCAGCACATAGGCATGCACACGATGAACATCCATCAAAGAAGGGTCGGCAGCCAATGCCTGGTCAATGACTTGCTGAGCCTGCGTCCACTTTTGCTGATCGACAAGTATCTCCGCATAAAAAGCCTGGGCAAGCACATTTGTATTATCCAATTGAATCGCACGGACTGCCTGCTGTTCAGAGTCTTGAAGCAAGCTTTGTTTTTCACGAGCATCAGAAGTGTATGAGGCTTTCCAATTGAGCGCAAAGGCGTACACCGCATGTGCATTACTGCTATCTGGATTAACCTCAACAGCCTTTTCTGCCGAGGAAATTGCTTCATCCAAGCGAGTTAATATATCTTCACGTTGTACGATCAATGCCGTTGAATAGGTTTGGACACGTGAAAGCTGAGCCCACACCTCTGCATTACCCGGATCTACAGTGGTAGCTTCTTGGTACGCCTCAATGGCAGCCGTTAATTGCCCAGCAATGAAGTTTGCATCTCCTTCTAATGTATAAGAAGTTGCAAAACGAGTTGGCGTTGGCGTCGGCAAGAAAAGGGGTTTCACATCGCCCTGAGTTACAGAACGGATCAACCAGATTCCGCCAAGAATGAACGCAACGATAAAGAACATGCGATATACGCTAGTCTCGTCGCGTCGCCTGAATAGACTACGTTTGTTATAGATGTTCATGGGGTTGGGGTGGCATCCACTTCAGTAGCAACAGGTTCCTCTGTGCCAGTAGGTGGAGGTGCATTCAAGTTTTCTGTACAGTTATTGATGATCTCATTCGCATTATTTACAGCAAGTTCATCTGCTGGCACACGAGAGATTATCAATTGCGCGATCTGCAATGCTTCGCCACAATTATCTGTGCGGGCAAGCGCCAAACCATAGGTAAAGTAGTATTCTGCAATACGAGGCGCATCAGGTACAAGGTTAATGACTTCCATTTCGTGTCCATCTTCTGAAAGCCCCCCTTTGACCACGTAAGAAAGTTCGCGAACCGCGTCTTCCCAATAGGCATTACGATACAACATCACACCGTAATTACCGCGCAAATTCGTATCGGCAGGGTTATTGGCTACAGACGACTCGGCAAACTGCATGGCTTTGCCATACTCACCAATCGTGGCATAGGTGCGCGAAAGGAGCAAATCAGGGTTGGGGTCTTCAGGGTTAAGCGCGTCAGCTCGAGTGAAAGCATCCACTGCCTTATCGTAAATTCCGAGAATACGATAATTTCTTCCAATAGCAAGGTATAGATCCGCAATATTTGGATTAATGCTAATTGCCTGGTTATATTCACTGATGGCTTCCTCATAATTACCCGTAGCTTCCAGAATATAGCCACGCGCCCGATGTGTTTCGAGTGCCTCTGGGGCAAGCGCCTGAGCAACCTTAGATTCTTCAATGGCTTTTTCAATGCCATCAAAGGCTCCTAAACCACTATAGTAAGAATCAACCAATATTTCCACATAATAGGCATGTGCCAGCGCATTGTTTGAGTCAAGTTCCAATGCGCGCGTAATGCTCGTTTCTGCTTCTGCATATTGTTCTTGAAAGTTCAACGCCCAACCACGTACGGCGTGCGCCATCGAATTATTGGGATTAAGCAGCAAAGCATCTTCTGCTGCCGTTTGCGCCTCTTTATATTTGCCGGCAAATACCAACGTTCGCGCCAAGGTAATGTGAAGCGCAGGGTTATCTGGCTGAGACACGATTGCCTGGTTGTAAGCATCAATAGCAGGAATGAGCTTGCCTTCCTTGAAAAGTTCATCCCCTTGATCGCTCAATGTTTCCGCTGAAATAGTCGGCGTAGGAGAAGCCACACCCAGCGGATCCACATTTGTCACGACAAAACGATTAACATATGCCGCCGCCAATACCAGCAGACTAAGCAATGCAATGCGGAACCAGTTTGGGCGGGTCCGCCTTTTGTTCATACTCCACTTACTTCCTCGTAAATACATAAATTCATATTACCATCCGGCAGAAAGCAACGTCAAGCAGGGGAATTCGCTTCTAATTTGCTTCTTAGCAAAAATCATGTTTCTGCCACGTTTTTGGCGCAAAATACACATTCTCATAATAAAGGACCTGCGAAGCTGGCTTCACAGGTCCTTTATTAGATACAAAGAAATCTTTTGCTTAAGGCTTTACCGGGGTCACACTCGGCACCGGTGTGGGGGTGTTATTCTTGTTATTGTTGGATGGAACAGACGAAGGCACAACGGAAGGCACCACTGTAGGCGGCGGAGTCATAACTGGAATACTCTGCACATCACCCACCACGCGCCCGGTAGAACCTGCCACCCAGCAATTCACATTAAACTTCGCCCAGAAAATGCGATACCAAAGTCGATCGGAGCTGACACCTTGAATCTGCACGGTATCGCCCGCAGAGATGGCAGTGACATCACTATAATTAATACTGGGTCCTTTTCTACAGAAAGCATTCTTCTCGAAGATAAATTGCGGCAATGGGGTATTGAAGCCACTATCATCCACAAAATTGGGAATGTTTGTAACTTTCACTCCGGCAACTGGAGTAGGGGTAGGGTCATTAAAGACAGGTAGCAATTGATAATCCCAACCAAAATCAATAATATCCACATGCACACCAGACTCTATTCCGCCAAAGGTTTGATATGCAACACCAGCATCAGTGATCAAATCAGGGTATGTCCATTGCCCAGGGAGGAGGATTGAGTCATTCGGTGAAACCGTTGGGTTAATTGCAACACAAAACTCTCCAAATGAAGTGAGACCATCAAATATATATCTTCCATCTGCATCTGTCAAAACGCTTGCATCAATGGTTCCGCCAATATCACAGCCGCCGTAATACAGATCGACTTGTACCCCTGCAATTCCAGGCTCGCCTTCTTCCCGGATGCCATTGGCATGGGCAGAACCAGATCCATCTTCCACACACCCAACTGAAAGCGGGTCAGGAAGCGGACCATCAGGCAAGGCACAAATATCATGCCAAACAATCCCGCTGATAGAAGCTGAATCAGGCGGAGTTCCACCACCACCACCGCCACCACATGCACCAGTAGAATCAGCAACAAAGCTACGCGTTGGCGAAAACGATCCAATAGTATCGCCATTTCTTGCTGCAACACGCCAGTAATAGGTTTCACACTCTACCAATGGAGGATCACCCAATACGGCTCTTGTCAGTGGAATATCAATAACTCCAGACGGATATAGTCCACTTGTAAAAGATGAATCGGTTGCAACATCGAGCTGATATCCCGTAGGTGTACATCCTGCTGTGTAATCCCACCATAACATATCCGTCGTTGGATTAAAAATTGCTCCATCAGCTGGTTCAAGCATAGTCGGTGGGACAAGAGATGCATCAGTACATACGGGACCCGTAAAGAAAATAAAAGTATCTGAAACCGGTCCGAGCGTTGTACCATTGATTGGCGCGACATTCCAACGATACTGTTTGCCGGGTTCCAGTGGCGAACCCGGTCCCCATTTGGTAGTAGGGTTGCCCGTCCCGCCACCGATGTTCTCCGTCATCACCGGTCCTTCCCACATGGTAATGGCATATCCTTCTGGAGCACATTCCGAAGATGGATAACTCCATTCAAGAGTAGGCGAAAGAGTATCAATAACGCTCACCTGTGCCGGGCTGAGCAATGTCACTTCTTGCAAGCTATCTGTTGAGCAAGTGGGCAACGGCATATTGCACCCAATCAAATTCCCCATCACGATAATCAAAATACATAAAACGAGAACTTTATTTTTCATCGAAACACTCTCCTTATAAAAATATAGTTACTACGTTGGTATACTTTTTTAAGGGCAATACTCCAAAGTATACGTTGAGGCATTCTTTTTATTTTATATGGTCAGTCAAAGAATCAAAGCATTTATTCATCCCCCAATCGTCATGGAATAAGAAAAAGAAAATATTGTCCATACAAACAATAACTCACGGCTTCTATGCTAAAATTCACCAATGCAATTCGAGGTCTTTACCCTCCTTCCCGAAGTTTTCCCCCCTTATTTAGACACCAGCATCCTCAAACGCGCCCGTGAACGCGGACTGATCCATGTCAACATTCACAACATCCGCGATTACACCCACGACAGACACAACACCACTGACGATCAACCCTATGGCGGCGGCGGTGGAATGGTGATGAAACCAGAGCCGGTCTTCGAAGCCATTGAAACCGCTCTAGGAATCACTGCGCCTCCTTCCCTGCCGGAAGCTGAAGCAAACATACCAATCATTTTGCTCACCCCACAAGGACGCGTCTTCAACCAAAGCATCGCCAAGGAATTATCGCAGCATAAAAAGATCGCCCTGTTATGCGGACGTTACGAAGGCATTGACGAACGCATCCGTGAGAATTTAGTCACTGATCAAATCTCCATTGGAGATTATGTGCTCACTGGCGGCGAACTGCCCGCGCTCATCCTAATTGATGCGGTGTCTCGTCTCCTGCCCGATGTGCTTGGTGACCCCACCGGCGCGGAAGATGACTCACATGCCATGGGTTTGTTGGAATATCCACATTACACCCGTCCACCAGAGTTTCGAGGCAATAAAGTACCCGATGTACTTCTCTCCGGCGACCATAAAAAAATTGATAAATGGCGCAGAGAACAAGCCCTCCTTCGCACCTACCAGAAACGACCCGACATGCTTGAAAAAGCAGAGCTAACCAAAGAAGACAAAAAGTTTTTGGATACGCTGAAAAAGAAAGAAACAAATAACGAGTAACAAGAGTGTGGAATTTACTAATCGTCAATCGAAAATCGTAAATTGAAGGAGAAGCATCCATGTCTGCACGGCTTAACTACGGCAAGACCTTCCTGCTCGGTTTTGGTTTTTTTGGTGTAAGTGTGATCTGGGGAGTGTACAACGCCTTCGTTCCCATTTTTCTCTCTGAAAAATTTAATCTCTCCCCGGTTATGATCGGTTTCTTCATGACCCTCGACAATATTGCGGCGTTGTTCATCCAACCGCCGGTTGGGGCTTGGTCTGATAAATTGCGCACACCCATTGGGCGCCGTATTCCATTCATATTGGTCGGCGCACCGATTACTGCCTTGGCGTTCGGCCTGATTCCTGTTGCGGCGGTACTTCCACTTTTTGTGGCATGCACCAGCTCGCTCTTGCTCAGTGCTGCTTTGTGGCGTACTCCCGTTGTGGCACTCATGCCAGATATCACTCCTTCTGAATTCCGTTCTCAGGCAAATGGCATTATCAACTTCATGGGCGGCATTGGCACCATCATTGCTTTGCAAACCGGCGGCATCTTATACAAGATGAGTCCCAACTTCCCGTTCTGGTTAGGCTCAGGGTTGGTTCTTATTGCTGCGCTCATCGTGTATCTCTTTATTGAAGAGCCCAAAGAATACGAAGCGGGTGAAGAACAGCCTGGCATGTTCGCCAGCCTCAAAGAAGTAATCAGCGACCCCGATAAAAGCGGACTGCGCATTTTGCTTTCCATCTTCTTTTGGTTCATTGGTTTCTCGGCTGTGGAAACCTTCTTTACACTTTATGCCAAGAATCATCTTGGCTTAAACGAAGGCGATGGCGCAACCTTGCTCTCCGTCCTGCCGTTGTTCTTTGTGCTGGCTGCCATTCCTTCTGGCTATGTGGCTGGGAAACTTGGACGCAAAACCACCATTGCCACCGGTTTGATCATCATCACCATCATGCTGGTTCTACTTTACATCACCCCTGCTGAAGCTTTGCTCACAGGCATTGCCCCTCTGCCGCTGGTTGGCATTCCACTCGTGGAAGGCGGCGCACGCATGCTGACCCTCGCTGGCGTATTGCTCATCATTGGCGGCATCGGCTGGGCATTCATCAACATCAACTCCCTGCCCATGATCGTGGATTTGACCAGTGCCGCCCGCATTGGTACCTTCACGGGTCTCTATTACCTCTTCTCCACGTTATCTGCCATTGTGGGTCCTAACTTGAATGGTTGGGCGGTTCAACTCACCAATGGTAATTACAACATCATCATGTTGATCGCACCCTTCTTTATGTTAATTGCGCTCGGTTTGATGATGGGCGTGAAGAAGGGCGAGGCTGTTTCAAGCGCGGGTTAACTTGCGATTTCAAAAGTACTTTTTTCTGGCGATGATGGCATGGGCGTTAAGTTCCTGCCTATCATCGCCAGATTGTTTTCGTGAAGATGTCTTCTGCGCAGGGTTGGTAACCGATACGCTAGGCATCGAAGACCATGGCATGAATCAAAATGCTTGGGCGGGCTTACAGGCGGCAAAAGAAAACGGCTTAACAGATCAGGTGGATTACATTGCTTCTGTCGACTCTCGTGATTATCAAAAGAACATCATCTACTTTACCGACCGCGGCTACGACATCATCTTCACATCTGGCATTTCTTTAGATGACGAAACGCTTCACAGCGCGGACCTCGTACCTGATTCTGTTTTTGTGGGCTTGAATCAAACCTTTGAGGAATCTCACCCCAACCTGATCTCGGTCACTTTTCCCGAAGACCAAATGGGCTTTGCCGCCGGCGTTGGCGCAGCATCGCTAACGAAGACAGGCATTGTGGCAGCCGTATGCGAAACATCGGGCATAGATGCGATGTGGCGCTATTGCGAGGGTTTTCGGGCAGGGGTAAAGTACGTCAGCCCGAAGTTGCAAGCATTGGTTGTATATCGTGAAGATGGCGACAGAGAAAAATTATTCATAGATGAGCAATGGGGGTATGACACTGCAAAGAATCTCATTGAACGTGGTGCCGATGTGGTCTTTGCCGCAGGCGGTGTCACTGGGCAGGGAGCGTTAAAGGCTGCATCTGAGCTAAAGGTGTATGCAATTGGGTCAGAACGCGATCAGGCGGCGGTTTTAGGGGTGAAAGGCTCGAACGTGGTCACTTCGGTGTATGGGCAGAGTCAGTTCGAGGTCCAAGAAGTGATGCGTATGGTTCGTGAGGGGCGTGTTCCTGAAGTGTGGCAAGGGTCGATTGGGTATATTCCGCTGAGTCCGGCGTATCCGCCAGAGGTGCATTTGGGGTTAGACCTTCTATTGGGGGCTCTAAAGCGTGGGGAAATCCAAACAAATGTCACAAAATCTCATTAACATTGCGCAGTCTTGCACAAAGATTGGAGTAGATTTATACTTATCAGGTCGTGAGGCTGTACGAAAACAGTCTTTCCAATTACTATCTTCTAGAGGAGAAGACATAAAATGAAGAAGCTTTATTTTGTTATGGCTGCTTTGATCATCGCTTCGATGGTTTTGGCTGCCTGTGGTACTCCTGCTGCCACTGAAGCCCCCGCTGCTACTGAAGCGGCTATGACCGAAGCTGCTACTGAAGCAGCTATGACCGAAGCGGCCGCTGCCACCATCAAAGTTGGTGAAGTGACCGACCTCGGCGGTATTGATGACAAGTCCTTCAATGCCAATGGTTGGGCTGGCGCTCAAAAGGCTGCTGAAGAACTCGGTGTGGAAGCCAAGTATCTTGAATCCACCCAGCAAGCTGACTACGCCAAGAACATTCAGCAGTTCGTTGATGAAGGCACCAACCTCATCGTCACCGTCGGCTTCTTGCTCGGCGTTGATACTGCTACCGCTGCCAAGGCGAACCCCGATACTCACTTCGCGATCGTGGACTACGCTTACCCTGACTGCTTCGGCACCCAGGTTGAAGGCAAGGATTGTGGTTCCGCTACTGAACTTCCCAACGTCCTCGGTTTGACCTTCCAGATCGACCAGGCTGGCTTCCTCGCTGGTTATGCTGCTGCCGCCTCCACCGAGACCGGTAAAGTTGCCACCTTCGGTGGTATCAACATTCCTCCGGTTGCTTCCTTCATGATCGGTTTCGAAAAGGGTGTTCTGTACTACAACGAACAGAACGGCACCGCTGTGGAAGTCCTCGGCTGGAACACTGAAGCTAACGATGGTTCCTTCACCGGTAACTTCGACTCCCTCGATGATGGTCGTTCCTTCGCCGAATCCTTCGTTCAGGAAGGCGCCGACATCATCATGCCCGTGGCTGGACCTGTGGGTCTCGGCTCCGCTGCTTACTGCCAGGAATCCGGCGCCTGCAAGATCATCGGCGTGGATGTGGACTGGACCGTTTCTGCTCCTGAATACAAGGACATCATCCTCACCAGCGTTCTCAAGAACATCAACGTTGCTGTGTACGATGCCATTCAGGCTGAAGTTGACGGCACCTTCGCTGGTGGCGTGTATGTTGGTACCGTTGAAAACGGCGGCGTTGGAATTTCTGACGTTGCTGGCGCTTCTGATGACCTCAATGCTCAGCTCGACGCTGTCACCCAGGGCATCATCGACGGCTCCATCGCAACCAGATAATCTGGCTCTACTGCACTACAAAAGCCGGAGGAGGGGTTTCCCTCCCCCGGCTTTTTATTTTCTCTCTTTGCTCTTAGATCTCAAAGGTTTTTTCAATTTGTCATACATTTTCCATGCACCATCCTTTATAATTGGAGCGTGCAAAAAAAACCTTTTAGATCTATCAAAGTAAAGATAGTGGAGGGTAAGGCATGACCAATGTTTTGGAATTGCGTGGCATTACCAAACGTTTCCCCGGTGTTCTTGCAAACGACAAAATAAGCATCACTCTGAGAGAAGGAAAGATCCTTGCTTTATTGGGTGAAAATGGCGCGGGCAAAAGCACTCTAATGAACATCCTTTACGGGTTATATAAACCTGATGAAGGCACGATCGTTGTCCGCGGTAAAGAGGTGGAGATTCAAGGACCAAACGAAGCCATCGCACAAGGGATCGGTATGGTGCATCAGCACTTTATGCTCGTCCCCGTGATGACCGTCACCGAGAATGTGATGCTCGGTATTGAACCCACAAAGAATGGCGTATTTTTAGATAAAGAAAAGGTTGCGAACCGTATTCGTGAGATTTCAGATGAATATGGTTTGGAAGTAGACCCGAACGCCTATATCAAAGACTTGCCAGTGGGTATTCAGCAACGTGTAGAGATCATCAAAGTTCTCTATCGCCATGCCGATATTCTTATTTTGGATGAGCCGACAGCGGTATTAACTCCGCAAGAAGTAGAAGGCTTGTTCAAGATCATTGCTACGCTCATCAAAGCGGGTAAATCCATTATTTTCATTACGCATAAATTGAAAGAAGTGTTGGCAGTTGCAGATGACATTACGGTTCTGCGGCTCGGGACCGTCGTTGGGTCTATTGACCCGAAAGAAGCTACTTCTGAGGTTCTTGCCAGCATGATGGTGGGACGTGATGTCAATTTAGTCGTTCAAAAACAATTAGCCAAACCCGGCAAACCTGTTTTGACCGTGAAAGACCTGTATGTTCGGGATGAAAGTCAACATATGACTGTTCAGGGTGTGTCCTTTGATGTGCACAAAGGCGAAGTACTTGGGGTCGCTGGCGTGCAAGGAAATGGACAAACTGAATTGGTGTATGCGCTTACCGGGTTGTTGCCTTTGGATGCCGGTACGATCCACTTATTAGATGAGCCCATTCACCACACTTCTCCGCGCCACATCCTGGAACGAGGCGTGGCTCACATCCCAGAAGATCGTCAACGTCATGGGCTGATCCTCTCCTTCCCGATCCACGACAATATGATGTTGTGCACCTATTACAAGCAGCCTTTTGCCAAAGGCATTTCCTTGCAGCAAAAATCCATTTTTGAAAACTCTGAAAAATTAGTGAAGCAATACGATGTTCGCACACCGAACATTTACGTCAATGCAGGGACGCTCTCTGGCGGTAACCAGCAAAAAGTAATCGTGGCTCGCGAATTCTCGCGCCCAATCGAATTGCTGATCGCCTCTCAACCGACCCGCGGTCTTGACGTCGGCTCCATTGAATACATCCACTCGCAGATCATCAAAAAGCGTGATGAAGGTTCAGGCGTCCTATTGGTCTCTTCTGAGTTGGATGAAATTCTCGCACTCTCAGACCGCATTGCTGTGATGTATAAGGGTCAGATCATGGCGATCGTTGATGCAAACAAAACGACCAAAGAACAACTTGGTCTATTGATGGCGGGTGTTCACCCTTCTGACACCTCGAATAAGAATTAGGAGTTGTACCTGTGAGTACTACATCCACTCCCGCCCCAGATGCTGGGAAAAAAGAAAATAAACGTAATGCCCTCTGGCAGGAATTAATGATCCCTGCCCTTGCCGTTCTCACCGGGTTAATCTTTGGTGCCATTGTGATCGTTGCCAGTGGTGATAATCCCATTACTGCGTACGGCGCTCTTTTTGCCGGGTCTTTTGGTACCCCTGCAGATTACATTGAAGGCTTTAAAGTTCTGTTTGCTACGGGTGACACTGCCGCCTTAATAAAAGCCATTTATCCATTCACGGAAAGTCTTGTGACCGCCACGCCCTACATTTTCGCAGGGCTTTCAGTGGCACTGGGTTTTCGTTGTGGTCTTTTCAATATTGGTGCAGAAGGTCAGTTCTTCATTGGCGCGCTTTGCTCTGCTTTTGTTGGCTACAGCATCAAGGGACTTCCCATGATCATCCACCTGCCACTTGCCATTTTAGGTGGAGCTTTGGGCGGCGCGATTTGGGGTGCAATTCCTGGATACCTCAAAGCTCGCTTTGGTGCCCATGAAGTGGTCAACACCATCATGATGAACTGGATTGCCTTTCGCTTGAGTGACTGGCTCCTGAGCGGACCGATGAAGTCTTCCGGCTTCCGCCCGGTGACTCCAAACATCGAAGCCTCAGCAGAACTGCCACGCTTCTTCTCTGACCCGTTGCGGTTCAACCTCGGATTTTTCCTTGCCCTGCTGACAGCGTATCTCCTCTATTGGTTCCTTTTCAAAACCACGATTGGCTTCGAAATTCGTTCTGTGGGTGCCAACCCAGATGCCGCCAAGTACGCCGGTATGAATATCGTCCGCAACTTTGTGTTGGTCATGTTCCTGGCGGGCGGTTTGGCGGGCTTGGCTGGAGCTTCTCAAGTTCTCGGCGTAGATCACTGGGTGGGTCAGGGCTTTTCAGCTGGGTACGGGTTTGATGCGATCGCGCTCGCCTTATTAGGCCGCAGCCACCCGGCAGGCGTCGTCCTTGCGGCGTTGCTATTTGGCTTCCTCCGCAGCGGTGCTACCGATATGCAATCGATGGCTGGCATTCCCATTGACATTATCTCCATCATTCAAGGTACGGTGATTGTATTTATCGCCGCACCTGATATTATCCGCTGGCTTTACCGCATCCGCGCCACGAAAAAAGATGATGCTGTGCTTACCCGTGGTTGGGGTAAATAAACGAGGCTTGCATGAAAAACACCAAACCTGAAATTAGTTCTATTACTGAAAAACGTCAGCGCATTTCATATGGGCTTGTGTTGCTTGCTGTAGGTCTGTTTATTTACTTTGTTTTTGGCTTACAGACAGAAGCTGGCACGATTGCCAAATTCGGTATGAATTTAGCGGGTTCACAAGCCATTGAAATTTCAGACCTCAGCGTTCCGGCTCTGCCTGTTGTGTATGTGATGGCATTCGTAGCTGTTTTTGCAGGAGCCTTCCAGTTAGCACGTGGGGTACGTTCCACAAATTGGCTGGTTGGTATTCTTGCCGTTACACTGGTTGTTTCCTTCTTGATGTGGGCAGCGCAAGATAAATCCTTCAATCTAACAGGGATGTTGAGCAGTTCCCTTGTCCGCGCTACTCCGATCGCGTTAGCAGCGTTGTGTGGTGTCATCAGCGAACGTTCAGCCGTCATCAACATCGGTATCGAAGGCATTATGCTCATTGCAGCCCAACTGGCTGTGATCACTGCTACTATCACAAAAAGCCTGTATGTCGGCTTATTTGCCGCCATCCTGGTTGGCGGGTTGGTCGCTGCTCTGCATGCATATCTGGTCATCCGCTTCAAAGTGGATCAAACCGTCAGCAGTGTTGCCATCAACATCTTTGGCGCTGGAGCGACAGCCTTCATCAGTTCACGCTTCATGCAAAGGGCTGGCGATCAATTAAATAACTCTGGTACCTTCCCCATCATTGCTATTCCCGGGCTTTCCAAGATTCCTGTGTTGGGACCTGTTCTGTTTGAGAACAACCTGATCATCTACCTAGCGATCATTTTGGTCATCGTCATGCACGTTGTGCTGTACTATACGCCATGGGGTTTGCGCACACGCGCTGTGGGTGAACATCCCAAAGCAGCAGACACTTTGGGCATCAATGTGTACTTCACTCGCTATGTCAATGTCATCGTAGGCGGTATGATCGCAGGGTTGGGCGGCGCATACTTTACCCTCGGTTCCGTCGGTCGCTTCGACGAAGCTATGACAGCCGGCAAAGGCTTTATTGGTCTCGCTGCCATGATCTTTGGAAACTGGAATCCGATTGGGGCATATACATCATCCTTGATCTTTGGCTTCGCTGATTCGCTCCAAGTTAAACTGCAAATTCTCCGCATTCCGATCCCTTCAGAATTTCTGCTCATGGCTCCCTATATTGTGACCATGATTATCCTGACCGGCGTGGTAGGGCGTGCCATTCCGCCCGCGGCAGATGGTCAGCCTTACGAGAAGTAAACACTTCCTTCCTACATCATATTTGAATCAAAAAACAGGAGATTTTTTCTCCTGTTTTTTTGATTCTGGGAAAAAAGGCGGATAGCCTGAAATTTATCTTGGGGTAAAATTTTGTCAATTAAGAGGAGAAGCTATGAAAAGACTAACACGCCTGTTTCACGTATTCATCGTGTGTGCCCTATTCTTAGGCGCATGCAACCTACCTTCAAACAATCCTGAGGGTGCAGCTGCAACCTATGCAGCACAAACGGTTGAAGCTTTATTAACCCCGTCTATAACCCCAACCATATCACCTGCATCAAATAATACCGCTACACCAACCTTAACTCCACTTCCCACCAATACAAACACCCCTGCTCCTACAGCAACCCCAACCTGCCCCCAGGCACAATTTATCACAGACGTTACCATCCCAGATGGAACTGTGATGACACCTGGGCAGTCCTTCACAAAGAAGTGGCGTATTCGCAATACAGGCGAATGTGCTTGGAACGGCTATAACGTAGTCTTTGATACCGGCGATTCCATGGGCGGACCTGCCTCCAAGGCAGTTGGTGTTGTTAACCCCGGTCAGGAAATCGATGTAGAGGTTAACCTCACTGCTCCCGCCACTGCTGGAAATTACCGTGGTTACTGGCGTATTGTGACAAACAACAACGTACTCGTCCCCATGCTCAATGGGTATCAGGGCAGAGCCTTTTATGTAGACATTAAAGTCCAAGCCCCTGCCACTGCCACCAATACCAGTGCCCCTGCGTTTGCCGTGACCAGTGTTGTATTTGAAGTAACAGGAACCTGCCCGAACTTCCATGTCAAAGTCAATGTGACTACCAACGCTGCAGGAACTGTAAAATATAAGTTTGTTTCTCAAGATGGTTCATCCACATCTTTGACAGACCTAGTATTTGCAGCAGCGGGCACAAAAGTTGTGGAATATGATCGCTTCTTCGGTGTCAGCCCTGGCTCCCTTTGGACAGATATGTACGTGGACCAGCCAAATAATCAACAATTTGGAAGAGCCACTTTCGTTTGTCCATAAAATAATAAATCATAAATCCGACAACGCCCGTGAATACGGGCGTTGTCATTTAACAGTATAATCATTTTCTGTATTTGAAAGGAAAAAAATGCTCAAGAAAAAAATCTACACTCTCTCTGCGCTATTTTTCGCCACTGCATTGCTCCTCACAGCCTGTGGCGGCAATGTAGATGCTGAAACTGCCATTCAAACTTCAGTGGCAGAAACAGTTGCGGCTCAAACGCCGATTGTCATTACTGAAACTTCCGCCGCTACCCTTTTCCCAACCCAAACCCCCTTTACAACACCCACCCTGGGCACTCCAATCGCGCTCGTTTCCCCCACAACCGGAGCTGTCACTGGCGGCAAAGCTGAATGTGCAAAAGCCAGTCTCCAAGATGAAACCGTTGTGGACGGGAAAATATTTAAACCCGGCGAAGAGTTTATCAAAACCTGGTACATCAAGAATGAAAGCACTTGTGTCTGGGATACCACATACAAGATCATTTTCTGGTCTGGTGATCTTCTAGGTGGTGGCTATTACTATCAACTGCCACAGGTCACAGGACCCGGTCAAACCGTACCTGTCTCTTTAGTTCTCACCGCACCTACAACCCCCGGAGATTATCGTTCCGAGTGGAAACTCCAAACTCCAGACAGCATTCCTTATGGTGTTGGTGTTTACCAGGCAGCTTTTTATACTGAAATTGAGGTGGCAAACCTCACTACGACAACGGCGATTACATACGACATTGTGGATGCTAACTTGGTCATTACACGTGATCCACCATCCGGATGTCAGCCCGCCAACATGGTTTACACTGCCAATGTGAGCATTACCACAAATGGTCCATTAAAATTCAAGTACACCATTCGTCAACAAGATGGTAACAGTGGTAATACGACCTCTGTTGAAATGAAAGAAGCTGGCGAATATACAAACTCTGATCATGTTTGGAAACTAGGACGTGCCGCATCGCAAAATAGTAATCGATGGATGCAACTTGTAATTACACAACCATTCTACAGGGAATACCCAATCGTGCCATTCGATTTCTACTGCCCGTAACATAAATTCATCAAAGAAGCCGGTGCATACCGGCTTCTTTTTATTGGGAACCAGATTGATAGGTTTTTCGTCTTTAATGATTGAAAAGAAACGGAGGAAGTATGTCCAAAAATTATTCACCTTTCATCCTTTTAATCATCGTTTTATTAACTGTTCAACTTGCCTGTAACCTGCCAGCGGATTCCGCCACCCCAGACCCCTTCGCCACCCTAAACGGACTCTACACCGCCTCGGCTCAAACTCAAGCGGTAGCGGGCTCGCCAACCCCAGGTTTGCCCCAACCGACAGTGACTCTAGCTGGTTCGCCCACAGCGACGAATCCGCCTGTGACGCTGCAACCAGCCCAAACGTCGAAGTGTGACGCGGCGCAATTCCTAGCGGATGTAACCTACCCAGATGGAAGCCTCGTTCCGCGCAATACTACGTTTGTCAAAATATGGCGCATCCGCAATGTAGGGACTTGCGCATGGTCCACGTCCTATTCCATCGTTTTTACTGGAGGAGATGGGATGGGGGCCTATACTTCAATTTCCATGCCTGGCAGCGTGGCACCTGGGCAGTATATAGAAATTCCAATTACGATGGTTTCACCTAGTAAAGATGGCAGCTACCGTGGATACTGGAAGTTACGAAATACCAGCGGTGCATTATTCGGGATTGGCGGGCAGGCGGATACTGCTTTTTGGGTGGATATTCGTGTGACCGGACCATCGTTTGTTGCCTATAATTTTGCAGATAATTACTGTCAGGCAAATTGGTCAAATGGTTCTAATTCTCTCCCATGCCCAGGCTCAAATGGAGATACAAATGGGTATGTCATTCGGCTAAACACACCAGTAATGGAGAACGGCGCTACTGAAGATGAGTTTGGTCTGTTGACCGTGCCGCAAGACAAGAATAACGGTGCAATCAGCGGACAGTTCCCATCATTTACAGTGCAATCTGGAGATCGGTTTCGTACTATCGTTAATTGTCAACGAGATGCAACCAAATGCAACGTGGTATTTCGTCTCGATTATTTAAACAATGGCGTGGTAAACACATATGCCAGTTGGGCAGAAGTATATGAGGGAAAATATTATCCTGTAGACTTGGACCTCAGCAGTCTTGCCGGGCAAACGCTAAAGTTCATTTTAGTTGTCAGCGCAAATGGCGGGAATAACCAAGACTTTGCCATTTGGTTGAATCCACACATTGTTCGACAGGGTACAGCGCCAACAGCTACAAATACGCCAACGCCCACGATTACACTTACACCAACACTAACCTTGACACCTACCACTACATCAACTGCTACTCCCACTTTTACACCTACATTGACTTCTACACCAACTGAGACCCCTACAAGCACACCAACACCGTAAGTTTTGCAGGCATAAATTTTCAAAACTCCACAGAAGCGCAAAAAGCTCTCCTGTGGAGTTCTCTTTTGACAGATCATCGACTTAAAAAACACTCACATGGTTGCGTTATAATAAAGTTAACCATTTTTGGAGGTTCTACCATGAATTTTCGCAAGTTTCGCTGGCTGATGATCTCAACCCTTGCTGCTGTCCTCATCAGCTCCTGTAACCTTGGAGCCACCCCTCCGCCTACACAGGATACCGGCGCCATTCAAACTCAGGCATTTGGTCAAGTTTTGACCGAAGTTGCCAGTCAGGCAACTCAAACGGCTGCCGCAATTCCGCCTACCCCACTTCCAACAAACACTGCTGTTCCAACTAATACGCTGCCTCCGATCCCAACATCTGACGCATTCAATATTGCAACGAATACACCATTTGTGTTTAATACCCAACAGCCAGGGCTGACCCCTCAAAGCGGGTTATCTTTTACAGCAACGGTTGGCGTTTACAGCACCACTACTACTAAAAATGGCTGTAATGACGGGTATCTTGTAAGTGAGTCTCAACCCTATGACGGAAAAACAATAAGTGCCAATACAGACTTCACTAAAAGTTGGGATTTCATAAATACAGGCACTTGTGCCTGGGACGAAGGGTACACCTTCGCTTTTGTTCAAGAATTCTCTAATGGTCCTTTATACGTACTTCCTAAAAAAGATTTCATCATACCGAAGACTGGTCCCTTCGTTGAGCCCGGCAAAACTGGAACTTTCTCTGTTCCGATGAGAGCTCCCAAAGACCCGGGTGATTACACTTGGTACTTCAAACTCAAGGATGATGCCGGTCAATATTTTGGCTCGTTGGTATGGGTCAGAGTCATTTCTGTAAGGGAATAAAAAAAATGAAAAAAATCATCCTACCGCTAATAATTATGTTTGCACTGTCTGCATGTGCGCCTGCTACGCCAATTGAGCCTACGCCTGATGTAAATGCAGTCCGCACCTCAGCAGCCAGTACGGTGATAGCTGAATTCACATTGACAGCCGCTTTCTTTACGCCAACGCCGCTTCCTCTACCTACAGAAACTGCCACATCGCTGCCTACAGAAACACCTGCGGTTCTTCCTACCATTGACCCAACATTGGCAGCGTTAACACCCGATGCTCTCTGCGATGACTATGATTTTAATCCAGCCACCATCGATGTGACCATCCCAGATGGGACACCTATGACACCTGGGCAGGATTTTGTAAAAACGTGGAAAATCAAGAATACGGGCATCTGTACTTGGGATACTAGCTACAAAGCCATCTTCTCTTATAGCAACCCGCCAAATCAACAGATGAGCGCTCAACCCATTCCGCTTGCAGCACTCGTTGCTCCTGGGCAAGAAGTTGACGTGTCCGTTCAGTTCACAGCACCCACTACTCCGGGCGAATACTTGGGCGTTTGGCAAATGGTTAATGCCAAGGGCATTCCATTTGGGCAGCCCGGAAAACAGTTAACCGTCAAGATCGTTGTCCAATAGTACAGTCACACTCAAGCAAGCAATAAAAGATAAAACGCGCCAGCTGGGATTTGTCCTGGCTGGCGTTACTTCTTCTGAAGCACCTGCTCATTTTGACATTTTCCAAGAATGGCTGAAAGCGAATCACCATGCCACCATGGATTATCTCACCGCAGAACGAAACCTTTCGCGGCGTGCAGACCCGAAATTAATTCTTCCTGAATGCAAATCGATCATTGTTCTCGCACTACCTTATTCCCCGCTTAAGCAGAATGATGCCGAATTTCAAATCGCATCCTATGCGCTTGGTGATGATTATCATGACGTCATTCCAGCGCGGTTACAAGAGCTTGTACAATTCATAGAAGAACAAGTGGGGCATGCTGTTCCGAATCGCTATTACACAGATACGGGTCCGATCTTGGAGCGTGAGCTGGCACAACGTGCCGGGCTGGGTTGGATTGGTAAAAACTCCATGCTCATCCACCCGCAGAAAGGCTCCACGTTCTTTCTCGCAGAAATTCTACTTGGCATCGAACTAGAACCCGATGAGCCTTTCCAAACAGATCATTGCGGCACCTGTACTCGCTGTATTGATGCCTGCCCCACACAATGCATCCTTCCCAACCGCACCATCGATGCTCGTCGTTGCATCTCGTATCTCACTATTGAAAACAAAGGGGATGTCCCCGAAACTCTGCGTTCCAAAATAAGTAATTGGGTCTTTGGATGCGACATCTGTCAACAGGTCTGCCCATGGAATCGATTCTCCTCGCCAGCTGACCCCGCCTTCAAGCCATCCATTCCGCTTCCCGTGCAGACCTCGGACCTGCTTCTAACACCCTCAGCGTTTAATCAACGCTTCAAGCGGTCTCCGATCAAACGCGCCAAACGGCGTGGATATTTGCGTAATATCGCCATTGCTGTTGGAAACAATAAAAACAAAAAAGATATTCCTATTCTTGAACAAGCTGCACAAGATGAAGAGCCACTCGTGCAATCTCATACGCAGTGGGCAATAAAAACGATCACTAGTTGACAGTCACTTTGAAAGTGACTGTCAACTTAAAAAGGATACTATGAATAAACTACTTATCGCTACAAATAATCAGGGAAAAGTTTTGGAGCTGCAAGAATTATTGACCGGGTCTGGTATTGAATTCGTCACACCAGCGCAGATTAATCTAAAACTCGAAGTAGAGGAAGACGGATCGAATTACCAAGAAAATGCCGGCAAAAAAGCCATTGCCTTCGCCCAAGCCAGCGGGCTGATCTCCCTAGCCGATGACTCAGGGCTTGAGGTAGAGGCATTAGGAGGTGCTCCGGGGTTATATTCGGCGCGGTATTCACCCAAACCTGGTGCGAATGATAAAGACCGACGAGATTTTCTTTTGAGCAATCTTAAGGGCAAGCCGCACCCATGGAAGGCACACTTCCATGCCACAATTGCGGTTGCAACACCGAATGGCAATGTTGAGTTTGCCGAAGGAAATTGTTACGGTGAGATTATCTCTGAGGAGCGTGGCAGCGGCGGTTTTGGGTATGACCCTATCTTCTTCATGCCAGAACTTGGCAAAACAATGTCTGAGCTTGAAATGAGCGAGAAGAATAGGTTGAGTCATCGGGCACGGGCGATGATTGCTGCAATGCCAATCTTGAAAAGAATGTTCACTGCATAAACAAAAGCCAAATGGAGAGAAACAGTTAACGGCTAAGAAAGAGACGGAAGTTCATCCAAGAATTGTTTCAATAGCTTCGCAACTATTTCAGGTTGCTCAAGCGTCAACATATGTCCGGTCTTTTCTAAAAAATAAAGTTGTGCATTGGGAAGATGGTCTTTCAAATATTGTGAATGTTTAGGAGGTGTCATAACATCCTCCGTGCCGCAAAGAATGAGCGTAGGGATTTGAATTTGATCCAAATGCGGAGTGACATCCAATTGATTGCAAGCGAGATAGTCATCTAACAAAATAGATGGACCCGTACCGAGCATACTCTTTTTTGAAAGTGCAACGAGTTCTTCAGAAGCATACGAGCTGAAACAGGCTCGGTTAATAGACTCAACGGCTGATTCAAATGTTGCGAGGTTTCCTACAGTATCAAGCGTGGACTGTGCGACCCGAAGTTTCGCGCCGCCACCCATTACGACCAAGGCTGCAACTTTGTGTGGATATTTCAAAGCGAGAGTCAATGCGATGCCACTGCCCATCGAAAGCCCAGTGATGACTACCAATTCAATGTGCAGGTTATCCATAAAGCTGGCAATGTCATCTGCATATTCTTCAATGGAATGCCTACCCTCAGCTTGGGATTGTCCATGACCGGGTAGGTCTAAGGCATAAATAGTTTCATCTTGTAAACGGCGCAAGTAAGGGTGAAAAGACAAAAAACTACCGCCAGCGCCATGGATAAGAATGAGCGGCGGGCGGTTGGGGTTAGATTCTTTGGGTTGATGAAAAGAGTAATGAATGCCTTGTACGAACGGCATGACTATGCAGACCTGCGGGCATGATGCAGGCGATCGGCAGCTTCTTCTGTGAGAGGAATATAGACCTGCACATTGGTGCCTTTGCCCGGTGCGGAGTCTATATTTAGCAAACCGTTTACCAATTCGGCACGCTCTTGCAAGTTGATCATTCCCAAGCTGCTACTGGAACGCTTGTCATAATTTTGCGTAATGGCTTTTACGTCAAAGCCAGCGCCATTATCTTGAATTTCCAAAAGTACAATGCCCACTTCTACTTGACGCAGCCTGACCGTGATTGCCTCGGCAGCAGCGTGTTTACGGGCATTATTGACCGCTTCTTCAATGATGTAGAAAATGACGCCCTGCTTCCCCATTTCCAATTGCTGAACGGCACGATCATCGATCTCCACTACCACACGCTGCGAAAAGGTCTCCATCATCTTATCTGCCATAGACTGAATGGCAGCTCCCAAGCCCTGCGATTCGAGGATCAGTGGGCGTAAGGTGAAGAGCATATGGCGGATTTCTTTGGTCGTGCGATGAGCAAGTTCTTCCAATTTGACGAGTTCTTCATTCGCCAATTTAGTATCTTTTGCCAACATACGGCGGGCAATGTTCAAACGCATTGCCATAGCAGCTACAGATTGAGTTGGACCGTCGTGCAGGTCACGTGCAAGTTTCTTGCGTGCCTCTTCATACACATCCGCGAGGCGTTCTTTTTCCTCCACCAGGTCTTGATAGAGGCGGGCATTCTGAATAGCGACCACTGCCTGACGCCCAATAATATCCAATAGGTTAGTACGTTCCGTGTTGAAGTATCCGGGTTCTGGGTGAGCAAAGAGCATCACCCCGTACACATTGAAACCGCTGCGAAGCGGAAATACATATCCGCCTGTGCAATTACGGAGCGCAACAACTCGCCCTAGTTCCTGGTCATAGCCAATATCTTTGAATGTAACCGGCTCCCCTTCATCGAGCGCTTTTTTCAAAACGCCTTCTGCCCCGTCGAAGGTGATTCGCATGTCTGCATTAGTAAAGCGACGAGCAGAACCGATACGCAATTTGCCTGCGTTAAAAAGCATGACGACACCCACAAGAGGGTCACTTGTTGTTTGTTCTGGGTCAAGGTTGGGGTTTAGCGCTGAAGCGCTCATATCGAGTGCCGAGTCGAGCACGCGTTTATAACTGAGAGTTGTAGAAAGCGTAGAGGTTAGTTCATAAATTGCACGCATACGCTCATTTTGAATCGCACGTTTCTTCTCTTCTGTATCCACCCATAATGCTCGATTCTTACGCATGTGATCCATGAGCCTACGCCCAAGAAAACCAAAAAGAACACCTAAAACGCTTAGGATTGCAGCGACAAGAAAAGCAAGGGTGATATTTCCATCTCCCCGTGTGCCGGTGTAGATGACAAACCCAGAGAACAAAAGTGCAGCTACAACTGCACCAATCAACTCAAAGTAGATAGAACCTGTCAAAATAGGGAGCAACCCTGCCCAAAAGGCAGGTCCGCGAACACCACCCTGAGCCCAGAAAAATGCCCCTGTAAGGATTAAGTCAACTGCAATATTAAGGCGGCGATGATATTGGGTACGGATATTCAAGCCAGCAAGCGCCGTCATCCCTAAATTCCAAATGATCATTAGCCCCAAGGGCCAGGTAGCACCGGCATCTAATTTCTCCCCTAACCCTAATGAAACAATCAGCCCCACCAGCATGATCCAGCGCAGCGAAATGGCAAACCAATCTGCCATGTAGGGGGTTTCAAATCGTTTCATCATTGCCAGCCTATGATAACGAAAAAGGGATGTTTCGACAACATCTTCGACGTTACAGTCAGATTACACCTGAAGAGAATATCACTTCTCGTACCCCATTCGTTCCAAATATGGGCTTATTTTTTCAATTAGAACCTTCTGTTGCTCGCTTGTATAGGCGTCACGGAAGCGCCCGATCTTGCCTTTGTAGAAATGCAACCCTTGTTGCCCGTCATTTGCGCCGGGACGATACTGCTCAATTACCGCGCGCACCTCAGGCTTGTTTGCATCTAATTTGAGATATTCCACCAATTTAGCAGACTCAACGTCATAATTTGTGAGTAAGTCTTCGTAGCGGGCGATGAGTACATTTTTCTCAACCATCCAGCGTTCCCAAATATGGACATATTCCATCATAAAGTCCACACTCTTCTCAAAATTGGAAAGATGCGAGAAGGCATTTGGACGTCCCTTGGCAAGCGCCCGCTGACCATAATCAAATGCAGAAAGCATGGCATCACGTGGATCGCGATAGATATACGTAATACGCAACACACCCAGAGAAGCCAATAAACGCGAAACAGATGAAGGACCT
The DNA here is from genome assembly GCA_046328915.1 of Anaerolineales bacterium. GTDB lineage: Bacteria > Chloroflexota > Anaerolineae > Anaerolineales > Villigracilaceae > Villigracilis. Next base: position 119,899 of record JAXLVR010000006.1, on the reverse strand, counting down.
GCATGGGCTTTGATAACAAAGGTATTGCCCATTAAAGCAGGCAGGGTCACCATTGCCAAACGTCGCGCAGAAAGCACACCAATGTTGCAATTCACCTCAGTAAGGATCTTTTGCAAGCCATATTTTTTACGAATATCCTGCGCATCAGCGCAGCCCGTGGTTTTCATCAGGTCGTGAATGAGGTTATAGTGCCAGCCCGACCCAGCGCGCGGCATCCCTACAGAGAGAACGATCATGAAACTTCCTTGTTCGATTGATGTGTAGCAAGCCCCACCAAAATCCCCGGCACGATCCAGATATTCGGGGTGGTAAGCGAATCCTGAGTGAAATTATACAGGGCGATAGCCACCCACGCAAATACACCAGCCACCACCGCAAAGCGTGCCCACACCTCACTGCGTTTGAAAAGTGAGAGCGTCTCGCCCAACACATTGAAAAGAAACGCGATGAACAGAACAAAGCCGAACAGCCCTGTTTCTGCCAACAAACGCACATAAAGATTTTTGGGATTCGGATATAACTTATTCGCTGGATTCAGTTGCTTGGCGATTTCTGGAACAGTAGTCAACGACCAATCAGGCAGATTCTGATAGATGTAGAACCCGCTTCCTCCCAAACCGACGCCTGTTAGCGGGTATTCTGAAAACGCTCCCAACGCCCCAACCGAGTACGCTCCGCGCGCGCCAGCGTTGATGTCCACGATATATTCGCTCAAACTTTCGGCGTTGATTTCCCACAAACGGCGGAAGTAATTCTTCTGGCTGAGGAAGACAAATGCGCCAACAATCACAGTTACAAATGCAATGATGATCGAAAGACGAAAGACGAAAGATGCGAGACGTCGTTCTTTGAATCCACTTATAAACCAAGTCCAAATATTACGGAGAATGTCTTGTCCGAAAAGTAACATCATCAAGCCGGATGTACCAAGGACGATGAGCAAGCCGCCACGAGAGTAGGTAGCAAAAAGCACCAGTGTGGTTAAGACCAGCAACGCAGGCTCCAACCATGATAGGCGTGTGAGGCGGTATTTCGTCAACACAGCGGCGAACAGGAAGGGAAAGAATGTCGTCGCGATTTGTCCTGCCAGCCACGCCGGTTCATACGCCAAACCGGAGATGCGGTTCGTGCGGACGAGTTCACGCATCGAAAAGGCGAGCTGCCAATGTGTGACCATCTCTTTATTTAGCAAGCCTGTATAAAAAGTGAACGCTTGTAAACCGCTCCAAGCAATGTCGAGGCACAGACCTGCAAAAATCCATTTGACCGTGAAGCGCAAATCTTCTTCGTCTTTGTTCATCCACACAGCGGCGATGAAGAATGCGATGCCAATAAAAAGCGTGATTAGAGCACGGATAACACGACCATCATAGGTTTGTCCACGCAATGGGATGGGGTTGATGAGTGAGCCAATTGCAGCAGAGACAAATACAAATAAGACAAAAACGCCCAACGCTACAAATGCCCCTGCCCATGTGAGCTGAATCTTTTTACGCCACGCCAAAACAAGCAACAACGGAAAAAGCAATGCCAGCGGATATAACGCCAGCGGACGGACAAGCGTGCTTTCACCCAAGCCCGGAAACCAACGGAAGCTGGTGACAGGTAAGGTGAGTAATGCCAATCCCCATAAAAGGCGCGGGAGGGTATCAAGAGAAAGAATCGAACTCTTCATTTTGTTTTAGGTTTAATAAATAAGACAATGAAGACAGCAAGAAAAAGAAGGCTGAACACTCCAACTAACATGTAATGACTTAGTGGAAGGCTGCGTTCTTTGGGGAGTTTTACAGATTGGGTCACTTCGAGTTTGATGAATTCGTTCAGGTTGCCTGCTTTAATTTCAGCTTGAGCTTTCTCTACAAACGCATTTGCCCATGCAGAAGCAAGCTCTTCTGCTTTTTGTGGGTCTTTATCGTCTGCATAGAAATGCCAACCGGCTTCCGCGGGCTGGGAGAGCGTCAGCTTGCCTGCGCGCAATTCTTCGACCGGCGAGTTCAATTCGGTCAACACATCATCAGACCAAGCCAGTTCCACCATTTTACGAGCCTCACGCTCGAGATAGTAAAAATCCTGCCGGTCTGTGTTGGTTGGGAAAGCTTCTTCAAAATTAAAATCCACGTTAACGGTGGCTTTTGCACGATAAGGCGGCGGGGCAATGTAGTAAAACGCCGCGCCAATGGCTGAGCCAATGATGGCGCCCAATACCCAAAAACGCCAAGCTTTGAGCAGGTGGATGAGATCGTCGAGGGAGGGAGAGGAGAGGAAAAAGTTCATTTAGGATTTTCGATTGTTGATTTACGTTTTTTTGATACGCCACTTCCAAAGCGGACCAATCACTTTGCGCACGTAGTATTTTGCCACAATTGGAGAAAAGAAGGAGCCGCCATCACGATAGTGGACGCGCAGCATTTCTTTCCAGCCGCGCTCGTCATTGACGTTGGTCTTGCTGGAGGTGTGGATGCGGAAATTTGCCCACGTCTTGCCGGGCAGATATTGAATCGACGCGCGCTTGGCAATGCGCACCCACAGGTCGTAGTCCATTGCAAAATAAAAAGAAGGGTCGAGTGGACCAAGTTCCTTCCAATACTTGGAGCGGAAGAACATGGTCTGTTGCGGGATATGAACGTAGCCCGTGCGTAGTTTGGCATAGTCGGTTTGGCGGGAGGCAAATTTGCCAATGAACGTTCCTGTCTCATCGATGAAGTTGCAATCGGCATAGACCATGGCAACATCGGGATTTGCAATGAGGAAATTCACCGCATCTGCAACCGCGTTGGGATTGGCATAGGTGTCGTCAGAATTAAGCCAGGCGAGAATGTCACCCTTAGCACGGTTGAAACCTTTATTGATCGCATCGGTCTGACCATTGTCCTGTTCACTGACCCATGAAGCGATTCGTCCTTCATATTTTTTGATGATGTCCACACTGCCATCGGTCGAGCCACCGTCCATGATGATGTATTCGATGTGTGGATAGGATTGCTCAAGGACGGAGTTGATCGTCGCTTCGAGATAGTCCGCTTGGTTGAAGGAGGGGGTGACGATGGTGACGAGGGGGAGAGAGGCTGGTTTCATGGGGAGTTTAGTACGCGGAAGGCACGGAAATCACGGAAAAAAATACGAAAGTCTTTTTTGGTCTTTTCCGTATATTCCGTAAAATCCGTGTACAAAAAATCTATTTCCATTCCTCATCTGAATAGAAAGACTCGGAAACGCCCTCTGTGATCTTGCGGATGCGCGTCACTTCTTCGGGGGAGAGAATCTTCTTCCAGTTATCGAGGTTGGCGCGGCTATCGAGTTTAACGGAGTGAGTCTTATTCTTCGCCAGTTTTGCCGGGTTCTCGGAACTGCTGGAATTTTGGATGATATCTTTGACACGGTCAGTAAAGCCCAAGTTTAAAGATTGGTACAAGGTTTGATATCCGCTAATAGGGTCACGGGAAAGGTCTTCGTGGCGCACAATGTGAAATTTTGGGTATCCGGTTCGGGTCGAGGCAACGAAGCGGTAGATTATTTTCCACAGCAACGCAGCTTGCCCAATAATGTCATCCTTCGGCATAGACTCCATCGCGGCGCGGTCGCCTTCAAGATGATCGCGCATGAAGAGCGGTTGGTTGAGGAAATTCCCAAAGTCAAAGTGCCAGCCAAGGCGCTTGAGGCTGCTGACGAAACCGCCGGGGTGACGAACGGTGATAACAACTTTGCAATGCAATTGCTTTTCAAACCACGGCGTAGAAAAGACCGCAAACGGGTCTTTGATCAAGATGCGTTGACCTTGCATACTACCATTGAAGAATGTGTGGAAGTCACGCCCCATACGCAGGAAGTCTTTAAACGAACGTAACGAAAGGGTTTCACGCACGGTGTGATATTTAAAATCAAGCAATTCGTTGAAGGCAGGCAGGTATTGCGCACCGTTCTCGTCGGTAATGTAGGTGTACCAATATTGGACCGGTGTGCGATACACACCCGGGCGGTGATGGACATTGAGCGGTTCACTGATATAAGCAGTATCTGCATCGGCGGCAAGCATTCTGCCAACCCAGGTCGTTCCACTACGGTGAGAGCCGGTGACGAGGATAGGGGTTTGGTCACTCACTTAATGCCTCCATAAAGTCTTTTTCCTGCACGCTATAGGTACTAATAGAATTTGCCCCATACAGTTTGGCTGCGCACACATTGTAAACAAAGTTTGTGCGGAGATCTAATTCTTTTATGCCATGGATACCTGAAAAAGCTGGGATCTGTAAATCTGTTTCTCCATTCGCTATTTTACGTTGAATTTGAGCATATCTTAAATCCCAATACATGGCACGTGTTCGATTTTCTGGGAGGTCTGAAGAATATGTCGCTATATCTCTTCGAAGCGGGTATATCACTCCAATAAGCACAAATACAAAAATAGTTATTTTTTGTAAAGATGCCGATACAGGTTTGACGTAGTTGGCAAATATGATACCTAATGAAGCGCCCAAAAATATAATAAATGCCACAAACATACTGCTGCCCAAAAATCTTGCACGCCCGGCTGGATATCCCTGCCCGTAGACGCTGGGAGAAAAACTTGCCGCAATCAATATCCAGACAATGAAAAAGATAAGCAATATCACCATCCATAACTTGCGTGGATCAAGTCGAGTGGTACTTTCTTGAAGTGCAGGAGAATAAACCCAGAAAAATAAACCTGGCAAGAGTAGGCAAACTGCCAAGGGTAAAGGAAAGCTCTTTACCAAATCAAGCATAAACTGGAGGCTGTATAAGAATGAGTTGAGTAGAACTGCAACCATATTTACCGGCTCGCCACGTTGATAGTCACCTACGGCTGGTGAAAGGAACATGGCTGCAAGCCCTGAAATCACCCCAGCAAGGGTAATGGACAATAAGATCAAACGTCTATTCTTACTTTTTGAAGTATCCCAAAAATAAAAAAAGATCAGCAAAAAGACACACGCTGTAATTGCAACTGTGACTGGAGGCTCTGAAAACCCTGCGAGTAGAAAAGAGATGAAATACGATCCTATGTATACAAAGATGGATACTGGTTTCTTTTCATCTTGACGTAGCATCTTTATTAAAAAAGCACAAAAGAAAGAGCCCAACACAAGCGGTGCAAAGTGCGTCATCGCGGACGAGCGCCAATAAATAACTTGAAACAAGTCAGAAGACATTAGAAAGCTGATAAATACAAGCAATGAACTTAGAAACAGTTCTTCTCTAAGGCTGATCTTCAGATCGAAAAATAGACGAACTTCATGAAGCAACCATGTTAGCCCAACTCCCCACAGCACGATCAGCAATGGAATAGTGAGTTGCATGCTGTATTTACCAAGCAGTTCACTAATGCCAACAAATAGGATATTGGAATACCGCATGGTTTCTCGCGGCCACCCCGGAGTCATGTAGCGTTGGATAGTGGCGGCAAGGGGCGAAGAAGCCTCAGAGACTCGCATCGCCTCGCAATAATCATCTGCAAGGTAGCGAGAATAAATTCCCATAAAGGCATAAAGCCCAATCGTCATCCATAATGCAATATTCACCGCCCAAAGTGCATAGTTCACATCATTTTGTTTTTTCTCAAACGTCATTAAACAATATCCTGTTTTAGGGCTTCAGTTGATAGATCACGTAGCCATCTCCTTGAGCGAAGATGGGATAGGTGCTCAGCTTCGCTTTGAGGAATGGTTGAAGGTCAAGGTCTTTGAAATCGGTTACAAGGAATAGCTCTTTCTTTGGCATCAATTCATTCCATTGGTCTTCGAAATCTTTTTGAGCGCTGCCGCGTTCCTTGCCGTATAACAAGTCGCCATAGGAGGGCCAGGAGGTGAGATTTTGCCGGCCCCAATACGCCATACGCGAACCGTAATCCTGAGTCAGCCCGCCGAGGTTGTAGTCAGCGGTTAGGGAGTGGATCTCTACCCACATCGCAGTTTGCGGACGATAATCCACGGCATTAAGTTGGTTGCGGGTATTCCAAAGAGAAGCAATTAAACCAATAAGAAGAATGATGAAAGAAGAAAGACGTAGAAATTTTGTTTGGGTGAGTTGTGCGAGTTTGGTAAGGAATGAATCCGCTAACGGCGCGATAGAAAGCGCAAGGATAGGGAGCAATGGCAGGGAGTAGTAATCGTGGGTAGAAATGTGAAAGTTGAAGTAAAAGCCAAAGAGGGCGTACCCAGCCCAAAGTCCAAGAAGGAAGCGGCGTTTGTTTTCGTCATAAAAAAAGATGCCGAGCAGGGCGAGCATCAAAATCATTCCACCCGCAACAAGGTTCAACATGTTCAACCAGCCCACATAATACGAAGGGCTGAGAAACAGGGTGGGGATGAAACGCCCGCTGAATTGCTGACCGAGATACCCAGCGACGAAGATGCCATAGATGAGATAGCCCATGCCAGGAAGAATGCCCAACAATGCCATGAGATAAAGCTGCGGATTCTTCAACGCCTCTTTTATGGACCTGTGACTGAGTACCGCGCCCAAGCCTCCGCCTACCACAAAGAATGCCGCCGGAAATTTGATGAAGATGGCAAGTCCACCGAAGAGACCGGCAAGGACGGTATACACCCATGTGGTTGAACTTGACCATTCCCAAACCGCCCACAAAAATAGCACGATCAACATCGTCATGAGCGGATCAGGTTGGAAGCTGCGACTGGCGATGATGGCATATGGCAAAAGTAGATAGATTGCCGTGGCAGCGATAGCGCCATCTTCTGATGTAAGGCGACGCGCAAGCAGAAAGAGGAAGATACCACCGATGATCCAAAACGCGGATGAATACACACGCGCCACCCAGATCTGTTCCCCGGTAAATTGGTAAGTCCATGCGACGATGTGTTCGAAAAATTCCGGTTCAACAGAAGCCCGCAGTTCCCATTGCTGAATGGCAAACGTACGTTCTTCGGGTGAAACGTCGGTACGGGTTTCATAGTACATGCCGCGTGCCTTCAACAGCGAAAGTAGTTGACGCGTAGAATGAAAATCAAGCGGCAGGTCGGTCAGGTCATATAGGCGGATGGCGATGCTAAAAGCAAAAATGATAAGCAAAGCGAAAGTCCGCGCGGTTTTTGTGGAGAAAAAAGAGGCTGTTTCGTTCATGATACGAAGATAATTGTAACGTAGATTTATGAGGGGAAAATTTGCAAGATATTGAGAAGTGCCTCATTTTGTGCTATTCTAAAACGAGTATTTATGACTGGTTCTATATCTAACTCACTTATCTCTATTGACGAAGCCAAACAACAATACGAGCGCTTAACCAATGGTCAGTGCAAACCACAGTCAAGTGCATTAAGTTTCGATGCTTCAGGAAACTTCCGTTCGCTTGACCTTTATTTTCCGATCATCAACATGCTCTCTTCTTCAGAGACTGATACTTTTTATCGGCTTGTTCAAGATGTCGCAACACACTTGAATTTCGATATTCAACTTTTCGCTTCAAAAGCGTCAAACATCACTCAACAGCTTCCAAAGTCTGCTCGGTATTTAGTAGCGGGTCACCTTGCTGAAGTCTTTTTCTTTCGACAAAATATTCTTGAGCGATTTTTCTCCACACCCCGCCACTTTCAGCTTTACACAACCCTCGAAGCATTTCATGAAGATGGGGGCATCATGGGTGGATGTTATAACCCCTCACGCGAATGTATCCAGATCGTCATTTCGCGCCTCTTTGAAGGCTTCAATGGCGATAAACCGGGGGTATGCCCGTTCCTGCATGAGTTGGGGCATATGCTCGATCATTTTGATGCAGGTTCCAGGTCGATGGGAAGAGCCGATGGGTTGTATCCGGGATTAAAAGCAAGCGACGGGGATATTTTCAATCCGCTTGCGCGGGAATTATTCCTCACAGGCAAACGCCTCGAACTGGACCGATATCTGGCTCGCCACCATGGAGATATGTCTCAGCCGATGCCGATTGGCAGCCCTTATGTGTTTCAAAATAACGGCGAGTTCGTAGCGGGCTATTTGGAAGCTTTCTTTCGCAACCCGCATTACATCGCTTCGCAAAATGAGACTTTATTCAGTGCATATGTAGAGCTCTTTGGTTACGATCCACGCAAGGCATGGAAAGAAGATTTTCCCCACTATGTCAAAAAGAACCGTGAATTCTATTTAAGCGGGAAACGTCCGCCGAAGACAGGGCTGAGCGTGCCCAAGGAGTGATGTATGAATATTAAAACGATTTAATCCCCAGAAGAAAGATCTAACCTGATAGATTTTTCTTACGCTGTGCCAAAACGGCATCGCGCATTTTCCCCAAGCCCAACAAATGTAATAAGCTTGAAACAAAAATATTCATTCGCCCCAAAGCAGTTGGAGGGTGGATCAATAACGCGCGGAACCATTGCTGCAATGCCTTGGCTGAGTAGCCACCATCGAGCAGATAGCGTGCATCGACTCGGAAGGCAGAGGCGTGCGCACGACGATCCACACTTAGAAGAGTTCTAGCAAGATCTTTATCTTGTGCAATCGTCTCTAAAATGCGAAACGCTTCGCGCCCAAACTCAGCTGCTTTGGAAACATTCTTCGCCTCTGCATGATATCGTGCCGCAGCCCAGGTCTGATTCACATGCAATATCTTGCCTTGTTTGGCGATTTGTATCCAAAGTAAATGGTCTAGCAAAAAATGGAAGGTAGCATCAAGTCCGTTCGTTTTTTGCAAAGCGGAGCGGCGCATGAACACCGCCGGTTGCCCAATGATCTGAAAACAAAGCAGGTCTCTGAGCGTTAATTGGTTATAGGTCAGGGTGTTGAAGGTTTGCCCGTGCTCATCTACCGCAAGCATATTTCCATAAACCAAAACAATTTCAGGATTTTCTTCAAAAACTTTCACCGCAGCACTTACTGCGCCCGGCAAATAATAATCATCTGAGTTAAGCCAGGCAATGATCTCTCCAGTGGCACGCGCGAACCCCTTATTGATGGCATCTGCCTGTCCCTTATCTTTCTCACTTATCCAGTATGCAAGTTTATCGGCATATCGTTTGATGATGTCCACACTGCCATCTTTGGATTTACCATCCACAACGATGTATTCAATGCGCGGATAATCCTGACTTAAGACCGATTGAATCGTCTGCTCAAGATACTTGGCTTGGTTATAGGAGGGAGTGATGATGGAAACGAGAGTCATTTTTTTATGTCGTAAAGAACATATCCTTCGCCTTGCACAGCAATAGGATAAGTGTCTAATATTTTTTTCAAACCGGGCTGTTTATCCAACTGCCCGAACGCGGTGACTAGGAAATACTCTTCGCCTGCTGTCAATTCATCAAACTGAGCCGCATTATCTTTATCAGGGTTGCGGGTGGCGCTCAGCTCTGTGGCAACAGGCCACAAATCCACTTTACGCCAACCATAAAGCATTAAGCGAAAGCCATAATCCTGCGTCAACGCAATGACCTTTGCATCGGATGGAAACGCTTCACCAACCTCATTCCAAAACGCAGGTTCGTGGCGGAAACTTTCAGCAACGAGGACAGACCGTGCCGCATACGCTTGATATCCGATCACAGCCACAACCAACACGATGAAACCTACGCGTCCGACTCCGCCCAAAGTTGATACATATTCAGTTAGCGGATTCAACGCCACAGCCAACCCCAACACAAGAATGGGAATCAGTTGAATGTGGTAATAACTATGGGTGTACATCTGGAAAGGCAAGGTCAAGCCGTAAAGCAGGTAACCGATCCACAGACTGATGAGCAGCCAACGCATCCGTGATGGGGCGATAAACGCGCCAGCAATGCTGAGGAAAAGGATAGTCAGCCCGAAGAGGGTACCAAGGAACGCCAGCCATTTGGTGTAGAAATCGGTGCTGGTGATGAGCTTCATCAAGGCGACTGTCCATGAGAAAAAGTATTCGGTAGAGCGACCTTGATTCAAAACCACATAATATAACAAAGCAGGGACTACCATAATGGCAGCCATTGCCCACACTTGCTTAGACTTCCAAAAATCTTTGCCAAGTGTGAAAAGCACCAGCGAAATGGCAGCCGTCCCTACGAAAAAAGCGATGACAATTTTGACGAAGGTGGCAAAGCCCAAAAAGACAGCCGCGAGAAGCGCCCACTTCCATGTGGAGGCATTTCCAAGTTTTTCCCCTGCAATCAGTGGGGAACTATCCTCACTCCAGCGATAGAGGAAGTAGATGCCAATGACAAAAGCAGAGGTCATCAATGGGTCGGGTTGGAAGGAACGGCTGACTTCCACAGAAAATGGCAACACGAAATAATATGCCATCGCGATCAATGCCGCCCATGGATTTGTGACACGGCGCATCAGGTCAAAGAGGGCAACTCCAGCTACAAGCCAGAAGAAGGTCTCCCAGATACGAGCGACGGCTATCGTCTCGCCGTCGGTCAGGAAGTAGGAGTACCCAACAATGGTTTCAATAACGGGAGGTTCATACTTTCCGACTGCGTTTGCAAACGACGTGGCAAGTTGACGTTGCTCTTCCGTGGCAGATGGCAAGGCGTTGTAATAGATCTCACGCGCAACTAGCGAGTTGCGAAGTTGGCGCGAGGTATGAAAGTCAAGTGGAGGGTCGGTGAGATCGAGAAGGCGCAGGAGTCCACCCAGGGCGAGGAGCAGGATGAAGAGGGCAGACCAGACGCGAGGTCCAGAGAGAAGCGGTTGATCCATGAAAAAATAATTATCCGAAGTAACTTTATTGTAATCTTTATTTTATTAAGGCACAGTTTCTTGATCAAGCAACATACATTCAGAAGCCTTACAATTTCCCATCTTATGAAGTAGCACTGAAAAACTATTTATCAAATCTGGAGAAACTACAGATGCTATATTTTGTAGTTGATACGGGTCTTCAGCCAAGTTATAAAGTTCTACAAAACCATCTGGACGTTCTAAATATGTATATTCCAATGTCCTTATACCAATCATTTTAGGAAGATCTTCTGCCTCAGGTAAATGAGGAACGACTAAAGACGCAAATATATCTGGAATTTTCCATCCTTGTTCCTCACCCTTAAAGGCATATTCCTCTAGCAAAAAGGTGTTTCGTATATTCTTTTTATGTATTACATTTTTATCCAATAATTCTGCAAACGATCTACCATCTACAAAATCTGGTGGTACTACTCCAGCCCAAGTGGAGATGGTTGGAGCAATATCAATCACAGTAGTAAGTTCATCTGTAATTTTCTCTCCTTCAGGGATATTTGGTCCACGTACAACAAAAGGAACCACAATATCCTCTTCAAAGAACGAGCTCTTTCCTTCAACAATACGGTGTTCGCCCAAAGTAAATCCCTGGTCAGAAGTAAAAATAATGTAAGTATTTTCCAGTATCCCATTTTTCTCAAGAGTCTTAAAAATCTCAGGGATCATTTCATCCACTGAAAGCATAGAAAGAACACGTTGTCTGTATCTTTCATCAATCCTCTGGATATCATCTTCACTAAGCAAAGGGTTATGGCTCATATCAAATGATTTATCACTCATATCTTCCTCATTAAAAGACGGAGGACGAGGCGCAGAAATATCGGGTAGTAAATTTTGATGCCGAGGAGCAGGGGTAGAAGGTTCATGAGGCGCAAATGCTGAAAGCATTAAAAAAAATGGGGTTTTTTCTTGAGCAGCACGATCAATAAAATCTACGCCTTTGCGGCTCATTACATCTGTAAAAAAATTATCCTGAGTAGGTGGGTATGCAACCAATGTACCATTCTCATTAAGGTAATAATCAAACCCATCATATGCATTCTTTTTTCCAGGACTATACCATTCTGTCCAACCTGGAGGAACATAAGTACGATCATCTGTAAGCGGGTAAGCATTCATATACTTCCCAATTAATGCTGTACGATAACCAGCAGCCTGCAACCAAACTGGCAAGGTAGATTTCTCAAAGCCGGTTTCAAAAAATTTAGGGAAGCCTCCATTAGGAGCTGAATTATTATAAACAGTATGATTATGAGTGTATTGACTGCGCAACAAATTGATACGAGATGGGCAACACATTGGTGTTGTAATCAAAAAGTCATCAATCTCAACTCCGCGATCAATTAAGTATGTTTTTAGATTAGGCATATATTCAGTTGTGCCTAGTTTTTTATCTAAGTCATCAGCAAGGATAAGAATGATATTTGGTCGTTTTTCACGCGGTAAAACTTTTACACTTTGAACTTCACTTTTACAACCAGAAAAAATAATTCCTAGAAAAAGAAGTATAAAAAAAACTAAAAATTGCTTATAGGAACTTAACATTATGAAACTGCCTTTCACATTTATATTTCTTAAAATAGTGAGTTATAGTCCACTTTAGGGAAGACGGTCAGTTTTCCGCCCACGGTTGCATCCACCACCTGACGACCCGCTTTGACGTAGGCTTCACGTGCCATGATGTAACCGACTTCAGAGGTGTCGAGATCAGGTAATTGCCATTTGACGCCCTTGCCAAAATAATTGGGCATGAAATGATTCGGGTCATCGCCTTCGGAGACGACAGTTTTATTGGCGTCGCCTTTGGATGTGAAGTTGTGATCGACACCAATGAGAATGGCTTTCTCGATGCCCATGTGATATGCCATTTGCAATGCGAGGTTGGTGACGGTTGCCCCCTCCCAAACCCGCCCGCGGACATCCGTTGTAAAACGCGGACCGGTATACGTGGTGTAAACGAAAGTGGGTAATTGGTTGATTGGCAATTGATTACTGTAGTGACGATGAGAGCGCCAAGCAATGAATTGTGGAACTGGCAACGCAATGAAATCGTTGACGAATTGTTCTATGACAAGATCGTTGGTGACGCAAATGTATGAAGTAGTAAAACCAAGATCAGGGAAAGCAAGGTAAATGCGATTCATCCCGAAGGTAATCTCATTTTTGAGCTTGCTCAGATCGGTCTGCTTCAGGGATGGACCGTTGCCGATAATAAAAGCGCGTTTGCCTTTATGAATATCTTTAAGTGCTGCAAGCCGCTTAATGCTCTCGCGCCGCCACGGGTGAAAATAGGCTTCGGGAAGTTGTGGGATTCGGCGAAAACCGTCGTATGTATCACGTGCGAATTGCCAGAGAGGTTGAGGGATGATCTGCTTAAGGGAATTCTTCATGAGTTTAGATAATAGCCTTTGATCGAATATAAACTTCCAAGAATGGCAAGATCGAACAAAGCTGCGATCACAAAAAGGAAATCTAAAAAGCCAAAAATGGAAAAAAGGATGTTTGCTACTGCAATTACGATACAAAGGACAAACGCCCATTTTTCACGCTCACTTACAATGCGTGCTCCAATTATGAGAGAGAGGATCATGACGAGAAAGAAAATGGATACCATTACAGATGACCATCCATTTTTGTCTTCCACCATTTGATAAATAAATATCCCCGCTAACAACAGCCACCATGCCGCATTGAAATAGAATAACAGCCTTGCCAAAAAGAGACCAGACTGGAATCTATTGCTCATCTTTTTTCTTGCGCGTGTCATATTCTGCAACTCGTTTCTTGTCTTTATTTTGCAGGTGCAATTTCTTTACGAGAAAGATAAAGCAATACTAACACTGCTAGATTTAAGACAATAAAAATAATGTCAACGATCCCTATCTGGTCAAATATAGTCAAAACCATATTCATGACCAAGATAAACTTGCTTACTTGAAGAATTCTTTTACTCGGTTTCCGTAGCCCAAAATAGCACGCCAACACAATGACCGAATCGACGATCATAAAAATCGAATAAATCGCATACCAACCCGCCATCTCTGGTCTTTCGCCAAGGCGAGTTAATGTAAGGACGCTGATGACAGATAAAAATGCCGAAATCAATAACAGCAAGTAGCGTGCTGTCTGCAAAGTCTTCACAGATTACTCCGTACTGAGTCTGGCTGTCGCACCACCATCCACGATCATGGCTTGACCGGTCATGAAGGAGGATTGCTCATTATCAGCAAGGAAGTAAATCGCGTTGGCGATCTCTTCAGGTTTTCCCACGCGTCCATTGACCGTTTTGCGGGCGAGATTATCCAGCCGTTCCTGCATGTCACTGCCGCCGAGATGTCCACGCCCGAGACCGGCGCGCAGCATTTGCGTATCCACGGCACCGGGCAAAATGGCATTGACACGGATATTATCCGGCGCGAATTCGATTGCCATGGCACGGGTGAGGGCGAGGAGTCCGCCTTTGGAGGCGGCATAGGCGGCAATATTGGCAGATGTTTGCACCGCATGGACAGAAGAGACGTTCACGATGGCACCGCCATTCTCAGCCTTGAGCAAGGGATGCGCCAGTTTTACCCCCAGAAATGCGGAGCGTAAATTAGCGTTCATGACCGCATCCCATTCAGAAACAGTGGTCTCCACCAATGGTTTGGCAACTTGCAAAGCAGCATTATTCACAAGCGCATCGAGCGAGTCTGTGAAGGCTTTGGCTTTGTCAAAAATCGATTCCATTTCTTCCGGGCGGGAAATATCCGCTTGGATGAAAAGTCCGTTCTTTGGGAAGCCTTCGCCAAACTCATTGCGATCCACGCCAATGACTCGCCAATTATTTTGAGAGAAGAGAGCAAGGGTGGCTCGTCCGATACCGCCTGCCACACCAGTAATAAGGATTGTTTTGGTCATGCAGTAATTTTACGTCGAAATCGGTCTTTGTGCCCAAGGTCTTGCATCTCCCCTTCTTAATGCAAAGACGCTAGGGCGCAAAGAAAGGCATATCTATTCCTTGCGACTTAGCGTCTTTGTGTCTTTGCGTTGAGTCTTTTGTTGGAAATGTAGTCCGTGCACTGATAATTATTCAGCCTTCAACCGGAAGATCAGACAAGAATCGATCGTATTCTCCAGTTGATAATTCTGCTCCACAAATTCAAAAATATCGTTCATGTTCGGTTGAATGTACATTTTCTTCTTCACACCCGGCGTGGAGTATTGCTCTTCACGCGTTGCGGCATCCAGCGAAGGGATGGCATCTACAGAGCGCGAGCAGTCGAGGATCAGTTCGGGTAGATTGCTCGTCAGGTCAGCAAAGTAGCTGTCTTCGATTTCTTTGGTAAGGGAGCCTTCCAGGAACAGCGGATAATACACATACTTCACCGGCGACGAACGCCCAGACACAAAGTTCACGCCCATTTCGGGATACCATGTCAACAATTGGTCTTCAGGTTTGCTATTATCACGGATGTAAGCAGAGACCGGATCTATATATTCGCCGCCCACACGAAGCGACTCGCCGTATCGTCCCCAGGTTTTCGGGGAGATGGCAAACAACATCACGATCAATCCTGCAGAAGCGACGACACTAAATCCATCGTTCCAACCTTCCAGGGAAGGTACGCGGAAAGTGAACTGCCAGAATTCGGCAAACACAAAGGCAGAGTAGATTGCAACCGCCAAGACCCAGCTGATGTAATAGTGTGTGAAATTCCTGCCAGAGAGATTACTCAGCACAATTTCCATCGGAAACCAAAGCAGCATAAACGTATCAAAAACCGTCACCTTGCGTTGGACGAAGTTCGCCAACATGCGGAAACCTGCAAGGAACCAAGCCACCAACGTAAACCAACCCACCCAACCCATGCCGTATTTTCCAAAGCCGCCGAAAATATCCAACCATTCGCGGTCTTTGGCAGCAGAGTAGGAGAAGTTAAAGAGAATGGAGGCATAGAGCATTTCGCCCACACTGCCCATAATGGCAAAATACAACGCCCACACAATAAGCGGCAAAGCAAAACCAGCCAACGCCGCAAAAATGATCCGCAATGCTTCTGAATAATTCCGCTTGATCATGTGATACAAGAAAACCGCAGCAAGAATCGCGAAAAATCCACCGATGTTATTGGCACGGAAAGTAAAGCTCAAGCCAAAGAATGCACCCACCCAAATATATTTCCAGTAATTGCGCTCCACATCCACCATCGCGAGGAAGAGCACAAGTCCGGCTGCGTTGAAGAGCAGAGCATATTCTTCAGTGTAATTGCCGTAGCCAAGCACGGCACGCAAGCCAAGCCCAGCCAATGTAGCACCGAACAACGCCGCGCCAATGCCCCAACGTTTGGAGAGCGTGTTATACAAAAGCCAGAACATTCCGAAGATACATAAAAATTCCACCAGCCAAGCACCCCAGCGCGAACCACTGCCCAATAACAGACCCAAAGCATTAATATAAAAAATGCCTGGTCCTTTTGAGTCCCAAACATCACGGTACGGCAATTTACCGTCCACGATCTGTTGACCGGCGTAAAGGAAAAAGCCCCCATCTCTGGCAGGCTTATCAAAAAACGGATTGGCAAAGTCAAGCACAAATGCCGTTAGTAGGAATAAAAACACATAAGGCAATACGAGACGAAGTTGTTTCATTCTTTCCTCACTTGCATACTCTTTCAGAGCACAAGTCCCAAGCCCTCGACCAAATTCTTGATCGTGCTCCAATGAATGCGTTCCCAAGCCGTAGGGCTCGAGTTGGAATTATGCGGCGCGAGCATGACGTTGTCCATCTTCAGCAAGGGACTATCCAATGGCAGCGGTTCGTATTCGAAGACATCAAGCGCCGCGCCTCCTACTTGACCTGAACTGAGTGCCACGACCAAAGCTTTTTCATCCACGATAGGACCGCGCGCCGTATTGATCAGCACCGCTGTGGGCTTCATCTTTGATAATGTATTTGCATTGATGAGGTGATGTGATGTCGAGTTCAAGTCGCAGTTGACAGAGACAAAATCAGAATTCGCCAAAAGCGTATCCAGGTCTGTTATTTCAATTCCGCTTTCGCCCACAAAAACATGATCAACGTCAATGATGTCTGTGCCGAGAACTTTCATACCAAAAGCTTTGGCACGGCGAGTCACGGCTTTGCCAATATTGCCTATGCCAATAACACCCAGCGTACATTCGCTGAGAGTTTTGCCCGGAATTTTCTTCCACTCGCCGCGCTTCATTGCAGCATCCATCCACGGACCGCGGCGGGCGAAGGCAAGCATGTAGCCAAGGACCGTATCCGCGACGGGGGTGGTAAAAGCATTCGGCGTTCGCCCAAGCTTCACCCCAAAACGGGAACAAGCCTCGGCGTCGATTGAGTCGACACCTGTGCCCCATTTCGAGATGACTTTCAAGCGTGGCAAACAGGCTTCGATCACGCGCGCGCTATAGCGGTCATCCCCGCACACTGTGCCATCAAATTGCCCAGCGTATTTGAGGATGTCCTCTTCTTCCATGCGTTCTTCCACTTTGGGAATGATCAGCTCAATACCATAAGACTCAAAGACAGGGTTGAAACGATCCACAAAGGGCAGCATGTAAGGGGCTGTGAGCAAAACGGTGTACTTCATCGATCAATGTCCTTCATCGTAAGGGTTGGGAATTTCAGTGAACTCATAGAGTTTCGGAACTGGCGAGAAATAGCTAACATCTTTGAGAATATCATATTTGCCGCCAAAATAATTATTGAAGACAAGCCGAAACAAGTTAACCGGTGTAATGGTGGGATATAACGTATCTTCATGCCCGGGCATATATACTGCTGTGAAATTCCACATGCGTTTGTCTTTGGGCTGCAACCACGGACCGTGATCGCCCTGAATAATAATAACGGGCGGTGTCTTGGAATTTGCCATAATCGTATCAATGGCTTCGAGCATGCGAGTGTTGAGATAAGGCAATTGATTTAAGTAGCCTTTTTTATACATCTCATTGGTATATTGACGTTTATCATTCCAAAAATCGGCGGGGTTGGTTGGATTGCCTTCGGGGTCAAAAACAAAAGGCGGATGAGGCGAAATGACATGAGCATAGACGAATTTTGGCTCAGGTGATTTGGAGATGGAGTCCATGCTGTTGAAGATGGTATTGAAGCGGTCTCGATAACCTTCTGCCATAATAGCATCTGAGTCGATCCAACCCCATTGGTCTGCATAACGCGCCCAGGTTGTGCGCAGAAACAAGCCTTCAAATTCGGTCATACCAGAAGAGATTGGAGGCGGGCTTATAAACTGGTCAGAATCAGAGATTTCCAACCAGGCGAAGCCCGAAGCGAAGTTAATCGTTTCGTATCCGAGCGTATCAAAGTTATAACGCACTGCATTGTGCTTCAGAGCATCCCATAACACTTTTCTGCCAATCGATTGTGGGTTGAATGCCGGGTCTAACTCTTGAAGGTATTGCATATTGAGTGAAGAGCCTAATGAAATCTCTGTGCGGACGTAATTAGATTGGCTTTCATCAGCGATATAAAACCCGCGCTCTTCCAAAGCCTTCTCAAAGTCGCTATTGTCGTATCCATATGCAGCTTGAAGCAAATCTGAACGCCCATACGAATCAAGCAGGAAGAAATATACGTCGGGCGGCGGGTTTTTAGGCAATACAAGATCATCTTGTATGGGCGCATTTCTTGCACCCAAGCGATGTGGGTCTCCAGAAGCGGTACTGAAATCCAATTGAGTGACAGACATAACCAACAACACCAAAATCATGCCATTCAAAGAAGATGCAGCAGATTCAAAAGTCAATTTCGGGCGAGTAACCCATACAATGGAAAGTACTAAAAGGATCACCCATACCACCCATAACCATGAAACTGCCTTATTTTCAGGAAACTTCTCTTCAAGATACATATAAACATGCCCATATGTAAAGAAAAGAATAAGGAACAAAACAGAAAAGAATGCCGCTTTGTGAGCTTTTCGAAAAACAAGCCAAGCCAACAGAAAGGTCACAACACTGAATAACAATGAAAGCAACAAAGGTCTTAATATGGCGGAAGCTTCCACCTGTCCTTTATTCGCCGAAAGCAACGCCAGGATGGGGTAGATACCAAAAACAACGGAATACCAAGGCGCGTTAAATACTCTTGAAAAGAAGTTTTTCATTTCAACACCTCTAACGTTCTATTTACAAATATTCTTTTCGATCAAGGAAGATACATCCCCATTGAGCGTTTCTGTCTTCATCAGGCTCGTGAGCGAGTTACAGACCTGTAACCGCAAGTATTTATCTGCCGCCACCAGCTTCAGCATGGACTTGATCTCTTCCACATTGCCTTGCACCGCATAGGCTTGCATGAACGGCAGCCATTCCAATCCATCATTAGGGTAGTAGCCTTTGCTTAAAGCTTCGTTCAACAATACAGGGATCGCATCCCAGTCGCCACGTTGACGGGCAAGGTCTGCTTGTTGGTAGGTATAGCACCAGCCGCGCTCGGGTTCTGCACCGAAAATTTCTTCAGGCACAGCAGGCACATCCCCTTCAGTCGCTACCGAATCCAATTTCGAATATGGTGCGATCATCGTCACACGACCATCATCAAACGAATTTAACTCTGGCGATCTGCCGTCAATAAACCGCACACAACTATCACTGCTCGATTGCACCATCACTAGCACATTACCAAAGTCTCGTTCCAAATAATTACCGCGCCGCAATGGAGTTTCCACGCCGCCGTTAGTGGTGATCTGCGTCACCGTATTACCATCCAACACAGCGGCAGGGAGCTTTATCAACAACGGGTTGTTAGTCTGCTTTTCAGGATAATAAATAAAATTCGCCGGTCCCCAAATGAAATAATCTTCTGCCAATGGGCTGCCGGGGAAAGATGCGATCAACGTCACGCCTTCTTGAATGTTTGGCGCGCGCCACGCCACCTGCCACCAAAAATTCTGTACCGCCGCCGTTTCATCTGCCACACGCACGGCATTGCCATGATGTGTCAACACCGAAACGCCTAGCAATAAAGCAACCAACCCCGAACGCAACGAAACCGTGTTCACACGCTCAAAGATGACCGAGAACAAAATGCCAACACCCACAGACGGAGCTAAGGCATAGCGCGAATAATCAGGCAAAACAACATGTCGATTTACGAGGATAACCGGAACGAGACATGCAACAATCGTGATGAACGCCAACCACAACTGTTCCCGCATCTCATTTGGATTTTGGCTTGATTCATCGTCCTCATTCTTTTCGCCACTCTGACGCAAAAAGAACAAGAGCAGTGCCACCGCAATGGCAGCCAACGACAACCCAACGAAAGCATCTCGCAGCCGCAGAGAGAACCCAAAGAGATTCAGTGGAACGGTCCACGCTACCATGATGACCTTGAATACATCTTGAATGAGATAGTTCAGCCACCAAAGAATGGTTAATGGGGATGTAAACGCCGAACCTAATTGCAGGCTGACATCCGTCGCTTTGCGTTCTGCTTCAAAGAAGAACAAGCGCCAGACTAAAAATCCGCCTGCACCTGCAAAAAATGGCAGGGACGTGACAACTGCAGATCTCAAACGCGCAACAACAGGCTGCTCACTTTGGCGCAGATATAACATCCCGATCAGGGCGAAACGCAAGGATTCAAACCCCAAGAAATATTCCACCAAACCGAGGTAGACCCAAGTCAATGCCACAGAGGCAAGGATATACGCCCAACGCGCGGCTGGAGACTTTGTATGCAATGCTTTCAAAGTCAATGCAACGGAGACCATGCCACAGGCAAGGCTGAATATTTGCGATTGATAATCAATGGGGTTTACTTGCGAAAGGAAACCGGGATAGACCAAGAAAAGCAAAGCCGCCAGCCAGTTATAGGTGACACGGCGTTGCCAAAGTTGATTCCCGATCCAAAACAAGGCTACAGCGCTGATGACACGGAACAGGAATGCGCTCAAGTGATAATACAGCGGATTCATGCCAAAGAGCGAGAATGCCGCCTGCATTAAGTAGCCGCGCAAAGGGCGGTCTACAATGAACACTTCATGGAAGAAGGAAGCTCCACCCACATAGCCGTCGAACATGAGATACCAATCATCGTTGATATACCCCATGCGCGCGGCAAGAGGCAGATAGGTCACTGCGCCCAAGAGAGTAAGGAAAAGGGCTCCCCACCCAAACGTCCCAAGTTTTTGTTTCAGGCTTTGCATGAATTACTGTCTCTTCCTCATCAAAAAGTCTGCGATCTCGAAATCCAATTCTTCGTCAATGTCCCAGGCTTCGTCTGCGTCGATCTCGAACATGAAAGGTTTATCGCCAATACGGTGTTTTTTGCGTTCCAGATTTTCTCGTGTGAAAAGATAAACACAAGAATTCTCTTCATATACAGGCGGCAGGTCTTGGGTTTGCAACAACTCAAGCGGATTGTGGTTAATGGCGCGTCCATCCTGCCAGTAAAAGCGAGTTTGGAGACGGGTTACTGAAAAGAGCGAGTCGTATTTGGGGTAATCGCTGAGGAAGGCTTTGATTCCGCGCGAGATGGTATCCGCTTTGAGCAGCGGATTGGTGGAATGGGTTTGTAGATAAAAATCTGCCTGCACTTGCGCTGTATCGTAGAGGAGAATGTCGTTCATGGGAACATCGTCAGCGCGGAGATGCTCAGGGCGTTGAATCAATTTCACGTTAGGAAAGAGGCGACGCACTCCGTCCATCACCGGCTCGGAATCGGTGTCCACCATGACCGTGTCAATTTCTGGCACGGCTTGCAGCGTTTCTAGAATATGTTGAAAGAGGGGCTTGCCCGCGAGCGGACGATAATTTTTACCGGGTACGCGCTGGCTATGATGGCGCATGGGAACAAGGGCAGCAAGTTTCATGCGCTTATTTTATCTCACAGCCGAGAACGGCGAGTTTTTGGTTATTACAAAACGCGCGACATTTGCCACTGCGAAAGGGTTTCGCGCACCATGCCCACATGTTCGAAGATGATGCCCATTTCTTCGGGATAGATCGGCGAGACGTGCCAAATTTTGTTGGGAAATTTTGCAAAGAGCGCACGCAACAGGACCGCGCTCAAGCCTGCTCCACGGGAACGAGTTTTGACCAAGATGGAAGAGAGGGCGATGTCTGTCGCTTCGGGGTTGGTGATGAGACAATAGGCATCATTGACGCAGAAGGCGCGGGAAGGCGGTGTGTGCTGCATGATGCTAGCGCCCGAAAGCTGCCATGGCAGATCTTTCAGTCCGTGATACGCAACCAGACGTGCCAACTCACGAATATCAATTTCTTCGAGTTCAACATCAGATTCAACTTGAGGGTTTTCAAGTTTGTAGCCCACCAGCCTGCGAATTTTGGAGAAGCCAACTTTTTCGTACAACTTCACGCCTGCTATATTCTGTTCAATCACTTCGAGAAGCATTTCCTTTTCACCGCGTGCTTTGGCTTCATCCAGAAGCTGTTCCATGGACCACGTCCCTACGCCACCGCTGCGAGCATTGGATGTGACACCAAATGCCGCGAGGCGCGAGGTCCAACCGCGGCGGGCGATGAAAGCAACACCCACTGGTTCATCATCGCGCATCAACACTCGGCTTACCGTCAGGTCAATGCCATCGCGGCGGATCATGGTGTGCAAGATGCTATCTGTGATGTTGATAGGCACGATATAACCTTCAAAACCGCGAGTCATCAAGTCCGCGAGGAAGGGGATGGGGTGTTCAGAGGCAGGAGTAAGGGAGAGGGTCATGTTTTGAATATTATAAAAGATGTCAGTCATTTTCAAAACAGATGTCACCTGAGTCGCATCATTCTGTGGATTGGAGGGTAGAAGTGAGTTTCATAATAGGCAGATACTATTTCCGAAGTCTAATAAAATGATTTTCTTGTTTATTGCTAATAAAATTTTCAATTATGGTTATCAAAAGTATTGACGCTCGAGCCGTATCAAAAATTGCTCTTTGCGCTACAGGTAATCCACCAACAAGCAGATTACTTGAGTGTAACTCCAAATCTTTTATCGGTATTTTGGGGTCAATATGGGCTGCCATTTTATCAGCAGCAACTTCAATAACTTTTTTATAGCTATAGCGATAATTTTGCACGAAAATCTCATCCCGTTTCAAAGCATCAAAAATATTTTCTAGTTCGTGACCTCTTTCAAACCAAGTCGCAACACTATTAATTTGTTGAAAAACCAGCCCGTCAGCTAGAGACTTCTGAATTAAGCCACGCTCGACTTGTTCTTGAACAGAATAAGTGACAGCAACAAAGATGTCAAAACCGAAAAGGTTTTGTATAGTTTCAAGCAAAGGCTTTGTCCCACTTTTCAAACAATACAATATCCTTAGTTTCAGAGCTATATCTTTATAGTAAGTGCCTTTACCCTCAGATACTTTTTTAGAAAAGTCAATTAATTTATCTCTAATATCATACAGCTCAGATAAATATTCTTCTTTGGTTCTTTGGTACATAGAAACCTCCAATTATTTTTTGTACCGAATCGGCTCCACATCCCTTTTTCTTTCATCTTTCTTCTTTCGTTCCCTTGCATAGTAAAAGGTCTCTCGCAACTGCGGCGTGACTAAACTCGTCTCACGATGCCCCATATACGTCCCACGGAACTGGGCAAAGCGGAACCAAAAGATAGAAGCAAAACTTTTGAGCAAAACTCTTTCGCGCGCAGCATGCCACAAGTCACTGAGGATGTTGGTGATGGTCAGGCGGAAGAAATCGTATAAGTTGAAGTTCGTTTCGGGGTAGATGCGGCGCAGCGCCATCGCTTCACGGCGATAACGATTGTAGACGCCTTTGGGTGTCTCATTGTGAATGTGGATGATCTCTGCTTCAGCAACATAGGCGATCTTGTAGTCCTGTCCCTTCGCCCACTTGCTCCATTCGAGGTCTTCCAAACCGGTCAACGTTTCGTCGTAGGGATGCAAGTTCCATAAGTTTTTGCGAATGGCAGAATTGGCGTTGTTGCAAAACGCGGTGACTTGGTCGAGGTTCGTCAGATCGGGATACCATTGATGGAAGATCTGATGCTCCGAATATTTCGAGCCTTCGTATCCGCGCTGTTTGCCGTAGGTGAGAGCCATTTGCGCATCTTCAAATGGACTTAACATCGTCTCCAGCCAATCGGGATAGACAGGATAAACATGCGCGCTGGCAATGACAATCAGCTCGCGGCTCGCGGACTTAATCCCATAGTTGAGCGAACGCCCAAAGGTAAACTCCGCTGGGGGGATGTGAACGACCTTCGCACCGTATGATTCGGCGATGGATATGGTTGAGTCGGTGGAACCGGAATCCACTAATATGATTTCCACATCTTTAATTGTCTGCTGGCGAATACCTTCGAGCAAACGTCCTAGATATTGGGATTCATTGTAGGCGCGGATGATTAGCGAGCAGGGAATTGGGAATTGGGAATTGGGAATTGTCATTCAATACCCATGTGGTCTTCGGATAGATCAGTAACGTAAAGGGATTCATCCTCACGCACTGCATGATTAGCACCAGGCTCATTTTGCCCTTGTTTACTTCGCTTTAAGTAGCCAATATAACCGTTTATCAATTGCGTCAATTTCTCACCATCATGCTCAAGGGAGTCGAAGACTGTTTTTGGCAGATATCTCATTTCATGGCAGATAACAAGATGATTTAAAGTTTCTTCCAAGGAACCACGGGCAATATAACAAAATCGGATGATTTCCTGATAATAGAACCGCCCGTAACCTTCCGCAATATTTGCTGGAATACTACTGGAAGACCGGCGCAGTTGTTGGCTGAGATTCCATTTTTCTTCAGATGGAAGCAATGGTAAAACCTCACGATAGATACGCAAGCAAAATTCTTTTGCCTTTTTCCACACCTCAAGCGTTTCCAAGCTTTTCACACTCATCACAGCCTCCTACCCAATTCCCGAAGTCCGATTCCCGATGTTACCAAGAATTATCCTTCTCATACCCCAATTTAATCAACAGATCGCTTGCCACTTCTTTGAAGATCTTCTTATGTTCTTCGGTGAAGTGTTTCTTCCATTCGCCGGTTTTGCCGGAGCGAAAGGTTGGGGACTTTTTCGGGTTGATGGATGTTTCGAGGGAATCAAGAATCAGTTGTCGGGGAGCTTGAAGCGTGACGCGACTGAGGAGGTGATCCATGATAGAGGTGAGAGTCGCTTCGCGGTGATGAATCAGGTCTTCGAAGTGAATGGTCAGCACTTCTTTTTTATCAAGCCAGCCGAGGTAAGGAGCGAAGCGGTCTGCGATATTCGGAAATTCGATCCCTGCATCTGGGCGACCAAGAATGCTGACTCTTAATCGTGCATCGAAGTCGGGAAGTGATTTGTAGTATTCATGGTGAACGTGACGTGCTTCCATATCGGTGACGTAGAAGACGTGGGAGACAACCACATCACGTGGGTCGCGGAAGATGAAGTACGGCGCAAAATTTTCAGAACATACGCGGGCAATGGTTTCAGGTCTTGCAAAAAGATGAGCGGATGCAATATCGCGTGGTTGAAGAGAGTCAAGCCAAGCAAGTGCTTTTTCAGGTTCGCGTTTCTTTCCGCTTTCGCCTTCGTATTCGGCATAAAACGAATGCACCCGTTTGGCATACGGCGCCACTTGAGAAAAGCCTAATAGAATTTGGTCAAGCAAATGAGTGCCGCTTTTGGGAAATGAAATTCCGAGTAAAACAGGCAGGTTTGCAGGTTGAGAAGCGAAACGTAAACGCTGTAACCCTTTTTCAGTGTGATAGACCGTAGAACGAAGGTACGATTTCAAAGCCATACAGGTATTTAACCACAAATTTGTATGCGAGACTTGAGCACGAAATCAGGGTTTATATCTTGAGGAGCCTCACGTGAAACTAACCATCTTCAACACCCCCATTATCAGCCCCATTTTGCGTTTATTCAGCAATTTGATCATGCGTCTGTTCGGTTGGCGAGTAGACGGGAAGGTGCCGAATCTGTCCAAATTCATCATCATTGGCGCGCCTCATACCTCGAATTGGGATTTTGTGCTGTTCCTTGGCATTGTCTTTAACCTGAAGCTTAATGTCCGCTACATGGGCAAAGCAGAGTTGTTCAATAATCCCTTCGGCTGGTTCTTCTATTGGTGTGGCGGCGTTCCGGTAGACCGCAAGAAATCTGTTGGGTTGGTTGAGCAAATGGTGGAAGTGTGCAATCAATCTGAAAAATTCGTCTTGGTCATTGCCCCTGAGGGGACGCGCTACCAAGTCAACGAATGGAAGCATGGGTTTTATCATATTGCCAAGAGCGCGAATATTCCCATTGTGATGGCAAAGGTGGATGGCGCTCACAAAACCGCTCATGTAGGCGAAGTATTTCACCCCGGTGATAATATGGAAGCGGACATGAATGCCATTAAAGCAGCATTCAATGGAATGTCGGGGATCAATCCGCGCAAGAAGTTAAAGAAAAAATACATCACGCTGGCAAATTAAATGATCATCGATCGTATCGAGAACGCTTCACTATACTTTTCCATTCATCCGCGCTTCAGGCAGGCATTTGAATATTTCAACCAGATCGATATTCATAGCATCCCCGTTGGGCGGCATGACGTGGACGGAGATGCCATTTATGCCTTGGTTCAGGAATACACCACCAAGCAAAAAGGCGAAGGGAAGTGGGAAGCGCATCGCCGTTATATTGACCTGCAATATGTAGTACAAGGCGCAGAAGGCATGGGCTATGCCAACATCCATCATTTGCAGCAAGGGAAATATATCCCTGAGAAAGATTTCCTTCCGCTCTTTGGTGAAGGGAATCAAGTGGAATTAAAAAGTGGGTGTTTTGTATTGCTCTTCCCCGAAGATGCTCACATGCCAAATATGGCACTTGGAGAATCTAAACTTGCAAGAAAAATCGTTTTGAAAATTGCTTTAAACAAATAGGGGCAGGGGCATCCCGCCCTTATTTGTTATCTATTCCTTCAACAAAAAATCTCCATGATTAAGCAGCCCATCTACTATCGCCTGCATAGACTTGGATTTTTGCAGATCGTTCAAGTCGAAAGTCTTTAGCTTCGTCTGCGTCACGCGGACAGAAGGTTCCAGGAATTCGCCCAAAGGCAGGGAAGTTCGATATAACTGGTAATACAAAAACTTTCGGGCATTGCGTTTGAACTCAGTAGGCACGTCAATTGACTCTGCGTTCAAGAATTCTTTCATCTTTTGCCGCACATCTTCCACAGTTTGTGGAAAGAACACGGTGGGATATTGCGTAAAACGAGCCTTGCCTGCACACAGCACCGCCGCCCCCATAATGGATGCTTCCAAGCCGATGGTCGAGTTGTAAATCATAACGAACTTGGATTTTGCGATCAATTCATAAGAACTTAACGTCTCATTGGGTGGGACAAAAATGACATTGTTCAAGCTGGCAACTTGATTTGCCTCAACCCAGCCACCCACAGTTTCGCGGCTGGCTTTGCGGAGGCGCAACTCATCAGGATGAGCGCGGATGATGAACAAGGTTTCTGGGTGTTCCTTGATAACTTCCAGAGTCGTATCTAACCAATCAAACATATCCTTGAATACAGTGTTCGAATGTGGTTGGCTAGTATCGAAGATGACATTGGTAAAAATGGGCACGATCTGTTTGAATTGAGCCGCTTTTTGCAAAAAGGCTTCATCCAGCCCTTTCATGTCCGCCCAGAATTTGACACCCGCCATGGTGAAGTCACCTTTGAAACGTTTGGCAAGATAGGCATCGAGCCGCGTATTTTGCACTTCACTCAACTCAAATGTATCGGGGATATGAATCGGGTAGGCTGTCGCTTCACCTTCGGTGAAATATGCCGTAGCCGGCTCCAAGCCAACTTCGTGGGTGATGACGCGCAGTCCGCGTTTTTTGGCAATAAATCGCGCTGTCGCTTCGGGGAAGAATTGCCCATTGAAGACCACTACAGCCCGAGGCTGAGTCTGATCGAGAAAGTCCGAGAACTTCTGCGCCACATTCCAAGCAGACAAAATATATTCACGTAAAAGATAACGTGTGTTTTCATCATCGTTCAGATGATGGATACGAAGAATCCACCGCAGAGCAGGCAGGCATAATTCGCCAAGGGGAATATCTTGAAAGTGAAAAGCGGAAAGTTCTGGAACAGAAAGAGAGGAGATACGAGAAGCAAGTTCAGCATCACGATTAAAAGTGAACCAGTTTACGCTCGACGTTGAAACGTTGGAACGTTCAAACGTTGGAACGTTTTTATACAACGCCTTACTCTGCATCACACAAGACTTGCATGGCATCTCTTTTTGCGGATTGTCACGATTTGTTCCCAATACGCACTTGCTCAAGCCTGAGTTACAAGCAAAATACGCCACCGGAATACCCTGCAAGCGCAATGCCCAGGTAGTGAGCAAATGAAAGCCGCTATTCCATGAAAGGTCATCAATACCGGTAGATGCTTTGAAGAAAACGATCGGAGCGCCATTTGGCTTCGGTTCTTTACGAGCCACTTCCCGCGCCACCGCTGCAACCTTGAGAAGGGTAAGTCTGCGGACCAGCCCGCGTTTGATGCGTTGAGTATAGAATTCAGAGAGTCGCTTCATGTTTGTAGTCTTGCTATTATAAGACATTGCCCATTAAATAAATTTAGCGGATGGCTCTGCACCATCCGCTAAATTTATTCATCACTAGGCTTTGATCGCCAATTCATTCAACTGCTCATAATAGGGCTTGCACTCTTCCAAAAGCGGACGCAACCGTTCGGGGAAGGTCTCAGCATCCTGCTTCTGCACCCATTTTCCAAAACCCGTCGATTGATGCACAGACTTATACCAATACTTCGCCCACGAACCATCCTCTGGGCGCGCACCCGCCTGCCAGCTCAACATCGACTCTTGGAATGGAATACCGATCCTCTCGCATAGCTCACCCAACACCTTGCGCGGATTCAGCAAAATTTGCTTCGACTCCAAAATTGGTGGGTTTTGCCCGATCGACTGTAAGTAACTCAATAACTCTGTATGTGCCTTATACCCAACATCTGTAAGAGTTGGGTTCTCCACTTGAGCCGCGTAACTCGGCAACATATCCACAGGGTCACGTGTTAAAAGAACATTTACCGTTTTGGCAAGAAAACCCATATCCAAATACACCAAATGATGCGTCATATGTTTAAAGAACGCCACCGGCTTTGGCAAGTCTGCCAGCATCAGATCGCTCACAACCTTTTCGCCATCATTCTCCATCGTGGCGATTACTTCTTCCGCGCCAGGATGATATTCACGCGCAGGTGTCTTCGACAAATAATGCGCATACAATGGCTCATCATAGACCACCGTGTCATCGCGCTGCGCGAAGGAATACATCAACGCAGTGGATACATTGCGTGGACCGCTCCACAAACAGATGCGAACAAATTTATCAGACATGACTACATCGCCTCTTTCGCCTTTTGAACTGCTTGCTGAACTTCAGCCTTATACAAGGCTGTTAGTTTTTCCGTCATCGCCCCAGGTTGCCCCGTCCCGATTACACGCCCATCGATCTTCGTTACAGGTGTCAGCCCGCCGAAAGTGCCGGTCACAAACGCTTCGTCTGCGCCGTAGACATCGAACAACGAGAAATTCTTTTGATGACAGGGAATACCATTATCTTGTGAAACTTTGATGACCTTTCCACGGGTAATGCCATTCATGCAATATTGACCGGTTGAAGTCCACACTTCGTCATCTTTGACCATGAAGAAATTTGTGGCATTACAAGTGGATACAAAGCCATGTATATCCAGCATGAGCGCTTCGTCGGCACCGGCTTCAATTGCCTGCACCAACGCCATCACCTCATGCAGCTTGCTATGGCAGTTCAAACGCGGATCTAAATAATCAGGCGAGCCGCGCCGAATGGTGCTTGTGAACAAGGTCACACCGCGGTTGCGGGAATCAGGGCTGGCAAGTTTATATTCTGGGATGATGACCAGATTCGGTCCGGTCAAAACCAGGCGCGGATCCTGAGACGGAGTCTTCTTCGTGCCACGCGTCACCATAAAGCGCACATGCACCCCATCGTGCATGTTATTAGCTTTGAGCGTATGCCAGATCTTCTCGGTCAATTCTGCGCGAGTCATTTTCATGTCCATGCCCACGGTGGCAGCCGCCTGCCAGAGACGATTCAAATGCTCATCGAGGAAGACCAGCACCCCGTCATATAAACGAAGCGCTTCCCAAATCCCATCGCCCACCAAATATCCGCTATCAAATACTGAAATTTTTGCTTCATTGCGTGGAAACAATTCCCCATTGACGTAGATCAAGATCTTATCGTTCCGGTCATCCTGTACAGCGTTATGCGTTCCATGAACAGCCATGTGCAACTCCTCTGAGTAAAGTGCCTTATTATAAACAAGGCGACGGGTATCCGTCGCCTTGTTTATTTACCAGTCATTATTCTTTTCGTAGCCAAGCCGTATTAGCAAATCGCCCGCCACATCTTTGAATAGCTTCTTATGGTCTTCGGTGAAGTGCTGCGTCCAGCCGCCAGTTTTGCCCGAACGGAAAGTGTGACTCTTCTTCGGCTGAATGGCATCGACAAGAACTGTCAACGCATTTTCGCGCGAAGCGGGAACCTTGTAGCCGGTCTTTTCCACTTCATCAAGCATTTTCAAGAGAGTTGCATCGCGGTTGTTGATGAGGTCTTCGAAGCGGATGCACATGGTGTTCTTCTGTTCCAGCCACGCAAACACGCCTTCATAGCGTTGCTTGACACTGACCATCTTCAAGCCGTCTTTATCAATTCCAGTGATGGCAACATTAAGCCTCGCACCAAAATCAGGCAGGGAATTGTAGTAATCGTGCATGCCGTGCTCTTCGTGCATATCGGTCGCGAAGAACACTTGTGAGACGAGCATATCTCGCGGGTCGCGATAAATGAAATAGTTCACGCGCCCGGCTGAGGTCAGGAAAGAGGCGTTTTCTTCCATCGCGTCTACATACCCCCAACCAATCACTCCCTTGGGCATGCGTTTCAAGTCTACGAGAATTTCTTCTTTCGTCTTTCTTCTGCCTTCATATGTGATCGTCCGAACGGGATCGGCATCTACATACTTATACGGCATGATCTGGGTCAACCCATTCATCACCTGCAAAAGCAAATGTGAGCCGCTCTTGGGTTTGGAGTTTGCAAAGATGGGCGGGACATCGTTAAACGAAAACCGCTTCCATCGCCAAATGGCTTGAGCGGTTTTACCATACGGGCGAATTGCGCGGCGGAGTTGTTGTTTAATTCCCATGGATTTAATACATATAGGGGCGGGTTAACCCCGCCCCTACAAATCATTTATTCATTCACCACACGACGAAGTTTCTTCATCGGTGCTTTTTCAGATTCATACACACGCTTCACACCATCGCCGAGTCCGGCTTCGGTCACGCGAATGTATTTGACCAACTTCTCAAAACCGCCGGGTTCCACAGAAGCGGCGTGGTCACTGCCCCACATGGCGCGGTCTAATGTGATATGGCGCTCCACCGAAGAGGCACCGAGTGCTACCGCTACTGCCGAAGGCACAAGCCCTGTTTCATGCCCTGAATACCCAATTGGATTGTTCGGGAATTCCTTGCGGAGGGTTTCGATCATTTTGAGATTTAACTCTTCCGGCTCACACGGATAGGTACTGGTGCAGTGCATGATAACGAGGTTATCTTCACCCACAGCGTTCACACCTTTGTGAATCTGCTCCATGGTAGACATACCCGTCGAAATAATGACCGGCTTGCCGGTTTGGCGCACATACTTGAGCAGGTTATGATCGGTCAATGAAGCGGATGGGACCTTATAGGCAGGGGTGTCAAATTTTTCCATGAAATCCACAGAGGGTTCATCCCAAACAGAAACCATCCAATCGATGCCCTTTTCTTTGCAATAACGATCGATCTCGCGATATTGTTCTTCGTTGAACTCCACTTTGTAGCGGTAATCCAAATATGTGATGTAACCCCAGGGCGTCTCACGCATTTGTTTCTGCTGTTCAGGCGGCGTACACACTTCAGGCGTGCGCTTCTGAAACTTGACCGCGTCGGCACCCGCATGGACAGCCGCATCAATGATCTTCTTGGCGATATCCAGATCGCCGTTATGGTTGAGCCCGATCTCAGCAATAATATATGCGGGGTGACCATCACCTAATTTTCGTTTTCCAAAATTTATTTCACGAGCCATTCTTAATTCTCCTTATACTCTTTCAAAATTAAGTCACATAATTCGCGCAGCGCCCCAAAGCCGCCGTTGGTTTTCAACACATGATCTGCCATACGCAGCACGTCTGGGTATGCATCTGCTACGGCAACAGACCAGCCTGCGATCTCAAAACACGGCAGGTCATTGAAATCATTTCCCAAATACACCACCTGCGATGGGTCGATATTTTTTTCGGCAAGATATTTCTTCAAGACCTCGCCCTTTTCATCCAGCCCCATACCGTGAAGCGCCTCAACCTTCATTTTCTTGGCGCGCATACTCACCACTGGATTTACTTCCGAAGACAGGATGATGACATCCATGCCCAGTTCACGCATCTGACGAATCCGCATCGAATCGGACCGGTTGGCTGCTACGGTTTCCTGACCGTTTTCGTTCACCCAGACTCTTCCGTCGGTCAGCACGCCATCGAAATCTGTAACAATAAGTTTGATGGTTTTAGGCATAGACCGATGCGCCCGCCCCGGCGAGACGACTTCCAACCCGCTGTGGATCACGGCTTCATATTTTGCCCAATCGGGCAGCGTATCAATATCAACTGTGTATTTTGGGTCGATCACCAAAGGATAGATCACATCACCCGTCAGAGATCTTTTATCAACAATGGTCGAAGTGCGAATCGCATCAATGTGACCTGTCTGCCAATACACCGGCGGCAGGATCTGGCGCGGTGCATTATAAGGCTCTGCAATGCCAGGCACTTCGAGAAGTTGCCCAAGTGGTTTACCTTCCCCTTCAAAGCGCCACATCTTGAAAGGGTTTTGCCCGGCAGGCACAACCCCTCGCACACAATCAGCATCAGAATGATCCAAGAGAATATTCACCGCATCGTCCACCATCCCTTTGGGGCGAATGGGTGATGTAGGGCGTAATTGCACTACGATCTCTGGGTGATAGCCTTCGATCTCTTCCAGCCACTTAAGCGCATGTTCAAACACTGGCAGATCTGTGGTTTTATCTTGCGCCAACTCATCTGGGCGAAGAAAGGGAGTCTCAGCGCCCCATTCACGAGCAACTTCCGCAATCTCCTCATCATCGGTAGAGACGATAACACGTGACACATGTTCAGATTGCTTCGCTGCGGCGATGCTCCATGCAATGAGCGGATACCCCGCAAAGGAGCGGATGTTCTTACGCGGAATGCCCTTCGAGCCGCCGCGAGCAGGGATAATGGCGAGAATATTTTTCATAAGTTCTTGATATTCGCAATTCGATATTCGACTTTTCGATTATCGTTTTCTACCAGGCAGTCCAACCGCCATCTACAATGACGTTGTTGCCTGTCATGTAAGAGGAGGCATCTGAAGCGAGGAAGAGCAAAGCGCCGTTCATTTCGTCTTTCTTTGCCATACGCCCAAGAATGGTCTTGGCAGAATAATTCTTGACGAAATATTCCTCATGGTTGTTGTATACACCACCTGGGGTCAGCGCATTGACGCGGATCTCGGTCTCGGCATAGTAGGCAGCAAGGTACTTGGTAAAACCCATCACACCGGCTTTGGTGGTGGTGTAATACACCGGCTTATATGCTACCCGTTTGCCGTCTTTGATGTAAATACGTTGGTCAGGTCCGTTGAGCCCATAAGTAGAGCATATATTAATGATGCTGCCCTTCTTGCCCTGAGCCACCATTTGCTTGACACAGGCTTGAGTCGTAAGGAACATACCGGTCAGGTTGACGTTGAGAGCGGCTTGCCAATCTCCAAGCGGATAGTCTTCGAAGGCGCCGGGGGCGATTCCCTTTTCGGCGGCGGTGGGGTCAAATTTTGGGTCGAGCGCTGCCGAGTTGACGAGAATGTCGAGGCGACCGAACTGCTTGACGGTTTCAGCGACCAGTTCACGGGTCGATTCGGGGCGGGTCACATCGAGAGGGAAAGCCATTGCAGAGTATCCAGCCTCGGTGAGACGAGTCGCGGTCTTGGACGCAAAGTCCATGTTTAGATCGGCAGCCACAACAGCAGCACCCGCTTCGGCAAGGGTCTTGCAGAATTCAAAACCAAGTTGCCCGCCGCCGCCCGTTACAACAGCTACGTGATCTTTCAAACTGAATTTATCAAAAATAGTCATGTGAGTTCCTCTGAAGACGGGATACGTTTTTGAAACCTATCCCATCTGTTTTATGGGTATGCAGTATAGATTTTATCGCCTTGTTTATCAAACGCGAGATACAAACCATCGGCGAGAATTTGATAGACCGATTGTACATCTTCATCCTGCGAATCGACATCGAAAAGCGCAAGCACCGCATTGCCAGAAAGTACATCTGCCTGCAAAGCAGTCACGCCTTCGTCGAAACGTCCGCGCGGTAAACCAGTGACCGGGTCAATAAGATCGGGAAGAACATAGCCGGGATGATCGGTATATAAATAAACTGCTGCTGTTTCATTCGAGTAAATGCGGGTTTCAGCAGGCAGCTTTTGCATAAACTTCATCGCCTCTGAGTCGAACCATTGGAAGGAGGCATATCCCTGCCCGCCTTTGCGGAGTTGAGTAAGGGTATTGGCAAAGTAAAGAGTGGACGATGAAAAGGTATAGAGGGCTAGAGAAAAAAATGTAATCCGCAATGCATAAAACGCGAACCGTGATGTCGTTCTACTTGTCTGCCAGATCCAATACCCAAAATAGACCAGCATAATAATCAAGCTGACATAAACCGGTGCAACAATACGAAGCTGAAATTTGGTACTGGCGTCAAACAAGGTCATCGAAGAAATGATGGACGCCAGATAGCCAAAAATATAAAGCGTGCTGATAAATGAAAACACTTCTGGTGTTTGGACAGCAGGGTTGAAAAATTTCTTCAAACCTTTGAAGGTGACCCAAACAAATAAAATAAGGATAAGAACAATAAGAATAGCGGCAAATAGATTTGGAACTTTGATCAGAGTCTTTCGCCATTCTTCAATGGGCAAAATAAAAGAGGCGAAGTTGGAAATACCAAGCTGGATATTTTCGGCTGTGATGGGGTGATAGACCAATTTGCGATTGGTGGCATTGTCGGTCAACAGACGATTACGAACCGCCCAGGCGAGGGCGAAGGGGATAAAACCTGCCAGAAAAATACCGGTACTCATCAGGCGTTTACGCCAATTGTCATGAAGGATAAAGATCGAAACGAGGAAAGTCGCGAGCAAGGCAAGACCCGCATAGCGAGTCAGGTAGGCAAAGGCAGTGAGAACAGAAGATAATAATAAAAATTTCGTGGCGGTTTTTTCTTCACTCGCAAAGTATTGGTAAAAAGCAAGAAACGCCCCCAATGTAAGGAAGATATACAGCGGCTCGCTCATCGCTGTGGTGTGGACGCGGAAGAGTTCTCCATTCAACAAAAATAGAAGGGCTGAAATACCCCCAGCCATCTTCGACTTGGTCATGCGCCAACCGATGATGCCAAGTAAAAGTATATTCACGCCAAAGATCAATGCGTTAACAAGGCGTGTACCGCGTAATGGGTCAAGTCCACCAATGCCAACAATGGCTAGAACCGTTGAAAAGCCAGGCGGGAAGTGCGTTACCGGTTGGTTCGAGGCAAGCCACGCTTCGCGATATCCCTGCCCAGCCAGGATGCTTCTCGCGCCAGCAATATAGGCAATGGAATCATCGAAGAGTCCCATGCCTTGCGGAGTCGCATACAGAATGAGAAAGGTCCCTGAAAGAGCAAGCAGACCGAGGATTAAAAATGAAGCGAGGTGGGGTTTGGTCATACAAAAAATCGTCATTGCGAGGAGGGTGCTCCAAAGCAATCTCTAGATAATGTCTTGAGATTGCTTCGGGCTCCGCCCGCGCAATGACGAGGATATTTACTTCACAGGAAGCAGGAAACCCTGATCTTCCAAATACTTGACGATAATACGGGCGTTATCTTCAGGAGAAGCGCCAAAGCCTTGGAGGGAGATCTCTGGCTTGATAGGCGGCTCATACGGGTCATCCACACCGGTGAAGCCCATCGGCTTGCCGTCTGCCATGGCTTGACGAGCCTTGGCGTACAGACCCTTCACATCGCGTTGTTCACAAACCTCAACAGGAGTGTCCATGTACACTTCGATGAAGTTCTCACCGACCATCTTGCGAGCTTCTTCACGGGTGGCGCGGTACGGGCTGATGGCAGCGCAAATGACGATGCCGCCGGCATGTACGATCTCGCCAGCCACAAAACCAATGCGAAGAATATTGGTATCGCGATCTTCCTTGCTAAAGCCAAGCCCCTTGGAGAGGTGAGTACGAACCACATCACCATCAAGGATGGCAGTTTCACGTCCGCGTTCGAGCAACAACGTGGTAAGCACAGCCGTCGTAGCCGATTTACCCGAGCCGCTCAAGCCGGTGAACCAAATGCCAAAGCCCTGCTTGTGGCGCGGAGGATACATCTCGCGCAAAATTTCAGCAGTTTCAGGGCGGGTGAAC
This sequence comes from Anaerolineales bacterium, assembly GCA_046328915.1. GTDB lineage: Bacteria > Chloroflexota > Anaerolineae > Anaerolineales > Villigracilaceae > Villigracilis. Next base: position 83,610 of record JAXLVR010000006.1, on the reverse strand, counting down.
CATTCGGGGAGTAACTTGCCCTTGGCAAGATAATCGTCACGAACCTGAGTACCCGAGATATTGGCAACCTTGGCGCCCTTGGGCACATCTTTTTCTTCCACGTAGCGATCTTCATCGGGCAGATAAACCAACATTTCGAACGGAACCATCTTCACACCCAGTTCGGCTTCGTGCTTGGTCATCAATTCCTGAGCATCATATGGACCATAGAACGGTTTGCCCGTCGAGTCGTTGCCCGGACCAGCATGGTCGCGACCCACAATGAAGTGATTCGCGCCGTGATTGCGGCGAATGATGGCATGAAGAATAGCTTCCTTGGGTCCAGCCATGCGCATTGCCAAAGGCAAAAGGCTAAGCATGGTCTTGCTATGGTCATAGTGGTTATCCACCAAAGCCTTGTAGGTGCGCACGCGGGTGTAATGATCCACGTCACCGGGCTTGGTCATACCCACCACAGGGTGAACAATCAACGATCCGTTCACCTGAGCCGCAGCACGTTTGGTGAGTTCTTCGTGAATGCGGTGCAAAGGATTGCGGGTCTGGAAAGCGACCACATTATCGTTGCCCATGGCTTCAAGCATCTCGCGCACCTGAGCCGGGGTGTGGCGCAAATTGACAAAGTCATAATATTTGGGAAGGTTCACAACCTTCAACGGACCAGAAATACAAACCTTACCCCAGCGTCCCATTTCTGAAACCATCGGGTGCTTAGTATCGGTCGAGCCGTATGCCAAAGCAGCTTCAGTCTCAGCATCCCAGTGGAAAACTTCATCGAGGCGCATCACAGCGATCAAGTCAAAGTTCGCATTGCGCAGCGCAAGTTCTTCGCCCACGGTCGGCAATTCTTTCGGGTCAGCAGTCAAGGTGATGGGTAGCGGGAAGAGCGTTCCATCTGCGAGGCGCATTTCCTTGAGCACGCGCTCGTAATCCGCTTTGCCCATGAAAGTTGTCAAAGGCGAAAAACCACCCGTAGCGATCAATTCAAGGTCGCACAAGTTGCGCATGGTGATCTTGATTGAAGGCAGCTGCCCGGCGCGTGAGATCAATTCATCACGTTCGGAACCTTTCACAACCAAGTCCACTAATTTTCCACCGTAAGGGGTAATAAGTTTTGCTTTAGCCATTGTGATTGTTACTCCATTTGTTTTATAGAATACCCGTGGGTATAAAGTAGGGGATGGACATAAATTCATCGCCCTTACCAGTTTGCACAAGCGCCAATTATACTCCAAAATTCAGTGGGTGAATTTTGGAAACCAAACGCCTCTTTCTAGACCTCTCGCCTGTCACGCCTCTCAAACCTTCCCCACCCCGAAAGCGGATACAACAAAAAAGCGGCAGGTCGTCTGCCGCTTCTACGCTTATAACTTTATCAACTTCCCCGTCTTTTGAGACTCATACACCGATGCAATAATCTTCTGCACCTGCACACCGTCATCGAGAGTACAAGAAGGTTCTGCTTTCCCATGAACCACATCAATAAAATGTTTTGTCTGCTGTTGGAACATGACATTGCGCTCCCACCCCTCCGGCAGCGGATACACATCCCAATCTTTTTTCTCCGTCCGATAAATTCTTGCCGCCCCATCTACCAGATTCCACTTGATGGTCCCATTCGTCCCAATAATGCGGAACTCATGTTCTGGCGGCTGTTGGTTGTAGTCAAGGTGCAAACTCCCCAATGCACCGCCTTCAAACCGCAACCCAATCTTAGATGTATCGTCCGCGGTCACTTCAAGGTCGCTGATCTTGTCAGCAAATCCCCAAACAGACTCCACCTTCTTCCCAACCAACCACGGCAAATAATCCAATGAGTGACATTGAGTCGCCACTACACCGCCGCCCATATCTGCCCGTGCCGCGTATCCCAGACGATAATCCTCCCACGGGTGCCAAGCAGGCAAATACTCTCCAAAATGAATGCTCGCAGACACCACTCGTCCAATCTCCCCGTTCTCGATCAATTGCCGGGTCTTGACCATGCCAGGGTGAAATCGAAACTGAAATGCCACTAATACCTTCGACCCGCTTTTTTGCACAGTTTTTTGCAACACGTCCACACGGTCCATAGAAGCAGCAATGGGCTTCTCTAACAAAATGGCACACCCCATCTCTGCGGCAGGAATAGCAATATCTAAATGCAATGAGGTTGGGTTGGAGACAATAACTGCATCAGGCTTGTGCTTTTTCAACGCTTCAGCAAAATCTGTTTCCACCGGGTAGCCCGCCAATTCATCTTCGGGCATCGTCGCTTTGTGTGTGCGGAATAGGACAATATCGGTCTCACCCAACGCAACCAAGTTGCGCATATGACGACGCCCAACAGAGCCAAGTCCAGCGATTAAGTATTTCATGTTTCCATCCTTAATACGAATAAGGGCGGGGTTTCCCCGCCCCTACGAATTTACCAGTTCAAATCCTTCTCATACCCCCACTTGACCAGCACATCGCCGGCAACTTCCTTGAACAAGGCTTTATCACGCGCAGTGAAAAGTCTCTGCCAATTGCCAGCCTGCCCCTTTGGGAGGAAGGAGGCAATCCCCTCGTTGCGTTGCGCCTGCCATTCTTCATCTGGATTGGAAGACATTTCTTCAGTAAGTTTTTTCTCTAACATCTGATCCATCTTCTGCACACCAAGAAACTGCCATAAACGGGATAATTCTGTGAAGGGCTGCGAAAGCATATCTTCATAACGCAGAGAGATGTATTTCCCATCGTACAAACGTTTACTTTCAGAGTCGATCTCGTTCAGATCATCCACCCAGCGTTTGGCAATATTGCGAATGGATGTTTCGGTGAAGATCGAGCGGCGCCCGTCGCTAAATGGAGCAGAGTCCGTTCGGAGGTCCGCCATGATGCGCTTGTCTTCTGAAGTAAGAAATTTGGATTCTTCTACAAAATTACGGAAGCGTTCCGATATCAATACATCCCGCCCGTCACGGACAATATAGATGATCTTGGCATCGGGATAAATCAGATGTGTATCGCGCACAATTTGCCCATGAATGGTAGAAGATGGGCTTTTATCTCCGACAATGTGTTTGCCTTCACGGGCGGCGTCACGCTCCATGATGAAATCTGCTGTAGCACGCAACACGAGCGGTGAAAGGTCACGCCCTTGATTCCAACGATTAGACTTACGTGTTAGCCATTCTTCAGCTTCAGACGAATCCACCAAGGATTTGAGCATGGGCTTTCGTGAGAAGAAGTGCGCCTGATAATTACAGTGAACTTCTTCATGCAAGCGCAAAAGGCGCATCAGCAACGTCGTACCGCTGCGAGCATGCCCCATCACAAAAAATTTATCACGGGAGAAGAATTGTTTCACTTCCGCCAATTCTTCAGCTGTAATGGCAGGGATGGGTTTACGGGCTTTCTTTTTAGGTTCGCCCTTAACAAGGATGCGCGCAGCAGATTTGAAACGTGAAAACATTTATCTTTTCCAATTCAGCATGACCAACCCCGCCAGACACACAAGAATCCCAGCAATGTTGACCCATGAGATTTTATCTTTGAAAACGAAAATCGCCACCGGCACAAGGATTAAAGAAGCCACCACATTCACTAAAACAGCCGCAATCCCTAAATTCCAACCAGCACGATATGTAAGTAAAAAGCCAAATTCAATTCCGACAATAGCAACAGCCAACGCAACACTTGCCCAATTCAAGCTCTTGAACTCAGCAGCAACATCTTTGGTCGGGAAGAAAAAGAACGTCAGGAGCGTAACAAGAAATGCTGTGCCATACGTCACCAACAAAGAAACTGTGAAATTGATATTCGCAGGTGTACTCTTCGCTACAAAGTGATACAACGCACTAGAGCAGATCGCGAGTGTGATCGAAAAATAAAAAAGAAACATTGAACCGGCTTTACTCATTGCACATTACTTAAAGTCAACACGTTCTTTGGTGATCAAGATTTTATAGATAACGTTTGAGTCCGTGAGGCACAACAACTTATCACCAGATTTGGCAACTGAGGCATCAGTCCCGCTGCCAATCCATGCCCAGCCATAATAGCAGCCAGCTAAAACCTTGGTCGAAAATGAATCTCCACTGCCGATAGAAAATGAATACGCATAACATTCGCCTTTATCGTTCGCAGAGTTCATACCAAAGGATAAGGTCGCACTTGCCTGCGCCTGGCTATAAAACTCAACATTCACCAAAGCGCCTTTTGGCTCTGGTTGTGGAATTTCTTCGCAGCTTGCAGTTGGGCTGGCAGCAATATTATCTACCACAACAGGTTGGGTAGGCAGCAACTCCAAAGTGGGGGCAATCGTATTGGTTGGCTGTGGGGTAAATGTTGGTGGAATAGGAGTAGCTGTTGGCATCGCGGCTGCAGTTTGAGTAACGATCAGCCAAGCCTGGGCAACAGCCGTGGATGCAATATCTTCTGCGCTGATTTCAGGTGTGGCAGCTTCAGTACCGCCGCAGGCAGATAAGGCGAGGATCGCCAAAATTGAAATGGTTATGAGAAGTTTCTGTTTCATAGTATCTCCAGCCCTTATTTTTACCATGAAAAAGCGACCTGCCAATTTGACAGGTCGCCCGCTTCTTACTTAACCGATACTTGATTCAACACTTTGAGAATAAACTCCGCTGTACGCTTACCCGCTGTCGCGTCGGTAAAGGTGATCTCGTTTTCAGTAAATTTCCGCCGTTCGGCAGAGTCGATGGTCCGGTCTTTCAAATACATATTCAATGCATCGCGCAATTCACTCTCATTACTCGTGACTCGTCCTGCTTTCGTATCTCGAAAACGCTTGTGTGTGGGCCAGTCGCCGATCTCTTTGAGTGAGAGGGAAAATTTGTTCGGTTTGTTCCAACCGCCAGGGACGTCAATCGTCGCCGCGATCATCGGCGTATCATGGACGGCGGTCTCGACCAGCATAGTCGAGTAGACGGTCACCAGCACATCAGAATACGCCATCATGGATGACTTCTCATCCATGTCTTCGCCGCCGTAGTAGCCGAGCGAGCCGCCAAGTGCAACTGGCTGAACGACATGCACATGCGGATATTTCTTCTCCAAATCGAACACACGCTGACGTTCTTCGGCAAAAATCTTTGGCTTATCTTGAAAGTGGCTGGGGTGCAAACGAATCAGCAACTGTGAAGGTTCAGCCAACGCATCTGACGAAACCAATTTTGCCAAGGCTTCGATGTTCGGGAAGTTCGGCGCAAAGTGGACGAAGCTGCTGGCATACGAGATCAACTTGCGCTTGGGGTCAAGGTTATGCAGCTTGAAATATTCATCGCGTGGCATAAGCCATTGCTTGCGGAAGTATCCGTCATATGAGGGAATACCACCGATATTGACTCGTTCCGGGTTCCAGTCTGAACCGTAGACCAGTTCATCTTTTTGCAATTGAGACCAACAGGTTGCCCATTGCACATCCGCGCCGCTGACGTTGTACGAGGACGAATTGTCCCAGCCAACGATGACGGTCATATTCGGGATGCCACGGCGGGCAGACTCACGCAGAAGGTAACGGTCCATGCGCCAGCCAGGGGTAGAGGCGATGACCATGTCGGGTTGGTATTTGTCGAACAGGTCGGTATAAATTCCCGGCGTGGGGGTGAAGCGGTTTTGAATCCGAACGAGAAGTTTGCGGGCCCAGGAAAAATTCCGCAAGAAGAATAAGGCTATGGCGGAGGGAATCCAAACCCCGAGGCGGAACTTCCAGCCGTTCTCTGCCCACACTTCCCACACATGACTATCCATGGCTTCTGTGTTGATGCGACGCGAGCCGCCCACGCGGCGCAAATAGACGAGCAGAGATTGCAGGCGCGGGCTGACTTTTTTAGCGTAATCGTTGGCTTGTTTCAGACGCAAACCTTCGAAAAACAAACCGGGCTCTGCAAAACGTTGTGAGATTTTGTCTTTGGTATCGTCATCGGTGAGGACGACGACCTCCACGCCTGCATTAAGCAGAGTCGAAACAACATCGCTTTGCAAGAAGTAGATAATCGCCATGCCGTGGTCGGCGGAGATGAAGATGCGTTTGGTCATAGGGTTTGTATTTTAACACGCAGAAGTGAGGATTGATTTTTGATTATAAAGGGTATACACTGCCTTCATGTTCACGATCACCCCCATCGTTATCTCCTGCTTAATTTCAACCGTGGTACTCACGATCAATACCTTCATCGCCTGGCAACGCAGGCAGGAACGCTCTGGCTATTACTTCAGCCTATTCACAGCCAGTTTGGCTTTTTGGGGGGTCATGGTCACACTCGGGTATGCGGCAGTACCTCTTCAAGTAAAAGTGTTCTTTGCCGTTCTGGATGCATGGGGATACCGAACCGCAGAAGTGTTCCTGTTTTTGTTCGCCCTATGTTTTGCAGGTTACGAGCATATTGCAGAGAAAAAATGGATAAAAGCCTTTGTTGTGTTTCATCTCCTCTCCCATACTTTATTGGCATCCACAAACCAATGGCATGGGTTGACATGGAAAGATTTCATACCACAGGCAAATAATGTAGTTCTATTCGTACACGGCCCTGCAATGGCTCTTACGATATTCACAGGCTACTCACTCGCATTGATAGACATGATCCTGTTCGTCATCGCTTCTTTTCAAGGGTCAAATATCATCAAACGCCAGGCACGGTTGTTGATAACGGCATATCTCGTACAAACCTTTTTGAATGTTGCATACAATCTTGATCTGTTTGGTATGCCAGGGGTTGATTGGACTTCCATAGCCTCTGCTTTTACTAATATATTCGTTTTATGGGCTCTATCTGGACAAAAATTATTGGATATTAATCCCATTGCCCGCAACAAATTGATAAACAATCTGAGTGATGGCATGATCGCGCTCGATCTGCAAAACCGCATCATTGACATCAACCGCTCGGCAGCGGAGGTTCTCGGCAACGCCGAAGATGCTTTGCTTGGCAAAAAACTGGAAGAGGTTTTTCCGCGCTTTAGTTCAGAGTTGAGTGAAGCCCCCGAAAAAGAGGTTAACTTTGAGCTCAGCATTGGAAATAATCGCTATTACGATGCTCTGATCTCCCCGTTGCGCGAGGAATGGCCCAAAGGGCTCGTCGGCAGGTTGATCATCCTGCGCGATATTACCGAACGCAAACAGAACGAATTGCGCCTGTTGCAGCTCCATAAAGCCGTGGAGCAGAGCCCTGTCTCAGTGGTCATCACCGATATTCAGGGGAACATTGAATACGTCAACCCATTTTTTTCTCAATTGACTGGTTATCAAATTAATGAGGTCATTGGAAAGAATCCACGCATCATTCAATCGGACAATACTTCACCAGAAACGTATACAGAAATGTGGAAAACCATTCAATCCGGCAAGGTCTGGCGTGGTGAACTCTTAAATAAAAAGAAAAACGGCGAATCCTATTGGGAAGTGGAGATGATCGCGCCTGTAATTGACAGCGAAGGTGCCATTGTCAATTACATTGCTATTAAAGAAGATGTCACTGCTCAGAAAGAATCAGATGCAAAATTACGCGAAGCCTATGGCAGGCTTGAAGAACAAATGAAGGAAATTCAAGGGTTACAGGATGAGTTGCGTGAACAAGCCATCCGCGACCCCCTGACAGGTCTCCATAACCGACACTATTTGAAAGAGGTGCTTGGGCGAGAGTTATCACGTGCCATGCGTGAACGATATGTGATCTCATTTATGCTACTGGATATTGATCACTTCAAACTTGTTAATGACACCTATGGGCATGCCGCCGGTGACGCAGTATTGAAAGAGCTTGCCGATTACCTTGCAGAGTTCACTCGAACCGGCGATATTGTCTGTCGTTATGGAGGCGAGGAGTTTCTTGTGGCATTTCCAAACACAAAAGAACGAGATGCTTTTTTCATCGCAGACCGTTTACGTCAATCGATTCAAGAATCTCCATTTTATGTAAAGCACGATGCAATCTCTATCACAATATCAGCAGGTATTTCAGAATTTCCAACACATGGTCAATATGAGGCGTTGATTCTGGAAGCTACGGATAAGGCGTTGTATCATGCAAAAAATAATGGGCGTAATCAAGTGATTTTATGGTCAAACATCAAATCACCGTTTTAGTGATTTGAGCCGTTGGTCAAGATAACTTTCAAACAATAGCCTTTTACCTACAGAACATGTTTATCATCAACAGGCTTTCAGCAGGAAGCTCTGTTGTCTGAACATTCCTCTAGTATTGCTTTTTATAGTTACGAGTAAAAGTTATTCATCAATTCAAATAAAGGAGGGAATCCATGTATATGAACAGTAGGGTTTATATGACAAAATTAAGCTTATTTGGGATTATCCACCCTAGAGGAAATGTACATGAATGTCTTACGCCGTATTGTTCAAATACTTATCGTGGCTTGTTTATACTATTTGACTGCTCGCTTAGGCTTCTTAATGGCTCTTCCACCAGGGAATGTAACCGCCTTGTGGCCACCATCAGGGCTGGCTCTCGCTGCTATCTTAATATGGGGCGGATATGCTGGTTTGGGCGTGTTCCTTGGCTCATTCATTGTAAATAATGGCTCGTTATCCGGTCCGAATGCGATTGCGGTTTCTATAGCCATTGCATCCGGTTCTACCCTACAAGCCTGGCTTGGTGCGTATTTATTACGTCGTTTTATTCGTCCTATACCACCCAATACAAGTTTAAAGGTCCTACAAGCTACTGCAGTAGTAGCGGTCACTACTTTAGTTGCCATGTCTGTAGGGGTTGGCAGCCTATATCTTGGTGGCTTTAGTACTTTACAAGCCATTCCCAGCCTTGCATGGACATGGTGGCTTGGAGATTTTGTAGGGATATCTGTATTTACTCCTTTAATCGTAACGTTAAACTTGAATCTCCGAAAGCAAAAAGCTCGTCAGCCTTTTTTATGGATGCTTACTGGCATCATGGTAGGTGTTACTCTTTTTAGCTTTTTTGTCATTCAATATTCTGAAAAAAACAATCTTGAACGTCAACTTGAAACTGATACTACAGAAATTCAAAATGCCCTAAAAAGCAGTATGGATCGAGAGATACAGTCTCTTTATGCAATACGGTCTGCTTCAGAAATCCCAATAATCTTCACGCGACCTGATTTTCTTAAATTTACGAAACCTTTTCTTGAGCAGCCCCAAACAGCTATTAATGCAATCTCATGGGTCTCTTTTATAGAAGCAGGGCAATTACCGAGTTTTACAGAGTCCATGCAATCTCAGTTTCCTGGCTTTTCAACATTCGAAAAAGATAGTAATGGAGAAAATATTCCTCTTGGCAAACGGACTGGTTATTTCATTGTTTCATTCATTGAACCCTACGAATCAAATAGTGTTGCTATTGGATTTGATATAGGATCTAATCCAAGCCGGCTAGAGGCTATCATACGAGCACGTGATACAGGCGAAGCATCCGCAACAGCTCCAATACACCTTATTCAAGAGACCAGTGAGCAACTGGGGATTTTGGTCATGGTTCCTGTGTATAAATCTGGAGTACCGCTCGAAACAGTAGAAGATCGCCAAGACAACATAATCGGGCTGGCAAATGGGGTTTATAAAATCCAAGACCTGGTAGACAAAACTCTAAAGCATATCCACAGGCATGATTTAGAGTTATATCTCTTCGATTTGGATACGTCAGGTGAACCCCAATTGTTGGCGACATTTGAAACAAATCCCGCCAACAAGACCAAGACTGTGTCTCACCTTGAAGCGGGGGAGTTTTATTCCATTCGGTTTGATCAATTTGGACGCCAGTGGCTCCTTATTGCCAAGCCAGGTTCAGAATATGCAAACAACTTTTCAAGTTGGGCATCCTGGATCATCCTTCTAGGAGGGATTGTCTTAGTAAGCATCTTCCTTTATGTAACCAATGCACAGCAACACACTGAAATTCTACAAGAAACTGTGTTTAGTATCTCTGAAGCTGCACATAACACGAATTCTTTGACCGGGTTATATGCTCACATTCACCAAGAGATCGAAAAGGTCATGTACGCAAAAAACTTTTTTATTGCGTTGTACTCAGAAGAAGCACACAAGTTGCATTTTGTGTATTTTATTGACGAAATGGATGAATGGACAACTGAACCTTTTGATCCATCAAATGGGCTAACAGGGTATGTTTTACGAACAGGAAAATCACTTTTATGTGACGAAAAAAAAGATGCAGAATTAATCGCTTCTGGCGATTATCAACCTGTAGGGGCGCCATCAAAAATATGGATGGGGGTTCCACTGATCACCCAGAACCAAACCATTGGGGTAATGGCAGTTCAGCACTATACAGACAAGCAGGCCTATACAGAACGAGAATTGAGGATGATGGAATTTGTTTCTGCTCAGGTTGCCACTGCAATTACCCGCAAGCGGGCAGAAGATCAGATTTATAAAAGCGAAAAGCTTAATAGTGCCCTCATTGCCAACGCCCCAGATGGCATCGTTATTATGGACACCGATGGAGCTTTCACCTTTGGAAGCCCTTCTACATCTCGAATTTTTGGTTACACCACTGAAGATGCATTAGGGAAAACTGCCATTGAATGGGTACACCCTGATGACCAAATCTTAATCCGCAGAAAATTTTTGGAGCTAGTAAAAGACCCAAGTAAAGTATTTTCAGCTGAGTATCGCTTTCTGCACAAAAATGGCACATATCGCTGGCTGGAAGGTACCTTTAGTAACCTTGAGACTGAAACGGGTATGAAGTTAATTGTCTGTAATTTTAGTGATATTACAGAACGAAAAAAATTTATAAACCTGCTCCAACAGAGTCAAGCAAACTTAGAAGCCGCTCAGGCAACAGCCCACCTAGGTAGTTGGGACATGAATCCAATAACTGGCAAAGGATACTGGTCAAAAGAAATGTTCCACTTATTCGACCGGGATCCTTCACAGGGCACACCCCTACTTCCAGAATTCATGGAGATGATCTTACCTGCTGACCGAGATCGATTAATGAACGCTCAAGAGCAAGCCATACTCCACGATACGCCTGTGATTATCGAATATTGCACCAATCATCCAGAAAAAGAACGTAGATACTTCCAAGCAACCATTGCTGCCGTTAAGGATCCAAATGGCAATTTAGTAAAAATGTCTGGAACGGTTTTGGATATTACAGAATTAAAGAGGGTGCATCGACAGTTAGAATCCATGAACCGGGATCTGGAGCAACGAGTTGAAGAGCGAACATCCGAAGTCCGTCGGAGTGAAGCGACTTACCGTGCACTTTTTGAGAATTCGAATGATGGCATCTTTCTGATTGAGCCAACAGGCAGAGGCATATCCGCCAATCAACGTGCACTTGAAATGGTCGGTTATACGCTAGAAGAATACCGAAATATGGAGCTTGAGCGAAACAACCCATTTACAAAATCAACAGAACAACGGGAAGATGGGAATAAAAAATTTAAAGCCGTATTAAAGGGAGAATATGTTCCACTTTATGAAAGGACATTTACAGCGAAAGACGGCAGTGCCGTTGAAGTGGAGATCAATCTTTCACCTATTCGAGACACGCAAGGAAAAATCATTTTAGTGCAAAGTGTTGTACGCGAAATCACTGAGAGAAAAAGAGCCGAAACTGCCCTGCGTGAAAGTACTGACAAACTGAGATTGGCAAATATTGAACTAGAGAAGGCATCACGACTTAAGGATGAATTTCTTGCCAGTATGAGCCATGAACTACGAACTCCTCTTGCTGGCATTCTTGGGTTGGCAGAGTCGCTGGAATTGAACACCTATGGCGAGCTGAATGAAAAACAACTTAGAACGATCCAAACCATTCGAAAAAGCGGTTTACATTTACTCGAGCTGATCAATGACATTCTTGACCTCTCTAAAATAGTTTCTGGAAAACTCGAAGTGGATATTTTGCCTTGTGATGTTCACAAGATCTGCTTATCAAGCCTGCAATTGGCAAAAGGGATCGCTAATCAGAGAAACCAACAAGTCAGCTTCAATATTTCACCTGAGTCTATAATCACAAAAGCAGATGAACGACGATTAAAACAAATGCTGGTGAACCTGCTAAGCAATGCTGTTAAGTTCACTCCAGAAGGCGGGCAAATAGGGCTTGATGTTACCGGAGACAGAGATAATAAAGTTATTAGATTCAGAGTATGGGATAAAGGGATCGGTATAAAAGATGAAGATATAGAAAAACTCTTCAAGCCATTTATTCAATTAGACAGCCGCTTGGCACGTGAATACCCCGGGACCGGATTGGGACTTTCTCTAGTTTTGAAAATGGCAGAACTTCATGGAGGAAAAGTGCAGGTGGAAAGCAAGTTTGGCGAAGGGAGCTCCTTTACGATTACCTTGCCTTGGGAACAAAGCAATATTTAAATATAAAAATGATGCAGTATTTATGTGACGCTGCATCATTTTTACTTGTAAACCAGGAGTGGATTAAGAATAATACCAGCTAAAGATTTTGTTATACACTGCCAATAAAACCTTCTTAATAGGCGCTAATTCCAATAAACGCTTCCCTAAAAAGCTCGATCTCTTCTTGCCTGCATCTTTTAGTTCCCCGCGCAAATACCCCAGCGTATTAGACATATTCATCGCCAGCGGTTCAGAGACCATCAAGCGCAATAAACCAGCATCATTCATACGTTTATCGAGTTGACGGACTTGCCCCATGGGCTTGTCCATGTCGAAGGGCAGGAATTGCTGCAAGGTGGATTTATACGCCGTGAACTGCCAGTGACTTGCACCCGCCAGCGCCGTCACGCCTTTGTACTGAATGCGCCAATCGCTCGTCTCGGCATAGACTTTGACATTCTCTTCTTCCGTCTGACCAAGCGAGAGATTAAATTCTAAAAAGGTTTTCCACGGAATGAATTGACCTTCATCGAGAGTCGCATTCTTCTTCGCCCACTCCAACGTGGACGAGTACAACTCTGGCGAAGTGCGGTATGGTCGCGCCGTCACCATGCCAACATTGGGGAAGGTTTCAAGCAATTCCACAGAACGCGAAAGCCAGTTCGGGGAGAACAAAACGTCCGCGTCGGTGTAGGCGATGATCTCACCCGGCGCGCCTGCCAGCATCACATTCCACGCGCCACCCTTACCCATATTTTTCTCAGAGAGAATCAAATATTGAATTCGTCCCTCTTCTTTTTCGTTCACTAAAAACTCGCGCACTTCTGCACAGGAACCATTGTCGAAGATCATCAGGTCAAACGGCAACCCTGCATCCTTGCGCATGGACTCTAAACTGACTTTCAACACATCCAACGTCTCAGCATAGAATCCGCTCAAGAAAGGGATGTAATTCAACAGCGCCACTGTGATTCGTTCAGGGCGGGCAACATCTTTGACGAACTTGGCAGGGTTTTGACCTTTTCGCATGTGACAATTTCCGATTTACGATTTTCGATTTATGATTTTCTTGAAACGCTTTTGCCATCGTTTCGGGCGTGCGATGTTCTCGATCACATTTTCGGGGAAGAAAAAGAACAGGGCACGTAGGAACAGCTCCAATTTACGTGTGAAGCGCAGCGACGTCATCTTTGGGCGGGCAAGTGTACCACCTGCGGCAAATTGATGGGTCGCATCCAAAATGGTGTAGCGCACGTTCGCCTGCCCGCCTGCCAGCCGAATATTCTCATTCGTATCGGGGTGGTCGTAGTGCGATTTCCCGCCAGGCAGATGGGCATAATCATGGTTCTGATGAACGATCATCAGCGAGGGCGTGCAATCAATGACCGCCCAATTTTCTTTACGAGCTTTATAGATCATCCAATTATCCCAACCCGCACGACCAATAGTGAAGTTTGGAATATCAACATAGCAGGATTTTGGGAAAAGGAAAAAATCGCTTCCAGCGGGACGATGAAGCTGGTTCTGTTTTCTGACATCTTCTCTCAGCCTCGGCTGCCACCTTTCGGCGAAGTCGATCGGCGACGTGATGTCATAATCCCAACGTTGACTCAACAAAACGAATTGATCTTTCAACTTTACAGCCTGTTTCGCATTTTCAACAAAATCGGGCATCAAGACCATATCAGCATTGATAATGCAAAGCAATTCGCTGTTCGAGTTCTCGCGCGCCAACTTGAACATGGACGAGATCAGCGGCACGCCGTTGGCATTGCGATCCACGTGAGGGATGTGCTTCACGCCAAGCTCTTTGGCGGCTTCAGCAAGTCCAGTCTCTTCACCCAACAAAATAACTTCAACGTCCGGCAACAACGTCCAAGACTTGATGGCGTTGCGCTGAATCATCGCAATATGCGGATTGGTGAAAGGCTTGGGGGCAGAAAATAAAGTAATCAATGACACAGTAATCAGTTACCAGTGGCTCGTTCGTCGAGGTCTTTCAAAGTTTTATGTTGGACGTTCGCGTTGATTTTTGCAAGTTCAGGATTATCGTGAACAAGGTCAAGAACTTCTTTCCACGTGAAATCATCGCTCTCATTTAAACGAGAATAAACTTCCCGCATGAATTCGAGATCTTCGGGCGTATCCACTGTCCAGCGGTAATCACCGAAGTCTGTGGTGTGGTGCAGCAGGGCGATATTATATCCGCGAGGAGAGGTGCCAGTTTCAAGAGTTCGACTTTGGCGTGTCAGTTGCACGCCCTCATAGAAATAGGGCATGGCATGTTCACGGTGCTGCGGCTCTTTGGCTTCTTTCCATGCTTTCTTCAATGCCTTGAAGGTGCAGGCTTCCACATCCAAGCCGATTGGATAGGTTCTCGTCCACGGCGGCGGGAGGCGGTTGCAGACGAAATCATATTCGTCTTCGAGCAGGGTGTTGACCACATTATCGATCAGCTCCGGGTCGATGACCGGACAATCGGCTGTGATGCGGACGACCACTTCCGCTTTGGCTTCTTTCGCAGTTTGATAATACCGGTCCAGCACATCGTACAAACTGCCACGGGTGAAGGGAATGCCCGAGAAATCACAGTATTCCGCCACAGGGTCGTCAGAGGCGTCTGTCGTCGTGGCAAAGATGACGTCGTTCAGAGTCGTCGCCCGCGAGGTGCGGACGTACACGCGGCTCAACATTGGCTGTCCGCCAATATCGGCGAGGATTTTCCCCGGCAAACGGGAGGAGGACATGCGTCCTTGAATGATGGCAACTATTTTTTTAGGCATAAAATCGAATAACAGAATTAGTTTTTACTACGGTCTTTTACCATTTGGAAGAACGCCATCACAATAGTTTGTTCTATTGCATAGGTCACTCATCTGTTCTGGAGTAATTTCCCATAACAGATAACTTGGAGCAATCATGCCAGTAGGCTCAAAGTTTTCCATCAGCCAAGCATATGCATCGGGTGGAGCAGTTGATACACCAACCAATTCATTTACTCTTAAATAAAAAATCTTCGTTTTTTTGAAAGGATAAGGGGAATCAGGCATCTTTTTCACTTCCGGGTGAGACTTGATATATTCTTCAAATACGTATCTGTCTTGTCCCCAGTCTAAGTTTGAGTCTGCTAAATATTTGTAAGCCATCTTTCGATCCCATACAATTTCATTAAAGTAAGCTAAGTAATTAGGGTAATAGGAAATAACAGAACCGACCAAATACAAACCAAATACCCATGCAATTTTTTTTTGTTGAACAGTAAACTCTGCCCATTGTCTAAACACACTTCCAGCAAGGACATAAAGTAAAGGAAAAACCACCAAATAATATCGAATTCCAATCTGGGCATTATAGAAAAAATTAAAGTAAATACTATAAAAAAGGACCAGCCAAACTAGAAACCATTCATCTTGAAGGAAGGTTTTTCGATTTTCTTTTTTTCTAATATAAACAAAGAAAGCAATCCACAAAATAACCTGCGATGCTATTGGGGTTTTTAATGCGGTGGCAATAAAATAATAACCTTTAAAACCTTCAATCTCACTAATCTTGCCTAGTAAATAAATATTCCCATAATCAGCGCTTGTACTTTCCGCATAAAAAACATAATCCAATCCTTCCAAATATGGATAAGGGGTTGGAACAATAAAATCCACCTCTGACTGAATTGATTTCAATAATTCAGACCTAAACGCATATGAACTGAAAGGTTGAAATGTTTTTTGAAACAAATAGCCAATATTAATGACTAAGACGCCGACAACAAATGCCACAAACAAATACAAAAAATACTTAATCAACATACTAGTGGCATAGCCAATCCTTGGCTTAATATCTTTCTTATCGCCAAATAAATCAACTACTAATAAGGCGATTAAAAATAAGGGGTATAAAGATATAGATGTATATTTTGCAAGTTGTGCAATTCCTAAGGCAAATGCCAGCCACAATCCCTCCTGCCATGTACGATTACGAGAAAATCTCCACAACCTGTATGCAGCAAATGTTACTGTTCCAGTAGCATACATATCTGTAGTAGTAAGTTGCGAATGAGCAATAATATTAGGGTCAAATACATATAGAATTAAAGAGACAAGTGCCGGGATAAATCCATAAAGTTCTTTTGACCACCGAAAAACAACAAGTCCTATAAGCAATGAAAACAAAGTCGTCATTAATCTAGCAAAAATATATCGTTCAAGATAAAGCTTAAATATATTATCTGGTAAAACGGATGCAATTTTGCTGGGTATTGCATTTAATACAGACATCGGCATTTTTGTCATAAGGGGGTCCGTTGAGTGTTCTGCATTGCCATCAAGAATAGACATGCCGTATTGAAAATGGCTATACTCATCTGTTGTTAGAGACTTCCCTTGTATACTCACAAAACTAATTACAAAAAAGAAAACTAATAAAAAAACAACTACCAAGTATTGTCTTTTTATTGTGTCATACAAGATATTAGTGTTATTCATTTCCAAACCTCTATTTTTTATTTTCCTACAGTATTAATGAGCTAAGAATCATTACTCTATATCTCCCTCAAACTGTATCGGCAGAGAATTAACAAATCCCTTTGCGCGAAACTTCTCCACATAATCGCGGACAGTCCAATAATCCAAACCGACCTGTTCGGCGATCTCAAAAACCGTGTGCTGACCTTCAAAGCGCATCATGATCTTTTCGATAGCACGGTTCAGCGCCCAGTTATCGCGCCAGTCTACCCAGAGACCGTAGCCACTGAGGAAGACCGGTCCACGGAAGGTGCGCTTGGGCGTGTAATTGCTAGCATAGATGCGGATGATATCTTCGGCTGTTTGTGCCGCGCCGACAAGCATATCTTCGTGCATGATATCGAGATTATCATCGGTGGTGTGATACTGATCATAAGGGAAGCGATTGATGGAAATACACGGCACGTTCACGCCCGGTCCGTTGATGACGCGTTCGTCATTGGCGGGTGCGGCGGCGAAATCACGCTCATCATGATCTGTGTCACGTAAAACGTGATGCGTGATGCGGTCAAGCAGATGAGAGTGTTGTCTTGTATGATGCCAGGCAATTTTGTTTTTGTTACCAGTCATCTCCATGAAGATTCCGCCGCGCAGATTCGGAATCAAACTTTCGTTGTGTGCCAGCCATGCAATCGTACCGATGGTCTCCGGTCCAAACCAAAAGCGGACACTCATCGAACCGCGCGGCAACGGCTTTTCAGCGAGGCGACGCGCTAACTCAATCGTGCTGACCACTCCTGCGCCATCATCATTCGCCTGCATGGGGTGACAAGTATGCGCCTGCACAAGGAACTCACCTGCTTCGGGGTTCGGTCCGCCTTCAGGGTGGACAACTGCTGTGGCAACTTTGAATCCCTGCGCCGGGTCAGTGATGAATTCGCACTTGATGACCGCGCGATATTTTTTGTCACGCGGGAGTTTATCGAAGGTATTCTTCGGCAAACAGAAACCCCAATCACGTTCGTAATACTTGAAAACCCATGGAACCGTGTGTGGAAGTTTTTCGTTGAAATACAAATGCGGTTGGAGCTCTTCAAAACTCAACACCTTATCCACTGGTAGTGAGTATGAAACGATGTGAAGCGGATTATCCTTGAAATCCACAATCCGTTCGCCGCCTTCAATCTCCAGATAGGCTTCGTGGACAAGATATCGCTCCGGCACTCTCCACGTCCAGACCTGCTTAAGCGGTGCATAGGTCTCGATGGTGTAATTCGAAGAATCGGGCATGTACGAACCGACGATCTCCAAGGTCTTGTCGTGGTCGTCCGAGACAAGCGTGCGGTGCAGAGGAAAGAATTCTGCGAGGATAGATTTGAGGAAGGTGTAGGGTTTCATGCAATTTTCGATTTCAGATTTACGATTTCCGATTGCCGTTAATTTTAAAACTTTCTGTATTTCGGCTCTTCGATGATGTGCAGTTTTTCAGGATGTTCACGCACAATGACCGACATATTATCGTAGAAATCATTGGCTGTTGCAAAGTGGATCTTTGCCGCACCAACTTGCACTTCCTTGATAACGCCCGCCGCCAGCAACTCATTCATACCGGGGTTGATATAAGTCTTAACCGTATCGTCGTTGCGCACGAACATCGAATGCGTCTTGATCTTCGGCACACGGTCATACCCCACATAAATGCCTGAGAATTCCTTGATACGACGATAATTACAACCTACGTTGTATTCAATATAATGATGCATGGAAAACGTGCTATTGAAATCCAAACCAATGCTCACAATAGTCCCATTGATTTTATGGAATAAGGCAAACGCCGAGTTTGGTCCGTAAGCTTCCACATCGTCAGCTTTGGAAAATTCTTCAGCCCGTGCACCCAGCGCAGAAAAGCTATAAATGGGATGCGGTGTCCGTAATGCATTCGGGCGCAGGCGCGCCTGCTCGGTAATCGCGCCCATCTTCGACGGCGTCTCTTTCACATCAAAATAATGATTCTCCGTCCACGATTGGAAGTTAAACGCTGGGAACAACACTGTTCCTTCTTTACCCACCAATTCACACATCACATCAATAACCGTGTCCGCGCCGCCTTCCACTCCGCCCAGCGATTTATACGACGTATGCACAATGATCGTCTCGCCTTTTTTAAGGTTGAGTTGACCAAAACCATCCAACAATTCTTTTTTACTTAACATGTTTTTCTCCAAGACTTCGATAGACTTCCATCAACGCCGCGGCATTCTTTTTCCAATCCGCACGCTTCTCTGCCTCACTTCGGCTTGCTTTGCCAACCTCAGGCAGTTTCTCACGCTGATTCATCGCCGCCAGAATCTTCTCCGCTAAGTGATCTGCATCTCCATCACGGAACAGCCAACCGTTCTCATTTTCAAACACCCATTCTTTATTTGCGGGAATATCCGATACCAAACACGGCAGCCCGCAAGCTAACGCTTCCATCAACGACACGGATGAACCGTCCACATGTGAGGGTGAGATGTACAAATCCGCCATATGATACCAGCGCGGAAGATCGGTCTGGGAGATCTGTCCGCCATAGGTGACGTATTCATCCACTCCGCCACTCTGGAATATCTTGCGAAGGTTGGCTCCCTGTGACCCGCCGCCTAACAATAATAAGCGTACATCCTCACGCTGACTCGCTACTTTTACAAAGGCGCGTGCCAGTACATCCACACCATAACGAGTCTCCCAGGAACGGTTGCAGAAAAGCACAAAGCCGCTACTTTCTTTTCTTTCTTCTTTCTTCGTGAAGTGCTCTAAATCCACTCCCCACGGGAAGACGATAGTTTTTTCAGGATCCATACCATAGGCAACCGCTTTGTCTTTGGTCACATTGGCATCACTGGTGAAGAATGTGGAACGTTTGAGTGTGTACTTCGTGGCGAATTCCCACATCCAGCCTTTGTGGACATCATCCATCAAGTCGAATCCCCAAGACATGGTGAGTAGTGGACTCGCGCCAGCGAGGACAGCGATAAAAGCACAGGTCTGGATCGGACCCACATGGACGAGATCAGGCTTGAGGTCCCGTAAGAGGCGTTTGAAATCCATCACCAAAGCGGGGAGTTTTCTCCAGGTAAATGGTTCGCGTCCACCCTTCCAAATGACTTGATGCACATTCTTAGGAACCGAGCGGCTTTCAACCTGTCGTCGATTGCCTTCGAGTTGCACAAAGTGAACCTCATGCCCGCCATCGGAGATGGCTTTGAGAAAACGATAATCGTGGGTGGAGTAGCCGAGGGAGAAATAAATAAGTTTCATGTTCCAAGTGTCAGGTGCCAAGTTTTAGGTACGAGATGGTGCATTGTTGCGCCGAGGATTCTTGAGGACGCTTTGTTTCAAACCACCAATTAGAGCTTTGCATTTTTTCGCCTGCTCATAATGAGATTTGAAAATATCCTGATTGATATGTTCAACATCCAAAGCTGCGTAAAGTAAAGACTGAACTTCCACAGCCGAACGACGGGCGATACCAAGAAATCTTGCAAATTCTACTGAAGACTCGCAGTCGAAGCCTTCAGCAATATTCGTCATTACCGAAACAGCCGCACGTTGAATCTGGTCGCGCATTCCAAAATCTCTTGCAAAGGTTCCGTCAGAAGTAATCTTGTAAATCCACTTAACCAAAATCCGTGATTCCTGCCATGCGATCAAATCCTCAAACTTCGTTACAGCCGTCACATCAACCTCCCAACTTGGAACATGGAACCTGACACGTGGAACCTACTACGCACCCAACTCAACCCAGCGCAATTCTTTGCCTTTGGGCATGTCAACTAATGCTTTTGTACCGATGACATTCTCGATCTCATGCGGCTTGACCGCACCGGGCGTAGCGGGGCGCAACACATCGATCATGTCGCGAGTGAATGTTTCACCTGCTTTGACATCGCGAGCAGTACGTAAACAGCGGCGTTGAACGACTTTGGTTTCTTGTTCATTGTCGGCGATAAATTTATCGGAGCTACCAAACGAACGTTCGAGCAGACGAGTCTCTTCGACCATCTTCGCCCAATTCGCAGGATTCATTGCAAACTTATGGTCGGGTCCTTCACGATCATTGCTGTCCGTAAAGTGACGCTCGATCATGCGTGCACCAAGCGTGACAGCCCCCAGAACTGGCGCAACCGAATGCGTATGATCAGACAAACCAAGGATCACATCAGGGTACATGGCGGCAAATGTTTTGAGCGTGTTCAAATGCAGATGGTCATAGTTATTGGGATTTGCAGTGTAGTTGGTGTTGCACTGCATCAGACATAACTGCTTGTTGACCTTGAGAATCGCCTGCACAGCACGCTGTACATCGGCCATGTCGGCGGCGCCGCAGGCAATGATCATTGGTTTGCCCTTGGATGCCATATGGACGAGCGCTTCGATCCAGTCAATTTCACCGGATCCTGCTTTGAAGGCAGGGATATACGGGTCAACATGCTCAATAGAGTCGTAATCATACGGTGAGGTGAAGAAGTCGATACCGACCTTGTCACATTCTTCTTTGAGGATGGGTGTCCAACTTTGAGAAACAGATGCAGCCGCATAGACTTCAGTAACGGAGCGTTTCCAATTTGCCTGGTGGCTAACCTTGGAATTCATATGCGTGAAACCGTATTCTGAAACGATTTTCGGCGCTTGAAAGTGTTGAAACTTGGCCGCATCTGCACCGGCTTCTTTCGCGAGGCGGATGAGTAGCTTGGCGCGTTCCAAATCGCCATCATGATTCGCGGCGATATCGGCAATGAAATAGGTGGGGTGGTTTAAGCCGACAGTATGGTTGTTGATTTTGAATTCCATTGATCTCTCCTTTATTGATATTCGAGGGTTCTACATTTACTTGAGATTTAGTCATTATTCTTTATTGAGCCACAATAATAAAGCGGTTAACGAAAATCCGTCCTTGACCTTCTGCTCTTTCAACAACTGCTTAATTTCGTCTCTCGTAAACCAACGTACTTCAGTCACTTCATTTGGGTCAAAGTTCTGCACAAGTTCGCCCGCCTTACAAAACACAATATGAAAGACCTGATTTGCATTGCCATTCATCGGGTAATAGGTGTAGATCAATTTGTGATCGGTAGAGGTATAACCAGTTTCTTCCAAGAGTTCACGTTTGGCAGCTTCAAGAATCTCTTCGCCAACTTCCATACCGCCTGCAGGCAATTCCCATTCAACTGTGTTGCTGGGGTACCGTGGAATCAGAGCAAAAATCACTTCTCCAGCTTCATTCTCCATAAGCGATACCACAGCTTCACGTTCAAAATCTAATAAATGGTATTTATCAATCACAAAACCATTAGGAAACCTGACGGTATCTTTATACAAATTCACCCACCTGCTTTGGTAAACGATCTCTCTTGCCAATCTTTCTGGCTTCATATAGCGGAAAACCTCCTAAAAAACGCCTTGTCAACAGGAAATGTGGGCAACATGGTGGATAAAAACTATATATGGCGGGTTTAATGTGTATAACTGTGTATTTTTCTGTGGATAAATGTGTGGACTCTGTGGATAACTTTGTCCAAAACTTTGGGATTCCGGCAAAAAATGCCTGTTTCTTGTGGAAAAACCCCAATTTAAGTGGGGAAACCTGTGGATAAGTAGCCAAAAAATCGCCTAAAACCGGCCTCGTTTGTGGCTAAATTTGTTGATAACTCCGGATTTTCTGTGGATAACCTTGTTCATACTGTGCGTGAAACTCATCCAAACCTGTGGAAAAATTGGGGAGATCTTCGCCTAAATCTGCGGATAACTTGCGGGTAGATAGCCATAAATTGTTGGAACGTTTGGCAATTAATCCGGAAAAGTTAACAGATTTTGGGGTAATGTCGCTTTCACGCATGTGAAAACGACGAGCGATCTCAACTCCAAACTGATACTTGCTCATCGCCTGGGGTCCGACGAGGTGATACAAGCCTTTTAGCCCACGCTTCAACATCTTGACGAGGGTGCGGGCTGTATCATTGACAAGCATGGGGCAAAAGATGACATCTGTAAACCCGCTCATACTTTTGTTATGGGTCAGGTTGTTATAGAAAAATTCAGCAAGGCTGCGGCGTCCGGTTAAACTCCAGCCGTAAAAGTTGACACGCGCGACAATCGCCTTGGGATACTCCGTCAACACAGCCCATTCGCCATCTAGCTTTGTTTTGGCGTATACACCGGTAGGGCTGGGAGCATCTTCTTCACTGTAAAAACCATCTTTATGTCCATCAAACACGGCGTCGGTGGAGATGTGCGCCAATGCGATATTGCGCAATTTGCACGCACGAGCCAACATACGAGGAAGGTTTGTGTTCAACTGTTTGGCAAGGTCTGGGTCGTCTTCACAAATATCGAGGTCTGCCAGAGCTGCACAATTCACCACCCAATCAGGTCTTGCAGAGTCTAGAATAGACTCAACAGCGTTTTTCTCAAGCAGGTCATATCGCAATACCTTGAACGGCGCATTGACCAACTTGCTGCGGTCCACACCAATGATCTCGTGCTCGTTCATCATTTCTTGTGCGAAATTGATGCCGAGTAATCCACTTGCACCTGTAAGTAGAATCTTCATCTTCCTGCCTCAGTTCGTTTTTTTTCAAACAAATACAGAGAACTAGCCTTCTAATTTACCTTGCGCAAATAATTCTTCAAACGGAGCTATATATTTTTTAATGCCTTCCACATCAAGCCATTCGGTATTGTTATCGCTCGAATAGGAAAAGCCTTCTTTTAGTTCCTTGCCTTTGTCTTTCCATGAGTAACCAAACCAGGTCGCTTCAGCAGGCTGAACAACATACATCTTATCGAGCTCAATGGTATGACGCGCTTCATCTTCAGAGATGAGCATCTCATGCAATTTCTCGCCAGGGCGAATACCAATGATCTCCAACTTCGCATCTGGCGCAATTGCTTTGGCAAGATCAGTCACTTTTGTGCTGGGAATCTTTGGCACAAATACTTCGCCGCCTTCCATCTGTTCAATGCTATTGATCACAAAGCGCACACCTTGTTCCAGCGAAAGCCAGAAGCGGGTCATGCGATCATCAGTGATGGTGACTTTGCCAGTGGAGCGCAACTTGAGGAAGAGGGGAACGACCGAACCGCGGCTACCGACGACATTCCCGTATCGGACGCAAGAGAAGCGGGTTGCCGAGCCCCCGGCATAGGCATTACTCTGAATCGTTAACTTCTCCGCTGCAAGTTTTGTAGCACCGTACAAATTCGCCGGGCTGACAGCTTTATCGGTGCTGACGGTGAGTACTTTCTTCACGCCTGCATCCAATGCTGCTTCAACGACATTGGCTGTGCCCATGATGTTGGTCTTGATGGCTTCCATCGGGTTGTATTCACAAGCAGGCACCTGCTTAAGCGCCGCCGCATGGACAACAATATCCACACCATGCATCGCACGAACCATACGTTCGCGATCACGCACATCGCCAATGAAATAGCGCAAACGTGGGTCGTTATATCCGCCGACCTGCATTTCGTGCTGTTTCAACTCGTCACGGCTGAAGATGATGATCTTCTTTGGCTGCTTTTCTTCCAGCAAAATTTTAGTGAACTTCTTACCGAACGATCCGGTTCCACCGGTGACGAGCACTACTTGATTTTTCCAGTCCATGAATTCTCCTTGTTTCGGTAAAACTGGCTTATAGTCAGCCAATTCCTGTTATTCTAAGTTATTAGGCAGTCTGCCTATTACATTTCTATTTTACAGCTTGGAACAAACCTGCATCTTTAGAGATATTGATCGCACTATGTTGAGCTAAGGACTCAGTAAATTTATTTTTGAGCTTCTGCATTTCATCTTCTGATAGTTCTATAGAAGCCATCGAACGGACATATGCCATCAACATATCCAAATCTGTGACTCGTAAACTATCGGGATAACGGGATAATTCTACACGTGGAAAGAACTCGCGCAATTGTTCTTTTCCGTTTTCGAGCGTGAATTGCAATGCAAATTGCCCTTGTTTTCCGCCATTCACATGAAAAACCCATTCATATATTTCTCGTAAATGGTTTTCACCGGCGGTAGCGGCAAACAGCACACCATTATCTTTCAGAACACGCTTGATCTCTTTCAAAGTCTTTCTACGATCTGGTACATGATAGAGCATATAATTAGCAATGACAACGTCAAATGTCTTGTCTGCATAAGGGATGGATTGTGAATCTACTCTTTCAAATTTAATGCCACGGTGGATGCGAATCAAATTGCGCCATGCTGCATCCAACATGCCATCCGAAATATCGGTTAATGTGAGCGCCCAATTTTCAGGGATACGGCTTGCACATTCTTTCCACAGCTCTCCTGTGCCACAACCTATTTCCAAGACATTAGCATTTTCAGGTAATGCAGCAAAAGAATCGAACACCCAATTAAACCATCCATACGGGTTCGTACTAAATCGTTTATGGATTGTGACTCGTACATCCAGATTCTTAGAGTCTTTATATTGATAGTGGGTCAGGTATTCATTGTCCGTAAGTTTGGACATTAGCCAGAGCCTTTACAGTAACTTGTGTCAATTACTTCACGAACATCAGCATTCAACGGTTGGTTAATACTGTTTAACATCTCACATGCCTGCAAGCGCACAGCCTTGTTACCAATCACACGTTTGGCAATTTGTTCCAGCCAGTCTGCATTTCCAGCAATTGCATTGGCATACAGGAATGGCAGCCATTCAACTCGATCTTCGGGTGCATATGAAAGATCAATGGCTTGGTTGCCCAGTGAAACTGTTTCTTCCCACGCACCGCGTTGCAAAGCCAGTTCAGCTTTTTCAAAATAGTAGCACCAGCCGCGTTCAGGTTCGCTTCCAAAAGCGAATCCTGGTGGGGTAATTGGCTCTGCATCTGCAAGTACATTCTCTATATCCGATGCTGATGCCGCTAAAGCCAGACTTCCTGGATCATTTTCAGATAGTAGCAAATGTCGGCTGTCCAGCACATGCACACACGATGTTGGCGTTGGTTGGCTGAGAACAAGAGTATTGGCATAGTCATAACTGATAACATGGCTACGATACACCCATTCACCATTCGCACTGCCCGCCATCACATCTTGAAGAATCGAATCACTAAATGTCAGTGCAGCCACCGGGTACCGAACCGGCACCTCATTTGAGGGCTGCGAAAAATACATGACGTTTGGAGCCTCCACTACGCCATTACCATCATCGCCAATGTTCCCCGCAGGGTAATTAATCACTAATAATGTTCCAGGCTTCAACGCAGGAACACGCCAGTTGACCTGCCACCAAAATTTTTCGATGGCACGCTCCTCATTCACAGCGTTAGCAGCAATCCCGAAATGTGCCAACACGGCGAATACAACCACCGTAATAAACATTATGTTTTGCATCGAGCGCGAAGACCATGAATAAATGAGTCCTGTAAGGAAGACAGCCGAAGCTAGCGAAGCAGGCAGTGCATAATGCGAAAAAATATCCAGGTTGATATAACGATTTGCCATAATGACGGGTGCGATTCCAAGAACCATACCTATGCCGCCAAGCATTAATGCATCTTTTGTAGCAGCAGTGGCTTCATCACCCTGGGCATGCTCACCCCGGAATAATTTGCTTGCCAATGCGGTTAAAACCCCAGCACTGATTGCTAATACAACCGCCATCACCAAGTCACGCAAGCGCATTCCTAATAAATACCGCGGAAATTGCCCAATCCACGCAAGGATAGCAAGATTCAATAGGCTGTTATATGCTTGTAATAACCAGTTCAACCCCGTTGCAACCGGGTTGCCAAGGAATTCACCAAATTGTGCGCCAATATCTGTGGCTTGACGTTGGTTATCAAAAATAAGAACCCGCCAAAGGGTGAATCCAGCCGGGGCGAGTAAACTCCAACTCAAGGCGCGGAAAGAGGCGATGATCTTCTTCCAAAACACTTCAACTGAGTTTTGCGTCACCAATACGAACACAGCTAGAAAGCGGAAAACTTCCATGCCGATGGCGTAATCCACCAATGCAATGTATCCCCAACCAGTAAGAATGGCACCAAGTAGATAAGTGACCTTCTCTACCTTGCGATTTGTTTGAATAGACTTCAGAGTAAAAGCTATCGAAAAGACTTGCAACGCAAGGCTTGCGATCATCGGCTGATATTCAATGGCGCTGATCCACCAGAAGTAGCCGGGGTAGAGCACAAAGAGCAAAGCGGCAATGAAATTGAATTTACGGTTTTCTTTCCAGAGCAGGCTGAAGATCCACAATGCGCCGATGGCAGCTAAGGCACGCCATACGAAAACGCCCAAATGCCATGGCAGCGGGTTGGGTCCAAAAACTGCATAATACCATTCGAAGAAAAATCCACGTGCCGGGCGATCAATGCGGAACATTTCATGGAATATCTTCGCTCCACCTAATATGCCATCGTAGATGTAATACCAATCATCCTTGTAATAGGTTAAATTACCAATTTGCGGTAAGTACGCAATGGCAGAGATGAGGAGAAGGAAGAAGATTTCAGGTAATCGTTTTTTCATTTTACGATTATCAATATATATTGCACATTAAGATTTACGAATTACGATGAGAGGATATTGCCCATTTTCGGCAAAGAACTTGGGGAAGACGCCTTCGAGCCAGAAGGCAAAGCGCAGAAAAACCCGTCCACCGAAAGGACGCACGAACCAGCGCATAATACGGGTGCTCATGCTGCGCCATGGCTTGATCTCAATGGTCATCTTCGAGCCGATCTCTTTCTTCAGCCACTCCGGCGTCATCTTTTGGACGAAGGTTCCGGCGGGGTCTTCTTCGCTCAACCATTCCTTCTTTTTCTTCTCGGAACGACCCGACATCTTACGCATCAAACCGATGAGCGGTTCCGCCATGCGAATGAGCAGTGGATTATGCCAGCCATTGACAATGGCAGCTGTGCGACCTGGAGCAAGTACGCGGTGAATCTCGGCATAGGCTTTGGGATGTTCAGGCAAAGCAAGGTGATGAATGGCGTGCATCGAAACGGCGCCATCAAATGATTCTTTTTTGAATGGGAGATTTGCCAAGTCACCGACAACGAACAGACCGTGGTCACCGATACGAGTTCGCGCTTCGCGCAGAGCTTGGATGGAAATATCCAAGCAGACGCGCTTTTCGTAACCAGCAGAATAGGTCTTGTATTCTTCATACTGGACAGGACCAGACCCGGCGTCCAGAATGAAGCGACCGGTGGGGATGAGTCCATTCATCACGCGCAGACGTGTCTTGTGGATGTACTCGCGCGAGACGGGGCGCAGGTCTTCGTAACGGGCATTCTGATAATTGCCGTCCTCTTCCTGCATCCAGCCGATCTCATCATAAAATTCGCGGACTTTTTGTTTGGTTTCGTTGGTCATTTGTTTTTCCGTAGGGGCGGCGTCCTGCCGCCCAACTCTCTGATAAGTATTAACTTGGGCGGGGATACCTCGCCTCTACATTTTTATTCCCATGTAAAAGGTTCGCAAACCAGGAAATCAAAGGTTTTCTTAAATCTTGCCATGCCTTCATCACTCAACACACTCTCGAGCGGATGTTCGGCAAGATCATCCCAGAAATTCATCAGGCGCCAGGGGAAGGGACGCGGATACTCAAAGAAAAATCTATAAGCGTAATTCCAGGCAAATTCAATTTGCTTTTCGTTCATCTGATGGGCGGGAATATCGCTCAATACTTTTCCAAGTGTGGCGTAATATTCATCCCAAGTGTTCGGGTCGAGAGTAATGCCGCGCCCGCGATAGTGAGTTTGTCCACACGAGATAACGGGGCGTCCGTTCATGGCGGTTTCAAGACCGACTGTGGTGGTGTAGGCTAAACCGACATCTGCAATTTCGATCAAATCGTAGGTGTTGACCTTGTCCAACGCGCCGATTACGTGAATATGGCTGGGCATTTCAGGCAACGCTTCTTTGACCACCGTCGCCATCGACTTGGCTTGCGGCACAAGTTTTTCACCCGGGTGAACACGGATGACCAACTGAACATCTGTCCGCTTGGCAAAATATTGAACGGTCTTGGTGATCCACTCGGTCATGGAAGAGGCGAAGATGTCACGACCAAGCGTGAGGCTATCGCCAAGCACATTCGCGGCGAGCATCACCACTGGGCGGTCATCCAAACCGACCTGTTTGCGAGTCACATCCGCACCTTGGGAAGAGACGTACTGCCACAAGCGTTTGGACTTGCCCCACACCCGTGCGCCACGGCGAGCATTTTCGAGGTCTGCCACACGTTCGTACATGGCGTCTGTAACAGGTAAACCACAACGTGCCTCAACCAGATAATCTGTTTCCTGCTGCATAATGGACGAGTTCTGCGCCAGCCAGATCTGTTCGCGCTGATCGTTGAATTCGTAGGTCACGGCATCAATGCCGAGATAACGCGCCACACGGAAGACAATTCCCATTTCCAAAATCAAACCATTCGGGATCAATGCCACGTCAGGCTTATTGGCTTGCATGTATTGCAGTGCTGCTTTGGCAGCGAATGTGTTGCGTTCCACGCGCAGGTCATACACGGCGCGGTCGCCCGCATCGTTCATGTCCACTTCTTCGCGCATTAGGGTATATTGCACATCCCAAAGAGAAATCTCTTTGATATCGGCTTGAATTTTTTCAGGCAAATCATTCGAAGCATGAGCATGAAGTGTACCGTGTGAAGCACGAGAAGAAGACTGCATGTCCAACATTGAAACATGCTTCACCCATGGAGATAGCATTTTCAATGCGTCGTGGGTGTGAAGAATGCGTTGACGTTGAGTGAACTTATCTTTTTCTTTATGCCATTCTGAATACGGCAGAGTCAACAAGGTGACATCATGCCCCATGCCTGCCAAGACCAAACCAAGATATGCCGATTGCTCGATCCAATAATGAAGCGTGGAGAAGAACAAAACATTTTTGCCCTTCGGGGCTTTCTCTGCATAAGGCTTAACGACCTTCACTGCATCGGGCAAAGAAGTGAGTAAACGCGTCAGGTTGTAATGATCTTTGCGCGGACGATTCTTGGAGCGAAGGATCCAATCGATCTCGGCAGTGAAGGGCAGGTCGCCCAGAATTTCGCGAAGTGGGTTTGATTTTGGCATGTGGTAATTCGTGATTAGGAAATGGTAATTGGGAATCTCCAATTACCATTTACCTACTATCCAATCTTTTCTATTTTCCAGGCAAGTCGCGGTCGCACCGGTCCCACACGCGGCTCGCCCCATTGCGTGCCGGGCGCACCGGAAATATCCACGTTGAACGCCAGTGCATTTTCGTCCATAAAATAGCGCCGCACACCAAACGAACTGGCATTCACACCCACGGTATAGCGCCCTTCGTTGAAAATATCGGCAGGCAATTCCGCACGGCTAATGTAGTGACCTGCATTGCGAGAGTCAAATTTTTCGTAGAGTTCTGGTGAGTCGGTATCAAATGATGTAAAGACATATTCGCCGCGCATGGTGCTGACGTACAAACCAACACGTAGACCAGTAACCGGAGAAGATAACTTGTACTCGAACTCAACCGTGACCGTTTCTGTAGAGCGGATGGTATCGACAACCTTCCCGCTTCTTTCCTTGACTTTCAGGCTGATTGGCGTAAAAGGCGCACTCACCGCTGGAACCTCATCTGCATCCCAAGTGCGTTCGCCTGCTTGAGATTGCCCCGAAGAGAGATAATAATCTACTGCCTCTTGGGTCGGTCCACGCATAATGAGTTGACCCTTATTCAGTACAACTGCTTCCTGTGTAAGGCGAAGAATTGCGGACATATTATGACTGACAAAGAGAACGGTGCGTCCTTGTTGAGCAACATCGCCCATCTTGCCCAGGCATTTTTTCTGGAATTCGGCATCGCCCACAGCCAGCACTTCATCCACAACGAGAATTTCCGGTTCGAGATGAGCTGCTACAGCAAACGCAAGGCGCAGATACATCCCCGATGAATAGCGTTTCACAGGGGTATCGATGAACTGCGTCACTTCGGAGAAATCCACAATTTCATCAAACTTCGCATCGATCTCAGAACGTTTCATGCCCAAGATCGCGCCGTTCATGTAAATGTTCTCACGCCCGGTCAACTCGGGGTGAAAGCCAGTTCCCACTTCCAGCAGGGAGCCAACACGCCCGCGAACAGTGACGGTTCCAACCGTTGGCTCGGTAACGCGAGAGAGGATTTTTAGCAAAGTAGATTTTCCCGCACCGTTCCGCCCGACAATGCCAAGCACTTTGCCTTCTTCCAGATCGAAAGAGACATCTTTCAACGCCCAGACATAATTCTGGTTCATACGGCGGTCAGATTTTCCGATCATCGCCTTCGCCAAACGAACGGGCGCAGCAACCGTATCCACGATCACATCACGGAGCATGTTATAGCGGAATTTTGTCTCCGCCGCGCCGATCTTATATTGCTTACCGATGTTTTTTACTGAAATCGCTGTTGTCATTAGATCGTATCCGCGAAGGTCTTTTCCATACTTCTAAAGTAGAAGAGACCTGAAATAAAAATCAAAACGGAAATTCCAACCGAAACCCACAGGGAAATGTCAGGTCCATTGCCTGTACCAAGCAACGCCCAACGGAATCCGTTAACCACGCCTGCCATTGGATTAAGAGAGTAAACGACTTGCCACTTCTCAGAGATCACAGAGGCGGAATAGGCTACGGGTGTAGCAAACAGCCAAAACTGAGTCAGAAACGGGAGGGCTTGGTTTACGTCGCGATATTGAACGTTGATCGCTGAAAGCCAAAGTGCCACACCAAGCGCGGTCACGATCGCAAGTAGGAGGAAGAGCGGAAGAGTCCACACCAAATTCCAAGCGGGAGTGACTTTATAGTAAAACATCAAGCCAACAAGAATAACAAAGGCAATGGCGAAATCTACCAAACCAGCAAAGACAGAAGCGGCGGGTAAGATTAGGCGTGGAAAATAAATTTTCGTCACCATGTTTTGATGCGCCACTAAGGCACGGCTACCCTGATTAAGTGCTGTGACGAAAAGTCCCCAAGGCAATAAGGCAGTGAAAGAGAATACTGGGTAGGGAATGCCATCTGTAGGAAGTTTTGCCACTTTACCGAAGAGGAAAGTAAAGATCAGCATGGTCATCACAGGTTGAATAACAGCCCATGCCATACCAAGCAGAGTTTGTTTGTACTTTACTTTTACGTCGCGCCAGACCATGAAGAAGATCAGCTCGCGATAGAGCCAAAGATCGCCTAAATTGAGCGAAGCAATGCCTTTGGAAGGCTTGATATAAACGGTATGAGGTTCGTGCTTTACGATTTCGGTCATAATTACTTGATCTTATCTCTATTGGCTTTAAACCATTCGATGGTGCGTTTCATACCTTCTTCAAAGGGAACTTGCGCGCTCCAATTGAAGAGTTCTTTCGCACGGGAAACGTCCAGTCCGCGGCGGGGTTGACCATTTGGTTTATCTGTCTGCCAGACGATCTTGCCTTGAAAACCGGTGAGACGCGCAACCATTTCAGTAAGGTCTTTAATGGAAATTTCATAGCCTGAACCCAGGTTGACGGGCAAATCGCCGTTGTATTTTTCAGCGGCAGTGACGAGACCATCAGCGGCATCTTCCACGTATAAAAATTCGCGGGTGGGAGAGCCGTCACCCCAAGCGGGCATTTCCTTATCGCCGCGTTCCCCAGCTTCGACTGCTTTACGGATTAGAGCGGGAATGACATGTGAAGTCTGCAAATTGAAGTTATCGCGCGGACCATAGAGATTTACCGGCAAAAGATAAACAGCATTGAAACCGTATTGCTGACGATACGTCTGCGCCTGCACGAGCATCATTTTCTTGGCAAGCCCGTAGGGAGCATTGGTCTCTTCGGGGTAACCGTCCCAGATGGCATCTTCTTTGAATGGCACAGGTGTGAACTTGGGGTACGCGCATACTGTTCCGGTAGCGACAAATTTACCAACACCATGTTTGTATGCCTGGTGCATAAGTTCCACGCCCATAATCATATTGTCGTAGAAAAATTCAGCGGGATGTTCACGGTTCGCACCAATGCCGCCAACGTTAGCGGCGAGATGGATAACAACTACATTCTTCGGGTCCACACCTTTCAGTGCATCCACATAAAGACGTTCAATAGCTTCGCGTTGAGTAAGGTCGTAATCTTTTTTGCGCGGGATAAAAATGTCCGTCGCACCACGTTCTTTTAATTTTTCCACCACGAACGAGCCGAGGAATCCGCCACCACCCGTGACGACTATTCTCTTATCCTTCCAAAAACTTTCTGCCATGTTTTCTCCTCAAATTTTACGTATTACGAATTACGTGATATGTAATTGGTAAAGAGTTATTGCACGATGAACTGCGCATTGCGATAACGATCATCCGTCGGGTTTTTGATCAACCCAGATTTCAAAGCAAACAACACTTCGCGCACACCATCATCTATATTCAACGTTGTTTCAAAGCCTAGTACACGGCGAATCTTTTCAAAAGAAACGGTCACATCGCGCATATCGCCGCCAAATGTCAAGTCTTTATATTCGACGATGGTTT
Source organism: Anaerolineales bacterium (assembly GCA_046328915.1). Taxonomy (GTDB): domain Bacteria; phylum Chloroflexota; class Anaerolineae; order Anaerolineales; family Villigracilaceae; genus Villigracilis. The sequence goes on along the minus strand of JAXLVR010000006.1, from coordinate 50,309 downwards.
CTGGCATACGTTTGAGCACAAATTTCACAATATCGTTTTTTGAATAATTGCCGCTCTCAGCACCAAGATTGAAAACTTGTCCGCGAACCTTGCTTTGCTCTGCCTCCAGCCCCATAATCACACCTCGCACTACATCCCGGATATGTACGAACGAACGGGAATATCCGCGCTGGTAAATAATGAGCTGACGTTTGGTGAAAGCCTCAAGAACAAATTGGTTTACGATCAAGTCAAAGCGGGTGCGAGGGGAAAGTCCATACAGGGTGGCAAAGCGGAAGAGTAAAGGTGCACAAGTTGCATCTTTTTGTGAGAGCAAATATTCTTCGGCTGCGATCTTGGTCTCAGCATACAACGATTGGGGATGAAGAGGCGTCTCTTCGGTAACAGGCTTGCCATCTTCTGAGTAGCCATAGTTGCTATAGGTGGATGCGAACACGAATCGTTCCACGCCCAAATCTGCGGACTGCTCGAAGACCATTTTCGTCGCCTCGACGTTGTACTTCCAAGCAACCTGTTTACCAACTGCCTGACATGCCGGAAAACCGACAATCCCTGCTAGATGAATAACCGCATCAGGCTTCTGCCAATCACGCTTAACTGCATCTTTGATTGCACGATTTTCAGTTACATCAGATTTGATAAAGTGAAAATTGGGATGCCCCATGAACGGCAGGATGCTTTCGCCGCCGAAGAGCAAAGAGTCAAGGAGTGTAACCCGGTAATTCTGGCGGAGCAGTTCCGAGGTCAGGAGAGAGCCGATATACCCCGCTCCGCCCGTAACCAGGATATGACGATCCGTCATTCCAAGCCTTCCAGTCTGATTCGGTAACCATCCAAAACAAGAGCAGGCGCTGATTTATCCGTAACGACTGTGATACCTTGCTCAATACAGGTCAATTTGCAGATATCCGCCACATCACCAGCCCCAATTATACGTACCTGGTCATACCCGGCTTTTTGCACTTTGGCGAGATTATCTTTCACCTTTTGACGAGTGCGACGATAGACCGAAAAAGAATTTTCGACATAGTTCACAGCAAGGCGGGCTCGTAAGGCAAGCCCTTCTGGTGTAATAATATAGCGGAGTTTTTTGCGTTCGGCACGAGCTACCTTAACAGCCCCTTTTGCAATCAGGCGTTTTAAATGCCAATTAACTGTGCCAACAGCCACGCCCAATTGCTGGGCAAGTGTGGACTGGTTGACATCAGGGTCACTTTCAATCTGTTCGAGAAGGGTAAGTTCCCGAATTTCTTCGTTTGTAGATTCAACAGTCATGATTTATAATTCCAAAATTCAGCCACTGAATTATAACTCACTTTTTGAACCGAGACGAATCCCCCAATGTTTTCAACCTCTTCTTTTGACGAAGCTGGAACTCAATACCAGCAACAACGAATTTCTCACTGGAATAAGATCGCTCAAAAACGCGATTCATGGAAAGGTTTGGGCAATTGGTATCATCGCCGCTTGGCAGAGATCTATAAATTCCTCGTTGCCCCGAATCAGCGCATCCTAGAAATAGGTTGTGGACAAGGCGAATTACTTGCAGGCTTGAACCCATCAAAAGGGGTGGGTATCGATTTTTCTGAAGAGATGATTTCACGTGCCAGAAAACGCTACCCGAACCTTGAATTTCATCAGATGGATGCTCATGACCTTTCCAACCTTGAAGGCAAGTTCGATATCATCATCCTTTCGGATACTACAAATGATTTATGGGATGTTCAGCGGGCTTTGGAACAGGTTAAGAAATTTTGTGAGCCACATACCCGCCTCATTGTCAACTTTTATAGCCACCTGTGGCAACTTCCGCTGACCTTGGCTCAAAGCCTAAACTTGGCTGCCCCCATGCTTTATCAAAATTGGCTCACGTTTGATGATGTAAATAACCTTTTACACCTTGCTGGTTTTGAAACGATTCGAGCGTCTAATGAGATCATCTGGCCTTTACCACTCGGCGGGCCTGGCAATCGTTACTTAGTGCGCCTTTGGCCATTTCGCGAACTGGCTCTCTCAAACTTCGTGATTGCACGTCCTTCTGCACAACCCACACAAAAACCAAGTGTTTCTGTCGTCGTTGCTGCCCGCAATGAGGAGGGGAATATCAAAAATATCTTTGACCGGGTTCCGCAAATGGGTTCAAAAACCGAGCTGATCTTTGTAGAGGGACATTCTCGCGATAAGACTTACGAGACCATTGAAAAAGAAATGGCGCTTCACTCCGAGACCTCAAGCCTGCTTTTCCGCCAACCCGGCATTGGCAAAGCCGACGCCATTCGTCTCGGCTTTGAGAAAGCCAGCGGCGATATTCTTATGATCCTTGACGCTGATTTGACCGTCCCTCCAGAAGATTTGCCTCGCTTCTATGAAGCCATTGCATCAGGTAAAGGTGAGTTCATCAATGGCGTTCGGCTTGTATATCCCATGGAAAAAGAAGCCATGCGCACCTTAAACTTCCTTGGCAATAAATTTTTCAGTCTTGCATTTTCATGGTTGCTTGGGCAGTCTATTAAGGATACACTTTGTGGCACCAAAGTCATGTGGCGTAAAGATTATGAAGAAATCGCTGCCAACCGATCTTATTTTGGCGATTTCGATCCCTTTGGCGACTTTGACTTGATCTTTGGCGCCGCAAAACTCAATCTCAAAATCGTGGATATGCCCATCCGTTATCGTGAGCGCACATATGGCACAACGAATATCTCCCGTTGGAAACATGGTATTTTATTATTTAGAATGGTTGCATTCGCCGCTCGTCGAATTAAATTCGTATAAAACAGGAATCTCATTATGAGCACTGAACTTCAATTACTACCATATAAAGAATACAGAGGGGTCGAAAAAATTTACTCCGTTATTTTTTATTATTTACCAATTTTTGGCAGAATGTACCGAAAACGAGTAGAACTTTGTCTCGATCAATGCAAAGGCGGTGAAAACATCCTAGAAGTAGGTTTTGGGAGTGGATTAACCTTTCTAAATCTCAATGAAAAATACAAAAAAATTTACGGCATAGATTTAACTTGTGATGTCACAGTCGTCAACAATGTTTTTGAGTCTCATAAAATTCATCCCGACCTTCGCAATGGAAATGTCCTTTCAATGCCATACGAAGACAACAAGTTTGATACCGTTTTGCTTATTAGTATTCTAGAACATCTCAAACCAGTCGAACTTGCACAAGCATTCCAGGAGATCAAGCGTGTACTTAAGCCGGGTGGGCAGGTAGTTTACGGAGTACCAGTTGAACGTCCCTTTATGGTGTTTATGTTCCGTCTATTAGGGTATAACATTCGCAAACATCACTTTTCCACTGAAATTGAAGTCTGTGAAGCAGCAGAAAAAGTCCTTAAAAAAGAGCATGCCCATACCATGAAAGCTTATCCAGCGCTATTTGGTGATGTTTATCAAATTGGGCACTTCACTAAGGTCAATTAAGTATGGGGATCGAGCGACATAAAGATCTAATTGATATAAATCAGGAACTTTGGCATCAAAAGCCCATATTACGAACAGTTTATACTGACCTCTACCGTACCATGCAAGGCTATCTTAGCCATGTGCCAGGCAAAAATTTAGAACTTGGATCTGGTATGGGCACAATTCATGAAGTTATGCCAGATTGTCTGCGAACAGACCTTTTTCACTATCCCTGGTTAGACTCAGTGGAAAACGCCTATTGCCTTTCTTTTGAAAACGCCTCAATATCCAACCTGCTCATGGTGGATGTTTTTCATCATTTGCGCTACCCAGGGAATGCACTACAAGAATTCTTTCGCGTACTTGCCCCAGGTGGGCGACTTATTCTCATGGAACCTGGTTTGGGTTTAATGGGAAGGATTATTTACGAATGGATGCATGTTGAACCCGTAGGAAAAGCCCATGACATAACCTGGTTTGCGCCAGAAGGCTGGTCACCTCATGAAATGGACTATTATGCTGCTCAAGGTAATGCTACTTGGATATTTACAAAGAATTTATTCTCTACTCAACTCAATCAATGGAATACAATTGAAATTAAAAAAATTCCAGCACTAGCATATGCCGCGTCGGGTGGATACTCTGGACCACAGTTGTACCCCTCAGCAACATATCCATTAATCAAATCTTTTGAAAAGTTTTTAGGCTTTTTCCCCTCGATATTCACAACTCGATTATTAATTGTTTTAGAAAAGAAATCCTGAGTGTAGTTCAGGATTTCTTTTTATTATTCACGTACTCGCTCATAAATATAAATTTCTGGATTAACCGCCGTTAGATGAACTTTTGGCAAATATGGTGGGAGTTCATAACTAAAGCTTTTGAGCAAACGATATGTATCAACCTTATTATCAAGCAGACTCAGAAAGAACTTACACTCCACAGGAGTTGTTGCACAAATCGTGTCTGTATAAAAACGATCATAAGTAAAACTATCAATCACAAAATAATCTGTGTCGCGTTCCAAAAGCCCTTGCTCTCCAAGATTATATTCATAGCGTCCACCTGTAGGAACAGTATCTCCCTCCCACTCCACAAAATAAATGGGGTAATTATGTGCTCGCATAAAACGCCTTCTTTCAATATAGGGAGGATAAAGCGTATATTCTATACTTTTCTGATACCCACGAAACGATGCAATATATTCTGTTGCTGGTATACGAGCATCATGCAAGAATAAAAGAGCAATACTTACTAACCGAAGTGCGGAATAGGTAACGCCAATTGCCAAGACAGCTATAAGAAAAGGTTGTACCCAAGTGTAAAAACCATACTTTTTAGCAAGACTGGTTAAGTCTCCAACAAAAAATGCACTCATAATAGCAAGGAAAGGTATAAAAGGAATGAAATAACGCCCAATATAATTAATAGAGATCAAAAAGGGCAAATCGAAAATCAATACAGTTAGAAGAAAGGCTCCTATAGCTGAACCTTGTACATTCTGAAATGAAGTTATCCCAAACTTCCACAATAGCCATCGTATGGCAAACCAGACAAACCCTGCCAGGAACATGTAATAGCAAAAAACACCCACAGCATCTTTAAAAATGGGCCATTGACCATATAAGCCATAAGAAGTACCAGAATTAAATCCATAGTTGGTCAAATTCTGCAGAGCCGGAATAACCTTTGAAAAATAATCAATTGGAGTTATGAAAGCTTGAGGTGTTCCAAGTCCATAACCTACATATGCAACAAGCCCTCCGGCAATCAGCTTTGTCGCCATAGACAACCAAGTTTTACGAATATCAGACCAACCAGTTGAAATAAATACAATGATCGGCAAAATAATCAAGCTACCACCGGTATACTTGCAGGATGCGGCAAGCCCAATCATAAAAAAAGATATATAAAGCCAGCTTAACTGCATTGAACGTTGATATTTGACAATAAAAAACACGCTCAAAATGGTGAAAAACTGTAAATATAGGTCATTATGAGCAAATCGTCCATTTTCAACTGCAATACCACTTACTACATATAACAACCCTGCTAACGTTGCAGTCCGTTTATTGGCACCAATCATACGTGCAAGGTAGTAAATCAAAACGCCAGCCAATGCCCCCAGAAATGCAGAAAACGACCGCGCAGCCACAATAAACGCATAAGTCGAACGTCCCAATCCGTAAGTCACATATCCAATTGCATACATCACATACTTCGGTAAAGATGGATAGTTGTAATCCGGCTCAGTTACATCAAATTTCATATTGCCATGCAGTGCCATGTCCACACGCCAGATCAATTCATCCGGATTCCACAAAGCAGGGGCACCCCAACTATTACCAGGTAAAGAAGCAACAAGAAACAAAATAGAGATAAAAAGCGGTATTAAGAATTCATACCGTGAGAAAAAGGAATTCAATTTATTATGCATTCAAAACTCCAATTATTTCGGCTGGCTAGCAAACACGTGAATAAGAGTAACTGAGTCCACAGCCTCATCTCCGGTTTTGAATTCAGGGCGAACACTCAACTTCACCTTGTTAAATTCCTCAACAAGGCGTTCGATAACGGCAAACTCCACCTTATCAAAATTATTTTCAAAAACGTGCTTATAGTTATTCCAACGATAGCGATTTAAATTACTAGTAGGGTTAAGGAAACTTTTCCAAACACCTTCCGAATATTTCAACATTTCAAATGGATATTTGAAAAAGTGGTCGCGTAAATCCACAAAATGCAAATGGATACCACTTGGAGAAGTCAATTTGGCGAGAGCATGGGTAATACCCGGAACATCATCCAAATGTTCAAAGACCGAAGTACTTAAGATAATATCAACTTGTGAAATCTGCCGTTGAATGGATTCTTCACGGATATCGCCATGCAACAAGGTAATAAACTCGCCTCGCGGCTGGACCTCGTCCTGTTCTACTTTCAGATACTGTCCATACTCTGATAACAGCTCGTGATTCCGTTCTGTATCTAATAGCACAAAGTGATCGCAAAGGACAACATGAGAAGCTCCTCGCTTTAACAAATCCACACCAACAGCAAAACGACCACCATAGCCAAAGACCAGTACACGTTTTCCATGAAGGGAAACACCTTTTGCAGACAAGATCTCTTCATACCTTGCTGAAGCGGCGAATGGATCAGTGGATTCGAGCCCTGGTTTAATAATCCAACGTCGCTTTAGTAAGAAACGAGCCAGCCACTCTGGCATGAAATGACGTACAAGGCGAAGAATAAGATAGCGAATATTCATAATTTTATTAATCAGAAGGCTTCGGAGGGATATAGTCTGTGCATTCATCTGGCACAGGTTTTGGAACAAGCAACATCACATTGATATCTTTATATGTCTGTATTTCTTGATAATAACAAAGAACTGGAATTGATACCCACTCTACCCAAGCATTATTCTCTTCGCCAAATTCAAAAGAACTATCCTTGAGGGGGGTACGCAGGGGTTCGGTAATAATCAACGAAAAACGTTGATTCGTAATATCGTTATAGAAAGACGAATAATATTCATAATTCGTACTCAATGCTTCGTTCATTAGAACTTTCTTTTCATATTCAGGAATGAATTTTTCCTCTTGAATATATCCAAATGTTAGCAATTGACGTTGATCCATGAACAGTACATCCCCTGATGTTTGATATTCATCTACGGCTTCTTGAATTTCAGTTAAAGCCGTGTTGACAGTGGCACTATCTGGCAACATATCAAAAGATTTAGCCTCTATTGGAGTCTTATCTGTCAACACAAGCAAGGTTTGGGTTTCATCTCCATAATTATAAGATCGCAATTGACGCGCAGGCGTAAGAGCAGGCAAAATCAATGCCACAATAAGTGTGCCTCGAACCCAGTTAGGCATTTCATCGTTTAGTACCGTCTCTCTTCCCCCATTTAGCCAAGCCATGAAAACCGTAAATGCCATCCCGATCAGGAACATATCCATGTTGTGAAGATCGCCGCCACCGCCAATCTTTGTACTGGCAACCAATCCTACAGCAAGAAAAGCAAGGAGTGGACCAATAATGGCAATTTTTTGCCAAATGTTCAGGCTCCATTTTTTAGACATAGAAAGCCAGACCAACCAAATCATCACCGGCAATACCGCAATAACCAACCCAAGCAAAATTCCAGTTCCATACGTCGGGTTAGGTAATAAGCGATACCATAAAAGCGGCTGGTCTGTCACTGCATAGGTCACAAACTCTGAGCTAACACCAGCGTTAGCAATCTGTTCTGTGACATCGATAGATGGTGCAGAAACAGCTTCAGCAATCTTTGCAATATGTAGAAGTGGAATCAGCTTTGGTAACACGAATCCGCCAAAGGCGCCAGATAAGCCCAAGGTGATAGCCCGAACCCAATGGGTACGATCCAGCTTTCCGTTAAGAGTCGAGGCGCCTGCTAATTCAAGCATTCCGATCCATAGACCGGGTGCAAACAACCAAGTGAATCGACTCGCTTGAGCAAAATATCCCGCATAAATAATTAATGGAATTGCGAGCCACAATGGTTTACGCCAGACGAAAATGGTTAGCGCCGCAGCAAGAACTAATGGAGAGTGGATAGGACCCTGTCTCAAAAACAGAAAGACCCATAATGTCATCAATATCCAAATGCGAACACTTTTTTCAGCAACGATATATGCAGCAATCCCCACTAAGAAATAAGGCAAGATTAACGTAAGTCCAATCCATAAACGGACAGCCTCTATATTCACATTCGGTATCAAGAATGGCAAGCCGCCTATCAGCATACGTCCTGCATCAAGCAGAACATAAATATCTTGGTTATCGGCAATACCATAACGGTCACGCCCAAAGCGTATCGAGTAATCCCAAATACGATTTCCTTCAGACCAACCCATTGAAAATGGATAGTTAGTTACACCTTGTAAAGAAATTGCAATTGTGAAAGCACTTGATGTAAGTACTAATGCAACTAAAAAAGACTTCCAATCAATTAGATTAGATCCACGTGTAATAAAAACTGAAAGAACAAAGAGTGTCAACGCCCACAAAGCCAAGCGAAAATATATACCGTCGAAAACGATGCCCCACATCGTACGTTGTAAGAACCATACTGGAAAAAGCAAGAACAATATTACAAACAACCAGCGTAACGCTGATAGTTTATTTCTTAAGTTGATGCCGCCTTGAACAAGTGTAAAAAAACGTTCCTTTTCAAGAAAATAAGCGCCAATACATGTATACAAGAACATACAAAACAAAACAAAAAATGAAAAGAGAAGCAACCACTTTGGCGAGAACAGCCCCACAGCTTTGCCAGTGCCCCAAGCTATGTTATAGAACTCGATACATGCCCCAACAAGCATCCACACTGAGAATGTAATCGCAATTATTTTTCCAACACTGATAGACGAACGCTTCATCCTTAAGCCTCTGCTTGATTGCACTTAACCGGCTTTCCCCTCACCCAAGCCTTTTTCGATCACCTGCAAATACGCTTCACACATGCGATCGGTGGTATAAGAGCTTAATACTCTTTCTCTAGCCGCCTTTCCCATACGCTGACGGTCTTGCGGCGAGCGAAGCAATTGTAATATAGCCTGCGCCAGTTCTGCTGGAGACTCAAGCGGCACTAATAGTCCATGCTCGCCCGGCTGGACAACCTCGTCTACACCTTCTACTCGTGTGGCAATGACAGGAAGCCCCGCCATCATACCTTCTAGCAGCGCCATGGGCAAACCTTCCCAGCGAGAAGGCAGCACGAACACATCCGCTGCTGCCAGAATCTCAGGAATGGAGCCCCATTGTCCAAGCAGTTTCATATTGTTTTGGACATTCAATTTTTCAATCTGTGTTTGCAACTGGTCTTGTAATGGACCCGCTCCACAAATTCCAGCAATTGCATGAGAATCTACTTTTGCCACTTCAGCCATAGCTTCGATCAGAAACTCATGTCCTTTTTCATAAACAAGCCGCCCAACTGCCAAAAAGAAAACCTCATCCTTTTTCAAGCCGATCTTTGCACGCACAGACTCACGGTCAATATGTGCAACATCGAAAGGCATAATAGCGTTGTAAATAGTGGTGATCCGTTCTGGCTGAACACCCACTTCGATGGCGTTAGTACGAGTCCGCGCTGAAGATGCCACCAGGGTTTGAATGACGCCATGATTAATCAGAAAGGTGTGTAATCCATCGCGCCATTTAGACATGCCGCGAATCTCACCGAGATGCGTCCCTACACGCGAACGAATTCCTGCCAATTTGGCAAGCGGGAGTCCCAGCACGTTACTATCATGCGTAAAGGTAATCATGGCATCATATTTCTCGCGTTTAAGAATCTGCCACAACTTCAACAAGCCACCCATCAACTTTGGCAGGCTGCGAAGTCCGCCTACCTTTTTGTCGAAGGCTTCGAGGTTGTAAATTTCAAAGGGATAGGTCTTTGTCCATTTTTCGTGCAGGTTGTCGCGATCATAGAAAAAGAGAACGGTCACTTTATGTCCGTGTTGCTGAAACCATAACGCCTGTTCCAGTAATAGCTTTTGCGCCCCTCCCACCGCCATTTGAGTACCAAGTAAAACGATCGAATACGACATTATTTCTTTCCCGCCAGAACCTGTTCAAAGAAGGCAAGACGTTTTTGTTCCTTCTTGCGTTGGTCAAGATACGGACCAACCACACTCAAGTCCACGCGTTTACCCATCATGGCGTAGGCAAAGTCTCGTATCTCTTCAGCATGCCGCAGAACATTATCTTCTGTATTGGGAATACGCAGGATGGTTTCCACCTGTACATCGTTCAAGTCGGTGTCACGAAATGCGATCAACACAGGAATACCAAAGGTGAGCGCCTCACGAACCTTCAATGCCGAAGCTTCGTGCATTTTATTACGGTGAAAAGCCAAAGTTCCACACGCCACATCGGTACCTGCCAAAACATCCTTAACTTGTTGAGAGTTTAGAAAACCATGCAGTTTTACATTTGCGGGAACATCCCCATCCACATCACCCGGCCCATAGCCAACGATGTTAATAGTGATCTCTGGATATCGTTTGGCAAATTCAATTAACTTGTCCACGCCGTGCCAACTCATACCGGGAGTGCCAACCAACGTCAACACCGGATACGTGTTTTTAGGGGCAGACAAAATTTCCACATCGGTTAAGTCCACGCCGTTGGCGACCACGCAAACGGGTTTGTCATGCCGGGGCACGAGAATATCGACTAACTCATGAGAGGGAGAAACAACCCCCGCAGCAGGACCAAACGTCAGGTTACGGGTGAGGCGGTTCATCCAATAGAAGAAAATACTTTTTTTACGATATTCATCGACATCATTGGAATTCGTATCCACCACTACTGGTGCGATCTTATGAATTTTATGCAATGGATAGGAATACAACCCAAAACGCAGATAGATAATATCAGGCTGATATTCGCGGACAGCCTTCAACATCCGCTTCATACCTGACGCGCGATTTGATTCGCGTTTCAGAAGATTGGTCTTTGCATCGAAGAGAAACTGACGCTCTTCAGGGAATGGAATTTCCGCCGGGGTCAGGCTGAACAAGGTAACTGCATGTCCATGCTCACGCCATAGCTTGATATGTGTGCGAATTTTTTTTCCAACTCCGCCACGCATGATCTCCGGCGCAATATGAATGGTGACGTAGGCAATGCGCATTATTTAAACCAACTCACAACTTTCTTTGCAAATGGAACGAGTTTTAGCATGAACGGCTGGCGCATGAATTGCCCATAAGAGGGATAATCCCAATAGCTCTTTTTCGGAGCATTGATAATTGCCGTAAATTCATCATCAGTTAAACCAAGTTTTTTAACCACATACTCACGATCTTCCTCCTGCATAGATGGAGCATAGGTCGGTGATTTGATCTCTTCCAAAGCCTGTTCACGAGTCATCTCACCAGAACAGATCAGGCTGGAAACATGACAACGACGTTTATCATAGCCAAATTTTTCGGGCAAGATATAACCTTGATAAAAACGCGTGTATATAGACTCATAATGTTTACCACCGTAATAACGCCAGCCTAATTCTTCCTGCAAAACACGCAAGGCTTCCTTTTTGGTGAAATTGACATAATCCAAAATCGGCACACGCTTCTGCGTGATCATCCGTCTGTAATATGTGACGAAACCATAATGCGGAAATGTCTTTAAAGAACGCTTACCAAATTGTTTTTGCACTTCGCGAATATACTTCCAATCGAAATGCCCCTGCGACCAGGCACGCGGAAGATGAGTTTCGGTGCGGATGTTGTTACCCACGATCATATATTTGATGCCCAGTTTCTCTGCCATGTTGCTCAAGGTAGAAAAGATGGCATGATCGCTGGGAATCTCCGAATCGGGAGTGGAAGCTTTCAGGAAGGAGACTTGCAAGTCTTTGAACTCTTCCCAATCCAGCACTTCGGTATATAGGTCAATGCCGAGGCGTTTGAGCGTTTCTTCTATATTTTTTACAGCAAGTTCTGAATCCCATCCGTTATCAACATGAATGGCAAGCGGGCGTAATCCCAACTTTTTGACAAGGTACGCCACATAGGTGCTATCCACGCCGCCGCTTACGCCAATAACACAATCGTATTGTTTTCCGCGTCCGTCTTTACGAATTTGAGAGACCACCTGCTCAAGTTTTTTTCGCCCCGCTTCGCCTTCCAATACATGCTCACGCACTAGGCGATCATAGGTATGGCAATGATTACAGACACCCTGCTCGTCAAAAGTAATTTCAGGATCACTGGTGTCCATGACACAGCGCTTGCACATTCGGTATTCGGTCATTAAATAAATTCCTTCAATTCCTTCGGGGTCGGGTAACTGATCAACACGCCGCGCAACGGACCCTGAAACACAAAAATGCTTCCAGCCGCCGCCGCTGAGGCGTGACCCTGTTTAATAACTTCAGAAACGTGGGATAAATTCCCGGCTCCTCCGCAGGCGACGACGGGTACGTGAACCGCATCCGCCACCTTGCGGACGATGTCCACGTCGTAGCCTTGCATGGTGCCGTCACGGTCGATTGAGTTAATGAGGATCTCACCCACACCCATTCTTTCCATTTCAACGGCATGCTTCACTGGGTCGAGTCCGGTCTTCTTCTGCCCACAATGCGTAAAGGCTTCGTATTTGCCAAGAAAATTCTTCTTCACATCCATTGAAACGACCGCCGCCTGACTGCCTGCATGGTCTGCCACTTCTCGCACCAAGGACGGAGTTTCCACTGCAGAGGTATTCATGATCAACTTTTCGATACCGATGCTAAGCAGCTTGCGAACATCATCCATCGAACGGATCCCGCCGCCATACGCCAATGGAATGAAGGCTTCACTGGCAATGTTCTTCAACAAATCAAACTGCGGACCGCGTTTCTCGGGTGTGGCAGTGATGTCGAGCAGAACAAGTTCGTCCACTTCTTTATCGTTGAAAATACGCACGATGTTGATCGGGTCGCCGAGATACTTCGGCTCTTTGAACTTGACCGTCTTGACCAAGCCCTGTCCCTTCAACAATAAAGCAGGGATCACTCTTGGCTTTATCATCGGATATTCTCCGCAAAATTTTTAAGCAGGCGCATCCCGAAACGATGGCTTTTCTCCGGGTGGAATTGTGTGCCCATAATATTGCCGCGCCCCAAAATGGAATGGATAGTCACGCCATAACCCGTCTCAGCGAGTACGGCATCAGTTTCCTTCGCCACTACATGATATGAGTGGACAAAATAAAAGCGTGACTCGGGGTCCCAATCTGCCACGAGCGGATGTTCACGCACCACATGCGCTTCATTCCAACCCATGTGCGGAACTTTGAGATGGGCATTCTCACCATCGAACTTGAAACGGATGGTCTCTGCATCGAACCAGCCCAAGCCTGCTTCTCGTCCCTCTTCACTGCCCTTGGTCATAAGCTGAAGTCCCACGCACAAACCAAGCACAGGAATTTTCTTCTCTAAAACAAGTTCGCCCACTACAGGAACCAAGCCCGTCTCATGAAATTTTCGCATTGCTGCATCAAAGGCACCGACGCCGGGCAGGATCAACTTTTCGGCATCCTTGATCACCGCCGGGTCCGACGAAGCGACAGCTTTTGCGCCTACTTTCTTGAACATGTTGACGATGGAACCGAGGTTGCCAACACCATAATCTACAACAACGATCATGCCACACTCGCTTTCTCAGTCTTCTCGCGGAACATATTCAGCAAGGACTGAGCTTGTACCAACCGCCAAGCTTTATGGATGCATGTTTTATCACCGGTTTGAAAGGCGGTTTCCAAATCTTCATTTACGCGCTTGCCATCCCAAAGAGAAGCTGATTTGAAATCGGCAGAAGCAACGGCATCTTTGATGAACTGATGCCCGCGTGAAGAGTCCCAGCCTTCATTGAGATTTGGGAAGCCAAGTTTCTTGGTGCGGGTGCGGATCGAATCTGGCAGGATGCCTTTCATGGCATCACGCAAAATGCGCTTGGTATAACCGCCGCCAATCTTGTGCGCAGACGGAATCGCAAATGCAAATGTGACCAAACGCCAGTCCATAAATGGTGAGCGGACTTCGACGCCGTGTGCCATGGAGAGGCGGTCAAAGTCTCGCAGGTTCATGGGTAAATAGGTGAAGTGGAAATCAGTATAGAGCGTTTTGAAGAGTTCATCACGTCCGGCGAGACGCGGGGCGTCTTGCTCCATGGCAGGCGTGTAAAAAGGCTTGGGTTGAGCGACCAGCCACGAGGTCCCGTTCGAGGCGGATTTTTTTCCTATCAAACGATTCTTGATGGCGTTGACATATGTGTCGAATCCATGCGTCAAGCTCATGCTGTTGCGGATGAGTGCGAGTTCGGCATAACGCATTGGGTTCGCGTCGCGCATCGCGGCGAAGACATGCCAGGTGTAGCCGCCCAAGGCTTCGTCGCCGCCGTGACCGTCGATGGTGACGACCACGCCGTACTGGCGTTGCATCTTGTGAACGAACCACGGACCAAGATGAATGTCGGAGAGTTCTTCGAATTGATAAAGAATCTCGTTAAAATGTTCGAGGTACATATCCGCGTGCATTTCACAGTAGATCGGGTTGACGCCGGTCTTCTTGATCACTTCATCCGCATAATGTCGTTCGTCGATAACCTTGCCGGGCCATGTGCCGATGAATGCTTTTTGCCATTCGTGTGCCATGCGCATGGTGGCATCACCCGATTTGCGGATGTGACTCATCGAAGAGAGAACCGAACTTGAATCCAAACCGCCACTAAGCGCGGTGCCGATGGGTACGTCACTGCGCATGCGGATGCGGCAGGCATCGAGGAATAATTCGCGGTATTGCGCGACCTGCTCTTCATATTTTTCCGGGACGTTGGGAAGATGATCGAGCGTATGCCACCAACGGCGGATCTTCATATCACCGTTCGCGTTAAGTGTGAGGCAGTGACCGCCCAACAATCTTTTGAGACCTTGGAACAAACAATCTTCGGCGCCTTCGACTAGCGTCGCATCTTCAAGGGAATTGGCAAACACAGTCAGGTTATATTCAGCGCGGAAGTTGTCGAGCGCGAGGAATGCCTTCATTTCCGAAGCAAAAGCGAAACGTTTGCCATCGAAAAGATAGATCATCGGCTTCACGCCGAAACGGTCACGCGAGACGAATAGTTTGCGTTCACGGCTATCCCAAATAGTGCATGCCCACATGCCGTTGAGTTTGAACTGAAAATCTTCACCCCATTTATCATAGGCAGCAAGAACGATCTCGGTATCTGATTCAGTCTTGAATTGATAACCAAGTGCTTCGAGTTCGGTGCGCAACTCAACGAAATTATAAATCTCACCGTTGAAGACGATCCAATAACGTCCGTCCATATAAGACATGGGTTGGTCGCCGGTATTCAAATCTATGATGGCAAGGCGGCGATGACCAAAGCCGAGGTTGGCAGATTCATCCACATGGATGTCCCAACCGTCGGGACCGCGATGCGCGAGTTGATTCGTAAAGCGAATCAACTCCTCACGATTGACCGGTCTGCCATCCAGATTCCAAAAGCCAGCAATTCCGCACATAAAATCAACGCTTCCTTATCTCGACCAATTTCTGGGCAAACGCCTCAAAATTGGTCGTTTCATTATATCGTTCCTGCCAAACCTCACGGCTGCCCTGGCGTTTCTTTAGCCATGCTTCACGATGATCACAGACATTCAACAATGCGTCTGCAATTTCATCAGGTGTGGGGTTTGCACTAAGCAAAAATCCATTTTTCTCACGGACAATCTCCACATTCCCTCCCACTGCTGTGGCAATAACAGGGATTCCACAGCTGATGGCTTCCATGATGGAGACGGGAGTCCCTTCAGTGGAGCTGACATTGACAAAGACATCGGCTGCAGTTTCGATATAGTTCTTTATCAATTCTTTTTGTGAAACAAAGCCGGGAAGATAGCTTTTGGCATTGGGCGGGAACTCATCCCCTGCCAAAGCACGAAGTTTTTCACGCATATCCCCATCACCAAAGTGACGCCACTCAAAGCGTTGTACGTTGCGTTTGCGGGCAGCACATGCAAGTCCCTCCAAGAGTAGGTCCACGCGTTTGATGTCGTAAATCATGGAGCAGGAAATGACCCGCAGAACGCCATCCTCAGAGGGATCGGACAGTTTGCCTGGGTCCGACACACCTAGCCGAAACGTCCCGTATTTTTCCTTGAAAGCAGGATATTTTTTGTGCAAATATTCCTGCCCAGCTTCTGAGACTGAATAAAGCCCATCTGTTATTTCGATCGCTCGCGGACGGCAAGGCCAGTAGCCATAGTGTTCTTCATAAAGATCATAACCATGAGCGCGAGAGACAACCTTTAAAGCAGGATGTTTTTTCTTTGCCAGCGCAATCCCCATTGCCAATTCGTCAAACCAAAAGGTATAGCAAATCACATCACTTGCTGAAACATAGCTGGACTTCAACCAATTCTCCATCCACTTGCGGGTCAGGTTGGCGCCAGCAATAAAAGAGAACAGTCTTCGCAAATAAGAAGGCATTAGTGACGACGGCAGGCGGTTCTTAATATCAAGATAAAAATCTTTTGAGAACATTGCCAAAGCACTTTCAGCAAGGCGCCTTCCCAGAGTGAAGGATTCAGCAAAACTCGTATCTACTTCTACACCTATTGGGACGGACAATCGATTCCCTTTTGCAATGCGCGGAACGAGAATGACTCGATCGAACCGCTTGCGGAGAATCTCGACTTCACCTTTGAGAAAGGTCTGTTCGGTTGCATAATCGTAGGGATAGGAGTTGGAAAAGAGGAGGACGATCATTCTTTATTCTTCGTTAGGCAAAAAAGCTTCACGATGTTTCGAGAACTCTTCAATGGCGCGTTCATAATCATCGTGCCTGCCGATGTCGAGCCAGTAGCCATCAAAATTGAAGACATTGACCTTTTTGCCATCGCGCATCAACTTCAAGACAAGTTCGGGCAAGTCCAGCCGTTCGCCTTTGGGGATGTAGTTCAAGATTTCTGGATCGAAGAGATAGATGCCCATACTGACAGAGTAATGATAAGTAGGTTTTTCGATATAGTTGGAAATCCAGTTATCGTTATCTACCTCGATTACGCCGAGGTCAATTTTCACATCTCGTTGATAGCAAGCCACCGTGGCAAGTGCGCCTCGCTCACGGTGGTAGTTGAGCATGGCGCTGTAATCGATGGTGGTAAGCAGATCGCCATTCATAACCAGGAAGGTATCGGTCAAGTTCGGGACAAGGGCGATCGGTCCCGCTGTGCCGAGGGGTTGTTCTTCACGGGAATAATCAATTCGAGTATTGAATTTACTTCCATCGCCACAGTATGCCATGAGCAATTCGGCAAGATAGCCAGTTGCCAGCGTGATATCGTCGAAACCTTTTTTCTGCAATTGACGAATCACAATCTCCAAAATCGGCATCTCTCCGATAGGCATAAGCGGTTTTGGAAGAACGGTCGTGTATGGGGCAAGGCGTGTCCCTTTGCCGCCAGCTAAAATAACTGCTCGCATGTTATACCGTGTATTGGTCGGGTCGGTAGAGATCAATATGAGCGGAGATCCACTCGATGGTGGCACGCAAGCCTTCGTCGAGGGAGATGCGAGGTTCCCATCCGATCATGCGTTTGGCTTTTTCGTTCGACGCCCACAATTTCATCACTTCGCTTTTGCCCGGTCGCACACGCTGCGGGTCAGCTACAATCTTGGGAGTCTTACCAATCAGTTTGAAAATCTTTTCGGCAAGGTCACCAATGCGAATGGTATTGTCGTTGCCGAGGTTGATCTCTTCGCCAAGCACACCTTCGGCTTCGGCGACTTTCACAAAACCGTTGGCGGTATCTTTGGCGAAGGTGAAATCACGCGAAGGCTCAAGACTGCCGAGTTTGACTTCATCGCGAGTGAGCGCCTGCACAATAATGGTCGGGATGACCGCGCGCATGGACTGACCCGGACCAAAGGTATTGAACGGACGTAACGTAACCACCGGTGTTTCAAACGAACGATGAAAACTTTCAGCGATGCGATCTGCACCGATCTTGCTGGCAGAATAGGGCGACTGTCCCTGCAACGGGTGCTTCTCATCAATCGGCACATACTGCGCCGTGCCATACACTTCACTCGTCGATGTATGCACCACTCGCCGCGTTCCAAAATCACGCGCTGCCATCAGCACATTGAGCGTGCCCATAATGTTCACATCGATCACTTCACGCGGATTCACATACGAATATGGGATCGCGATCAACGCGCCAAGATGAAAGACCGTATCCACGCCGCGCACAGCATTGCGCACCGCTTCGTTATCGCGCAGGTCGCCTTGCATGATTTCCACTTGCGAAAGAACATCCGGCGCGAGCCACTTCAACATACCGAGATCGTTGCGCGAGTTGTAACGCACAAACCCGCGCACCTGCGCACCTGCGCGCACAAGATGTTCCACCAAATGGCTGGCGATAAATCCGCCTGCGCCGGTGACTAAAACTTTTTTACCGTTCCAATTCATTTTGACTCCACTTTGACCCGCTCACGCCAATCGTTGAGCAAGTCTTCTAAAGATTCATTTAGAGGAATGCGCGGATTCCAACCCGCAGCCTTGTGCAACTTCTGGAAACTTCCAATCTGCACCGGTACATCGTTCTTTTGGACTCGCGCCGGGTCAACCCTAGCCGATAACTGCTTCTTCGACCTGAGCATCATCTCACTCAAACATTCCTGAATTGCGACTGCGTTTCCTGAACAAACGTTATAGGTCTGCCCGGCTTGACCTTTTTCTGCGAGCAAGGCAAAGGCACGCGATGCGTCACGGACATCCACGAAGTCACGCTTGGCATCGAGATTACCAGTGACAATTTCATTTTGTTCCGAAATCTCTGCCAACGCAATCTGACGCGCAAACGCCGAGCAAGCCAAATCTGGCGATTGACCAGGACCGAGCAGGTTGAACATCCGCACAATGACCACGTCCAACCCGAACGCATAATGATACCGCAGAGACGCCGTCTCTTGCGCCACCTTGCTGACGGCATACTCCGTCACCGGGCGCAGAGGGGAACGTTCCATTATCGGTCGCGCACTCTTGGTTAAGCCATAAACCGCACTTGAACTCGCCAGCACTACCTTGGGGCACTTCTCCATTTGCATGACCCCATCAAGGAGATTCAACGTGCCAAAGAGATTAGAAGTGTAATAGGCTTGTGGGTCTTGTGATTTGATGATGCCAGCAAGGTGAAACACGGCGTCAGGTTGGCAATCCGCTACAGCACGAGTCAGAGCCGCGCGATCAGACAAATCACCCACGAAGACATTCTCTCCCGCCGGGCGGATGTCGAATCCAAAAACATCCCATCCCTCGCGGATGAGTTCATCTTGAAGGTGTTTTCCAACAAAGCCAGAAATGCCCGTAATCAGTGCGCGTTTCATTTACTAAAAACCTTCTTCACACCGTTGAATGTGCCGGTCAAGCCTTTCAGGCTGTGAAAATTCGCGGCAAACAAACCAATCAAAGCCCAATAATAAAACAACCAACGCCATTTCTCGCGCGCCCAACTCTTGCGGAAGAGGTAATCATAGTTGACCACACTCATTTCCGCCCATTGTTGCACTTTGAGACGGTTCATTGGGCTTTCGTTGTGGATGAGAGTGGCAGAAGTTTGATAGTAGATTTTATACCCGGCATCGAGAGTCTGTTTTGAAATGTCCACATCTTCCATCAGACCATAATGAGCAAGGGCTTCATCGAATTTGGCTTTCTCAAAAACCTCGCATCGAAATGCCATGCAACAACCAGAAAGGCATTCGATATATCCGCTTGGTTGGTTCCTGCGCGGGTGCGACGGCATACCAGATGGATAGAATTTTCCATTGCGGGTTCCGACCACGCCAAAGATGAGGCGTAAGACGTAAAACATGAACTGCTCAAGTTGAAGCCGCGCGGATGGTGAGGAGTGCGCAACAATCTTTCCGCCAACTGCCCCAATCTCTCGTTTTATATCACTTGCAAAAACTTTCTCAACTTCAGCGAGATAGTTCTTATCCAGATCCACATCATCATCGAAGAAAAACAGCAAATCACCCTTACTCTCACGGATGCCGTAATTTCGCTGCAAGGTCAGCCCAGGCTGAGTGTAAAAATAATGGACAGGAAAAGGCAACTTAGCCGAAATGAGATATGACTCAAGTCTCTTCTCATCCGACGAATCGACAACAATCAACTCATCTGGCAAGTGGGTTTGCGTTGCAATAGACGGCAAAGTCTTCGTAAAATCGTCAATGCGATTGCGGGTGCAAATGATGACAGAAATTTTCATCAGGTATTCAAAATCTTCTCGAAAATCTCTTTATGTCTTGCAATGAATTTTTCCAGTGAGAATAAATCCACTGCCCGTTGACGTGCCTTTTGTGAAAACTCTTCACGGCGGGAATAGACTTGCATGACTGCATCCGCCATTATTTGCGGATCGGGCAGATCGATTTTGTTCCAATCATGTTCCACATGAACACCAATCCCTGCATCGCCAACCAACTCCGGCACACCGCCGTTATCCAAATGGACAACCGGCATACCCAACGCCATAGCCTCTAATACCAGTCCCGGAGATGCATCAGCATATTTAGTGTGCAGCAAGAGATGAGCTTGGGAATACAAGGCTGGAGCGTCGGTTTGAGCGTAGGTTCCGGTAAAGGTCACACATTCAATAAGATTCATGTCGCGCAAAACTTGCTTTGTCCATGCTTCAGCTTCGTCGCGCGGGAGCCAGAGATTGCCAGTTACTATTAGCTTCGTATTAGGCACATTATGATGTAGTGCCTTGAGCGTTTGCAGCGCCAGTTCAAGGCGATACTTTTCGTATTGGTTGCCGCCCAAAAGCAAAGTCAATGCCTCAGGTTTTGCCAGACAAACTTCGGGGAAAAAGAGGCGAGTATCTACGGGGTTATAGATAATTTCACTAGGCACATCTGGCGGAGAAATGTATCGTTCCGCGCTGTCTTTGCAAAATTGGCTTTGATAAATAATGCAATCTGCAAAGCTGATTGTTTGCTTCAAGGAACGATTCGAGGCTTCGTAATTGTCACCGTCCCAAGCCGGGAAAGCAACTCCGTTCTGGTTAACAACGATCTTTAGTCCCTTTTTCTTCGCTGTTTCAAGAATTTTCAATTGCAAAGGATGTGCCACACTACTGACTGCATAAAGCACATTGGCTGTTGGGAAATGATGTGGAAAGGTTTCGCCAAGATAGGTCAACTTGACTGCGCCGCCATGCGCAAATTCATTACGCTGCGCTGGAGGTTCAGGAAAACGCGGACTGAGATAAGCAACAGCCAGTTCAACATCTGATCGTTGCAATGCAGAGAGCTTTGAGTGAACAGGAAGCGTCAGTGCCCAATCTCGCAAAGCGAAAACCGTCCGAAAAAAATTCGGGAAGGTTCGCTTAAGAAAATTGAGGACAGTTCGTATCATTCTATTTTGAGTCAACAAATCCATTCATAAAATTTGCCCACAATGGTATTTGGCTTTTATAACTATTTATTTCAGCTGTAACTCGACCCGCTTTTAACATAGGGTCCAAGATAGCCGTACCAGAACGATAAACCTTTAGAGCAGACGTAGCAAGGGACTCTACATCTTCCACATTGGACATGAAACCATTTTTACCATTTTTTACCAAATCCATCGCCTGTCCAACACGTGTAGTAACTAAGGGTACACCACTCGCCATGCTTTCAAGAATAGCTTTGGGCCCTCCTTCTTGCCGTGAAGCAACAATATAAAGATCCAGTGCCTGAAAAAGCTTAGCAACATCTGGGTAGGATTTTAAATACACATGGGTGTATGGAATATGCGCTTCATCCAAACCTTTTTTCACAAAGCCGCGAGCAGGACCAGAAAGTAAAACGTGAAGTTCGGGAATATCTTTCTTTAATAGTTTCAATGTATTCACAAAAACATCAGGACCTTTAATTAATTTAGGTTCCATACCATCATCCCAACCCACGCCATCTTTTTGAAATGATCCAACCACAAACGCGGACTGTGGAATGCCAAGTTTCGCGCGTGCAGCATGCTTTAGCTCTTCCGTACGAAATGGGAAGAAATCAGTGTTGATGCCGATCGGAATGAGAAAAACTTTCGATGGGTCAATGCCTGTTTCAAGTGTCACATTTTTCATCTCGGTATGCGAAACTTGAATACGTGAAATTTTTTCGTGATTAACAGATAATGATCTGTAAAATTTATCAAACAATTCGTCACCAGTATTTGGTTTTCCATGAAAATAAGCAAATCCTATTCGATTAGGCAGGAGGTTGAACCAGTCATCATTTGCCAACACAAAATGGTTAGAAAAGAAAATGGACTGAGGTCGAGCAGCATGTTTCCACATAGGCTTCGCCAGGCGAATACCGAGGTGTTCAGATATACTCCTCAGCTCGCGCATCTCCCAATCAAGCACCCAGCCTGCACTATCACCATACAGAATTAAACGTGAATAAGGCTTCCAACTCAAGGAAGCCAACTTGATCATCCGTTTTACAAAACTTTGCGTCCAATATTTCATCAATTTAATCCCAAAACTTTCAGATACTCTTTATAAACTTCCTGAATTGAAGGATTGGATATGAGGGATTGGAACCGTTCGTATTCATCTACAACTTGATCTAACAATCTTGGGATTTGCTCTGTTGCCTCGAACCCCAAGCCAGCCTGCCCCACAATCTCAGGATGTCCGCCGCTCTTTAAGTAAATTGCAGGAAGTCCGCTTGTAAGTGCTTCGATCAACGAATTTGAACAGGGGTCGTTCTTGCTGGCAGTAAGATAGATATCGTGATCCCGAAACAGTTCCGCTAAGCGATAAGAATCCACCGCTGGTATCATAGAAATATTCTTAAATACTACCGGGCTACGCCCTACAAAAGTCATTTCATAGCGTTCCCAATCCAAATGCTCATCCAGCCATTGATAGACCATTGCGCCTTTATTCAGATTATCTGACCAACTTGAAGCAATAAGGCGAGTCTTCCGATTTCGAGAAAAGTCAACACGTCCGTGCTTGTAAAAAATATTCGCGTCTGCTGCATTCAGAATCACTACGGGATTTTTGAACTCCATGCCAAGTTCCAGATGTTTTTCAAGGCTGTAATGTGATTGAAAAATAGTCTTATCAGCAAATCTTTGATTAATCGCATAAATATTGCGGTCCACACCATCGTTCTGTCCACGGTACACATCAATGGGTCCATCTACACGGTGGATACACAATACAGAACTACGCCAAGGTATTAATAAACGCCTTTCACTAAAGTTAAATGAATTCAATAAACAAGCTTGCGTGGTACGTGATATCTGGTTATTCTCCACACGCAACCCATTCGCCTCTGCTTGTTTCCAAAACGCCCTCAAAAACTGATGTCCTCCGCCAGATGGGGCTGGCTCAAATTGGTGAAAAATAGCTAAATCAGCTGAAGTTAATATGCCTTTAGCGAAAGCGCCAAAGTCTAAAACAGCATCACGGACACCAAGCTTCATATCAACGAACAGCTTTCACAAAATACCCTGTGGTAAATTTTTGGCGACTTGCATCCTCCCTGCTATAGAATGACAAGTCGAGCAAACAAAGCCATCGGGACAACCACTTCAACGCCCAACGGATAAATTTACTAGCAAAGGTCTTGCCATCTTCACCAGGAATGCCCAACTCGCACATCAACCCCAGCACACCAAAATACCCGCCCATGCGAAATACTTCCACCGATTTGAACTCACGAAAAAGATGACGCAAACCATCTTCAGTGAAACGTTGGAAATCGTAGGGGTCGGCATGAACCGGGTAGAAGAAGGGCGTGGAGACGAAGACCTGCCCATCGTCATGAAGGAGGCGGTGAATTTCATCCACACAGGCTTGCGGGTTCTTAAGATGTTCCAAGACTTCGGTGCAGAGAATACAATCCATACTTGCGGTTTTTAGCGGAGTCTTTGTGACATCTGCAAACAGGTTTGGTTGGGTCGCCAAATCAAGATTGAGATACCACCATGCCTGCGTTTTGCTTTCGGGTGGGTGAAACGACCCACGTTTTTTTTCGCGCTTCCCGCCGAGGTCGAGGACAACGCCGCGCATTTCGCTGGCAAAAGCGTTCAAACAGGCATCAAGCCAAAATCGCCGATAAGTAACGTAGCCTTTGGTTTTCCAAAATCGCGGGCTGGCAGAGGTGTATGAGTGCATCTTTACCTATTTGTAGGCGTGAAGAACAAAGTGAGGGTTTGCAACGTGGTGCATAAGGTTTTCCATGTCGAAACGGCTGACAACACGCACATCCTTAAAGCCAGCTGCCTTACACATAGCCATAGCGCTTCCTTCAGACAGGCTGTAAAACGAACCTCCTGACATATGCCCTTGATAGGTCAGCAAAGCCTGATGCCGATTGAACCAGTTTGTTTTCATGGCGGAGGAAACGGTAATTATACATTTTTCCCTGGTTACGAAGTAAAGCTGTTCAATGGCAGTGATGGGATCTCTGAGGTGTTCCAGAAGGTCATTGCACATGACTATATCGAATTCACCGTAGGGCTCGAGATCATAGATCGTACCGGTCTGAAATTCGATCTCAAGGGATTTTAATTTCGCCATTAACAATAATTTATTTGAATTGATTAATCCGAGTTTTTCATACACTTGCTGAAATTTGGTGTAATCATCCACATATTGCGCATATTTATCCTCGTAATTCTTTACATTGAAATTAGAGGCTTGAATGGCCAGTGAACCGTCGTATTTATTTGAATCAACGGCACAGACACGTGTGGCACCATGTTCTTTCATCCATATCGAAAAATAACCGTCAGAACTACCAACATCCAGGACTGATTTCCCTTCATAGCCCTGCTCGAATCCATAATAAGAAATATAGTTTTCAATATTATAGGTGCCGTTGGATACCAATCCTTGATGGCGAAAACAGTGATACCACTTCCCCTGTTCAAATAACGGTTTTAAGTCTTCCATTTTCATCTCCAAAACTTATTTTGATTGTCTTTAAAAAGCATGGCATTCCAAAAAGTTTTTGACTTAACCTTCAACCTAATCCACCGAGTTGGAAACGGTCAGATTAATTCCTGTCTTTAACAAATCACCATTTTCATCCAAAGGCAACTTGAAACCGACTGGTTTGACGAAGTCTTCAAAAGATGCAGGAAGAGGTCGTTTTAAGACCTCTTCCTTTTCGTCTTGTCTGTAAATCTGATAATAGTAATCCTGCATTGGTGGCATATATGCTCCGTAGCGTTTTTTACCACGAACTTTTGCCTTTGTGCCTGTAGAGTCAGTAAGAATATCTGCACTCAATGGAAGTACGGTAAGTGACCGCTGCCACGGGATTCTACTGTGCAACCAACGTTCTAGCATTTCTGTTTCGCCTCCCTGGCTAGAGTCGTTTATATTACTATCTGGCTTTGCTTTCCAAGGTCCGAGCGTTTTCCAAACATCAATGCGTGAAAGAGTGGGGATGCCAGAACCAACAATACCATCCTCCTTCCAGCCATAGGTAAGGACAGGAAACCCCCTAGAAGATTCTATTCTTTTCTGAAATCGAAAGTTTGGTCCAAATCTCTTTATTTCATTCAAGATTATTCTTATATCCTTCAAGGTTGGGAGTTTTTTTCCCCATATATCCCTTAATGTCAATCGGCGCAAACCACTTATACTCATACTGCCTAGCGAGGGGTTTTTCATTAAAATCTCGACACAATCTACCATCCAATCTCCCTCTACAATGAATTGCATATCATCAGGCCAGATCAAAACAACTTCACCCCTGGCGCGACGAATGATTTCGTTCATTGCGGTTATATGGTCAGATTCCATAAAAACAAGATCATCCACCCATGACAGGCTTTTCAGGTAATCGGTCAAACCTACCTCTGTGGAACAATTATCTACAACAATCCATTGAATGTTCGGATACTTGATACAACGATGAGCAGATTCCAGCGTGGCTCGCAAATAATGCAGGCGGTTCCAACTCAAAACTCCAATTGTCAACAAAGGCATATTATTGGTCATTTAGGTAGGATCCTGATAATGTCATCTTTATTAATGATCTCGACATTTTTACGAAGAGAGAGTACAAAGTCCTTTAATTCGTCCAAAGAAGGATAATCTTCCGCCTTTCCAAAGGCACGGGCATCATCAACAAGTATGATATGGTGTAAATCTTCCGCGCTTAAGATATGCTTCAACTCTTTCAATACTGGAGTGCTTTTTTCGCCTTTTGCAGTATCATCAGCCGAATAATGACCGTCCAACCAAAAAAGGGCAGGTTGTTTTATTTCATGTATCAATCCTTCAATGACATTTCCGCTATCGCCCTGAATAATTTTCACCTTTTTTCGCCACTGAAAATACATCCGTGCCCTTTTGGAATATGTTTCACTAAGCTCAATGGAATAAATTTCTTTAAAATAATCGTACAATGCATCAACCATTTCACCTTTGTAGGTCCCGGTCTCAACAAGAATAGAGAGTTTGTACTCTATTGCATAACTTTTCAAAATATCCTGCTTCATTAAATGCGGCAATGGCAATGACGGTGTTTTCTTAACCCACAATTGCCAGTCTGAAATCTGTTGCCTCTTATTAAGCCATCGTTGAAATGGCGGGAATAAATACGCATATTTTTGGAATTCTTGAATTATCTTATTCATGTTTCTTTCTCAACAGATGCGCCTGCAAGGCGTACGGATTATAGATTAGTCCTAATCATTTCAAGCAGGCGTTTCCCTGCCAATCCATCCAACTCACCACACTCTGAAA
This sequence comes from Anaerolineales bacterium, assembly GCA_046328915.1. GTDB lineage: Bacteria > Chloroflexota > Anaerolineae > Anaerolineales > Villigracilaceae > Villigracilis. The sequence continues at coordinate 23,573 of JAXLVR010000006.1, read as the reverse complement.
CCGCATATTCATAGCGTGCATCACGATCAATTGTTCGGTCTTCTATATACATTTTGATATATTGGATCAGTTCATCCTCGTTTTTGGCAACGCGTGAAGCGTCAAGGCGAAGTTTCCTTTTGTTATGCGTCTGACGCTGCAAAAATTCGGTAGTCAAATGAAAACGGTGCCCATATGTATAAAGATCATAACCAAGGTGAATGGCTGGCAAGTCACAAATCGCTGCCTCCAGGCTAATCGTTGAAAAATAATTGATCATCACATCACTGTAACGTAAAAAATACGAAAGTTCATCAGGTCCTTCTTCAAAATTAAGGTCTTGACGAAGTTCGCTTTTTCTATCTCCACTTGCGTCAATAGAACCGGGGCTTGAAAGATAAACATCCTCCTTTCGAAATAACTCCTCCAAAATCTTCCAACCTGGGGAACTCATTAATTTAATGTGTGGATATGGGCGTATGATTAAATTGACTGGCTCAGAAAATTTTATTGCCCTTTGTTTAATGAAAAGATTATATACCTCAAAATACCTGGTAATGTTCACCCCACCGGCAAAGAAAATCGTTTTCTTTTTGGGATCAAGATTAATGGATTTCAAAAATTCATCTCTGGTTAGCGGGAGAGGTTTAAAGAAACGATCATATTGCAAAGGACCAGTAATCTCGATCTTTTCGGCAGGAAACCCATGCAAATTAATAAGATCATCAGCCATCTGACGGCTCCATACACCTACACGCTTTGGCGTATAACCGCGAAACCCCATATTTACGATATTGTCATAATTAGTAATCGTTGCAAAAGCCGGCAGTCCTAGCCTCTGCACCTCTCGAGCAAAATTGCCCGCATGACCATAACCATAGTTACCTATACCTGGGGTTAAGGCGCAATCTAACCCACAATCTCTTACATCTCTTTCATGAAATTTAGGGCGAAAAAACTGCTCCTCCATCCACAGCAAAATACCGCCTATATTCGGCAAACGACGAAGCATATCCGTATAAAAGATATAGGCGCTAACATTTACAGCAGGCGAGTCGTATAAAATACTTTCGACCTCTTCTCGAAAGCGAAGATCTGTAGTCTCCGTCATTACTGCGAAACGTCGTAATTTTTTCATTGCCCTTAATATTCTGTGTTTTTGATCATAGTCATCGTAATTTTCAACTTGTAGTTCTCTGTATTTTTGAGTGTCAAATTCAAATGCTCGAAAATAATTCGACCAAAGAAAATAGACCGGTTCACACCCCCCCTCACTAAGGCAATCTCGAAATGATGACTGATGTAAAACGCGGGTTGCCATCTTACCACCAAGTGGAATACCTATTTTTATGTTTCTCATGAGCTATCCGCAATACTTCATCACGCGCTTCGAGAGCGACAACCCATCCTGCTCATGGAACGCAAGCGCCTGTTGCGGCGTACCACAAGCAGGATATCCTTCAACAGCAAACTTGATCATTTGTTTGCCATTCAACAAACCATGTTCACTACAAATCGTGAGGATGTTATCCATCAACCCGCCAGCGGGGTGATGATCTTCGAGCATGAAGATATTGGAATAGGTCTTGAGCATTTCAGTCAGCCACTTCACATCCACGCGGTTGAGCCAGGGCATGTTGATGATGCTCAAGCCGAATCCGCGCTCAGCGAGGAGTTCACTGGCAAGAAGCGCTTCATGCAACATGACTGGACCATACGCGAACATGACCGCATCTTTCCCCGCCGTAAGTTGACAGCCCACCCCGGGCTTAAACTCATACCCAGCTGGGAGCATAATCCGGCGCGGACTTGGACCAATGATGAGACGCAGCGCAATCACATCTTCAGCCTTGTTCACGGCATAATCCATCGCCATGCGAGTCTCTTCGGCGCTGCATGGTTGCAGAATAGTGCAATTCGGCAAGGCAGAGAAGAGCGAAATATCGCGCAAGGATTGATGTGATTTACCCGGTCCAGCGGGAATGAGACCAGCATAATGCAAGGCATAAATGATCTTAGACTTCTCGCCTGCGGCATTATAGATCTGTTCATTGGCACGCGAGGCGAGGAAACTGGCAAACGAGTTCACGACAGGCAGAAGTCCCTGACGGGCAAGACCAGCCGCCATCGAAACCATATCCTGCTCGGCAATACCGTTTTCGATGAAGCGGTCGGGGTAGGTATTTTCAAAATCGCGGACTTTGCAATCGGAAGAGAGATCAGCATCGAGCACGATAATATCTTTGCGCTTGGCAGCAAGCTCCACCAAGGCTTGACCATAAGCACGCGAAACATATTCATCGGTTGGCTTCACTGACAAGCGATCCAGCGCCGCCTGGCTGAGAGGTTCACCCTCCAACATAGACGGGCTCGCGGTCTTCACTTCCGGCTCAACGGGAGTCAAATGCAACGGGTCGAGCGATACAGCCGCGAGGTCCGCATTGATGCGCTGAATCAGTTCAGAATAACCTGCCTCGAAGGCGGCATCATCCGGCGCACCCGAATGCCAGGGATAAAGTCCTTTTCCAATTTCAAGCGCGGCAGGATGCTCCATGAAAGAGATGCCGCGACCTTTGATGGTGTCAGCGATGATGATTTGCGGCTTGCCTTTGACTTGTTTGGCTTCGGCAATGGCTTTTTCGATGGAACGGAAATCATGCCCGTCGATGCGAATGACATGCCAACCGAACGCGGTGAACTTTTCGACAAGGTTGCGAAGATCGATGATCTCGGCAACAGGCTTATCGGATTGCACCTTGTTATCGTCAACAATAACAGTGAGATTATCAACCTTGTGATGCACGGTGACATGCAAGGCTTCGTAATTCTGCCCTTCCTGCAACTCGCCATCGCCAGTCATCACGAACACATGCCCGCCATTGTTGTTGTACTTCTTCGCCCACGCCATGCCGCGTCCCTTCGAGATGCCCATGCCAAGCGAACCCGAGTTGGCTTCCATGCCGCGATTGCCGATGTCGGGATGACCGTTCAATCCATTGAGGCGGCGGAGCGACATGAGCATGTGATCGGGAATTTCGCCAAGCGAATGAAGCACCGCATACAAACCCGGCACATCATGTCCCTTCGACGAAAAATAAATATCGCGGTCAGGGCTGTCAAAGCCAACCTTGATCGTGTTCATCTCTTCGTAATACATCCACACCACAATATCCATCGCGCTGAAACTCGAGCCAAGATGCCCCGACCCGGCGCGCTTCACTTCGGTGAGCGTGTTGGCGCGGCACATATCTGCGATGATCTGAAGTTTCTTGTATTTGTCAGCGGATGAATTGCGCACGCGCTTGAATTCTTCCACGGGAATCAATTTTAGTTCAACCATGTATCCTCTTTGTTTTTCATCATTTCCTTGATCTCACTGGCAAGCCGTTGAGCTAGTTTTAGCCTACCAGATTGGTTCAAATGTTCAGTCATTTCATCGACATGAAAAAAATCATCTGACGTTAAATATTCCTGAAGGTCAAAAAAACGCACTTGTCCTTCTCGTAAATATGGATGAATGACACTAAATAATGTTGCCATATTTGCGCGAATGCCATCCACAAAACCTTCGCCCACGTGCCGAATTGCACCCTGATAATTGACTGGTGTACTATACATCAATACCTGGATGTTCAACTCATCTAGTAAGTCAAGAATTCTGGCAAGGTCCTGCAGTCGGCGGTGATTACTTCGCAATGCATTGAGATAATGAAAAATATAAATCTGCCTTCTGCGTTGGAACTTTCCTTCGGGGTCAGGCGGAGTATTATTAATCAAGTCAAGAAACTGCCCAATTCGTGTCATATCGGTATATGGCAAGTCAAGTTCAAGGTTTCGTTCTGCTTCTGAGAAGGTCAACGCCTCGGCATTGATACGAATAGCAGGGACTCTGCGAGTCGCAGAGTATGCCTTCAGATACTGTATCTCCTCCTCAAACTGCCAGGAGGGATTTAGATCCCATTGCGGGGAAAAGCATCTCATATTGATCGGCAATATGACAAGTTTCGGTCTATTACGCATGGAGCGCAGAACATTCAACAAGTGATAATAAATCCGAAAATGATAGGCAGCTCGTGCAACACATACCAAACTTGCATCGTTTGAGAGCAAGTCGGCAGTCATTTGGTCAAGTGTACGTTTATCGGTGTCGTGCCATGAAATGCGCTCTACGACCGAGTCACCCAAATAAAGGATGTCTGCACCTCTCCGCCAACGGGAATCATAATTCGCCGCCAGTTTTGCAAGGGCGAAGTAGGGTTTGGGGATTTTCATCCAAATTTTGTTAAAGAGTTCTTGCACAGTCTTCATGGGTACATTTATTGATCACGCTAAGAAATTTTCTCAACCTTTGGCAGTTTCGCCTCTCCACTTACAACGAGGCGTTCCGCCAGATCCCAATCATAGGGATGATTCACATCAAAGCCTTCGTAGCCTTCCGAAACGAACGGCATGACTACTTCGCCAGCGATGGTTCGTCCATTGAAGACCACACGCGACCAGGCGATCTCCAGACTGGCATTCTGCGAATAGACTTCGGGCAAGCCTTGATAGGGCGTGCTGTGCCAGGGCTGTTCCTTTGATCCGAATGGAAGCAAAGGCATCATGCGCTTTCCTCGAATCACCCACATCTTGCCGGGGTGTTCCTTGACCTTCTCCACAGCGCGGAGCGAGTCTACACCTTCTTCGGCTTTGAACGCATTCCAAGCTCGTTGAATGGTGCTCGGCAAACGAAAGGGGCTGGTCGGGCGCAGAATGCTGAAACAATCATATTCACGTCCCATTTCTTTCAGTTTATGAAGCGTAAAGTCCAGCCATTCAATATCAAGCGCGAGGTCACCTGCAATTTCAGCCGGGCGCAGGAAGGGAACTTCCGCACCGTATTGTCGCGCAATATCAGCGTACTCATTCGAGTCAGTCGAGACGAGAATATCCGCAAAGATTCCGCTCTGCTTAGCAGCAGAGATCGTGTATGCAATCAGCGGATGCCCCGCCAGGGGACGGATGTTTTTTCCCTGCACCCGTTTGGAACCGGCACGCGCAGGAATCAAAGCGATGATGGAAGGGTTCTCTTTGCTCATACCTGTGTCGAGTCGATGTTGATGTACACGTCTTTCAATTCCGAATAAATGTTGAGCGCCTCGGTCCCTGGTTCGCGTGAACCATTGCCCGAAAGTTTGCGCCCGCCGAACGGCATGTGCGGCTCGGAACCGTGCGTCCCGGCATTGACGACAGCCACGCCCGTCTGCACCTTGTCATAAAAACGCGTAGCGCGGTGAATGCTCTTGGTGTGAATACTCGCGGTCAAACCATAAGGCGTATCGTTCGCCATTTGAAGCGCGTGTTCAAAATCTTTCACTTTGAACAACAACGCCACGGGACCAAACAACTCGCACTCTGAAATTTCATCATGCGGGTCGACATTTTCGATCAGAGTCGGCGACATGTAATAGCCGTCTTTATGGTCGGTATCGGTCATGCGCTCGCCGCCGCAAAGAATCGTCGCGCCGTTCTGCTTTGCTTTTTCCACTGCCGAAACCATACCAAGCAACTGTCCTTCATTGATGACCGCGCCAAAGTCACAATCATCCGTGATGCCCACTTTCAACTTCTTGGTCTTCTCCACAAGCATGTCGCGGAACTTCTCGTACACCGATTCAAAAATAATGATGCGGCTCGTGGATGCGCAGCGTTGCCCCGCATTGCTAAAGGCTGAGAGCAGCACCCACTTGGCGGCATTCTCCAAGTCAGCGTCGTCACACACCACCAGCGGATTCTTCCCGCCCAGTTCCAGCGAGATGCGCGCGAAGCGTTCCCCTGCCGAACGATTGATGATACGCCCCACCTCGGTCGAGCCGGTGAAACTGATCACACCTACATCCTGATGCGCAACCAAGGGCGCGCCCGCCTCTTCGCCAAATCCCTGCATGATGCTCAACACACCATCGGGCAAACCTGCTTCTTTTGCGATCTGCCCGAAGATCCATGCCGTGGCGGGCGTATCTTCGGCGGCTTTCAAAATGGCAGTATTGCCGCAAATGAGCGCCGGGAAAACCTTCCACGCTACATTCGCGATCGGCGTATTCGCAGCGATGATGAGCCCTGCCACGCCGATGGGCTGACGAATCGTCATCGCATATTTATTCGCCGTACCGCTCGTTGTGGTGCGGCCATACAGACGTTGACCTTCGCTGGCATAGAACAATCCGCATTGGATCGCCCCGCCCGTTTCGCCCAACGCCTCTTTCATCGACTTTCCAGTTTCGGCGGCGACAATAGCAGCGATCTCACTCTGACGGTTCTGCATCCCTACCACGATCTTATGCAAAATCATGCCGCGCTGTACCGCAGGCGTATCCGCCCAGGCAGGCTGAGCTTTCTTTGCCAGTTCAACGGATTGTTGAATATCCGTCACGCGTGAACGCGCTACCTTGAAGAGGACTTGTCCATTCGCGGGGTTGAGTTTCTCGAACCACTCATTGGCTTGAGTAGGTTGTTCTGTCGTGCCAATCCAATTAGGGATTTGGGTAGGGAGCATGTATACCTTTGAAACCATTATGTAGGTCACACTTTTAGCGTGACCTACTCAGTTATTATTTCAAATTCTCGAAAGCAAAATTCTCATCTTCGAGTAAGTCTTTGGTGAGAGTCTTGCCGATGACATTATCCAACTCATATGGCGGGATGCCATCACTAGGCGATTTGATTGCAATATCTTCACGTGTCAATTTCTGACCTGCTTTGAGGTCACGCGCCGCAACAAGTTTCTTGCCCATCTTGGTAATGGGATTAACTTCGCTGGGGTAGATGCGTTTCTCCCCATCGCCCATTGCCACTTTCACACGACGCAAGTCACGGACAAGTTTGCGCATGCCGATCGGCTCAAGTGAGAAGGCATGGTCAGTGCCCTTCCACGTGTGATTAAGGGTGAAATGCTGTTCCACCATGCGCGAGCCAAGTACATAGGCAGCCAATGCCATTGCAATTCCGTTTTCATGGTCTGAAAGACCAACAACCACATCTGGAAACTTTTCACGATACGTAGTGATGACCCGAAGATTTAGATCTTCAGGCTCTGCGGGATAAGAGGCTGTGCATTGCAAGATCGCCAATTGTTTATTGATCGGCATGATCGCATCATAAGCACGCTGCACATCTTCCATCAAACCGCCACCGGTGCTGATGATCATCGGCTTGCCAATCTTGGCAACATGCTTAAGAAGCGGGGTATTCTTGAGATCACCAGAAGCGATCTTATAGAGCGGCATATCCAGTTCGGCAAGGAAGTCTGCGCTTTTCATGTCAAAGGCAGTAGAGAACATGGTCAAGCCGATCTCGTCCGCATACTTCTTGAGTTCAACATATTCCTTTTTGCCAAATTCCAACGCCTCACGATGGGCGCCATAGGTTGCGCCGAAACTATTCTCATTGTCGTATGGCTTTTCATATGCCGCTTTTGTCAACAGGGATTTGTTATCGCGCTTTTGCAGTTTGACCGCGTCCACGCCGCATTCCTTGGCAGCTTTGAACATCTCCATTGCTTTTTGTAGGTCGCCCTGATGATTGTTACCGATCTCGGCAATGACGAAGCAGTCGCTGTCGTCTGAAATGGTAAAGTCGTTTACGATCATTTTTCTCATGATTTATCCTTTTTTCGTTAAAAATTGCTGGGAAAAACCGCCCAGCTTTTTTGTGGTTCCTCTAACATCATAGGTATTTCTAAAATTATAAGTCTGTTATACCGGCTTTTCAGCCAGTTGGAGCAATATTCCCTGAAGTTTATCGTACCCAACATCCTTGAACTTACGAGTACCACCTTTGATATGTATGGCGAACGGCTTTTCCTTCCAGAAGAATTCCTCCCAACCGAACTGACCGCGAACATCGAAAAGCCCAACATCTTTGAAACTCGTTGAGGTGGAGTAATTGCTTCGCTTCGGGTAGATCGAAAGATTCTCCGGCACCAGCAGGGAATACAGCCAGGCAAACGCATTCATTAAGAAAGAGTCCTTTTTTGTGAATAGGTCATTCACATAAGCAGGCACCAGCAGTTCGACCCGGACTGTTCGGTCTTTACCAAAGTAATTCTGTATCTTGAAGCCTGTATCGCGGGACATGTTGGTATCTGTATAAAACCTTTTCGGAAACAAGGCAGACAAAGGCGCCGCGACCCAACGGCTTCTCAGTACAGATCCGACGATATCCACAAGAATCGCCCGATCCACATGGCTAACCTGACGGGGAATTATACCCACGATGATACCCAGCAAGCTCAAAGTGGGAGATGCCTTTAGGAATTGAAACTCATCCAATTCGGGGGTGAAGTCCAGCTTTTCTTGGGCGGCTTTTTCAAGATCGATGAGCATGCAGGAGACTGTAGGAAAGTAACGCCGCTTCCAGGTCAGGTTCGGGTAATAGGGCGCGCCCCAAAAACTCAAGTTATTATCAGACATGTACGTTAAGACAGCGTTGACCCATTCTTTTTGGAAGATAAAGAAATCCGGGTCGATCACAAGCAGGTAACGGGTGGAGACCAAACTCAGGGCTTTATTGAGTGCCTGGGCATGATGATAGCTGCCCTTCAATAGTCCCTGATTGATGCAAGGGTCGCCCTGAATGACCTGAACGTTCTTTTCGCCAAGGGCAAGGGGATCGCGCCCCTGAAAATCATTGTTGTTGTCCACGATGAGCCAGTGAAAATTTGCAGCGGGGTTCAATTTACTGGTCAGAGTCAGGTTCAGGTCCAGCAAAGAGGCGGAACGATAGGAAACCGTGCAAATGGTCAGCGCATTAGTTGTCATTCCGTCACGTTTCCTTTTGAGCGATTGCCAAGCTCCTCGATCATTTCGACATAGGCATCCACTGCGGATATACCGCATGGACGAAGGAAGTTTTTCACGAACTCACGGCGTTGGTCGCGGCGCGCATCCACCCCAGACTTGATCCTGCCGACTACATCGACGAGTTCATCTGCGCCGAGTACTGTTTCCAAAAAACCTGCGTCGGCAAGATGATGGAAGTGAGGCAGCATTTGGGTTTCTGAAGAATTTTGTGCTTCGATGGTAATGCATGGTTTATCAAGTGCGGAAGCTTCCAGAAATGCTGTGGTGTTTACGCCCACGACAGCGATACTGTGAAAAATAGAATTGTGAAATCTGCGCCGTTTTTCTTCGGTATCCGGAAGTTCGCTGCTGGCGGGAAAGATAACCACATTAGGCAGGTTTCGAGCACGAAGCTTTTCCAAAAAAGTGGAATTGGCGGGGTGCGGGCGAAAAAGGATGTTCACATTCTGCGTGTGCGGGTTGGTCGCCAGCGCATCTGCCATTCCCATGACCAACTCAGACTCATCGTCATTCTTTTTATGGTCACTCGTCACAAGGAAGGTCGAGCCAACATAAACGACATAATCCTTATTTTCATCAAGCCCTGCCATGCGACAGAATTCGGCGCGCGGCATGATGCGTCCATCGAGCAGGTCAAGTAGATGGGCAAAACGCGGTGCGCCAGTGATAAAAATACGTTCGCGGGGGAAACCATGCATCTTGTTCAATTCAAATGCAAGGGGTTCATTCCAAACTACACTGTAGTCCGGATAGCCATGAAATGTGCCCTTTGTGGAAATGTTGTCCCAACTAACCATTGAATAGAGAACGGGAATGCCCAACTCTTGAGCTGCTCTGAGATATTCATTCTCGCGCGAGTCTGGGTTGATAAGGGGCATGACGATCATAAGGTCAGGCGCATGTTGCTGGATTTGTTTACGGATTGCGAAATCGACGGGAATCTGTTGCTCGATGGAACGCAAGGTTTTTTGGAACCCCGGATTCTTCAATGCCTTCTTGAAAAATGGGGACGAAATGATGCGCCACAAAAATGGCGGGAAGAACCGAAACCATTTAGCGACATCCCATTTTCTCGTTTCTTCGTTATTGAGAACGTGGGCATAATTAAGCATCTCACGAATAGTGCGCGTGAATTTAATCGCATTCCTTCTGCTTTTCAATGCCTCGATCACCAAGCTGGGAATATCCGAGCGGACTCGTTGAAGGGCATCATCGGAGATGGTAGCCTTTTCCTCCATACCAAGGATGAGACACACATCATGTCCGCGCCTGACGAGCTGGCGGACGATATCATCGATCGCATAGTAGTTACTATAACTGCTTGAAACAAACAAAACTTTCATTCAATGGTCTCTTTTCGCGCGCCTATTCTATCAAAAGGTTATTTCGGTTTTCTGGCGACGAGACGCAGACGCAGTCCCATATCCCAATCTCGGATGAGCTGCTCGAACTTTTGTCTGCCGTCAGGTTCTTGCATCAATGTCTTCATTTTAGGAGGCAGGAAATCAAGAGAGAGTCCTGCATGTGGGTCGCGGAACTGCCAGTAATTCAAAACCGCATCGAGCCCAGCCAGGGGTGTATCCAAATGTACGATCTCATAGCCTGATTTCGTGAAAAGATGGGAAAGAGTATCCCACGAGAAATAGCTAAGATGATTCCTACCAGTGAATGTGCGCGCCAATGCATGCAGGGTACCGTTCGCAAAGCTATAAACATTTGGCACAATTACCATCACCACGCCGCCGGGCTTCAAAACATTCATAATATCGGCAAGCATATCTTTGGGTTTGCTCAAATGTTCCAACACGCCAAACAAGGTAATTGCATCAAAGCTGGCGGGAGGAAACCCAGTATCATTGAAAAGATCGGGGCGGACATCCAACCCGCGGGCAAGAGCATACTCACGGGATGCCGGTTCCGGTTCAAGCCCGACACACTCAAAGCCGGATTTCTGGGCAACTTCCATGAACAATCCAATGGAGCAACCGATATCCAATATCTTTCCATTGGCAGGAATGGATTTCGCAAGGATATCCACTGCCTCTTGAAAATAGGGAACCTGCCATGCTTGATTGGCAGGGTTAGCGAGGACGTTCAACCAATCCACCATCGATTGCTGGTCTGATGCATCGCCATAATAAGCAAGTGTGGCACTCTCCAATAGGCGCGGATTCACATACACCAAAGTACAGTTCGTGCATCTTACAAAATCGAAGCCTTGTTTGGTAAATAAAGGCTCGTACACGGTCGAATCACAAACAGGGCACGGAACCTGTTCCACCAATTCCGCCTTCACCCTGCCTGTGACCGGGTCGATGAACCTGCCCAGTTCCTTGTTCACATTTTCAAAAAATTTTGCTCTTCCAGTGGCGTCGTCAAAGTTCTTATTCATGCATTTGCTCCTGTTTCAATATCATCATTTCGGCTTCTGCCCAATCATCCATTGTGTCCAAGTTGCATGAAAGGTGATCTGGAATAATAAGCGGACGGCAATCGTCGCCGTAGATGCTGTGTTTGTTGATAAAGACATCGCGCCAAAAGGCATAGATCGTTCCATCCCGTGAATAGGCTGGTCGGGTATCCTGTCTGCGTGTGACCTTTCCACCGCCATCCAAAAACGGTTTCAATAAGCCGTCTTCAACCTTGTAGGCAAAATCGGGTGAATAATGCTGGGGAATCTGCACCACACTAACAACCGAGTCACACTTTGTATCGGTCAGCATCTGCACCGCCGCCTGAATCTGATCTGGCTGGCGCAATGGAGCCGTTGGCTGTAATAGCAGAATAATATCCGCCTGCCAGCCCTCACCCTCGATAAATTTCACAACATGTTCAAGCACTGGGAACATGGGCGTATCATCACGGGCAAGTTCCGCCGGGCGGATGAAAGGCACTTCGGCTCCCAACTCCTTCCCAACTTGAGCGATCTCAACTGAATCCGTGGTCAAAATGAGACGATCCACCAAACCAGACTGCTGCGCCGCGCAAATGCTGTAATGGATCAACGGCTTCCCATTGAGCAGGCGAATGTTCTTGCCAGGGATGCCCTTTGAGCCACCACGCGCTGGAATAATTCCCAATATCTTTGTCGCCATACGCCTCGTTTAGTAAGTCAGTCTTTTCTCAAATTTGAGCGGAACTGTCTTGAGGATGTGAGCCATCTGACGTCCGGAATCGCCTGTGCCATACAGAGTATCCGAGTCGTACCTGCCATTGGATAGCTGCGTTTCAATGGCAGACTTGATTTGACCACGATCATATTCAACATCCACAACGTTCCTGCCTCGCTCACGCCCTGCCTCACGTGTCCCAATGTTGACAGTTGGAATACCAAGAAATGACGCTTCGCGGATGCCCACACTCGAATTACCGATTAGACAACGACAGTTATAGATTAGGCGCAGAAAATCCTCTGACTCCATATTCTTGAAGAAATGGATATCCGTCGGACGCTCGTTCTCGCGGAACATGCGAATTCCCTTTGAGGTACCGTCTGAACCAGCATCCACATTGGGCCAGAACCAGAAGGTCGGCAGCCCAATATCGCGGACGGCGTGCAAAGTCTCCACCACCTGGGCGCGCGCCTGTTCATACTCGGTGGTTACCGGGTGCTGCATGACAACCAGATAATCACTCTGCATATCAAAGATCGCGCCGACACCCTTGTATTTGGCGAACGGGTCAAAGTTGATCGCAGGTGAATTCAACACTGAGGCAGCAATGTCAATGGATGGGCAGCCAGTCACATAGACGGAGGCGGGGTCTTCTCCCATGCGAATGACATTTTCTGCCGCTTTTGGAGTGGAAACAAGGTGAATATCCGCGAGTTTTGTCACGGCATGGCGCACCTTTTCATCGATAGTGCCAGTGATCTCGCCACCCTGCACGTGCGCCAATGGAATGTTCATATAAGATGCGGCAATGGCGGTTGCAATGGTCTCATAACGGTCAGCAATGGTAACAACGATATCGGGCTTGAGGTTGTCGAAAGCCGTGGCAAGTTCGAGCAGACCCAGCCCAGTGGTCTTTGCCATGGTCGTCAGGTTCTCGCCTTCCACAACCATATAAACTCGGCTGGCGATCTCGAAACCATCCTGCTCCATATAACGAACCGCATTTCCATATCGATCAAGAATCGCGGAAGATGCTGCTACCAACTGTAATTCAAGCTCAGGATCAGTTTTGATCGCCTTTAGGGCAGTACGAATACGACTATAGCTGGGCCTGGCAGTGACAACGACGCAAATTTTTCTTTTCAATGGTTTACTCCTTGGATAACTGAACATCCCGTTCGAAAAGCTGATCATCGGCTTTAACAGCACGGATGAGTCGCCCTCCGATCAGCATGGTCAATTTTTCAGCGGGCAATCCAGTCCCGGGTTTTTTTAGCAACAAGTGCTTTTCTTCAAGAATGGTACCTTCTGGCAGATCGCTCGAAGCGACGATGCTCTTTGTGAACAACTGCCGCAAAGGAGCAGCTTCACTGGCAAATGCATCTTTATCCACAGGGCTGGAACGCATCTTTTCGATGAAGCGAATGCCCTCGGCAAGCTGTTTCAACTCTCCCGTCGTTACGGAGGCGGGCACGTCGGGTCCGAACATTTCGCGGCTGAAGGCAACATGGACTTCCAACGCTTCAATGCCCAATGCCGCCGCCGCCAGCCCGGCAAAGATGGTGCCGGAATGATCGGAGAGCCCAACAGCACAGCTATATCGTTCACGGAAGACGGGAATCATATTCAAACCGATCTTTTCCGGCGGGCAGGGATATGCCGTGGTGCATTGCATTACCATCAATTCCACTCCAGCATCCATCACACGTTTTGCAGCAGAGTCGATCTCTTCAATGGCACTCATGCCAGTGGACAATAAAACTGTTTTTTTTGTTGCCAGAATTTGGTCGAACAATTGCTGGTTGTTCACTTCACCTGAGGCGATCTTCCAGGCAGGCACACCGATCTCGGTTAACAGACTCACAGCTTCGGGTGAAAAAGGCGAGCTAAGAAAATGCAAACCGCGGTCACGGGCATGATCTGCCAGCCCGTGCCATTGTTCGTTCGTGAACTGCATGCGTTTCCAATAATCGTAGCGTGAGGCGTCCTGCTTGCTGAACTTTACGCGCCATGGCTCCTGCGGAGTGCTTTCTGCCGCAGCGATATGCGTTTGGAATTTCACCGCATCTGCACCCGCATTGGCGATGGCGTCAATAAAAGCATGCGCCATACCAAGGCTGCCATCATGCGATTGGGCAACTTCGCCAATCACCATACAACGCTGGGGATCAATAAATGTAGTCATACTGCCTTTTCCATTTCCATCCAATCAGAAGGCTCTCGCCCATTGGCAACAGCAAGGATCGCGCCGGTCATTACCTTTGAAGCGGATACGTCAAAACCATGCGGGCGGATAAAATCATGCACAAACTTCGCGCGGTTTTCCTTCCGCACATCCGCGCCTGAAACAATCTGCATGGTTTTATTCACCAATTCAGGAAAATCCTTTGCAACTTCGATATAACCAGCATCCATCAAATGTTTGAAATGTGCGCGCATTTCCTGACCAGCGCTCGTCATGGAGTTGGCAAGGGTCAGGCAGGGTTTATCCAAAATGGCAGATTCCAGAAAGCCGGTAGTATTCACGCCGATGACCGCCGCGCAATGATACAGCGAGTCGTAATAAGTCGAACGCGCTTCGTCCGTGTCGGGGCGCTGCCCGCCTTTTGGAAAAACTTTCACCCATTCATTCTCCAGGTCATCCGCTTCCATGTCTTTGAACGGATGCGGGCGCACAAGCAATGCAGGACGATGTTTCTCATCCACACTTTCAAAATGCGAAATCAACATTTGGATCAACTCGGTCTCACGCTCCGAAATCGACTTGGAGGAACAAAGATAGAGCACATACGGCTTCGAAGGGTCGAGCCCAGTGGCGGCGCAGAAAGAAGCGCGCTCTGTCGAAGGGGATAAGTCGAACCAGGGATCATACACCGGCGCGCCCGTGACGAAAATCCGATGCGGCTCAAAATCGTGGATTTGAACTGCCTCTGCAACCAAGCTTTGATTCCACACGAAGAGTTTGTCGGGCATAACGTGGTAAGTACCCTTACTGGTGAGGTTATCCCAACTGAGCAGTGACGCAATGACAGGGATATTCAACGATTGCGCAGCTTTAGTGTATTCCACTTCCACATCGCCCCTGAAAACATAGGGCGAGGCAAAGACAACCTGAGGCTGGATTTTTTTGAACCAATCTACAATCGCATCATCCGGTTGGATAAGTGATTCGAGCCACGCAAAGAGAACTCTTGCTGCTTTCGAACAAATGAAGGAACGAATGCCCGGCAGTTTAAGCCGCTTCAACATTTTTTTCGAAAGTTCCTTCCCGATCCAAAGGGGAGCAATGTATGGTGTAGGATGTTCAGGGCGGGAGAAAATGGCATAGTCTCGCAGGTTACGCAGTAAATCCACCCAGTATGGATTCTTACGGCGCGGCAGAAGGGCATCTTCCAATGTGATCCCAGCTTCCTCTTTGAGCAGCCTGATCAATGCCCGCCCAGATTTATTGCCATCCTCTGAAAAATCGGCAGGGCACACGACGCGCACTTCATGCCCCATGGCATGCAAAGAGCGTACGACACGGTCGTAGTAAAAATAATGCTTGCCCTGGGATAAAACGATGGCGATCTTCATGCGAGGTTAGCTTGTACAAAAAGCCTATCCAATACGCGGAAGGCTTCGTCCTTCAAAACAAGGTTGGGGTCGTAGGCAGGCAGCGGTTCGAGACTTCGCTCCAAGGCACGTTTGAACGATGCTGCGGAGTTCAAGTCCACTTCGATGCAGAATGGTTTCACTGCTTCTGGTTGACGTTTCAATAATGCAGAAGGGAGCAAAACATAACAACCGGCAAGGATGGCTTCGAGTATTTTTGTTTTGAAGCCCATACCATAAGGCGAAAGGATGGCAACCGCCCGCGAACGCGCCAATAAAGGGTAGGGACTATCAATGAAACCTGTCGCTTCGATGCGAGCTGGAAGTGCGGGGGAATCATCCGACAGTTCACCCGTCACTTTGAACGACCAATCCTGCATGTCATCTTTTAGCAAATTGACCAATCGCGTAAAGTTATCGAGCGAATCTGCGAGGAAGGAACCGCGGTTCACTTTTACACCCATAAAGGATACGCAGATATTTTTTTTATCAGCGCTGATGGATCGAATCTCCTGTGAATATTCCTCCGGCAAATAATACGGCACGGTCTCTGCCTTCTTCCCGATCAGATAACGCCAATAGTAGCGTGTCTCCCAATCGGTGATGGAGAGCAGGGCATCCGACAAGTTGCCACACTTGCGATCCTGCTTGAATTTGAGACGGGTCTTCTCAAGGATGGAAAAGTGCGTCCGAAATGATCTGATGAAACCCGCACCGCTGTTCCGTTCACTCTTGAAGTTGGAAAGGAACAGGTGCCATTTATGATACAGTTCGGCATTGATCGAACGGGTGAATATTTTGGCGTTCGGGTTCTTATTGCGAATGAATTCCATTGATTTTGGATAGATGGGAAATTCGATCACCACCGCCGAATACTCTGAAAGCGGCATAGACTCTAAACTTTCCAACAAAGACTCGTCCGATCGTTTGACGATCACCTGCTTAAAATCCATTGCACGGGCTTTAAAATATTCAAGCCTGCCGAAAATATCCTTCGTGCTACCGGAATAGTGGAATCGCGAAAGGACAGCGCTCTCCGGGACGATATGCAGTATCTTCATCTAAATCGTTTCCCTACCCAAAGAAGGGGAACCATGGGTCCCAATCCAATTCATAGCGCAAATCAGTGGAACGCATGCGGATAAATTTGGCGGGATTTCCGCCGACCACATGATACGGTTCAACATCCTGAGACACAACACTTCCCGGCAGTACAACAGCGCCTTTTCCAATATGGACACCGGGAAGAACGATCACATTCGCGCAAAGCCAGACGAAATCATCGATCGTGACGGGCGCGCCTTTAGTACCGAAAAAAGGATCATCAATATCATGTCCCTTTGTGTAGATGATGGTGCCATACGTGATGGATACATTATTCCCAATGGTGATCAGGAAGCGGTTATCAAACCTGCATCCATTGTTGATGACGGTATGATCACCCACCTTTAAATTAGACATAGTGGAAATCCTCAGGTCCGTCAGGATCGAGGTATGCGTCCCGATAATAAACTTCATTACGCGGCGATACCAAAACAAACGCACCCAGCTGAATAACACCTGCGAGATAAAGTGGTTGGTTATATAAGAAAGAATCTGTTTCTTGCCGAATTTCATGGCTGTACTTCCAATTCGTCGGGGTAAATGAACGGGGTGCCGTTCAAGATGCCTTCACAAATGACATCCAATCCCTTTAACCGACCCGGCAGAAGTTCTTCCACATTTTGGATGGAAACTTCCAACTGTTCCTTGAAGAACGGGAGTTGGATCATGCGGCGGAAGAAAAAATGATAGGCATATTTGCGGGCGCGCACAAGCGACACCTCGTCCATTCGCTTTTTCAGGGGAAGTTGGTCAAGTATTTGGAAGTATCCCTGCGGCGACGTAGCATCAAGCGAAATTCCTTTATTACGGATCCACGCCTCACCCGCCACAACAACTGGAATGCCCTGGCTGGAGATTTCAATTCCGGTTTTGGTGTTATAGATCAACACCGTGTCACATTCCTGCATAGCGGCATAGGTGCTGACCTGGCTTTCAGGCGGAATGACAAAGACATTAGGCGGTAACTGCGGGAATATTTTTTTAATTTCAGCGACAATCGGCTGGCGTGAAGGAACCACGCCGCGAACTTCTGCCGGATGAACACGGATCAATAATTGCAGGTCTGGTCTTTTTTCAAAATAGTGTATGGTTTGAATGATCCAATCCAGCATGTCTTTGAATGCGTTGGAACGATAATGAAGCTGGGCATCCCACATCACGTTGGTCAACAGACCGACCACCGGGCGTGAAAAATCCACACCGATCTCTGAGGCAATCTTTTCCAATCCACTTTCCGGTTTCTCATGAAACCAGATCCAATCTTCGGTGCCATACCAGCGGCTTTTCAAGTAATCCATGGTCTTTTTTTCCACGGCTTCGGTCAATTCGATATTTTCCCATGACTCGACCGGTTCCGTGATCATGGTGTGATGATAAGAGTCACCATGGCTGAAAATAAAGGTTGACTTTCGATACGAGGGATTCCAATTCACAACAGCCGTTTGGTTCCGCCTGCATACCTCCCCAACGATCCCCTGCGGGACGTAAATCCCATGATTGAAACATACTACATCGTAGGTGTTCTGCTCCAAAAGGTTAGATGTAACCATCGCAGTCAAAAGCGCAGACTCAAGATACCGCCTTAAAACCGGTTCGGCATGCGGTTCGCTGGAGAGATTCCCGCTGGCATAGTAGCGTAAGGCACCTGCTTTGGCATGCTCCCCAATGGCAAGCCCATTCCATTCATAATTATCGATATCATCCAGGGAAATTTCCGCTGCGATCTTCTTAACTTCCAGTGATTGCTCATGGGTTACAAAGCTTGAAAAACGATGAACAGGCAGCCCAAGCGGAGAAAACAGGTCATTCCCGTACGCGAAACACTTTCCACAGCGAGCTTGCTTCGGAGAACTCAGGAACTGCTCCACCGGATTGCCACCGATCTTCGTAAGTTGACAGGCGGGTAGAAATTCATCGCAAAGCAAAATTTCCACTTTCGCGCCGCGCAGAGTAAGTGCCACTGCCAAAACACTTTCGAGCAAGGCACCCTGCTGGTATCCGCCCATGCTGGTGGCGATGAGAACGCGAGATGCTGTATTTGGAACAGCGGAATTACGCCAGTCTGCCGGTTGTTTTCCAACTAGTGAATCCCATAAAGACACGTTCTTTTGAGGTGCTTTTCGCAACACCTTTTTTACTGACGCAACAAAATTCGAGAGTCCCTTTGGAATTGAGTTTTTTATCATGAGGCAGCAGCCGTTATAGTTTGACCAAAACACACTGCTCAGTAAAGGGATGAAGAAGGAAGTAATCCTGGCGACCCTGCATGAACTCTTCTACAGCCTTGATAACACCAGGACAGGAACGTGTGCCATAATCATCTACTATAATTATGCCGCCACGGACTAGATGCTTATCGAAGAAATTTAGCCCAAAATAGATAGGCTCATACAGATCTACATCAAGGTGAACAAAACCAAATTTTCGTCCTTGAACTTCATGGCAGGTATCCTGAAATCTACCTTGATGGGCACTAACTCGATCAAACACACTCAGATATTCCCTGACGTCTGAAAAACTCACATCATTAAACATGCCTGATTTGTGTTGATGCGAATCAGATTTTTCGCTAATATCTTTCCCGGAATGCCCTTCAAAAGTATCAAAACAATGGATCGTTTTTAGAGGCAATCCCAAAGCTTTATGCACTGAAGCAATAAAGTAG
The DNA here is from genome assembly GCA_046328915.1 of Anaerolineales bacterium. Taxonomy (GTDB): domain Bacteria; phylum Chloroflexota; class Anaerolineae; order Anaerolineales; family Villigracilaceae; genus Villigracilis. The sequence continues at coordinate 4,278 of JAXLVR010000006.1, read as the reverse complement.
GTTGTCCCACCACGGTATGTGCCAACTTCGGCGGCTTCCATTTCTATACCTGAGTTGCCTAGTCGTTTTACCTGCATCAAAGCCTGGTATATAACATATAATCGATCATAGTACAGTAAAGTTCTTCCATCACGGATCGGAACATCTGCTAACGATTTGAATTCAGAGTTGTCTAGAATATTGATGCCTTTGGCAGCAGCTTTTCCATAGTAATCCGGCACATAATGATAGTTAGGTCGATAGGGAAATACATCCCAGCCTATTTTTTGGGCTGCTTCCCGAACCATCTTCCATTTGCGTTTTTGAGAACTAATTTTCATATCACCTCTGTATTGCGATCTAGGTCTAACTCAAGAAACATCTTCTTTATTTCGTCTGCGAGCCGCCCGCGTCCTTGCTGATTAAGGTGTTCAGTGGCATTATCATCACGAAAAAAACAGCCTGGCTCAAGAAGGGTACTAAAGTCCCCAAAAATGACCTTGTTGTCCATTTGATGACGAGATAGTCTATTCGAAATCATATTTACATTCGACTTAACTGCCTCTGTGAATTCCCATCCCACGTATTTCCTGCCAGCCTCCCAGTTAATCGGTGTAACATACAGAACAAGGGGAATTTGTAGAACTGAAAGCATACGTACGCACTCTTCCAATGCTTTCAGTTTCGGATGATCGTTAGCAAGCGGGTGCATATAATGGTAAATAAATATTTGGCGAAGGCGATAACTCTTTTGGTCTTCATTTTTTGGCTTTGAAGCAATCATGCTTCGAAACTGTCCAGTACGGTTAAATTCTGTCAACGGATATTGAACAGGAATAGCATCAAAAAGCCAGAGAAGCTTCGCGGTTGCAGGAACTTCACCGACACTTGCAATTTCAAGTGATGGATCTAATAAATATCTTTCAATAGCCCGAATCTCATCGCGAAATTGCCATGCAGGGTAAAAATCCCATTGTGGCGAAAAGCTCCGTAGATTGATTGGCAGAATCACAACCTTCGGTTTCCTTTTAGTAACATCAAGAACACTGATCAGGTTTTTGTAAACCTGCATATGATAGGCGGTATGGGCAATGCTCAAAAGGCTGATCTTGCCATACATTTTTTTGAAAAGCATTCGATCTAGCGTATCTGTGTCCGTGTCATCACGGGAGATGCGTAACAAAACCGAGTCGCCAAAGAAGAGAATATCCGGAGCGGGAACAGTGTTGTTAAAGCTATCAAGCAATCTCACCAATTCTGGATATGCTGGCAGGATTTCCCTACCCATCCTCATCCTGCCAACGGTAATGTTATAAAGATCCATTAACGCAAGAAGAAGCTTCGTCATCATCTTGGAAAAGTTCAAATAAACAGGCATACAACAGCCATGCCGGTTAATTACCAGCAGCATCCTTGAAGGTCAATTCCCAATTCAACAATGGGCGTAACGCACTGACCATATTCTCGGCATAATCTCCTCTCGCAGAGGGAACCGTCATTGAGTCGAAAACCTGAAAACTTAAGATATCCTGAACCCTAACAAAATGTTGTTTAACACCGATAGAGGTAAAGATCGAAACCCCAACTGTGTATTCGTTCTCCCCAAGCAAATGTGGGGGAATGAACACCTTGGATGTATAACGTCCAACTGACTCTCGTATCACTTCCTTTGGCTCAATGGAAGCAAAAGCACAAACACCCTGACTATAGAATAACGCGGCACAACGGAAACGCAGGTTTGGTTCATTGACCAGATATTCGATCTCCAATGCCAGATAATCCTTCACCTCAACCACTGAAGAGGCAGACGTATCATCATTTCGAATCAGTTTAACCGAAAGAAGTTTCAACTCTTCTGTACCGGGGGCATTCTCGAGAGACCATTTTCGCCCCTCATCCATAGAATCCGAACCTTTTAAATATTTGCCAGTGACTTCCGAAGCGGTGCCATCCTCAACAAGCACCCCCCCATCCAGTAGCAAGGCGCGGGAACACAGCCTGTTGATTGCTGACATATTATGACTAACAAACAACACAGTACGCCCATCGTTTGCAACATCACCCATCTTACCTAAACACTTTTTTTGGAACTCCGCGTCACCCACAGCCAGTACTTCGTCCACGACCAAAATATCAGGTTCAAGGTGTGCAGCAACCGCAAAGGCAAGGCGCACATACATCCCGCTTGAATAGCGTTTGACCGGAGTGTCAATAAACTTTTCCACACCTGAAAAATCCACAATCTCATTGAATTTTCGATTCACTTCAGCACGGCTCATTCCAAGGATGGCGCCATTCAAATATGTATTCTCACGTCCCGTCAACTCGGGATGAAAACCAGTACCAACTTCAAGCAAGCTTGCAATTCGTCCCTTGACCTTTACGACCCCAGATGTTGGTGCTGTCACTTGGGAAAGAATCTTCAATAATGTGCTTTTTCCTGCTCCATTCCTGCCAACAATGCCCAATGCCTCCCCCTGCCGCACCTTGAAATCAATGTTCTTAAGCGCTAGGATTGTTTCGCCCATTCGATTGCCATAATCAAACTCACCGATCTTGGCATATGGATCAGGCTTACCCCTTTGCTTTGCCCACCAACGATTCAAATCACCAAAGAATGTCCCAGTGCCAATCACACCTAGCCGATAGTTTTTTGAGACATCTTCAATAGAAATAACTACATCTGACATTTTTATACCGTATCCATAAAAGTAGCTTCAACGCGATTAAAAATGAGAATACCTGTTAACACCACCACAATCACAAAACCAAGGCTGTACAACAGATATAACGGAGATAAAGAGCTCGTCCCTAAAAAAGCCATGCGAAAGAATTCGACAACTGGGGTCATCGGGTTGGCAAGGATCAACCACCGCCACTTTTCATCTACTGATGAAAGAGGGTAAATCACGGGCGTCCCATACATGAGTAATTGCACGCCGAATGTAACCAGTTTTTGCAGATCACGATACTTTGTTGTAAGGGAAGAAATGATAATCCCCAGCCCTAACCCCATGCCTGCCATGATCGCAAGCAGGGCAGGCAAAAGTAATATCCAGAAATTTGGGTACACCGTGGAACCCAAGATTTTAAAATAAATAAGAAATACCAAAAATATCCCAAATTGAATTCCAAAGGAAAGCAGATTTGAAATAACAATGGAAATAGGAGTAATCAAGCGGGGAAAATAAACCTTTCCAAAAATCCCCGCATTTGCTCTAAAAGTATCGGATGTGCTCATAAGACAAGCTGAAAAATAGGACCAAACTGTATTCCCTGTCATATAAAACAAGAAGGCGGGAAGCCCATCTGTTGAAAGTTTGGCAATGTTTCCAAAAATGACCGTAAACACCACCGTGGTCGCAATCGGTTGCACGACATGCCATAATGGTCCTAAAATTGTTTGTTTATAGGTTGAGACAAAATCGCGCCACACAAACAGGCGGACTAGATCACGGTAACGCCACAGGTCACTCAGTCGCAGATCCCACCACGCACGCTGCGGGCGGATAATAAGCGACCATTCTTCTTGATTCGTTGGTTTTAATTCCATAAACATCCTATTGGTTCACGAATTCTTTCACAGCCGCGATCACTTCATCCTGCTGAGCTCATGTCAGTTCCGGGTAAAGCGGAAGCGCCAAATGTCGCCACAACCGCGTTATGGATCGATCACATTTGTCCATTTTTGACCTTGGGATGATTCACTCATCCGAAGTCCTTTCGCTCAAAACACCTAGAAGCATTTCTGCTACATGCTGCACCTGGGCATCGGTCATAGCAGGGTACATAGGCAGAGAGAGCGTCGTCTCTGCCACGGTTTCAGACATTGGGAAGTCGCCTGTTTCATACTCCAAAAACTGGTAAGCAGGTTGAATATGTAGCGGAATCGGATAATGAATGCCGGTTTCGATTCCCTTTTCTTTCAACTTTTTCTGCACTTCATCGCGATTCGAGATATTGATAGCGTAGTGATGCCAAACAGAGCCAAAGTCTTCGTCAATTATAGGCAATTGGGTGCCACTATCTTTGAGAAATTCATGGTATTTCAAGGCAATTTCATGACGGCGACGATTCCAACCTTCTAGATACGGAAGTTTCGCGTGAAGGATGGCAGCCTGCAAGGCATCGATGCGCCAGTTGAAGCTGACGATCTGGTGTTCATACTTGCTGGTACGCCCATGGTCACGCAACAGCCGCGCCTTCTTTGCCAATTCAGCATCATTCGTGGTGATGGCACCCGCATCGCCGTAAGCACCAAGATTTTTGCCGGGGTAGAACGAGAAGCATGCCATGTCT
>JAXLVR010000005.1:0-302643 GCA_046328915.1 Anaerolineales bacterium | reverse complement strand
CCTGCCTGATGTCATATATTGGATAGGATTGGTGGAAATAAAACACCTCGACGTTTGCGAGGTGTTTTGACGTTTTTTGAGCGATTGTTATATATTACTTATTCCAGATAGGCTCTTGCCATCAACAAAGCTGCTAATGATTTGGCATCTGGCATTTCGCCGCGTTCTGCCATCTTCAATGCATCTTTCGCAGGAATCTTTTCTACGGTTAAAAATTCATCAGCATCTGCTTCGAGTGGGTTATGCTTTAGGTCTGTGGCTAAAAAGACGCCCATGTATTCGGTGGAGTAGCCCGGCGCAAGATAGAACGAGCCGATATGAATCAGCTTGCCTGCTTCCATGCCGGTTTCTTCGCGGATCTCACGAGCAGCACAATCTTCGAACGGTTCATTTCCATCGCGAGTACCAGCTGGTAATTCGAGCATATCCATCCCAGCAGCGTGACGGTATTGCCGAACGAAGAGCAGATTTCCATCTCCATCAAATGGAACGATTACTACCGAGCCGCCATGTTCTACAATATCGTACTTGGTTTCATGACCATCTGGCGTTTTCAAATAATCGCGGCGAATCTTGAAGGCACGCCCCTGCAGGATGGGTTCAGAGCGAATGAGTTCGAAGGATGGCATAAAGATTTCCTTTCAAGAAATAGCTTCTATAAAAAAAGCCCAGGCTGTTGACCTGGGCTTTTGTCTTTTTGATATTACGGAATGCTCAGAACTTGCCCAACGGTCAAACTTGCAGAGGCTGAAATTCCATTTGCACTGGCAAGTGCGTTGGGGTCTACATCGCCATATTTACAAGCGATGCTATACACTGTTTCATCACCAGAAGCAACCGTATACGATGCCGGATGTGCGATCAATACGCGAGCACCGGGGAAGGTGGTGTTCTGCGGAAGGATCAACTTCAAACCGGGATAGTAAATATCTGGGCTGGAAAGACCGCTTGCCTGAAGCATGGCATCAGGGTCCACGTTGTAGCGGCGGGCGATACAGTAAGGCCATTCACCATCTTGCAGAACATAGGCATTGCCTGAAAGGCTTGGTGCGGTAGCTGCAGAGTTCGATGAAGAAGTTGGAACAGCAGCTGTAGGAGCCGCTGCATTCGCATTTGTGGGTGTGGCAACACTTACGGTTGGAGCCGAGGGGGTGCCAGAGGCAACGACGGGTGCCGGGGTTCCGGGTGTGCCTGTGGTAATGGTTGAAACGGCTTGCGGGGTTCCGGGGGTGCCGGTTGTGCCACCACCAGCGGCGGCGGTTTGAGCAGCTTCGGTCTGCTTGGCGAACTGCTCGATCATTTCCATTGGGTTCTCAACAGAAGCGATCGGTGAAACAAACAACCCTGTAGGTAAGAGAGTTGGTGTTTCTGCGGGGGCAGACGAAAGGGATTGTGTACAGGCAGAAAGCATTACCGCTGTGACCATAAAGATCGACAATGCCAGCACACTGCGGCGTTTATTAGACATAGATTCTCCTCGTTCTATTTACTAAAAAAAGATGGTAGCACATGAAGTTTAAAGCGTCAAGCCAGTGCTATGGATTGCAACCAAGTGACAATCGGGCGGATTCAAACCCCTCCGCGCTTCTTTCTGGACCTCGTGCCTGCACCTGCTCCCAAGTTGTGCATATCGCTTTGAGCGTTTTCTTATCCATCTTAAGAGCAGAGTTGGAGGCAGCAATGGCTTTTTCTATTTCGCCATTCATGGCATAGGCTTCAATGAACACAGTCCATTCGCGCGGGTCTTCTGGTGTGAAATTGGCAGCCAATGCTTCATCTGCAAACTCAGCAGACACTTGGTATTCATTCCACTGGTTGTAAAGCTCTACCGTGGCGAAATAATAGCACCAATCCTTTGCCGGTTCCGGGAAGAACATCGGCTTGGCTGTCGGCGTGGATTTGACCAGAATCCGCGATGGGTCTGAAATGGCGATGGCTTGAGTGAATTCATCGGCGATGTTGTCGTAAATTTCAGCATGTCCTCGGTTTGGGTCCATCACACGCAGGCAGCCATTTTGCGGCATATAGATCACCAAAGCGTTTGAGAGATTGCTGTCGAAATTTACTGTACGATATGGATATTTGATCTGCGTGGATTTATCTAATGAGGGCAAGGTAGAACCGCCTAAGCGCTTTTCGGTGTAGAGCAGCATATAAGGCAGGTTTGAACGAGTGTAATTCGGTGCATACATCCAGTTGATGGGAGCGGTGAAGGAGAGGTCGGTTTCGTAGTCTATGGGCATTTGATGGGTGAGTAGAATGGTATTCTCAGCTAGGCTGGGCATGCGCCATGCCATTTGCCAGTAGATCTGCCCTTGCTTTTGCCAGTCTCTGCGGAAGATATTGGCGTTGAAAAATTGTTGCCCAATGCCGAGGGCGATCAGGGCGGAGAGAATAAAGACGCGGATGCGATGTTCTTTGATGAATAGTTCTAGCAAACCTAGCACGAATAAGACCGACCCGACCATGATGGAGATCATGAAACGATCGTAGGATGATTGCAGATTTAAAGGAAGATTCGCTGCAAGCGAGGGGAGACGCCCTAGCAGGATGCCGAAGAATCCGATTGTTAGCAAGGAAAAGGCGAAGGATCTTTCTGTCGCTTCGGTTTGGGTGGATTTGAGCAGGATGCGGACGAGGAGAATGAATGAGATGGCGACCAAGCCCAAGGTCAAGAGAGAGGCGGGCGCGCGGAGGGTGGAAAAGGTCAGGACGAGGACTTGAGTCCAGATGTAGAAACCTGCTTTCCAGAGAGCATCCAGCGCTTGTGTTAGAAAGTAGAATAGGTTTGGTGATTGAGCGGCGGCAACTTCGTAGGATTGATAAGGACCGAATTTATAGTAATAGAAAAGCCAGATAGCGTTGAGAATCCAAATGAGTAAATAGGGAAGCCAGATTTTGATTGTTTTTGTAAAGCGTTCGAGGATGTTGCCTTGAAAAAAGAAGAAGAGCAAAAAGAAGCGAATGCCTTCGATGCCGAAGAAATATTCTGTGGGGAAAATGCCACAGAGTTGTAGAAGAATGGCAATGAGGGTATCTGTCTTTTTCTGTGTGCGGAGGGCTTTGAACGTGTAGCCAAATGAAAGCAGATAAAAGAGGAAAGGGATAAGTTCTTGATTGATGTGTGTGAGCGCCACCCAATGTTGGCTATAACCGGGGAAGACCAACATGAGCAAAGCGGCGAAGTATGCCAGTGTTTTGCGTTGCGGAAAGATTTGCGCAAACGCCCACCAAGCGGTGATGCCAATAAGAAAGCGAATGATGAGCGCAAAGATTTGCCAAGCCAGTGGGTTGAGCGGAATGACGGTGGTAGTGAAATAAAAGATGGGACCCAAAAATGGGCGGAACGGCATGAACGCTGGGTTGAACTCGGCAGGACCTAGAAATTTGGCGATCCATGCGAAGGGCCAGTCGTCCCAGTAGAAGCCGGTGAGCGGAAGAAGCAGCCCGTAGGCGATGATGGTGATGACCGCAATGAGCAGAGACTGGCGTGCTGTGGGGGAGAGACGAAATTGCATCCCTTAATTATAAGGGATGGCGAGAGCGTGTCTAATTCTTATTATCTATGATAGTGGAGGATTACAAAAATTATGATAGCGATTTTCGCATTCGTAAGAGCGGAACGCCCGCACCGCCGCGGTCGTCAACGATGGTTTCGTAGGATTCGAATCCACAGGCGCGGTATAAGGGTTCACCCGATAAGGTGGCGACCAATTCCATTTTGGTGAAGCCTTCGGCTTTGGCGGCTTCTTCGCATAAGGCGATGATAAGTTTGCCGATCCCTTTGCGGACGTGGTTCGGATGTGTGTACATGGCGCGGATGCGAGCCGGGTCTTTTGTAGGATCTAATAAGGCGGCACTGCGCCCTGGGGTTTGGTCACCGCCATACATGGTGGCACGCCGACTCCAACCGCCGCAACCTGCGAGTTGACCTTTGATCTCGACGATGAAGTAGGTACCATCGTCAATAAGTTGAGTATCCAATCCCATGATGGTTCTGCTGGAAGCGATTTGACTTTCATCGAGAAAAGCCTTTTGGTTTTCAGAGATAGCAGAAGCCATCAGATCTTTGAGGGCTTCATGGTCTTCTCGTTTGGCTAGCCTGTGGGTTAGGGGTTCTTGGGGCATGGAGTTGTTTCCTTTGCTTGATCAATATCGATTTATAACTGATCCCAGTCAGATGGTAATTCAAGAGGAGTACGCCATTCTGGGTCTGGTTTCCAATTCTCCCAGTTTTTGTTAAAAGGGGCTTTATTGGATAATAAAGTTTGAAGTGCTTGCTCCCCAAGTTTATATAGGTCTTTCGCTTGTTTAGCAGTTAGTACACCAAGCGCCTGCGCTTCAATGACCTCATCTTCATCTTTCCAGCGCCATGTTCTACGATCAGCAGAGACAATAATATCCAACATCTGATCCATGTAGTCAAAACCATGACTGGTGCGGTGCATGGGCTTTTCTAAATTTAATTTCCAGCTGTGGAAGATGTAATCATTATTCCAAAACATTACTGCTGTGTAGCCAGAACCGGGCTGCACTATGTAAAGCACATCGCTTGTCGTCCATTTTTCGCGTTTTAATATCCACTCGTCTTTTGGAATACGCATGGCATCCCCTTTTTCAGTGACGGGCCATAAGCATGGAGTGCGAGGAGGAAGGTATAACGCCGCCCAAGTTTCTGTATCTTCTACTATACGTAAAGGTACGGCCGAGTAGATCTTGTTTTGCCATATTTCACGAATGATAATAATTTGTCCGGTTTGCCAGAAATTCATAATATTAATTGTGGACTTGAAAAATTTTTATTCGCCCATATTGAATTCAAAAAGAAGCCAAATATGTTTAAGTGGATGGTATCTTAATCGTGCATAGCCGGTATCGCTAAAGCCGAATGCGATGCCTTGCTGATTGATCGCTGGTTGTGTGCCGATGATCGTGCGTAAAGCAGAATTCAAAATACCGCCGTGGGCAACCACCAAATAGCTTCCGGGTCCGCGCCGAATGACTTTTTCGACGGCTTTGGCTGCACGGGTATAGAGTTCCCAGTCACTTTCCCCTGAGCCGCAAAAAGGTTCATACGGATTGCGGAAAGCGGGTCTGGGATATTGTTGCTCCGCTTCCTCCCAGGGCATGCCAGCCAGAGGACCATTATCCATTTCCATCCAATCGGAATCTGTTTCGGTGGGAAGCTGTAGCGCCGCTCCGATTATTGAAGCGGTTTCATGAGCACGCAACAAAGGGCTTGAAATGATGACGTCGAAATGAAAACTGCGAGAGACAAATTCCTGTGCTCTTACTTGAACTTGAGAACGACCAACCTCTGTTAGCGGCGAGTCGTATCGTCCTTCATGAACATTTTCGTCATCTGCACGAGACCGCCCATGACGTAGAAAGGTGATAAATAACTCTTCTTTCATCTGTGCTCCCAGATACTAGGGCTTCCAAGTGAAATCTAGCTCAGACCCAGACAGGGTATCTCCTGGTTGAACATCTTCCTTGGTCATGTCTTTGAATAGCAACCCGATATTGTCGCCTGCTTTTGCTTGTGTTGTAATTTTTCGAAGGATTTCGACACCTGCTACTACGGCAGTTTTGCTGGCGCTCTTCCCTTGAATTCGAATTTCATCTCCGACCGTGATCGTTCCACTTTCGACACGTCCCGTTAGGACAGTTCCGCGCCCTTTGATGAAAAAGACATCTTGTACGGTCATGCGAAATGTTGGGTCAGTGGGCATGGGGATTCCTTTTTATACCAAATTAGCAGACAGGCGACCGCGATTTTCTAGAAACGCTTGAGCCTCTTTTTGCCAGTGTTCTAAATGCCCTTCATGTTCAAGCTTTGAAGCAACATCAGACCCTAGTATTTCTTCTACTTTCTTTTTATCACCCATAAAGCATAAAACCTCATGGACCATGTCTAAAAGAGCTTTATCGGCTTGAATGCCATAGGTTTTGCAAAATAAGTGAAGGCGGCGACTTTTATTTTTGAGATCCGCTTCTGTAAAATGAAGCATGTCGCCGCTGTTAAAGGATAGCGGTGTAAGCCAATATGCGGCATATGCTATGTCTCGCAACCGAGGACCTGGACCAATCAGGTCAAAGTCGATCACAGCATATGGCACTTGGGCTTGAAAAATAAAATTATAAGGGGCAAAGTCGTTATGGCAAATGACTTCGTGCCGAGAGGAGTCGGGGTATGTTATTCCCCAAACAAGACCCTCCTTTTGAACAAAATCTAGTGTGGCGTCATGATAGTTTCTCAAAAGATTAGCTGTAGCCACTAATGATGAATCATTCTGCCATAGCTCCGCTGAAAATGAAGCTTCCCCTTCTATATACGACAGTATTTCACGCTGCTGATCATCGATGCCTAAGAATCGCGGACTTCTTGTAAAGCCTTTTGATTCTAAATGTAAAAGTAGCTGATGGGCTGTTGGGCTTACCTTGGTCATTGCACGTCGTACGGTGTTCCCAATGCGCACCACATTGGAATTGGTATTGCCGCCAGTTAGGGGGATTTCTTCAACTTGCATTTGAGAACTTTTGCCAAGTTTTCGGTTGTTTGAAGAATAACAGAATACTATTCTTCAAAATCTATATTGACGCGTGGTGCGTTTGGAGCTTGTTCATCTAGACTTTTTCTGTAGTGAATGCAGCCATTCATGAATTTTGACCATTCAGGAACCAGTATTTCTGGGGATATTTTCTCTGGAAGAAGTTCCCAGAGATCTGGGTGATACCAGCATAAGTCATGCCCGGTTGCATCGCGATGGTTTCGAATACCTTCTCGAAGTTTTTTGACTTCTGCAATCAATTCTTCTTTAGTCATTTCTTCTAAATCGTTATCCATGATGCCTCTTGATACGGTTGTATGAAGATATTATAAAAGCGTCTTTAGAATATGCGGACGTTCATTGTGAATCTTTAGAATCAGTTCTCCAAATAATGAGTTTGCCCATGCAAACCACTTGCGGGTGAATTGACTCGGGTCATCTTGATGAAAAGATTCGTGCATGAAGCCTGTCTTTGCATGTGTGCGTTTGAGCATAGATAAACACTCTGTAATTTCGACATCGTCATTGCTGGTCAACGCGCGCATGGTGATACTGAGGTGCCAGATCATGCCGAGACCGATATGCGGTCCGCCAATGCCTTCGGCGGAGTGACCCTTGAAGAAATAGGGATTGTCTCGGCTTAGGATGAAGCGGCGAGTAGACTGATAGAGCGGGTCGTCCGCTGAAAGGGCATCCAGATAAGGTAATGAAAGCAGGCTTGGGATGTTGGCATCATCCATCATCAAGGTATTTCCGAAGCCATCCACTTCATATGCATAGATTGCACCATGAGTTGGGTGTTGAGCAACCGCAAAATTATTCAAAGCCGAACGGACTTCATTTGCCAGCGAGGTGCATTCGGCTGCAAAGACCGGCTCTTTAATTTGTGTGGAATATATCTCAGCGAGCTGCTCGAGTGTGCGCATTGCAAAGAAGTTGGATGGAATAAGAAATGGGAAGATGCAGGCATCATCTGATGGACGGAAGGCAGAGTGAATAAGCCCATTGGGTTTGGTGGGGTTGCCAAAACCGTTCATGGGCACCGTGTCGTGCGAAACGGATGTGATGCGTTGAAAACTATATGGACCGGCGTCATGCCAGCGTTGTTGTTCGCGCATGGTTTGCACGAGAAGATGGGTTGCCGCCTGCCAGTCTGCATCGAAGATCGAGGCGTCGCCGCAGGTTTTCCAATAGTGATGGGCGAGCCGAACCGGGTAGCACAGCGAATCTAACTCGTATTTTCTTTCATGCAATTCTTTTCGCATGGGGGTGAGGTCGGTCTCCCAGTCGCTGCCTGTGGGACCCTCATTGAATGCATTGGCATATGGGTCGATCAACAAGCATTGGGTTTGACGGTGAAGCACCCCGGCGATCAGGTCTTTCAGTTTTGAGTCTGTGTTGATAAGCGGCACATAATGCCAGACCTGGGCGGTCGAGTCGCGTAGCCACATGGCTTCGATATCGCCTGTGATAACGAATGTGTCTGGCTTGCCATTGCGAGTGGAGTGTTTTACCGTGGTATCTAATGTGTTTGGAAAACAATTCTGGAATAGCCAGGCAAGTTCGGGGTCTGCTATAGACTGGCAAACTTTTTCAATCGTTGCTTCGACGGCAGGACTTATAAAATTACGCTTTTCAACAGGCGGTCTTTGTGAGACAAAACCTGAGGTGGAGTGAGATTTATTCGGCATTATGTATTTGGCTGGCGAAATGTGATCTGGCGCAAGATGCTTGCTCCCATTGGAACCAACTTGGGCGATGTTTTGGAGCTGGTTTTGATGTGTAGAGACTCCCATGGGCTATCTGCATGGAAAGTCTGTCGTTCAAGTGTATCTATTGACGGGAGGTCAAATGAACTTGTTTCATCATCAGGCGAGTAGTACAGGTCTCGCAAACCTTCTACAGAATACGTTTTACCTTCTTTGGCTACACTGTTTAATGGAAGTGCAAAGACCAAAGGTCCATAACTGATGAAGGTTTCATCCTTATGAAATTCATTTGTTTGCACGTTGGCTTGGAAATTAAGCACAAGTTTGTCGCCGGTTTTCCATGTTTTATGGATCTTTATGATGCATTGCTCTTCTTCCCATTCACTTTCAGTTTTTACTTCAAGTCCAATTGCCCAAGCAGGTTTGCGAAAAGAAAGTTCAAATTCAACTGGTTGTGAAACGGTGATTGAAAACGATATGGTGAAATCGAATGGATAATTTGTTTCTTCCTTGATATGGACTTGCACACCGTTTACTTCGGTATTCAGTTCGCAGGCTCCATAGAGCGCACAGAACAACCCTTTTAAGGTACGCATCCACATGGATTTGATGTAATAGGGGTAGATCCGCCCGGCGTTTGGGACACAACACACGGCTACGTCTTGATGCGCGGGTGAATATTTATAGCGCGTCTGCGGGTTGTGTGGATCGATCGGGTCATTCGGATGAAGCGGACCGGTCATCGAATAGGAGTTATCGGTTTTCAGATAGGCGATTGAACTTTCTTGCGGGTGACGCGCTCCCTGCCCGGCGTTGAACAACAGCCATTCGATTCGGTCGCCCCATTGCGGGTTGCCTGTCTTTTGAAGCAGATGGGAATAGGCATCAAGCAACTCATGAATGGAACAATACTCGTAGCCGGTTTCTGAGGCGTGTGCTTGCCTGCCGTCTATATTTTCATCGCCAATAGGCGCTCCGCTGGGTGTTAGGCAGAGATCCAGCTTTTCGAGATAAGCGGACAATGCACCTTCCAGCAAGGGATTTGCAGAAGCATAGACTGCCGTGAGAAGAGATCGCAAATGTTCGTAGGTGTGAACCCCATGGGCATGGAAGCGGTAGGCGGGATCAGTGAGGTGGATATATCGGACATCATCCGCACTGAGAGTTGCTTCGCTGTATTCGGCATACAGCCAGAGAGCGTAATCGAGATACGTTTCTTGTTTTGTGAGTTGGTACAGCCGATCCAGTACATCCGTAAAAACCAAGCCATGACAAAGCCCGGCGTAATCTTTCGTGGCTTCAAAGGGATGCGATTGATGCATTGGATATGCTCGCATGGTGACATCAACGGCGCGGATGACGGCATCTAGGACTTGCGTTTCGCCGGTCGCTTCGTAATAGCCAAGTAAAACGCGGAACAGAGATGCCTGTGCCCATAATTCTCCGTTCTCGCTGCTGAAGTTGAAACGTAGATCAGGGGCATAGATGCCGAGGTATCCATCTGCATCTTGCGTGGCAAGGATGTGATCTATGTAGGCGCGGACTTTTTCAAGATAGGCAGAATTTTCAAGCAAGAGTGCCGTACGCACAAAACCATCACGCCAGTTCGATTGCGTTTCGCTATTCCACCAAAGAAATTGAACTTCCCATTCCGTTTCTTTGGAAACGACCCCGAGGTCTTTGGTCTTTGCTGTTTTCGTGAGGCGGTCTTTGCCGTAGATATCGTCCTTTTGAATCAGATCTGGGACGAGTTCATCGAGATGACCTACAAAGCCATGAACCAGGTCGCGCTGCATCTGGGTGTGCATCCAACCGGCAGGTTTTATTTCTCCGAAGCGTATCCACTCGTAGGCTTGAGGTTTCGCGGATCGTTTGTCGTACGGTGAGGTCATACTCGGGCTCCCAGATCACGCAACGCTTGGCTTTGTGCTTTGAGATTCTCGATAGGAGTCTCATCTGGGATTTCGCAACCGCCCGCGGATATCCAGCGTGAGCCGCCTGCTTGGGCGTTGGCGATCACACCCTGGTAAACATCCTCTGGCGTGCCCTGCAAAAAGACGGTGACCGGATCCAGATTGCCACATATGACCAGCCCTGCCATATCTTCGGTTGCTTTTTGCATGTCATTCATCCAGTCGATATCAATAATCTCTGCGCCGCTTTGCGCCATGTCTTTATGCAAGTGCGAGGTCTTGCCGCAGATATGCAGGCGCGGAATGGCGCCTTTTGCCTTTACGGCTTCAAAGATGCGCTGTTGATAGGGGAGGGCGAATTCGCGATACATGCGCGGCGAAATGAGAGAGGATGCAGCGTCGCCGAGCCCGATCATGTGCGCACCGGCGTCGATTTGGGCTGAGGCGAAAGCGATCTCCACTTCTGCACATTTTTCAAGCAATTCTTTCAGCCAACTGGGGCGCATGTATAGGTCCTTCATAATATCGGTCATGCCGCGCAGGTCTGCGGCTTCTGCAAAGGCGCCTTCCACCCAGCCCATCACTGCAACTTCATCGCCCACCTGCTCTCGCATCATGCGGATGCCTTCCAAGCGGTCTGTCATGCGTGGACCAAAATCTTGTACCGGGAATTTAATCTTGGCAAGGTCTTCCGGCTCACGGATGACCAGATTTCTGTGCATGGGCATTTGGTCATACGGGAATTCAACTTCCAAGCCCATATCACAGGCTTCGCGGTAGGGGTCTGAGATGGCTTGCACAACATCCAGTTCGAAGTCTTTCAAGACAGCCATGTTCACTTCGCATAACACACGGTAGTCAAGATAATATTTGGATAAGGGAATGCCAAGGTGATGCACGGCGCGGATCATGAAAATATCGAGATTGGGCGTGCGGTCTACCGGCTCGCCAGCGATGACGTTTTTTATGCGTTGCAGAGAGTTCATAAAATCACCTGTTGGAGGGAATGTATTTATTTATGCCTGATGATACCGCTTTGAGGTGTAAGTTGGGTGGACTTAAAGTTTACAGCGATACAATGAAACTTCCCCATCTGGATATTGAACAGTTTCGATAAATTTCCACCCCAAGCGTTCCAAGATCCCTGCTGCTTTAACCGTTGTAGCAGTGAGCGATTTGTAGCCCTGTTCACGCGCCAAGTTCATACCTGCCTTTACCAACTCGGTGCCAATTCCATAGGCTCTAAAAGACTCGTCTACATATAGGCCGCCTAATTCAGGTTCGTCGTCTATATCACTCCTCCGTAAGACGATTGTGCCCACAACCTCATTAGACACAAAAGCGACAAGCCGAGAAGGAAGACTGTTGAGTGAAACATCTTCAAGAAAGTCTTGCGTGATCTCTTCATCAGACGAGTTGGCGTAATAGTCATGCCATTGATTCCGAAACCAGGT
The DNA here is from genome assembly GCA_046328915.1 of Anaerolineales bacterium. Classification (GTDB taxonomy): domain Bacteria; phylum Chloroflexota; class Anaerolineae; order Anaerolineales; family Villigracilaceae; genus Villigracilis. The sequence continues at coordinate 291,016 of JAXLVR010000005.1, read as the reverse complement.
TGTCAATGTAGGAATCGTATCAAGGTGATCTGCAAGGAATTCAATTTTGACCATATGTTTCCCATGGATTTGACGCCTGCGGCTCATACTTAAACCTAACCTGTTTCTGGAACTATGAATTATGGCTTGTCCCTGCCAATAAATCTGCTTTTCCCTAACAAGAACTGAATTGCTCTAGTTACATTTCTATCAACGGCTTCTTCTGTTTTCAGAGTGCTTAAATATCGGTTGATTTCTAGCTGCAATGACGGGCGCAACGAGTCGAAGATCTCTTTTGCTTGCTCGTTTTTATTCAGAGCCTTCAGAAATTTTGGATGTATTGGAAAAGTTCGTTCTATAGGGTCATAGATAATTTCGAAATCAGCGCTATCCCCCACATCTTTTTGGGCGGCTTTTCGCATGGGCATGTTTAGATACAACCGCCAGGCGCCTTGCCACTTTATAAGAGTTTGTGTGAATTCGTGCCCGTCAATTTTCATTCGAACAGGAATTTTTCCGGTGTTCTTATTTGCCTGCTTGAACACTTCATTCAACACAGCTTCTGGCAAATATACAAACGGGTTAACTCCGATGATCTCAATCTTGGCTCTAAACTTTAGCATATTTGTTTTATTCAGCCTCGTAATCTTTCCGGTAAACGAGAACATCCTGGATCACCTGAAAATCAAATGACTCGTAAAGTCGAAAGGCAGTGTTTCGGTAGTTGTCTGTTTCGACATAAATGTTTTGTGCCCCAAGAGCCTGGAGGCGGCGCAATCCTTCAGAAAGGGCAACCCGCCCAAGCGCATATTGCCGATAATCTTTATGATTCCCTAATGGTTCAACATGCCCATTCATGGAGTGTTTGTCTAACCAGCAAATGCAAAAGGCAGCCAAATTTCCATTGGAGGCTTCAATAACAATGTCGAGCTCGGGTGTGTAAGCAGGGTGTTGAAGGGTGCGCATTCGCCAATCGAGGGTCATATTTTTGCTTTCGAAAACAGATTGGTGCAAGTCTACATATTTCGACACTTCTTTTTCCCCTGCCAATGCGCGGACGGTAAAGCCTGCTGTGCGCGGTTTGTAGACGTTTACAGGCGTCTGAGCAGATCGGCGCATGAGCACCTTTGACCATGAATCTTCGCCTACATCAGATTGACATGCAAACCCCGCCTGTTCCAGATCACGGATGCGGTCACGTTGCCCGGAGAAAACCATAACGAACCATGCAGAACGGGCGTAGGGCGTATTCTTCACACGTTGAGCGCGTTGATCTGCCCATGCAAGCATCTCTTGATGCAAATCGGCTTCATGTTCAGGATGGCAAACATAGTCAATCGTCCAAAAAGGAGATTGAAGCACTGCCCAAGCAACAAGCTCTTGGTTTTCATCAAACCATAAAGCAACGTTTTCAGGATTATCTAGTGCCCATGAGCTAAGGCGATATGGCAAATCTACGACATGGAGATTGTTCTCAAAACATTGCCGAGCCAAAGCGGACATTTGATACTTATCTTGGTCTGTGGAAAAAGAGCACTGTGTAATGGTCATTTGATATTTTCCATTATTGCTATGAATATAATGAGACTATTTAGGCGCGACTTCTGAAAGCACGGCTGGAGATCGTAATAGAATTTTTGTCAGGGTCTTTTGCGTTTGCAAAAGAGTACCCATTTGCCTGATGAGTACTGCCAAACTTCAACCCGAGTGTTGCGGCTTCTTTCTTAAATTGTTCAATATCCTCCACATCAAACATAAGTTTTACACCAACCTGCCCAAGCTTTACGCTTTTTGCTGCCTGATGAATGAGAATACTGGCTCCACCATTTTGAGATTTTAATTCAATAAGCCCTTCAACGACTTCACCCGTTGAAATAAAGCCAAAGTGTTTCTGATAGAACTCGGCAGTAGCTTGCATGTTCTTTGCGTAGATCAAGATCGTGTTTAGGGGTGTCTGCATGAGATTTCATTCCTAATGTCTAGTAGAGAGGCGGATTCAGGGAGAAGTAAATCAAACTATCTATTCGCCCAACCCTGTGAAAGTGTTGACATTGGTACACTCTAAAAAGAGAGTAACTTTAGGGAAGCAACCAGGCTAACGCCTGATCTTTCTCATAAAATACAGAAAGCTTGTAGCCCTGGTTAAAGCAGACGGTCTCAAAAAACTTAAAGTGATATTCATGTTCCGGTCGAATCAACTCTGCAAGCTTGATTCCCAGCGTTAGACCAATAAGGCGAAATATTTTGGGTCGGTTATATGTGGCGTAGGTACTACTGGTTACGTTCACCACATTGCGATGATCGATCAAAGCTTTTGTCAATCGATGGCTCTGCATGGTCTTCGCTATTGTTTGTGCCATATCAATTGTGCCATCCCCATCCACGATACCACTTGTAACTACTTCAAGATATCTGTCTTTATCATGTATAACGAACTTCCATTCCATATTATTCTGTGACCATCCTGTATTTTTTTCTTCTCGGCGAATATCTATCTTTTCTTTTGAATTATTTTTCTTTGCCTTCTGTCCATTTCATCCAGTACATCTTCTGGGTGGACGTTCTTTTCCAGTTCCAATAGTTCTTCGTCTGTATCATTCTCAATACCCATTTTGTCTTGAATGGCATCCAACATGATCAAAACACGGGTCAATTCATGTTCTGTCAGTAAGCCAATTTGTAGGTCTAGATCTGCTCTTCGATCGGCTTCTGCACTTATTCGATTTTGACTGATCAAAACAAAAGTGGAAAGAAAAATTGCTTCAAGAGAAACAATCATGGTGAGTAGACCGAATGGATAGGGGTCAAAGGGCTTGATACCCAAAAAGCCAAGGTTGATAAAAATCCAGACGCTGAACCAAATAATATGGAAATAAACAAAATACATGCGCCCTGAAAAATCGGTGATCGCATCTGCAATCCGTTCTTCCGTTGTGCGTTGACTTGCGGTTACATGACGATTATGGATGATCGTATGAATATTTTGCTCAATAACTTTGGCGAGTCTGCCGTTTTTTTGTTTATGGTAGAGGTCTTCTTGCGAGGCATATACGCTCCAATGGATAGGGGTAGTTAATAGCCAGTATTTTATCAGCCTATTACAATTTGCCCATATATGCGGAATTGCCTCACCCATCCAGCTAGTAAAATGCTAAGGCGCGGAGATCAGGAAATATCTTTACTGAAAACTTGGTTGGCGGCTTTAGCCGTAAGACTCTTTTTCTAATTCATGCAGGAATTATTTATTTTCTGATTTTGATAACCAGGTATACACATCAGCTTGGTGGTCATCATAAAAATGGTGAAAGAACTCGCCAACAGCAAATCTTTGGTCATTTATATAGACGACATGGAATTTAGAGTCTATTGTCTCGATCCGAATATCATCTGGTAAATTATTAATTGCATTACGCATTTTTTCATGAACTTGGCGCGCATCTTCTAAAACTTGACCTAAATCTTTCTTGTGATTTGTTTCATATATCCAGGCGTTTATATCATCTTCACTCTTTAGTTCTTTTGACCAAGGTGGAGGTGGCTCTAATTCTCCATTCATTGCAGCTATGAATTGATTGACAAGCTTTGATTGCCAACCTGTTAGGTGAGCAATGATGTCTCGCATTGTCCATTCACCATTTACACCTACCTCAGTCATGCGTTTTTGACCTATTGCGGCAAGGAGCAATTCCCAACGCTGACACTCTTCTTGAAACCAATTCAAAAGTTCAGATTTCTTCATCAATAACTCCATGTAAATGTTTATCTACCCAATGGCTTGACATTCCCCACCCTCTCTCGCGGATCGGACTCACCCGTCCAGCCAGAGAAATGCTAAAACTGAGATTTTCCCTAAAGGGGATGTGTCCGCCGTGTCCCCATAGGGAGAAGGACAGAAGAGGTCAGGTAGTATCTTGCTGCAAGCTTTGTTAGGCTGGTTTTATGGAATGAAAACCTCTATTTATTATCAAAGTTATTTGATCTTTAATCTCATTAGCATATAAAGAAGCAAACAAGCCAAAACCTAGAAATAATGTTCCCGCAGTTTCAAACTTAAGATCGTTGAGGTCAACCAAAAAAGAAATCTGCGGGTTATCTTTTAGATAATTTATTGTAACAACTGCTCCAATGCTTAGAGACTTGAAATACGATATTGAAACTATTTGCTGATTTTTGAAAACTAAATCATTTACCGTGAATTCATAAACGACAAAGTGACTTTTTGTAGTGACAATAAAATCTGTCACATTCCCTTGAGTTTCTGCGCCGAGCCCATATGTTAATAACTTCGGCACTGTCTCAAAATCAAGAATAAATGCGCCAAAGAGAAACATTAATAAGATGAATAGCAAACTACCTTTTTTACTTTCTGATACCCACATTTGCCAACCGCGAAAGATGAAAGCAAAAAACTTTATTGGAACGAATGCTATAAAAAAATACATGACGCTAATTTTATCTAAAGCCCATATGCCTTTGTTTATAAAAAAAACAAATTATGAATAAGCCAACAAAAAACGGCAATGCCTTTAGTCTATCTTTGAATTGCTCATTGTAATCATAATTTGTTGGCATTTTTTGACCTGTGTTTTGGGTGTACCTGCCTAACTACTGTTTATACAGCGTGCTGTATAAACACCCTAACAATTGCATAACAACACTACCCAACCGCAAAGACATTCACTGCCTGGCTCTTGCCCTTGAAAACGATCTTTCCCAAATCTTCCACCTTGAATTGCTCCGATAGCCCATCGCGGGTATAGGCATCGATCAAAAGCGGACGCAGCGCCTCTTTGGTATATTCCTCGATCCGGTCTGCCAGATTGACCGTATCCCCAATGCAGGTATAGATGGCGCGGTTATGCGTGCCTGTATAGCCCGCCACCATCCGCCCAGAAGCGATTCCGATCCCAATCCGAATCGCCGTCTTGTTTGCAGATAGTTGTTGCTCGTTGAAGAGCTTTAGCTGTTCCAGCATTTGCAATGCCGCCTTCACAGCTCGTTCACGATGGTCTTCATAAAAGATTGGTGCACCGAACACCGCCAGCAAACCATCACCCACGATCTGGTTGATAATCCCGCCGTTATGCGTCACCGCATCGAACATCATGCTGAAATATTGGTTAAGCAACTCAATCGAATCAGAAGGGTCCTGACTTTCCGCGATCGAAGTGAACGAACGGATATCTGCCACCAACACGCTCGCCGTCACCATCTGCCCGCCCAACGAAAAGCCCGTGCGCAGCAATTCCTCCGCCACTTCCTTGGTTGCAAAGGTACGGAACAACTTGCGCTGTTCATCGCGCAAACGTTTCTTTTCAAGGCTCGCATTCACCCGCGCCCGTAGCAAGATCGGGTTCACCGGCTTCGTCAAATAATCTTCCGCGCCCAGCTCCACACACTTCACCACCGCATCCAACTCTTCCATTGCCGAGGTCATAATGATCGGGATCTGCCGCAAGTCCACATCGTTCAAACAGGCTTCCAACACCTCAAACCCATTCATCACCGGCATCTCAATATCCAGCAACATCAGGTCAAAGCTCCCCGTCTGAAACTTCTCCAAACCCTCTTTGCCGTTCTCAGCGGTCTCCACCACATGACCCTGCAACTCAAGGCTGCGCGAAAGCGCCATACGGTTCACTTTATTATCGTCCACCACCAACAGATGAGCAGGTTCAACTTTTCGATTTGGCATCTGATTACCTTAATTCACTTAATTGACGTTTGACCAGATCAAACGCCTCTTTCAACGCCTCAAGCCTGTTTCCCACTGCCAGGTTTTGGTCACGCCCCATCATTTCCAACTCACGTGCCAATGCCGAGAGGTCATTCGCCCCAAACGTTGCCGCATTTGATTTCAAACTATGCGCCGCCCGCCGAAACGTCTCCGCATCGCCCGTGCTCACCGCCGCCCTCATCTCGCCCATCTGCTTCGCCGCATCTTCATAGAACGCATTAAGCAGCTCCGCAATGAAATCTTCCCCAGTACTTTCTTTTAGTTCATTGAAAGTGTTCAGGTCCAAAACAGGCATAGGTCTCCATTTTTATTCTTGCGTATGGTCATTCTGAGCCAAGATAGTAGCGAAGCATGACCCACAATAGGGAGAGATTCTTCGCTTATTACCAGTCGCTCAGAATGACATCGTTATTACTCCAATTTCGCCTTGAACAACGCATCCACCAGCTCTACCACGCGGATAGGTTTGGGGATGTAGTGATTCATCCCGGCGTTCAAGCACATTTCACGGTCACCTTGCATGGCATTGGCGGTCAGCCCAATGATATAGGGATGTTTCTCAGACCAGCGCGCTACGATCTCACGCGTCGCTTCCAACCCATCCATTTCGGGCATTTGCACATCCATCAAGATCACGTCATATTCCTTACGCTCCACGGCTTGTACCGTTTCACGTCCATTCACCGCCACATCTGCCTGGTACCCCATCTGTTCCAACAACCGCAGCGCCAGCTTTTGGTTTACAGCGTTGTCTTCAGCCAGCAGAATTCTCAACGGATGCCGCGCCGCCATTTGCGGGTCCGGTTTGAAGCGGTCTGTCGTCACCTTTCTGCTTTCATCTTCACCTTCCACAAAGAGTCCAACCAGCGTATCGAATAGCTGTGATTGCTTGATCGGCTTTGAAAGATAGGCAGAGAAAATATTGGTCTCATCGCCAGCTTCACGCCTGCCCAGGGAACTGAACAACACCAGTGGGAATTTCGTTTGCTTTTCACGCAAGCGCCTTGCCAGTTCCAAGCCATCCATTTCTGGCATGTGCATATCAAGAATGGCGATATCGAAGAAGTCACCATTTTCGATCCACTGCAACGCTTCAACAGGGAACGCCGTATCGCGCGGAACCATGCCCCACTTCGAAGTTTGCATATTGAGGATGTAACGGTTCGTGGCGTTATCGTCCACGATCAGCACGCGCTTGTTTTGCAATGCCGGTTGAATACCAAGATGAATTTGTTTCTTGGCGGGGGGGAGTTCTGCCACTTCGGCTTTGATGTTGAACATAAAAGTAGACCCCAGCCCCAGCCCCTGGCTCATTGCCCACATGGTTCCGCCCATCATCTCTGCCAACCGTTTGCTAATGGCAAGTCCCAGACCGGTGCCGCCATATTTGCGCGTGGTGGATGAATCGGCTTGTGAGAATGATTGGAAGAGACGACTCATGCCATCATGCGTGAGACCGATGCCCGTATCGCGCACGGCAAAGGTCAGTAGCACTTTTTCTTTTGCGCTTCCATTCTTGTACCGTTGGCTGGATACCGTTAAAACGACCTCGCCTCTGTCTGTAAACTTGACCGCATTGCTGAGCAAATTGGTGATGACCTGCCGTAAACGTGTCACATCGCCTACAACCGCGGGCGGAATATCGCCTTCAAAGATGTACGCAATGTCGATGCTTTTCTCCACCGCACGTGCTGTGACCAGATCGAGTGAGGCTTCTACACATTCACGCAGGTCGAAGGGCTGATGCTCAAGGTCCATGCGCCCGGCTTCGATCTTCGAGAAATCAAGAATGTCGTTAATGATGGCGAGCAAGGTATCGCTCGAACCGCGGATGGTTTCCACATAATCGCGTTGTTCGTCGTTTAGGTCAGTATCGAGCAAGAGTCCGCTCATACCGATCACCGCGTTCATGGGCGTGCGAATTTCGTGGCTCATCGTAGCGAGGAAGGCGCTCTTGGCTTCGTTAGCTTGTTCGGCAGCGGCACGCGCCAAACGGGCTTCTTCGAACAAGCGCGCATTTTGGATCGCCGTAGCGGTGCCAGAGGCAATAGACTCGAGCAAGGTAATAATAGACTCGTCGTAGGCATTCTCATGCTCAAAGTTTTGGATGGTAAACCCACCGATGAGTTCTTTGCCCACAATCATCGGTACCATCACGACCGACTTGGGGATTTCATCCATGGCGGTCATATGAGAGCCGAGTTTCTTCCACAAAATGGGGGAGCGGCGGTTGATGACCAGACTCTTGCCTTGCATCGCAGCTCTTTGAGTGAACTCATTGATCGGGAACGGTGGGAATTGGACCCGTTCACTGCCTTTGGTCACATAATGTGCTGTGACGGTCTTCGTCTCCTCATCATATAAACCGATGCCTAAGTTATCTTCATTGACAAGTTCTCGAACCTTATCACCGACCATTTCAATAATGGTGTTGACGTCCAGTTGTTGGGTAAGCACTTGCCCAATGTTGTTGAGAATTTCCAATTCGGTGGCACGGCGTTTGGTCTCGTGCAAGAGGCGTTGGGTTTCATCAAAGAGGCGGGCATTTTCCAATGCCACACTGGTGGCGCTGGCGATGGTTTCCAACAAGCGCAGCGAAGAGTCGTTGAAGAAGTCTTCCGTGTCGAGGTGTTGTAGGGAAATCCCCGTCACTGAATTTTTGCGGATCAGGATCGGCACTGCACACAGCGACTTGGGGAAGCGGCTGCGCGAGGTTTGGAAATCTGGGAATTGTGCGGCGAACTCGTCGAAGTCTTTGTTGATGACCAAGTTCGTGCGGCTCTTTTTGACTGTATCAGTGATGTAGACATGCAAGCTGGTTGCCTGCTTGGGCGGAATATCCCATTCCTTGCCTTGTTCGTAGGCATATTCATAGGTCATGCGATAGGTATCGAGGTCTACTGTGTAAATCACCGCCGAATGGACGTTGAAGAGTGCTGTCAGTTTTCGCCCTACCGCCTGATAGATCGACTTCACGTCAATGTTGGATACCAAGGCTTGTTGCACAGAGTTGAGAGCCGAGAGGTCTGAGTTTTGCTGTTCGGTTTCTTTTAATAGGCGTTGGGTTTCATCGAACAGGCGCGCATTTTGAATGGCAACACCCATATTGGCAGAAAGGATTTGTAGAATGCGCAAGCTGCCTTCATCAAAGGCATGTGCTTTATAGCTTTGCACATCCACAACGCCTAGCACTTGATCTCCCACCATAATGGGCACACCCATATAAGATTTTATATCCTCTTCATCTGGGGGGGCGGTGACATAGGCAGCTGCGCCGTTGGCTTCAATTTCTTCGGCGGTGTTTAATAACAGCGGCTGTTTTGTGATAATGATTTTGGAAGTAAGCCCTTCTCCCAATTCCCAAGGTGGCTCATTCTCATAGGAAAGATTATTACTAAAGCTAAACACCAGATTCACAATATTTGTAGCAGAGTTATAAAGCAGAATATCCACGATCTCGGCGCTAAAGATCTCGTGAATCTTATTTCCCACAGTGTGTGTGACGGCGTTCACATCCAACGCGCGTGACATCGATTCACTCACATTGTTGAGAATGGCAAGTTCGGTGGCACGTTGTTCGGTCTCTTTGAGCAGGCGTTGGGTTTCGTCGAAGAGGCGAATGTTCTCAATGGCTACTCCAATCGAGTTGCCAATCGTGGAGAGCAGGCGCACGTCACTATCGCTGAAGGCATCCTCCCGCTCCAGGTTTTGAAGCGAGATCACGCCCTTCACTTCATCACCAACCAGCATGGGCACCCACAACCCTGAACGCACCACCACTTCTACTTCGGCATCTACACCGAGGTTTGCGGATTGGAAGCGCTTGGAATACTCTTCGAAATCACGGTTGACTAGAAGCGGCTCTTTGGTGCGGATGACATATCCACCGAAGCCGCCGCCATCTTCGCGCAGAGGTAAGGGGTCTTGATAGAGCCGCTCCCCATTTTCAATGATATAGGGATAGTAGGTGAGCTGGTTTTCTTTATCATAGATGCTAAGCACAACAGTCTGCGCATCGAATATTTCGCGTATCTTGTTGCCGGTGGAGTCATACACTGTTTGAATACCCAGTTTGGTATCCAAGCCGCTCAAGATGGTATTGATCAGTGCCAGCTCTTCTGCGCGTTGACGGGTTTCGACTAATAGCCTTTGAGATTCATCGAACAGCCTGGCATTCTGAATCGAAATTCCCATACTGGCGGCAAGGGTTGAGAGCAAGCGTAAATCATTTTCTGAGAAGGCACGCTCCTGTTCAAAATTTTGAATAGAAAGCGACCCAAAGACCTGATCACCAGAAAGGATGGGAATGGCAATCAACGATTTTGGGAATGTGTCTCCAGCCAACAAGGTAGACCCATAGCTGCGCGCCATTTCTTCCAGATTGGAGTTGATGAAGATCGGTGCCTTGTTGCGAATGACATACCCAGAGAAACCAGAAAGCGGCTCGCGTTCAGGGTAGATGCGTTCCCCTTTCCAATACATATAAGGAAAGTCTGCCGTTTCTGTTTCAGGGTGGTAATACGAGATGATGACAGCTTGCGAGTTGAAGATGCCGCGTACTTTTTCACCGACCAGTTCATATACCGACTGTACATCCAACTTGGTAGATAGACCCTGTTGAATGCTGTTGATGATCTCCAACTCGTGAGCACGCTGTTCAACCTCGTTAACGAAGTTTGCATTTTGGATGGCAATGGCAGCTTGTAACGATAGCTCTTCTTGAAAACGCTGATCTGCGGTGGAGAAAGGCTCACCACCCTTGCGCCAGACCGCCATCATACCGTTGACCTTCTCGCCAGAAAGCAGCGGTGTGACCAATAAGCGTTCATTTTGAACCGCAGGTGTGCCGGGGATTTGTAACGTCCGCGGGTCGTGATTGGTATCGTTGATATATTCTGCCTTGCCAAGTTTGGCAAGCGACCCGATGATGCCTTCTCCGATCTGGATCGAATCAGCGAGGATCTCTTCGGCAATATCTCCTTGCGCAACCAGCGCCCGCATCGACTTGCCATCTGGTTCTGGCAAATAAATGGCACTGCTGGAGCCTTTCAAAAGATCGCGGGCGTGCTTGGCGATCTTATCCAACACGGTAGAGAGATTTAACGTGGCAGTTATATCTCGCCCCACTTCGTTGAGCGCTTCTGATTCGCGGGCATGCCGCATGGTCTCTTCGAATAGGCGCGCGTTGTTCAATGCCGCACTTAAACTGGCTGCAATTGTGGAGAGTAATTTTGTATCTGATTCCTGAAAGGCATTTTCACGGTCCAGGTTTTGCAGGCTCATAATGCCGGTCACCTGACCGTCCACTACCATGGGGGCAAAAAGCAGAGATTTTGGCGCTTCTCCCGCCGAAGCAGGTTCTTCGCCAAGTTCTTCTGCAATCTTTAAGTAATCACGACTAATGAGCAGAGTCTGTTTGGTTTCGAGCACGTGCTTACGAAAACCGTCCACAGGCATGGGTTCGTCGTAATACATGCGCACACCACGCTCGTTGATATAGCGATGATGCATCTCGCCATTGGCAGGGTAGTATAACGAGATAAGTGTCACCTGCGCATCAAAGATCTCGCCGACTTTATCGCCGATCAGGTCGATGATGGATTGAAAATCTAATTTGGAGACCAACACCTGTTGCAGGCTGTTGATAACGCCCAATTCTGCATTGCGTTGCTCCGCCTCATTCAGCAATCGCTGTGTTTGATTAAAGAGACGGGCATTCTCGAGTGCTGCACTTAAAGACCCTGCAAGTGTTTCCAATAAGCGCACATCTGATTTATTAAAAGCATGCTCCCTGTCCATATTCTGGAGAGAGATTACGCCGCGTACTTCGCCGCCAGTCATTAAGGGCACATATAAAGCAGACTTTGGAACAAGCGGACCCAAGACCAGTGCTGCGTTGAATTCACGCATTCGATCTTCAACGTTCTCGTTAAAAAGGAAGGTCTTTTTTTCACGGATCAGCGCTTTGACTAATCCGCTCATGGGGCGGTCATCTACCTGCTCTCGACCCTGACGGTCTACATAATAATTAAAGGATTGCGTCTCTGCCTTGCGATTGAAGGTGGCAATGATGGTAGTCTGCGATTTGAACAAGTCGCGGATCTTTCCCCCAACAAGTTCATAGATCGCCTGCATCTCCATTTTGGAAGCAAGACCATCTTGCACACTTTTGATGATGGCAAGTTCTGCCTCACGCTGTTGCAACTCCTTGCGGAGTTGGGCAACCGAAATAGGCTTGCTGCTGGTTGTTTTCTTGGTTGTAGCGCGAACAGCTTTTTTCTTGGTGGTGGACCTTGGTGTGGCGCTTTTTTTCTGACCAGTTCTAGGCATGGATTCCTCTGAGAATGATTCAGTTTACATAGGGGGTAAAGAATCGTCAATAGCGTAGATAAAAAAACAGGCGGTGGGCGCCTGTCTGTCATTCTTTTGTCATATTCGGGCGGTCATAGCTTGCGTAAGGCTAGGATGGTGATATCGTCGAATTGTTCCTCGGTATCTATGAATTGGTCTAGTTCTTTGCCCAGGCGCGCTACAAGGTCTGCGGCGGAAGTATCTTTCTGTTTGATGAATTCTTTCAGGCGGTCATGCCCATAAAATTCGTTCTGCTGGTTTTTACTATCTGGAATGCCATCAGTAAAAATAAGAAGGCTATCCTCTGAATTAAGCACAACTTCTTTCACTTTGTATTTCACATCAGGCATTGCGCCCACTACCGGACCCGTAGGTCGAAGTTCTTCGTAGTTACCATCTGTGCGGAGGACGAACGGCGCTTCATTCCCGGCATTGATGTAAGTCAACGCGCCGTTGGCAGGGTTCAAGATGCCAATAAAGACCGTAGAAAAGACCAGAGCTTGTTCGTGGGTTGTTGCCACATAATTATTGGTCATGCTAACTGCCTGCTCAATATGCTTGGCAGGGGAGAAGGTAGCGGTCTCTTCCACTAGGTACCCTGCTGTGGATGTAGCACGCAACAAACTTCGGAAGAGAGTCATGAACAATGCTGCCCCAATACCTTTTCCGCATACATCGCCCACTACAAAAACCAAATTGCCATTGGGTAGGTTGAAGACATCATAATAATCACCAGCCACGAACTTCGCGGCTTTGAAATAAGGCGCAATTTCCCAGCCTTTCAACACAGGCAATTCAGCAGGTAAAAATTCTTTTTGAATATTGCGCGCGATGTTCAACTCATTTTCAAGGCTTTGTAAATAGACCTGTTCCTGATCTCGCAGGCGCTTTCGTTCCAAACTGGCAGTAATGCGAGCATATAAGATCGTGGGCTCAAAGGGTTTTGGTAAATAATCTTCGGCGCCTTTTTTGAGACCTTTGACCACGCTTTGCAGATCGCTATTGGCAGAGATAATGATGATGGGAATATCCCGAATCGCCGGGTCTGATTTGGAATGTTCCAACACTGTAAACCCATCCATGATGGGCATCATGATGTCGAGCAGCACCAGGTCAGGTGAAGCATTGCGGATCGTATCTAAAGCTTCCTGCCCGTTGGTGGCGGTTAAGAGGTCATATCCGAAATCAGAGAGTTCCTGTTCGAGATAATCAACGTTGAAGGGTTCGTCGTCTACGATCAGAATGCGCGGCGGGGTATTCATACAATAAAATTTTATCCCAGATATCTATTGAGCATTTCGAAAAGCAAAACATCATTGACCGGCTTCGTGAGGTAATCATTGCAGCCTGCATCTTGCGCTTTCTGCTTATGCCCTTCCATGGCGTGAGCAGAAAGACCGATGATCGGTGTGTTTGGAAGCGACTTGCGGATCTGCCGAGTCGCTTCGTAGCCATCCAAGATGGGCAATGAAATATCCATCAGAATAAGGTCTGGCTTTTTATTCACTGCTAAATTCACACCTTGCTTTCCATCATTTGCGATCAATAACTTGTAGTCATCTTCCAATAATTGTGTGAGCAGATCAATATTTAATTCAGTATCTTCAACGATCAAAATGGTTTTCATACAATCTCCAGTCATTGTCCAAGTTGTAAGGTCTGTTTAATTTCTTGTGCCAGCTTCTCGCCGTCAAACCCTTGTTTGCGCATGATAAGCACTACGCTTTCGCGCAAACGGGCAATCTCTTCATCGGTCAACTCTTTGGCGCTGATGACGATAATGGGCAGTTCACGTGTCTCTGCCTTTTCGCGCAGACGTTCGATAACGCCGAAGCCATCTAACTTTGGCATCATAATGTCGAGCAAGATAACATCAGGATGCTCCGCCTCAATCGCCGCCAAACCCGCTTCACCATCCAAAGCGGACTCTAATCTGAATTCGTCTTCTGGCAACTGTTGGCTTAACATCTCAGCGATATGCGGATCATCATCCACCGTCAGAACATGGATGCGCTCCTGCGGCTTCGGTTTGATTACCTTGCGTAAGGTGGATAACACCTCGGCAGGGTTGAGCGGTTTGAGCAGGTAGGCGGCGGCTCCTAATCGCATGCCCAACGCTTTCTTATCCACAATCGTGAGCAAGATGATTGGAATATTAGTCGTTGCGGGGTCACTTTTCAGGTCGTGTAAGACTTGCCAGCCGTCTTTTTCTGGCATGAGAATATCGAGCAGAATGGCATCGGGCTTTATCTCGCGGGCTTTTTCCTGCCCAACGATGCCATTTCGTGCACCAACGATCTCAAATTCGTCGGGACCCAGATTTTCGCGCAAGAGGTAGGTGGCATCGGGGTCATCATCGATTACGAGCACAAGCTTTTTGGCGGCGCCAGCTTTGGTCGAAGCATCCCTTCGATGGAGGGGAGCCGTATCTGGGTTCAGGGAAGAGGCGGGTTTTGTCCCGTATTGAATTGGAATAGTGAGGGTGAACGTGGAGCCTTTTCCGTATTCACTGGTTGCCGTCAGATCGCCGCCAAGCAGACGGGCAAGGTTTCGGCTGATGGTGAGACCCAACCCCGTGCCGCCGTATTGACGCGTGGTGCTGGTATCGGCTTGTTGAAACTCTTCGAAGATGCGGCTCAGCGCTTCTTCGGTAATGCCAATGCCGGTGTCACTCACACCCACGGTGAGCATGTCATTTTCGCGATGGGCATGCAATGTGATCTTTCCGGCTGCTGTGAACTTGGCGGCATTGCTCAGCATATTGAGAACGATCTGCTTAATCTTATCTTGATCGGAATAGATCGTGCCTAACGATTCTTCTGCTTCTTTGATCAAACGCACCGTGGGCTTCAACAACGGAGTGGCAGTGTTAGCACACAGGTCAATGAGCGCATTGACATTGAAGTTTGCGGCTTGCACATCCATGCGCCCGGCTTCGATCTTGGCAATATCCAGCACGGTGTTGATCAGGCTCAATAAATGTTCAGAGCTGCTGAGAACCTTGTCCAGATTTTCGGTTTGTTTATCAGGCAATACCCCTTCGCTTTTTCTTCTCACAATGCGAGTGAAGCCAATGATGGCATTGAGCGGAGTACGCAGTTCATGGCTCATATTGGCAAGGAAGGCGCTCTTTGCTTGGTTGGCGTGTTCTGCTGCCTGGCGGGCTTCTTGCGCTTCGGTAAAGAGACGTTGGGTCTCATTGAAGAGACGTGCATTTTGAATGGCAACGCCCATGTTAGCAGAGAGGGTTTGCAGAATGCGCAAATTATCTTCGTTGAAGGCACCTGCTTTGTAACTCTGCACATCTACTACACCCAATACTTCAGCGCCGACCATGATCGGCACGCCCATATAAGACTTGATATCTTCTTCATCTTCAGGGGCGGTGAGATAGGCTGCTGCACCCTGCTCATTAATTTCTTGAGCCGTATTCAACAACAAAGGCTGTTTCGAGATGATGATCTTGGAGGTAAGCCCTTCGCCCAACTCCCAAGGCGGCTCATCTTCATAGTGGACGTTGTCACTAAAGCTATATGCCAGCTGAACAATATTGGTTGCAGCATCATAGAGCAGAATATCCACGATCTCAGCATTGAAGATCTCATGGATCTTGTTGCCGACATTATGTGTCACTGCACTGACATCCAAACTGCGCGTCATGGATTCACTGACGTTGTTGAGAATGGAAAGTTCAGTTGCGCGTTGTTCGGTCTGCTTGAGCAAGTGCTGGGTTTGCTCAAATAGCTGCGTGTTTTGGATCGCAATAACCGCCTGCCTTGCGAGGTTATTCATGAATTCCAGTTCAGCTTCTGTGAAAAAGTTATCGGCTCCATGTCGCCAAACAGCCATCAGACCTTTGAGCTCTGAATTGGCGAGCAATGGAATTGCCAACATGTGCTCGTCTGACACGCTTTCGGTGCCCGTGATCATCAATGCGCGCGGATCGTTGTTGGTATCGTTGACGATCTCGGCTTTTTTCGTGAGCGCAATATTGCCCAGCAACCCTTCGCCTAAGATGATCGTATCGTTCCTGAGTTCTTCGGCTTCTTCCCCCACCGCTGCAATGGCACGGAAGATCCTGCCGTTCTGTTCTGGCAGGAAGAGCGCGCTCAAATCGCCGCTCAGCAATTCTCTTGCGTGGTTTGCAATGCTCTCCAATACAGTGGTCGCTTCGAGGCTTGAAGAAATGTCTCGCCCTACTTCTGCCAGCGTAGACATTTCTCTTGCGCGGCGTTGCGTTTCAGCATGCAAGCGTGCGGTTTTGATCGCTGCCCCGGCATTGGCGGCAACTGTTGAAAGCAAGCGCAGCGAGTCTTCGTCGAAAACACCTTCTTTATGTGTGCTTTGTACGCTGAGCACACCGATGGTTTCGCGCCCGGCTTTGATGGGCAC
Source organism: Anaerolineales bacterium (assembly GCA_046328915.1). Classification (GTDB taxonomy): domain Bacteria; phylum Chloroflexota; class Anaerolineae; order Anaerolineales; family Villigracilaceae; genus Villigracilis. The sequence continues at coordinate 274,557 of JAXLVR010000005.1, read as the reverse complement.
ACCCAAATACGAGCGCGCCTTTCTTCCCTGACGTTGAATGCCAAGCACCGAGCTTTGTTCTTCAATGTTGCGATTGAAGATCAAAGGTTGCCCATCACGAATGATGCGGCTGGTCATCCCTTCGCCGTAAGGTGTGGGCGGAATGACATCTCCATATTGATAGGGGAATTGGATGACGCCCGCCTGTGGATCGAGCAATGCCAGATAGGCAATATCGGCATTGAACGTATCCCGCATCTGACTCCCGATCAGCTGGATCATGTTATCCAGTTCTGTCTCTGCCACCAAAGCTTGCGTGACGGTGCTGATCGCACCGAGTTCGGCGGCGCGTTCTTCAGTCTCTTGTAAGAGGCGCTGGGTTTCGTCGAAGAGACGTGCATTTTCGATTGCTACACCTGCTGCACTCGAGATGGTTTCTAACAGACGTAAGGCAGACTCATCGAAGAAGTTTTCTTTTTCAAGGTGCTGCAACGAAATGCCCGTGATCGAATTCTCGCGGATTAAGATTGGCACGGCACACAGCGACTTGGGGTTTTGCGAGCGTGACGAACGAAAATCTGCGAACTGGGAGGCGTAGTCATTGAAGTTGGTGTTGACCACAAAACTCTTACGATTGGTGCTTACCTTGTTGATGATATCCAAGTGCAGACTCGTAGCCGGCTTGGGTTCGATCTCCCATTCTTTGCCTTGTTCATAGGCAAATTCATAGGTCATGATCTTGGTATTGAAGTCGACGGTGTAGATCGCAGCCGATTGCACACTGAAGATCTCGGTCAACTTTCTACCTACCGCATGGTAAATGGACTTCATATCCAGATTAGAGACCAGAGCTTGTTGCACTGCGTTGATGATCGCCAACTCGGCGTTGCGTTGTTCAGTCTCTTTCAGCAGGCGCTGAGTCTCATCAAAGAGACGTCCATTCTCGAGGGATACGCCCATGCTGGCTGCCACGGTTTGAAGCAGGCGTACTTGTGCTTCACTAAAGGCGTATTCTTTTTCATGGCTTTGCACAATAATGACACCGATCACACGGTCGCTGCCGATAATGGGCACATTGACGCTGGATTTGGCGGCTTCGGTGTTGGGCAACAGTACGAGATTCAGCTCTTCGCGTTCGGCGAGGGTGTTACGCACAAACGGCTGGCGGGTCTTTGAGATTTTTTCAAAGGTGCCGCCTTCCACTGGCGGTCTGGATGGATACTCGCGCCGTTGACCCTGGATGTACTCATACACATAATGAATGAGGTTGGTTTGGGCGTCGTACAAGCGGATGCCTAGGTCTTCGGTGCGGAGCACTTCGCGCAGTTTGTCACCGGTCAACTCGATGATGGCTTGTGTGTTTAATTCAGCTGCCAGCCCTTGTTGAATGCTATTAATGACTGCCAATTCCGTGGCGCGGTCTTCGGTCACTTGTAAGAGGCGTTGGGTTTCATCAAAGAGACGCGCGTTTTCGAGCGCTACGCTCATGGCGTTGACCACGGTTTGCAGCAGGCGCACTTCTGAGTCGCCGAAGGCGTTTTCTTTTTCGTAATTGCTGATGCTGACCATGCCCAGTGCGGCGGCGCCCACCAAAATGGGCACCGCCATGAAAGACTTTTCCATTTGCGTGCCGGGCACCAACACTGAGCCAAACTCTACCATGCGCTCTACAAGATTTTCATTGATCACAATGGTCTGACGTGTTTCATAAACCTTTTTCGCAAATCCGCGCATGGGGGAGGGGGAGATTTCCAGCCGTTTGCCATGTTCACGCAGGTATGGGAAGAAGACTTGGTTGGTTTCCGGCGAGAAGATGCGGATGTCAATATCGAGGGTGTTCATCACCTCGGCTAATTTATCGCCGACCAGATCGTAGATGGCTTGCATCTCCAGCTTGGAGGCGAGCCCTTCCTGCACGCTGTTGATGATGGCAAGCTCGGCGGCGCGGTCTTCGGTGATCTTGAGCAGGCGCTGGGTTTCATCAAACAGACGGGCATTTTGCAACGCCACGCCCAAATTGGCAGACAAGGTCGTGAGCAGACTAACACTTGATTCAGGGAAGGCATTTGGCTCATTCGAGTAGAGCGTGATGACACCGATGACCCTGCCCGTTGACCAAATAGGCGCGCAGACGACGCTTTGGGTCAGGTCCTCTTCTTGTTCGGCGTCACCAATCAATATGGTTGTATCCATCCCCAGTTCCAATTTCCGCTGGTCAATATTCTCATTGATGACCAGTGTGGCGCGGTTTGTGATTGTCCAACCAGCATACCCGGGGCGAAGCACATGCGGCTCAATGGGGAAGCGGTCGCCATGTTCGATGTAATAGGGTGTGGACATGATGTTGCTCGCTTCATCATACATCGCGATATACAAGTCATTGACCTTGAAGTCCTGGCGGATCTTTTCGCCGACCAGTTCGATGATGGCTTGAAAATCAAGCTCACGTACCAGCCCTTCGCTGACGCTGTTGATGATGGCGAGTTCCGCAGCGCGGTCTTCCGTGATCTTGAGCAGGTGCTGGGTTTCATCGAAGAGGCGCGCGCTCTCAAGCGCAATGCCCATGCTGCCCGCCAACGTTTCCAACAGGCGGATATCCGATTCAGAGAAGGCATGTTCATGTTCAAAATTTTGTAAACTGAAATAGCCATTGACCTTATCGCCTGTGCCGAATGGAACGAAGATCAATGCCTTTGCGATGGCTGTGCCTTCAATTTGTTTCAACCCATATTTCGCAGATTCTTCGGCGGCATTTTCATTGATGATGATTGGCTGGCGGGTCTCGATCATGTACTCATTTGCCACGCTGAAGGGCAATAATTCATCGTCATACAGGCGCTCACCGGCTTCAATGGAATATTCCAGTTTGGAAACTCTTTTCTCGTGATCGAATGAACTGATTAGGAATGATTGGGCATTGAACATCTTACTGATTTTTTCGCCAATCAATTCATAAATAGCTTGCATATCCAGCTTGGACGCGAGCCCTTGCTGGACGCTGTTGATGATGGCAAGTTCCTGTGCGCGTTGTTCGGTCTCTTTGAGCAGACGCTGGGTTTCATCGAAGAGACGCGCATTCTCCAGTGCCACGCTCATGCTGTTGGCGAGGGTGGTCAGCAGACGCACGTCGCTTTCGCTGAAGGCATGTTCGTTATGCATATCTACAATCTCAATAAGACCACGAGATTGATCGCCAGTCACCAATGGCACCATGATTTGTGACTTGGGAATCTCGGTGCCAGGGATAATGAAGCTGCCTATTTTTTGCGCTTCCTCCAAGATATTTTCATTGATTACAACCACCGCTCGATTGTGAATTACATGTGCCCCAAAACCGCGTTCGGGTAACGGCTCTGAGGGAATGGTTATTCGTTCCCCGTTTTCATACTGGTAAGGATAATGCACGAGGTTAGTCTTGGGGTCATAAATACGGATGCCGACATCGCCCTTATGGAAGATCTCGCGGATCTTATCGCCGACCGCATCATAGATGCCCTGAATGTTGAGTTCGGCGGCGAGGGCGGCTTGCACACTGTTGATGATGGCAAGCTCGGCATTACGTTCTTCGGTGATCTTTAAGAGGCGCTGGGTCTCATCGAAGAGACGCGCGTTTTCAAGCGCGGTTCCCAACGATGCGGCGATGGTGGTCAGCAGGCGCAGTTCCGATTCGCCGTAGGCGTTCTCACGCTCGTAGTTTTCCATGCCGATGTTTCCCAATACGTGATCACTACTGATAATGGGAACAGAAACGTACGATTTACCCTGATCAGTTCCGGGAATCGCCAGCGCATTCATTTTTTCATAGTCGGCAACTGAATTAAATACGATCGGCTGGCGCGTTTTGGTTTGTGTCTCAAACATCCCGCCTGGCTGCGGCGGGCGCGGTGGAATGGCTAATCGCTGACCGTGTTCATAGATGTAAAGATAATGCATGAGATTTGCTTTTTCATCGTACCAATTGATGCCAAGATCAGGCGTGTTGAACACCTCCCGCAACTTATCGCCGACCAGATCCACAATGGCTTGAAAATCCAACTCGGCGGCGAGTCCCTGCTGAATGGAGTTGATGATCTGCAATTCTGCGACGCGCTCCTGCTCCGCTTTGAAGAGGCGCTGAGTCTCATCGAAGAGACGCGCGTTCTCGAGCGCGGTTCCCAGCGAGGCGGCGATGGTGGTTAGCAGGCGCAGTTCCGATTCGCCGAAGGCATTCTCGCGCTCGTAGTTTTCCATATCAACTATACCAAGTACACGGTCACTGCTGATGATGGGAACAGAAACGTATGATTTTCCTTGATCTGTGCCAGGGATCAAAATTGTATTTAATACTTGGTAATCAGCAAGTGTGTTGAAAATAACGGGCTTGCGCGTTTTGATATGTCTTTCCAAGATTCCGCCCTCTGCTGGCGTGCGGGGCGGAAGGGAGATTCGTTTCCCGTGTTCATAGGTATAAAGGTAATGAACCAGATTGGCTTTTTCGTCATACCAATTTATGCCGATATCGCCCATGTTGAACACTTCCCGCAATTTGTCGCCGACCAGATCGACAATGGCTTGGAAGTCCAACTCAGACGCGAGTCCCTGCTGGATGGAGTTGATAATCTGCAGTTCCGCCACGCGTTCCTGCTCGGCTTCGAAGAGCCGCGCGTTCTGAATGGCGACGCCCATGTTAGCAGAGAGGGTTTGCAGGAGTGAAAGATTGTTTTCGGAGAAATGGTTTTGTTTGTAGTTTCCAACAATTACGACACCAATGGCTTTGTCGTTCACGATGATCGGTGCATACATCATGGATTGGGTATCTGTTCCTATGCTGTTTTCAAGAAGTTCGGGTGGCATATAAGCGCCATTGGCAACCTGTTCTTCATACGTTCCCATCAGAAGCGGTTTGCGGCTTTGAAGCACTTTTGTAGTCAAGCCTTTCCCTAATGGGAATGGCTCGATGAAATCAATATAGCCACCTTCGCCTTGGTCATATTCATAAAGTGAATGGACAAGATTGGTCTGTTCATCCAACAACGAGATCGAAACACCCTCTGCATGGAAAATATCGCGGACTTTATCCCCGACGATTCTTGTCACGGTCTTCACATCCAGCGTTTTTGCCATTGCTTCGCCCACGGAATTGAGGATGGCGAGTTCATCCACATGTTGATTAAGTTCTTCGGTTCTTTCTTGGACCTTTTGCTCGAGTCCCTGTGCCCATTGGGCATTATCCAAGGCGACGGCGCCCTGATTCGCCAACATGCCGAGCATGTCGCGGTCAGTGTTGTCGAACGTGCCGTAGATGGAATCCATGTCCACGTAGAGATAGCCGAGGATCTGGTTTTGTGCGATGAGCGGGGCAACGATGATCGATTTTCGATTTGCGATTTTCGATTGACGATTGGGTGGCAGAAGCAGTTGGACTGTCCGTGTGAGGCGGGCTTGGGCGAGGTGTTTGCTGATGGATTTGAGAACGGCTGAGGGGTCTTCGCCGCGTGGGAGGAGGGAATCCACTACTTGGGGTTTGCCGTCTTTTTCAAGGATCAACATCACGCGCTCGCCGCCGCTGAGTTCGGTGGCTTCTTCGACGAGGAAGGTTTGAATGGCTTCGACGGTTTTCAGCGCGTTGAGGCGCAGACCCGTATCCGCAAGGCGTTGGAAGGGTTCGCGCAGGTTGGATTCGATATTGAGATGGGCGAAGAGGCGTTCTGGGGTAGGGGCGGATCGCGATCCGCCCTTACGGCGTTTTGTGCCATCAGCGACCCAGTGTTGTATAAACTCACGATTGTCACGGTCTTTGTTGAGCGCGTTGCGGCGCAGACCTTCATCGCGGATGTTTTGAATGCTTTCCAGCAGAAAGTCGTAGGCGCGGTTGAGGGCTTCTTGTGCTTCTTTATTCTTTTTGTTGGCTAGCAGGGCTTGGGCATGCCGCCACCAGATGGTCTGAGACGCGTAACTATCCTGTTTTGCGAAGCCCTGGGCGCGGTGCAGGTTTACGGCTTTTGCAGTTGCCTTAAGCGCATTGACGGGGTCGTGGTCGGCAAGGTAGAACCTCCCAAGATCGGCAAAGGTAGACATTTCCCGGCCGAGTTGATGTTCGTGGACGATCTTGAGCGCCGCTTTTTGATGACGGATGGCGGCTTTGAGATCGCCTTTGGCGAAACTCAGTTCTGCCCAATTGGCTTGTGCTTGCATTTCCATGCCGGGGTCGCCGATTGTCTCTGCCAGAGGGGCGAACTCTTCCTGGGTCGCCTGTGCCGCTTCGATCTGCCCCAAAGAGATTTGAGGATTCGGCATGTTGCCCATGGCGTAGACCATCGACAACTTCGCATTCATTTTACGACTGGCTTCTAAAACTTCACGCTGCAAGCGCAGGGAGTGCGAGTACATGCCCAGTTCAAGATAGGAAATGGCAAGGTTGCCTTTGGGAACCTGCACACGGTCGAGGTAGCCTGCCTTTTCAAAGGCTTCGATTGCCTGTTGACGAGTGCGTATGGCTTTGGCAATATCCGGCTCGATAACGCTCATAACGTTCAAGGCATTGCCGATGCCGTAGCCGTCGCCTGCTTGTTGGCAGTATTCGAATGCTTTCTGAATGGCTTCTTGGAAGTTCTCGATCTGGCGATTTTGTTCGTAGGCGTTCGCCATTGCCCAATAGGTGCGCCCGGCGCCGGAAAGGTCGCCGAGGGCAAGATAAAGCTCAACCGCTTTTTTGCCATTCTCGATTGAATCTTCGTTCTTCTGGGTGCGGAATTGCGCTTCGGCGAGGCGGAAGTAGGCGAGGGCGAGCGATTGACGATTGACGATTTGCGATTTGCGATTTGTGATTGTCTTGACGGCGGCGGTCGCCGATTTGATCGCGCCGTTCAGGTCGCCTGTCCGCATTTGGACGAGGGCGAGGCGGTTCAACGCCTGAACCTTTAGCGCGGCGGTCGTCCCCAACTTCATCATCGCTTTAGCGTCTTTCATGGCGAGGTCGAGGTTGCCGAGGGCGATGTAGGATTCCGCACGCAGGTCCAATAAATCCATCGTAGGGGCAGGGTCTCCCTGCCCTTTTCGTGGGCGCGTTCCATGCACAGGGCGCGGAGATACCCTACGGGTACTATGCCGCGCCCCTACATCACCGAGCGCGGCTAATGCTTGTGTCGCTGAATCAATTGCCGCCGCGTGCTGACCCGTCCACGCGAGTTGGCGGATGTGTTCGAGGGTGGGGTCTAGGGTTGGTTTTGAAGAGCCGCTTTTCTTGGTCATAAACTCGGAATCCTGTTTGCTACATTCTGATTGATTAGATGCGACTTTCGTTCAAGACGGGCTGTGCTGATCTTGCCTGATATTGTATCGGTAAGCTGAGCGTAAAGACAGAGCCTTTGCCCGGTTCGCTGGCGGCGGTGATGTCGCCGCCGAGCAGGCGGGCAAGGTTGCGGCTGATGGCAAGCCCGAGACCGGTGCCGCCATATTGACGGGTGGTGGTGTTATCGGCTTGCTGGAACTCCTCGAAGACCTTTTCAAGTGCCTCTGCACTGATGCCGATGCCTGTATCCACCACGTGGACATGGAACATCGCCTCGTCCTTTTGTGTGCTCAATCGGACGTATCCTTGATGGGTGAACTTGGCGGCGTTGCTGAGCAGGTTGAGGATGATCTGTTTGATCTTGTCTTGATCGGAGTGGACAAGGCTCAGGCTGGGCTCCAGCTCTTTGGTAAGGACAACTCCCGGCTTGAGAAGAGGCGTGGCAAGGTTGATGCAGGTCTCTGCCAGGGCGCTCACGTCGAATTGGGCGGCTTGCACATCCATGCGCCCGGCTTCGATCTTGGCGATATCTAACACGGTGTTGATCAGCCCGAGCAGGTGCTCAGAACTGCTCAGCACTTTATCCAAATTCTCGATCTGTTTTTCGGGCAGAGAGCCATCGGCTTTGCGGCGCACAATGCGGGTGAAGCCAATAATGGCATTAAGCGGAGTGCGCAGCTCATGACTCATATTGGCAAGGAAGGTGCTCTTGGCTTGGTTGGCATGTTCGGCAACATCGCGCAAATGCTGCGACTCGTCGAACAGGCGCGAGTTTTCGATGGCGATGGCAGCATGGCGACCCAAGCCAACGAGGAAGTCGAGGTCGATGGGGGTGAAGGTACCATGGCGCCGGTCTTTATAAATGGAGATGACCCCAATGGTCTTGTTGTTGGCGATGAGCGGGGCGACCATCATGGTTTCGGGGTCTTCATCTTCATCGGGCGTGCCTGCCACGTGTTGGCGGCGCGGGTCGAGGTGCAGGTATTCGACTACTTCGGCAATGCCCGATTGAGCAATGGCGCCGGTGACGCCTTTGCCAATTTCGAGCGTGCCTGCCATATTTTGTTCTGCATACTTTCCCAGCGCCACCTTGGTGACGAGAGTCTTGCCGTCTTCATCGAGCAGGCGCAGGATGGTATCGCGCGCATTGAACAGGTTGTGGACATTCTCACTGACGATGTGGATGACCTGTTCCATATTAAGCGTGGCGGAGAGTTCACGCCCCACATTGGCGATGGTTGCCATTTGGCTGGCGTTGCGTTCAGTCTCATTGAAGAGGCGCGCGCTTTCGAGCGCCACGCTCATGGATGATGCCAGTGTGGTGAGCAGCCGCAGGTCTGAATCAGTGAAGGCATGTTCACGCTCGATGTTCTGGACGGAAATGACGCCGATGGCTTCGTTGCCAAGCAGGAGTGGAACATAGATGGCAGATTTCGGTTCGGTCGATTCATCGCCGCCAATGGTGTAGGAATTGACTTCGATGCTCCGTTCCGCCATCTTCTCATTGATCATGAGGGGCTGACGGGTGCGCATCACCAGTGGACCAAAGCCGTTTTCATCATGCAGAATGGGCTCTTGCTGAAGGCGTTCGCCAACTTCCACCACAAAGGGATAGAGTTCCAAGTTGGTATCTTTATCGTACAACATGATGAAGCAAGTTTGTAAATTGAAGATCTCACAGATCTTATTGCCCACCAGGTCGTAGATGGCTTGCATATCGAGCTTGGAAGCGAGCCCTTCCTGCACACTGTTGATGATGGCAAGCTCGGCGGCGCGATCTTCAGTGATCTTGAGCAGGCGCTGGGTCTCGTCGAAGAGGCGGGCGTTTTCCAGCGCCACGCTCATTGAGTTGGCGAGCGTTTGCAGCAGGCGCACGTCGCTTTCGCTGAAGGCATGTTCTTCCATGCTAGCAAGGTTGATCAACCCACGTGCATTATCGCCTATGACCAGTGGAACAAAAACAACCGATTTTTCAGATTCTGTTCCAGGCAGCGTGAAACTACCGTATTTCTTTTCCTCTTCCAGAAGATTTTCATTAATGACCACGGTTTCGCGGGTGCTGAGGACATGATGGGTGAAACCCTGTACCCGATAGGGCTGTGGCTCAAGGAAGAGGCGCTCCCCGTTTTCATACATATATGGATACAGGGTCATACCTGTTTGCGGATCTTGAATACGGATGTTCATATCCGTATTATGGAATATTTCGCGGATCTTATCTCCGACCGCATCATAGATGCCCTGAATGTTGAGCTCAGCAGCGAGAGCGGCTTGAACACTGTTGATGATGGCAAGTTCGGCATTGCGCTCTTCGGTGATCTTGAGCAGGCGCTGGGTCTCGTCGAAGAGACGCGCATTCTCAAGAGCCACACTCATTGAGTTGGCGAGGGTTTGCAGCAGGCGCACGTCGCTTTCGCTGAAGGCATGTTCGCGCTCCATGTCCATTAAGTTGATCAAGCCGCGAGCCTGGTCGCCGACCACCAAAGGCACAAACAATTCCGATTTTGAAGCAGAGGTATCGCCAACCACAAAACTGCCGTACTTTTTCGATTCTTCCTCCATGTTTTCATTGATGACAATTGTCTCTCGCGTGCGGAGGACATGACCGGCAAAACCAACGTCTTGATGTGGAGCAGGCTCGACATAAAACCGTTTTCCATTTTCGTAAACGTAAGGAATATGCATCAAGTTGGTCTTGGCATCATGGATGCGGATGGATATATCTTTATTGTGGAAGATTTCGCGGATCTTATCTCCGACCGCATCGTAGATTCCCTGAATGTTGAGTTCGGCGGCGAGGGCGGCTTGCACGCTGTTGATGATGGCGAGTTCGGCGTTGCGCTCTTCGGTAATCTTGAGCAGGCGCTGGGTCTCGTCGAACAGGCGGGCATTCTCCAGCGCGATGCTCATGCTGTTGGCGAGCGTGGTTAGAAGGCGCAAATCTGATTCGCTGAAGGCGTTCTCGCGATCTACGTTTTGCAGCGAGATCGAGCCTTTGGTTTCATCCCCGACCATCATCGGCACATCAAGGCGCGATTTGATATCGTCGCCGCCAAGGATGGTGGCTGGCTTGCCCAGAATCTCAGATTCTCTTTGCGCCATATTCTGGTTGATCATCACGGTCTTGCCCGTTTTGATGACATATCCCGAAATCCCTTCCAGCGGACGTGGGTCAATGTGCAGCCTTTCGCCTTTCTCGATAACGTAGGCGAATTGAACCACGTCATTGGCTTTGTCATATGTCATGATCCCTACGGCTTGTGCGTCGAAGATCTCGCGGATCTTATCTCCGACCGCGTCGTAGATGGCTTGCATATCCAATTTGGCGGCGAGCGAGGCTTGCACACTGTTGATGATGGCAAGTTCCGCATTGCGCTGCTGGGTCTCATCGAACAGACGCGCGTTCTCGAGCGCAGTTCCCAACGAGGCGGCGATGGTGGTCAACAGGCGCAGTTCGGATTCGCCGAAGGCATTCTCGCGTTCATAGTTTTCGATATTAATCGTGCCTAATACGCGATCACTGCTAATGATCGGTATTTGTGCGCCTGATTCGCTCATGTTATCCGTGCCCGGGATGGTCAATGCAACGGCATTGCCCTCCTTGGCAGTATTCCAAATAACAGGCTGGCGTGTCTTTAGAATTCTCACAAACGCCGAATTAGCAGGCGGTGTTCTGGGTTCCAGCATCAGCCTTGTGCCATGTTCATATTCATAAAGGAAATGAGCTTGATTAGATTTCTCGTCATACCAACGAATTCCAAAATCTTTTGTGTTGAACACCTCCCGCAACTTATCACCGACCAAGTCGACAATAGCTTGGAAATCCAACTCGGCGGCGAGTCCCTGCTGGATGGAGTTGATGATCTGCAACTCCGCCACACGTTCCTGCTCGGCTTTGAAGAGGCGCTGAGTCTCATCGAAGAGACGCGCGTTCTCGAGCGCGGTCCCCAGCGAGGCGGCGATGGTGGTCAACAGTCGCAGTTCAGATTCGCCATAGGCATTCTCGCGCTCATAGTTTTCAAGCTGGATTGCACCCAGCACACGGTCGCTGCTAATGATCGGAAGAGATACTCCTGATTTACTTTCGTCCGTCCCGGGGACTGCTGGTGAGATTTCATTGCCTTCTTTAGTGGTATTCCAAATGACAGGCTTACGGGTTTTAACTTGTCTTTCAAAGATTCCGCTTGAACTTGGTGGACGTGGTGCAATGACGATTCTTTCATTATGTTCATAACAGTAAAGATAATGAACCAAATTTTCTTTTTCATCATGCCAGGTGATCATAAGGTCAGGTGTCTTGAATACCTCTCGCAACTTATCGCCGACCAGATCCACAATGGCTTGGAAGTCCAGCTCAGCGGCGAGTCCCTGCTGGATGGAGTTGATGATCTGCAACTCTGCCACGCGTTCCTGCTCGGCTTTGAAGAGACGCGCGTTTTCGAGTGCTACCCCCAAGCTGCCTGCCAGCGTTTGCAGCAAACGGACGTGTGAATCGGTGTAGGCATTCTCACGCTCCCAGTTTTGCATAATGAAATCACCGACAAATTCTCCATTGATGATGATGGGCACGCCCAGCCACGATTTTGGATCTGGCTCATCACTGACCGAAAGGGATCCGAGTTCTTCAGCGATCTGTTGAAAATTTGTATTGATGATCAATGGCTTGAGAGTTTTCGCAACTTGAGCAGCCAATCCCATTTCGCCCAGCATGAACTCAACGTTTCCAATTCGCTTTCCGTTCTCAAATGTATAGGGCGAGGTGAATTTTCCAGTGGCTTTATCCAGAAAGCCAATTCCAATATTCTCGCCTGAAAAGATTTCAGTGAGTTTATTACCGACCACATCGACAATACTTTGAAAATCCAGTTGAGATGCTAAAGCGGTTTGCACGCTGTTGATGATGGCAAGTTCCGCCACGCGTTCCTGCTCGGCTTCAAACAGACGCGCGTTCTGGATGGCAACGCCCATATTGGCAGCGAGCGTTTCGAGCAAACGCACATGATTTTCGTTGTAGGCGTGTTGTTTGTAACTTTGTACTGCTACCACGCCAATTACTTTATCGCCTGTAATAATTGGCACACCGATGTAGGATTGTGTTTCCCTTTGACTAATAAGGCTTGGTATCAAAACGGCACCAGCCCGCATCTGATCATCCCATGTGCCGTACAACATTGGTTTGCCAGATGTGATGATTTTGGATGTCATGCCCTTGCCCATTGCAAACGAAGTGTCTGTCAAATCCTCATAACCATTTTCATAATCGTAGGCACGGTGGATCAGATTGGAGGCTGGGTTGTAGAGGCGAATTGTTACGGATTCCGCCTGAAAAATGTTTTGTACTTTATCGCCCACGATCTTTGTCACCGTTTTGACATCCAGCGTCTTTGCCATCGCTTCGCCCACGGAGTTGAGGATGGCGAGTTCGTCCACACGTTGATTAAGTTCTTCGGTTCTTTCTTCGACCTTGCGCTCGAGTCCCTGTGCCCATTGGGCATTATCCAAGGCGACAGCGCCCTGATTCGCCAGCATGCCGAGCATGTCGCGGTCGGTATCGTCGAAGGTGCCATAGAGCGAGTCCATGTCCACGTAGAGGTAGCCGAGGATTTGGTTTTGGGCTATTAATGGCGCAACGATCCGCGCCAGACGATGGACCGTGGACGATGGACGATGGTTCTTGCTCTTGCCACGGTCTGCGGTCTGCGGTCGATGGTCAGTTACCAGTTGCACGGTACGTGTGAGGCGGGCTTGATTCAGATATTTTCCAATGCGTTTGAGCACATCAGTTGGATTCTCTGCCATCTCATAGCCTTTGCCAGATTCATAAGAGGGCAACGGCAAAATGGACTCCGCCACTTTGCGTCCTCCATCCTTTTCAAGAATCAAAATCACACGTTCGCCGCCGATCAATTCCGTGGCTTCTTCTACAATGAAGGTTTGAATGGATTCAATCGTATGTAATGCGTTGAGGCGCAGCCCGGTATCCGCGAGGCGTTGAAAGGGTTCGCGAACATTTGATTCAATTGCCAAATGAGCAAAGAGCCGTTCCTTAGGAAGTTTTTGTTTTGTGCCATCGGCAACCCAAAATTTCAATAGGTTGCGATTGACTTCCACTTTATTTAGGAAGTTGCGCCGTAGACCTTCGTCGCGTACATTGGTGATGCGTTCAAGGAGTAACATATAGGCATGTTCTGCGGCGTTACGCGCTTCTTTGAGTTTCTTGTTGGCGAGGAGTGCCTGTGTATGCCGCCACCAGATCCACGTTCCCTGGGTGGTGAAGGTTTGCTCCTGATACATCTTGATTGCCTTTTCTGTGGCTTTAAGTGCTGCGGCTGGGTTGCCATTCGCCAGGTGCATTAACCCAAGCGTTGCGATGCTATTAATTTCATTGATCGACCCCTGATCGTGCTCAAGCTTAACTGTGGCTTCGTAATATTTCACGGCAGTTTTGGAGTTGCCTTCTGCCAGTGCAAGTTCGGCATAGGTTAAGAGTAGGTTTGCCTGTTGATTCGGGTCACCGAGCGCTTTTACCATTTGTTCATATTCAGGCATACGGCTGTGGGCGGCGACGAGCCTGCCGAGAGTAAGTTCCGTGGTGATGAGATTGCCCCACACAACAGTCAAACCACTTTTGGCACCCATACGGCGATGGATATCTGCTGTTTCTTGATATAAACGATGCGCATGTGGGTATAAGCCAAGTTCAAGATAGGTATTTGCCAGGTTTCCACGCGCAGCGGTTTGTCGTTCCAAATAGCCAGCTAGTACGAAAGCTTGTGCAGCCTGTTGCAGATGATGCAGATTTTCAACCAGATCCACGTCTGAAAATGAATATACATTGAAGGCGTTTCCGATCCCATGTTGGTCGCCAGCCTTTCGGCATAGGTCCAGGGCAATTTGGGCATGCTGGCGTGACTCTTCTACATGGTTTAAGTTAAATAGTGCAGTTGCCAGCACCCAGTGAGCACGTCCCTCACCAGAGAGATCCCCTTCTGCTTGGAATAATGCAATGGCTTTGGTTGCAGAATCTAACGCATCATTTTGATGCCTTAAACGAAATTGAGCTTCGCCCAGGCGGTACAGACTTTGCGCAAGTAATAATTTTTGTTTACTTTGTTGCGCCTGTTTGACTGCCTTGGTTGCGGTCTTTAGGGCGGCTTTGAGGTCGCCTGTCCGCATTTGGACGAGGGTAAGGCGGTTGAGGGCTTGCGCTTCCAATTGACGATTGACGATTGACGATTGACGATTGGATTTCGCAAGATTCCCCATCGCCTTGGCGTCTTTCATGGCGAGGTCGAGATTTCCAATAGCGATGTAGGATTCAGAGCGCAGGTCGAGCAGGGACATTTCAACGTCACGTTGCAAACGTGACCTACTTAATGCCTGGGTCGCTGAATCAATTGCCAGTTTGTGCTGACCCGTCCACGCGAGTTGGCGGATGTTCTCAATAATGGGGTTGTTATCTGTTTTTTTATTTTTAGTCGCCATAAAGAAACCTATTCTTTTGCAGTGTTAGGTTGATACTGCACGGGTAACGTTAAAGTGAAGACCGAACCTTTGCCGGGTTCGCTTGCGACGGTCAGGTCACCGCCCAATAAACGTGCCAGGTTGCGGCTGATGGTTAATCCCAGCCCGGTGCCGCCATATTCACGGGTAGTGCTTGAATCCGCTTGTTGGAATTCGCCAAAGACCCGACTCAATGCCTCTTCATTCATTCCAATACCCGTATCTGTGACGGATATCTGTACGCTTTCAGGCTGATTGCCTTGTGCCTCAACCTTTACAGCTTGGAGGGTCACCTTGCCTTCGTGGGTGAATTTTGCGGCATTGCTCAAAAGGTTGAGGATGATCTGTTTGATCTTTTCCTGATCTGAGTTGACCAATAGGAGCAGATCGTTATTCTGTTTTTCAAAGCTCACACCTGGTTTGAACAAGGGGCTGGCAATATTAGCGCACTGGTCGAGCAAGGCATTCAAGTTGAAATTCGCAGCATGAACTTCCATGCGCCCGGCTTCGATCTTGGCAATATCGAGCACGGCGTTGATCAAGCCCAGCAAATGTTCGGCGCTGGTAAGCACTTTGTCTAAATTCTCCAAATGCTTTTCAGGCAGGGTCTCTTCATTTTTTTTGCGCACGATGCGTGTAAACCCGATGATGGCATTCAGTGGTGTGCGCAGTTCATGGCTCATATTGGCAAGGAAGACGCTCTTGGCAGCGCTGGCGGCATCGGCGGCGGCACGCGCTTCTTCGGCTTGTTGGTATAGCTGTGCTTTTTCCAACGCCACACTCATACTGCTGGCTAGGGTGGTCAGCAGGCGCACATCGGCATCGGTGAAGGCATTCTCATGGTCAAGGTTATCGAGCCCGATGATGCCTTTAACCTCGCCGCTCACTAAAATGGGCATGCGCAACAAAGACTTGGTGGGCTTTGTGCCCGGCAATGTATTTGATTTAAGCCCGATCTCAGCAAGCCGTTCTTTGAAATTATTGTTGATCAGCAGCGGCTGTTTCTGCTGAATGATGTATTTCGACATGGGCGGAATGGGCGCATCTGCCACATCCAAGCGTTGACCTTGCTCAAGGATATAGTGGTAATGGCGTATATCGCCTTCCACATCGAACGAAACGATCGAGATCGCCTGCGAGTCGAACAGGTTGCGCAATTGCTCGCCGATCAATTCATAAATGGAGCTAAAGTCCAGTTGAGAGGCTAAGCCTGCCTGCACACTGTTAATGATGGCGAGTTCATCCACGCGGTCGCGCAGTTCGGCGGTTCTTTCTTCGACCTTTTGCTCAAGTCCCTGTGCCCAGTTGACATTATCCAAGGTGACGGCTGCCTGGTTCGCCAGCATGGCGAGCATGTCGCTGTCCACTTCGGTAAAGGTGCCATACAGCGAATCCATATCGGCATAGATGTAGCCGACGATCTGATTTTGGGCGATGAGCGGTGCGATGATGCGCGAGAGACGTTGTCCACGCATCGCGGCGGGGGGACGGCGGGTGGGGCGCTTCGGGCTTGAATCCAACTCTCTGGGCAGAATCAACTGAACGGTACGTGCGAGGCGAGCTTCCGTCAGAAAAGGTTCAATGCTTTGTAAAACATCCTGCACTTGTTCGCCGCGTGGCAGTGATGCGCCTGTAACTTCATACTTGTCGTTGTTTTCAAGAATGAATAACACTCTTTCGCCGCCGCTTAACTCGGTGGCTTCTTCTACAATAAAGGTATGAATTTCATGAACCGTATGCAACGCATTCAGGCGCAGGCTGGTGTCGGTAAGCCGTTTGAACGGCTCGCGGACATTGGACTCAATGAAGAGATGTGCAAAGATACGCTTGCGCGATAACTTGCTTTTGAGGCTGTCTTCCACCCAAAAGGTAAGTAGCTCGCGGTTCTCTGCCACCTTGTTGAGGTAGTTGCGCCGCAGCCCTTCATCGCGGACATTGGCGATGGCTTCCAGTAAAAACTTATAGGCGCGTTCAAGTGCAGCCCGAGCTTCGGTAGGTTGATTATTTGCCAGCAAGGCTTGTGTATGTCGCCACCAGATCTCCTGTGAAGAAAAACTATCGGGCAATTTATAGCCTTGCTTGCGGTGCAGATCGGTTGCCTGTGTAGAGGCTTCGAGCGCGGCGTTGGGGGCGTTATTAACGAGGTGGGCATATGCAAGATAGGTGAGTACAACGTTTAAGTTGCCAGCCTTCTCTTTTTCTGCCATCTCGGCGGCGGTCTTAAAATTTTGTACAGCTTCGGCAGGTTTGCCTTCACCCAGTGCCATTAAGCCTTGGTTCATATACTGGCTGACGGTGATGCGCGAACTGCCAAAGTCTGGGCTGAGCGCGGTGAACTCATCCAAATGCTGGCGTGCCAGATCCACCCAGCCCAGCCTTAATTCGGCATCGAATAGATTTTCGAGCCAGTACGACATACTTAATTTTGCGCCCATGCTTCTATCGATCTCGAGGGCTTTATTAGTCAACCGGCAAGACTGCATATACAGCCCCAGCGCCGCATAGGTGAAACCCAAATTCCCAATGGCACCCGTAACACGCTCCAAATAGCCACTGGTCTCATAGGCTTGAATGGCTTGCTGATAATGCCGAATGCGTTCCGCAATATCGGTATCTGTGGAACTGAGCGCGTTATAGGCATTGCCAATGCCGACAGAGTCACCGGCTTGCTGGCACAGGTCCAATGCGGTTTGTGCTGCTTCACGTGATTTTTTTGCATTGCCCAACACATTATATGAAGGCGCCATCAGCCAGTAGGTGCGTCCGGTTTCTTGAAGGCTGCCGGTCATTTCGAATAACGGAATAGCTTCTTTTGCCGCGGTAATGGCGTTTTCATAATTCCCCGAACTTTTATAGCACTCTCCGAGAATATACAAGCAGCGAGCCAGCAGATATGGGTTAGGTGTTTTCAAGGCTCGCGCTTGTGCCACTGCTTGTGTCGCCGTTTGAGTGGCTTCTACCAACCTGCCCTTTACCAATTGCACACTGGCTTGATACCTCAGTGCAAGAATCTTCAACTCAGGGTCCCCTGACAGTGCCAACTCGTGCATGGCATTTGCATCGGCTTCTGCAAGATCAAATTTTCCAAGGGCAATGTAAGAGTCACACCGAAGACCCAGCAGTGTCATTCTTAAAGCTGTATCAGATTCTGCGCTTAGTTTTTGAGAAGTAAGGTCAATGGCAGCCGCATGTTGACCTGTACGTGCGAGGTCTTGAACTTCAGGGAAAGCAGAGGATAACGAAAGACTGCCTGAAAACGACAGTCTTTTTTTTCCTGCAGTCTTTGCCGGGCGGTCTTTCCTTAATGCCTTGCCTACGGATGATGACTTTTTTGCCATTCCGTTGCTCCTCGGTCTCTGGTGTTAGTACAATTATATACCCTTAGTAAACTTTCCCCTAAAAAACGGTTCGGCTACCCAAGCATGTGTTTGATATTCTGGATCGGCGTTTGGATGACCATATCGCAGCCGGGCCAGACCGCATCCACGCCCGCCTCTTTCGACCTTTGAACTGCCTCTATAACCGAGCCTTCGTCACCCTGCCACAGCATCGCCACCGGGTCGATGTTGCCAAACAGCATCGTCTCTTTTAATATCGCACGAGATGCCTTCAAATCATTCAACTGATCGACAGAGATTGCATCCGCGCCCGATTGCGCCAAAAGATTCATGGCAGCGTCCGTCTTCCCGCACACCGAAAGCACGGTGGGGTGGGGCAGTTGTCGGGTCAGGTGTTGAAGCGCAGGCAGGACGAATCCCTCAAACGGCTTCGGTCCGATAAATCCCGGCGAGCCGCCCATCTCATGGATGGTGATAAAGTCTGCACCGGCATTTAAATAAGCGTTGCCAATGTCAGCAAGAAAAGATGAAAGACGAAGGAGCGCATCCAACACCATTTGCGGCTCGTTCTTCATCTCGCGCACAAGATTTTGCACCTTGCAAATGTAGATCATCAACGTGTACGGACCGGGGATGATGCCTGAAATAGCAACTCGATCTCCAATGTCTTTTTTCAACAAACGAATCGCTTCACAGATTAACTCAATTCTCCCCTCAATCCGTTGAACTGAGCCTGTCGAAGTGTCTAATTCTCCAATCTCCAATATCTCACGGGTGCTTTGAAATAACAACTTCTTCACCTGCGGAAATTGCATCTCATCATTGTTATAGAAGATCAACTCCGCACCCAAAGCTTCTGCCGGAGAGCATAAATCCAACGGCAACGCCGCAGATGGCATGCCCGTTAGTTTGAACGTACTTGCCGCCGTCCGCGCCATTTTCCCCGCATCATGATGGACTTCTCCCAAAGTCAACCCCTCACTCGCCAACCCCTCGGCTGTGACGTGAATCAACCCGCTGAACGCCGGAACCGAAGAAATCTTTTCCCCGTTCAACAACCTCAAAATCTCATCACGCATCACAACCTCCAATTACAAAATACGGATTACGCATCACGTGTTCCGTAATTCGTAATCCGTAACTATTCACTATTTACTACTTACTATTCACTAGTTCTTCACTGCCTTCGCAATCGCCGCAATATGTTCCGGTGTATTTCCGCAACAACCGCCCACGACCTTCGCGCCCATTGCTACGTACTTTTTGGCATAAGTTGCCATATCATCGGGACCCATATCGTACACACCTTGCTCGGTCTCCAAGTCCATGTGCGGAACGCCTGCATTCGGCTTGACCCACAAGGGCATATCGGGCTTGGCGGTTTGATATTCTTTCACCACCGCTTCCATGTTGTCGAGCGTCGTTCCGCAGTTTGCGCCGATGAGGGTTGCGCCCATCTCGGAGTAACGCTTCATTACATCCTTTGGCTTGACGCCCATCATCGTGCGCGTGCCACGGTCATAACTGAACGAAACCACGATTGGCAGGTCGGTCACGGAGCGCGCACCTTCAAAGGCGGCTGTTGTTTCTTCCACCGCGAACATGGTTTCGATGATCAACAAGTCCACGCCGCCATCGGCGAGGGCTTTGGCTTGCTCGGCAAAGGTCGCTTTCACATCCTCAAACTCAAGCGGACCATACGGCTTGAGGATCGCGCCAACCGGTCCCATTGAACCGGCAACCAGACCGTTATTCAATGAAGCCGCCTTGCGAGCGATCTCCGCCGCACGGATGTTGACCTCAGGAGTGCGATCCTGATACTTCGAGTCTTTCATGCGCATGCGAGTCCCGCCGAAGGTGCAGGTCAGGATGATGTCTGACCCAGCCCGGGCGAAGGATGAAGCGAGATTCAAGATCGTATCCGGATCATCGATGATGAGGTCCTCCGGCGGCTTGCCCGGTTTGAGTCCCATCTTCTGTAAGTTCGAACCCGTTGCCCCATCCGCAACGAGAATTTCCCCGCTGTTTAATCGTTCTAGAAATTTGTTCATTTATATTCACCTCGGTAGGGGCGGGGTCACCCCGCCCCTACAAAATTATTTGCTCATGAAATTTTTCGCCAGCGGATCTGCCTTGCGGTTCGGAATTAAATGCGCAATATGTTCGAACGGCTCGCTCATGTGCGGGAAGCTCGTCGCCAGCATGAACTGATTTTGAAATTCCGGGTCGGTGGGCAATTCAAAGCGTTCCACCTTGCGTGTGACCAAATCAATCTCGTTGCGCTTCTCAATATTTAGCAATGCAATGCGCGCGCCATCGCCCGCGGCATTTCCAACTGCATACACTTTATCCAACTCGCAATCGGGGATCAACCCGATCAGCATGGCTTTCTCTTTATCAATATAACTTCCAAAGCCGCCAGCGAGGATGATTTTATCAGGGCTTTGCAAATCCATTCGCTTCAATAAGGTGCGCGCCGCGGTGAAGAGCGCTGCCTTTGCCAATTGAATTTGGCGCACATCTTGTTGAGTAATTGGGATGTCTCGTCCGATGGAGGTTTCTTCCTTCCAGGCGATGACATACTCCCAGCCTGATTCTCCCTGACGAACACGCTTCGAGTCTAAGTCTTTCTTGAACTTGCCCCGAGAGTCCACGATCCCCGCTCGGAACAATTCTGCCACTGAGTCAATGATTGCCGAGCCGCAGATACCTTTGACTTGACCCGTAAATTCGGCATGGTCCGTATTCCAACCATTCACACCAATGACCTTGTACTTCGGTTCGAGAGTCGTTTCATCAATATGGACACGTTCCATCGCGCCCGGTGCGGCTCGCATGCCATATTCCACATGCGCACCTTCAAGCGCCGGTCCCGTTGGCGTGGACGTACACACCAGCCGCTTGCGATTGCCCAAGACCAACTCCGCGTTGGTGCCGACGTCGATCAGCAGCCAATTCTCATCCTGCTTGTGCGGCTCTTCCGCAAGGATGACTGCACTCGTATCCGCGCCGACGAAGGAAGCGATGGTCGGCAGGATGTGAATATTGCCCGAGGCGTTAATGTGCAAGCCCAATTCTCTTGCCTTGATATCCACCGACTTGTGAATGGTCGGCACGAACGGAGCCAGCCCCAAATCTTTGGGGTGCAGGTTGAGCAAAACATGGTGCATGGTGGAATTGCCCACCAAGACCATCTCATGGATTTCATCTAATTTGATATGAACAGACTTCGCCGCCTGTTTGAGTAACTTGTTTAGCGTGCTGATGATTGCCTTATGCAATTTCTCCAAACCATCAGGCTGGTCAATCGCATACTGAATGCGAGACATCACATCTTCGCCATACACGATCTGCGGATTCATCTCTGATTCCGAAGCCAGCACTTCACCGGTGCGCAGGTTGCACAGATACAACGCCACCGTCGTCGAGCCGATGTCTACTGCCGCGCCGTAACTGTCTTCGTGATAGCCCGCTTGCACGGCAATCACTTCCTTATCATTGCGCACGGTGACGGTCACATTCCATTTTGCGTCACGCAAGGTTTTCGCCAAGGTCCGCAGACAGGCATAATCAATGTCAAAGTCATACCAGCGCGGAAGTTTCTCCTCGCCGCCGCGCACCAGCCCCATCGAAGTTTCCAATCCCTTGGCGAGACGTTCCCAGTCCGCTACAGGGCGCTCCAAAGTGGGCGGACTCATCGAAACCAGATACTTGCGAATCGCAGGCTTGACCTCGATCTCGCGGTTGCTGGCGCTTTTGCGCACGATCTGTTTGTTACCGCGGCTTTCTTCGGGCACGTTGATGAGCACATCGCCGCAGATCTTTGCCTGACATGAGAGGCGCACCTGCCCGATCTCCCAGCCTTTGTCTTTCAACAATTTTGGACGGCGTTCCAGATAGGCGCGTTCTTCGGTGCCAACAGGGGAGAGGTTTTCCTGGCTCGACTCGAGGTTGTACTTCTCGAAGCGACCCGCTTCAACCAAGACCATGCACTTGCCACAGGTGGCATTCTCCGCGCAGATCGACTCGATCTCCACGCCCAATTCCCGCGCCGCCGAACGAACGGATGTCCCTTCGTCCACCTGCCCGCGCCGACCGGAAGGTTGCAAAATGATGTTGTGTTTTTTGGTCATATGTTCACCGTAGGAAGGGGTTTATGCCACGAAGTGGTATTACCCCGCCCCTACATTTTCATTTCTTTTCGGAATCTCAACCTTCGCTGCTTCCGCTTCCAACTCTGCCAGCAATGCCTCAGCCAATTCTTCGGCTGAGCCATCGCGTTCGATCCACTGTCCGCGTTTGTATTGCTTGGCATAATCCGTCGTGGAGGTTGCCCCGATTGCCATCGCATATGCGTCGATCTTGTTTTGAACCTTCTGCGAAAGTTCCTTCTTTACAGTCTGTCCATCCGCTTCCACAGTGAACGATTGTGGGATGTCTTTCCAGTACATCACCCGATACTTTGCCATTGCGCGTAACCTCTTCAAATTATATATAATTTCTGAGGGGAGATTTTACGGGATGATGGTCTGTGGGTCAATGAAAAAATCAGGACGGAATTGTAAATAAAAATGTGCAACCTTTCCCAAACCCCTTACTTTCTGCGTGAATCATCCCACCGTGTGATTCTACAATGGCTTTGGCAATTGAAAGCCCCAAGCCAGTGCCGCCAGTTTCGCGGCTGCGAGATTTATCGGCGCGGTAAAACCTGTCGAAAACCGAAGCAAGCTCCTCCTGAGTCAGACCGTCCCCCGAATCCTGAATGCGTACGTGGATCCCAGTCCTATCCTGTTTTGCTTGCACGATGATTTTTCCATTCTGTGGTGTGTGACGAATGGCATTGTCGATGAGATTGAACAACACTTGCCGAATGCGGATTCCGTCCACGCTTCCTTCCAACGGGGAAGTTGATTCGTATTCCATTTGGATTTGTTTTTCAGCCGAGAGCGGTTCGAGCGATTGCAGGGTGTCAGTAATGAGCAGGTTGAAATCTATAGACGTTCGCTCCAGAGTCATTTGCCCAGCTTCCGCCAGAGAAATTTCACGCAGGTCATTCACCAGCCGAGTCAAGTGTCGAGTCTGCTCGTAGAGATTTGCAACCTCGGTTTCATCAAGGGTATACACATGGTCGAGCACAGCACGCAGATTCCCTTCCAACACCGTGAGCGGAGTTCGTAACTCGTGCGAAACATCAGCGACCAAATTGCGCCGTGCAATTTGCGAACGTTGCAAGTCTTCTGCCATTTTGTTGAAGGCTTGCGCCAACTCAATGATTTCTTTTGTCCCTTTTTCAGGGACGCGTGCATCCAACTCGCCTTTGCCGAGTCTCTTTGCCGCCTGGGATAACTTATCAATGGGGTTAATTACTATTCTGGAAATGACAATTCCTGCAATTGCGCCAATTCCCAGCGAAAAGAACATGAAATTATATAAACGGTTTTGGATCTCTGCGGGCGTTTCGAGAATGGGAGATTGCTGAGGCTCATGGTTATCAAATGTAATTGACAAAAATTGCAGGAAGAACACAAAAAATAAGACTCCGCTGATGGTGATTGCGAGACGTACCCAAAGACGGTTCATGAATTTCCTCCTGCCAGTTTATAGCCCACACCATACATGGTCTGAATATAGGTTGGGTTGTCGGGATCGGGTTCGATCTTGCGCCGCAGGTTGCGGATGTGTGTATCGAGGGCACGACCCATGCCTTCATAAGCGTAGCCTAGTGCTTTTTCCAAAAGTTCATCACGGGTGAGGGTATACCCGGGGGTAGACATGAAGGCTTCCAACAGGTTGAATTCAGTTCGGGTGAGATCTATTGCACAGGAATCAATAAACAGCATGCGCTGATCAATATCGAGTTTCAAAGAGCCGTGAGAGAGAATGTGCGGCAAGGCTTGCGGTGATTGATCCAATTTCACACGCCGAAGCAGAGCCTTGACTCTTGTGACCACTTCCTGAGTATTGAATGGTTTGGTGATGTAATCATCGGCGCCCAGTTCCAGCCCCACGATCTTATCGGTATCTTCCACACGGGCTGTGAGCATGATGATGGGCGTGGCTGCCAGAGCGGGGTCTGTACGGACGATGCGGGTCACATCCCAGCCGCTGCGATTGGGCATCATCAAGTCGAGAACAACCAAATCAGGGCGTTCTCGACGAATTTGATGTAATGCCATCTCGCCATCATAAGCAGGCAGAACTTGAAAGCCCGCTTTTTCAAGATAAGACGATATGACTTTGACAATGGAATGGTCGTCATCCACGACCAGAATACGGTGCGACATGGTTACCTCTTTTCATATCCTACCATGTCAATCTCAAGAAAATCTGAAGATATTTCCACAGGAAATGTACAGGATGGCTTGAGATTGTCTTCAGAATCTTTTGCAATAATGTGGGAAATAAACAAAGGAGAAATAAGTTATGAAACAAAGAAGTATCTCAACATTTTTTCTGATGACATTGCTTGGTTCGCTCATTGCGGGCTGTGCCACATCAACTGCCACATCTGAACCTACAGCGGCAGAAAATGTCGAAGTCACTGAAGCTGCTGTCGTCACACAAGAAGCGGCGGCTGATCCATCCAAAGATGATGCTTATGCTGAAGCGCTCACCTTTAACAATTCCGCATGGAACTATGACGCGGACAATGATGTCTACTGGCAGATCGGGGTGCAATATGCTGCAACCCCTGAAACCACTGAGTATGAGACCTTGGGCATTTATGTCCCCGGTGCGTATATGACCGCGACTGCTAACGGCGATGGAACCTATACTGCCACAATTAATGATGCCGGCACGCTCAACGGTTTCACTGCCAAGACCGCGCCGATTATGTTCCCCGTCAATACACCTGGCTATTCTGCGCAACAGGCTCCCACAGCATATAGCTATGACGGTCTTTCCAGCTATTTGCAAGCGGGCTTCATCTATGTGTATGCCGGTATGCGTGGACGTGCCAATGGCTACGACACCAGCGGCAACCTGAGCTATAGCGGTGGCGCTCCGTGGGGCGTTACAGACTTGAAGGCTGCGATTCGTTATGTCCGTTATAACAAGAATGTTCTGCCGGGCAATACCGATAGTCTCTTTGTATTTGGCATGAGCGGCGGTGGTGCGCAGACTTCGGTCATTGGCGCTTCGGGCGATAGCGAACTGTACTTCCCGTATCTTGAATCGATTGGTGCAGCCATGTATGATGCCGATGGCAATTACATCAGCGATGCCGTGACTGGCGCAATGGCATGGTGCCCAATCACCAGTCTGGATTATGCCGATGCCGCATATGAATGGAACATGGGTCAGTATTCCACCTCTGGAACTCGCGCAGATGGCACGTTTACTTCTGTCTTGTCGAAAGATTTGGCTGCGGCGTATGCCGAATATATCAATGCGCTGGGTATCAAAGATGAAAACGGGAATGTGCTCGTTTTGGAATCTTCGGAAAGCGGAGTTTATGCGGCAGGGAGTTACTATGATTATGTTGTTGGGACCGTTGAAAAATCGTTGAATAATTTCCTTGCAGATAACACGTTTCCATATACCGATAGCGGTAGCAGTTTCATGGCAGGCGGCAACTTCCCCGGTGGTGGGACTCCGCCCGAAGGTGGAATGCCCGGTGGTGGAACTCCGCCTGAAGGCACTTTCCCTGCAGGCGGACCCGGCGGAAATGCCACTGGCTCTGAAGAAGCAGTGACCTACCAAACGGCAGAAGAATACATTGCTGCATTGAATGCAGATGGTGAATGGGTGACATATGACGCGGCAACTAATACTGTAAAGATTACCAGCCTTGCCGGGTTCGTCAACAGCGAGAAGAATCCTTCCAAAAGTGTGGGTGCATTCGATGCTTTAGATCGCAGCGCTGGTGAGAATGATGTATTTGGTAATGACACTAGCGACGCCTTGCATTTCGACTTTGTCCTTGCGAATCTGCTGGCTGCCAATCAACAAACCTATGCAGCGTATTCTGATTGGGATGCCTCTTATGTAGATGCGTATGCAACCGACTTGCAAGCGCTCGACAAACTGGGCACTGGCATTCAAACTCGCCAGGACATGTACAACCCTATGTACTATCTCTTGCCTTACTATGCAGGCTACCAAACCTCAACCCCGGCGACTTATTGGCGAATCCGCACGGGTATTGAGCAGGGCGATACGGCTACGACCGTCGAAATGAATCTTGCTTTGGCGCTTGAAAACTATGAAAGTGTAGATAGCGTTGATTTTGCAACCGTTTGGAATCAAGGTCATACCATGGCAGAACGTACAGGTGACTCGACGACGAATTTCATTAACTGGGTGATTGAAATTACTCAGTAAAAGATCAAAATAAAAAAGCGAGCGCTTCAGCGCTCGCTTTTTTATTCGCTCATGGCGTTTCCTGCCAGCCAGCCCGTTGTCCACGCGGCTTGAAAATTAAACCCGCCCGTGATGCCGTCAATATCCAATACCTCGCCGCCGAAAAATAAACCGTCCACGATGCGGCTTTGCATTGTCTTGAAATCCACTTCTTTCAAACTCACGCCGCCGCAAGTGACGAACTCATCTTTGAACTGTCCCTTGCCTTGAATTTTATATTCGCCCGCGGTGAGTTCTTGCGCAAGTTTTTGCAACTCCGCTTTGGAAACGTCCGCCCAATTTTTTTCGCCGATGAAATACACCAACTGTTTCCACAGTCGAATCGGGATTTGCGAGAATGCCGAATGTGCCGAAACTTTTTTGCGAGCATTCTCATGCCAGTCTTTGTTGCGCTGCAAAACTTCCAGCGTAGAATCGAGTTTATAGTCGCCGAGCCAGTTCACCGTTAAGAGCGAAGCGTAGTTCTTATCAAACAAAATGCGCGCACCCCAGGCAGAGAGTCGCAGCACAGCGGGTCCGCTCATGCCCCAGTGCGTAATTAATAGCGGACCGCGCGCGGTGAGCCCATCCATTTTTAAATTCACATCTTCCACCGAAACACCCGCGAGATCATGAATACGTTTGTCTTTGATGTTGAACGTGAACAGCGACGGCACTTGCGGCGCAATGGTATGCCCCAAGGCTTGGATGAGTTGTTGCGACTTGCGATCGCCACCTGTGGCAAACATCAACTTTTTTGTTTGGAGATTAAAAACCTGCGCTTCACGTTGGACCTCAAGCCTGAATCCGCCCTTCGAACCTTTCTCCACCTTCAAAGCGGATGCGCCCAACTCAACCCGCACGCCTGCTTGCTTGGCAGAGAATTTCAACGTGTTTGCGATGGTACTTGAATCATCTGTGACCGGAAACATGCGCCCATCTGATTCTGCTTTGATGCGCACACCGCGTTCTTCGAACCATTCCACCGTATCTTTCGGCTGAAAGCGCGAGAAGGCGCCGCGCAATTCATTGCCCCCGCGTGGATAGTAGGTGATGAGTTTGGCAGGATCGAAGCAAGCATGCGTGACATTGCAGCGACCTCCGCCAGAGATGAGTACTTTGCCAAGCGGTTGGCTGGCTTTTTCAAGAATAAGGATGCGTTGGTTGGGATTCTCTTCTGCACAGCGGACGGCTGCGAAAAATCCTGCCGCGCCGCCGCCGATGATGACGACATCCCAGTTTGTTTGTATATTTGCCATGATGGGCATCATTATAAACGCCGGATTCTTCTTTACCAAATCTTTACAAATACTTTGAAGACTCTGTAAAGAGAAATGTAGAATATAGTCATGAACAAAATCCTTGTAATCGACGACGAACCCTCTATTACCAACCTCGTCAGCGCCTATCTCAAACCTGAAGGCTATGAAGTCTTCACTGCTGCCGACGGCAATGCAGGCTTGAAAGCTGCCCGCGCATTCAAGCCGGACCTAATCATTCTGGATTTGATGCTGCCTGGTATCGATGGTATTGAATTATTATCGCGCTTGCGCCGCGAGTCAGATGTGTACGTCATTATGCTTACAGCGCGCACCGATGAAACCGATAAGATCGTGGGTCTATCTGTAGGGGCAGATGATTATGTGACCAAACCATTCAGTCCGCGCGAGTTGGTGGCGAGAGTCAAGGCGGCGCTAAGGCGCATCCATGCAGTGACAAGCCCGAGCGCAGAAAGAAGCGTACTCTCCTTCAAACGTGTAAAAATGGATGTGGGTGCGCATACTGTGATGGTGGATGAAAATCCCATTGAGTTGACATCCCTCGAATTTGAATTGCTAAAAGCCCTCGCCGAAAATCGCGGACGGGTTTTATCGCGCGAGCAGTTGCTTGAAAAAGTGTGGGGAGCTGAATACTTCGGCGAGATGCGCGTGGTGGATGTACACCTTGGGCATGTGCGCCAAAAACTTGGCGATGAGGCTCTGATCGCCACTGTGCGCGGTGTAGGATATCGCTTTGAGGATGAACCATTGTAGGTGCTTATGAAAACGATCCGTGAACATCTCGGCGCAAAATTATTTCTTGCCAACTTGATTGTGATCTTGGTTGGTATTTTGATCCTTGTCCTTACCATTCAAGTGACCATTCCGGCTGCGTTCAATCGTCATATGGGGATGATGGAAAGCACAGCCATGATGGGAAACGGGATGGGCATGGGGCAGGGACAAGGCTATGGTAGAACCTTGTTTGAAAGTTTTCGTGCCAGCATGTTTGATGCACTGACCTATGCTGTGCTTGCTTCAGTTGTAGTTGCATTGTTGGTCAGTTTGTTTTTGAGCCGTCGTATTGTTGCCCCGGTACAAAATCTTGCCGATGCATCCTTGAGTCTTGCCAACGGAAATTATTCTGAACGTGTGCAAGTAGATGGTTCAGACGAAATTGCAAAGCTGGCAACCCGCTTCAATCACATGGCGTCGCAACTTGAACAAGTCGAAGCGATGCGTCGTCAACTCATTGGCGATATCACACACGAATTGCGCACTCCTCTCACTTCTATTAAAGGTTACATGGAAGGGCTTGTCGATGGTGTGGTGCCTGCCAATGCCGAAACCTTCAACCAAATCCATCACGAAGCCGACCGCCTCTCGCGCCTTGTGGATGACCTGCAAGAGTTGAGCCGCGTTGAAGCCAAAGCTTATTCTTTGGATCTCCGCCCGGTGAGCGTTTCTACTCTCGTGCAGACTACACTCAAACGGCTTTCTCCCCAAGCGACGGCAAAACGCATCACTCTGCGCTCGAACCTGCCCGCTGACCTTGAGCCTGTCCTCGTTGACGAAGACCGTATCACACAGGTGCTGGTCAACTTGACAGCCAATGCGGTGCAATATACGCCCGAAGATGGCAAGGTGCTGATCTCCGCATCACAACATGGAAACGAAGTTTACATCTCCGTTAAAGACTCAGGTATTGGCATTCCACAGGAGCATTTGGCAAATATCTTCACCCGCTTTTACCGTGTCGATAAATCCCGCTCGCGCAATGCGGGTGGCGGCTCTGGCATTGGGCTGACGATTGCCAAACATATTGTCGAGGCACATGGCGGGCGCATTTGGGTAGAGTCTGCAGGTGAGGGGCAGGGCAGTACCTTCACATTCAGTTTGAACATTGCAGAATAAGAAGAAGGCTTCCATGTGGAAGCCTTCTTCTTCGAATTGATTTGGACTTCGAAAGTTTTACTTTCGGAACAGCCGCCTGAGGTAGAACTTCAGGATTCCAACTTTCATCTTAGAACGGACCTAAATGGATGGTAACGGCAATACCTAAGAAGACAACCGTAGCGAAAATGACCCAGAGCCAAAGTTTTGCCGTCCAGCGCAGCCATTTGGGGTAGCTGACTACAGTGAGACCAAGGCTGATGAGTAATACCGGATTGGTGGGGTAAGCAAGGTTTGAAAAGCCATCGCCGAAGATATATGCCAACACCGCGGTCTGACGGGTCACGCCGATCAAGTCTGCGAGGGGCAGAACGATAGGAATCATCAAGAAGGCTTTCGCCGAGCCAGAGGCGATGAAGAACTCGATCCCTAACGCAAGCGCATACACCACCAAGGCAGCAGGGAAAGCGCCAAGTTGTTGGAACGGATCCGCAGCGGCATGCAAGATCGTATCGGTTACCCCGCCACTATCGATAATGAAGCGGATGCTGGCTGCCATCAAAATCAACGGAACAGAGGGCGCTAATCCTCCCCAGCCTTCGATAAGTCCCTGCCAGACGGTTTTGCTGCCGGCGCCAGAGATAAAGCCTGCGCCCAACCCGCCGATCAAAAAAAGAATACCTACAATGGGCAAGGCATAATCTGAGACAGCAGGCACAAAGGGACCCGATAGCATCACGATGAAAATAAAGATCAGGAAGAAGCCAAAGAAATTCATGGCGCGGTTTTGCTTGAGGTTGTCTTCTGTAAAAGAAGCATCTTCCATGCTTTTGTATTTCTCACGTTCGGCATTGTCTTCTTTATGGACCAATGATGTGGTTGGGTCTTTATCGATTTTCTTTGCATAGGAAGATAAAAACCACATAAAGATGAAATAGACGGCAATAAAGATGATAATGCGATACCAAGCGCCAGAGAAAAGCGGTAAGCCTGCAAGTTGTTGAGAGACCCCAAGAGTATAAGGGTTGGAGATGGCTGCCGAAAAGCCCATATTGGTTGCCAAAATCGACATGCCCAAGCCGACCAAAGCATCCCAACCTAGTGAATAGGAGAGCGCGATCATGACGGGGACCAGCAGAACGACTTCTTCAAATGTCCCTAATGTTGCGCCAAGGAACATGAACGCCAGCGAAACCATCCACAAGAGCCTATATTTTTGTCCGCTATATCTGCGGACGATGCGACCGATGAAAGCTCGCAAGGTGCCGGTTTTATCCATGACGGCGAATGCTCCGCCGGCAAAGAACAAGACGACGATGATGACGATCACGGTCAAACCGCTGTCACTGCCGAGGACTTCTATAGGAGCAATGAACCAGCGCCAAATTGGGTAGTTCGGGCGTTCGGTGAGTTGAAATGAATTGGGGTCGATCGTCTCGCGACCATCTACTTCGATGCGAGTATACTGCCCCGAGGGGATGGCAAGGGTCAATATCCCTGCCACCATCATCAGCACGAACAAGATAACAAGTGATTGAATGAATGCACGTTTGCCGATCTGAGCACCAGCTTTTTGTTCCATGGTTTGGCTCCTTGGGAAAAGTTAGAGACAATGTACCACAAAGTGCATATTGTGATTGTTAAATCTAGCAGGGACGTTGGGCTCGCTATTACGAGACTTTCGCGGTATCATGCCGACTCTATCGCTTATGATCGAATCTGAAAATACCTTCCTTGAATTTTTGAACGCCAATTCTTTTGTTTATACCCGTATGGAACACCCTGCCGTCTTCACCTGTGCAGAAGCGGATGCGCATCATGCCGGGGTGGAAGCGGTTAGCACCAAGAACCTTTTCCTGTGCGATAAAAAAGCCCGTCGTTTCTTTCTGGCGGTCACTGCTTGTGAAAAGACGGTTCGGCTTGATGAATTGTCCGCTTTGTTTGATGTGCCGCATCTGCGTTTTGCTTCTGAACAGAATCTTCAACGGCTGCTTGGGGTGACTGGCGGGTCTGTCACCATAATGGGGTTGGCAAATGATGCTGAGCATGTAGTGGAATTATGGATCGACAAAGAGATATGGCTAGGGGAGAATTTCCTTTGCCATCCCTTGGTCAACACAGCGACGTTGGTTTTATCCAAAGCTGAGTTGGAGCGTTTTCTGGTGCTTACTGGGCATGCACCCAAATTTTTCTAGGTTATTTCTTTAGAAGCATTTGCTGAACTTCTTGAGGCAATGTGCTCACTTCAAGCAGTTCCCATGTTTCTTGATGCTGAACCGACGCGCCCGGTTCCAACCTTGTGAGTGGACCGAGACTCTCGAGCTCCACAAATTCATGGTTGCAGTAAAGCTCGGCATTGCAGTTGTTATCGGGATAAGTTGCATTCGTCATTGCGCTGAATGTTTTCTTGAAGAGAACCCCGTCAATAAAATATGCCAACCAACCGTGTGAATTGAAATAGCCCATCTTGAAAGGCGGCAAAGCGGATTCGGCGTGGAAAAGGCTAAATTCATCTCTCAGGTTTAGGCGTTTGTCGTTGAGGCGGGCGTAGGTCCAGAAAGAAATTTGGCGGTTGGGGAGCAGAGCGGCGTCATCCACTTTTTCGGTGGGCATGGGCAACACGACAATTCCACCCAATCGAAACTGGGTGATCGCCCAAGGCGCGAGTTCAAGGCTCCACAAGCCGTCGTTGAAAAGAGTGTGGGTGAGGGTAAGAGAGGGCGAATCTGTTGCCAGCTTAATTTCGATCCGTTTGCGGATGTTTGCACCCGGCTCTGTTTCGGTTTCAAGCACAACTCCATTCGGCATCTCTATAATCTTCAATTCATTTTCATCAGGGATGTATGTGCGCGGCATAGCTTCGGGGGCATGCCATAAGCGATGCCCGCCTCGAAAATAAAAATCGCCATACGGAGTGGGCACAGGCGGTTGATGGCTTAGATCGACAAGTAAATTATTTTTCCCTTTTGGTGTTAAGCAAGAGATGCGCAGAGAATGGGTGAGATATTCAAGCTCAAAGAAATCGTTTTTTAGGGTGCGTTTGCTCATGCGAGTTGTTCCACTTTCAGGTCAAGCCAGGCGAGTTCCTGGCTGGTTAATTTCAATTCGGCGGCATCAATATTCGCTTTGAATTTTTCACTGCTATGTGAACCCACTACCGAGAAAACGTTCATGGGCTGATTCATCACATATGCCAAGGCGATCTGTGCTGCGGTGACATCTTTTTTCTTTGCTAAAGATTCAGCGCGCTCCAGACGTTGGAAGTTTGCTTCTGTGGCATATGTGCGCACGACCACTTCATCCCATTCGCGTTCACCAAAGGTGTGCAAGTTATCGCGGCGGAATTTGCCGGAAAAGAATCCGCTTGCCAGCGGTGACCAAACCATGACGGGCGTGTTCGTACTGGTATACCACTCTCGGGCTTCTTTCCCCGCGTCGCCGCTGATGCTTAAGCATAGGGGCCAAGGTTCGGCGTTTGAATCTGCGAGGCTGTATTGCGGACTGCTGGCTGCAAATGGTTTCAGTCCATTCGCTTTGGCATACTCTGCGGCTTCTTTCATACGTTGATGAGACCAATTCGAAGCGCCAAATGCATGAATGCGCCCCGCTTGTAAATGTTCGTTCAAGGTATGCAAGATCGGGTCAATCGGCAAATTCGTATCATCACGATGGAGGAGATAGAGGTCAATGTAATCGGTCTTGAGGCGTGCCAGTGAATCAAAAAGATCAGCAGTCACATCAAAAGATGTCATCCTACGGCGGTCTTCAGAATGCGCTCCGCCTTTAGTAACAATGACCATCTTCTCACGAAGCCCGCGAGCTTGCATCCAACGCCCAATGATGCGCTCGCTATTCCCGCCAGCATACACGTGAGCCGTATCGAGCGTGTTGCAACCGAGCGCATACACTTGATCTAAAAGCGCAAAACTTTCATGCTCATTGAGATCACTGCCGAGCATGGTTGTGCCTTGAATAACACGAGCCACAGGCTTCTTTATACCTTCAACCTCACCGTAGATCATGGAATACCTCTATAAAATAGGATTGCTTTACCAATAATTGTGAACAAGGCTGCGGATGTGAGACTCGTACACGCTGCGAATTTTCTCCATCGCCTCAGAACTCAGCGACGGCAGCTCTGCCGCTTTGACATTATCTTCCGCCTGAGCTGGATTCTTCGCGCCCGGAATCGTGCAGGTGACAGCCTCGTGCATCAGAATCCAACGCAAGGCAAATTGCGGCATGCTCCAGCCAGCAGGCACGAGCGGACGTAATTCTTCCACCGCTTGCAAACCGGTTTCATAATCGACACCTGAGAAGGTCTCGCCGCGGTCAAATGATTCGCCGTGGCGGTTGAATGCACGATGATCATCTTTTTCAAATGTGGACTTCGCACTGAGCTTGCCCGTCAACAGTCCACTTGCGAGAGGGACGCGTGCCAGAATCCCCACCTTGCGACGGATGGCTTCAGGGAAGAATAACTCTGCCGGGCGTTGGCGGAAAATATTGAAAATGATCTGCACGGTCTGCACGTTTGGATATTCCATGGCTTTGAGTGCTTCTTCCACTTTTTCCACGCTCACGCCGTAATAACGAAGCTTGCCTGCGTGGACTAGATCATCCAATACGCCAAAAGTTTCAGGCATGTAAAAGACTTCGGTAGGTGGGCAGTGGAGTTGCAGCAAGTCGATGGCTTCGGTGTTCAGATTTTTGAGACTGCGCTCGACAAATGCCGTGAGATTTGCGCGGCTGTAACCACCCGCTACATGCGGATCGAGCCTGCGCCCAGCTTTGGTTGCCACATAAATGGTTTCACTACGCTCCTTGCGGAGTTGTGCCACCAATCGCTCCGAACGTCCATCGCCATAGACATCGGCGGTGTCGATGAAATTAACGCCAAAGTCAATGGAGCGGTGCAAGGCTGCCAGTGATTCTTTATCGTCCACTTTGCCCCATGTGCCGCCAATTGCCCAGGCTCCAAAAGAAACGGTTGAAACTTTCCAGCCAGTGCGTCCAAGTTCGCGATATTGCATGATGTGATTCCTCACCATGTCATTCTGAGCGCCAGCGAAGAATCTCCAAGACTATCGTAGAGACCCTTCGCTACGCTCAGGGTGACATTCAATAAATTACAAGCCCTTATTCAAATGATAGTACAGATCATTCCAACGCAACTTCTCGCGGAACTCCTGCACGCGGGTATTCTCGTCAATGACGAGGAACTCGATGCCCGCCATATCTGCGAAGTCTTGCAGATGTTCGGTGGTGAGCGAGTAACTGAAACTGGTGTGATGTGCGCCGCCTGCATAAATCCATGCTGCGGCAGCGACGGAGAGATTCGGGCGCGGAACCCATAAGGCGCGTGCCACGGGCAGGTTAGGAAGCGGCGCATCATTCGGGACGACATCCACCACGCTGGCAACCATGCGGAAGCGATTGCCCATGTGGACGATGGAGGCTCCGACCGCGGCACCCAGCTGCGAGTCAAATACGAGGCGGACGGGGTCTTCCTTGCCGCCAATGCCGAGCGGATGGATTTCCAGCTTGGGTTTGTGCGCCGCGATGGATTCGCAGATTTCAAGCATATGCGCGCCGAGGTCTTTGTCACCGCTGGCACTGAAGTGATAAGTGTAATCTTCCATGAAGGAGACGCCGCCAGGCAGACCCGCGTTCATGACCTTCATGGCACGCACGAGAGCGGAGGTCTTCCAGTCGCCTTCTGCGCCGAAGCCGTAGCCATCGCGCATCAGACGCTGCACCGCGAGACCGGGTAATTGTTTCAGTCCATGCAGGTCTTGGAAGGTGTCGGTGAACGCCATGAAGCCGCCGTCTTTCAAGAATCCGCGCAGACCGAGTTCGGTGCGTGCGCCATATCTCAGCGACTCATGCTTTGCGCCGCCGGGCTTGAGTTCAGCGACGACATCATATTCATCGAGATAGGTTTTGACGAGTGCATCCACTTCGGCATCTGTGGCATCGTTGACATACTTGACCAGATCGCCGACCCCATAACCATTGGTGGAATAACCGAACTGAATTTCAGACTGCACCTTGTCGCCTTCGGTCACTGCCACTTCGCGCATGTTATCGCCGAAGCGCGCAACCTTGCCGCCCTGCCAATCAGCCCACGCGGAAGCGGCGCGAGTCCACACACCCAACTGTCGCTGCACTTCATCATCAGCCCAATGACCAACTACCACCTTGCGTTCGATGCGCAGGCGGCTGCCGATAAATCCGAATTCGCGGTCGCCATGTGCGGCTTGGTTGAGGTTCATGAAATCCATGTCAATGGTTGACCACGGAATTTCACGGTTGTATTGCGTGTGCAAATGCGCGAACGGTTTCTTGAGCAAGGTCAAGCCAGCGATCCACATCTTGGCAGGGGAGAAGGTGTGCATCCACGCGATGAGACCAATGCAAATCTTGGACGAATTCGCCTCAAGGCACAAGTCGCGGATCGCATCGGGTGTGGTGAGCACCGGCTTGAAGACCACCTTCACCGGAATATGCTTGGATGCACCCAGCGCGGCTGCGATTTCTTTCGAGTGCTCGGCAACCTGCTCCAAGGTTTTAGCGCCATACAAATGCTGGCTGCCCGTAATGAACCAAACTTCATATTGTTTCAGATCGATCATGATTGCATCTCCTTGTTTAGTGTCTGACCATAGACCATAGACGATTGACCATTGACAACCATCGTCCATGGTCTGTAGTCCATCGTCTATTGTCCGTAATAGGCGTTTGCGCCGTGTTTCCTCAAATAGTGTTTATCCAACAATTCCTGTTGCATCGGTTGAATGCCGGGATTGAGCAGCATGGTTTGGATATTCATGAACGCGACCTCTTCCATCACCACAGCATTATGAACCGCATCCATCGCATCCTTGCCCCATGCAAAAGGACCGTGACTGTAGACCACCACGCCAGGAATGGCATCTGGATTTTTATCTTTGAAGGTTTCGATGATGACAGTGCCCGTCTCTTTCTCGTACTCAGCCTGAATCTCCGCCTCAGTCATTTTTCTTGTGCAGGGAATTTCCCCGTAAAAATAATCGCCGTGCGTGGTGCCGAGTGCCGCAATGCCGCGCCCTGCCTGCGCAAAGCTAGTTGCCCATCTGCTGTGCGTGTGGACGATCCCACCGATGTTCGGGAAGGCTTTGTAGAGTTCCAAATGCGTGGGCGTATCAGAAGACGGCTTGAGTTCACCATCCACAACCTTACCCGTTTCCAATTCCAAAACGACCATATCATCCCGTTTCATCGTTTCATAAGGGACACCAGAAGGCTTGATGACGACCAATCCCTTCTCACGGTCAATACCAGAGACATTGCCCCAAGTGAATGTGACGAGTCCGTGCTTGGGAAGAAGTAAATTTGCTTGAAAGACTTGTTCTTTTAATTTTTTGAGCATGGTTTCTCCACTAACCGATACTCGATATTTGATACTCGTTCTTCGAATATCGAGTATCGAATATCATATTTTCATCCCCTCCACCGCCGCACGTTCAATCCCCAAACCCGCTTTGTATCGTTTCATGAACGCGGAGAAACCTTCCAAATCTTTTTGGTCAGGTGTAAGGGTGGAGCTTTTTTCGTTGGCAAATACTTTTTTGTTCAAGTACTCTTCGAGCGTTTCATTGCCTGCTTTGTTTGCCATAAAGGCTGCCAGCAAGGCAATGCCCCACGCGCCGCCTTCGCCTGCGGTTTCCATCACCGAGACTGGGGCATTCATCGCCACCGCCATCATGCGTTGACCGACGCCTTCAGTCTTGAAAAATCCGCCATGCCCGAGCAGTTGATCGAGTTGGACTTTTTCCTGCGCGAGAATATCCATGCCGATCTTCAACGTGCCGAGTGACGAGAACAAATGCGTGCGCATGAAATTCGGCAGGGTGAAGCGGCTCTCCGGTGTGCGGACGAACAACGGGCGTCCTTCGGTCAAATCGGTGATCGATTCGCCAGAGAGATAGTTATATGCCAGCATCCCGCCGCCATCGGCATCGCCCGCGAGCGCCATTTTGTATAGGGTCTCAAATAATTTCGATTGACTGATCTCGACGCCGAGCGCTTTGGTAAATTCGCCAAAGAGTCCCACCCAGGCGTTCAGGTCAGAGGTGCAGTTGTTGGCGTGAACCATTGCCACGGGTTTGCCTGTGGGCGTGGTGACCATGTCAATTTCTGGATACAGTTTGGATAATGCCTTCTCCAGCACGATCATGGCGAAGACGGATGTGCCCGCCGAGACGTTTCCGGTTCGGACTGCCACGCTGTTGGTTGCCACCATACCCGTGCCTGCATCTCCCTCAGGCGGACAAAGTGCAACGCCTGCCTTGAGTGTTCCGCTGAGGTCGAGCAGTTTTGCGCCCTCTTCAGTCAACGTGCCAGCGGATTCGCCAGCCACCAAAACCTTGGGCAGAATGTCCTGCAACGTCCATGAGATTTTTTCGGCTTTGAGCAGGTCATTGAATTGCCCAAGCATTTTTTTGTCGAAATCATTGGTCGTGCTGTCGATGGGGAACATGCCAGAGGCTTCGCCCACGCCCATTGACTTTTGCCCCGTCAACTTCCAATGGACGTATCCCGCCAATGTAGTCAGGTGTGCGATGTCTTTGACATGCGCCTCTTTATTCAAGATGGCTTGATACAGGTGCGCAATGCTCCAACGCTGTGGAATGTTGAACTGGAAGACATCCGTGAGTTTTTCTGCCGCCTGCCCCGTGATGGTGTTGCGCCAGGTGCGGAAGGGGACAAGGTGCTTGCCATCTTTATCAAATGCCATGTAGCCATGCATCATCGCACTGAAACCCATCGCGCCAACGGTCTTGAGCGTGACGCCGTATTTTTCAAAGACCTCTTTGCTGAGGGTC
Organism: Anaerolineales bacterium; assembly: GCA_046328915.1. GTDB lineage: Bacteria > Chloroflexota > Anaerolineae > Anaerolineales > Villigracilaceae > Villigracilis. Next base: position 236,105 of record JAXLVR010000005.1, on the reverse strand, counting down.
TGATAACTCGCCTGCAAGCCTTTCCACACGGCATCAAGGCTGTACGTCCACACGCCGTTTTCGAATTGGTTTTCCCACTCAAAACTTCCCGATGCGATGGGAGAATGGTCGTCGGCGATCAGCACCGCCTTGATGCGGGTCGAGCCGAGTTCGATGCCAAGGACGGTCTTGCCGCTTTCGATTGCTTTTTTGATTTCGTTTTTATCCATGTTCGTCTCCAATTCCTTTTTTCACCACGGAGAGCACAGAGGTCACGGAGATTTAAAAAAGATTTCTCTGTGTTCTTCGTGTTCTCCGTGGTGAAGATTCTTAGCCTGGGTACCAAACCTTGCGCGGATCATTTTCTGCGCGCACGTAGTCGAATGCCGAGTCGATCATCTTTTTCAAGTCGTATTCTGGGCGCCAATTGAGTAAAAATTTTGCTTTGGCATTGTCCAACCAGGTGGAGTGATATTCGGTCTTGATCTCCACGGTGGGGAAGCCGCGCGTCTCGTGCAGATATTTGCCCATCTCGCCGTAGTCCACGGGTTCGTCCATGCAGATGTTGAAGAGTTGCTGGCGGGCTTTGGGATTATCCACAGCAAGCAGAAGGGCGCTGACCAAATCGTCAACGTGGACAAAGTTTCTTTTAACGGGAACAGCTTCCAGATTAAGCATGATCGGGATGGTTTGCGTCCGCACATAGTCAGCCGCAGTTTTCTCATCCACAAAATCGCGCCAGCGCGGACCGCCAAAGACATCCTCTCCGAACGAGAGTTGATATTTGAAATCATCCTTTTCCATGATCCACGGCGCGCGCAGACAGCAGCCATTGAGATCATATTGGATGTAATACTGTTCGAGCATGGTTTCTTCAAGAACTTTGGAAAGCGCGTAACAGCCTTGATAGGCGGAATGTTTTTGCGTTTCCGTGACGGGGATGGGGTGCGGATAAACGAAATGCCCCATGCCCGCGTCGCCACCGACCATGATGAACTGTTTGAAGGTGGGGGAGGTGCGGCAAGCTTCGAGCAGCCAGAAGAGCCCTTTGACCGCCACATCCATAATTTGCTCAGGCGTTTCTTTGACCGTGGCAAGGTGCAGAACATGCGTCACGCCATCCATTGCTTTTTCAACAAGGTCGCGGTGTTCGATGGAGCCATGAATATTTTGAATGCGGGGGTGGGCGGGGAGCTCGCGGTTGTGGCACAAGGCGCGAACGGTGAATGCGTTGAAGCGCGAATCCTTCAACAGGCGATTGATAAAAGTTTTCCCCACTTTGCCTGTCGCGCCAGTGACGAGGATGATGTTAGTCATGCTTACCTACTTTCACACTCGATGAGTGATGGCAGACCGCGGTCAATGGTCGGCGGTCTGCCGTCGCTCTTCATCAGCATTTTGTCCATTTTCCATTCGCTTCACTCGAAGCGATCACGCTATCCACAAAGCGCACACCCATCAAGCCGTCATACGAATTGGGGAAATACAACGCAAGCGGGTCTGCCTGTTTGCCCGCGCGGCGCGCCGCAATTGCTTCGGCGGCATCGGAATAAATATTTGCAAAGCCATCGGGAAAGCCTTCGGGATGTCCCGCCACCAAACGCGTACAACGCGCAGAGAGCGGCAAGGTGTCGGGTCCGTTCGGCGTGCGGTTTTGCGAAGGCGCATTCAACGGCTTGAAGGTCAGCGCCTGCGGAAATTCCTGCATCCATTCGAGCGAGCCTTTCGTTCCGCTCACACGAATGCGCAGACAATTCTCAACGCCTGCCGCGGCTTGCGTCACCCAAAAACTGCCGCGGGCGCCGTTACTGAATCGGAGCATTGCCCCGCCAAAGTCATGGATGATGCGCTTCGGCACAATCGCGCCGACTTCTGCTGCCACTTCGTCCACTTCCAAGCCGGTGATGAATCTCGTCAGGTTGTGCGCGTGTGTGCCGATGTCGCCCATCACGCGCGAAGGTCCGCCGCGCACAGGGTCAAACTTCCAGTTATCGGGCGAGAACGTTTTTGTTTCGTCTGCCTTGCCGCCTTGCACATACTCCACTTGCACGAGTCGTATCGTGCCGAGTTCACCCGCTTCCACCATCGCCTTCGCCTGCCGCACCATCGGGTAGCCCGTGTAATTGTGCGTGAGGCAAAACACCAAGCCCGTCTCCTGCACTTTTTTGTGCAAGGCTTCGGCTTCGGCGAGCGTGTTAGTCATGGGCTTGTCGCAGATCACATCAATGCCGCGTTCAAGCGCCCACATCGAATAATCAAAATGACTGTCGTTCGGAGTCATGATGGCAACCGCGTCAATGCCATCTTTGCGGGACGATTCTTTTTCATAGAGTTCTTTGACGCTGGAATAGATACGGTCTGACTCGAAACCAAGTTCTTCCGCATCTTTCTTCGATTTGGCTGGATCCGACGAAAAGATGCCTGTCACAATCTGATAGCGGTCATCGCGCCGCGCCGACTGGCGATGCATGGCACCGATAAACGACCCCTTCCCACCGCCGATGACGGCGAGTCTTAACCGACGACCTAAAAAGTCAATCACAGGATTCAACGACATCTTATTTCTCCTTGGCTATAAATGCACGGATCGATTCGACAACGAACTTGTGGTCTTCTTCCTGCGGCAAGCCAGAGACGGTAATTGTCCCGACCATGCCTGTGTCTTTGATGATGATGGGGAAGCAGCCGCCATGCGCGGCGAATTCACTTTCAGAAATGAGATAAGACTGTTCGATGGTTTTGCCTTTGTGCTTGAGAGCTTGCCCCATGTAGAACGAACTGTGACCAAAGCGATTCACCAACCGCACCTTGCGCTTGACCCACTCATCATTATCCGCCGATGTGCTGGGCATACTGTAGTGGAAGAGTTGCTGCTGTCCACGGGTGATGTCGATGGTGATGGGGAGGTTTTCACGCATGGCACGTTCCACCATTTGGCTTCCGAGCTGCCAGGCGGTGGATTCATTGAAGTGGGTGAACTGAAGTTCTTGTTCTTGTTCGAGTAAATTCTTCAGTATGTCTTCCATAGATTATCCTTTGACCAACTTGTGATTCCAAAAATGGGAAACAAAACCCAAACGACAACTTAATTCGCTTGTTTAATAAATATTTAGTTGCTTTAGAAGTTGTTATGCGATTTATATAAGGCTCAGTCGTTACGACTGAGCCTTTATGACTCTCGAATTATGAGCTCTTGCTCTTGTTGTACACATCAAAGAGTACGGCGAGAAGGAGCACTAAACCTTTGACAACCTTCTGCCAGTCGATCCCTACGCCGAGAATGGACATGCCGTTGTTGAGCACACCTACAAGGAAGGCTCCCACGACGGCGCCGATGACCTTACCAATACCACCGCTTGCAGAAGCGCCACCGATGAAACATGCTGCGATCACATCCAACTCGAACCCTTCACCCGCATTCGGAGTGGAACTGTTCAAGCGTGAGGCAACCACTGTGCCAGCTAAGGCAGCAAGCGCGCCCATATTCACAAAAGTTAGGAACACAAGTCGTTGCGTGTTGACGCCAGAGAGGCGGGCAGCTTTTTCATTTCCACCAAGTGCATAGATGCGGCGCCCAATCACAGTTTGCGTGGTGAGGAAGGAGTAAATGGCAACCAAGGGGAACATGATCACGAGCAGGTTGGGAATGCCTTTGTAGGAAGCCATCAGGTAACAGAAGCCTAAAACCGCGGCTGTGATCAAAACTTGCTTTACGATAAAGAACGAAATCGGAGTAACTTCAAAACCGTATTTCTTCTGGTTATTCCTGGTTCTCATATCAGACACGATTAAGAGGATGGAGACAATTACCCCAACCACAATGGTCGTCATATGAAAACCTTCATAATGGAAAAAGTCTGGGATGTATCCGCCGCTGATATTGCGGAAGCCTTCGGGGAAAGGACCAATCGCTTCACCACGGACCATGACCAGGGTCAAACCGCGGAAGATTAACATGCCTGCCAGGGTCACAATGAAGGCTGGGATCTTAAGATAAGCGACCCAGTATCCCTGCCATGCACCGATCAAACCGCCAATCGCAATGCAGATTGCAATCACCAATCCCCAATTCCAATCCCATTTCACAATCATCACACCAGCAATGGCGCCAACAAAAGCAGCCACCGAACCGACAGATAGATCGATCCAGCCGGCAACGATGATTAGCAGCATACCCAATGCCATGATGATTACATAACTGTTCTGGAGCACCAGATTGGTAATGTTGATCGGTTTCATTAAAATGCCATCGGTCACAAAATAGAAAAAGATCATGACCACAATCAATGCGATCAACATACCGTATTCACGGATGTTATTCTTGAAAAGGTTAGACAAAGTTTTCATTGCGCTATCGCCTCTTGGTCAAACATAATATGCTTCATTACAATTTCTTGCGATGCCTCTGCTGCTGGCATTTCACCAACGATCTTTCCCTCTCGCATCACATAGATGCGGTCACACACCCCTAAAACTTCGGGGAGTTCTGAGGAGATCATGATGATTGCCTTGCCCTCGCTGGCAAGTTGATTAATGATGGTATAGATTTCGTATTTGGCACCCACATCAATACCACGGGTGGGTTCATCCAAAATAAGAATATCCGGGTTGGAGAATAGCCATTTGCTCAACACTACTTTTTGTTGATTGCCACCAGAAAGATTCAATGCCAATTGCAAAATACTGGAACATTTGATGTTGAGCTTGTCACGATATTCCCGAGTGACGGTCAACTCTTTGGGCTCATTGATAACGCCTCTTTCTGCAATGGCTTCCAGATTGGCTAATGTAATGTTGTCTTTGATTTCTTCGATTAACACCAACCCATACGCTTTTCGATCTTCCGTTGCATACGCAATTCCATTGGCAATGGCTTTGTCGATGGTACTAATATCGATCTCTTTTCCGTCTTTGATCGCTTTGCCGCTAATGCGTGTTCCATAGGCGCGACCAAAAATGCTCATTGCCAGTTCGGTTCTGCCTGCACCCATCAAGCCGGAGATACCAACGACTTCTCCACGCCGGACGTTTATATTGACATTGTTGCTAACTTTGCGGTCTTCGTGCTGCGGATGATATACGTTCCAGTCTTTAATTTCAAAAACGACATCACCGATCTTCGACTCACGCGGTGGGAAGCGGTGGGTGAGGTCACGTCCGACCATTCCACGAATAATTCGGTCTTCGCTGATGCTGTCTTTGTGGCAATCCAGAGTTTCAATCGTAGCGCCGTCTCTTAAGATGGTAATAGAGTCTGCTACTTTGGAAACCTCACTCAGTTTGTGAGAGATCAGAATAGAAGCAATACCATTTTCTTTGAATTGGAGCAGAAGTTCAAGTAGTTTTTCACTGTCATTTTCATTTAGAGAAGCAGTGGGCTCGTCAAGGATCAAAAGCTTAACTTTTTTCGCCAATGCCTTTGCAATTTCCACTAACTGTTGTTTGCCCACGCCAATATTTGTAATCAAAGTATCTGGTGATTCGTTCAACCCCACTTTGTTCAATAGTTCTTTGGTTCTTAAAATGGATTCGTTCCAGTCAATAATTCCATAATTTGCACGTTCATTGCCAAGGAATAAGTTCTCGGCAATTGAAAGATAAGGGATCAATGCAAGTTCCTGGTGAATAATAACCAACCCAACTTCTTCAGATTGGGTAATATCATGGAACTGGCATTCCTTGCCTTCAAAATAGATTTCTCCTTCATAGGAGCCGTGAGGATAGACCCCGCTTAATACTTTCATCAGGGTAGATTTTCCAGCTCCGTTTTCTCCTACCAGGGCGTGAATTTCGCCGCGTTCAACGCTAAAGCTTACATTATCCAGCGCTTTTACGCCGGGAAATGTCTTTGTAATGTTCCGCATTTCGAGGATAACTTCAGACATGGTTTCTATCCTTGATCGTATTTTCTTGCTATTGTACTTCGATAAGAAATTGGTGTGTGGGGCATTAAGCCCCACACACCAATTAAGAACAACTTACTTCAGATCTTCAGCCTTGATGTAGCCACTATCAACAAGGAGTTTTTCATAGTTGGTAACGTCTACGCTATAGGGGGTCAACAGGTAGGAAGGAACAACCTTGACGCCGTTATCGTAGGTCTTGGTGTCGTTGACATCAACGGTCTCGCCTTTGAGAGCCTGGTCCACCATCTTGGCGGTCTGGGCAGCGAGTTCGCGGGTGTCTTTGAACACGGTGTAGGTCTGCTCGCCGGCAATCATAGCCTTGACGGAAGCAACTTCAGCATCCTGACCGGTGATAACAGGCCAAGGCTGATCAGCGGTGCCGTAACCAACGCCGCGGAGAGCAGCGATGATACCGCGGGAAAGACCATCGTACGGGGAGAGCACACCATCAACGCGCTTGTCGGTGTAGTTGGCGCTCAGGAGGTTTTCCATGCGGGATTGAGCAACAGCGCCGTCCCAGCGAAGGGTACCAACGACATCCATGCCCATTTGACCACTGGGGATCACAACGGTACCGGAGTCAATGAAGGGCTGGATGACAGACATAGCGCCATCATAGAAGTAGAAGGCATTGGTGTCGTCAGGGGAACCGCCGAAGAGTTCAACGTTGAAAGGACCAACGCCAGCAGGGGCTGCTTCACCGGGGGTGAGTCCGAGTCCGTTGAGGAGCTGGGTTCCCTGGATCACGCCGACGCCGAAGTTATCGAAGGTCGCGTAGTAGTCAACGTTTTCGGTCTTGGAGATCAAGCGGTCATAAGCGATCACGAGCACACCAGCTTCCTTCGCCTTTGCAAGCACGTCGGAGAGGGTTGAACCGTCGATGGCAGCGATCACGAGCACATCAGCGCCCTTGGTGACCATGTTTTCGATCTGGGCGATCTGGTTCGGGATGTCGTTGTCAGCGAACTGCAGATCGGTGGCGTAGCCGAGTTCTTCGAAGGACTTGACCATGCTTTCGCCGTCAGAGATCCAGCGGGTGGAAGTCTTGGTGGGCATGGAAATACCGACCAACTTCTGGTCGCCACCTGCGCTGCTGCCGCCGCCGCAGCCAGCGAGCACAAGGCTGAGCAGAACGAGAACTGCTAACAGGTTGTAAAGCAATTTCTTAGACATTTTTTTCTCCTTGATTGGATGTGTTTTTATTGGCGCAAAAAATAAATGGGGGACAGGTCCTTTGTCTTTCAGCATGGGTGGCTTGTCCTGTCTGGAAGGTTCACGCCATACGCCAATACGTGGTGTGCTCTTCCATATGCTCGAGTTATGTAACTTTCCTGCAACTGCACCTCCTTCTTTTTTCCGTGCTCTTCATACTCAACAGGGAATTTCAGGATAGTGAAGGACGGAAACGATCAAACGATCTGCGTACTTTCACGGACGATCAACGTCGGCTGGATAAACCTTGCTTCAGCCGGTAACGCCTGGTTGTTTTGCCTTGCCTGGATCATTTCAACAATTCTTTGGACTGATTCCTCTCCAAGCAATTGTAAATCTTGAGATACCGTTGTAAGAGATGGATAAAAATAAGCCGACTCTGGTAAGTTATCAAAACCAATAAAGGCTAACTTTTCAGGAATTCGAATGCCCAGACGGTGTGCTTCACGCATGGCGCTCAATGCCATCTGATCATTACTGACAAAGACCGCATCCATATCTGGGTAGTTCTTAAGTAGTTGATGAAAAGCTTGCTCTCCGCTTGCTGAAGACCAGTTTCCTTCGGCACACAATTTTTCAGAAGCATCTAAACCGGCTTTTTCAAGTGTCTCCCGCCAGCCGCGTTTTCGTTCTTCTGCTTCCCACCAAGTCATGGGACCAGAGATGTGACCAATGCGTTTTCTACCCATCTCTAACAGATGTTTGGTTGCCATCACGCCACCCTGATAATTATCAGTAGCCACGCTGTCAACTTCGGTGCGAGGTCTCATCGCTAAAAAGAGAATGGGTACAGGCATACCGCCATCAGAATTTTCATCTACAAAAGCATGGTTTTCGCCAATTTCAGGAGCAACCCAGATGATCCCATCCACCTGACGTGCAAGGAGAGAGTCCATCACTTCGTTGAGGCTATGTTTATCAAAATTATCAAGCTCTTTCATCAAAAGCATATAGCCTAGTTTATCTGCCTGGTCTGCGATTCCATTAAGGGTGCGAGATGGACCGATGTATCTAAGTCCAAATGTAACAATTCCAAGGGTGTAACTGCGTTTTTGAATAAGACTACGAGCAAGCGTGCTGGGGCGGTAGCCCATTTTTTCAACTACATTTTCAACTCGTTTTCGTGTCCCCTCTGAGACGTACGAGACATTATTGATAACACGCGAAACGGTCTGAGTAGATACGCCAGCAGCATATGCTACATCTTTTATGGTGACACGTCTCTTCTGGTCGGGTAGGGTCAAGGGTAATAACCTTATGACATACTGATATATGTTATCGATAACATGTTATCGATAACATAATAACAAAATTGAAGGGCGAAGTCAAGAGGCAAAATTTATGATCCATATGGGTAGTATCTCTTGTATGGAAAATACTTATGAGCACCTCATTGGTTGATAATAATTTTATTTCATAAAAGATAAACCATTGATATTGCTTCAAACATACTTTCCTTAAGTTGCTGAGTATTGCCAGTAGGTGAGCAGCCCTTGACTCTTCTTGCTCATGAGCCTATACTTTGAAAGCGTTTTCTGAAAACGCTTTCAAAGTATGAAAAATAATTCAGTTTCTATTACTATCAAGGATGTTGCCAAACATGCTGGCGTTTCTATTGCGACGGTTAGCCGTGTGTTGAATGGCTCAGTCCCTGTTCAGGCAGATAAAGCTGAACGGGTTCGTATGGCAATGAATAATTTGCGTTTTGTCCCACGAACTGCGGCACGGACTCTTGCCAGTCGCAAAACAAATACGATCGGGTTGATCCTTTCTGAGATTGGTGGCGCCTTCTTTCCTTTATTGCTTAAGGGAATTGAATCTGAAACACGTGCAATGGGATATGAGCTTCTGATTCATTCCACACAAGGTGCGCATGTAAGTCAACGAAAAACGTTGGGGGAACATAATACCGATGGGTTGTTGGTCTTTACCTCCAGCCTGGCAGCAGAAGAACTTGAACGTTTGCATAAAATCAATTTTCCATTGGTACTCATGCATCAGACCCCGCCCGATGGGTTGGAAATTCCTGTTGTGACGATCGAAAATAAAGATGGTGCTGAGGTGTTGGTTAGTCACCTGATCGAAGAGCATGGTCGCCGACGGATCGTATATATGCGCGGACCTGCGGAGCATGAAGACTCGCAATGGCGTGAACGGGGATACCGCGAAGCATTAGAGAAGCACAACCTTCCTTTCGCACCAGAGCTTGTGGTGATGGGCGGCTTTGAAGAAGAGATGGCGTTTGCCAGTATTCAAAAAATGATTCAAGATGGGATTCAATTTGACGCGGTGTTCGCGGGCGACGATGATACAGCGATTGGTGTGTACCGTGCCCTGAAAGCGTCGAAACGCCTCATTCCAGACGATGTGGCTGTTGTCGGTTTCGATGATGTTCAATTTTCCCGTTACATTTCCCCCGCACTGACGACCGTTCGTGCACCGATCGAAGAAGTAGGTAGAGAAGCTGTCCGCCAATTAAAAAGCCTCATGGATGATGGACAGGCGGAAAGTCTGGTTTTGATGCGTACCGAGTTGGTTATCCGCGAATCGTGCGGATGTAAAAGTCATTCATAAGGAGGTGTAGCGAAGAGTATCCAGTTGATTGTTGTCGAATCCTAAATCATTTTCCCTGGAGGAGAATCATGAATAAAAAGATTTTCACGCTATTCAGCCTGTTCGTTATCCTTTCCATGCTATTAACGGCATGCGGTGGAGGCAAGCAGGAGACGTCTCAGGTAGATACTTTGCGTGTGTGGATTCAATGGGGTGATAACCCACAGCAAATTCAAGCCCTCTTTGATAAATACACCGCTGAAACGGGAATTAAGGTTGAAGTAACTGCGCCTTTGGAAACCGATAAGATCTTGCCCGCGCTGACCGGCTCGGAACCCCCGGATGTGTTGGTGTTGAGCGGCGGAGACCTTGTGAAATCTTATTACAAGGAAGGTCTGGTAGATGACCTTAACAGCGCCGTTGCTACAGGTGGTATTGACTTGAACGATTTCTTCGATGCCCCTCTTAACCAATGCCGCAGCGGCGATAAGATTCTTTGTTTGCCTTGGGGGACGGATATGTATGCCTTGTTCTGGAATAAGGATTTGTTCGAAGCTGCCGGTCTAGACCCTGAGACTCCGCCTGCAACGATGGAGGAGCTTGCAGAGTTTGCAGATAAGCTCACAAAGGTTGCTCCAGATGGTTCTCTTGAGCAGATCGGTTTCCTCCCTGATATGGGTTGGGACCATAGTGATCTGTATATCAATATGTATGGCGGCTTCTGGTACAACGAAGATGGAACGCAGATGACAGTCAACAGTCAGCCTGTATTGGATGCACTTACCTGGCAACAACAGTTCTATACCAAATACGGTGTGGATAACGTGATGGCTTTTTCTTCAGGTTGGGCGGATACGTATATGTCTGCTGACTATCCTTTCTATACTGGCAAACTTGCCATGTATGTGGATGGCGAATGGATGACGGGTCCGAACTTTATCAACGCGTTCAAGCCTGAAGCCAGCTATGGCGTAGCGCCCTTCCCGCCACCAGCGGATCACCCTGACCGTGCCAATACTGCCGTTGTACAGGGAACTGTGGCTGTTATTCCCAGCGGCGCTCCGAATAAAGAAGCCTCTGCCAAGTTGTTGGCATGGATGATGTCTCCTGAGGTTGTGGCGGAAGAATTCTGCTTCAACGCGAATCTTCCTACGAGTAAGAAGGCAGCCGAAGACCCATGCTTTACCAGCAACCCGAAATTCAAGGTCTTTACAGATCTGATCTCGAGCCCGAATGCCAAGATTATCGTCACAACCCCCATTTCACTTGAATTTAACGATGCCTGGGGTTTGGTGATCGAACAGGTTTTACATGCTGGTATGGATCCAAAGCCGATTTTGGATGATGTGCAAGCCGAGTTTGAAGTGAAACTGGCAGATGCGCTGAAGTAAGTAATAGCATGCCACCCTGAGTGATAGCGCACTTGAAAGAGGCGCACACTCAGGGTGACATTATGTGGACTGGAGATACGACATGGAAGAATTTCGAACAACAGGATGGAAATTTTCCTGGCCGCCCAAGTTTAAGAAATGGGGCATGAATGAACGCCGCAATTTCAAGATCGGAATGTTGTTCCTGCTTCCGTGGACGATTGGCTTCCTGGCTTTCACTCTTTATCCCATGATAGCGTCTCTTGTGTATAGCTTTACCATTTACCATCCGCGCCAGCCTTTGGAGTGGAATGGCATCAAAAATTACACGGATCTGCTAACGGATGACCTTTTTTGGACAGCGTTATATAACACGTTGTATATGGTCTTGATTGGTGTTCCTTTAACCTTATTCTCTTCATTTTTTTGTGCAATTCTTTTAAATCTAAAAGTACGCGGGCAAGCCTATTACCGTGTTATTTACTTTTTACCCTCCATTGTGCCGACCGTTGCCAGCACGATCCTGTGGTTGTGGATATTAAATCCGCAAGCGGGCATTATGAACACCTTGCTCGGCTATATCGGCATTGAAGGACCAAATTGGATGACCAACCCGGCATGGTCGAAACCGGGGCTTATTTTGCTGGGCATGTGGGGGATGGGGAATACCATCATCATTTATCTTTCAGGTTTACAAGATGTACCGCTCAGTTTATTGGAAGCTGCTGAGTTGGATGGAGCCAGTTGGTGGCAGAGACTTTGGAATATTACCGTTCCAATGGTTTCGCCAATTACGCTTTTCAATCTGATCACTGGCACCATCTTTATGTTCCAATATTTTGCACAAGCCTATGTGTTTAGAGGGTTTCAAGGGCTTGGGTATCCGTTGAACTCAACGCTTTTCTATAGTGTGCTTCTTTACCAGAATGCTTTCCAATGGCTGAAGTTGGGGTATGCCTCAGCCATGGCTTGGGTTTTGTTCATTATTATTCTCCTTTGTACGTTGCTGATGATGAAGATCAGTGACAAATTCACTTACTACGCAGGGTAGACAGATGACAAATACAAACTTCCCGACCCAATATCCTGCACAAGTAAAAAAGAAAATAAGCAGCCGAAAAGTCCGCGACTTCTTTCAGTCGCTTTTTAGCCATGCTTTGATCAACTTTGTCGGTTTGTTTTTCCTCGTCCCATTTTTATGGATGTTGATCACGGCATTTAAATCTAATCAAGATGTCTTCCATACTCCACCGCGTTGGCTGCCTTACGATAATGTTCTAGTCGATATACATGGCGAGCAATATCCACTCTATGATGTGCAAACGCCGGACGGTGTGAAGCAATTGGCCGCCCTCAAGATCGTGGAAGGAGTTGGCACCTTTGTGGACCCGGCTTCTCCTGAAAAAACTTTTGAATATGAAATGCAACAAGGGAATACAAAGATCGCCGAACCGGTCATGCATGTCAGCTTTCGGTGGCAGAACTTTCCAGAAGCGATGAACCGTGCTTCACGTCCAAGCATCAATGCCAGTTTTTGGGTGTATTTCAAGAATAGTTTGATCATTGCCTTCTTCTCTATTGTGGGAACCTTGCTATCGAATACACCGGTTGCATATGCGTTTGCGCGCCTCAAATTCCCCGGGCGTGATGTTTTGTTCGTTATTGTTTTGGCGACTATGATGCTGCCGTATCAGGTCACCATGATTCCTTTATACCTTTTGTTCAATAACTTTCTCGGGTGGGGCGATAGCTTTTTGCCCCTCATCATTCCTACATTCTTTGCGAATGCCTACGATGTCTTCCTGTTGCGACAATTCTTCCGCACCATTCCAGAAGAAATGTGCGACGCCGCCCGGGTGGATGGTGCTTCAGAGTGGCAGATCTTTACTCAGCTTGTCATTCCGCTTTCCACGCCTGTGCTGGCAACAGTGACCGTCTTCACCTTTTTATGGGCATGGAATGACTTCACCGGTCCGTTGCTGTTCCTGACCAGCCCGCGCAACTTTACGATGGCACTTGGCTTGCAAGATTTTCAAAGTCAGCGCACCTTGATCTGGAATCAACTAATGGCAGCTTCAGCCATTTTTACCATTCCCATCATTATTGCGTTCTTCTTTGCGCAAAAAACCTTCATTCAAGGCATCAAGTTGACGGGTTCAAAAGAATAACTCTGAGAGAGACGGATTTATTATGACATCTACAAAGATTACAGTCATCGGCGCTGGGTCAGCGTCTTTTGGCGAGAATACGCTTGCTGCCATTATGCGCTCGAAGAAGTTACGTGGGTCTACGCTAGCACTCGTAGATCGAAACACAGATAGTTTGGATATTGTTCGTCGATTGGCAGAACGCCTTAATCAGGAATGGGATTCGGGTTTCAAGATCGAAGCATATTCCCACCATCGCGATGCATTGCCCGATAGCCGTTTTGTAGTTTGCGCCATTGAAGTGGGAGCCAGAGAAAATTTGTGGCAGCAAGATTTTGAAATTCCGCTCAAGTATGGCGTGCGCCAGCCGTATGCTGAAAATGGCGGACCCGGCGGCTTTGCCCACGCGGCGCGGAATATCGGTCCTATTTTGGACATTGCTCACGAAATGGAAAAAGCCTGCCCTGATGCATGGTTCATTAACTTCACCAACCCCATGGTGAGAATCTGCGATGCGGTCAATCGATATAGCAAGATCAAAGTTATTGGGTTGTGTCATCAAATTTACATTGGCTATTGCTATGCAGGATTGGTGCTTGGCGCTGATCTTGGCTTTGATATCCCGACTGGGATACGCAATATGAATGCAGAGGTGGATCAGCATGATTTGCGCGAACAGGTGATCGGTCAGGCAGTGAAGCGGTTGGATATCCGCGCTGCAGGCACGAACCATTTTTCATGGATTCTGTCGATGGTAGACCGCGAAACGGGTGAGGATCTATATCCGCTTTTTCGTGAACGCTATGCCCGCTTCAACCCAGACTTTGAGCCGTTGACTCGCCGAGTGAACGATGCCTTTGGCTGTATGCCTGTCCCCGGTGATTCGCATCTTTGTGAATACCTGCCTTGGTTGAGCAACCCTGAAACCAAACCGTGGGAAAAATACAATATTCAACTTTATAACTGGGACGAACGTGCCGCCTTACGTGAATTGGAATTGGAACGCTTGAACAAAATGGCAAATCATGAATTGCCAATTGATTCCCTTCTTGAAAGTGATAGCGAAGGTGCATTGGAGATGATTGAGAATATCACTTGTGCAGGCACTCATTATCATCTGGCGGCGAACCTGCCGAATGTAGGGCAGATCCCAAATTTGCCTTTGAACACCATTGTGGAAACGCCCATAGTGGTGAATGGAGCAGGTATTCAGCCGGTGCATGCGGGTGAACTTCCACTGGCAGTGGCTGAGTTGTGTCGCAGAGAGCTGTTCGTTTCGCAACTTGGTGTAGATGCCGCAGTGGAAGGCTCGCGTGAAAAAGCTTTGCAATGTCTCCTGCTTGACCCAGTCATCACTGATATTGAACAGGCAAAGTTGATCCTGGATGATTACTTGACCACTTATAAGGAATATTTACCCCAATTCTGGGCTTGAGAAAATTCATGGCGATAAAGATTGCATTTGCAGGTACGGGTTATATCAATAAAGCCCATGCGCAGGCGGCGCAAAATTTGGGCTTGGATCTGGTCGCGGTCATTAATCACAAACCAGACTCAATGAGCGAGTTTGGGAAACGCTTTGGGATCGAACGTCAATATGATACCGTAGATGTCATGCTGAAAGATGGAGGTGTGGATGCGTTAGTCATATCAACACCCAATTATCTCCACGCTCCGCAGACCATTGCCGCATTGTTAGCAGGAGTGCATGTGATGGTGGAAAAGCCTATGGCGATGAATGCGCAAGAAGCGGAGAGTATGAACGCAGCCGCAGAAAAATTTGGCGCTTTGTTGATGGTTGCACACTGTTGGCGCTTTGACCCGGATGTACTGTGGCTAAAAAACCAATCGAAGAAATTTGGACGCATCATCCGCACGAAGGGATATGGTGTGCATACCCATTGGGGACCTTCTGGCTGGTTCACGCAAAAGCAATTTGCAGGTGGTGGTGCCATGGCAGATATGGGCATCCATGCTTTAGATACGGCTCGTTTCTTGCTAGGTGACCCTCAACCTGTTTCTGTCTTTGCCAAGATCGGAACCTATTACAAAGACTTCGATGTCGATGATACCGGCATCATCATTGTGGAATGGGATAACGGTGCGACTTCATATATCGAGTCTGGGTGGTGGCAACCGCACAGCGACGGACCCGAAGCGGCGACACAGTTATATGGGTTGAATGGTTTCGGACAGTTGTTCCCAACCAAGGTTGAACTGCCAAATACAAAAGAAGAAAAGGTTGATGTTATCGAATCTGGGTTTGAATACCCGCGTGCAGAACATTGCCCGCAAAGTTTGTATGATGACCAGCTACAGTATTTTGTAGAATGTATTCAGAAAAATCAGAAGCCAAGCCCGGGCGGAATGGAAGGTTGGATCAACATGAAGGTTGTTGATGCAGCCTATGAATCAAGTAGAACTGGAAAGGTAGTTAACGTATGAAAATTGCAGTCATTGGAGGTGGCTCAACGTACACCCCTGAACTCGTGAACGGATTTTTGGCAAGAGTCAATTCGCTGCCTATTACCGAACTTTGGTTGATGGACATTGATAAAGAACGGCTGGAGGTTGTGGGCGGGTTTGCACAGAGAATGGTGAAAGCGAAAGGCGAACCATTTAAGGTGATCCTTTCCACGTCTCAGAAAGAGGCGATTGCTGGTGCTTCCTATGTGACAACGCAATTGCGAGTTGGGATGATGCCAGCTCGGCGCGGCGATGAATACCTTGGGCTGCGGCATGGGTTGATCGGGCAGGAAACAACAGGTGTGGGTGGCATGGCAAAAGCACTGCGCACCATTCCGGTCATTTTGAGCATCGCCAGAGATATGCGCGAAACCGCGCCGGGGGCTTTGCTTGCAAATTTTACAAATCCCGCTGGGCTTGTCACTGAAGCTCTGAATCGTTATGCCTCTGACGTGCTTTCGGTTGGGGTATGCAATGTAGGTATCACCACCAAGATGGAAATTCTCGAAGGCTTGGAGAAAGTGACAGGCAATAAAATCGAAGATCACCGTGCAGTGTTGAATACTCTCGGTTTGAATCATCTGACCTGGCATCGCGGGTTCACAGTTGATGGCGAAGAAATGTGGCAGCATATTTTCCCTGCCTATCTCGAAGAAGCAAAGAAAGAAGGCGAATGGGATATCCGTACGCTTGAGACCTTGGGCATGATCCCCAATTATTACTTGCAGTATTTTTATTACACCGAAAAGAAATTCAACGAGCAAAAAAAGTGGCCGCCATCACGCGCTGAACAAGTGATGGAAATTGAAAAAGATCTTCTGCGTGATTATGCAGACCCGAACCTTACTGAACCTCCAGCAGATTTAATGAAGCGCGGCGGGGCATATTATTCCACGCTTGCGACGCAGTTGATCAATTCACACTACAACGATCTGGGTGAGGTGCATGTGGTCAATGTGCGGAATAATGGAGCAGTGAAAGAATGGGCAGCAGACTGGGTGTTGGAACTGCCTGCCAAAGTGGATAAAAAAGGAATCCACCCGCTTCCTGCCGACCCGCTGCCTGCTTCATGCTTCGGACTTCTTTCTCAGGTGAAAATGTACGAACTACTTACCGTCGAAGCTGCGGTGCATGGCGATAGAAATGCGATGTATCAAGCGCTTCTTACAAATCCGCTCGGACCCAGCGCTGATAAAGTACAAGACGTAATGGACGACATGCTAGAGACAAACAAACAGTGGTTACCTCAGTTTAAGTAGCCATTGCCGATATGAGAATACTAACGTGAAACGATACTTCCTCGGTGTTGATGTTGGTTCATCAAAAACCCATGCTTTGCTTGTTGACGAGATGGGACAATGTGTAGGGTTTGGCAAAGCGGGCAGTGGTAATCATCAAGGGGTCGGATATGATGGTTTGCAAGAGGCGTTGATGAAATCTTTTGCAGGCGCATTGGGAACTTCCGGTGTGGATAAAGCTCAGGTAGCTGGAGCAGGCTTTGGCGTGGCTGGATGCGATTTCCCGTCAGACCGAGCTCCGCATTTGCAGGCGATATCTGTGCTGGGGCTGTCGTGCCCGGTTGAAGTGGTCAATGATGGCGTGAATGGACTCTTGGCGGGTGCAACCCGCGGCATAGGTGTGAACGTCACGGCGGGGTCTTCGAATAATTGCCGTGGAAGAAACCATGCGGGGAAAGAAGGACGCGTGGTGGGGAATGGCTCTCCGTTTGGCGAGTTCGGCGGGGCGCATGAGATTTTGGCACGCGGTTTGCAAATGGTGAATTATGCGTGGATTAAACGTATTTCGCCTACCGTGTTGACAAAAATCTATGTGGAAGCGGTTGGGGCAAAAGATGAGATGGATTTGATGGAAGGTTTATCAAATGAAACCTATCATCTATTTCCTTACATCGTTTTGCAGATCGTGGATGCGGCTCGTGCTGGCGACTATGCAGCTCGTGAAATTCTGAAATGGGCGGGCGAAGAATTGGGCATGCTCGCAGTTTCTGTGGCGCGGCAAATTGACATGGAGAACGATGAAGTTGAAGTCATTCAATCTGGTAGTGTCTTTAATGCGGGTGAATTGATTACCGGCTCAATGAAAGCAACAGTTTTGACGCATTGCCCAAAGGCAAAGTTGATTCGGCTGGAAGGTCCGCCTGTGGTGGGGGCGGTTATCTTGGGTATGGAACAGACTGGTTTTGATGGCTATGCAGTGCGCGATGCGATGGTGCGAAGCGCAAAAGAAATGATGAAAGATGTGTTGTAAATTCAATTTGAAGTGTGTGAAGGAGCATCCATGTCTGAACTAGCAATTCTTGGCGGTTCAAAAATCAGAATAGAAGACTACCCTCAATGGCCCGTGTGGGATCAACGTGATATTGATGCGGTGACCGAAGTGATTAAATCTGGGCGTTGGGGTGGTTTTCCATACCCGGGACCGAAAACAGCAGAGCTGGCGAAGAAATTTGCTGAGCTACAAGGCGGTGGATATGCTGTACCGATGATCAACGGTACCATCACAATGGAAGTTGCGTTGCGTGCTGCGGGGATCGGCTGGGGAGATGAAGTGATCGTGCCAGCATATACCTTTCAGGCAACCGCATCTGCACCGATGGGCGCAGGTGCCATTCCTGTCATTGTGGATGTTGACCCGAACACCTATTGTTTGGATGCGAACGCTGTGGCGCGAGCCATTACCTCAAAGACCAAAGCGATCATCCCCGTGCATCTTGGTCATCAAATGGCTGATATGGATGCACTTATGGCATTGGCGGAAAGATATAACTTAATCGTCATTGAAGATTGTGCTCATGCGCACGGCGCAAAATGGAATGGCATGGGCGCAGGGACCATAGGTCACTTCGGTTCATTCTCTTTGCAATCTTCGAAGACATTAACATCCGGCGAAGGTGGGATTCTTTTGTGTAAATCTCCCGAACATGCTGCATTTGCCGCATCCATTATTGATTGCGGACGTCCGCACGCCTTGGGCGGGGGGGAAGAGGATGCAAACGGTCTTTCTGTTCAAGGTGGTAACTTCCGTATGAGCGAGTTGCAATCTGCTCTGGCTTTGGTTGGCATTGAACGCTTCCCGGCACAGGCAAAACAGCGTGAAGAAATGGCAGCGTATATGGATGAGGCGTTGAGCGAAGTTAAAGGAGTACGCGTGTTGAAGCGCGACCCACGTCATACCACCCGTTCGTTCTATCGCTATGTCTTTGCCGTAGATCCAGCAGAATTTGGCATCGAACATGATGTGCTCTGCGCAGCTTTGGATGCCGAAGGTGTGGGGTGCTGGACCGGTTATGAAGCTATGCACAATTATGAATTGTTCCAACCGCAAAGATCAAAATTAGCAGTGCCGAATGCTTTCCCGCAATATTTTGATTTCAAGAATATGAACTTGCCCGAAGCAACGCGCGCCTGCGAGCATGAAGCGGTCTGGTTGGATGAAGCGATTTTCCGTGCTGGACCTAAAGGTGTAGATGATGCTGTTGCCGCGATCAAGAAAATTCAGAAACATGCCCAAGAATTGAACGCCGCAGCCGCTGAATTGCGAAAACAATTTAGCTGATTTCTAGAAGTTCTATCTTTTGTCATACTCAAAAGCGAAACACATCTGTGTTTCGCTTTTTGTATCTTTTTTTGAGGCTGTGCATCAAAGCTTATATCAAAATTTGGAGATAGACAGTATGAATTTACTCGAAATGTTGTTTGGAAAACCAATTCCGGAGCTGACTCCGCACGAGCTGAA
Organism: Anaerolineales bacterium; assembly: GCA_046328915.1. Taxonomy (GTDB): domain Bacteria; phylum Chloroflexota; class Anaerolineae; order Anaerolineales; family Villigracilaceae; genus Villigracilis. Next base: position 216,716 of record JAXLVR010000005.1, on the reverse strand, counting down.
TGAAAAATTAAAAGACAAACGAAAATTTATGCTGATTGACGTGCGTCAACCAGAAGAGTTCAAGAATGGGCACGTTCCAGGTGCCAAGTTGATTCCACTGGGTGAGTTGAGCCGCCGCCTGAATGAACTGCCAAAGGATAAAGAGATCGCTTGTATCTGTGCTTCTGGAAACCGAAGCAGTTCGGCTGCCCGTACGCTTGCCAAACAAGGGTACACCGTTATGAACGTTCGTGGCGGCATGTATCTTTGGTCGCGCACTCAATTCAAGGGAAAGTAATTTGCTGGGTATGGAACTCCTCCTCGGTCTTGCAATCGGGCTTTCGCTCGGGTTGCTTGGCGGAGGAGGTTCAATTTTGATGGTCCCTGCATTGGTTTATTTATTAGGGCAAACTCCACAAGTGGCAGTGACCACATCACTGGCAGTGGTGGGAGCGAATAGTTTAATGGGTGCAAACTTTCACCGCATACAGGGGACGTTGAACTGGCGCGTCGCACTTGTTTTTGGCTGGGTCGGTATGCTGACGGCTTTCCTCGCCTCGGGCTTCTCTAAACTTATTCCGCCTACAATGTTATTGATAGCATTTGCTGTTCTAATGCTCATTATTGGCAGTTTTTTACTCGTTCGCAAAGAAGTACAAAGCATGGTTGAGCATGAAAGACCCCTCTGGGTTACGCTCGTCAGCGGGGCTACTGTTGGCACATTGACAGGTGTGCTCGGTGTAGGGGGCGGGTTTCTAATTGTGCCCGCCTTGGTGGTCCTAGTTGGGCTGCCCATGCAAATGGCGGTAGGCACCTCGTTGGTTATAATCACGATGAATAGTATGGCAGGGTTTTTAGGGCATATCCATGATAACTCTATTCAGCCTTTATTGATCCTGGTGTTTGTTTCATCTGGTTTGCTAGGAACCTTCATTGGTGCACGTTTGGCAAAGTTCTTGCCTGCAAAAAAATTACAAACTACATTTGCTTGGTTCGTCATTCTACTAGCGATTTTTTTGCTGGTAGATAATTTGAAAAAACTCTATTAAAGGTATTTGGAGAAGCACATATGTATTCACAACAATTCTTTATTGATGGGCTTGGGTGCGCATCTTATATTGTAGGATGTGAAGCCAAAGGGGTGGCTGCCATCGTAGACCCAGACCGCGACATTCAGAAGTATCTTGATGCGGCTTCTTCTCGCAGCTTGACCATCACTCACATTATTGAAACTCATTTGCATGCCGACCATGTCTCTGGAAACAGTGACCTATCTGCTCGCACAGGTGCGAAGATCTACGTCCATGAAGCGAGCGGAGCTGAATTCCCGCATGAAGTTGTCCGTGGTGGCGATGTATTGGAACTGGGAAATTTGCGCCTCACCGTACTGCACACACCCGGGCATACCCCTGAAAGCATTACTTTACTTGTTACCGATACCACTCGTTCAGACCAGCCTTGGCTGGCATTGACTGGGGACACCCTTTTCGTTGGCGATATGGGGCGACCTGACCTTGTGGGAGCTGAAGCCGCGAACGGACTCGCTAGCGATATGTATCACACCATGTTCGAGAAGATCCTTCCGTTGAATGATGGATTGTTGATCTACCCGGGTCATGGAGCGGGTTCATTGTGTGGAAAATCGATCGGTTCTATGCGCTCAACCACGCTTGGCTTTGAACGCATTTCCAACCCGGCGTTGGCTCCACGCTCAAAGGAAGAATTTGTGCAGTATGCTGTCAGCGATTTGCCAGAACAACCGGGCAACCATACCCGCATCAAAGCGATGAACCGCAAAGGGGTGAAAGCGCTTGGGGTTATAGAATCCAAACCCTTGTCCATTCAAGAGGCGGTGCCTTTCTTCCAGCGTGGTGCTGGCTTGCTCGATACTCGTTCTAAGGAAGCCTATGTGCAGGCACATATCCCCGGTTCAGTTCATCTTGAAGCGAATGACCAATTGAGCAATCGCATTGGGTTCGTATTTCCTCCTGATGCACCGATGATTCTTTTGCTTGAAAACCCGGCAGATTATGAACGTGTGGTGTATAGTCTGGCTCGTGTGGGATATGAAAATGTGGTTGGATATCTCGCTGAAGGGTTGGATGTTTGGGAAAGCATGGGGCTCCCGCTCGCGGCTGGCGATGTGAAAGATATTGAACCGCATGAACTGTACAACATCATGCAATCTTGTTCAAATGGCGATTGCCCTGTTGTTGTGGATGTGCGTGAACCATGGGAATACAAGCAAGGGCATGTGCCCGGTGCAATTCTCATACCACTCGGTCAGCTTTCCAAACGGGTTTCTGAGCTGAATACTGAACATCCCGTAGCTGTGATCTGTGCCAGCGGCAGCCGTAGTCAATCTGCGGCGGCGTTGTTGGGTCAAAAAGGATTCAAGACTATTTACAATGTTGTTGGCGGAACTGGTGCATGGATGCACGATAAGTTGCCAATCTCTCGCGATTAGAAAAAAAGCCCAGTGCATGCACTGGGCTTTTTTTCTAAGGTTGGTAATTAGAGTGGTTATTAAGAATGCTTCATGGTTTTGATGGCGATCGTAATGGAAGACTCACGAATTATTTTCTTTAGTGGGTGTAAACTCATTCATTACACAAGAAGAATTTTAAAGAAACTTAACTTTTAGTTGAGTATGAAACATCAAAATGTCCAAAACCATATGTCGCAAACTAGTTTAACTTTAATATTCCTCGGCATTGCAGCCATCCTGTTGCTGAGAAACATCCTGCGAGCCGACATTGTCGCGTTGATGTTGATGCTCGCCCTGGGCTTGAGCGGAATTTTGACTCCGCAGGAAGCCTTTTCAGGATTCAGCAGACAGGCAGTTATCATCATGCTGTCTGCGTTCATCCTTGCGGAAGGACTGCGCCGCTCTGGCATGACGGAGCGGATCGGGTTGTTCATCATCAAATTGTTTGGCGCTGGCGAGCGACGATTGATCTTCGGTGTGATGACCGCTTCTGCAGTGTTGTCGCTTTTCATGAATAACATTGCGGCGGCTTCGTTGCTGTTCCCTTCGCTATCTGGTGTGGCGCGGAAAATGAAAATATCGCCGTCGAAGTTGCTCATGCCGTTGGCGTTCGGAACCATTTTGGGCGGCATGGCAACTCTGCTGACAACAGTCAACCTTGTGGTGAGCGGACTGTTGCGCGATGCGAAATTGCCTGCATTTTCTCTGACGGATTTTTTGCCCGTTGGGTTGCCGCTGGTATTTGCGGGAATCATGTTCATGGTTTTATGGGGACGAAAACTATTGCCGAGCCAGTCGCCTGCGCAACGGCATGAAGAAGAAAATGCTTCAGATGAATTAATTAAGACGTACCAACTTGCTGAACGGTTGGTGCGCGCTGAGGTTTGTAAGGGCGGAAGTTTGGACGGTGTGACTCTCGAAAAAAGCGGCTTGCGCGAAAAACATCATCTCAATGTGATCGCGGTTCAACGCGGACGAAGCACCCTGCCTATTGAAGCGAAGATGATTCTGAAGGGCGATGATATTTTGCTAATCATGGCTCGCCCTGAAGATAGCGTGCCTGAATCGTTGGGGGAGATGTTGGAAGTGCTGCCTTCAGGCGAATGGGAACAGGATTATCTTTCCACGCCTAATATGAAATTGATCGAAGCCGCCATCGCGCCACGCTCTCATCTCGCTTCGCAGACCTTGTCTGAAATTCGCTTTGAGCAGAAGTTCAACTCGAAGGTATTAGCCATTTGGAGGCGTGGACGTTCCATCCGAACACGGTTGGCGGATCTGCCGCTTGAATTCGGTGACGGGTTCTTAATGCAAGGCACTGAAAAAAGTTTGAACCTGTTGCGAACGGAGCCTGGACTGATTCTGCTGGCTGAGTCGGCTCCATCCACGCGCATGACATGGCGCAACTGGCTGACGGTTCTCATCATGTTTGCCACACTCGCACTGGCGGTCGTATTCTCCGATAACATCGCAGAGATCATGCTGACAGGAGCTGTGATGATGGTGCTTATTGGAACTATGAGCATGGATCAGGCGTATCGCTCGATTGACTGGCGCAGCATATTTTTGGTTGCAGGCATGTTGCCGCTTGGCGTCGCCTTGAATAAGACAGGCGCGTCCACGCTGTTTGCTGATGTGATTCTTTCCACGCTTGGGAATGCAAGTCATCTGGTATTGCTGGCGAGTTTTGTCCTGCTGACCGTTGCTTTGACTCAGATTATCAACGGCGCAGCAGCTGTCACTGTGATAGCGCCGATCGCAATTGCGACCAGTCAACAGGTTGGGATGGATCCGCGCAGTGTTGCTATGGCGGTTGCGCTGGCGTCGTCCATGGCGTTCATGTCACCGCTTGGGCATGCCGTCAATGTGATGGTGATGGGCGCAGGCGGTTATACCTTCAAAGATTATGCAAAGGTGGGCATTCCGCTCACGATTTTGCTTGTCGTTATTCTTTTGCTTGTTCTTCCCATTCTTATGCCGATCGGATAAATCTCATGCCAAGAAAAAAAGCAATACCCCCGCCACCGCCCACACAGGAAGAAGAATCTGTTTGGACGTATCGCGGCTACAAACTCAAAAGCAGTGAATTTGTCACTGCCATGGTGCATCTTTTTCGTGCTGAAGTTCAGCGTGCCAATGTCTGGCGTCAACGCTTGGATACGACCACCAACTGGGCGGTCGTTGCCACAGGCGCTACTCTTTCCATTTCGTTCAGTCAGCCTAATGTTCATCATGGCGTCATCATTTTGAATACCTTGCTGGTTACATGGTTTTTATTTATTGAAGCAAGGCGCTACCGTTATTATGAATTGTGGAGTTACCGCGTCCGCTTGATGGAAACGGATTTTTATGCTCCGATGCTTGTGCCTCCGTTTCATCCCTCACCTGAGTGGGCGGAAAACCTTGCTGAGAATTTGCTAACGCCGAGTTTTCCCATCTCCATGTGGGAGGCGTTTGGGCGCAGGTTGCGGCGTAATTACCTTTGGATCTATCTGATTCTCTTTGTTTCGTGGATGGCGAAAAGCTTTCTCTTCCCTGAACCTGCTACAACTATTGCTGAGTTTGTTAATCGTGGGGCAGTAGGACCCATACCGGGGTTTGTCATGATCTCGCTTGGGTTGGCGTATCATCTTTTCCTTTTGATTATTGCGATTGGCACAGTTGGCATGACCAAGGCTACAGGTGAAGTCTTGCCGCGTTTCGGGGATGAGACAGCCCCTGCCGCACCATCCATGGAGGGCAAACATACGGGGTTGCGTTCGTTGCTTGTCCCCAGGAAAAGACGCAGACAGCTGCTGGCGCTCATTATTACCGACAAAGCGAAAGAAGTCTCAAATCGCATCATGACAGACTTGAAACGTGGCGTCACCTCCATGCAAGGCAAAGGGATGTATACGGGGAAGGACCGTTCCATTCTGATGTGTGCGTTAACGGTTACGGAAGCGCATGCACTCAAGTCCGCTGTCGCCAAGGAAGATCCAAGGGCTGTTGTTATCGTTTCGCCTGCGCAAGAAATTCTTGGCGGCGGGTTTGCACCGTTGGAAGAAAAATGATCGCATAGCTCAATTAATTCAAAAGCGATGGAGAAAACTCCATCGCTTTTGTTATCCGTTTATTTCTGAGATTTATAGTGAACGTTTGATACCGCTCTCAATCTTTCTGCGGCGGTTTCTGGGGTAATGTCTCTTTGTGGCATACCGAGCATTTCATACCCAACCATGAACTTTCGTACTGTGGCTGAGCGCAGCAAAGGCGGATAGAAATGCGCATGTAACACCCATTCGGGATGGAACTGTCCGTCTGCAGGCGCCTGGTGGAAACCCATAGAGTAGGGGAAGGAAATTTCGAAGAGATTATCGTAACGGGTGGTGACATCTTTGAAAACTTCTGCCAGAGCTGAAACTTCACTAGCGGTCAAATCTTTCATATATGCGGTGGGGCGATGTGCTGTTACCAACACTTCGAAGGGCCACACTGCCCAAAATGGAACCATGGCTGTGAAATGGTCATTGGAAAAGAGAATGCGATCTTTCTGCTTCTGTTCTTCCTGTACGTAATCCAGCAAAAGCGGACGTCCATTCTTGCTGAAATATTCCTTTTGTGTAGCGAGTTCTTTGACGATCTCATTTGGCAATTGCGACTGCGACCAAATTTGGCTGTGCGGATGCGGGTTCGAGCAGCCCATCATCGCGCCTTTGTTTTCAAAGACTTGCACATATTGGATGTAATCCAATTCCATGAGTTTGGCAGATTCGCTTGACCAGGTATTCAACACATTTTCGATGGCGGGCAGGTCAAGTTCGGGTAGGGTCAGGTCGTGGCGGGGTGAGAAACAAACCACCAGGCACTTTCCCTGTTCGGGAGCAGAGACAAGCAGCGGGTGAGTGGAGGCGGGCTCTTCATCCTCAACCTCAGGTAATAAGGCGGCAAAGTCATTATTGAAGACATAGGTGCCTGTAAAGTCTGGGTTGAAGACACCACCAGCGCGTTCATTGCGCGGACAGAGATAACAAGTGGGGTCGTAATGCGGCAGAGTGTCGATGGCAAGTTTTTCAACCTGCCCAAGCCAGGGGCGTTTGGCACGATGCGGTGAAACAAGCACCCATTCTCCAGTGAGGGCATTGTAACGGCGGTGAGGATTGTTCAACATGGTCATTCCTTTTCGAAAATAATTTCAACCCATTCAAGGGTTCCGTTTTGGTTAAGTTTTAGCGTGAGTTCATCTGTAAATACAAGCTGTGTTTCGTTTTGTTTGCCGTGTAAGTGATGCTCGATAAAACGCGCGCGTTGATATTTCGTTTTGATTTTACATCGTCCTTCACCAAATGGCACGATGCCAAGATGACCAGATGAATCAATGCTCTCATCATCAAGTGATGCCACAACAACCATTAAGTTGGATGAAACAATATCTTGGTCTTCATGTTGAATGGGCTTGCCATCAAACTGATGTGTGCGTAACGCCAATAGAACCGTCTTGCCGTTTTCGATGCGTTCCCACGATGGACTAAAGCCCGCCCGCAGACCTCCCTGCCATTTTGCGTGGATTGGCTTGACGGTGAAATTCGCCTCTTTCCTAACAAGGGAGTTGATTCCGTTAAATTTGGCAATATGTCTCGCGGACGGTTTTTCTCCGTTCTCGTCGCCGTCGAAACAGTGCAGTGAGCCAAGGCTGCCTGATGCGACAGAATCAAACCAGATGTCGATGGCAGAGTCCCAATCGTAGCCGGAGGAACTGTAGGTGGGCATACCCAATTCGCCGCATAGGCTGCTAAAGAAGACGCGACGATTGGTTTCAAGGTCGTAATCACCAATACAGTAAACGAGGTCATCGGGGCTGTGCAGGTCGTAGTAATCAATAAGCAGGGGAGACAGACCATAGTACATGATGACGAGGTCTGGGTTTTCTTCTTTCATTGCACCCACAATAACTTCCAAGCCTTTTTGCAACAGGCGTTCACCTGCAGAAGTCATATCTTTTGGGGCAGAGACATCGAGCGAGGGCAATTCGTATCCGAAGTCGAACTTGATCAGGTCTGGCTGGTAACGGCGGATGAATTCTTTGGCGCGCTGACTTAACACTTCTTGTACTTTGGGTTGGCTCATATCAAAGATGCCGTAATGGGAGGTTTGATGGTCGAGCCAAAGCGTTTTGCCTTCGTGTGTTTGTAATAAGTGAGACTTATCCAAGCCGAGTGCGGCGGGGTCTTGGCAGCGCAGAAATGCTGCCCATAAACCGATGTGATAGCCTTGCGCGCGGATTTCTTTTAAGAGATTTTCGAAGTTTGGGAAGCGTTCAGGGTCATGTTTGAGCTCACCGTGCATCTCTTCCCATTTGTCATCAATGACAAAGGTCTTGGCTTGCATGCCAGAACGTTGAAGTTTACTGAAAATATCGCGGACAAGGTCTTCGGTCAATTGCTCAGAGGGCAGAGCCAGAGCAGACTCAACACCCCAGGTGTTGTATTGTGGCGCGAGCAGCACTTCTTTCTTTTTCGCAGAATGTGTTTTCGGCGCGATGAATTTTTCACGCTGTAAAACTTGATAATATTTGCGGATGGCTTCGTGATAATTCTCGCCAAAGGTGATGAGAAAGTGAAAGCCGAATGTATCTGGCTTGTGTTTCCATAAGTCGCTGCGCAGATTGAGAACGGGGCTGATGCCGATTTCACGTATTTCCAAGCGGAAGTCGCCTTGGGGCAATGCGGCGAGTCCCCAGCAGGCGGCTTGGCTTTGTTGTGCTTTTGCGCCGATAGCATTCCAACGATCTGAGGTGTTGAAGGTACAGAAGTAATGCGCAGGTAGACCCCATTGTTGGGTGAGACCGGGTCCACGCATGGCGCCAGAGCCAAGCACGGCGGTGGTGTTGAAGCGTGAGTGCAAATCCACGATGGGTGAAATGTTGGTGCTCATGGTCAGACCGGGGACGACGGCATAATGGCTGTACATGGAGGGTTTGTAAGAGTCACCGTCCACTTCGGGGAAGTAGATGATGCGAATAAGATCTACGCCTGCCGGCAGGGTGAGGAGGAACGGTTCGAGGGAGATAAAGTCTGGGTGGAAGGACCAAACCACAGTTAAGGAAGAAGCGGGGTTTGGTCCACTGTAGGTGATGTGGATTTGGTCGGCTTTGATTTCATACGTGGAGGTCGAAAATTCCAACGGTGTGGGGGAGGTAAGGCAGAGGGGTTTGTGTTGGGCGCGGGAAATGACGCGTTGATTCTTGTCGTGTAGCCAAAATGTGTCTGTAACACTATCCCATTCCCATAGGTAATTTGGAGTGGAGACGCGAATTTTGGGGAGATTCTCATTAATGTTTACCATCAAAACACCTCAATCTTGAATTGCCTACTTGACAAAGGGATTATTTTTCTGTAGACTAATGTTACCGTTCACGTGACCGGTCACATTATATCAAATGACTCTTAATCGACCTACCATTCGTGATGTTGCCCGCCAGGCAGGCGTTTCTCACCAGACCGTTTCTCGTGTGATTAACGGCAGTGACGATGTGTTGCCTGAAACCCGGGCTGTGGTAGAGGCGGCAATTGAGGAGTTGGGCTACCGTCCGAGCGCAATTGCAAGGTCGATGGCGCGTGGCTTAACCCATACGCTTGCTATTATTTCCCCCAATCTCACAGACTATACCTTTGCTAGTGTGATCGAAGGCGCTGAGTTGGAAGCCCGCCAACATGATTATTTTGTGTTGTCTTCGTCGGCTTCAGATCCGCAAGCGTTTCAGGGCTTGGTAGATGAGTTGGTGGGGCACAGGCGTGTGGATGGGTTGATCGTCATCAACCCGTATGCCGATGAACGGTTTGAATTTTTGCCAAAAGAATTCCCTGTGGTGTTCGTCGGCGCGCGTTCACACGATGAAAATGTGTGTTCGATTTCATTGGATGATGAAAAGGTGGCGTACGAAGCTACACAGCATTTGATCTCGCTTGGTCACAAACGCATTGCCCTGGTCACCGGACCGATGGAAGAAGATTGTTCGCAAGACCGTTTGGTAGGGTTTCAGCGTGCATTGAACGAAGCTGGAATTTCATTTGATCAATCGTTGATGTTCGAAGGGGATTGGTCGGCAACTTCTGGCAGCGAAGCGCTGGCAGATTTCGTCAAGAAAGGCAATTTGCCGACGGCAGTCTTTGCCCAGAATGACCGCATGGCAATGGGTGTGATGCGTGCGGCGCGGGATGCAGAACTAAAAGTGCCGGATCAACTCTCTGTCATCGGCGTGGACGATATGCCTTTATCTTCTTATTTTGACCCGCCTCTTACGACCATGCGGCAGGATATGCCCCTCATTGGTCAGGAAGCCATCCGCAAGTTGATCGAAATTATTCAAAACAAGACTGTTGAGCAAACTGTGCTGAAATTACCCGCTCAATTGGTGGTACGTCAATCTACCGTCAAAGGAGGTGATTCAACCTCGTAATACGTTTAGCGCAAAACCTACCGATCGTACGATGATTTGTTCGTCTAATTCCAAGGAGAAGAATAAATGAAAAAGAATTTGCTCTTTAAGATCATGGGGTTGATCGTAATAGCCTCTTTTGTTTTGGCTGCTTGTGGCACCCCCGCCGCAACCGAAGCCCCTGCTACTGAAGCACCTGCGATGACGGAAGCCCCAGCGGCAACTGAAGCTCCCGCCACCGAAGCATCGAGCGCTGATGTTGCTTTGCGCTGGCGCACACGCCCAGACAATCAGGAAGAGATTGACGTTTACAGCAAGATCAGTACAGAACTTGATGCTCAGCTTGATGGTATCACATTAACCTATGAACCCGGTGGTTCTGAAGGTGCTAACTACCAGGATCAGCTCCGCGCTGAAATTGCAGCCGGCACCGCTCCAGATGTCTTCTGGATTCCTGGAACCGACGTGGCTGATTTCGCTACCCGTGGTTTGATTCTTAATGCTGCCGACCTCGCTGCCAACACCGACGGTTTCGCTGTCACTGACTTCTACGAAGGTCCTATGTACCACCTGACCTTCAATCCTGAGACCAGCGCCACCGGTGCTGACTCTGGTGCTCTCTGGGGTCTTCCTCGTGATGTGTCGACCTTTGCTCTCTACCTCAACATGGACTTGATCAACGAAGCTGGTGCTCCTGATCCACGTGAATTGGCAAAGAACGGCGAATGGAACTGGGAATCCTTCCTTGAAGTTTCTCAGGCTACCCGCGCTCTCGGCTCTGACATTTACGGCTACGGCGCTTCTGCTTGGTGGGGTCCTTACGGCGTATGGTTGAATGCTTCTGGCGGCGGCTTCTTCAATGCAGACCGCACCGCTTGTGCTCTCAACACCCCCGAATCCCTTGCTGGTCTCGATTTCCAACGCTCCCTTTACCAGGACTATGATGTGGCTGTGCCTTACGGCGAAGATCCCGAACCCGGCTTCCGCGCTGGTAAAGTTGCCATGTTCCAGAATGGTCGCTGGGCTACTCCGGGCGTCCGCACCGTAGACTTCAACTGGGACGTCGTTGAATTGCCTGCTGGTCCGGGTGGCACCCCAGGTAACTGGCTGTTCTGGGGCGCTTATGTGATCAACGCCAATACCGAACATCCTGAAGAAGCTTGGGCTCTCGTTCAGGCTCTCACCACTGCTGAAACTCAGGGCAAGATCTCTGCTCTCGGCGCCAACATCCCCAGCCGTGTGAGCCCCGAAGCTCTTGATGCCTTCCTCACCTTCACGCCTCCTGCCAACAACCAAGCCTTCTTGAACGGCATCGCTCCTGATGCTAAGCCGACCGCTGAAGGTCCATTGTGGGCTGGTTCCTGGCCTGAATTCGACAAGATCATGGGTCCCGCCATTCAAGGCGTGTTGACCGGCTCCACCACGGTGGATGATTTCGGTGCCACGATCTGTGACGAAGCCAACAAAGTCTTCAATCAATAAGTAACCCCTGTATGACTGGTGGGGCAGGCAATCTACTGCCTGCCCCACTTTGCCCGATTACGAAGAAATCCCCAAACTTCAAAAAGATTTGCAGCTTCGAGATTTTTTTGTAAATGCACTGACGCCCCATTTCACGGAGATGAGAATATGACGGCTCAATCACGGATAGACGCTCAGACGAATTTACCCCTGCGCATCCACACCCTTTGGCGCGGATTGTTCGCTTTGCTGGCAGTTGCTGCCATTGCGATGATTTGGACACAAGCAACAGAGACCCCACTCTGGCAAAAAATAGTCCTTTCGATCGTAGTGCTGATAGCGGCTGCGTTCAGCGGGTATGGGGCTTATCAGATATCAAAGCGAAACCATGCCGGGCGTATGACCTCGCTCGTGCTGGACTATCTCGGTTTTGTTGTCTGCTTCGTATTTGCCTTGAATGTGGGTGAATTTTTCATTGGCATCGACGCCCTCGGTGAAAATTTTGGAAAAGGCATTCCCTATCTTGGCATCACTGCCCTCGGTTATTTTCTGGGCATGTTGGAAGAATATTTCCCAACAAAGAACAAGAACTCAGAAAACAGTCTCAAAACGGTCAGCAAGTGGGTGATGTTGGGCGGCTTTGTGCTTTTCCTTTGGCAGGTCAATGCGCTTAATGGCATTATTTATTTTCTCGGCAAACTTGCCCAACCCAGCGGAGTGATTGCAGTTGTTGGCTTGGTGATCTTTGGGCTTTCAATCTGGTCCATGAGCCAAACAAATATCGCTCAAGCTTTGAATGTGAAGACCGGGCATGAACAGATTATCAATGGCTGGTTGTTCCTTTCGCCAAATCTACTAGGCTTCCTTATTTTCTTTGCGGGTCCGCTGCTGCTTTCGTTCTATTTTTCCTTCACCGATTCAGACGCCATCCGCACACCCAATTGGGTCGGCTTTGAAAACTACGCCAAGATTCTCAACATCAAATTTGTCACCCTCGAATCGCCTGATCAACTCGCCCGTGATGCTGTGGATATTAAAGTCTATGACGAAGTGGGGCGCTTCACTTACGGAGACACGGGAATCCTATTTGCAGCAGAAGATAAATTCTTCTGGCTCGCGCTTCGCAACACCCTAACCTTTGTGCTGTTTGCTGTTCCTCTGAGTGTGATCCCCGCTTTGGTCTTATCGAATATTCTCAACAGTAAATTGCCCGGTATGAAGTTCTACCGCGCCGTGTACTTTATGCCCAGCATCGCGGCAGTCGTTGGTATCTCTCTTGTTTGGCAATGGTTATACAACGCCACCATCGGTTACATCAACTACTTCATTACATTAGGCATCGAGTTTTGGAATAACTTATTCAATGTCGCCATCATAGATCCGAAAATCCAGTGGGTCTCTGATGAAAAGACAGCCCTATTTGCCATCATTATCATCGCTGCCTGGCAGACGATGGGCTTCAATACCGTGCTCTTCCTCGCGGGTTTGCAGAACATTCCCGGTGAACTATATGAAGCCGCCACCGTGGACGGGGCCGGAGCATGGGATAAGTTCTGGGGCATCACGCTTCCCATGCTTGCCCCAACAACGTTCTATGTTGTATCCACCACCACCATTCAAGCCATGCAGGTCTTTGAGCAGGTCTTCATCCTCATGAACCCGCCAGAAGGACCGAACAACTCGACCATCACATTGGTCTTGTATCTGTATCGTTCCGGCTTCCAAAACTTTCAACAGGGCTATGCCTCTGCTATTGCGTGGGTGCTCTTTATCGTCATCTTCGGTCTGACGCTGATCCAATTCCAGCGCCAGCGCCGCTCCAGCATTTACGAAAGCTAAGAGGAGACAGACATGAACATGAAATCGTATCGCTTCGTTCGTTTCCTAAGCAACTTCAGCGTCTATTTCGTACTGACGTTTTTCGCGCTCGTCATGATCTTCCCTTTTCTTTACATGCTTTCCACCTCCTTCAAAATACCAGCAGATACTTTCCGCTATCCGCCGCGTATGTTACCGCGTGACCCGGTCACGATTCAGGTAGATGGTTATGAAGAACCGCTGCCACTTTACTTTGTGGAAGTGGACGGCGTTCGCAAGGAGTATGCACTTTCCAAAAGCAATATCAAAGTTGGAATCTACGCTCCCGCTGAAGATCAGGCAAACACCGTAGAGCGCTTTGTCAGCGAGGTCAAACCGACTGGCGGCGTGATGAATCAACAGAAAGTCACTGTTAATGGAGAGGAAGTCAAGCTCTTTGATGTGGAAGTGAATGGGCAGATTATCCCGATGATTCTCGTCGAGCAGACCACAGTAGGGGAGTTCATTGACCCGCAAAATCCCGAGTCTGAACCGGTTTTCCAAAACGTGCGCTTAAGTGAACCCGTGGAAAACGTCAGTTGGCATCCTGAAAACTACAAAGAAGTCATCGACCTGAACAACCTCGGACGCGCACTCACTAACACTACACTCGTCACGGTTTTGGTTGTGCTGGGTCAATTGGTCACTTCAATTTTTGGCGGTTATGCTTTTGCCCGCCTCAAATTCCCCGGTCGCGATACAGTCTTTGTTTTCTATCTCGGTACCATCATGATTCCATTTGTGATGCTCATCGTGCCGCTTTATCAACTCATGGTGCTTATCGGTTGGACAGATCGTCTTGCGGCGCTCATCATCCCGTGGATATTTACCGCGTATGGCACCTTCCTGATGCGCCAACACTTCATCACCTTCCCGAAAGAAATTGAGGAAGCTGCGCTCTTGGATGGCGCTTCACGCTTTGCCATTCTCAAAGACATCATCATCCCCGCCTCTGTCCCCGCTCTTGCCACTCAGGCGACTTTTACCTTTCTCTACGCCTGGAACTCGTTCATCTGGCCCTTGGTCATCATCAATGTGGGCAACGAGAAGAACCATGTCCTCACCCTCGCCCTCAACGTGCTGCGCGGACGTGCCTCTGACACACCCAACCTCATCCTCGCCGGTGCAGCGATTGCCATCGTCCCACCGTTGATCGTATTCATTCTAGGTCAACGTTTCTTTGTAGAGAGTGTGGCGGGCAGCGGCGTCAAAGGCTAATTCAAAAATAGAACCGCCAGCCCAATCGGCTGGCGGTTTCAAAAAATACCTGTAAATAAACCTATTTAGGAGAAAGCGTCATGCTGCAAAAGAAGAACAGCCGCTACGAAGTGTACGGCAACCCCATTACAGAGCGACAATCCCGTGCCGCCGATGCATGGAAAGACATGCTCGCCAAGAAATTCAATTACGACCCGAACGAAAAATTCAACCTGACGGTTGAAGATCATCCGTATGGCTCTGATATTTTCGGGCTAAAGAACATCGTCCGCAACGGAAGCGGACAGCCCGTAGATAAAAAGAACGGTGTCATCGTCAGCACCATCCGCATGGGCTTTGGTCATTATCGCATCGCGATGGCTGGCGTTTCTGCTGCCAAAGCCATGGGCTTCACTCCCTACTGGCTCGACCTGCTTGGCATTCCCGGCATTAGCACCGACGTAATCAACTGGTGTAATACCAACTATAGCAAATACTCACGCATCTCACAGCGTTACCCGTGGTTCGATAAATACGTGTGGGAATCCCTCACCACTGGCGAACCGACTTTGCCCGGTTTGGATCAGCTCTTCAATTACATGACCAGCACCTGGCCCTGGCGCTTCCTCAAGACCGAAGTCAAAGACTTCAAGATGAGCGAACTCTTCAACAATCTTTACGGCGCGCTCCCTTCTGATATGCCCATCCTCACTTCGCACATGTGGAACTGCATGGGTGCCGTGGCTGGCGGCATGACCAACGTGGTAGACATGATGTTCGATAACTGGCCCATGGCGTTCCAACTCACCGAAGGCGCAAAACACGCGGTGCAATCTCCGTCCGGTTATTACGGTTTCCGCGTCATGCGTGGATTCGACGACAAAGGCAAGATGCTCAAGCCTACGCCATCTGATGCACTCTTCTACACCGGTCACCATGTGGATCATGAACTTGTTGAAAACATCGAAGCAGATTGCGATGACCGTTTACGCCGCATGAAAGCCAAGGAACCCCGTCGCTTCTTATTAACGATGGGTGGCGCAGGTGCACAACGTGAACTCTTCAAAGCTATTGTTGAGCATGTTGTGCCATTAGTCAAGCAAGATAAAGTGACGCTCTTTGTCAACCTCGGTGACCACAAGAACAATTGGGAATGGCTGCAAGAAGAACTCAAAGATTACAAAGACCTCATTCAGACCCACTTCACTTGGGAAGACACCCGCGAGTTTACTGACAGCATCCGCAAGGGATCTGCCAAGGGCATACACGTCTTCTTACATGACAATACTTTCCACGCCGTATATGCTACCAACTACCTCATGCGTGCGGTGGATGTGATGATCACCAAGCCGAGCGAACTCGCCTTCTACCCCGTGCCCAAGATCTTCAATGCCCGCGTTGGCGGACATGAAATGTGGGGCGCCATCCGTGGTGCAGAGATCGGCGACAGCACTGTCGAGACCCGCACTATTCCGCAAACCCTGCAAGCCATCGACATGCTCACTGACTATGATGACCTACTCACCATGTTCTGCGATCAGATCGTCAAGAACAAGAGCATCGGCATTTACGACGGCGCATACAAAAGCGTGGAACTCGCAACTGGCAAGAAATTTGTTCGGAAATAAAATTTTCAATATCAAAAGCGGAAGGCAATGCATCGCCTTCCGCTTTTTTCATGAGGCATTTCAATGACAATCTACAAATTCCCACATAACTTCCTATGGGGCGCCGCCAGCGCAGCTTATCAAGTGGAAGGCGCATGGAACGAAGATGGCAAAGGTGAATCGATCTGGGATCGTTTCAGCCACACACCCGGCAAGATCAACGATGGCAATACTGCCGATATCGCCTGCGACCATTATCATCGCTATGAAGAAGATATTGCCCTCATGCGCCAGATCGGTCTCAAAGCCTATCGCTTCTCCACGGCGTGGAGTCGTGTCTTACCTAACGGACGCGGACGCATCAACCCTAAAGGGTTGGATTTTTACGACCGACTTGTAGATCGCCTTTGTGCTGCCAACATCGAGCCGCTGCTCACACTCTATCATTGGGATTTGCCGCAGGCTCTGCAAGATGAAGGTGGCTGGGAGAATCGCAACACCATCCACGCCTATGCTGATTACACCGCACTGATGGTCAAACGACTTGGTGACCGCGTGAAATACTGGACGACCTTCAATGAACCAAGCGTCGTTGCATTCATCGGTTATCTAACCGGCGAACATGCCCCCGGTTTCAAAGATCAGCGCACTGCCTATCAAGTGGCGCATCATCTCATGCTGGCGCACGGGCTGGGGATGCAAACCATCCGCGCCATTAAGCCAGATGCAAATGCAGGCATTGTGCTTAACTTATGGATGTCAGAACCCGCCTCCGACTCCGCCGAAGATTTGGCAGCTGCTAATAAATATTGGGACGAAAACGAAACCTTGTTCCTCGACCCGCTCTTCAAGGGACATTATCCTCCCGCCGTGTATGACATGCTCGGAAAAAATATGCCCAAGATGCAAGATGGCGACATGGTATTGATCGCTCAAAAAATGGACTATGTGGGCGTGAACTATTATTCACGCAATGTACTGACGGCAAAAGGGAAGGTAGAAAAAGTTGCAGGCTCAGAATACACCGAAATGGGCTGGGAAGTTTGCGCACCAGCGTTGAGGCGGATGTTAGTCAAGATCAACAGCGAGTACAAACTGCCGCCCATCATCATCACTGAAAATGGCGTGGCGTTCAAAGATGAAGTCAGCGCCGATGGCAAAATCCACGACCCGCGCCGCATTGACTACTTCAAGAGCCACTTCATCCAAACCCGCCTCGCCATGCTCGATGGCGTGGATGTGCGCGGCTACATGGTTTGGTCACTGATGGACAACTTCGAATGGGGGCATGGTTTTTCCAAACGCTTCGGGCTGGCTTATACAGACTATGCCACCCAGAAACGCATCATCAAAGATTCAGGCGAATGGTATGTAGAAGTGATCCGTAAAAACCAAGTTGCTGAGTAGATTTTTTATCTTGTTTATGTCTCGAAATATAAGACGGCGAATTTTTTATTCGCCGTCTTATATTCTTATGCCTTCATTGCACCTCCTAACAAAATAGCAAATTACCGCCCTTTGCAATCTTTCTGTCAGGATTTCTTATAACGGATGTAGTTATTATCGAACTATGAAAATCCTCTTTCTCGGCACCCACGGGCAATTCAACCTTGGCGATGAGCTCCTGTTGGAAACCTTCCTTTCCCAGCTGGGCAGCGAACACCAGTACGCAGTCAACTCCTACGACCCTGCCTTTACCCAAGGCATGATGACACCCAAATTTCATGTGGAAGCTTTTCATACCACCCGTGAACTTCCGCGCTTTCTCAAATATCTGCTCACCAGCGATCTGCTTTTCTTTGGCGGTGGCAGCATCATTAAAGAGTTGTATGCCAGCGTTGGGCGTAACCCATACTCTACATTGTTAATGATTCTCGCCACCGTAACTTTTGCAAAGAAAATTGCCCGCAAAAAAGTGGTGATGAGTAACATTGGGGTGGGTCCGCTCATGACGCCCCGTGGAAAAATGCTGGCTCGTTGGATTCTTAACCAAGTGGATTTTCTTGCCGTGCGCGACGAAAAATCGCATCGCACCGCGCTCGAGCTTGGTCTTTCCCCTTTGAAAGTTAACCTCGTTCCAGATGCGGTTTTTGCCAACTCGCCCGAAGTCTTTCTCCCCAACCCCCAGCCTCTCCCGCCATCTGATAAGACTCGCATTGCCCTTAACCTCAATTTTGATATCGAGAAGCCCGAAGCCTGGGAGACGTTCTTGCAAAGCCTTGCCGGTTCATTGAAACAAATCCATGCAGAGACGCCATTGGAAATCCATGCATTGCCCATGCAGAGTAAATTCAAAGCTAACGACGATCTTTCGGTCTTAAAAGAATTCTCCAAACGAATTCCTGAAATTCCATTTATCTTGCATGACCCACAAACCGCTCAGGAAGCCGCGCAAATCATTTCGGGTGTAGACTTGGTTCTAGCAGAGCGGTTGCATACATTGGTGATCTCCTCAATACTTGGTAAACCATTTTATGGGTTGGTCTATGATGTGAAAGTACAAGAGTTGGTTGATTACTTGGGGATGGAGGAGCATTCCAGGAATATTAATGAGCATTTTTGTGCAGAAGACCTCACAAAAGATATTCGATCCGTCTTCACGGATTATGAGAAGATCAGCATCCACCTAACCGAACGCAGCACAAACCTGCGCATGAAACTTGGCGCATACTTCGATGAACTCAAAACCAAGGCGATCTCGTAATAACCAAACACAACCTTCTCGTACTAAAACCATAGATCGAGCCGTAGCTCAACCTATATCTATTAAGCCTCCTGAATCTACCACCAAGCCGCGGGGGCTATCACCCGTTCAGCGTATTGCGCTGATTGTGGGGATTATTTATTTTTCGCTATCCCTTTTCACTTTTCGGCATGTGATTGCTAATATTCCACTTGTTTTAAGCGGCGAAGCCGTGATCAATGGCGACGAACTTGTCCCATTTTTTAATCCAGATAGTCAACTCATTGACCAGGCAGCGGGGAAATTCAACCAACTTACGAATGGATATGAATTTCGGGTTCGGTATGCGATCCTAACCACTTGGGTAAGGTATTACAAGGTCTTGCCTTTTGCGATTCCTACAGTCATTCCTTTAATGACCTATTTGGCATATTTATCAGTTGCTTGGCTATTAAAGAATGCCCTCCCTCAATATAAGCCAGAGGTTATCTATCAGTTAAGTGCTGCGCCGGTTTTGATGATCTTTACGGTGATGGCGTATGCCAAGATTACACATTTTTATACACTCATCCTTGGATTTTCCATGTGTTTGATCTCGATCGCCTTGATGACGTATGGACTGATCTTCCCGCAAAAAAATCCATACAAGCCGATTTTATCTGCCTGTGTTATTACGTTGTTCAACCCCGCTGTTCATTATTTGGTCTTATTTGCACTTTATATGGCGTTCACCGTTCTTACATTGATTATTATGGACGGGATAACCGTGTTTAAGAACGGTTCATGGCGCAATGTGTATCGTCCGCGCACGTGGTGGAGCGGATTGAAGGTTTTGACGAAAGACTGGCGCAGGCTTTTCGTAGAAGTCCGCTTCTGGCGCTGTATTGGGGCTTTTGTGATGTTGGGGTTGGGAACTTTATTACCGTATGCATTGTTCGTGAAATTTTATGCCCTTCGTGGTGTGCCTAATCTATCTGAAACCGTGCCCGGAGACTTTTATTTTATTCAAGATGCTTCTATATCGCTTGAGCATGTACTGGCATTCGATATGGCAGGTATCATGGATAAGGAATTCACCGGCGATTATCTTGCAAAAACACCGCGATACTCCAACATCATTTACATGGTATTGATGTTCACACCTTGGGTGTATGCCCGGGCGAGAAAATCCATATTCAATAATGAAAATTTACAAGCCTTGATGGCAGTTTTATATGTGAATACTGTCTTCACGATGTGGGCAACTCTTGGATATTCGGGTCCATCTTGGTTGCCAACTTTTCACCGTACGATGGCATTTATCAGCTTAAAAGCGAATGGACTGCAATCGGGAATTGGCGATTTGATCGTCAAGCTATTTGCAACGATCGTTCAGGTGCTGCGTTTTCCACATCGCTTTGAGTTGGTCACTTTTATGATGGCTTGCATCATTATCTCGATCAGCTTGGTATGGGTGCATGCTGTATTTATGGAGAAGACGTACCCGGGGCTTGTATGGATATTGACTGGAAAGCATCTTACGGCTGAGAAAAAGCCTGGAGAGAAGAAACAAATTGCGTCGAAGAAAGAGGCGGGGCGTTTTATCCCGCTTGTGATGGCTGTGTTGTTTATGCTTCCGCTTTTCTCGAATCAGTCTTATCGTATTGTGTTTGGTTCTGGTGATTTCAACCAATTCTTAACTCCTTACCCGGTTGGACCTTTGAAGGAAGTGAAAAACGCATTGCTTAAGCTGCCGCCGGGAAAAGTGGTGGTTTTACCGCCAACTGAAACGGCAAAAGTGGTGATTGATATTAATGGAGTGGAACATAAATTTATAGATAAGTTCCACATTTATTACCTTGATCTCCCCAGCTATTACTACGGTTTAACCGGCGACTCGGATAACAAGCACGAGTTCTTCCTGCTGTTACGGGCTTTGTATTATCAGCAGCCATGGTGGGTAAATATTGCTCGCGACTTGGATTTGAAATACATAGTAGTTAATAAAGAACTGGTGGCTAGCACAGTAGGTGGGCAGGAGTACTTGAAGGAGGTTGAGAAAATTCTGATTCCTGAATTGGATGCGCGTGATGCCTATGTGAAGAAAATAATGGAAAACGAGAGCTATGTGCTCTATGAATTCACAGACCTGCCTACCGCAGAACGCGTGCCGCTGTATTTGGATGTGGATTGGAATTCGTTCATTCGCATTCTGTCTTCAAATTTGGAGTTAACACGCTATTATGACTTGCGTCACACGATGGTAGTGGGGGATCTGGAGGAGTTTGACTCACTAACACTGGTTACGGATGATGAGCATGAATCTGCGCTGGATCTCTACGAGAAGAAGAATAAGACTCAATTCTTTCGCCCGAGCAGTGTGATCTTGCCATTCGACCCGGAGCAGATTTCGAGTTCTTATTATCTTTCGCCCATGTTCCGGTTGTTCCAGTTCTTTTCTGATAGTAAATACAATCGTTTGGATATGATTACACCGGGGCTGTGGGGGACCTTGGAAGGCGGGTTCATTGGTGTGCCGCGTGAGGCTCCTTTTCGTATTGATGTGACGTTGCCAGAGCAGGGTGAATATCACTTGCTCATGCGCGGTGCGATCTCAGCAGTGGATGTGGAGATGGAGTCTAAGTTATTCCCTGAGCCGCAGCGAATTTCGCTCGCTTCAGACCCGTCTAATTTGGCATTTTTCGATAAGCGACTGGTCTTTTCATCAAGTCGCACGCCGTTGGATGTGAGTCAATATACATACAAAGAATTAGGGATGCTTGTTCCAACGGATGTTGTGGTGGTGAACTACCAATATCAGTTCTTTGATTTGGGGGTAGTGACTGCAACCAAGGGCAAATACCCAATCTATTTCAATAAGCTTAATGATGCCCCTATGTTGGTGGAAGGGATTTTGGTCATTCCTGAAGATGTGTATCAAACCCTCACTTTGCCTTCCAATGTGACGGTAGTACAGCCCAAAGATTTGTGTTGTGGATCGGTCATTATTCAAGGGGAAGAACCTTAGAGTTAGTACAAAATAACAATGGGGGAAAACCCGTATTTAAGGACTTGCAAAATCTTTAGTTTTTTGAAAACGAGTCTGAAATGTAGAAAAATTTAATAATCACTAGAATGGAATTAATCTTTATGTTAAAGAAATACTTTTTTTTCCTTTCTGATTATGTAAAAGCTGCTTTAGACAGACTCCGAACCAAGATCCCTGGTCTGCCTTCAAACCGTGTGTTGCTGTCTACTGCGGCGCTGGTGGTTTCGGCTGGCGGAATTTTTGTGGCGTTGCAAGTACTTGTTGCGCCAGATCAGCCTGTAACAACCTACACCTTGCCATACACACAGACGTTTGATGATGTCAATCTCAAACGGTGGTTTTCACAGTCTGGGGTGTGGACGATCCGTACGGGGACGTTGATGCAAACTGTCGGCGGTGAAGAGGCGGGGCAAATGCATATTCCGCTCAAGGTGCCAGAAGATGCGCCTTACCATGCCAGCGTTTTTATCACCTTGAAGAAAGATACAAAACAAGCAGGGCTTTCGTTCAATGCTCAATATCCAGATCTGATCGCAAAACAGCATCGCGTCTATATCAGCCGCATCAATGCTGATACATTGGAGCTTGTTTCTGGCTATATGGATGACACGGGTGCTTTTATCACACAAGCTCAAGTGCCCATTACGCTTAATACTACCGAATTCCGGCTGGATGTGTATGTGTATAGCAATTCGTATTTGGTGCAGGTGAATGGTCAACGCATGATCGAGAATCGTCCGCTGTTCTATCAGAATGGCATGATCGGTTTTTATGCGTTGGGCTCGGCAGTTTTTGATACCTATAAATTGACTACAGCTGAGAATCAAAACCCGGGTGATATGGTGTACACCAGTGACTTTGATAAAGAGCCGGGCGGCGCAGGCTGGGTTCCCATTAGTGGGTCATGGCAGATCGCTTCACAACAGATGGTGCAAAGCGACTCAACCTTTGTCGATGCTGCCATCGGATATGAGACAAGCACTTTCGAAAACTATACGTTTCGCGCTACGTTCAATCATTTGGAAAAACATGGCGCTGGTGTATTGTTCAATATGCCTTCGCCATATTCGATCAGCGGGGCACATTTGGTTCGTTACTCTGATGAAACCGATGCCATCATTTGGGGCTATTACGACTCGAAAGGTGTCTTTAACCGTCAGGGATTTTTGGATGTGGCTCACCCTGAAAATGAGACCCATACCATTCAGGTTTTTTCTGGCACAAATAGTTACGATATCTTTCTTGATGAAAACATGATTGCACGCGATGTGCCGCTTGTGTCTATTCAAGGTTCGGTCGGATTGGTTACATCCAGCTCTTCAGCTGCATTCTCTTATGTTGAAGTCTTTCCACTTTTCGGTTCCACACAGGACCCGGTCGCTGCGGTGACAGAAATAACACCCACACTGCAGCCGATAACTACAAATGCCCCAACGCAAACCGAAGCTCCAACTCAGGAACCGACCAAAGTTGTGAAAGCAACCCCTTCTCAAGTTGCGGGTGCGGTAGGCGGCGGAAATTCTCCATACCATGGTGTATTTGAAGGCAAATTATCTGATGCGGGCTGGACGGCTATCAATGGCGATTGGAAGTTTGCAAATGGTAACTTTGAACAGACCAAAGTAGATGGCTTTGATTTTTCGGCGGTATATACCAAAACCGCATTCCAAAACTTTAGCATTCAAACAGGCTTCTCTCATGTAGAAGGCAGTGGAGCAGGCATTCTCTTCAATATGCCCAATACAGATCGCCTTGCGGGTGCTTCCATGGTCCGTTATTCTGATAAGCGTGATAACGCGATTGTATGGGGCTACTTTGATGAGAATGGAGTTTATAAAAACCAAGGCTATGCTGATGTACCCAATGCAGGCACAGACCGCCACACCTTGCGGGTAGTGGGTGGAGAAAAATCATTCAGCATCTATCTCGATGATCGTTTGATTGTACAAGCGATACCGTATGAATCTGGCTATGCCTCGGGCTATTTTGGTCTAGTAACTTCACGTACGCATGTGATTTATGACGAGGTAGCTGTGGATGGAGTCGGCGCTGTTTTCAAAGGCACATACGACAGCATGGATGGTTTCACCGATCAGCGCATTGTCAGCGGTAAGTGGACGATTGAGAACAATAAAGCCGTGCAAACCGTAACGGATGTTTCAGACTATGTTTGGAACACAGGGGTACAAGCTTCAGAATATACCGTCAGCGCCAAAGTCACATTACCCAATACAACGGATGCAGGTGGTGGTTTTATTATTCATATGAGCGAGCGGGGCTCAAAGAATAATTCATATATTGTGCGTTTCAAAGATGGTGGCAAAGGTATTTGGTGGGGGAGCATTAACGATGAAGGCAAATTTAAAGGGCAGGGCTCTTCCCCCATTGAAGGAGCAGAGAAAACATTCACGCTCAAGTTAGTGGTCAAGCTTGACACACTCAGTATTTATGTCAATGATGTAGAGATCGCCAAAAATGTTGCCATCTCTTCGCAGGAAGGTTGGATCGGTCTGTTGGCATATGGCGGTCCGGTTACGTTCGAAGATGTAAAGCTTGAGGTCGAAAAATGAAACGCCTGCCAGATTGGCTTACGATCCCACTCCTGGCTTTCGTTCTTAGCCGCGCACTTATTTTTGGTGCAGGCATCCTCGGTGATACGATGCTGCCTACCGAAGAAGGTCACTGGGTCGCAGATGAAAGCAGTCCTTTCCTTTCGATGTGGGCAAAGTGGGATAGCCAATATTATGTCGATATTGCCACCAATGGCTACTGGTTCCGTCCGGGTCAACAAAGCAATGTCGCTTTCTTCCCGCTGTACCCTATCACCATGCAAGTAGCGGCGAAATTCCTAGGTGGTAATTTGATCTTGACTGGCTTCATTATCAGCAATTTGGCTTTTCTTGGTGGATTAATATTCTTCTATCTCCTGACCGAACTTGAACTCGGCTCAGACTCAGCCAAGCGTGCAGTCTACTACTTGGCATTTTTCCCCACCTCATTCTTTTTCTCCTCCGTTTACACCGAGAGCATGTTCGTCTTTCTCTCCATTGCTACTATGTACTTTGCCCGCAAACATCAGTGGATATTGGCTGCTGTCTTTGGAATTCTCACGGCTGCCACGCGCAACCTCGGCATTTTGATGTGGGCACTCTGTATTTGGGAGTGGATGCGTTCTCAAGGTTGGGCGTTCCTTTCCATGCATAAAAAACAGACTTGGCTTAATGTATGGAATGGTTTCAAACAGCACTGGTTTGACCTGGTCATTATTTCCCTTATTCCATTGGGCATGTTGGTCTTTATCTTCTTTCTCAAAATCAACTTCGACCGTCCGCTGGCGTTCATTGAGGTGCAAGCCGCATGGGGGCGTGAGAATATCGGTCCGCTGGCAGTGTTGAAGAAAAGCATTGCCACGCTGGCGACTGGCGAAGTCAACAAAGGCTGGTTGACCCAGTTTTGGAATGTCTCGTTTTATTTGTTCTTCCTAATGATGGTTCCGTTCATTTGGCTAAAACTTGGCGAAGGATATGCCATCTTTGTACTCATTATGCTGTTTGTGCCCTCTGCCAGCGCAATTGGAAGTGTCATCCGCTATTTGCTGACCCAATTTCCGGTCTACATGATGATGGCTTGGTGGGGACGCGATGACCGAGTTGATCGTGCTTTCAATTTTACGTTTGCCACCCTGTTGGGTGTATTCGTAGTTATTTTTGTGAATTGGATTTTTGTTGCGTAGTCAAATGCTTGCTTGAGGAGTTATCCATCAAACAGGCGATGAAAAAAAGGAGCTCTTATGCCTTACGAAAATTATGCAAAATGGAAGACTGAAGCTATCACCGAAGAACCGAAATTATCAATTGTCATCCCTGCCTACAACGAACGCGAACGGATCGTTGCCACCATTGGCGCGATTGCATCTCATGTCTCTGACCTTGGCTTTCCGTGGGAGTTGCTGATTGCAGATGACGGTTCCAAGGACGATACGGTGGAGTTGTGCCAGGACCTGCGCTTGGCGAATATGAAGGTGCTTATTGCGCCGCAGAACGGTGGCAAAGGTAGTGCCGTGCAACGCGGTATGTTGGCAGCTCGCGGCAAATACGTCCTCTTTGCTGATGCGGATAATTCCACGCCAATCGAAGAGGTGAGTAAGGTATTGTCTAAACTGGAAAACGATGACTTCGATGTTGCCGTCGGTTCACGAGCTGCAGATGGGGCAGAAGAAGGCAAGAAGTCTTTTTTGCGGCAGGTTCTTAGCAATGGACTCCGTTGGATTGTGAAGTACATTTTCTTTATTCCTGTCAAAGATACACAATGTGGATTCAAAATGTATACCCGTGATGCGGCGCAAAAACTTCATCACAAACAGACGATCATGGGCTTTTCATTTGATCTTGAAATTCTATACCTTGCCTCTAAATATGGTTACAGAATTGCGGAAGTGCCTGTTTCGTGGGTCGATGCGCCCGGCTCGAAAGTGGACACACGCAAAGAAGTGCAGCGCTTTTTGCGTGACCTGATGAAAGTCAAGGTGAATGATTTGAAAGGTGTTTATCGATAGATCATCTTTGTGATGGTACATGGAGAACTTTATGCGAATTGCGATTATTACTACCCACCCGCCTTCTAAAGGATCTTTGAATGAATATGCATTTCACTTTGTCCGCTTTTTGAAGACGAAAGTGGAAACGGTGAAGGAAGTTGTTTTGCTTGTGGATGAACTGCCCGAGGGTCAGGAATATCCTTCGGAGCAGAATCAGACTCAAGTTCCGGTGCGAAGCGTGCCATGTTGGAAATTCAATGCCATGGATAATATCTTTCGCATCCATAAAGCGGTGCGTGAAGTACATCCCGATATCGTTTTATTCAACATTCAGTTCGCATCCTTTGGCGATAAAAAGGTGCCTGCCACATTGGGTTTGCTTACCCCCTGGCTTTTGAAGTTAAGTGGATACAAAGTAGTGGTGCTGCTCCATAACATTATGGAGACAGTCAACTTGAAATCGGCAGGATTTGGCAGTAATTTAATTTTAGAAACGGTTATTCGGTCATTCGGAAATATCATCACGCGTTTCATTTTGAAATCTGATTGGGTGGCGGTGACCATTCCGAAATATGTGGAGATATTGGAAAGCAAATATGGCGCACAGAATGTATTGCTTGCACCGCATGGTTCATTTGAAGAACCCACAAATACGGAGCCTAGTACTCTGCCTGGCGGATGTCCCACAGTGATGACTTTTGGAAAGTTTGGCACCTACAAAACCGTTGACTTGTTGGTAGAAGCCCATGCTGAGTTGTTGAAGAAGCATCCAGATATGCGCTTGGTCATAGCCGGGACGGACAGCCCTAATGCGGCTGGGTATTTGCAAGGCGTGCGTGACAAATATTCGTATGTGCCAAATGTGGAATATACGGGGTATGTTGCCGAAGAAGATGTGTCGCGTATTTTCGGTGAGGCATGGGTGGTCGCTTTTCCATATACATCGACCACGGGAAGTTCCGGGGTGCTGCATCAGGCGGGCGGATATGGTAAAGCTGTAGTGCTGCCAAATTTAGGAGATTTTGCCGAGCTGGTTTTAGAAGAGGGGTATGACGCTGAATTTTTTGAGCCAGCCAGTGCAGAGAGTTTGGCAGAGTCGATTGCAAAGGTGATCGATAACCCCGAACGACAGAAAGAGATCGGTTTACGTAATTACACTGCTGCGAACGGGTTGCCGATTACCGAAGTAGTAGATTGGTATTTGATTCATTTTGAAGAGTTATTGAAGAAAAAGTAGTGCCAAGGAGACTTATGGAAATTATTAAATCATCTCAAGGTAATTTGCCGGTTCTTCTGCTTCAAGGACGTTTTGATGCGCATGAAGTGGAGCCTGTCAATGCATGGTTGGTGGAGCAGACGCAAGCAGGTAATGTGAAGATCATCGTCAATTTGGAAGGCGTGAACTTCATAGACTCAACAGCTCTCTCCGCCCTGGTGCGTGGCTTGAAGCTTTGCCGCGAAAAAAGCGGTGACTTGCATGTCTGTTCTTTACAGCAACCTGTGAGAGTCATCTTTGAATTGACTCGGTTGGACAAAGCCTTTGATATTTTTGCCACCGAGGAAGATGCTGCGAAAGGGTTCTAGTGATTCCTGAGATCGCCAATAAGCACCGTGAGAGTTTCAAATCTCTCGCTTCTGGCTGGATGCGAGTGGGGGCAACCTGCATTCAACTTTTGTGTGGAGATGAAGTTCTGATCGGTTGCCCCGACTCAAAATCAAGCAATGAACCGTCTCTGACTGTCACCTCTCTGGCATCTGGATTAAGTTTGCAAGTGTACGGTTTGACCGATGTGCGTTGGGTGCCTACTGCTGAGTCTATGCTGGATATTTTTTCCAGCTTGCTTACTGCAGATACAGATCTGGAAAACCTCACCGCTGCTTTGGTGGAAACGCAAGATAGGCTCGTGGCACTCTATGAATTGACTCAAGCCACACGCCGCACATTGGATATGCCGAAACTGCTCGATTTGATGATTCAACAATCCAAGCATTTGATGGATGTGGACGGTGGTTTTGTGGTGCTAAAAGAAAAAGGCAAGCAAACCATCATTCATCAGGTTTCAGAAAGTCCGCTGCACCCGGCGCATGCTGAGGCAGCCGTAAGTTTGTACTTGCGCGATCCCAATCGTCATGTCTTTAAGGACTCTGAAACATTACCGGCAAATATGAAAAATGTGATGATGGTCACGTTGCCGGTGCGCGAAGAGATTTCTGCCGCTGTGGGGCTGTTCAATAAAACGGGAAATTTCACCACGCCTGATATTAAGCTGGCAAAAGCAATTGCTGGGCATATTGGAGCTCAGCTTGAAAATGCCCTTCTTCACAAAGAAGCTGTGGAGCGTGCCCGTTTGGAAACCGAAATGGACATTGCACGCCAGGTGCAGACTGCCATTTTGCCCCAATATATTCCGCAGGTTCAAGGCATGGATGTGTATGCCACTTCAAGCCCTGCTTTTGAAGTGGGTGGCGACTTTTTTGACGTGATTGATCGTTCAAAGGAATCTTTGGTGTTTGCTTTGGGCGATGTGACAGGCAAAGGGATGCCCGCCGCATTGTTGATGAGCATGGCACACACGATTATCAAAGCTGCTTCGCGCAACATGCCATTTGAGTATCCCCATCAGGTTTTAGACCGTCTTAATCACGATATGGCGGCAGATTTTTCCAACGTTGGGATGTTCACCACGGTCATGTTGGGCATGGTGGATTGCGTAAATTGCAAACTGCATTTCAGTAATGCCGGGCAGAGCCCGATCTATTATGTGCCTGTCAATGGAGAGCCGGTCTTGCTTGAGGCGCAAGATATTCCTGTTGGAATATTGGATACCTTCAATTATTCCACGCAAAGCATGGATCTTTCAGATGGCGATATTTTTATTGCCGCTACTGACGGCTTCCCAGAATCACGTAACCCTGCTGGGGAGATGTATGGCTACGAACGCATGAAAGCCCTTATTTCTGCTTCGCGCCACTTGTCTTCCAAGCAGCTTGCAGATGCTTTGCTGATGGATGTGAACACTTTCTGTGATACTCATGCACAGGATGATGATCGCACAATTGTTGTTATTAAATTTGAAAAACAAAACGAGAAAAGAATTATGTTCAACGAAAGCCTGACCATACTTGCAGATTATCAGGAAATTCGCAAGCCTTGCGAACGCCTGCGTACCTTACTACAACAAGCCACCATTGCCGATGAAATTGCCAGCGTATGTGAGTTGTCGTTGCAGGAGCTACTTACCAACCTTGTAGACCATGCGTATGAAGGGAATCCCAATGGGCAGATCACCGTTCGTATGGCGAGCAATCGAGATCAGATCTTTATTCAAACTGAAGATACAGGTATTCCTGCTAACGTGAATTTGAACGATGTGCATATGCCTGAACCGGAAGAACTGGCTGAAGGCGGCTATGGCATGGCGATCATTCAAGCAATAATGGATGATGTCCGGTATGAGTCGTCCAAGGGCAAAAATGTTTGGTCCCTTATAAAGAATTTGAAATAACCGAAAAGAAAGAGGTCATTATGTCACTTGAAATTAATTCTGCTGAACAAATTATCAAAATTGCAGCACTTACCCTCAAAGGCAGGCTTGACGCTTTTGAAGCACCTATCCTTCGCAAAGCATGTGATGAATACATTGCAAACGATTTTACGCACTTTGTCTTTGACTTGACGGATGTAGCCATGCTGGATTCAGCAGGCTTGGCGGTTTTGGTTAGTGTTCTCAAACGAGCCCGCTTAAAGAATGGAGATGTCCGTTTGGTGTGGCCGCGCGAGGAAGCTGCCTCACGTATTCTCAAACTGACAAAGTTCGATCAGGTCTTTGTTTCTATTGAAAAATCTGAAATTGTGCCGAGAGGTTTTTAGCCATGAGCAAAGCCAAAATTCTAGTCGTTGATGATGAACCCAATAATCAGCGTATTCTCACCTATACCCTTAACAAAGCAGGATATGAAAGCACTGCGCTTGCAGATGGCAGCAATACCCTGAATTGGTTGGAAACCAACATGCCAGATCTTGCCATTCTCGATGTATCCATGCCGAACATGGATGGCATTACTTTGTTAGGACGTATCCGCAACATGCCTCAATATGCCAGTTTACCGGTCGTCATCTTAACCGGTAGCGGAGATGATGATGAACGTTTACGAGCCGAAGCGCTTGGCATTCAAGGCTTCCTTACCAAACCTGCGAGTTCGAAAACAGTGTTGGAAGTGGTTGCCAATTTGTTGAAAAAATGAATAAGATCAAAACTCTCCTCCAATCAAAACTTGCATCTACCAGTGCGTTATTGATGCTCAGCATGACCGTTGTCAATGCCGGCAATTACATCTATAACCTCATTATGGGCAGGTGGCTTGGTCCATCTCTTTTTGCAGACCTATCTCTGATCGTCACATTATTGCTGGTGGTCACATTCTTGACAGCTCCAATTCAGATGACATCCGCGCGATATTCGGCGATTCACACGGCAGATGGCGACTTAAAAAAACTCGCCTCACTCCGACGTTTTATCTGGTTCGCCGCTCTTAGCCTTGGGCTTACGCTGATGCTTTTCTTTGTTTTGCTGGCACCCGTGTTGAGAAATTTCTTCCATACCCAATCATCTCTTCCCTTTGTTATTTTTGGCACTGCTTTGCCATTCAGCATGTTGCAAGCCGTAGAACGTGGAATGTTACAGGGGCGCACCAATTTCAAGATTTTGGCGATCAGTTACCAGGTCGAGATGTGGAGCCGATTGTTGGTCAGCATCCTTCTTGTGGCGTTGGGGCTGTCTGTTAATGGTGCGGTGATTGGCATTAGTCTATCCTTTGTATTTACTTGGTTGATAGCACGCTCTGCTGTGACGGGGTTAGAGTCGCAGGAAGATATCTCGAAAGAGATGCGTATAGAGTTACTGGCATTTGCTACACCTGTGTTGGTTTCGCAATTGGGTCAGATTTTGATCAATAACAGCGACTTGATCTTGGTGAAACGTTTCTTCGAAACAAGTGAAGCTGGCAGGTATGCCGCTCTGGCGCTTATTGGGCGTATCGTGTTCTTTGCTACCTGGTCTGTAGTTACAACGATGTTCCCGATCGTGGCGCAAAAACAAAAAATGGGTGAGCCGCATGCACATTTGTTATGGGTATCGTTAGGGATAGTGGCTGGCGTTTCCCTTCCAATTGTGCTGCTAACTTTGCTGGTGCCAGAATGGGTGGTTTTGGTTTTGTTTGGTGAAAAATTTGTAAGTATTGCCAATTTGCTCTGGTTGTATGCTCTTGCTACTTCACTGTATGCCATGGCAAATGTAGTGATCAATTATCGTTTATCCCTTGGGATGGGGCGTGAAACTGGTTTTGCCATTGCCGCTGGGCTTGCACAAGTTGTTGGAATTATCTTTTTTCATCGTTCTCTGGCTGAGGTGGTGTATGTGCAGGTCATTGTTATGGGGATGTTGTTTGTAGCATTAATGTGGCATAACTTTTTACATGAAAAAGCTGTCACTTTTTTACGTGCGGCGATACATCATGCTTGAACTGCTTCTTTCTGTTTGTAATAATGGGCTTTTGATTTTTGATAAAGAGGGGAATATTCTGCGTGCCAATGAAATGGCTGCCAGAATGTTTGGCTGGTCTATTGATGAGTTGCAAAAGAAGAAGTTGAGCGCCCTTCTTCCAAAAGGTACTGCACATAAACATTCCCGGTTGTTTAGGCTTTTTTTTGAAGAGCCAATCTCTCACCGTAAAATGGGTAAGTATCGTTCCGTCATGGCATTGAGAAAGACAGGCGAAGAGTTTCTGGTTGATATTTCCATTGGAAAAGGTGAATGGGAAGGAGACTTGATTGCTGTTGCTTCTATGCAAGAGACGGCAATGGAGAAATATACAAAAGAATTTTTCCAATCTATCGTTTCCTTGGCAGAAGAAAACCCTAACCCCGTTTTTCGTATTGATTTTGAGGGGAACATCCTTTCTTGTAACCCGATTGCGGCAGAGATGTTGAGAGAGATTGGACATCATGAGAAGACGATTCCCTCAGCTTGGGCGGATATCTTAAAACAAGCCATCCACAGCGACCAGCAGGTGATCTCTGTCATTCAGCATGGAGAGCATGCGTATTCATGTGCATTTGCTTCTGTCCCTGAGAGGGGATATGTGAACATGTATGCGTTGGATGTTACTGACCGCGAAGAAGAAAAAGCGCACCTCGCATTATCAGATGAGATATTGAATTCAATTGGTAATTTAGTGATGGTTGCGAATAGCAAAGGCGAGATTGTCTATGTCAGCCCTTCAGTAACCAAGCTTTTGGGATATAGCCAAAGTGAATTTTTGGGAGACGGTTGGTGGGAAATTGAACGGATTTCGGGCGGCGATGTAAAGGTTGAAAAAGAATATATATGCAATGCTGCCGCAGGTGTGATCGCAGCGGATGGAAAACCCTATGAGCATCGCATACGTCATAAAGATGGATCGTGGCGCTGGTTAATGCTCTCAGATACAAAAGGTCCACGTGACTTATTGATTGGCATTGGCTATGACATTACACCTGTAAAAACTGCAGAAGAGGAGTTGGAACAGCAACGCGATTTTGCTCAGACCTTAACAAGGCAAATGGGGCAGGGGTTGACTGTAACGGATGAGCATGGACGCTTTGAGTTTGTTAACCCTTCCTATGCTCGGATGTTGGATTATGAGTCATCTGAGTTGATCGGCAAAACACCATTTGATTTTATCTTTGCAGAAGATTATGAAAACTTATTCAATGCACAGAAAAAGCGAAAAGAAGGTGATGTCACAACATATGAAACACGCTTGCAAGGGCGTAATGGGAAAGTTGTATATGCCCTGGTGACGGGGTCGCCCAGAATAGTTAACGGACAATATAAAGGCGCAATCACAGTAGTGACTGACCTTACAGAACGATTGACAATGGAAAGCCAGTTGCGTCAATATGCAGAGGATTTTCAACAAGCGAACATTCAATTGGCAGATGCACGTGACCGGGCATTGGAAGCGTCTTATTTGAAGAGTGCTTTTCTCGCTACCATGAGCCATGAAATTAGAACTCCCATGAATGCGATTTTAGGGATGAGTGAACTTTTGTTGGATACGGACCTAAATGAAGAACAGCAAGAGTTTGCCAATGTGATCGAAGCCTCTACCCAGAATTTGTTAGCGATCTTAAACGACATCCTGGATCTTTCCAAGATCGAAGCTGGAAAACTTTCCATCCATCCTGCATCATTTAATCCGGCTGAGTTGATCATGGATACCATGAAGCTTTTTAGACCAAAAGCACAGGAGAAAAATATCAACATTTCAGTTGATGTTCCGCATGATGCTTCAGATATGGTTTTAGGAGATGCAGGTAGGATTCGCCAAGTTTTAAGTAATCTTCTAAGTAATGCAATCAAATTTACAGAGCGGGGAGGCGCTGTATACGTCACGCTTTCAAGTTCGCAGATCAAAAATGTAATGATGACCACATTTACAGTGCAAGATACAGGGCTTGGAATTCCGGATGCTGTAAAACCCAAGCTGTTTAGCCCATTCACACAGGCAGATGACTCGCAGACTCGGCGATATGGTGGATCTGGGCTGGGGCTGGCAATTTCAAAACGGTTGGTAGACCTTATGCATGGAGAGATTGGTTTTGATTCGCTGGAATATAAAGGCTCCACGTTTTGGTTCAGTTTGCCGTTGACCATGGTGCAAGAAAATGCGGAGGGCACACCGCCAGAACAAGAACTCTTAAAAGCTGATCACCCGCCGTTCAAAAATTTAAAACCAGTTCTTGTTGTCGAAGATAACTTGCTTAACCGTGACCTGATCTCGCTTCAGCTTCGTGAGTTAGGGCTAAATGCTAGCCATGCCACGAATGGAAGAGATGCTGTAGAACTATTAAAGTTCCAGCCGGATGAATATTCGATTGTGTTGATGGATCTAAATATGCCTATTATGGATGGAACAGCTGCTACAAAGTTGATCCGTGAAAATGAAGCAGGTACGACAAGACACATTCCAATCATAGCTGTAACTGCAAATGTCATGACAGGCACACGAGAGTTTTGTTTCCAAGCGGGAATGGATGATTACCTGAGTAAACCGCTAACCCTACAAGCCATTCGGGAAGTTCTGGAGAAATGGCTTAGTTGATTTTTGTATGTATCTAGAAAAAGTGTCGGAGTTTTTTCTCCGACACTTTTTATTTCTAATTGACACCTTTGTTTTTAACGATATAATGCAATCGATTGCAAAAAATGAGCAAAAAAACTGTAAAAACCCTTGATGACATTGCCCGTCTGGCGAAAGTGTCCAAATCGACGGTGTCGCGCGCTTTGAGCGACAGCCCGCTGTTGAGCGGCGAAACAAAAAAGCGGATTCAGAAGATCGCGCAGGACCATCACTTCAGCATCAACGCCTCTGCTCGAAATTTGCGTGTGCGCCAGAGCCATACCATTGCTTTTATCACCCCGGATGAAAAAGCCAATTTCTTTTCACCCGAGAGCCAGTTCGGGTTTGAAATTTTAGGCGGCATCGGAAACGAATTACGCTCCCTCGGCTACGACCTGCTGATCGCAAACGTCAACCCGAATGACCCCGCCAGCATTTCGTCTTATTTCCGCAGCGGGCGTGTGGATGGATTCATCCTCTTAACTACACACACCAGCCAGGCGATCATTGATACGCTCATCGAGTTGGGTGCGCCATTCATTGTATGGGGCGTGCCAATGGCAGGTTTTGATTATTGTTCGGTGACAGGAGATAACATCACGGGCGGGATGCTTGCCACCCAGCACCTGATTCAACTTGGCAGGAAGCGCATCGCTTTTCTCGGTGGGCTTTCCGATGACCTGACCGTTCAACACCGCTATCAGGGATATGAAAAAGCGTTGAAAGAGGCTGGGCGGCGGGCGTTTTCCAAACTGGTTGCGTATGGCGATTATTCCTACATCTCTGGGTTGGGTGCCATGCAGCGCTTGCTGAAACAATCTCCTGATTTAGACGCGGTTTTTGTGAACAGCGACTTGATGGCGATTGCCGCCATCAAGGTCATTCTCGAAAGCGGACGGCGCGTTCCTGACGATGTGGCGGTGGTGGGTTATGACGATGTATCCATTGCGTTGTATAACAACCTGCCATTGACGACCATTCGACAGAATGTTCCGCTGGCGGGACAGTTGCTGGCTCAGAATTTGATTCGCTACATCAAAACAGGTGAAGTAACACATGTAACTACTAGTGTGGAATTGGTAATTCGTAATTCAGCCTGAGAGAAAAATTTTTACCCCCATGTGCAGACGATTGCACGAATACAAGGAGAAAAAACCATGAGCAAGGCAAAAGTATCAGGAACAGAGAAACAGGTATCGGCGAAGGTTGAGGCGCTTCTCAAGAAGATGAGTCTCGAAGAAAAGATCGGTCAGCTCAATCAAGTGGGCGGCGCGGCATTTTCTCCCGGACCCGCTGCCGAAGACCAGATTCGCAAAGGCGGCGCGGGCTCGGTCTTGTGGCTGAACGATACGCAGAAGTTCAACGAGTTGCAGAAGATCGCCATTGAAGAAAGCCCGTCGGGCATTCCGCTGCTGTTCGCGTTGGATGTGATTCACGGCTACCGCACCATATTCCCCGTGCCGTTGGCGATGGCATCTTCATGGGATCCGAATGTGCCAGAGAAAACTCAAACCATCGCGGCGAAGGAAGCGCGCGCGGCGGGTCTGCATTGGACGTTTGGTCCCATGCTCGATATCTGCCGTGATGCCCGCTGGGGACGCATTGTCGAAGGCGCAGGCGAAGACCCGTATTTGGGTTCTGCCATGGCAGTGGCACAAGTGCGCGGATTCCAAGGCGATGACCTTTCTGACTCGGAGCGCGTGCTGGCGTGCGCCAAGCATTTTGCAGGCTATGGCTATTCAGACGGGGGACGCGATTATGACCCTGTCTATCTTTCTGAGTCGCAACTTCGCAACATCGTCTTGCCGCCATTCAAAGCCGCCGTAGACGCGGGCGTGGCAACCTTCATGAGTGCCTACATGGATTTGAACGATGTGCCCGCCACAGGCAGCCGCTGGTTGTTGCGTCAGGTTCTGCGCGAAGAATGGGGCTTTGAAGGTTTCTTGGTTT
Source organism: Anaerolineales bacterium (assembly GCA_046328915.1). Lineage (GTDB taxonomy): Bacteria > Chloroflexota > Anaerolineae > Anaerolineales > Villigracilaceae > Villigracilis. Next base: position 180,349 of record JAXLVR010000005.1, on the reverse strand, counting down.
CAGACGCTTTCGCCGTTGGCAACATGGTCATTCAACATCACGCCAAAGATAGGCGCGAAGCCGCGCTGCGCGGACTCAAAGCTGGCATGAACATGGATATGTCCAGTTACACCTACACCGAGAACGCCGCGCAGTTGGTTGCAGATGGCGCGTTGACCGAAGCCGAAATTGACGAACTCGTGCGCCCGATTCTCACCATCAAATTCAAGATGGGCTTGTTCGAGAAACCCTACGTCGACGAAACTCTGCTCGAAAAAGTGATTGCCCTGCCTGAACACCGTGAAATTTCAAGATGGTCAGCACAGCGTTCGATGGTTCTGCTCCGCAACGAAGGCGGACTTTTGCCTTTGAGCAAAGACATCAAGAAAGTTGCGGTCATTGGTCCCGTTGCCGATTCCATGCAAGCCACCGAAGGCTCGTGGATGGTCTTCGGTCACACGCCCGCCGCTGTCACCGTGCTGGAAGGTATCCGCGCCAAGTTGCCGAATGCCGAAGTGACCTATGCTTCGGGTCCAGAGATTCGACGCGACATCCCTTCGTGGTTTGAAAGCCTGATGGCAGGTCAGGAACGGAAGCCCGAGCAAACTCCAGCGGAGTCTGAAGCGGCTTTTCAATCCGCATTGGAAGTTGCCAAAGCCGCCGACCAAGTCATTATGGTGTTGGGCGAAACCGACGTCATGTCTGGCGAAGCCGCTTCGCGCGCCTCGCTCGATTTACCTGGGCGGCAGGAAGAATTGCTCAAAGCCGTGTCTGCGTTGGGCAAACCAGTTGTTCTGGTTTTGTTGAATGGTCGTCCGTTGAGTATCAACTGGGCGGCAGAGAACATCCCCGCCATTCTCGAAGCGTGGGAGCCTGGCACCGAAGGCGGCAACGCTGTGGCAGACATCCTCTTTGGCGACGCGAACCCTGGCGGCAAACTTCCTGTCACCTTCCCGCGCAAGGGTAGCCACGCACCGCTCTATTACGCACGCAACATGACCCACTCGCCCGAAGGCAGCCCCATGTACAACCCGCGCTATTGGGACGGTCTGCCCATACCGCTTTATCCCTTCGGCTTCGGTCTCAGTTACACCACCTTTGAATTTTCCAATCTCAAAGTGTCCGCCGAAAAAATCAAAGTGGGCGCGAGTCTCACCGTCAGCGTGGATGTAACCAACACGGGCAAAGTGGCAGGCGACGAAGTGGCGCAACTCTACATTCACCAAAAATACGGGACGGATACCCGTCCCATACGCGAGTTGAAAGGCTTCGAGCGCATCACCCTGCAACCCGGCGAAAAGAAGACTGTGACCTTCAAACTCGGCAAAGACGAATTGACCTACTGGAGCACGAACGCCAACGCATGGATTCAAGACCCCGCCTCTTTCGACCTTTGGGTTGGTTCTGATTCTTTGGCATCTCTTCACGCTGAATTTGAAGTGACGGCGTAAAAAAATATAAGAGACAGTCATTTTCAAAAGAGACTGTCTCTTTATTATCATTAATATTTTCAACAGGCATTCATGACACAAAAAGAAAAACTCCGCAACACAATAGGGTATTACCTTATTTTTATCAGCCTCGGTTTCGGGCTGGGAATCACAGGTCCGGCATTGCCTTCATTGGCAAAACAAACTGGCAGCACATTAGGCGCTATCGGCTCCATGTTTCTGGTCGGTTCCATTGGCGGCATGATTGGAACTGCCATCAGCGGGCGCATTCTTGACCGCGTTCCACAAAGGCATTTGGTGCTTGGCATTTCTCAATTGATCACCACCGTTATACTCGCCGCAACACCCTTGGCTGGGAATTTATGGATTCTGCTGCTGATTGTTTTCATCAATGGTTTTCCAGTAGGCATGATCAATAACGGTGCGAACACACTCCTGATGTGGACTCACGGCGAAAAAGCGGGACCCTATGTGAACGGATTGCATTTCTTTTTTGGGTTGGGTGCCTTCTTAGCACCGACGGTTTTTGCCCAAGTTCTGAATTGGGGTGGAACCTATCAACATGCGTATTGGGCATTGGCAGCACTCACCGTTCCAGTTGTCTTGTTCATGATGTTTCTGCCTGGCAGCCCCGAACATCCACACCAGCATGAAGATAAAACCCAGACGCAGGAAAATTTGCGTGCCGCTTTGCCAATCATCATCGTTGGGATGCTCTTCCTGTTCTTCTATGTCGGCTCCGAAATCACATTCGGCAACTGGATTTACACCTACGCAACCACGCTCAACCTTGCGGATGTTACAACTGCTGCCTACCTCACCTCGGGCTTCTGGCTCTTCTTTACGATTGGTCGCGCCATATCCGTCCCTGTAGCGGTGCGATTTAAACCGACACAGATTCTCACGGTCGCATTTGTGGGCGCACTCGCAGCGTTGACGCTGGCGATCCTCGTGCCGCAATCTATGACCGTATTGTGGGTCGCTTCTGCCGCGACTGGATTCTTCATGGCTCCCATCTGGGCAACGGGTTACAACTTCGCGGGTCAATCCATCAAACTGACCGCTACCATCAGCAGCCTCATCATCTTAGGCGATAGTTTTGGCGCGGTGGTGCTTCCGTGGTTGACAGGACTCGCCATCGAACGCTTTGGCGCACACACCATGCCCTGGCTGGTCTTTATCAGCCTAACGCTCAACGCGCTGGTTTTTGGTGTCATGCTTTTGCAGCGTAGCAGAATGACCAAAGAGATTGCCACAGCGTAACGATCTAAAATAATGAACATGGAAGATGAAGAGACTCTAAATGACAGTCATTTCGCAAGTGACTGTCACCTGTAAATCAGGAGAACTTATGTCAAAACAAACACCCGCCTACCTCAACCCAAAACTGAGCGTGGAAGAACGCGTGCAAGACCTGCTCAGCCGCATGACCCTCGAAGAAAAAGTAGGGCAGATCATGCAGTGGGATGCCCGTGATGAAGACCTGTCTTTCATCAATACTCGTTTCCCTGGCTCCATTTTGCATATCCTAGGCGAGAAACTAAATCGCGCCATGGACTTAGCCGCGCAAAACCGCCTCGCCATTCCGCTGATCGTTGGCGAAGACGCTATTCACGGACATTCCTTCTGGAAAGGCGCGAACATCTTCCCAACCCAGTTGGCGATGGCAGCCAGTTGGAACATTGACCTGCTCGAACGAGTGGGGCGCGTCACCGCCGAAGAAGCCGCGCCGACGGGCATTCATTGGACGTTCTCGCCCGTGCTTTGCCTCACCCGTGACCTGCGCTGGGGGCGCACCGATGAAACCTTTGGCGAAGACCCATATCTCATCGGCGAATTTGGCGCGGCGTTGATTCGCGGGTATCAAGGCAAAGGCTTGGATGATCCACAAGGTATTCTTGCCACCGCCAAACATTACGCGGGCTACTCCGAAACTCAAGGCGGACGCGACGCCTCCGAAGCGGATATCTCGCCGCGCAAACTGCGCAGTTATTTCCTGCCGCCTTTCGAGCGTGCTGCCCGTGCTGGCGTCATGACTTTCATGACGGGTTACCAATCCGTGGAAGGCGTGCCGTCCACCCTGAATCACTGGCTGCTGACCGAAGTGCTGAAAGATGAATGGGGCTTCAAGGGAATCGTCGTCACCGATTGGGACAACGTTGGGCGTTTGGTCTATGAACAAAAAGTCTGCGCCGATTATGTCGAAGCGGCGGTTGTCGCTGTGCGTGCGGGCAACGACATGATGATGACCACCCCGCAATTTTTTGAAGCCGCCATCGAAGCCGTCCGCTCGGGCAAACTTGCCGAGAGCGAAATCGACGCGCCTTGCGCCCGTCTGCTTGCGCTCAAGTTCCGCATGGGCTTGTTTGAAAATCCGCGCCGCCCCAATTTGGAGCAAGCCGCCATTGAGATCAACCGCGCAGACCATCGCGCCATCAATCTCGAAGCCGCCCGCCAAAGTCTCATCCTTTTGCAGAACAACGGCTTGCTTCCGCTCGACCCGACGAAACTCAAATCCATTGCGTTGATTGGACCGAACGCCGATGACGATTTGCAACAACTCGGCGACTGGTCGCTCGGCGCTTCGCAACATCCGCCCGAGGCTGGGAAGCACCCGCGTGAGAAAACGACTACGCTGTTGGATGGTCTCCGCAATTTGGCTCCCGCCAATGTGAACATCCACTACGAGCGCGGCTGCCATTGTGGATGACGACACTGCGGGCATTCCCGCCGCTGTGGCTGCGGCTCAAAAAGCGGATGTGGTTGTGGCTGTGGTGGGTGACCATTTGAACTTCGTCGGCGAGACGCTCAGCACCGCCACGCTCGAACTGCAAGGCGGACAAATTGAATTGCTCAACGCGCTGGAGAAAACAGGCAAGCCAATGATTGTGGTCTTGGTCAATAGTAAGCCGCTGGTTTTGCCTCCATCCGCAAAAAATGCCGCTGCCATTATCGAAGTCTTCAACCCTGGCATGGAAGGCGGCACGGCAGTTGCCGAAGCCTTGTTTGGCTTGCTCAACCCCGCGGGCAAGTTGACCATCTCCATCCCTGTGCATGTTGGGCAGCAGCCCATCTTCTACAGCCAAGTCCGCGGACAACACGGCAGCCGCTACGCCGACCTGACGCAAGAGCCGCTCTTTCCCTTCGGGCATGGACTCAGTTACACAAAATACGCTTATTCCAACCTGTGCCTGTCATCTTCCAAACTGGCGCAAGGCGAATCGGTGAGAGTCTTTGTGGATGTGGAGAACATCGGTCAACGCGCAGGCGTGGAGATCGTGCAAGTCTACGTCAGCGACGTGGTCACTTCGGTCACCTGGGTGAACAAAGCGCTGAAAGGCTTCGCCCGCGTGTCACTCAATCCTGGCGAAAAGAAAACCGTCGAAGTGGAATTGCCATTCGACTCATTCCGCATCGTGAACGCCAAAGCGGAATATATCGTCGAAGCAGGCGAGTTTGAAATCCTTGTTGGACCTTCTTCAAGGGACAGCGATTTGTTGAAGACGACGTTGGTGATTTAGAAAAAAAAGACCTGACGAATAAGCGTAAATCCAAGAGCAAACCACAGAGGCACGGAGACACAGAGGTTAAAAAATTTCCGTGCCTCTGTGTCTCCGTGGTTCAGTTTTTTTTTTACTGTGCGATTCCCATTTCTTCAATAAACTCAAAATAGACTTGACCCGAATACCCGCGCGGGATGGGGGGCATGTTTTCAAAGGTGGATTGCAGTTTTTGATTCGCGCCCGTTTCACTGCTCTTCACAATGCCGTGCAAAATCTCCATGGCATGATACGCCATCTCTTTGTTGGCACGGTTCTTTCTTCCCATTCTCATGGACCATGCCATCTCGGCCACGCCCAACCCTCGATATTCTTCATGGAAGGCGTGGCTTTGTTGCATGACGAACGGCTCATTGTTGCCTTTGAGCGTTACCTTGATTTCACCGCCGAAACTGTTCGGGTCTTGAATGGAGACGATGCCCATCGTGCCAATCAATGCCACAGCGGGGCGTTCTGGCGCGGTGAAGATTGAATTCGCGTCAAATAAAAGATTGCCCATCGTGCCGCGTTCAAAATGCAGAATGCCAGACATGAGATTTTCGCATTCAATAGGATACGGCTCGCCGAAGTTTTCCAGCGCGTAATTTTTCCGTTCGGGTTTGTGAGTCTTCACTACACCAGAGACCTGAGTCACGGGTCCCAAAATGCTAAGCAGCGCCGTGATGTAATAAATACCCACGTCGAAACCGATTCCGCCGCCAGGTTTGGCAGTAAATGGAAAAGCGCGGCTGAAGATTTCACTGTCACGGGTCAATACACAATAGCAGGAAGTAATGTCACCGATCATGCCGCTATCCACCACATAACGCGCGGTTTGAATTGCTGAACCTAAAAACGTATCGGGCGCGGCGCCAAGGTAGAGATTCTTTTCATCGGCAAGTTTTACCAACTCGGCAGCATGTTCCAATTCCACGGTCATCGTTTTTTCGGTGTAGACGTGTTTGCCTGCTTCGAGCAACTGCTTGATGACAGGGTAATGTCCCGTCGGTGCAGTGAGATTGACTACGATTTCAATAGATGGGTCTGCCAGAATTTCTTCAAAGGTCATCGGCTTGATTCCGTACTTCTCCGCTTTGGCTTGTACCTTGGCAGGGTTGCGGTCATAGCCGCCGACTACATCCAGAATCTTGAACTTGTTAATCATCGTAGCAAGATACGAATCGCTGATTCCACCGCAGCCTACGATGGCAACTTTTACAGGTTGGATTTTCATGATTTACTCCTTGAGTCGATACGATACAAATGCAATCGTGCGATTATCAGGCGCCCACGAATTGACGTTGATGGTTCCCTGTCCGCCAAACAAACTGAGGATAGTTTTTGCAACCCCGCCCTCAGCAGGGACGAGGCGCAGTTCCACATTTTTGTTCGCAGGATGGTCGCCCGGTTCCACATCCCCTTTTTTGTAGGCGATGTACACCACCCATTGATTATCAGGCGAGACGTGCGGGAACCAGCAGTTAGCTTCTTCGTCCACCATGTGCGTGGGATTTGAACCGTCCTCTTCCATGCGCCAGACTTGCATGAGCCCGCTGCGTACCGAGTTGAACCAGATATATTTTCCATCGGGTGAGTATTCGGGACCGTCATCAAGACCTGGCAGGTTCGTGAGTTGAGTCTCTTCGCCGCCATGCACCGAGATGGTGTAAATGTCATATTGCCCGCCGCGTTCCGCACAATAGGCGAGGCGCGCGCCATCAGGCGACCAGCCATGCAAATAACTGGGACCCTTCTCCGTCACCAAACGCGGAGCGCCGCCGCTCATCGGCACGATGTAAATTCTGGAGGTCGCGTCTTCGTTGGTGAAGTGACTGACCGCCAGTTCGGCATTATCGGGCGAAAGCACATGGTCGTTGTTGCAATCAATCGCAAAGCCCGTGTTGATCTCTTTCACTTCGCCGCTTGCCATTTCATACGTGAACATGCGCCCGTTGCTGTTGAAGACCAAATATTTTCCGTCCTTCGTCCAGTTCGGCGCTTCGATGACATGGTCAAACTCTTTCAAAAATTTTCGCTCGCCCGTGAAGACATCCACCGTTTCGAGAATACTGAACGAGTCGCGCTGTGCGATCCATTGCCTTAATGTTTCAATGTCCATGCTAGAGTCCCTTCATAAAATTTTGTGTGATTTCAAGATAGTTTGCAAACTGCTCGCGGCGAATGTTATGCCCCGCGCCAGCGATATGATTCACTTGCAAATGCGGAATGGATGTCTTCAGTTGTGCAATATCTTTTTCGCTCGAAGCCGCACCACGTTCCACTTCTGCGCTGATGAATAAGGCAGGACAGGTGATTTTCTTAAATAGATTCGGCAAGTCAATGGATATCATATCTGCAGGATCGATCAGCGCTGTGACTTTGGGACTGACTCTCTGCTTCGAGTTGACCCACGGCTCGAACTCCGCTTCACTCCACGCCGCATTTTGATTCTGGCATTCGGACAGCAATTCTCCCTGTGTCATTCGCTTGATCGAGTTTATCCATGTGATGAAGCCAGTTTTGAAATCAGCATTACGGGAGGTCGTTTCAGCGGGCATCCAAAATGGAGGTGGGTCTTCCAACAAAATCGCACGCGGCATGGACGGATACAACCCCGCCGCCACAAGTGCAGTGATCGCTCCCATCGAATGACCGAGAAGGATGGGCTGATTCAATCCCAACGCTTGAACCACTCCCGCCAACTCCGCGCCGAGATTGTGCAAGGTATAGCCATCTTCAGGCGCGTCAGACTTGCCGTGTCCGCGTGCATCAACCATGATCACATCGAAATCCTTGGCAAAGACTTCCGCCACAGGCGCCCAGCACATGCCATCGTCTGTGATTCCATGCGCGAGGACGAGAGGCGGTTTATCTCCGCCCGTGCGGTAGTAATGCAGTTTGAGTCCGTTCACCGTAACAAAAGCAGAAGTTGGATTAAACATGATCGAAAGCTCTTTCTATTTAAAGAAATGATTTTCAATCTTACACCTTGTCCTTTGAAAATGAAATGAAGTGTAAGATTTTCTTTCTTTGAGTCAACTTCAAGGTGCAATTTACCCAAATGGGTGATTTTGTGTTAAGAGACCATTAAATGTCTTGAATCTCAATAAATTTTGTATTACCATGTCGAAGTCAATTGAAGTTGATCTACGCCGAATCTTTTAGATCGGGGAACCCATCTACCGGGGCGAAACAACGTATGTTGTGGAGCAAGTCTTCTGTTCTAGCCCGACAGCTAACCTCGTAGGCGTCGAAGATCGCGCAAGAAACATCCATGCTTTGGTGTTTCACCGCGTGAGGCTTCGCGTGTGCGAAGGGAAATGTCGAAAGAACAAAGGCTTGTTTTTATTTAGAAAGGAAAACACAATGTACAATTTATATAATACCCCCGAGAAGAGAGACACTTGGCGAACTGCGTATGAAGTTCAGGTTGCTGCCCGTGAGCATGATAAACGCCGTTTTCAGAATGAAGATGGTGTGAGCTTTGGGAAAGCACAGAATATTTCGAAGAGAAAAACAAAATCTGTTTTGAAGCGCATCGTTGAAATGACCGGGAACTTGATGACCCTTTGGCTCGGATAGTTTCTTCTGACTAAAACAAAAACAGAGCACATCAAGTGCTCTGTTTTTGTTTAAACATTTCTATGGCTGAGCAAACCTAAAAAATAAGAAAAATTGCCTCTTCAATCCCTTGACTTGGAGTCAACTCCAGGGTTTACACTACCAACCGAGGTGACCCATGAAAATTCAAGAAGTCAGCGAAAAATATAGTCTTTCAGCCGATACCTTACGCTATTACGAGCGTGTTGGGCTAATCCCACCTGTAACGCGCACCTTGAGCGGTATCCGCGATTACAGTGAACTCGATGAACGTCGCGTGGACTTTGTCAAATGTATGCGCAGCGCGGGTTTGCCCATCGAAGTGCTGATCGATTACATGGCACTGGTTCAACAGGGTGATTCAACCATTGAAGCGCGCAAAGATATTTTGAAAGAACAACGCGAGCAACTCATTGCCCGCATGGAAGAAATGCAAAAGACTCTGGATATTTTGAATCGAAAAATCGAAGTGTACGAAAAAAATATTCTTGAAAAAGAAAAACAAATCAAAGAGGAGTAGAACGTGAAAACACGAAAACTTGGAAACGGCGGATTGGAAGTTTCAGCAATGGGACTGGGATGTATGCGCATGAGTTTTGGCGACAATCCCACTGATAAACAGGAAATGATTACTTTCATGCACAAAGCCGTCGAGCGTGGTGTCACGTTCTTCGATACGGCTGAGGTGTATGGTCCATTTACGAATGAGGAACTGGTCGGGGAGGCGTTGGAGGCGTTCAAAGGTCAGGTGGTGATCGCGACCAAATTTGGATTCAAACACGGAGAAGATGGTCCACGTCCCGGCACTGGAATGGACAGCCGACCGGATCAAATCAAGCGGGTAGCTGATGCGTCTCTCAAGCGTCTGCGTGTCGAGGTCATTGACCTGTTCTACCAACACCGCCCCGATCCAGAAGTGCCAATGGAAGATGTGGCAGGCGCGGTCAAGGATTTGATCCAAGCGGGCAAGGTGAAGCATTTTGGTTTGTCTGAATCCAATGCGGATCAAATTCGCGCCGCGCACGCCGTTCAGCCTGTGTCTGCGCTTCAAAGCGAATACTCCCTCTGGTGGCGTGAGATTGAAGAGAATGGCGTGTTGGCAACCTGCGAAGAACTCGGCATTGGGCTTGTGCCGTACAGCCCGCTGGGGCGCGGATATCTGACGGGCAAAGTGGACGAGACCACCACCTTTGCGAGCAATGACATCCGTGCCAAAAATCCGCGCTTTACGCAGGAAGCGATCAAAGCCAATCGCGGAGTGATCGAGTTGCTAGAACGAATCGCCAAACAAAAGAACGCCACGCCCGCGCAAATTGCATTGGCTTGGCTGCTAGCTCAAAAAGAATGGATTGTCCCCATCCCTGGCTCGCGCAAATTGGAACGGCTCGACGAAAACAACGGCGCGGTGAATATCGAATTAAGCGCAAAGGATTTGAGCGAGATTCGTAGCGCAATGGAGAAAATTACGGTCGTTGGAAATCGGTATTAAGGTTATTCAAGGAGCAGTCACTTATAAAGTGACTGCTCCTTTGAGAAGGGCAAAATAAAAATGCAAACACGAAAACTTGGCACAGGCGGTTTGGAAGTTTCGGCAATGGGATTAGGTTGTATGGGAATGAGCATGAATTACGGACCGTCCCCAGACAAACAGGAAATGATTACATTTGCGCGGTCTGCGGTTGATATGGGCATAACTTTCTTCGATACTGCTGAGGTCTATGGTCCATTTACAAATGAAGAGCTGGTGGGGGAAGCGCTTGCCCCCGTACGGGATCAGGTTTTGATTGCCACAAAGTTCGGCTTTGATATTGACCCTGAGACACGTCAGCGGCGTGGCTTGAGCAGCCGTCCAGAGAAAATTCGGGAATCGGTGGAAGGGTCACTCAAACGCCTCAAGGTGGATACGATTGACCTGCTTTATCAACATCGCGTTGACCCCAATGTCCCCATCGAAGAGGTGGCTGGAACTGTGAAAGAGTTAATTTCGGAAGGAAAGGTCAAATTTTTCGGCTTGTCTGAAGCGGGCGCAAATACCATTCGGCGGGCACATGCTGTTCAGCCAGTTGCCGCAGTGCAAAACGAGTATTCCTTGTGGGCGCGGGATTCGGAAGCGGAAGTGTTGCCAGTCTGTGAGGAACTTGGCATTGGCTTTGTCCCCTGGAGCCCGCTTGGGCAAGGCTTTCTGACAGGCACGGTCAACGCCGACCAGACTTTTGCAAGCAGTGATATTCGCAGCCGCTTCCCGCGCTTTACTCAGGAGGCAATGGCAGCCAACCAGCCGCTCATCAACCTTCTTGGCAGTATTGCAGAAAAAATCAAGGCGACACCAGCCCAAGTTGCTCTGGCTTGGCTGCTGGCTCAAAAACCTTTTATCGTGCCCATCCCAGGCACGCGCAAGCTGCACCGTTTGGAAGAGAATATTGGCGCGACCGCCATTGAATTGACATCCGATGATCTGCGTGAGATTGGCAGCGAAGTTTCAAAGATCAATGTGCAAGGCGCCAGAGGAAGCGGGCACGAAAAACTTATTTGAATAGGAGACGCAAAAAATGTTTGAACCGAAGGAACAATCCCGCGCACAGCAACTTATGGGCGATTTTGCGCCCAAGCTGGCGGAACTAACTGACGACATATTGTTTGGTGATGTGTGGGCGCGGGAAGGACTCTCGCAGCGGGATCGCAGCCTGATTACCGTTGCGGCATTGGTCGCTAACGGCAATACAGACCAACTTCCCGGTCACCTGAACCGAGCCAGAGCGAACGGCATTTCGGAGGCAGAACTTTCCGAGGTCATGACTCACCTGGCTTTCTATGCGGGGTGGCCCAGGGCAATCTCCGCCATACTGGTCGCAAAAGAAGTCTTCAAGAAGTAAAAGAGCAAATAATGAAAACGGTAAATTTGGAACAAGAAGTGATTAATCTCTCCAAAGAGAAATGGCAATGGATGTCAGAGCGCAATATGGAAACTCTGGACGCGCTCTTCCATGAAAAGTCTGTCTTTGTCCACATGGGCGGGTCATGGGGCAAAGAGCGTGAAATGGAGATCATCAAAAGCGGTGGAATCCATTACAAGAAAGCGGACATCCATGAAGTATCTGTGAATATCATTGACAACACAGCCGTCCTTTTGAACAGACTTACGCTGTTGGCTGTAGTTGGCGGAAACGAAGTGATCAATCCCTTCATGGTGACGGAAGTATATGTGCAGCAAGATGACAGTTGGAAATTAGCATCGCTTTCATTCACCAAACTACTTGTACAAGAATAAAACCATTAAGACCTGACAGGTTTCTAAAACCTGTCAGGTCTTACACAAGGAAAACTCATGCAAACTATAAAATTAAACAACGGTGTGGAAATCCCCATTCTTGGTTTCGGCGTTTTTCAGATCGCGGACCCAGCCGAATGTGAAAGAAGCGTAGTCGATGCCATTGAAGTTGGATACACTCATATTGACACTGCCGCTTCTTACATGAACGAAGAAGCGGTCGGCAAGGGCATCAAACGAAGCGGCGTGGCGAGAGAGAAATTATTTGTCACCACAAAACTTTGGATTCAGAGCAATGGCTATGAAAACACACTCAAAGCCTTTGATAGATCCCTCAAACGCTTGCAGATGGATTACGTTGACTTGTATCTGATCCATCAACCCTTCGGCGATGTACATGGTGAATGGCGTGCGATGGAAGAACTGTATGGACAAGGCAAGATCAAAGCCATCGGAGTTTCCAACTTCCAACCTGACCGCATCATGGACTTGATGATTCATAACAAAATCACACCAGCGGTCAATCAGATCGAAGTCAATCCTTTTCAACAGCAGATTGACAACCAAACGTTTTTACAGGATAACAGCGTGATGGTGGAAGCATGGGCTCCATTTGCAGAAGGAAGGAATAATATTTTCCAAAATGAACTCCTGCTATCCATTGCCGCGAAATACAACAAAAGTGTTGCCCAGGTCATTCTGCGTTGGCTTGTTCAAAGAGGAATCATCGCACTTGCCAAGTCAACTCGCAAGGAACGAATGATCGAAAATATCAATGTGCTCGATTTTGAATTAAACGTAGATGACTTAGCTGCGATCACAACCTTGGATACAAAAACGAGCAGTTTCTTTGACCATCGTGACCCGAAAATGGTGAAGTGGCTGGGCGAGAGAAAAATGGATGTGTAGCAAGTGAAGGAGAAAATAATGGAATACACCCGCTTAGGGTCAACAGGATTAAAAGTCTCACGAATTTGCCTCGGCTGCATGAGTTACGGATTGCCGAGCGAGAGCAATCCGTGGGTTTTGAACGAAGAACAGAGCCGCCCTTATATCAAGCGCGCGCTCGAAGCGGGGATCAATTTCTTCGATACGGCTAACGTCTATGCCAACGGGACGAGCGAGGAATATCTCGGGCGCGCCTTGAAAGACTTTGCCAAGCGTGACGAGGTGGTGATCGCAACCAAAGTTCGTCAACCGATGGGCAAGGGACCCAATGACTACGGACTCTCGCGCAAGCACATCATGAATTCCATTGACGCCAGTCTTAAGCGGCTTGGGACGGATTACGTTGACCTGTATCAGATCCACCGCTGGGATTATGAAACGCCCATCGAAGAAACCATGGAAGCCCTGCACGATATTGTCCGCGCTGGTAAGGCTCGTTACATCGGCGGATCGGCGATGTTCGCGTGGCAGTTTGCCAAGGCGCAATACACCGCCGACCTTCACGGCTGGACGCGTTTCGTGTCCATGCAAAATCACTACAACCTGATCTACCGCGAAGAAGAACGGGAAATGATTCCGTTTTGTCAGGATCAAGGCGTGGGCGTGATTCCTTTTTCACCTTTGGCGCGCGGCGTGCTGACGCGCAAACCTTCGCAAGAGGAAACTATCCGCTATCAGAGTGATGCCCTTGCCAAGAGCCGCTACGCTCAAGAAGATAACCTGACCACGGTTGAGCGTGTGAGCGAAGTGGCGGAGGCGCGCGGAATTCCTATGGCGCAAGTCGCCTTGGCGTGGATGTATTCCAAGCCTGCTGTCAATTCTCCGATCATCGGCGCGACCAAACCGCATCATTTAGACGATGCGCTCGCCGCGCTTTCTGTCAAACTCACGGCGGAAGAAATCGCACGATTGGAAGAGCCTTATCGTCCTCATCCCATCATTGCTCACTCGTAACACCAAAATACTGGAGAAAAATTTATGAAAGCAACTGTAATGTATGGCGCAGGTGATGTTCGTGTCGAGAACGTGCCTGATGCAAAAATCAAAGAATCAACGGATGCCCTTGTCGTTGTCACCCGCGCCGCCATTTGTGGCAGTGATTTATGGCCTTACAAAGGAATGCCAGCCAGTGAGGTTGGTCGTCGCATGGGGCATGAATTCATCGGGATTGTCGAAGCGGTGGGTAAAGATGTCCACCAGATCAAGGTGGGCGATCTGGTCGCTGCGCCGTTTGCGTGGTCGGATGGAACCTGCGAATTTTGTCAGCAAGGCTTGCATACTTCCTGCCTGCATGGCGGCTGGTGGGGCGGCATCGAACTGGACGGTGGACAAGGTGAAGCTGTGCGTGTTCCCCAAGCCGATGGAACTTTATATCCGCTTCCCGTTGGACGAGATCACGCGCTGATGCCATCGCTTCTTACTCTGACCGATGTCATGGCGACAGGGCATCATGCAGCTGTCTCGGCGAAAGTTGGTCCTGGGAAAATCGCAGCAGTTGTCGGCGGCGGGGCGGTCGGCTTATGCGGAGTCATCGCTGCGAAAAGGCTCGGCGCAGAGCAGATTATCTTTTTGGATCGGCACGCAGATCGAATCAATCTGGCAAAAGAATTCGGCGCGACCGATATTGTCAGCGAACGTGGAGAGGCTGCGGTTGAGAAAGTATTGTCTCTCACCAACGGACTCGGCGCGCATTCAGTATTGGAATGTGTCGGCTACGAAGAATCAACTCGCACGGCGTTGAGCATTGCCCGCGCTGGCGGTGCCGTGGGGCGTGTGGGTGTTCCGCAGGACGAAGCCATGCCCGTTGCTATGCCCACTTTTTTCCGAAATGTCACCATCTCTGGTGGACCTGCCCCAGCACGCGCCTACTTTGACGAGTTACTGCTTGATGTGATTGAAGGGAAAATTCAGCCGGGTAAAGTGTTTGACTTCGCTGGCAGCATCGCACAAGTTCCGGATGGTTACCGCGCCATGCATGAGCGCAAAGCCATCAAGGCAATTATCTCGTTTTAAAAAAGGAAACTACCCATGACCGCATGGACAAACGAAGAATTGAAAAAAATCGGCAATGCCGAAGAATTGCAAATTGCGTCATTGCGCAAAGATGGTTCACTGCGTTCCATGCGGATCATTTGGGTGGTGCGTGTGGGTGATGATTTGTATGTGCGGTCGGTTAATGGGCGGGCATCGGATTGGTTTCGCGGCGTGCAAACTCGGCACGAAGGTCACATCCGTGCAGGCGGCGTGGAGAAGGATGTCGCTTTCGTGGAAGAATCAGACCCAATGGTCAGCGACCAGATCGACGCGGCGTATGAGGCGAAGTATCGCCGTTATGCCAGTATCATTCCCAGTATTAACAGTCCCACCGCGCGGGCGGCAGCCATCAGGCTTGTTCCGCGCTGAACAGGAAAATCATCAACATGACTCAAGTACAAACCTACCCCACACGCCAAAAAGTTGCCCTGGGCGTGTGGGCGATTTTTATTGCTGAATTTGTCAGCCTGCTTTTTGCCAACGCCAGAAACATTGCCCAGCCGGGCATGATCGCCGAGTTCAACGGCATGCCGCTTTTTTCATGGCTAATCGCTCTTTCGGGCTTGGCTGGTGCGGTTGCAACGTTACTCTTTGGTAAACTCTCCGATGTGTATGGCAGACGTAACATGATTCTGCTGTCCATTTTTATCTTCATCCTCGGGTTGGGAATTTCCGTCAAAAGCACATCCATGGTCTTTCTGATTGCTTCAGCGACCTTTATGACGATTGGGCACTTTCCGATTCTACCTTTGTGTTTTGCCGTAGTGGGGGATCTCTTTCCGCCTTCAGAGCGCGCCAAGTGGACGGGGTTGCTCAATGTCCCAGTTGGTTTTGCCGCGTTGTTAGGTCCTGTTGTCGGTGGCATGGTTGCCGAAAGTGTTTTCGGTTGGCGCGGATTATTCTGGGGAACCATTCCTTTGATTTTGGTCGCAGGCGTGTTGGTCTTTTTTGCCTTGCCAAATCACGTACAGCATGTGAAACCCAAAATGGACATTCCCGGTATTCTTGTTGTGATCGTGGCGACGACAACGCTCATTCTTGGGTTTTCCTGGCTTGGAGAGTCTGGCAAGTTTTGGGCAGGCACACTTCAACTCATCATTTCGTTGGTAGCGTGGGTCGTATTCATTCAGGTCGAGAAGCGGGCAGAGGCGCCCATTCTTGATCCGCAGGTGCTTTTCAATCGCACCTTTCTTACCGCGGCGATTGCTGGCTTGCTTTCCTTCTTTGGCACCGTTGCCATCGCTGGATATTCGCCGATCTTCGTACAGGAAGTGATGAAAGTCAGCCCCACCATCAGCGGTTCGATGTTGACTCCGTTCAGTACAGTGGTCGCTTTTATCGGCGTTCCCATTGGGTTCATGCTGGCAAAAACAAAGAAGTATCGCGGGTTATTGATCTTTGGATATGCCGTTGTGACCCTAAGTATGCTGGGAATGTGGCGTTTTACCGCCAGCACGCCGATCTGGATGTATGTGTTGGTCACGTCCATTGTAGGAATTGGCTTGGGTATTCTTCCCACGGTCAACGCGGTGGTGGCGCAATTTGCCGTTGCTAAAAATTTGCTCGGTGTGGCGGTTGGCGCGATCTTCTTCTTTCAGATGATTGGTATTGCGGTCTCTCCTGCCATTTTGGGGTTTGCCCAAAACAGTGTGCCTGGACTCGAAGGCGGGCTGAAATTAGTTTTTCTGGTCAGTTCCATGGCAATGGGAATTGCACTCTTGCTAATTCTGACCATCCCTGAAATTTCGCTGGAAACCGAAGAACAACACAACCCTATTGTGTCTGCTGAACTTTCATAATTTTACAAGCCGTCAAAATCTGTACACAGATGACGCGGATTTCACGGTCAAACACGGATTTTTTAAAGATATTTCCGTGAGCTTCCGTGCAATCCGTCTTTTCCGTGTACGAAGGGTTTAATTTTCTAAAGTCAGGAATTCAATAAAAATGGATAGAACACAATAACATGCCAACTCATCATTCAAACTTAAAAGGCATTGGCTTTCTTCTTTTGGCAATGCTCATCGGCTCCACCCAAGCCGCCGCTGTCAAATGGATCGGCGGTAATTATTCCGTGTTGGAGATCGTCACCTTTCGCAGTCTGGTCGCCTTGCCCATCACCGTCCTCTTCTTTCGGCTCGAAGGCGGCAAAGGCTTGCCCACCACCAAACAGCGCGCCACTCAATATTTGCGCGGATTTTTTCTCTTCCTCTCCTACACCACCTACATGATGGGGCTTGCCGCCCTGCCGCTGGCGAGTGTCGAGTCGCTTCGTTTTTCGGGTCCGCTTATGATCACCATTCTGTCCGTTTTCATGCTCGCCGAAAAAGTGGAATGGCAACGCTGGCTGGCTCTGCTGGTTGGATTTTCTGGCATTCTGCTGATCATTCAACCTGGTTCGACTCAATTCAACGAGGGCTCTCTCTTCGTTTTGATCTCGGTTCTTTTCTACGCCCTGACCGTGATCCTAACCAGAAAAATGAACGCCGCTGATAGCAGCGCCACGATGGCGTATTTCAGCGTGTGGGTGTATCTGATTTCGGCTTTTGTTTTCTCTCCGCTTGCCGCCGCTGTGGGAGAAATTCCAAACGCCCATCCCAGTGTCGCCTTTCTATTCCACGCCTGGACAATGCCCACCGTGTTGGATTTTTTCATCATGGCTGGCTTGGGATTGATCTGGAGTCTGTGGGCGTACTTTATGACCCGCGCCTACAGCATTGCGCAGGCTTCGGTCATTGCCCCGTTTGAATATGTCTCGCTTCCGATCAGTATCCTGTGGGGATTTCTCTTCTGGCGCGAAATTCCAACCTTGCTCACCATTGCGGGCGCGGCGTTGACTCTGGCAAGCGGCATGTTTATTTTGTATCTGGATCGCAGGAAGAAGTAACACAGGAGATTGCAAAAATGGAACTCGCTAATTTTCAGCCCGTCAATACGTTTATCAATGCCGCTGCGTTGGATGGAAACCAGACCATCCGCGTCACCAAAGACCCTGCCATCACCGAAGTGGACGAGCCGACCTTTGCGCGGCTGGTCGGCTCTGATTTCAAGAATGGGCGTATTGAAGTAAAAGTGCTGAGCAAACTACTGCCGAATGCTCCCGATTACGCACGCGGATTTATCGGCGTTGCCTTCAGAATTAATGAGAGTAACTCCGCCTTTGAAGGCATGTACATCCGCCCGACAAACGGCAGAGCCGAAGACCAGTTGCGCCGCAACCGTTCCACCCAATATTTTTCCTATCCCCATTTCAAGTTTGACCGTCTGCGTGCCGAATCTGCAGGTAAATATGAATCCTATGCCGATATGGGATTGAACGAATGGATTTCAATCAGAATTGAAGTAAAAGGTGAGAGCGCCAGCCTCTACCTGAATGGGGCAGAACAACCCGTTCTCATTGTGACTGACCTAAAACACGGCGCGAACGCTTCGGGCGCAATCGGGCTGTGGGTGGATATTGGCACCGAAGGATTTTTCACAGACCTGCGAATAGAAAACGATTAAAAAGGAAAATCAAATGGAATACGCTCGCTTGGGAAATACTGGCATGAAAGTCTCGCGCCTCTGCCTCGGCTGCATGGGCTTTGGCACCGCCGAAGGTTGGACTCATAACACTTGGGCATTGAACGAAGGAGACAGCCGCGTCATCGTCAAGAAAGCGCTTGAACTGGGAATCAATTTCTTTGATACTGCCAACATCTATGCCTATGGTGTGAGCGAAGAATTTCTGGGACGTGCGCTGAAAGATTTTGCCAAACGTGATGAAGTCGTCATTGCCACCAAACTGCATGGCAAAATGAACAACACGCCAAACGGCGGCGGACTCTCGCGCAAAGCCATCTTCGCAGAAATTGACAACAGCCTGCGCCGTCTCGGCACTGATTATGTTGACCTTTACATCACTCACCGTTGGGATTATGAAACGCCCATCGAAGAGACGATGGAAGCCTTGAACGATGTTGTCCGTGCAGGCAAGGCGCGCTATATTGGCGCGTCTGCCATGTTTGCGTGGCAATTTCAAAAGGCGTTGCACACATCAGAGAAAAACGGCTGGGCGCGTTTTGTGTCCATGCAGAATCACATGAACCTGATCTACCGCGAAGAAGAACGCGAAATGCTGCCGCTCTGCCGTGATCAGAAAATTGGCACCACTCCGTACAGTCCACTCGCTTCGGGCAGGTTGACCCGCGATTGGTCCGCAGAAAAAACGGCGCGTTCTGAAAGCGATGTGATTGCCAAAAGCAAATATGACTCTACTGCCGAAGCCGACCAAAAAGTAGTTGAGCGCGTGGCAGAGATCGCCCAAAAACGCGGCGTCTCACGCACGCATGTGGCGTTGGCTTGGTTGCTGCAAAAAGCTCCAGTGACGGCTCCGATCATTGGGGCGAGTAAGATCAGTCATTTGGAAGAGGCGCTTGGAGCTTTATCGTTGAAGTTAACCTCGGAAGAAGTTGCTCATCTCGAGGAACCGTATGTACCTCATCATATAGTGGGGCATCAGTAAATAAAAGCGCGGATGAATTTCATCCGCGCTTTTATTATTTATTCTGCCACTGTGTTTTTACGAATCACTTCGGCGTACCACTCGCCGCTGTCTTTAATAGTGCGCTTTTGAGTTTCATACTCTACATGTATCAATCCGAAGCGTTTGCTGTAACCAAACGACCACTCAAAATTATCCATCAAAGACCAAGCAAAGTAACCGCGTACATCAGCCCCATCTAACATGGCAAGGCGAGTTTGAATCAGGTGCTGTTTCAAGTAATCGAGGCGGCGTG
Source organism: Anaerolineales bacterium (assembly GCA_046328915.1). Lineage (GTDB taxonomy): Bacteria > Chloroflexota > Anaerolineae > Anaerolineales > Villigracilaceae > Villigracilis. The sequence goes on along the minus strand of JAXLVR010000005.1, from coordinate 160,752 downwards.
GGTCATGGATTTTTCCGTCGGCACTGACTTCGTCTTTGAAAGCTGATCCGTTTTCGGTGATGTAAAGAGGCGGCAGTTTGTAATCCTGATACAGCCGCACCAAGAGGCGGCGCAGGGAGGGAGCGCACACTTCCCAATCCATTTCGGTGTATTCCGAGCCGGGCACTTTTACAAATTCGCCTTCGCCGCTGATGACATGTCGCGAGTAGAAATTAACGCCCCAAAAATCCAACTCTTGCGCGATCAATGCCATATCACCATCTTTGAATGTGGTGAGATGATGTCCCATTTTTTCATACGCTTCTGGAGAGTAATGACCTTTGAAGATTGGCTCAAGAAAATGGGTTTCTCTTTCTTTCCAAAGGGCTTCGGCGGCAGCGGCATCTTTTGGTGAATCTGTTTCTGGTTCAAAGGGCCACAAATTAAGCACAATACCAGCCTGCAAACTTGAATTTGCGTTTCGGATCGCCTGTACTCCAAGTCCATGCGCCACCATAACGTTATGGGCTACGCGGTATGCAATGCCTTCATCTTTGAAACCTGGGGCATGCGCGCCATAAAGATTCCCAACAAAAGCGACCACCATGGGTTCGTTGAATGTTGCCCATGATTTCACACGGTCACCGAGGCGCTTAACCATCAGCGCGGCATAATCAGCAAACGCATAAGCAGTATCGCGATTTTCCCATCCGCCCTGGTCTTGCAGAACTTGTGGTAGATCCCAATGATAAAGAGTTAAAAACGGTTCAAGATTTGCCGCACAGAGGGTGTCTACTAAACGGTCATAAAAATCAAGTCCCTTCAAATTCACCTTTCCGCGCCCGTTGGGGAGTACCCGCGGCCAGGATACCGAAAAACGATAGGCTTGAATTCCGAGTCGGCGCATGAGGGCAATATCATCTTCATAGCGATGATAATGGTCACATGCCATATCGCCCGTGTCGCCATTTGTAATATTGCCTGGGGTGTGACTGAATCGATCCCAGATCGATTCGCCTTTGCCGTCTTCGTTCCATGCGCCTTCAATTTGGTAGGAGGCAGTTGCCGCTCCCCAAATAAAACTATGCGGAAATTTATAATTTTTCATAAAAGGAAATCCTTCTTTGGCGATGCCATGTATTCCTTATGTATACCCCATTTATATCGGATAGTTTCGATTTTATTTTTGGCTGCTTCGGTCCGATTAAGCTATGGCATCAGCTTAAGGCGTTTTGCTACAGAGACAGCCTGCATTCGGCTATTGACGTTGAGTTTGATATAGATATTCCCTAAGTGAGTTTTGATCGTACTTTCAGAGACAGAAAGCTTTTTCGACATTTCGCGGTTGGTGTACCCTTCACTGAGCAATATCAGGATCTCCCGTTCGCGCATAGAAATGGATGCCGATGTTGAAAGCTTTTCTAATTCGACATTTGAAGGCTGTATGGGCTTTCCCATTAAGGTCAGGGTTTTCAAGATTTTATTTGTGAATTGCTTTGCTTCACTGCTTAAGCTTTGAGTTTCCAGCACAAGCAATAGGATGGGAGCACATTCATCCCCCCAATTTAAGAACGGGCGTATAAACTGTTCCGGTGCTGAAAGTCGGATCGCTCCGGTCATGACTTGAACTGATTGGTTGATCTTATGCTGCTGAAATAATGCCAACGATAAAAGGATACGAACCTCTTGTAACGGTTCAATTACGATCATGCTTGGGAATTTATCGATCAAATTCCATAGAAGTTCCTCGGCTTCTTGGAATTGTCCTTTTTTTAGGAAGATTTCGGCTTGCACTTGAAGTAGGAGATGATGTTCAATGGTCGTTGGAACTTCTGTAAGTAGCTCTTCTGCTTTGTTCAACCTTTCGCTTCGAAGGTGGATTCTAGCTTCATAAGCAATAATATCTTCACTTGTCCAAACTCCGGCAGGGCGGCGTTCATTCAAAGCGCGAGCCGTTTGGATGGTGGCAAGTGCTTCATTTTTTTGATCTGCAATCATTTGTAATTTAGATCGCAGAAATGCATTCTGAATGGGCATATTGGTGCTGGTGGGGTTGGGGTCTACATCTTGTGATTGCACAATGTATTTTTGTGCTAGATCGATCTCGTTACGCTCATAATGTATTTGGCTGAGGATGCTGAGTGCGATACTGGCAGTTTCAGGGAATTGTCCGCGTTGTGAAAGAGCTTTCTCCAGAATTTGTTTGCACATTTTTTCGGCGCGTCGTAACTGTCCAGCGAACAAGAAGCGTTTTGCAAGTGTGCCACCTGTCATGAGGAGAACAAATAGATTGTTTTTTGTCTGAGCTGCATTTAGTAGCTCGAGAATGGGTTCTTCGGGTGAGTCTTGGCATTGACTATATGGCGGTTTTAATAGATATAACCTGTTTAGCAAATCCCATCGAATATCATAATCATTTTCAAAGCGAGCTGGCGGAACGAATACAGAGCCTCTTGCCCAGGTTTGTTGAATCTCTTGAATTTCTGTCAACACTTCTCTTTCATCTTGTGTTCGAAGGGTATCAGGTTTGCTGGAAATGTTTCGCTCGATATAGTTGATGAATTTTTCGATCCTTCTTTGCGACAACGCATTATTTGCAAGACGCATATAAACAAATAGGAGATTCTTGTGCTTCTGAACCACGTTTTCCGGAAGATCCTGTAACCAACGCAGTAAGCGAGAATCTTCTCCAAATTGTTCGAGCTCCCTTAATGCCATTTCTTCGATTAAGGATGCGGCTTCTTCCCATGCTTCAATAAAAAGCAGATGATAGATCGCATCGGCAGGGGCATATTGGTTGCGATACCATTGAGCAGCTTTTTGGTGTAATTGGTTAACTTCTTCTGGATAACGCGCATTCAATTGGCTACTTAACATCTCGGCAAACAGATCGTGATAGCGATACCAACCCTGCTCTTTTAAGCCAATGATAAATAGATTTTCCTGCCATAAATGCTCAAGCATCTGTGCACCATCTTCTCGCCCGGTGACGGCATTGCATAAGCTGCCGGTCAGGTTTTTGAGGATGGCCGTCTTTAATAAAAATGATTGCACTTCAGGGCTTGAGCGTTTTAATACGGTCTCCATAAAATATTCACGCAAGTAGATATGTGCGCCGCTGAAAGTATCAATAAAATGACGTTGATCCCCTTGTTTGCCAAGTGCCAAGGCTGTTAGCGTTAAACCAGCAGCCCATCCTTCAGTATGTTTTACAAGTTTCTCAAGGTCATCTTGCGCTAATGGGGGGTCTTGAGGATACTGTTTTAAGTAATTCACGCCTTCAGCTGTGGTGAAGCGCAAATCGCTGACCTCTAACTCAGTCAACAGACCTTGTGCCCTTAAGTGTCCAAAAGAAAGTGGTGGGCGGGTGTGCCCAGAAATGACCAATTGCAAACCCGTTGGGAAATGTTCAAGCCAGAATTGCAGCGAATCATAAATAACAGATTGACTAACCCGGTGAAAATCATCCAACACGATCCCAAGTTTGGGGAATTGGTCTTGCGCCTCGATGATACTTGCTGATAAATGGCTTATTACCTCGGTGGGTTGAATAGACGGCGTGGAGTTTATATATGCAATAAGGTCTTTACCGAAATCCGGGTATATGGTTTGAAAAGCAGTTATGACCGAGTAAAAGAATCGGGTTGGGTTATTATCATGGTCATCTAAGGTAAGCCAGGCAACAGGGAAACCGCAGGCTTGTTTCCAGTCATTTAGCAGGGTGCTTTTTCCAAATCCGCTGGGGGCGTAGATAAGGGTAAGGGGAGTTTCAATCTTTTGGTTGAGGCGAGTGCGGGAAACAAGCTGCCTTGGTAGTACAGGGACAGTTATCTTGGTAATAGGCAGAAATGAAGAATCGATGCGAGACTTCCGTAATAAGGAAGTATTTGGAAATGAGGCTATATTTGGAGGTTCGCTGGTCTCATTTCCCGAAAGAGAGGACCCTACTTGCTGAAGCTGTTCAAGAGTTAATTCCTCAGTTTTTCCCAGGTATACCTTATGGAGTTTCCCATTACGGCGTTTATAAGCATACCAATAGGAATGGCTTCGGCGCTGCTCACATTGAGCTACAAATGACCCGTTTGGGTACTTAAACGAAAATTTTTTGGCAGTAGCCAGCCACTCAAACCATAACTTTGACCCCAATGGAATGGAAGTATTACCCGAAAAAAGAAAACCATCTTTGACAATTGGCTTTTTGGAGTCTGACACGGATCATCCTGGATGAGAAAGTTACCCAACGATACGTATTATACTCGTTGGGTAACTTTTTGGCTGAGAATCATTTGTTAACACAACTTTTACCTGTGCAAAAGCTAGTTTTATTAATAAAAAATCAGCCAAAGACCCGATTAAATAGTTTCTGTTCTTCGTCTATCCTTATGATATCTAAAGCAAAGATATTCCCAAATGATAGATTTAAGAATATCCAGTGGTTTCATCGATATACATCTTGAGAAAAGGTTTAATAGACTTTAAACACAAAAGATTTAAGTATGTGTAACCGCTCAAAGTTCTCACCTAGTTTTTGTTTTGTATATTCCTATATATATTTTAAATAAGCCTGTTAATGGCTTATTTTTATTTTGAGATTTATCCATGTTGTTATCATCTGCCAGATTTTTGTGCTGATGTACAAGTAAAAATATTTGGAGTTTATGGATTTTTGAAGGAGGTGAACGTTCTTTACCTTACACAATGTATCAATAAGAGTTTCGATCGGTTATTTCAAACCCTAATTTGAGGAGAAAAACTCACCATGAAGAAAATTTTGTACGTTGTTTCTTTGTTGGTCATCGCATCGATGATCCTCGTCGCTTGCGGTGCACCCGCAACTGAAGCGCCAGCCGCCACCGAAGCTGCCGCGACAGAAGTCGCAGCAACCGAGGCTCCTGCAGCGACTGAAGCTGCGCCTGCTGATCCCAACGCTCTTCCACGCAATGAGACCTTGTACTTCAACGGTCAACAGTGGGGTCCTGTTGTTGGTTGGAATCCTTATTCCAGCAGCATGAATAATGGTCTTGCCATTGCCCAACAAGACAATGCCCGCGTGACCATGTTCGAAACCCCCTATCTTTACAACATGATGGATGGCAAAGTTTACCCACTTCTCGCCGATGGCGATTATGTGTGGAACGACGCCAAGACCGAAATCACTTTCAAGATCAAAGCAGCCGCTCACTGGAGCGATGGCACTCCTGTGACCGCTGACGATGTTGCCTATACTTGGGCAACCCACATCAAGTACAGCACTGGCATCGGCGCTGGCAACAAAGACTACATCGAAACCATCGAAGCCGTTGATCCCCAGACCGTCGTTGTTAAAGCCAAGCTTGATGAAAGTGGCAAGGCTGTTAATCCTCTCATCGTTTCTGCTTACTTGAGCAGCAACTATGTGATCCAGAAGGCATGGACCCAAACCCTCGAAGCTCGCTCTGCTGATGGCACCGCCCTCATGGCTGATGCTGCCGACGATGTCGTTTGGTCTGGTCCTTACACCAAGTATTTTGCTGATGACACCAAAGTCGTTATGATCCGTGATGATAACTATTGGGGTCAAGATGCTTCCATGTGGGGCGCTTTGCCTGCTCCTAAGTACCTCGCGCATGTGATCTACAAAGACAATGCCGCTGGTACCACCGCCCTTCAGGCTGGTGAAGTGGATGTATCACAACAATTCAACTCCAATGTTCAGGATCTCTGGTTGAAAGACGGTTTACCAGTCTCTACCTATCTTCCTGAGGCTCCTTATCAGATCGGCGCAAGCCTCCCAACCGCTTTCTTCAACCTTAACTCCAATGGGTTGGACCAGGTTGCAGTTCGCAAGGCGATCGCCATGGCTGTTGATTACCCAACCATCATTGCTAACGCAATGACGAATCAGTCCGCGACTTTCGATCAGGCTCCTCGCTCTTTGATGAACCCGACCGCTGGTGAGCAGGCTATGTACGACTCCGCTGCTGTTGCTGACCTGCAATGGGCTGGCAATGACATCGAAGGTGCCAAGAAACTGCTCGATGACGCAGGTATCGTTGACTCCAATGGCGACGGCAACCGCGAATACAATGGACAGGAACTTCACTATGTAGCTACCTGCCCGAATGGTTGGTCTGACTGGCAAGCTGCGATTGAAGTTGTAGCTGCTGCTGGTAAAGAAATCGGCATCGATATCACCACCAACTATCCTGAATGGTCTGTCTATCAAACTGTTGTGACCAAGTCCGACACCGCACTTCCTGAAGGCTACGACATCTTCATGATGTGGTCTGATGGTGCTGGTCCTACACAGCCTTGGTCTCGCATTCGCCACCTGATCAGTTCTGAGTTCGTTGGTATGCCGGTGAACTGGAACGGTAACTGGGGTCAGTACTCCAACCCTGCTGCTGATGAATTGATCAACGCGATCCCGAATGAGAGTGACCCTGCCAAGTTGAATGAAATGTACACTGAATTGGTAAAGATCTATCTTACTGATGTACCTTCCTTCACACTCATGTACCGCCCGCAGGCGTTCCACACTGTGAACGAAAGCGTCTGGACCAACTTCCCGCACGGCGAAGATGGCACCAACCCGCCCGTTCCTCCATTGGATCTGACCGACGGCTGGAGCATTGCAGGTCTCTATAACCTGACGCTCGTCAACCCGTAATTTAGTTCGAGTTTGAAAACAGCCATGTTCCATGTAAATGGGGCATGGCTGTTCTTATAAAATAAGTGGCATTCAGAACGTATAATGGATCGAAATAAAAAAGGCTGAGCAACATTAAAAAAATTTGCAAAGCCACGGAGGTGCGCGTTGAAAGGATACTTGAAGTATTTTCTCAATAAATTAGGGTGGTTTTTGATTACTTTTATATTCGCATTTTTGTTGAATTTTCTTTTGCCGCGTCTCATGCCCGGTGACCCCGTGGCTGCCATTGTTTCGCGCCTGGCACAAGGCATGAGCAACACCTCTGGCGTGCAGGCAATTTACGAACAATACACAGAATTGTTTGGTACCAATAAACCGATGATCGAACAATTTTTGATCTATATAAAAAATGTTACGCGCGGTGATTTTGGTTTTTCTTTCAGTCAATATCCTAGAACAGTATCGGATGTGATCGGCGCCTCCATTTGGTGGACGCTGGCTTTGCAATTCCCAGCCATTATCGTTGGCTGGCTCATTGGAAATACGCTGGGTGCTTTAGCAGCTTATCTCAAGGGTGGTTTTGATAAGGTCCTTATGCCGATCAGTATTTTTGTAAGCAATTTTCCGGCATTTGGTATGGCAGTTATTTTCATGGTTATTTTTGGGGTCAACCTAAAATGGTTCCCCACCTCAGGTGGATATGGTTTCGATATGATCCCAAATTTCAGCTGGGCTTTTATTAAATCAGTCATCATTCATTACCAGTTGCCCTTCTGGTCTATTGTGGTTATCGCCATTGGCGGACAGGCAATAGGTATGCGCTCCATGTCTATTTATGAGCTGAATGCAGATTATGTGAAATATGCCCGCTTTATGGGGATTCGCGATAACAAGATTGTTGGTTATGTTTTCCGGAACGCCATGCTCCCGCAGGTGACAGGTCTGGCGTTATCTGTTGGAACAATGGTAGGTGGTGCGCTTGTCGCTGAGATTGTGTTCAGCTACCCCGGGCTTGGTACAACCCTGTTGCGGGCGGTTTTGGGACAAGACTATCCTTTGATCTCTGCTTCAACCTTGATCATCACCGTTATGGCGTTGTTCGCCAATTTCATCATTGAGATCTTATACGGTTTGATCGACCCGCGCATCAAAGCTGCGCAATCTGACTAAGTGGAGAAACCAGCATGAAACATATATTACAACAGGTTTTTCGCTCAGGGAAATTTGTAACAGGTTTCTCTATCTTTTCAGCCATTATTCTGATCGTGATCTTTTACCCAATGATTATCACCGATAAGCCGTTATCGATCATTGGGCAAGGCACATTCTTCCCGCCTGGAATCTACGTAAGTGTATACGACAGTATGAGTGCTAATGCATACACCCTTAATTTAGACGAAGCTTCTGAAATGCGGATTGCCAGTAAATTGAATGACGAAGACCGCCAGGCGGTAAAAGAATGGCTGGTCGCGGCAGGTATTCCAGAAAGCGAAATCGATATTGCGGATACAGCGAAACTTCTGGATCAGTGGTTTGCGAATTACGATCAGAAAAAGAATGTTCCTGGCATGACCAATGCCAAGCGTAATTATTACATCCGCCTCAACAACTCGCTTAAGGGTCTTCTTTCTGCTGAGGGCGCTACTGTGATGCAGACCAGCCCGCAGACCAATGAATTGGAACAGATCGATACGATTCAGCAGACCGATTATGTGAATGTTGGCGAGGTTGCCAATGTGAGAGTTCTGCCGCTCGGTACCGATAACTTTGGTCGAGATGTGCTGACGGAGTTAGTTGCGGCGACCCGTGTCTCTTTACAGATCGGTCTTGTCGCAGGAGTTATCGCCACAATTATTGGACTCACCCTGGGGTTGTTCGCAGGGTATATAGGTGGGTTGGTGGATGATTTGATCATGTTCATTACGAACCTTTTCATTGTCATTCCGCCGTTCGTGTTACTGATCCTCATTTCGTTCAGTATTGGGCAGGAACAACGCGGAGCCATTACAGTAGCTGTAGTGATCGGGCTTACTTCATGGGTATGGACAGCACGCGCGGTCCGTTCGCAGGTTATTTCCTTGCGTAACCGCGATCATGTCAACTTGTCCAAACTTTCTGGTCATTCCATTGTTCATATCATTCTCAATGACATTCTTCCATATATCATGTCTTATGTGGTTATGGCGTTGATCTTGCAAATCTCCTCTGGCATCCTTGCAGAGGCGGGGCTTTCCATCCTTGGGTTGGGACCACGCACCACGGAAGTTCCCACACTTGGGTTAATGATGAACTGGGCGATGATCTATCAGGCGCATATCCTTGGTAATTGGTGGGCATATATGCCGGTTCTTGTAACGATTGCGCTTATTACTTTCTCAATGAACCTGATGAATACCGGCATGGATCAGGTCTTCAACCCCGCCTTGCGAGACTAGGAGATCAACATGACAAACACAATGTTAGACGTTAGAGAATTATCGACCAAATATGTCACCCGCTTTAACGAGGATGTGTACGCTGTTGATAAGGTGTCTCTTAAAGTAGAAGAGGGGCGTTCATTGGGTATTGCTGGCGAATCAGGTTGTGGAAAGTCCACGCTTGCACTTAGTCTGATGGGATATTACTTCCCGCCTTTACACTACATGAATGGCGATATCGTTATCAACGGAAAGAACATCTCAGGCTTGAAGCCAGATGATGTCCGCAAAACCATCCTTGGTAAAGAGATCGCTTACATCCCACAAGCGGCAATGAATGCGCTCAACCCCACGCGCAAGATCATCCACTTTATTGAAGATGTCATTCTTGAGCATGAGATGTACGTGAACAAGAAAGATATTTATGAGCGTGCCAAGAAATTATTTGAAACTTTAGGGCTCCCGCCTGAAGTGTTAGAGAAATATCCCGTTGAGCTTTCGGGCGGTATGAAGCAGCGCACAGTGATCGCTATTTCTGTTCTTCTTTTGCCGAAAGTTCTCATTGCAGATGAGCCTTCTTCAGCATTGGATGTAACCTCACAAAAAATGGTCATCAAAATGCTCAAACAGTTGATGGATGCGGGCTTCATCAGTTCCATGATCTTTATTACTCATGAATTACCCCTGCTCTATAACGTAGTGGATGACATCATGGTCATGTATGCAGGTCAGATCGTAGAGAAGGGAACTTCTCATGAAATGGTCTTCGACCCGATCCACCCGTATTCCAAAGGGTTGATGGGCTCCATTATCGTCCCTGAAAAAGGGTTGCGCGATGTAAAACTGACTGCCATTCCGGGTGTGCCGCCAAACCTCAAAAAGCCGCCTTCAGGTTGTCGTTTTGCTGAGCGTTGCCGCTTTGTCCGCCCAGAGTGTCGCGTAACAAGTATCTCTCTGCGTGAAGCCAGCAATGGACGTGCGTATCGTTGCGTTATTCCAGAATCCGAATTGCGCGAAATATATGCTCGTGAGCAAGAGGAGCAAAAACATGGCTAGTGAAAAGAAACTTTACTTGAGTGCTAAAGGCATAACCAAAACATTCGGGTTTGGTCGCCAAAAGACCGTGGCTGTAGATAATGTTGACCTTGATCTGTACGAAGGCGAAGTGGTCTCCATTGTGGGTGAGTCCGGCAGTGGTAAGACGACTCTTTCCAAAGTTTTGCTTGGGTTAATGAACCAGACTGCAGGCGATGTATATTTCCAAGGTGTCAAACGCGATATCAGTTCTCAGGCAAGAAAACAGGAATACTGGAAGAACATTCAGGCGATCTTCCAAGACCCATTTTCATCTTATAACATTTTTAACAAGATCGACTCGGTCTTGCTTGACTGCATCAACATGCGCGGTGGAAAATACCTTCCTCATGAGAAGAAGGTCGAAATGATGACCGAAGCCTGTAGCTTTGTGAACCTCAAGTTCGAAGAACTGACCAACAAATATCCTTTCGAACTCTCTGGCGGACAAATGCAGCGCCTCATGATTGCCCGCATCTTTTTACTCAAACCGAAGATTCTTCTTGCCGATGAACCCACATCCATGATCGATGCCTGTTCTCGCGCGACCATCCTGGACGAGTTAATGCATCTCCGCAAAGAGATTGGCATGACCATTATCTTCATCACACACGATATTGGGTTGGCGTACTACGTTTCAGACAACGTCTATATTATGGAAAAAGGCAAATTTGTGGAAGGCGGCTCGGCGGATGAAGTCATCCTCACCCCAAGGCATCCTTACACCAAACGCCTCATTAATGATGTGCCGAAGATCTACGAGGAATGGGATCTCTCCACAGTATAAAAACACGAATACTACATAACGTGAAAGACTAAAACATTCAGGAAGAATGCCAATGCAAAAACAATCTTTAACAAGCCTATGGCAATTTCGCCAGTTGGGTTCTACAGAATGGCTCCCTGCCCAGGTGCCTGGTGGTGTTCATACCGATCTTATGGCTTTGGGGCGCATCCCAGACCCATTTGTAGGCGACAATGAAAAGCGTGTCGCCTGGGTTGCCGAAAGTGATTGGGAATATCACACCACCTTCAATGTCCAAGCCGATGTCTTTGAACGCAAGCAAGTCTGGCTTGTCTGTGATGGTTTGGATACTCTCGCTTCATTAACCCTCAACGGTAAAGAACTTGGCGAAACAAATAACATGTTCCGCCAGTATCGCTTTGATGTAAAGCCCTTGCTCAAAGCTGAAGGTAACGAACTCACCATTACGTTCAAGTCGCCGGTCAACTATGTAATGGAAAAAAATGCCACCCGCCCAATGAACGGTGTGCCGCAAGCCATCGCAGGCGGACCGCACCTTCGCAAAGCACCCTGCCAATTCGGTTGGGATTGGGGACCACAACTGCCGCCCATTGGCATTTGGAAAGATATTTACCTCGAAGCCTATGATTTAACGCGCATCACCGAAGTTCATTTACGCCAGAGTCATGACAACGGGAATGTGACCGTCTCAGCCCGAGTGGAAGTAGAAAATGCGCACACGCCTCTTTCTGCGACCCTGCTTGTGACCGCACCAGACGGCTCGCAACAAACTGAAAGCGTTTCCTTCACTTCCACTAGAGGAGTTATCTCCATGCAAGTGAAGAATCCGCAGTTGTGGTGGCCCAATGGCTTGGGAGATCAGCCGCTCTACCAAGTGCGCGTGATCTTAAGTGAGGGCAACCAAACTTTGGATGAAAAGAAATATCAAATGGGTTTGCGCAAGATCGAGTTAAGACAAGAGCCGGATGAATGGGGCAAGTCCTTCACTTTTGCGGTCAATGGTCATCCTTTCTTTGCCAAAGGCGCAGACTGGATCCCCGCTGACTCATTCCCAACCCGCCTCACGGAAGAAGCGCTTGAGGGGTTGATCCGTTCGGCAGTGGCAACGCATCAAAATATGCTGCGCGTGTGGGGCGGTGGTTTCTACGAAGATGAACGCTTCTACGATCTCTGCGACCGCTACGGCATTTTGCTCTGGCAGGACTTTATTTTCTCTTGCAGTATTTACCCGCTTGATGAACCTGAATTTTTAGAGAATGTGCGTGTGGAAGTGCAAGAGAATATCCGTCGCATTCGTCATCGTGCTTCGCTGGCGCTGTGGTGCGGCAATAATGAAATGGAACAAGGTTGGGCTGAATGGGGCTGGCAAAACCCCGAGCTTGAAACCTTGAAGGCTGTGTACGACAAGTTCTTCCATCACACCTTGAAAGAATGGTGCAACGCTGAAGACCCAGACAATGTGTACTGGCCCAGCTCGCCTTCTTCAGATACGCCCTTTGAAAACCCAAACGGACAAATTCAAGGCGACGCACATTACTGGGACGTGTGGCATGGCGGAAAGCCGTTTACCGCCTATCGCAATCAATATCCGCGCTTTATGAGTGAGTTTGGTTTTCAGGCGCTGCCGCCGCTCGAAACCATCCGCACCTTTGCAGATGAATCTGAATGGAACATGACCTCCTACATCATGGAGCAGCACCAGAAGAACGCCAGTGGCAATGTACTGATGGTTCGCCAAATGCTCGATACATTCAGATTGCCAAAAGATTTTGAATCGTTGGTGTATCTCAGTTTGGTGTTGCAAGCTGAAGGTATTCGCTACGGTGTAGAGCATTGGCGCAGACATACCAACCGCGTCTCTGGCACCTTGTATTGGCAATTGAACGATTGCTGGCCCGTGGCTTCGTGGGCAAGCCTCGACTACTTCGGGCGTTGGAAGGCGCTACATTATGCCGCCCGCCGTTTCTATGCACCGCTCATGCTTTCGATTGAAGACGCACCGCCCAAGCAAACCATCTTTATCAGTAGTGACATGATGAAAGACTGGAGTGGAAAAGTTCGCTGGGCTCTAGTAGATCTGGATGGCAAGGTACTTGAATCAGGCGAGAAAGTCGCTTCGGTTTCGACTAACGGTGTGACCGAAGTGGAAGCGCTCGATTTTTCGCAACATCTCAATCTCGACTCGCGCCGCGAATTGGCTTTCATGGCAGAGTTATGGGAAGGCGATACCTGTCTAACACGACAGATGGCATTCTTTATCCCTACTAAACATTTGGCATTGAAAGACCCGCAGATCAAATCCAAGTTAAGCGTAAAGAATGGTGTGCTTTCCATTGAAGTTTCATCCAAGTCACTCGCGCGTCTTGTGGAATGTAGTTTGAACGGCGCGGATGTGGTTTTCAGCGATAACTATTTCGATCTGCCCGCGCAGACCAAGGTCACCGTCACGGCACCATTGCCTGATGGCTGGGACTTGAAAAAAGCCAAAGCGGCGTTCAACATCCGCTCTGTGTACGATACGTATTCCAATTAAAAAGGAAAAGACTATGGCTACAGACATCAAATCCATTATTTCTCAAATGACCCTTGAGGAAAAGGCGGCTCTTTGCACTGGGGCAAGCAACTGGACGACTACGCCTATTGAACGTCTGGGCGTTCCTGAAATGGTCGTATCTGATGGACCCCATGGTGTGCGCCGTGTTCTCGATGTGTACTCTGGTGGGCAGAACAGCTTGCCTGCCACCTGTTTCCCAACTGCATCTTGCACCGCCTCCACCTGGGATGTGGAACTAATCAGGCAAATGGGCGTGGCTCTCGCTGAAGAATGTATCGCCCTTGAGGTAGATGTGTTGCTTGGTCCCGGTGCAAATATGAAGCGCTCTCCGCTTAACGGACGCAACTTTGAATATTTCTCTGAAGATCCCTTCCTTGCGGGTGAGTTGGCTGCCAATTTCATCAGCGGTGTGCAGTCGAAAGGTGTGGGCACTTCTCTCAAGCATTATGCTGCGAATAACCAGGAATTTCAGCGTTTCAGTATCAGCGCTGAGATTGACGAACGCACCCTGCGCGAGATTTACCTGCCTGCTTTTGAGAAAGCCGTCAAACAATCTCAACCATGGACAGTGATGTGCTCATACAACAAAGTCAACGGAACGTTCGCTTCTGAGCATCATCAATTACTCACCAAGATTCTCAAAGATGAATGGGGCTTCGAAGGCTTGGTCGTCTCAGATTGGGGTGCCGTGCGCAACCGTGTCGCCGCCCTCAAAGCAGGCTTGGATTGGGAAATGCCTGGTCCGCAAGACTTGCGTGTCAAAGCGGTGGTTGAAGCTGTGCGTTCCGGTGAACTCAGTGAAGCGGCGCTCAATGAATCAGTGCGCCGTATTTTACGCATCGTATTCAAGGCAAAAGAAACTGCCAAGGGCGGCGCTTTTGATGTCGATGCTCATCACGCACTGGCGAGCAAAATCGCTACAGAAGGCGTGGTCTTGTTGAAGAATAACGGCTTACTTCCGTTGAAAGATCAACAGCATATTGCAGTGATTGGGCGCTCGGCAGAGATGGCTCACTTCCAAGGCGGTGGCAGCTCACACATCAACCCGACAAAGGTTGCCATGCCTTATAAAGAATTGCAATCTCGCGCCGAAAATGCCGAGTTGACGTACGCCGAAGGCTACCCAACGGATAACTCCTTCCAACAAGGCATGATCAATGATGCAGTAAGCCTCGCAGAGTCTGCTGATGCGGCGCTGCTTTATATCGCGTTGCCAACATTCAAAGAATCTGAAGGCTATGATCGAAAAGACCTCGACCTAACCGAACAGCAGATCGCATTGATCAAAGCAGTTTCTAAAGTGCAGCCAAATACTGTGGTTGTGTTGAATAACGGTGCGCCGGTTGCCATGAGTGAATGGATCGATAATGTGGCTGCGGTTCTCGAAGGCTGGATGATGGGGCAGGCGGGCGGCGCGGCTCTTGCTGACATTCTTTTTGGGCGCGTGAACCCAAGCGGCAAGCTCGCGGAAACCTTCCCAGCTAAACTTGCAGATACTCCATCGCATATCAACTGGCCCGGCGGCGCAGGCAAAGTTCATTACGGCGAAGGCATTTTTATTGGCTATCGCTATTACGATGCCAAAGAAGTTCCGGTGTTGTTTCCCTTTGGCTATGGCTTAAGTTACACTACCTTTGAATATAGCAACGCCAAAGTCTCCTCTACCAATTTCAAAGATGTAGATGGCATCACCGTCACAGTTGATGTCAAAAACACGGGCAAGCTTGCAGGGAAAGAAACGGTTCAGGTCTACGTCCACGACCAAAAATCAGATCTAATCCGACCCGTCAAAGAATTAAAAGGTTTTGCCAAAGTGGAACTCCAACCGGGTGAGACCAAGACCGTTTCCATCCATTTGGATTTCCGCGCCTTTGCCTACTATCACCCCGAATACAAACAGTGGATCACCGAAGATGGCGACTTTGATATTCTCGTAGGCGCTTCTTCTGCAGATATTCGCAGTCGCCTCACCGTTACGCTTCAATCGACCTTGGACCTGCCCTGTGTTCTCGATATTGAATCTACAATGCGAGAGTGGATGGCAGACCGCCGCGGCAGACAGGTGTTGGGTACATTATACGAACAGATTGAATCCCAAGTCCGTAAACTGTTCTCAGGCTCTGAACGTTATGGTAATGAAAAAGTTGGAGAACAAGTAGCTGACCATACCGTAATGGGCATGGACATCATGGACATGATGATCGATATGCCAGTGGTGAGTGTCTTGATGTTCCAGCAAGAATCGCTGACCATGCCTGCCGAAGAAATGGTGGCAGGGCTGTTGCGGCAAGTTCATAGCATGAAGTAACCCTTTGGGGATGAAGGTTATGAAAGCCTTCATCCCTATTTTTTCGATAAGCTTTTGTTGTACTGGATATGGCGCTGTTCATTGTGAATAGCGCCATTATTCACGCGACTTTCAGTTGTTCGGTCGTTATATGAACTCTGGAAGACTTTTGATAATATTGCAGGACACAATGTTGACCACTCATCCCCTTCTTCAAACCCTTCGTGAATTAAAAGGTAATCCGCGCATTACGGTATGGACCGAGATCATGTTCGGTATTCCGTACAATTTGTTCATGCCCTTCTTCTCCGTGTATATGCTAGGGCTTGGTGTTACAGATCAGCAGATCGGTAGCATTGCCAGCATGGGGTTGGTAGCTCAGGTTTTTACTGCGCTCATTAGCGGCGCTATCGTAGATAAGTTCGGGCGCAGGCTGTCGCTTTTTATTGGTGACCTATTGTGCTGGAGTGTGCCATGTTTGATTTGGGCAATGGCACAAGATGTCCGCTATTTCGTTGTAGCCGCTTTGATGAATAGTCTGTGGCGCATCTCTCACACCGCATGGACCTGCCTGATGGTGGAAGATGCTGAGACACGTCACCTCGTTCACATCTGGACCTGGATCATGATCTTTGCATTCTCTTCGGCATTCTTCGCGCCTATAGGTGGCTGGTTCGTGGAGCATTATGGTCTCATCCATGCCATGCGTGGATTGCTGTTCTTTGGCTTTATCATGCTTACCGCTAAAGGCATTCTGCTCTATATTTATTCACATGAAACAGAACGCGGTATACAGCGCAAGCAAGAGACCCGTGATCGCTCCATCATCAGTTTGCTGAGCGAATATCGCAGTGTTTTCGGTCAGATATTGCACTCACGTGCCATTCTGGCGGCGATGTCATTGCTGGTTATTATGAATATCTATAGTACCGTTAGCAATAACTTTTGGGGCGTTTTGTTCGTTAGTAAACTCGGGTTCTCTGATTCACAAATTTCCACTTATGTTGCCCTGCGCTCGGTTGCCATGACCGTAGGCTTCTTCGCCATTGGTCCGCGCCTTACGAATTTACGGCGTTTCCGCCTACCGCTCGGGGCGGGGTTTGTCGCATTTATGCTCAGTCAGGTATTATTGGTGGTAATGCCCCCAAAGGCAGTGGCTCTTTTAGTACTCAGTGTGCTCCTTGAAGGTGCAGCTGGTGCGCTTGTAAGCCCCATGGCAGAATCTTTATTATCTGTTTCCATGGAAACAGAAGAACGCGCCCGGCTTACCGCCATGGTTTCGATGGCAATGATCGTGCTAATCTCGCCTTTTGGCTGGATCGCTGGTCAACTTTCGGCAATGAACCGTTCGTTCCCATTTCTTTTGAATATTGGTTTATTCGCTTTAGGTCTTGGGATCGTTTGGGTAATTGGCAAGCCTGGTTTAATTCAGTTTGTAAAACATAACGAGCCACAAGAAATTTAGATTTGAGGTGTTGATGATGAATGTACTAGTAGGCGATATTGGCGGTACAAAAACTGCCTTGGCAATTGTCTCTTCTGAGACAGGTCCGCGTGAGCTTTCAAACGAGAAACATTTTTTGAGCTCACAGTACGATAGTGTGGATGAGATCATCCAC
This sequence comes from Anaerolineales bacterium, assembly GCA_046328915.1. Lineage (GTDB taxonomy): Bacteria > Chloroflexota > Anaerolineae > Anaerolineales > Villigracilaceae > Villigracilis. The sequence goes on along the minus strand of JAXLVR010000005.1, from coordinate 143,425 downwards.
ACTTACTTGCTAGATGCGGCTGTGCAGATTGATGCCATTTGCCTTGTGGTGGCTGGACCCGTGATTGATGGGAAAGCAAAGATCACCAATCTCCCGTGGGTGATGGAAGAAACAGCTCTTGCCGCGAAGTTCAACGTTGCACATGCCAAATTGCTTAATGACCTCGAAGGTATGGCGTATGCTGTTCCTATTTTGAATGAAGAGGATGTATTCACTTTGTCTGCTGGAACACCAGTCAATGGCGGTTCGATTGCTGTGATCGCACCAGGGACAGGTTTGGGCGAAGCGTATCTCACCAAAGATAGTGCCAACTATTGCGCTCATGCTTCAGAAGGCGGGCACGCATCTTTTTCTCCCATCAATGCTTTGCAGATCGAGTTGCTTGAATTTTTGCAGCAGAAAAAAGGGCTCGGGCATGTCAGTATGGAGCGGGTCTGTTCCGGTTCACTCGGCATACCGAATCTGTATACATTCCTCAAAGAGTCTGGAAAATACATCGAGCCAGATTGGCTTTCTCAAAAACTGGCAGATGGGGTGGATATGGCGCCTATCATCGTTGGGGCAGCCCAAGACCCTGAAACTCCATCTGAACTTTGTATTGCCACGCTCGACCTCTTTTGTTCGATTCTTGCCGTCGAAGCAGGAAACCTAGCGCTGAAGATCTTATCCACAGGCGGAGTTTATTTTGGCGGCGGCATTCCACCACGTATTCTTGGTATGCTGCAAAAACCGGGCTTCCTTGCCACCTTGCGTCACAAAGGACGTTTTGAAAACCTGCTTACCCAAATGCCTGTCAAAGTGATTCTAAATACCAAAGCCCCATTAATGGGTGCTGGAGAATATGGATTGAGGTAAGGTATATAGAAGAAATGCTTCCTATTGTTTGGGTTTGAAAATACAGAATTAACTTGCTAGAAATTTTTTAAGAAAATCCCATATTTTTGAAAGCGATGGAATATACAATCGTTCGTCTGGCGAATGTAGATCTTTCATTGTGGGTCCTATTGAGAGCGCATCCAACCCGCCGCAACGGTCGCTGATGATTCCGCATTCGAGTCCGCCGTGGGCAATCTCTACTGTGGGCTCTTTTTCATGGACTGTTCGGTAGGCATCAACGCATCTCTTGAGGATCGGGGATTCCATGTTGGCTTGCCAAGGGCGGAATAACTTCGTTCTTTCGGTCTTTGCGCCTGCCAACCATGCTAAAGCTTCAACCCGGCTGACGATTTCTTCCAATCTAGAAAAGATCGAACTACGATGCGTGGAAACAATCAATAGTCTATCTTCCCTTAGTTCAACGATGCCGATATTATTCGACGTTTCAATCGACCCTGGAAATTCTGCTGACATGGCAGCGATACCATGCGGTAATGCCACTAACAAGCGGAGCGCAGTTTGCGTTTCAATTTGGCTAATAACCCTCAGCGACTTGCCTTCTACTTCACTCAATGTAAGCACACAACCCGTTTCAGAGTGGGCGAGCTCTGATTGAACATTTTGTTGGAAGTCTGAAAAATCGGCGCGGCATTGTTCAGCGTGAGATTTTTTGCAAACGAAAATTGCCGTTGCTGCACGTGGAATCGCCGTGCGAGCCGTCCCGCCATTAATTGCGGATAGCCAAATTGGCGCGTTTTGTTGAATTAAGTTCAAGCCTCTTCCGATAAGCTTATTGGCATTAGCGCGAAACTTGTGTATATCTTCGCCTGAATGTCCACCTTGCAATCCACTGACTTTCAACTCAAAAGCGACCTCATCTTGTTTTTGAGTTTCCCACTTAACAGGGAAGGTCATGTACACGCTTCCACCGCCTGCACAGCCAACAGTGAAAACCCCTTCAGCTTCAGAGTCGATATTGATAAGAGTCTTGCCAGATATTAATGAAGGGTCGATATTATCTGCGCCAACAACGCCTTGTTCTTCTTCTACCGTCAGCAGCAATTCCAGCGGCGGATGCTTAACCGTCTCATCTTCCACAATGGACATCATCAATGCAATGCCAATGCCATTGTCCGCGCCGAGGGTGGTGCCGTTGGCGCGCAGCCAATCTCCTTCGCGGATGAGTTGAATTGGGTCTTTGGTGAAATCATGCGTGGACTCATTTGTCTTCTGCCAGACCATGTCCATGTGACCTTGTAAAATTAACGTCGGGCGGTCTTCGTATCCCTGGCTGGCAGGGACGTAGATGACAAGATTCCCCGCCGCATCGGTCTTGGACGTGCAGTTGTGTTCTGCCGCCCACTTGATGAGCCAGTTGCGAATGCCCGCTTCGTATTTTGTGCCGCGCGGGATGGAGGAGACTTTTTCAAAATTGGAGAGGATGAGGTCAGTGGGGTTCATGAAATTTTCCTATAGAGTGATGAGAACAATTGATAAAAGAGCAATTGCAATGCCAAGGCGTTGAACGCCGATGATTTTCTCACGCAAGAATAACCATGCCAGCAGGACGGTTGCGCCTGAATACAATGAGCCAAGCACAGCAGCGATGTCCATGCGACCTGATTGCACGGCGAGGACGTAGAACAGACTTCCCAGCACATCGGTGCTGACGTTGAGGATCACCATGGGCAAAATGGGTTTGGATGGGAAGTGTAATTCCTTGTTGAAAGCGGCAACGATGAACAAGGTCAACCCGCCTGCCGCGCGGACAGCGACCAGCGGCGCGAGCAAACTGGTCTGCCCGCCCTGGGCGATGAAGATGAAGTAGATTCCAAATCCCAGCCCAGCCAGAAAAGGGAGACTCGTGTCTTTCAAGGTGATGGCTTTTGTATGCTGCCCGCTTTGTGAGATAAGCCAGATGGCAACGAGCGCAAAAAGAAAGCCTGTCACCGTCAACGCAGGGGGAATTCCATCTCGAAGCGTCCCAACAATGGCGGGCACTCCCGCGGATGTGACCGCCGCAATCGGCGCGGCAATGGACATTTGTCCGCGGGCGAGGGCGCGATACAAGGCGAGGAAACCCAGCGAGCCGATGACGCCTGCCGCACTGCACCAAAGCCAATCGACAAGCGGCATGTCCAATTGCTTCGTGAACAACGCAACCAGAATCACGGGAAGAAATCCGCCAGCTTGCACATACAACGTCGCGCGGATCGCATTGACCTGACGGCTGACCAGCCCGCCTGCAAAATCACCTGTGCCCCAGAACAAAGCCGAGGCGAGACCAAAGAGAATGGTTTGCATTCGTAAGGTACGAGTCTCAGGATTGTTCGGGATGCAGGTAAATGAACTTGCATTTATCGGCATATTGAACCGTGTCAGGCGTAAAGTTCAGCGACTTGTACAGCGGATGCTCAATGTGCAGGCTGTCTGTTGAATCAAAAGTATGAAGTACGTTCACATCACTTTTGGCGAATGCCTTTGCCGTTGCATTCTCATCGAGTATGACGCCCTTCGGATTGACGATGTCCATACTTGCCCAGGGTTCAGACATCAGTTTCAGGCTGCCACGAAAACCAAGCTTGGACATAAATGCAAACAAGGCGGAAGATGTTGGAGTATTTTTGATGGAGCCCGAAATGATCGGGGAGGTTGTGTCTGCGTCTTCAAAAACGAATTTGATCGTGTTGCCGCTACGCTGAATATTGCTTCTGGTCAGCCGTGCATTCAGGCTGAGCAACTCGCGGTTGTACGCCACCACATCCTGTGTGTTGTTCCAAAGCCCGTGGCAAAGCATTTTTACATCCTGCCGAGTTAATGCAACAAGTGCATTGAACGGGTGGGATGCAAGAGGGGCAACTTTTGTTTTGGAAACAAAAATTGAGAATTGCAATTCGTGATGCGGTTTCAGGCTTGCACTGGTGAAATCTGCCACCCAAATTGCCATCACGGCTTTTCCATCCATTGTTTGGATCGGGAGCAGGTCTTCATTCTTGAGCAGGTCTTTGACAGGTTCAAGGTCGGCGGTTCCGCCAATGAAAAAGGAATAACCATCGTAGATATGATACGGTACGAGGACTTCGCCAACTGAAATGGTCTCTGTCCCTTGAAGGGGATAACGCTGGAAAAAGTTATGGTTCTTTGAGTTCATTTCTATTTCTTTTTATATTCCGCTCTATCATTAAGCAGGGTCATGGATTTGCCATCTGGTGAGAAAGCAATCATGGAGTCATCTTGAAAGGCTTTGAGACTCCAATGCGCGAGGAAGGTGTCACCTTGCCAGTGTTCGAGCGTGGCGGTGTTGACTCCGTAGGTTAGTTGTAAAGCATCGTCTTTGCGGGTCACGGTCATCTCGCCGTAGAGGTCGTTGGAAAATGTCCCAGCGAAAGAATCAAACCCGATGGACGGAGGCAGGTTCGGGTTACGTTTGATGCGGGTTTCATCCACTTGATTTTTAACTTCTGCCATGTATCCCTGCGCGACCATCTGAAATTCCGATGACCAGTCGCGGTCATTTTTATTGAGCAGAATATCGGAGATGGCATAAAAGAGCGCGGCGTGGGCGAGAGTTTGATGGACGTTGATCATGACGGCGAGCGCGAGTTTGCGCTGGGGGAAAAACGCGACGGCGGAATTGTAGCCAGGCATTTGACCGCCGTGCATGAGAACTTTTTCGCCGCGATAATCCATTGCCCACCAACCAAGCGCGTACGTCCAAAAGTGCGTGGCGGGTTGAAGATAGGCGAGCGGCGCAAGTTCGGAGTTGAGCACATCATGCATGACGACTTGTGGCGTGGTGAGTTCGTTGAAGGTAGCGGGTTGAATGAGTGGCGCGCCGTTGTTGAGTAGAGCCTTGAGCCATTGGGCGAGGTCGTTGGCGGTGGTGTGAATCGAGCCAGCAGGTTCGTGGACGATTTTGAATTGCTCGGTGGGACGCTGCTCGCCGAGGAAGCGCATGCCCGCGGGATAGGTTTCATCGGCGACAGCGTGAGGTGAGGCAAAATTTTTGTGGTCGGTGAGACGGTCGTAGCCGCTGAAGGTGCGGGGCATGTTTAATGAGTTGAAGATTTTTTCGGTAATGACATCATCCCAACTTTTGCCTGTGACTGCTTCGACAATTAATCCCGCCGCGCCGTATTGTTGATTGGCATATTGAAACGCGGTGCGGAAATTTGCAGCGGGTCTGAGATAACGCATTCGGCGGATGATTTCGCGCTGGTCGTATCCACGATGATAGTAGAGGCGTTGAGCGCGTTCCAAGCCGAGACGATGACAGAGCAAATCGCGCACGGTGACGTTCTTCGTGACCCAATCATCGTAGAGTTGGAAGTCTGGCAGGTGTTTGATGACGGGGTCATCCCAGTTGAGTTTGCCTTCGTCTACCAACATGCCGACGAGCGCGGAGGTGAAGGCTTTGGTGGTCGAGCCAATCGCAAAGATGGTGTCCGCGTTCACGGCTTCGGGCTTGCCCGCTTCGAGTACGCCGTAGCCTTGCGTGAAAATCTCATTGCCCTGGGCAATTGCCACTGCGCCGCCAGGGATGTTCCATGCAGTAAGTGTTTTTGAAATTGTTTCGTTGAGTTGTTGTGTGTTCATAATTCCTCTTTTACACCACAAAGTGTCACGAAGGTACACAAAGGTTTTTTTGTTCTTTCCTTCGTGACACTTTGTGACCCTTCGTGGTTGAAGATTTTTACCGCCAAACCTTATCCACAGCGTCATAACTTCCGATTCGCAAATCCGCTTTTATCTTCACCAACTTATGTTTCTCCACCCTTTCGGATGGTGTTCTTGGCAAATCATCCGCATACTCGATAAACCGCGGCACTTTGAAATATGCCAACTGTTCACGGGCATAACCCAAAATTGATTCTGGTGGTGTGTCCTCTTGCGTGTGTCCATCCTTCAACACGATATACGCCTTCACTTCTTCGCCGCGCAACTCGTCTGGGACGGGAACCACTGCCACAACTTTCACGGCGGGATGTTCCATCAGCACACCTTCTACTTCCACCGATGAGATATTTTCGCCCGCACGTCGAATCGTATCCTTCAAGCGAGCCTTCCAATGGAAATATCCCTTCTCATCTTTCGTGACCATGTCGCCTGTATGCAGCCAGCCGTTCTTCATGATCTCTGATGTGGCTTCGGGTTTATTCCAATAGCCAAGCATCATCGGTTCACCGCGCAAGATCAACTCGCCTACATCGCCATCGGCAACATCATTCCCATCTTTATCCACCACACGGGCTTGTTTTGTATCTATCGGCTTGCCCATTGCGCCGCTGCCAACACTACTTGTGTCTTCAAACGGAATCAACAAGTCCACGCCTGTTTCGGTCATACCAAAAGCTTCACGCCATGGAACGTTCCATCGTCTCTCGAATTCTGCGTGGAAATTCGGATGAATTCCTGAACACAGAATCATGCGTAGCTTATGTCCGCGATCTAGAGCGGGGTCTTCGGGCATCTTCAATAAAAAGAAAGGCATCGTGCCCAACATATACAGCACGGTGACATTGTGTTTGATGACTTCGCCCCAAAAATGCGACGGCGAGAATCTTGGCAAGATCACCAACGGCGCACCGCCAATGAGACATGCTACCGAGTTCCATTGTGGATCCATATAATAGAAAGGCTGTGCGGTCAGGTCACATTCTGCAGGGGTCAAGCCAAAATAATCCGACGCCACCTTGCCCAACATCATCCAATACTTATGCGTCAGCATACAACCCTTCGGGAAACCCGTTGTGCCTGATGTGTATTGGATGTTGAGCAAGTCATCGCCTGTGACGTTGGATATGTCAAACGAGTCGGATGACTCATCCACCAAACGCATCCAATCGGACGTTGAGCCTGATTCAGTCACGAGAAGCGTTTCCTTCACGGACGGTAAGTGCACCCGCACGCGCTCCCACTGTTCCAAATAATTTTCGTGGACGACGAAGTATCCCACCTGTGAATCGTCAAGTGTGTAGGTCAGATCATGGTCGTGGTAGTTGATGTTGACAGGCACGATGACCGCACCCACCTTCGCCAGCGCAAACCAGACGATGGGGAAGTCCACGCCGTTGGGCAGCATGACCGCCACGCGCTCGCCCTTCGTCACGCCGAGAGATGTCAGCGCATTTGCAGTCTTGTTCACCCGCCGATTAACTTCCGCGAACGAAAGCGGCTTGTCTTCAAAGATGAACAGCGGTTTCTCTCCGAACCGCTCCGCCGCGCTTTCTACCAAATGACCTAGACTCTTCCACTTCATGCAGTTCTCCTTTGGAAAAACTCTTTTGTACACGGACAAAATGGATTTCACGGAGTCTCACGGATAAATCTGAAAAATCCGTGCTTACCTGTGCAATCCGTCTAATCCGTGTACTATGGCTTTTTCACTCGCTTCACAAACATCTCGCTCAACTCACGGCTGGACTCTTGCAAATCCACCGCTTTTGGGTCGAAGACCCATTGCAACATAATTCCATCAATCGCGCCTTGAACGATGGACGCCATACTCTGCTCATCGAACTTGGCAAACTCTTTTTGCTCCACGCCAATGCGGAAGATCTTCTTGAGATGAGCGCGGCATGGGTCATACGCGGAGTCACTGAAGGCTTTCTTCTCTTCAGGTGACGTGAAACTGCCCCATAAATCCACCAGCGCCACGAACTGCGAACGGTTCTGCGAGATGTATTCAAAACTGGCTTCGATATACACGCGCAGTTTGTCGCTGCCTTTGGTCTCTTCTTCCACCCGTCCGCGGATGTAGGCGCCTTGTCGATTCAAGATTGTGTGAATCGCAGAAGTGATAAGGTCATGCTTGCCGTTGAAGTGATAGGCAATCAGTCCCTTGGTGATTCCGAGACTCTTGGCAATCTCCGCAAAGGATGTTTGGGTATAGCCTTGCTCGGCAATCGTCTGCAGCGCCGCGTCAATGATCTGCTTGCGGCGGGCTTCTTCGATGAAGGTTTTCTTTTCTTCGGTAGGTTTACTTTTGGCTGGCATAGTTGCTATCCTTTCACCATTCCACCATGAGTTTGGGCACGGAGCGGAATTCATGTCCATGCGGCGCGGAAGGGTGAGTTGATTTTAAGTGCAAATGCGGCAGGCGTTCGAACAATACGTGCAAACCAATCTCACCTTCCAGTCGTGCCAACGAAGCGCCGAGACAGTGATGCCGTCCGCGGGCAAAGGCTAGATGGTGAGAAGCATTCGCTCGGTGGATGTCGAAGCGGTCTGGGTCGGTGAAAAATTCAGGATCGCGATTCGCGGCTCCCAACATGCATTGAACTGTATCGCTCACTGCAAAATCCACGCCGCGGACAGTGATAGGCTGGGTCACATGACGGGTGGCAGTTTGCACAGGGGACTCCCAGCGCAGAGTTTCTTCCACGGCAGACTTCATCCACTTGGCAGGGTCGCGTTTTACTTCATCCAATTGATCGGGATGGTTGAGCAATGCCCAAACCGTGTTCGAAAACATGGCGGCAGTCGTTTCAAGACCGCCGAAGATGATGACGAAAATATTCGAGATGATCTCGCGTTCGCTCAAGTTTGTATTCGGGTCGTGAATCAAATGACTGAGCAAGGTGTCATCAGGCTTGGCGCGCAGATGGGCGATATGCTCCGCAAGTTGTGCGCCAAATTCTTTCGCAGTTCGTTGACCACGCTCCCGCACCGCAGGGTTGTGACGGAAGTTGCTCAAGGCGGCGGCGAAGTCATCGTACCAGCCGCGTAGTTGTGCAAAGTCCACGATGGGAACGCCGAGCGAAGCCGTGACGGCATAGAGCGCCATTGGGTCAGAGAAGGATTTGACCAAGTCCGTTTCTTTGTCGGTAATAAATCTATCGATTAGTTCATTGGCTTTTTGTTCGATAAATGTTGACGATGATGCTCGCACTACTTTCGGCACATACGCTCCCGCAAACGGACTCCGCATGCGTTGGTGCAGGTCGCCTTCGGCAGATAACATCATCGTTCCGAAAGTATCATCCAGCAATGAGTGCGGCGATTGGACGGTGAAGGCTTCTGCGTTGTCGAGCACCGCAATGACATCGTCGCGCCGAGTCACATACCAAAGATTCACTTCGGGAACCCAGGTAACAGGCTCACGGTCGAGCAAGAGGCGGTAGTGCGGATATGGGTCAACACTCAACAGGTCGAGAGTCAATGTCGCACCGATGGGGAAGCGGGCGGAGTCAGCCATGCTATAACATCTTCGCCACAATCTCTTTGAACACTTTCGCCGCCACCATCTCGGTGACGTTTGAAACATCTTGCGCGGGGTTGAGTTCCACCACGTCTGCGCCGATGATGTTTGCAGTGAGCGACTGAATCACGCTCAACGCTTCACGCGTGGACAGCCCGCCAGGTTCGCGGTGAGAAATGCCAGGCGCAAAGGCGGGGTCGAGAGAGTCCATGTCGAAGGTGATGTAAAGCGGCGAGTCAAATTTCAAATCGAAGACATCGCGCCAGCGTTGCATGGTCAGCACTTCCACGCCAAAGCGATTGACTTGCTGGCGTTGATGTCCGTTGATGGTGCGAATGCCCACCTGCACGAGCCGCTTCGCCAAGCCCGCTTCCATGATCCGCGCAAAAGGGCTGGCGTGTGAATGCGGGTTGCCTTCAAAATCATCGTACAGGTCGGGGTGCGCGTCAAAATGCAATATCGTGAGATTGGGATGATTCTTCGCCGCGGCTTTTACCAGCGGATAGGTGACGGAGTGGTCGCCGCCAAATGCCATGACCTTCAGCCCCGCTTCATACAATTGACCTGCGGCTTGCTCGGTCTCTATCGGCATTCTCTCCGCTGACGGTGTGATGTCGCCCATATCCGCGAAGAGTCCATCTGCGCCGAGATAGGTTTCGTTCTCCGTCCATAGGTTGGATGAATCACAAAAGAAGGCTTCACGGATTCTCTGCGGCGCCAATGCCGAGCCGCGTTTGTACGACGAGTTTTCATCAAACGCCACGCCGAGTAATCCAATGCGGGCGGGGGTGGGGAAGGGGGGGAATTTATTCATAGTTTCTTTATACTCCGTTGGTTGAGTAGTGACGCGTGATCTTCGCGACACGTATCGAAACCAACACGTTACATAAAAACTTTAAGTTGCTTTTGAAACTGGTGGTTTCGATACGCTCGCAAAGTGCGCTCGCTACTCAACCACCGAGTTATTCACTAATCACTACTCTTCTGCTTTTTTCAATCCATTCAGGACGCACATCCGCGCCGTGACCGTGAGCGTCTGTCAACGTGACCGTGCCGTTGGGTTGGAAGTCCACGCCGCCGATGGAAGGTTCTTCGGTGAAGTGAAAGGGAGAGTCGAGGTCGTGCAAGGAAATGTTCGGGCAGGCGCAAATCAGGTGCGTGCCCGCGCTGACGCCAATAAGCGACTCGGACATGCCGCCAAGCATACATTTGATTCCCGCCGCTTCGCCGATGGCGTTGATTTTCAGCGTGCCGTGAATGCCCGCCGACTTGGCGAGTTTGATGTTGAAATAATCCACTGCACCGAGCGAAGCAAGACGAAAGGCGTCATGCGCGTCGAAGATGGATTCGTCCGCCATGATGGCGATGGGACTGCGCTCGCGCACGCGCTTCAAGCCTTCAACATTCCAATAAGGCAGTGGTTGTTCGCAGACTTCAATTTCATATTCTGCCAGCGCGGTGAGAATGTTGATGGCGGTGATTTCGTCCCAGGCTTGGTTGGCGTCTAAGCGCAGGGGAACGCCGCTGCCGATAGCTTCACGGATGGCGCGAATGCGGGCGATGTCTTCCGCTTTGCCTGTGCCGACTTTGACCTTGATCGCTTTCGTACCGTTCTCAACGTGCTGTTTTGCTGTGGCTGCCATTTTTTCAGGCGAGTCAATGCCGATGGTGCGGTTGGAGTAAATGACTTTTTTCTCGCCGCCGAGTAAGGCATATAAAGGAAGTTCGGCATGTTTGGCGAGCAGGTCGTACAGCGCAAGGTCATACGCGCAACGGATGGCGGGATTCTTGAGCATGTATTGTTCAAGTTCGCGCAGGCGAGAATCAATCTCCAGCGGATTTTTGCCGATGAGCAGTTGCGCATACAGTTTGGCAGATTCAAATCCATTGTCCGCGTCTTCGCCCGTGACAAAACGAGACGGCACGCCTTCGCCCACGCCCACCAACCCATCACTGTCATGCACGCGGACGATGATGTTGTGAGCGCTGTTCATCACCGCAAGAGCAATCTTGAACGTGTGATTGAACGGGATGTTGAGGTCGATGATTTCGATGTGAGTGATGGTTGGCATAAAAACCTTTTGGACACGGATTTGACGGATTACACGGACAAACACGGATTTTCTTTAAAAAATTCCGTGCAACTCCGTGAAATCCGCGTAATCCGTGTACTGCTTTTATTTTCCTTTATACACAGGCGAACGCTTTTCGACGAACGCTTTCACGCCTTCGCGCATGTCTTCACTGGCGAAGCATTCAAGCGTGCCTTCGGTTTCGAGTTGCATGACCGCTTCCAAATCCAGGTCATATGATTTCTGCAAGACTTCTTTCACCAGCCGCACCGAGATGGGCGCATTCGCGGCAAGCGTGTGGGCGATGTCCATGCCTTCTTGCAAAATAGTTTCAGGTGTTGTCACTTTTGTAACCAAACCCATTTCATACGCAGACTGCGCTGAAATTCTTTCGCCTGTCATCATCACATGCGCGGCGCGTCCCATGCCAATGAGTCGCGGCAGACGGTGCATGACTCCGTTGGTTTCAAAAATGCCGCGCTTCACTTCGGCAAATTGAAAATAGGCACTCTCCGCCGCAATGCGGATGTCGCTCGCAATCGCGATCTCCGCGCCCACGCCAACAGCAACACCATTGATGGCAGAAATGATCGGCTTGCGTAAATTCACCATGCGGCGCGTGAGTTCCTGCATTTCGTCCAACTCGGCACGCGCCTGCTCTGCCACAGTCGAACCGTCAAACAAATGCGACAGTTCTTCGAGGTCAATGCCCGCTGAGAACGCGCGTCCATTGCCCGTGATGAGCGTCACGCGAATCGCGTCGTCATTTGCAATCGTGTTGAGCATATCGAGCAACGTCTGAAACATGCTCCGCTTGAACGCGTTCAACACATCGGGGCGGTTGAAGGTGATGATGGCGATTTGGTCTTTGGTTTCGTAAAGGATGTCTGTCATAATTTTTTTGAGGATTGGAAGTCTGGTCTGACCTTTAGCGGAATCTCAATGAAGGAGCCTTGTTCTCCCCCAAGCATTATCTCCACGCTCGGACTACCCGTGAGCGGGATTCGTCCAAAAGTGTCTTTGTCTGCGCCTGAGAGGGATACGCGTACCTTCCACCCGCGCCGAATCAGCGCCGAGATGGGATTCAACCCGAAGGTGAGTTCTGCCACTTCGTTTGGAATTAGCGGCATGGCGTCTTTCCGTTTGAAGGAATGATACGGAACGAACTGTTTATACGGCGGTGTGTCGCTTGAAACTTTGCGATGGATGGCTCGAAACATTCCTTCGGTGAGGTAGTGTGCGTTGCCTTGCTCGTCAATCGCTTCGAGATAAACGAAGAAGTTGCCATCGTCATGCGTGGAATTGACGAAGAGAGTCACAACGGGATAGCCTGTGATTTCGGTATCTTCTTCGAGTGGTGATGATGTGTACGCGAGTTGACCTTTGATGGGCGCATACTTTATGGGTCGCTGGTCGAGTTCGGTTTGCCAGCGGTTGTTGAGTCCTGTTGAGGCGTTGAAATCGGTCTGGTAGCGGTCAGCAGGCTGGGGCGGGGGAAGAAGCGCGGAGAGTCCGCTTTGGGGTTGGAAAAAGAATCGGGTGTTGGAAAAATCCGCAGGTGGAAACGAATCTCCCGATTTCCAAACATTTTCAAAAATGGTGAAGTAGTGCAACTCGCGGGTCGTGGGGGGATTGTCGAAGAAGCGCAACGATTCTTTCATCTGCGCGAGAAGCGGAAAAGGATTTTCCTTCGCGCCAACGTGCTGGGTCGCGCCGTGATTCCACGCGCCGATGACGGCTCGCTGCGGGCGCGGATTGTTTGCGAAGCGATGGATGACGGCGTTCGCGGTGGCGGCGTCGAACCAACTGCCCCAATGGTCGAGCGCGTGCGCGGTGGGACGATTGAACATGCTGATGTCGTCCATGCGGATGGCGAGTTCGGGGTCGAGATCATCGCGGAAGGTGATGTGGCGCAACGCGGAATCCACCTGCTGGTTGTTGTGCTTCGGGATGGGATGATTGCCGACAGGCTTGACGCCTTTGACGAGAATTTTTTCGAGCGCGCTCATGCTCTTCGGAAGTCGATTGGCGTCGAGCGCGCGGTTGTAGTCTGCCCATTGCGTGAGCATAAACTCGTTGGGCACGCCGCCAGGGAAAGCGATGTCAGTGTAAACGTCGTACTCGTTGAAGCGCACGAGTGCGGAGGTGACGGCGGGATGTCCGCACGCGCCGAGCATTTCGGCGGTAGTGGCTTGGTACGAGTTGCCGAAGCCGCCGACTTGTCCGTTGCTCCACGGTTGACGCGTGACCCATTCGGTTAAGTCGTACAGGTCGGCGAGGTCTGCGGCTGACCACGGGTGCGGATGATTTCCTTCCGACGCACCCGTGCCGCGCATGTCAATGCGAAGAACGGCGTACCCAAAGGCGGTGAAAAAATTGCGCGCGGAATCGGGCAGCGAGAGAAACCACGAGAACGGCGCTTTGAGTTGTTGCGCGCGCCAATATCGCGTGGCGGCAAACAGCGCGGGGATTTTCGTTTCGGGTGCAAGTCCGCGTGGGAGGTAGAGGTCAACGGCGAGACGAGTCCCATCGCGCATGGGGATGTACAACGTCTGCTCGGTGGAGCCTTTGTACTGGGGAGGGCGGAGGGGAGTGGAGGAAGGGAAGGTCATTTTGAAATGAAGAATGCAGAATGATGAATGCAGAATTAGGGATTAGGGATTAGGAAGTCGGTGATGACTTGCTGAAACTTTTCTGGTTCTTCGAGGAATGCCCAGTGTCCGCTTTGGGTGAAGGCGACGGATTGGCAATTGGGCACGGTGGCGCAGAGTTCATCGGCGATGGGTTTGCCTGTGTATTGCGAATCCGCTGTGCCGTAGATGAAGAGGGTCGGTGTTTGCAGTTGGCTGAGTTCTGTTTTGTAGTCGTAGCCTGTAAGCGAGAAAGAAATTTCGCGCCACGGGGCGAAGGAGACTGTGCCTGTGTCTTTGAGCAAATCTGTTTTTGTTTTATCAAACAATCTCTGCGGATTGTCTTTTTCAGATGACTTGGTGAACCATTCATCTGCTGATTTGGAATCAGCGGGTGGGAAGCCGAGGGCGGTGGAGTACAACGTGCCGCCGAACCACTTCCAGACGAAGCGATTGCTCATGCCGTTGTTGATTCGAATCCCGCCCGCGATGACCATCTTCTCGACGTGTTCGGGATATTTGAGCGCATATCGCTGAACCACCGCGCTGCCAAAGGAATGACCGACGAGGATAACCTTGTCAGCTTTGACTATGTCACGTCGCAAGGCTTCAAGTTCTTCCACCAATTGCTCGATAGTGTAGTCTTCTGGATTCGGTTTGATTTGCGAATTGCCAGAACCGCGTTGGTCATAATAGATAACACGCGTCTCTTTGGCGAGGAAGTCGAATCCGTTCTTGAAACTCAGGCTCGAGTGCCCAGGTCCACCGTGGACGAGGATGACAGGCAGCAAGCCTCTATCCGTGCCAATTTCGCGGTAGTATAAGTCATAGCCGTTGACGTGGGCGGGAGTGGCACAGTCCATGCAAGGGCGGGATTGGGGCAGGACGCGGTTGTAGGCGTGGTTGGCATATGCCGCGTAGAGTGCGAGGATTGCAAGAACAGCAATGATGACTTGCAAGATGATTAACATAAGGAAATTGTTGATTAGGAATTAGGGATTAGGAATTAGGGATTAGGAAGAGTGTAATTCCTAATCCCTAATATACCTAGTTCCTAAATTTCTTTCTTCGCTTCACCCTTTGTCACAGGGAACATGGCGACCGTGGCGAGGACGAGGAATACGAACATGATGAGCCAGACCCAGCGGTAGTCGTTGCCCATGGCTTCGACGAGAGTCCCGCCGAGGATGGGTCCGATGATGAAGCCGAGGGTCACGGCGATTTGGCGCAAGCCTGTGTAGGTTCCCATCAGCGTTTCGACGGGGGCGCTGTCAATGATCATAGCGACTTGGACAACGTTCGCGAGGGGCCAGGTCAAGCCGCAGATGAGAAGTCCCACATTGAGCATAGTCGCGTCGGGGAAGAGGTAAATCACCAATGCGCCGATGGCGTAGCCGACCAAGCCGATGATTTGGGTGGTCTTGCGTCCGATCTTGTTGGCGATCAAACCTGCAGGGACGGCAATAATCATGAAGGCAATCGCAGGGATGGCAACCAGCATGGCGGCGGAAGATTCTTCCATGCCGAGGGAGAACACACCATAAGAGCTGAGGAAGGCTTGCATCTGAGCGAGAGCGACATACGCAAGTAAATTGCTGAGCAGAAGGAAAATCAAACTGTTTCGATTTTCAACAGGTTGGTCGCGTAGGAATTTGACAATGCCTTTCAGGTTGAAAGATTCACCAGCAAGTTCTTTCGCACTTGCAAGTTCTTCAGGTTCTTTGATCCATGCCCAGGTGAGAAGCATAATCAAGAGTGTGAGTCCAGCTGCGATCCAGAAAGGAAGCGGTCCGTACACATCATATAGCGCCGCGCCGCCGAGGGCAGTCACCACAACGAGAAATCCAGCAATCGCTCCTGCAATCCCATTTGCGGTGGTGCGATGTTCAGAGGGGGTAATGTCGAACATTAACACATCTGCAATCGGGCGGACAATGGCAAATGCGATAAGGACAACAACCAGCGAGAGAATGAACGGAATAAGCAACCCTGTGAGTTGACCCGTTTGCCCGTTGAGCTCGGGTTTGATGCCCATGGGGATAAGCGGAATGATGATAAATGCAATGACAGCAATGGGTACACCAATGATCACGAAAGGCATACGGCGTCCCCATTTGGTGCGCAGGCTATCGCTCCATGCACCGACGAGGGGGCTGATGAATAGTCCCGCTATATTATCGAAGACAAGAATGAAGCCTGTTAGGGCAGGTCCAAGACCGAACCCGACAGTTTTTGCCCCTGCTTCCGCAAAAGCAGGGTTTCCCGCCTGTAGGAAAACAGGTACGTAGGTGTTATACAACTGCCAGATGACTTCCATCACGGCGGGCAGGGTCGCCGCGATGATGATATTGCGCCAACTTAACTTGATGTGGGACATTTTTCTCTTCTCCTGTGAGGTTTTGAACAATCGTTCAAAAAATTGTTCTAACGTTAAAACAGCATACAGAAAAAAAGGTTGCGAGTCAAGTGGGAAGTTTTTAAATAAAAGACCTGACAATTTTATAATTGTCAGGTCTTAATGGGTTTTGGAAAAGCTAAAGGAACCTATTCTCTTCCTAAGGCAAATCCATACAATTTCCAGTGTTTAGCTGAATAGAGTGGTTTGGGTTGGCGACTAGTGCGCACATTTGAGTCGCATTCGCCGGGCGGGCAGCAATGCTGTATTGGGTGAAGGGTGGGTCGCCATATGTACCCCAGGTTAATTTCCAGGGACCAGATCCAGGAGAGCCTGCTTGTTCCGGTGGAACAGTGTTGAAGAATATATGAACATGCAGTCCGTCGGTAAAATTATGGACTTCATAATCCACTGCGTAAAGACTTCCTTCAACCCGGATCGCAGTGATGACTACATACGGACCCGAAGGAGTGGGCGTTGCTGGAATCGGCGTTTCGGTTGAAACCTCTGTCTCAAGCGGAGCCACGATAGCGGGCTGAGTGTTGGTTGCGAGCACAAAAGGTGTTTCTGTTGAGGCAGTACTTCCTAAAAGTTGGGTCGCCGCAAAAATAACTCCTCCGGCAAGGCACATTAATCCAATAACTACTACAGCAATGATTGGTAACATCAACGACGTTTTCCGCTTTGGGGCAGGCGCTGCAGTTGTTGGGGTCTTGTACATCGAACTTGGTGCAGAATTTTCGATCATCGTTCCACGTGCTGGGACGTTGGGGGTACTTTCAACATACGTACCTGAATACGGTTTCTCTATGATTGTTCCACGCGCTGAATTCATGATGGTGGAATCTTCCATCATGGTAGCAAGAGGGGAAGAGGAACCAGCGGAAAGAGTGTTTCGTAGAGCCGCAGCCATTTGAGCCGCAGTTTGGTAGCGGTTGTTCGGATCCTTTGCAAGTGCTTTGTTGATGACTGCAACCAGAGAATCGGGAACATCTGGATTAAGTTTTTTGGGATCTGGAATTGGATCGTTGATATGCATCATCATCAAGGTCATGGCTGATGCCGCATCAAAAGGTGGGCGTCCGCTGACCATTTCAAATAAGGTGACACCTAATGAATAAATATCTGTACGTCGATCAGGTTGTTCTCCCTTAATCTGCTCAGGCGACATATACATCGCGGTTCCGACAACGGCGCCGGTTGCGGTGTGACGCGTGCCACCGACTATCTTGGCAATACCGAAATCCATCAGGATTACTTGACCCGTGGTGGTGAGCATCAGGTTAGCTGGCTTAATATCACGATGGATCATTCCGCGCTGGTGGGCGTAATCTACTGCATCGCAGATGGCAGCCATATATTCTGCGGCTTTTATGGGAGAGAGTTTTCGTCCGCTATCGTTGAGTCTTTTTAAATGATCTTGAAGGGTTTCTCCCGGTACAAATTCCAGTATCATATAATAGAGATCGTCATCACGGTTAAAATCATAAACTTGAATGATTCCAGGATGCCGCAATTGTGCTACTGCTGCAGCTTCTTCTTCGAAGCGTTGGATGAAATCTGGGTTGCTCGATAAATGGGAGTGAATGACTTTGATAGCCACAACACGCTTTAGATTGGGATCATTGCCCTTGTAAACTGCAGACATCCCGCCTTGCCCCAACATTTCTTCAATAATATAGCGGTTGCTGATGGTCTTTCCGATTAAGTTATTAGCCATTGCTACTCCTCGTAAATAAAAAAACATTCATACTAATTGCATGTGACAAAACAGACATAATAAAATACCCCAACTAGATTCCTTATGGCGAATCAATCAGAAACAACCAAGCATTATCGAACTTGCAGTTCGTAGTGCGTCCTGATTCGCTTAATGCAACTAGAGCCATAAAACCGCGCTCGAAAACCGTATCTGCTGAGTTGTACGCTCTCTGGCGTGCAGCGTAATCAGCCTGCATTTGTGCAATAATTGCCGCACGTTCAACTTTCTGCTGTTCATACTGCGCCATTGCCTGTGGATCTGACGAATTGGGTTTCTCTGGTTCGGGTGGAATATTGGGCTGTGGTGGGGGGGCGCTTGGGTCAACTTCTCCGATCAAGGTATCATTTGTATAAACCCAAAAATGATTACCACGCCCTACAATTGTCAGGCGATTAGTCGTTTCGTTTTCCCATTGAAAACTCTTATCTTTATAGCGGGCGTAAATATCCCGTCCAGTTACCACCTCACCATCTGACATGGTGGAGAAAAGGAAATGTCCGCTTGCCACACGGGTAATGATCGCTACATATTGATCCAATGCATCTTTGTTACCATCGGATCTCATGACAAATCCACAGCCCGATGTGCTGCCAACAGTATTCCATGTAATATCGGCAGACATGACAAAATCTTGTGCCAATGTTCCAATGTAATAATTTATGTATTCGAAGTGGTGATAACCTGATGCATCAAGCGACACCGGCGGATGTACCCAACCAATTTGTCCCTCTGACGGATCAACCCCGTATTTGGGGAGACTCTCAAGAATTGGAGCAAATGCTACCGCTGTTGCCGTTAACGAATCTGTGTTTGTTTCAACAGTTGGTTGGGTGACCTGTGAATTCTGTGCTGCTGCTGTACCAGTCGCACGGACTTGGGCACTGATGGCTTCAACCGTACTTTCTCTTGAAACACCACTACTGCCGGTTCCACATGCCAACGAAACCAGAATTAAGATCAACGGGAATATGGCAAGACTATTTTTTCGCATTGGACCCTAAATCACATCTTTGCGTTTTTGCAGATATAAAATCGCTACAAATAGTAATACGATGATGAAGCTTTGCACCATCCAGGTCAGGGTGACTTTGGCATAGTATGCTAAAGTGTCTTCCTTATCTACATAGGCAAATCCCGATCCGTTAATGAAAGTCCTGACAACTGCTTCAGCAGTTGCAACTTGTACTTTCAACTGGCTGATTACCGTCTGATATGCGACTTGTTCCTCTTGATATTTATCAACCTGTGCCTTGTAAATCTCAACTTCAGCTTCGTATATTTTGAGCTTGGCAAAGAAATCTGCCATGGCAACGTTGTCAGACTGGTCTTGCGGCTCGACAGGACGAACAGGTTCCGGCGGCAAGGGAGCGGGCGGTATTGGCAAAGGCTGGTCCACCAGTGGAATGTAGAATTTGCCAATCCCAGGGTGATTGCAAGATTCTTCTTTAAGTAAATTAATGCCCATGCACTTGCAATTATTGGCAAGTTTATCTTCCAGCGACATTGCATTGCGTACATCTGGTGGTAATGCCCAACAAACATCTGCCGCCACATCAGACCCTGAACCCGAAATGGCGATTAGTGATTCAAATGCCCACCGGGTAGAGAATGGGGCGCTGACAAAACTAGGGACCGGAATTAAAGCACCCGCCAACACGATTTGAGGCAGCATCAGAATAATAACAAGCAGCGGCGCAGAACTGGGACTTGGCGCCAACGCCGAAGCGAATAACCCAAGCATCATTCCTGCAAATGTTGCTAGGGTCATGGTGATATATATCTGTAGAAATTCGATCACCCCACCTGGCATCTTAAAAGAGATGTAGTGTACGATAGTATAAGCAGCCGCTTGATAGAGCGCCAACAGAGCAGCCACCCAAACCTTCGATAACACATATGGCATGATTTTAAGGTTGACCAACCTTTCACGCCGATAGATATCCTGTTCTTTGACGATCTCACGCATCTGTGAAATTCCGCCTACCATAATGCCATAGATCGTTAATAGAAAAAGTGTGATCATGACCTGAGACATGTCACCCTTGTAGAAATCAAAAATATTCCGTCCCATCACAAGGGAAAGAATTATATCCAGCAAACTGACCACAGGTGCGGTTGCAAGCATCAACCCCAAAGCGAATCGGTCGCGAGTTAATATTTTGATGTTACGAGCCGAAAGAATCATTAACTGCCGTAATGAAGAGACTTGTCTCGTATTCCCTGCTTTTTGTGGCAGTCTTTCAGGCTGGGCTACGGTAGCCGCTTTCTCAGGAGATAATTTGTCCGCCAACGGTTTTAAGACGTATTCCGTGTGCGCATTGCTTGAGCGGTATCGGTTTGCCCAATCTTCAGCTTTGCCTTTGCTGGGATCATCCAAAATGGCATAAATTTCATCGAACTCGATCTTGCCAGCACGGCGAGCCCGTTCTGAGCGATATTGATCAAAATAAGCCAGCGCTTCATCAGGAGGACCGAACCATGCCAGATACCCGCCTCTTGCCAGGAAGATGACCTTATCTGCCAACATTACGTTCTTTGTGGCGTGTGTGATCAAAATAATGGTACGCCCCTGATCTGCAAGACGGCGCATAAGTTGCATAAGAGCCGTTTCTGTGCCAGGATCCAGACCAGAGGTCGGCTCATCGAGGAAGAATAGACCGGGCTTGGTCAACAATTCTACGCCGATGGAGACGCGTTTTTGCTGCCCACCACTGAGCCCGCTGATCTGAACATCTTTGCGGTGAGTCAGGTCAAGGTCTTCCAGAACTTCCATGATGCGTTTGTGTCGTTCTTCCGGAGAAGTGTCGGCTGGCATGCGCAATTGGGCAGCATAGTCGAGCGCTTGATAGATGGTTAACTCCATATGAATGATATCTTTTTGAGGCACGAATCCGATCTCATTACGGATTGCGTCAAAATGAGTATAGATATCAATGTCGTTAACGTACACTTTTGAAGGAGGGGTGGCGGGACGGTATCCAGCCACCGCATCTACAAACGTGGATTTACCACCCCCGCTTTGCCCTACAACAACGATAAATTCTCTGGGACTAAACGATGCATAGATATTTTGAAGAATATTGAGGTCTTTGCGCACCCACTTATTCAACCCAACTACATCCACTCGCAGACCGTTTCCGTCATCATATCTGGCAAGTTGATCTTTGCCCATCACGAAACGATATTGACCGATACGAATGGAATCGTTGGGCTTCAACCAGACCGAGCCTTCGATTCGCTCTCCGTTGACATAGGTTCCATTGGAGCTGCGTAGATCTTCCACACGATAGCGCTGTCCCACTTTTTCGATCTGGGTATGGAATCGAGATACATTGGGTGAGTGGATGACTACATCATTGCTTGGGTCGCGCCCGATTTGAATGAGCGTCTTTTCGCCGAAGATGATATCCCGCTCCATTTGCTGAGACGCTTCGCTGGGCGCATTGTAGGTTATAGTGACCATAACCCCCGGGTCTAGGCTGCCAATTCTCAGCAGATCACCGTGATGCAGAACTTGTGAGCCTTCGATGGGGCGCCCTTCAAATTGAATCGGATTTTTTGCTTCGGGGATTGCTACCAACTTGTAGCCTCCGCCACTGACCTGCTCAAGCCGCGCGTGCTTGCCTGATACGATTTGGGACGGGATGACAATATCGTTGGTTTCAAGTCTGCCAATGGATATGCTGGAACCAGTTAATGGATAAGTTTGCGTGCTTCCCCCGGCAATTGTGACGATCAGTTGACGTGGACCTGCACTTGCCTGTGGTAGTACCGGTGCTTCTCCAAGTACAGTTTTCATCACATGTGCTGGTTTGGCAGGGTCGGAATGCTTTACGGTCTTATTAGATTCTTTGATTCCTATAACCGTTCGATTAGAGTCTTCTTCTATAACAGGGGCGTAATAAACCAGATTGATGATTTGCCCCAGCCGAATTTTGTCACCTGATTTTAGTGTGCGGCGTTGAGCCAGTTTTTCCCCATTGACGTAGGTACCATTGCTGCTCCCCAGATCTTCAAGTACATAATTTTCGTCTTCTAACATCAGCCTGGCATGACGGCGTGACACAGCAGATGCAGGTATGGTGACATCTACACTGTCTTCACGACCAATGATGATCTCTGATTTTGTTAGTTCGAATTCTTTGGAAGGTGCGCTGCTTTGATCATTGATAAGGATTAATTTGAAACTGTTCGCTTGAGTCAAAGGATATTCCTTTCTTGCAAATTTTTAAATACAGTTTCTGTGCACTTGAAAAGGGATAGTGAGAATTTGCGCAATTAAGATAATTTAGACAGGATTATACCTTTTTCTTAAAATGCATGTCAACCTACCAATGGGGGATTAGAAACTATCATCGTATTCATTATGTTTGTAATTGCTTTGTGAAAGAAGAGTGAACATCCTGACCCGTCAAAATACTTGCGAGCTCTTAGGATAGGTGGCAAATATTTCGCCTTACTGATGGGCTATGTTAATATTAACTATAAATGTGCTACCCTTACGTTTTATGATATAAATCCAAAATCTTTTATTAATGGTGAAAATTTATGATGCGATCGTCCGCTTTTTCCCAAAAATTATCTGAAGAAAAAAATACGTTAGTTCGTATTCTGCGAGGGCGGGCAGACTTGCACCCTGAGAGGCTGGCTTTTCGATATTTACAGGATGATGAATCTGAGAGCCTCACCATCAATTTTGGAGAACTTGATCGGCGGGCACGAGCTATTGGAGCATGGTTGGAAAGCTTCAATGCAAAAGGGGAGCGTGCCCTTATTCTATATCCACCAGGGCTGGATTATATTGCTGCTTTCATGGGTTGTTTGTATGCTGGGGTAACAGCTGTACCTGCATACCCGCCTCGTCTTAACCGCCCAGCACCTCGCATCCAATCGATTGTCGACGATTCTCATGCAGCTTTTGCGCTCACAACGACAAACATCCTCTCGAACATTGAAAAGAGATTCGAACACGCACCAGACTTGAAAGCGCTTCATTGGTTAAACACCGAACAGGTTCCGGCGGGGTTGGAAGCGGATTGGCGTGATCCCAATGTCTCGCCAGATACACTGGCATTCCTTCAATATACATCTGGTTCCACCAGCCAACCCAAAGGGGTCATGCTTAGTCATGGCAATTTGATGCACAACCTCGAAGCCATCAGCCGCGGGTTTCACATCGACGAAACGGTAATGGGAATTTTCTGGTTGCCGAGTTATCACGACATGGGGCTGATCGGCGGCATCCTTGAACCGATGTATTTGGGCGGCGCAACAACATTGATGTCGCCGCCATCCTTCTTGCAGCGCCCGGTGCGCTGGCTTGAAGCCATCTCCCGTTATCGCGGTAATACCTGTGGCGCGCCCAATTTTGCCTATGATCTGTGTGTTGATAAGGTTACAGAGGAACAGAAAGAAAAACTGGATTTGAGCTCATGGTCTCTCGTGTTTTGTGGCGCAGAACCGATTCGCCCTGAAACATTGGAGCGCTTCGCACGTGCCTTTGCCGGGTGCGGCTTTCGAAAGACTTCTTTCTACCCTTGTTATGGACTGGCGGAAAGTTCCCTGATCGTCTCCGGCGCAGATGGTCCATCAGAACTGCGAACGATTACAGTGGAACGAAAATCGTTGGAAAGCGACCAGGTGGTTCCTGCTCGATCCGGTGAAGAAGGCTCAGTGGATATGGTGAACTGCGGTCCTTCGATCTTTGACCAGAAGATCATCATTGTTAACCCAACCACATTATTGCAGTGTGAATCAAACCAGGTGGGGGAGATTTGGGTTGCGGGTCCTAGTGTGGCGCAGGGATATTGGGGGCAGGAAGAGGAAACTCGTAGAACGTTTCAAGCACATGTTGCAGATACTGGTGAAGGTCCTTTCATGCGTACAGGCGACCTTGGCTTTTTACAAAATGGCGAGCTTTTTGTAACGGGTCGCTTAAAAGACTTGATCATCATTCATGGAAGCAACCACTATCCACAAGATATTGAACTCACTGTGGAAACAAGCCACCCGGCTTTACAGCCTGCGGGCGGGGCAGCATTCTCTATTACAGAAGAAGGCAAAGAGCAGCTTGTAATTGTTCAAGAATTAAACCGGCAAAACCGACAAGCCAATGTTACTGAAGTTGCCGGGGCTATTCGTCAGGCAGTGACAGACAAGCATGCCTTGCAGGTTTTCGCCATTGTTCTGATCAAGCCTATGAGCATTCCAAAAACCTCCAGCGGAAAGATCCAACGCCGGGCTTGTAAAACTGCCTTCTTAAATGGAGAGTTGGAAGTTGTAGGCGAGTGGCGGGCGAAGAAATCTGCTGTTCCTGCGCCTCAAAAAGAAAAAGCTGAAACTCGTACCATTGAAAAGCCGGGGATGAATTCAAATGTTCTTCAAACCTGGCTGGTGACTCGCATTGCATCTATTTTGGAAATGGATGCGGCAGAGATTGATCCCCGTCAGCCGTTTACTTATTATGGTCTGGGTTCCGTCCAAGCCGTGAGCCTCACGGGAGACTTGGAAGATTTTCTCGGTCGCAAACTTGCACCCACTCTTGCGTGGGATTATCCGACCATCGAGTTGTTGGCGAATCATTTGGCGAGTTCTTCTCAACCAACAAAACCTGTTTCGTCTCCTGCATCCATTCAACCTGCTTCAACATTCACCCGCGAACCCATCGCTATTATTGGCATGAGTTGCCGCTTTCCGAAAGCCGCAAACCCGCAAGCTTTTTGGGATTTGCTCCGAAACGGCGTGGATGCCATTAGCGAAGTCCCTGTAGAGCGCTGGAATGTGGATGAGTTTTATTCATCTGATTCAACCGCAGGAAAAGTCACTTCTCGATGGGGCGGCTTCCTTGAAGACGTAGATTTATTCGACACCCAATTTTTTGGGATCTCTCCGCGGGAAGCCACGCGCATGGACCCGCAACAACGCCTCTTACTTGAAGTGAGCTGGGAGGCGCTCGAAAATGCCTTTATCTCACCTGCATCTTTAGCCGGGACCCGTACCGGTGTGTTTGTAGGCATCAGCAGCAATGATTACTCACGCTTGCAATTTGATGATACTGAAAAGATCGACGCGTATGCAGGCACGGGCAACGCTCATAGCATCGCGGCGAATCGACTGTCATATTTTTATGATTTGCGCGGACCCAGTATGGCAGTGGATACGGCATGTTCATCGTCTTTGGTAGCGGCGCATCTGGCGTGTCAGAGCCTTCAGAATGGCGAATCAGATTTGGGCGTGGTCGGAGGCGTGAACTTAATCCTCACTCCCGAATTGACCATCACGTTCTCTCAAGCGCGAATGCTTTCTCCCGATGGACGTTGCAAAACATTCGATGCGAGTGCGGATGGATATGTGCGCGGTGAAGGCTGCGGGGTGATTATTTTGAAGCGCATGTCAGATGCGATCCGTGATGGGGATAATATTCTGGCGTTGATCCGTGGCTCTGCGGTGAATCAAGATGGACGCAGTAATGGCTTGACCGCCCCGAATGGGCTCGCTCAACAAGATGTCATTCGGCAGGCGTTGGCGAACGCGCAGGTCGCGCCGCATCAGATCGGTTATGTGGAAGCGCATGGCACAGGTACGCCACTTGGTGACCCAATCGAGATGGCATCTCTGCATGCGGTGCTTGATGATGGACAGACGAACGGCCGTGTGTTGGTGGGCTCGGTAAAAACGAATATCGGGCATCTTGAGTCTGCGGCGGGCATTGCCGGGTTGATCAAAGCGGTGCTTGCCATGCAGAACGAAGCCATTCCACCGCACCTTCATTTAAAAGAAGTCAACCCATACTTGTCTCTTGAAAATTCACGTCTTGAAATTGGAACCTACTTGCGCCCGTGGAAGCGCCGCGAGCAGCCGCGCTTTGCGGGTGTGAGTTCCTTTGGCTTTGGCGGCACCAATGCGCACATCGTTCTTTCAGATGCGCCGATGATTGCCGCGCCAACCTCTTCAGAAAAAATGGAACGTCCGCGCCATATGTTGGCGTTGTCAGCGAAGACAGATTCTTCTTTACTTGCACTGGCAGAACAAGCGAGCGCTCAACTTGAGTCAACGCAAGCCGCTGTGAGTGATTTTAGTTTTACAGCAAATACAACTCGCCCGCATTTTGAACATCGTCTGGCTATTCACGCCAGCATACCTGCCGAACTGAAAGCAGGCTTGGATGAGTTTGTATCCAACACGAAAGGCACTGCACTTTCAACAGGCATTGCAAAGCCGGGCGCGCTGCCGAAGATCGCTTTTCTATTTACAGGGCAAGGCGCGCAATACATTGGTATGGGTCGCGGACTTTATGAAACGCAGCCCGTCTTCCGTACTGCGCTCGATCAATGTGCCGAGATATTAAATTCCATTTTAGATCGTCCGTTGTTGGATGTGATGTATCCGCAAGATAAGAACGATACGTTGCTCAACCAAACCACCTACACACAGCCCGCACTTTTTGCGTTTGAATACGCATTAGCCATGTTGTGGCGTTCCTGGGGTATTGAGCCGCAAGCGGTTCTTGGTCATAGCGTTGGCGAATATGTTGCCGCATGTATTGCAGGGGTCTTTACCTTGGAAGATGGTTTGCGTCTCATTGCCGAACGCGCGCGGCTGATGGGCAGCCTTCCGAACAATGGAACGATGGCAGCCGTCTTTGCAAATGCTGCTCGCGTGGCAGATGCTTTGAAACCGTATCAAACTCAAGTTTCCATCGCTGCCCTGAACGGACCTGATAACACGGTCATCTCTGGTGAGAAGATCGCCGTGCAAAATGTTTTGGCTGCGCTGACCAAACTTGGCATTTCATCCAAGCCGCTCACGGTTTCCCATGCCTTCCATTCTCCTTTGATGGATTCAATCTTGGATGACTTTGAATCAGCCGCACAATGGATTCAATTCAACGCGCCGCGCCTCTCTCTTAGCTCGAACCTGTCCGGCGGTATTCTCGAATCTGGTGCCACGCCGGATGCTTCTTATTGGCGGCAACATATCCGTGCAGAAGTGAAATTTGCCGAAGGGATGCAGTCACTTGCGGAGCTTGGCATTGATGCCTTCATTGAGATCGGTCCCAACCCCACGTTGTTGAGCATGGGCAAACGCTGCCTGCCAGATTCTAAAGCGGCATGGCTACCCTCCTTACGGCAGGGACAGGATGACTGGCAGACCATTTTAGACAGCCTCGGCAAGCTCTACACCCAAGGCGCAGATGTGAACTGGTCTGCCTTCGATGAAGGCTACCCACGTCAAAAAGTTTCGTTGCCCAATTATCCGTTTGACCGCCAGCGTTATTGGTTTGAATCTACAGAAAAGAAGACAGTGATTTCAGAAAAACCTCAGGCTGTTTCAACTGTAAAGCCTCAACCTGAAAAAAATAATGGCAAGACCCCAAGTCGCCAGAACATGCCAACAGCAAAAGCATCTTCTGCAAATGATCTAGACCGTTCTCTTCTATTAAATACAGAACCAGCAAAACGTCAGCAAGCTTTGGAAGGTTTCATTCAGAGAAACACCGCCCGCATCTTGGGCATGGACGCCGCCAGACTCGACCTCAACCAACCATTGGATACGCTCGGGCTCGATTCGTTGATGGCAATTGAGCTCAAGAATTCGCTCGAATCCAAAATCGGAGTCAATCTTTCGATTGCAACTCTGCTACAAGGTCCCACGATCTCCAGCCTCGCGAAGGAGATGCTTGGGGAGCTGGATTCGCCCGAGGCGAAGAATGAGGCGCCGCTTCTTATTTCGCATGAGCCCTCAGACGAGAATCCGCTTTCGTATGGGCAGCAGGCGCTTTGGTTCCTGCATCAACTTTTGCCTGAAGATAACTCTTTCAACGTGGCTGGCGCGGTCCATATTTTGGGCGACTTAAACGTGGTTGCGCTTGAACATGCTCTCAAACAGGTAGCCGGGCGGCATGAAGCATTGCGCAGCACGTTCCATGTTTCGGAAGGTGAGCCTGTTCAACGCGTCCATGAGACTGCAAGCGTTCAATTGCAAATCCTGGATGCATCAAGTATGGAGCTGGAAGAGTTGCGCGGTAGGCTTGCCTTCGAAGCTCATCGTTCATTTGATTTGGAAAATGAAACAGCTTTGCGCGTGCTATTGTTTACGACCAAGGAAAAATCCGAAAATATCCTGCTGCTTTCGATGGACCATATCATTACTGATTTCTGGTCAATGACGATCTTTGTGCGTGAACTGCTTTCAATGTATGAAATGAATAAGTCTGGCAAACAAATCGAATTGCCGCAGCTTCAAGCGCGCTACTCTGACTTTGTCCGCTGGCAGACTGCGATGTTGGAAAGCCCACGAGGAGAGAAGCTTTGGGAGTATTGGCAGAATAAGCTCTCTGGCGAATTGCCCGCCTTGAACCTGCCGACGGACCGTCCGCGCAAGGCGATGCAAACCTATCGAGGTGACTCGGAACATATCGTTATGGATGTCGAGTTGTATAAGGGGTTGAAGTTGCTGGCACAGGAGAACGGCGCAACGCTGTTCATGATCCTGTTAACCGCTTTCCAGACTTTACTGCATCGTTATTCGAATCAAGAAGATTTTGTGGTTGGGTCTGTTACCGCGGGACGAAACCATTCCGAATTGACTGACCTGATCGGTTACTTCATCAACCCGATCGCATTGCGCGCGGATTTTTCAGGTTCACCTACATTTCAAGATGCCCTTCAACGTGTTCGCCAGACGACCCTCGGCGCATTTGAGCATCAAGATTATCCGCCCGCGTTGCTTTCCAAACGATTGGGATACCAGCGCGATTCGAGCCGACCTCCGTTATTTGAAACTATGTTCATCCTGCAAAAAGCGCAAGAAGCAGACGTGCATGCGCTCAGTCCATTTGCGCTGGGCATGGACGGCGCACGAATGGAAATGAACGATCTGGTCATTGAATCGATTGCGTTGAAAGGTGAACCCGCTCAATTTGACCTGACCCTGATGATGGCAGAAACGGACGATGGTCTGGCGGCGGCGCTTCAATACAATACCGATCTTTTTGACCCTGCAACCATCCGGCGCATGTTGGAGCATTTCCATGTTTTATTGCGCGACATTGTCTCTGACCCATTGAAGCCTGTATCAGCTTATTCTCTATTGACGAATGAAGAGCGTGAACAAATCCTTGTTCAATGGAATGAGACGCAGGTGGATTATCCGCATGAGCTTTGCATTCATGATCTGTTCCAAGAGCAAGCGAAGCGCACGCCGAAGGCAGTTGCTGTTCAATTTGAAGATACGAGTCTGACATACAAAGAACTGGATAAGCGCTCTGACGAACTCTCAAGAATCTTGATTGCTCAAGGTGTGAAGCCGGGCGTGCTTGTGGGTATCTATGTGAATCGCTCGTTTGACATGATGATCGGGCTATTGGGCGTCCTCAAGGCGGGTGGAGCTTACCTGCCTTTGGATCCATCTTTCCCGTCTGAGCGGCTTGCTTTCATGCTGGCTGATTCAGGAGCATCGTTTATTCTGACGCAGACAAACCTCCAAGAAAATATGCCGGAGAATAAAGCACAGATTATCTATTTGAATAATCTTGGGGAAGTGCCTTCGAAAAAGAAAAAGAATCAGGCAGCCAAAGCAGATGACCTAGCTTACGTGATCTACACGTCTGGTTCGACGGGCAAGCCTAAAGGAGTTCAGATCCATCATCAGGCGGTGGTGAATTTCCTGTGTTCCATGCGGCAGAATTTGAATATCAACGCAACGGATGCACTTCTTGCGGTCACTACGCTTTCATTTGATATTGCCGTTTTGGAATTGCTGCTGCCGTTGACAGTTGGAGCACGGGTCATAATTGCCAGTTCCGAGACAGCTGCAGATGGCAGCTTGCTTGCTGATGCTCTGACGCGATTCAATGGGACCGTGATGCAAGCGACACCCGCTAGTTGGCGATCCTTGCTTGAGGCGGGTTGGAAGGGGAAAGCAGACCTCAAAATTTTGTGCGGCGGCGAAGCATTGGTTTCGGACTTGTCGGAGCGTTTGTTGGAACGCGGTGCCGAGGTGTGGAATCTGTACGGTCCTACCGAGACCACAATCTGGTCTACGCTGCATCGGGTTACATCCAATGAAACTCATGGCGTTTCCAATACTCTTCCAATTGGGCGACCGATCGCAAATACGCAAATCTATATTTTGGATTCCGAGCTGCAGCCCGTTCCTGTGGGCGTGGTCGGTGATCTTTACATCGGCGGGGATGGGGTCAGCCGCGGATATTTGAATCGCCCTGAGTTGACGGCTGAGCGCTTTGTTTTAAATCCATTTGGTACGGCTTCGAGGATTTACAAGACTGGTGATATCGCCCGATACCTCCCGGATAGAAATATTGAATTCTTTGGGCGCAGTGACCAGCAGGTGAAGGTACGTGGCTTCCGCATTGAGACGGGCGAGATCGAGGTGCGTCTGGCAAGTCATCCATCGGTAAAGCAAGCTGTGGTGGGAGTTTGGAAGGAAAAGACGTCAGAGGCGAGCCTGGTTGCATGGGTTGTACCAAGTTCGGCTGAGAAAGAAGCGGATGCTCATCCATTGCGAGAGTATTTGCGTCGCTCCCTTCCTGAATACATGGTCCCGTCTATTTTTGTGAGCATCGAATCGCTGCCATTGACCCCCAATGGAAAAGTGGACCGCAAAGCATTGCCGCAGCCAACACAGGCAAGACCTGACCTTCGTTTGCCGTATGTCGCGCCGCGCACACCGTTGGAAAAAGAATTGGCGGAGATCTGTGCTGAAGTGCTGGGACTCGAAAATTCAAACGGTCGTTTCGCGGTGGGTGTGCATGATAACTTTTTTGACCTAGGTG
The DNA here is from genome assembly GCA_046328915.1 of Anaerolineales bacterium. Classification (GTDB taxonomy): domain Bacteria; phylum Chloroflexota; class Anaerolineae; order Anaerolineales; family Villigracilaceae; genus Villigracilis. The sequence continues at coordinate 112,694 of JAXLVR010000005.1, read as the reverse complement.
GTCATTCGTTATTGGGAACGCGCTTGGTCTTTAAGCTCCGTGAAAAATATAAACTTGAATCGGCGCAGTTTCCTTTGCGCGCCTTATTTGAACAACCGACCGTTGCCAACCTGGCAAGGATCATTGACGTGGCGATAAAAGGCGAAAGGGAAGTGGTATATGCGAGCCGTGGAAACTTTATTCAAAGCGGACAATTAAGCCGCGAGAAATTAACAGCAGAAGCACAACTTGCTTCTGATATTACTGCGGGCGATCTTGTGTATACCCATATCGATGAGCCAAAACATATCCTGCTCACAGGTGCCACTGGTTTTGTGGGCGCGTTCCTGCTTCATGACCTGCTTCGAATGACTTCTGCTGATGTGCATTGTCTGTTGCGTGCAGAAGATATTGCGGCGGGCATTCAGCGCTTGAAGAAAAACCTAACCAAATATTTGCTGTGGGATGATGCATTCACAGAGCGCATCAAACCCATCTTGGGCGATTTGGGTGAACCTCGCTTGGGTCTTACGCAGGAAGTTTTCGATCAACTAACGCATGAGATCGATGTGATCTACCATAATGGCGCTTTGGTTAATTTTGTGTATCCATATCAAGCCCATAAAGCTTCGAACGTATTGGGCACGCAGGAAGTTCTGCGTCTCGCAAGTCGGGTAAAACTAAAGCCGGTTCACTTTGTTTCGACCTTGTCGATTCTGTATTCAGGTGATGCGAATGACGGGCGGATTATCCGTGAAGATGTTAACTTGGATGATGTCGGTGCTCCGTTCGGCGGATATGCCCAGAGCAAATGGGTGGCAGAAAAGTTGATGCAACAGGCAGGTGAGCGTGGCATTCCGTATGCCATTTATCGTCCGGGTTTGGTTTCAGGTCACAGTGTTTCTGGGGCATGGAACAACGATAACCTGATCTCAAGTATGACGCGCGCCTGCATCCTTTTGGGAAGTGTGCCCACCCTTGATGTAATGGTCAACATCGTGCCGGTGGATTTTGTCAGTGCTTCGATCGTAAAGCTTTCGCAAGACCCGACAAACTTCAGTAAGGTGTACCACTTGGATAATCCCGAAGCGCTCCACTTTAGCGAAATGGCAGAGTGGATGACGAAACAAGGTTTCAATGCCCGTAAATTGTCATTTGACGAATGGCGTGCAGAACTCTTCAGGCAAACTGCTTACATGCCTTCAGAGGGATGGGAACCTTATTTGCCCTTGCTTGAAGAAGTGCAAGAGAAGCAGGTCTTCATGCCTGAGTTTGACCTCTCCAACACACTCACCGCTTTGAGGGATAGTGGCATTGTCTGTCATCCGGTAAATGAACAGTTGCTTTCACGCTATCTAAAATATTTCACCTCCGATGGCGTATACACAGACCCTTCGCTCAATACGCAGAACGAGCAAAGCTCGCAAAACGTTTAGTGACATTCATGAAAAATCGTTGGCTCGTTTGCCCGCAACCCAATTCAAGTGCAACTGTCCGCTTGTTTCTCTTTCCTTATGCGGGCGGGGCTCCATCGTCGTTCAATAAATGGGCTTCTGAGTTTCCGAATCATATTGAAGTCAACACTGTTCACTATCCCGGCAGAGGTTCACGTTATAACGAACCTCTGATCAAGGAACTTTCCGTTTTAGTTGAAGAAATTAAGAACGCCATTCAGACTGAATTGGATAAGCCTTTTTTTTTCTTTGGTCACAGTTTGGGTGCCGTGCTTGCTTTTGAGTTGGCGCGCCGAATAAACCCTCAGCCGCAGATTCTTTTCGTCTCGGCATGTGGTGCGCCGCATGTTCCCAATCCGAATCGCCCCATTCATAATTTACCCGATTCTGAGTTTATAAAATCTCTGCAAGATCTAAACGGTCTCCCCGCTGAGGTTTCAAACAATGCAGAATTGATGGAGCTGCTTTTGCCAACCTTGCGTGCCGATTTTGAAGCCATTGAAAATTATCAATACACATCCAACGAACATCAGTTGAAATGCCCTGTCATTGCTTTTGGCGGAGTTGAAGATACTCATGTAAGCTCACAGCACTTGGAAGCTTGGAGGCAGCTTACCAGTGGCAGTTTCAAATCTCAATATTTTTCAGGCGACCATTTCTTCATCAACGCCGCTCGTCAATCTCTAATCGCTTCTATGATTTCCGAGATCAGGTCTTAATATGAAAAATGATAATTGGACACTCCCACCAGACTCGCTAAACTTTGAGAGGCAGCACGTTGACATTTGGCGCCTCTCCCTTAACCTTTTAGTTGATTCCGTTAAATTAATCGAATCCACCCTGTCAGTAGATGAAGCCGAAAGAGCTTCACGATTTCACTTCGAGGCAGATAAAAACCGATTTGTTATCACGCATGGAGTTCTGCGAAAAATATTGGGACGTTATCTCCATCAAAAACCCGCTGAACTGACGTTTTCCATCAATCAATATGGCAAGCCTGCCTCGGTTAATTCCAATCTGGAATTCAATCTCTCTCATTCCGGCGACTTTGCTTTGATTGCAGTCACTCAGGGACGAAAAATCGGTGTGGACGTGGAACGAATCCGTCAGGGCATTTCTGCCCATGTAATTGCCCAGCAATACTTCTCAAAAGCAGAGGTCGCTGAATTGCAGTCATTACCTATTGAACAAAGAGAAGCAGCCTTTTTCATATGCTGGACGCGCAAAGAAGCATACATCAAGGCACATGGATTAGGATTGGCACTACCGCTGGAAAGTTTCGATGTTTCTCTTACACCCGGTCAACCCGCCATTCTCCGCGCGACCCGTCCCGAATCACAAGAAGCTGCTCGTTGGATGTTGCGTTCGCTGGAGGTTGATTCACATTATGCAGGTGCTATTGCAGTAGAAGGTGCTGATGTGGATTTCAGATTTTTTTCTTATCACTAAATATAGTTACGAATAATCTGCACTGCCTGATTGACTCCGTCTTCAGCAGTGATCTTTGCTCCCAAACTGGATGCCCGCTCACGCATGGCAGAATCATGCAACATGGTAGAAAGAGCCGTTGCCAACGGCTCCGCTGTAAGTTTCTTTCGTATGATGGGTTTAGGTCCAACCCCAAGTTCAGCGATGCGCCTGCCCCAGTAATACTGATCTCCAAAATGCGGGACGATCAAACTTGGCACTCCGGCGCTCAAAGCCGCTCCAGTTGTCCCGGCGCCGCCATGATGCACAATGGCAGCCATTTGCGGAAACAACCAACGATGGGGAGTATCTTTGATAAGGAATACATTCTCTGGCAATGGACGGTCTGTTCCCAATCCGCTCCATCCGGCGGAAAGTACGGCTCGCACTCCGGTTTTGGCGATCGTTTCAAGAATGATGTTTGCCGTATCCTTGTTTTTGGCGGGGTTTCCCATGCTTCCAAAACCAATATAGATGGGTCGCGGAGTTAATTTTAAAAATGAAACGAGTGCAGGGTCAGGTTGCCAATTGGGATGTGGGTCCAGAAACCAATAACCGGTAATAAATACATGCTTGGGTAGATCCTCAGATATTGGGAGAACCGCCGGGCTATATCCACATAGAATCGGTTGTGTTCCCTTCAAAATATCCCAATAAGGTCCAATGAGTGGTAGATTTTTATTCCCATGCCAATGTTTGCGGACAATAGGTAAAAACACCTGCCATGAGATTTGGTGAACCAGCAAGTGCGTCACCAAATTCAGGGTCTTACTTGGGCTGCGCATCATGTTGGACAGTATCGCCGGATACGACCGAGTAGGCATTGGGTGCAAACTCGCCGGAATACAAGGGATCTTGAGTTGTTTGCCGATGTAGTAAACGAATGGCAGGGCGTAGCTATGATAGATGACTGCTTCACTTCCCTGGCAGGCGGCAAAAACATCTTCCATGATGCGTTCCAGCATGGGGCGGATGACACGATTTGTGCTCAGAACAAGGTCAGGAATGGATTCGGCATCCAGCCAGGATTGCGTCCTGCTGCTTTGGGTGAATTCAAAAGAATCCAGTTGAATCGAAAAAAAATCCAAGCCATAGCTGGCGGTTAAACCTGCAAAATTTGAGTTGGCAGCAAATCGAACCTTGTACCCTGCATTCTTCAACCCGACCGCTACAGCAAGGTAGGGAAGAACATCTCCCTGAGAGCCAATCGCTAAAATAGTTATAGTCATTGATTACAATATACTATAATTTGCAACGTCACAAAATGATACAAATGTGATTTCTGATGCTTACTTATTTTATTTGTGCATCGAATCTCTTTATGAGTACTTTGTGGAAAGCTTCAGAAGGAGCATAACAATAATGGAAAGTTCAAATAAAATTCTGGATGTTCTATATAAATACCGGTTTTCTAAAGATATTGTTTATCGAATATTGAAATCCAGAGCAAGAGACTTAACCAAGATGGTTTTACCTTATCTAAGCAAAGGGGATTTTATTCTGGATATTGGTCCAGCCAGTTGCACTGTGACGGAAGCATTAATTGATCAGGGGCTACACGTCTTTCCGCTGGATGTTGAGAATTACAGCATTGTCGATGCTGTTTTGCCAACTCTGTACGATGGATATAGGATGCCGTTCAAAGACAATCAGTTCGATACATCCCTGATTCTATTTGTATTGCACCATACCCCCGACCCCGTACAAGTATTAAAAGAAGTAAAACGTGTTTCGAGAAAAGTTCTAATTCTTGAGGATATCGTCACATCGCCTGCTCATAAATCCCTGACGGCTGCATTAGACAGTTTGATGAACCTCGAATTTTATGATCAGCCTCACACCAACAAAAGTGATGCGGAGTGGCGCTCTATTTTTAGTAACCTAGGTCTACAATTATTGGCGCAAGATTATAAATCTTCTGCGGTGATTATGAGGCATGCATTATATTTTCTTGAAAAATAGATTTGAGAATATAGCATGGTTAAGTGATTGAATAGTCAACTATAAAAGCCTCGATATGTCGAGGCTTTTATGAATTAATTCTGTTTTATTTTTATACTGCGGGCATAAACCGGGCGGGTCTAAATTTGTACCCGTATACCAGATATGTACCCCGCCGGATAGGTCCGATTGCGGTTATAAGGTAAATCTCGCATTCGAGAGCCATAATACATATTTTATCCTTGCCTCGTATATTTTTCCCAGCCGCTTAGTACATGAGCTTGTAATTCCTTTTTGGTCATCTTTAATTCTTCATCCAATCGGTTAAATAAGAAGGCATTTTGAATAGCGGTAGCCAACAAGGATGCCAAAATTTCAAAAACAGAAATATCCTGTTCAGTAAAAGATGCTTCTATAGTAGATTGGATGTTCAGAGCGCCGATGGTCTCCTGTCTGCTGATCAGTGGTAGCGCCATTTCGGCGCGAGTCTCGGGAAGGAGTGGATTTGCCAACCGCTTATCTTCTAACTCAATATTTTGCTGGACAATTTGAGCTTTGCTGGTTGCGATACATTGTCCTACCATTGAGTCGCTGTTTATTTTGATTTTATATGTTTGTGTCAATAGTTGCTTGCCCGCATCGCCTGTGGCAGCTCGCAATATTGCATACTCGCCTGGGACTGAATTCAACCGTTGAACCTGATCAACAAGAAATAAACCCACGTAGTAAAGATGAAAACGCTCTTGAACCAGATCCACAATTTTCTGAGTGAGTTCACGCGGATCAAGAATGCCATTCGTCACACGTGCTAGTTGAACCGCCGTATCAAGCTGATATGACAATTTTTCCCGTAACAGTTGCTCATGCTTTTGAATGGTAATATCCCGCCCCAGACCAAAAATGCCGATGATCTCACCTGTTTCGCTTCGAATGGGCAGCTTGCTTTCAGAAAGCCAGACGATTCTGCCAGTTGCTGTACTGGGAACCATCCATTGCCTGTGAATGACAGGCTGCCCTGTCTCCATGATCCGCTGTTCTTCTTCGTAGAATCTTTTTACATCTTCCTGTTTTCCTGGAAATAAGTCGAAGTCTGTTTTTCCAACAGCATCCATGGGGTTTTCAAGCCCCAATAACAATTGGGCTTGTGCTTTATTTGTAGCTACAAAACGCGATTGCCTGTCTTTGATAAATATATAGTCGGGAGATTCTTCCATCAATTCGTGCAGTAAAACCTTTTCTACATCGATGTGGTGGGGCATTTTCACTCCTATTAAGTAGGGCTATGAATGGTTGTAATTTTCCCAGCCCATATAAGTGGTGAAAGCTTCATCGAGGGCATTCGCGACACTTCCCATGCTCATGGCGACATGGTGTTCAAAACCGCTTTTGCACAAATATGCCAGGAGTTTTTGCAACCCTGGTGTGTAGACTACTGCACGGTTACCAAATGTATCCAAGGGATCATTCGTGAGATCACCTTGTCCGGTATAAGCGCGGATAATTCCATGAACATCATCGGTGCTGACGCGAGCGTAGGTCATCGGTCCGGCTACGGCGCGACCTGCCATTGCTCCGTAGGTATTTTCCTCACCGAGAGTGGTGCCCAAGATCGGGGCGGTCTTGATCTCGATATCGGGGATGAAAGATTTCGCCCAGTTTCCGCAATGGAATAGCACACAGCGGTCAGGGTCATCTGCGTAGTTATTATTCCAATCCACTAGTGCGCCAGGAGAATCGGATGCGAGTTGTAAGGCATACATCGAAACCACACCTGTAATATCCGTTTCGCAGGCGGAGGGCATAAGTTGATTACTCATCATGCTCATCAATGTGCAAGCGTTGATGCCATAATTTTTCTGGAGTGATGTCCAACATTGAAGCGCGGTTGCTTGGATTTCATTGGCTTGCATCCAATCATTAATAACCACACCCAGCTTCGCCATGCGGACTATCGCAGGGGAGGGGACTGTATCATGTTTTGCATACGCATGGATCTCATCCAGCTTGGCTTTCACCTGTGGCGCATCATCACTTAATCGGCTGGAATTGCCGAGGATTTCGGAAAGATCAACAGTTGTTACCGTGATGCCAGTGGCTTGCAGAATCTTTTCACTATACCGAACCGTATTGAACGCACCTGGACGGGCACCGATCGCACCCAGACGGGCAGTGCGCAAACCTTTAACCACATGGCAGACACTGATAAATTTCTCAAGGTCTTTTTTGAACGAGACTGATAAAGGCTTGCTGGTGTGTAAGCTCGTCAACGTAAAGTTGAAGCCATATTGACGTAGGTTATTACAAACTGAAACCTTGCCACAAAAAGCATCGCGCCGTCGCTCGACATTGAAAGCTTCCAGATCATCGGGATAAGCCTGTACTAAAATTGGGACGTTCAGCCCGGAGAGTTTGATAGTATCTGCCACGCCTTTTTCATCGCCGAAGTTGGGCAGGATAACCACAATACCAACAATACGTTCACGATAGGCTTTGAATAGATCGGCACAAGCCTTGGCGTGTGCATATGTTTCCACTGAACCAAGCTTGGTATCTTGCTCGCCAAGCATCACTGCATCGATATTTTTTTCCTTGAACAGGGCAAGAATATCTTTCCGTGCCTCACTCACCAAGTGATCGGGGAAAAAGTCGCGATTGCCGAAAATGACTCCCAAAGTAGTTTTCATCATATCTCCTTAATTCATTGAGAAAATTTAGATCGTTATAACTTGAAGCCCCAGGCGCCCGCCACAAGAATGACATTGGCGAAGGGCGTAAATTCAGCGGTGCGAATGATTGCTTTTGTAGAACCAGTCAACAGTTTAAAGTCGAGATGCGGGAGAGTTTCAATAGGCGTATCGCCTAATAATTTTCGAATACCATTGTAGATGTGCGGGCTTCTCGTCAAAATATCTTCAGAGACATATGCTTTTTCCACGAACATTTCAGTCAGAACCACTTCAAGCGTTTCAAGAAAACCAGGGACGCCGGGTTTAAGCGCTAGGTCGATGCGTTGAACCGAAGCAGGGATGGGAAGCCCCGCATCGGCGACGGTCAACATATCGGAGTGTTCGAGATGAGCGATGATGGTCGATATCGATGCGTTGATAATTCCAATCTTTTTCATGGCGCTTCCTTCCCAGACGAAAATTGATTCCGTTATATTTTCATTGTCTTACGCTGTGTCTTATCCATCATCAGACGTATAATGGTGGGGACACCTAGCCCGGCATGAACCTGGTCGCGAACCTGTTCCATGTGGCAGGTGCCCCCAATGGAGGTGGTGGACGGTCGTGGAACCGCCCGCCACCTCTTCTGTTGTTACAGCGTCATGGTAACAACAAGGATGTTAATACTTAGGGACAACTCGTCTTGCCGTTGGGGGCAAAGCCTGTGTATTGGCAGGCGTTTTCAGGGGTCAACAGAACCATATCTAGAGATTGTTTCTCGGGCTGGCCTGTTTCGCCGGTGCGGATGTAAAGATCAGCTTGGATAACAGCTTGAGTTGCCAGGTCTGCTACGGGCTGTAAAGCACCCGCGTCGATCTTGCCAGCCATGATCGATGCGTTGACATCATCAGAACCGTCGAACCCAACTACGATCACATCAGAACGTCCGGCGGCATCCAAAGCAGCTTGTGCGCCAAGAGCCATCGTATCGTTACCGCAGATCACACCTTTGATATTGGGATTCGCCTGGAGCAGGCTTTCCATCACATCGAAGGCTTCGGTCTGGCTCCAATTGGCAGTCTGCTGGGCAACCATTTTCATGCCGGGGATTGCATCCAGCACATCGTGATAACCCTGTGAGCGAACATGTGCATTGGTGTCGGTATCCTTACCGGTCAACTCGATGTATTCGCCTTCTTCACCCATCAAGCGGGCGAATTCTTCTGCGAGAACGGTTGCGCCCTGATAGTTGTTGGAAACGATCTGAGAGACTGCCACGCCTTCCTGGGTAATTTCACGGTCAATGAGGAAGGTAGGAACGCCTGCATCTTTTGCTTTCTGAATGGCAGCGATACTGGCGTCTGCACCAGCATTATCGAGAATGATGGCAACAGCATTTTGAGCAACGCAGCTATCGATCAATTCGCTCTGCTTGTTGGCATCATCGTCATGGACGAGTTTCAAAGTTGTGTATCCAAGTTCTTCTGCCTTGGCAGCAGCAATTTCTTGCTGAGTGCCGAAGAACGGATTTTCCACAGGCGGGACAATAATACACATCAAACCGCCTGCGGCTGGTTCAGCAGGCTCAGCAGATGTGGTTGTACAAGGATCAGTCTTGCCATTGGGTGCAAAACCTGTGTATTGGCAAGCATTTTCAGGGGTGAGAAGAACCATGTCAATGGATTGCTTCTCGGGTTTGCCAGTGGAACCAGTGCGGATGTAAAGGTCAGCTTGGATAACTGCCTGGGTGGCTAATTCAGCAACGGGTTGTAAAGCACCGGCGTCGATCTCGCCTTTCAGCATGGATTCGTTGACATCATCGGAGCCGTCAAACCCAACCACTATCACATCAGAGCGTCCTGCAGCATTCAAAGCAGCTTGTGCTCCGAGTGCCATCGTGTCGTTGCCAGCGATCACACCTTTGACATTCGGATTCGCCTGGAGCAGGCTTTCCATCACATCAAAAGCTTCGGTCTGGCTCCAATTGGCAGTCTGCTGGGCAACCATCTTCATATTTGGCATGGCATCCAAAACTTGGTGATAGCCATCGGAGCGGACGTGCGCATTGGTGTCGGTGTCTTTACCAGTTAATTCGATGTATTCGCCTTCTTCACCCATCAACCGAGCGAATTCTTCAGCAAGCAAGGTTGCACCCTGGAAGTTGTTGGAAACAATCTGGGATACAGCCACACCTTCTTGGGTGATTTCGCGGTCGATCAGGAAGGTCGGAATTCCGGCATCTTTTGCTTTTTGAATGGCGGCAATACTGGCATCTGCACCGGCATTGTCGAGGATGATGGCTACAGCCTTTTGTGCGATACAACTATCAATCAATTCACTTTGCTTGTTGGCATCATCATCATGCACAAGCTTTAGAGCTGTGTAGCCAAGTTCTTCTGCCTTGGCAGCAGCGATTTCCTGCTGGGTGCCGAAGAACGGATTTTCCACAGGTGGCACGATGACGCACATCAAGCCGCCCGTAGTCTGCGCTTCTTCAGTAGCTGCAGGTTGACAGGCACTGAGCATTATGCCAAGTATGGCAAGCAAACTCAGGAAGGTAATGAACTTTTTACTAGACATTTTCTTCTCCTTAGTTATTAGGGTGTGACTAAAAATATGAAACACAGGATCACACGAACAAATTGGATGGCTAACTCATAGCTCCTTTCTGAGGTTCTCCTCAATATTTTGCTGTAATTACTTAATCGCTTGTTGTTTCTGAAGCACGATTTTTTCCTGCATCCGTGCCTGTACTTGGTCGATAATTACAGCAAATACAATAACCGCACCTTTAATGACCTGTTGCCAGAAAGATGAGACACCTAACATAACCAACCCATCTCCCAACACGCCGATCACGAATGCGCCGATCAACGTTCCGCCGATACTGCCACGTCCACCTGCCAATGACGTACCGCCAAGTACCACTGCTGCAATGGCATTCAACTCAAAACTATCCCCAGTAGCCGGGTGGGCGGCAACCAATTGCGAGGCAATGATCAAGCCAACCATTGCTGAACAAAAACCGCTAATGCTATATACAATGATCTTTGTGCGGGCAAGACGCACGCCTGAAAGTTCAGCCGCACGTTCATTGCCGCCGATGGAGTACACATGACGCCCAAAGGGTAGGCGAGTGGTTACAATGTAGGCTACCAGTGCAAATATTCCCATGATCCAAATGGAATAGTTGATTCCCAGAAAACTCCCGGCTCCCAGAATTTCAAAGCCGTTATTACCAAGCTCAGGCTTCCCGACGATGTTTGCAAAGGTATAGCCACTGTTACGCAAACCTGCAAAGCCGCGCGCTACATACAACATGCCAAGCGTAGCTATGAAGGGTGCCACGTTGAAGCGTGTAATAATGAACCCGCTGATGGCTCCCATCAGGGTTCCCAATGCCAGTGAAATGACAACGATCAGCCATGTATGAGGATAAGCAATGATCCCAAACTGCGGAAGGATGATCCCCTCGTTGATCAATCCTCCGGCGATCATGGCAGTCAACCCGACGATAGAGCCGACAGAGAGGTCTATTCCGCCGGTCAAAATAATGAAAGTCATGCCAATCGCCAATAAGGCATTTATCGCCACATGTTTAGACATGATTACAATGTTTTCAGGGCTTAAGAATTGCGGAGAGAGCGAAGTGAAGACAATGAGCACTAGAATTAGTGCGATGAAAGCCCGTCCACGTAATAGGAATTGTTGAATATCTGTAATGGTTAAACTTTGCGAGCGATTAACGTTGGCTGAATTCATATTATTTACCTATTCCTTGAGGTTTATTACCAGATAATGGACCATGCCCAACCGCAGAAGCCGCAACCAGTTTTCCTTCTGTTGCCTCTGCGTGGGTAAACTCGCCTGTAATTGCACCTTTCGACATCACCAAAATCCGATCAGACATCGCCAGAATTTCCTTTAATTCCGAAGAGACAAAAACCACGCCATAGCCCTGCTCTGCCAGGCGGTTCATGATCTCAAAAATTTCTGATTTTGCACCAACGTCAATTCCACGTGTCGGTTCGTCAAGCAATAAGACCTTTGGGCGGGTGAGCAACCCTTTCGCCACAACCACCTTCTGTTGGTTCCCACCGCTCAATGAAGTAATCGATTGCTGCGAATCTGCCACTCGAATGGATAACTCCTTGATCTGAGTTGTCGTGGATTCTTTCTCTTGTTTATGTGAAAGAAAGACTCCCTTGAGGTAATTTTTCAGGCTGGCGAGCAGCATGTTGTCCATGACAGAGAGTGTCTGCACCAATCCAAACTTTTGGCGATCTTCCGGTACTAACACAAACCCCGATTGGATACGCTCCGAGATCGTCGTTGTCACAACTCGTTCCCCATTTAGCCATATTGTCCCGTTGGTCTGCGGTTTTGCGCCAGCCAGACAATCCACAAGGTCGGAACGCCCAGCACCCATCAAGCCATAGAAGCCGAGAATTTCACCTGCTCTTAATTCAAACGAGACATGGTCAAGGATGTAGCCACCGCCGGGTCGTGGTAAGGTGAGTTCCTCCACTTTGAGCAATACATTGCCCATCTGACGTTCTCTGCGAGTGAACAACGCCGCCGGGTTGCGCCCCACCATGTTTTCTATCAACCAAGCAACATTTACTTTGGATGCTTCAGCTTCAGCAACCTTTTTTCCATCACGCAACACGGTGATGAAATCACCGATTTGAAGCAGTTCTTCAAGTTTGTGCGAGATATAAATGATGGCAACGCCGCGTGATTTCAACTCACGAATGATACGGAATAAAACTTCCACTTCTGAAGCGCTTAATGCAGAGGTTGGCTCATCCATGATTAAGATGCGTACATCTTGAGCCAGCGCTTTGGCAATTTCAACGATCTGTTGTTGTCCGATACGCAGATCACCCACTAAGGCGTCTGGATTGATCTTCTGCTCAAGTCGGTTGATCAACTCGATGGTTTGTTGCTTTTCCTGCTTTTGGGCGATCAGACCGTTGCTGCGAATTTCACGAGCCAAATAGATGTTATCCATCACGCTCAAGTTGGCACACAGATTCAATTCCTGATAGATAATGCCAATGCCAAGCCGGGTCGCATCCAATGGGGATTTGAGGTGAATCTCCCGTCCATCAAGTTGGATATTCCCGTGAGAGGGGCGTTCAACTCCAGCCAGGATCTTCATCAAGGTGGATTTTCCTGCGCCGTTCTCGCCAATCAAAACATTAACCTTGCCCTTGTATACATTGAATGACACATCATCCAATGCCACGGTTCCAGGAAATATCTTGGTAATGTTTTGTGCAGACAGGATGACGCCATTGTCTCCAGCGCTCAATGTCGAATTGGAAGCAGAGTCAAGAACAGAGGTCATGACAGGCATGGATTAATCTCCCAACTCGATCTCAACTGGTACGATTCTGATCTCTTTCAGGTCGATCTGAATTAAATTGAATGTTCGAATGTTGAACGCACCTTTGAAGGTAATGGTTTTACCCATCAAGCTGTTTGTATCCACACTACCAAGTACCTCAGATAAAACCCGTTTGTTTATTTCGGAGGATACTTTGCCATATTCCGTTTGTTCTTTAAAATCGCCGAAACTTATGAAGCCCACTGCATCGCGTACCGAAGTTTCATCGCTGGGGATGCGCGTACCCACATAGATCAATACTTTAATAGGACCGGCATATCCATCCAGGGCAACTTCAATCGTTCCCAAACTTGTATCGGTGTTGACAGAGACGATCTTGCCGCTGCCTTTTACCATGTACACATGTGCTTCGCCTACAGTAATCAAACCATATTTGTTAGTGATATTGATCAAGTCTTCCTTGGAAGTGGCTCCATTTGAATCTACTTGTATTTCAGAAAGAATTTTAGAAAGGTCAATTGCATTTTCATCGAAGGCTGGCATCAGTTTTGCATCCCAGATCCCATCCACATAGGCAACAGGGTCAAAGACTTCACTTTGAGCGGCTTTTTCAACATCCTCGATCTTGACAACTGTGAAACCATAACGTCCCACCAATAGCAGGAATAATAGAGCGGATATTGCAAAGATGATCGTGATCGTTTTTTGTTTCATGCCTTCATCCTTGTTTGGGTTGATATAAAACCTGTTGAACAGCTGAGCGCCAGCCTGCAAATAGTTCTTCTGCCTGACCTATTTCCATGGAGGCAGAATATTTAATAAAACCGAAGGGAAGTTTTTCAAGATCTTCCAGTGAATTGTGGACCTGCATACCAAGGCACCCGTTAAAGACAGCCCCTAATGCGGATAATTCCGGTGTTTGGGCTGCTCGTACCTTGAGTTGATTCAAATCTGCTACAAACTGCATCAGGAAGGCATTACGAACTGCGCCTCCATCGGCATGAATCGTGCTGAGTTTGATACCAGCATCTTCTCCCATTGCTTTGAGCACGTCTGTCACAATGTATCCAATGGACTCTAGTGCCGCTCGAACAATATGGGCACGGGTCGTGGAAGGAGACATTCCTAAAATGGCTGCTCGCGCATCTGCACGCCAATAGGGGGCACTTAGCCCTACAAAGGCGGGAATAAAATAAACGCCATCACTACCGGATACCGAGCGTGCTAGCGTTTCTGTTTCATTCGGATTTTCAATTAACTGTAGCTGGTCACGCATCCAGGAAATTGTTGCTCCGGTGAAATTGATGATGCCTTCAAATGCGTAGGTGGGTTGTCCTTGCAATACCCAACCGAGAGCCGTCACCGTTCCTTGTGCTGATAATCGTTTCTCGTGTCCGATATTCAACAGGATTGAAGACCCAGTGCCAAAGGTCACCTTTGCACCGCCAGGTGTGAAACAGCGTTGGGCAAATAATGCGGCTTGAGAATCTCCCATCACGCCACAGATTGGAATGCGCCGGTCAAGGACGCCATTCAGGTCTGTATCACCATACCAGGCTGTACTCTCTCGAACGTCTGGCAATACCCCAAACTCCAACCCAAATACCTTACATAAATCCTGGCTCCAATTGAGTTTTTCGATGTCATATAGCAAGGTGCGAGAGGCGTTGGTATGATCTGTAGCATAGACCTTACCGCCGGTCAGCCGATAGATTAGATAGGTATCGATTGTCCCGAATATAGCCGACCCGTCTTTCAATTTGATTCGTAAATCGGCTCTTGAGTCTAATAACCAGCGTAGTTTGCTTGCCGGAAAATATGTATCGATTTTCAACCCAGTCAGGTTGCGAACGATTTCGTCCTTACCAGCCAATACTAATTGTTTGCAAATATCATCCCCGCGCCGACATTGCCATACAATCGCATTGTACAAGGGCTGCCCCGTCTCACGATCAAAGATGACAAAGGTCTCACGCTGATTGGTGATACTTAGCGCTACTATATTGCTCCACTGTTCAGGATATTTTTGTAATAGTGTAGAAGTGACTTTCAAGGTGTTGTTGAAGATTTCTTCAGCGTCATGCTCCACCCAGCCAGCGCTTGGGTAGATCTGGCGATGCAAAAGCCATTCCTGATCCATTAGACGTCCATCAGGAGTAAAGAGCATGGCTTTTGTAGAAGAAGTACTCTGATCGATCACGAGAAATAAGTTCTCAGATTTCACGGGTCAACTTCCTTTTCCTAGAAGATCCAAAGCAGTTTGTGAAATACCATCGGCTGAAATGCCGTAATGATTGAATATTTCGGTCTGACTGCCTGTTATTGTATGCTCATCAGGAATGCCAACGATACGCAACGGGCGAAAGATTCTTGCCTGCATCAAAAAGGACGCGACCCGACTCCCTAAACCACCGTTGACACTATGTTCTTCAACTGTAATGACCACCTTGGAGCGCTCCACAGCCTGACGCACTGACTCTTCATCAAATGGGCGGAGGCTATGTAAGCTTAAGACGCAACTTGTAATTCCTTGTTGCTCCAAGATTTGACTGGCAAGATGAGAGGGAGTAACGGTTTCTCCAATGGCGATCAACGCAATATCATATTTTTCACGTTCCTGAGTTAATTGGATAGCTTTGCCGATTTCAAAATGCACATCAGCAGCGTGAAGGGTTGGCATGACTTTTTTCCCAAACCGAATGTAAATGGGGCGGGGGTGATGTATGGCTGCGCGGATCACCTCGGATGTTTCAAAATTATCCGCTGGAGCCACAATGTCAATGTTGTTAATGGCTTGTAATACGGCAAAGTCGTGCAAAGAATGATGAGTGGTACCTAGTGACCCATAACTGACGCCAGCACTAATTCCGATCACTTTTACAGGGTGATCGGAATATGCGACATCGTTTTTGATCTGCTCTAAAGCGCGTGCTGTCAGAAAACACGCCGGGGAAACTACAAAAACTTTCTTGCCTGCCGAGGCTAGCCCGGCTGAAACACCCACCAGGTTTTGTTCGGCAATACCGATCTCCACGATCTGTTCAGGAAATTTATCGGCAAATGGCGTTACGCGCCCTGACCCTCGCGAATCACTTGTAACGACTAAAACTTCCCGGTCAACAGCCGCCAATTCCATTAAGGTATTAGCAAAGGTATCAAGATTGGTTTTTCCATTCTGGAGATTAGAGTTGCCCATTGGGTTTCTCCAATTCTTTCTCTGCTTCTTCCAATTCGATTAAGGCGATGGCATATTCTTCCTGTGTAGGAACACGATGATGCCATTGAATTTGGTTTTCCATGAAACTGATCCCACTTCCTTTAGTGGTGTGTGCCAGAACCAGATTTGGTTTTCCTGCTTCAAAGGGAAGGGTGTCAAACAAAGCAGTTAATTCTTCGATGTTATTGCCGTCTACATGCCGAACTGCAAACCCAAACGCGGAAAACTTTCCTTCAAGGGGCTCCATGCGCATGACTTTTTCTGTAGGTCCACTGATTTGAAGGGTGTTTCGGTCTACAATGGCAATCAGGTTATCCAGTCTGTAGTGAGCCGCGCTAGTTGAAGCTTCCCAAATGGAACCTTCTGTCAGTTCACCATCGCCCATAATGGTAAAAACCCGGTCGGAGCGTCCATCTCGTTTAGCTGCTAAAGCCATACCTACTGCTACGGAAAGTCCATGACCAAGCGCGCCTGTATTTTGTTCGATACCGAAGACACTTCGAGTAGGATGACCAATAAAATCAGACTTGTATTTTTCGACAGTATCTAGGAGATTGTAGGAAAAGAAACCCTTATCTGCTAATACAGCATATAAGGCTTCAACTGAATGACCCTTGCTATGAATATAGTGATCGCGATCAATGAGGTTGAAATTCTGAGGGGTTATGTTCATAACGTGATTATAAAGAACGTTAAGAATGTCAACACAGGATAGGCTACCACCAGTGTGTCCGGCATTTGCCTTATAGATCATTTCCAATAGGGTCTTGCGGTACAAAATAGATTTGCGCCTTAATCCTAGGATTTTTTGTTTATCGAGTGGGGTAGAAGTGGTTTTCATAAAATTGAATAATTATTCACTTTTGTAATATAATTCATTTAGCAGTATAATACTGAGTGCTGATGAATAAATCAATAGATTATGAATAACTATTCAATATAGTACAATCTTTCATGGAGAAAGAAAACCTATGCCAAGAATTGATGAACTACGCTTAATTGCGCGTGTGGCACGCATGTATTATGAATGGGAAAAAAGCCAGTCTGAAATCGCAAAGCAGCTTGGCTTATCTCAGGCGACAGTCTCGAGATTATTAAGCCGCTCAAAAGAAGAGGGGATTATTCGAATTTCGATTAATCTCCCCGGCGGTGTCTATACCGAGTTAGAGGAAACTCTTGTCAAAAAATTTGGTTTGCGGGATGTCATTGTTGTGGATAGTCTGGAAGATAATGAAAAGTTGATTCAGCGTGATCTTGGTGCTGCTACTGCTTACTTTTTGGAATCAGCGATTCGCCCTAACGAAGTGATCGGGATTTCTTCCTGGAGTGCCACCCTGCTCGCAATGGTGGATGCCCTTCATCCTGCACCACGCAAGCCTGGTGTAAAAGTTGTTCAGATCCTAGGCGGAATTGGAAACCCATCTGCAGAAGCACACGCGACTCGGTTAACATCGCGCATCGCACAATTGGTTAGTGGAGAAGCTGTATATTTGCCGGTATCTGGTGTACTTGCCACGGAAGCTGCTCGTGACATTTTAGCGGCAGACGAAGTAGCACAGCAGGCAATCCGATTGTTTGATAGCGTCACAACGGCATTAGTTGGAATAGGTTCTATTGAACCATCACCATTGCTTGCACAAAGCGGTAATATCTTTGCGCCTCAAGAAATGAAGTTATTAAAAAAAGCGAATGCAGTGGGTGACATCTTATTAAGATTTTTTGACGAAAATGGGGATTTGGTAGATACTGGGTTGGAAAAGCGGGTTATTTCTATGAACTTGGATCAGCTCCGAAAGGTAGGTCGAGCTATTGGAGTGGCAGGCGGCTCAAGAAAATATTCCGCGATCCTAGGCGCATTGCGCGGTCATTGGATCAATATCCTCGTAACGGATCACTTCACCGCCAAACGCCTGGCTAGTGAGTGATGTGCTCTGATAGGCACGCCGACAAATTAAGTTGTCTCATCGCTGCTTGTATCAAATATCGGACATGCTGTCGGTAGATAGAAAAAAACAGATTGATTGTTTACGGAAATGTTTTAAATGAAAACACCCCTGTACGTAGGGGTGTTCGTTCGTTTCTGGATGGTTTATTCTCTATTTGGCGGGTACAAAATTTTGTGGCCTGAATTTATACCCATATACATGATATATGCCACGCCGGACAGATTCGATTGCGCTTGTGAATTCCATTTTTCGGGTTAATCCTTATATACCATCCAAATTACGGCTGGTATATTCTCGTCTCAGGCTTGAACGCCGCCCATGAGAACCAGAAGTGGTTGATGGATACAACAGCGTTAAGTTTTTTTCCCTGCAACTCGCCAGCGATTGCCTGACCAAGAATGTTCCATTCACTTCCTGTTTGTGTATCGAAGATTTTGCCATCCTTGAATTCATACTCAAGTATCTTGTCATCCAAGACTCTTGAGTATGCCACCGCCACGCCGACATCACGTCCATCAGCGATGTTGCTTGTATCCAATGGGGAGGCGGAGCCTTCTGCCCAGAGGATGACGACTTCGAGATCGCCCACTTTATCGTTGATCACTTTTGCTTCACTCAACACATCGTAAGGATAGGCTGTCGCTTCGCCATTCAAATCAACCGTCAATACACGTGCCATCGGTGGGAGTTGGTCGGGTGTTGTGCCGTCATACAGAAATGGGGTTTGGTTGATGTCATCGTAACCGAAATATGGGTTGGCTCCATAGTTCCGCGAATAGCCCGTCTCACGCGAGAGAACGAGTCCATTGGGGTATTGCGATTTGAAATCATTCCACGAGATCATGGTAGCAGGGTGAAACTCCAGTTGTGCGCCGGTATGTTCGCCAGCGATGGCGTCGCCTGTTGCCTGTTGCCACCATGTCTCGGTTTGGCGGTCATACATAATGAGGTTGCTGTAACGCAGTCGCCCTGTGGTGCCAAAATCCAATATCTGTCCATTGAATGTGCGTTTGAAGGTAATGGCTGTATTGCACAGTGGACAGAACGACACCATCAACGGTTCGCCGCCAACTGTATCATTCACAATTTCATGCCACATCAATATTTGGATGGGATACGCTTTCGCTTCGTCGCCGACCTGGACGAAGACGACGGGGTCCCTATCATCGAGCCACTCGTCCGCTTCATTCGCAGGGATGAATTGCGGTACGTCAATGGGCGGGATTCCATCTTTGGGCGGACCTCCTGAAAGGATTTCGGAGTACGGCACGGAATGTTTGCTGAAGTCGGTGGTGAATTCGTTTTCCGTGCCGCGTGGAGGCGATTCGGTTGGGAGCAAGGTACCCTCACCCTGTCCCTCTCCCGATGGGAGAGGGGATATTTTGGAAGCAGAATCAGTCACGTGTGAGTCTGACGCGGTTGTCGTCGCTTGGGGAGCGGTTGTGCAGGCGGATAACGTCAGGGCGAAGAGGAAGATGGAGAGGAGAATTTTTCCCATAACCGTGTGACAGGTATGTTCGTGAATATCTTACGAATGGATTAACGTTTTTAAACCTGGTAAGAACGAAGCGGGAATTGTTTCAAATATGGAGAGGACTTTTATGGATAAAAACTTTTTTCAACGTAATGGACAGAAGATCGCTGCACTTCTTTTTTGGGTGGGGCTAATTGCTCTATATCAGTGGTACGCCGCCTCAAACGGTCTCTCGCCGTTGCAGGTTGTTCAGCAGTTGCTCGAGTTTATGAAGAACGGTGTGTGGGGCGTGTTGATTTATATTGTGCTGTATGCCGTGCGCCCGTTGATCTTGTTTCCGTCCACCATTCTCACCTTGGCGGGCGGTTTTGTTTTCGGACCCGTGCTGGGCGTACTTTACACCATCGTCGCCAGTAATATTTCGTCCACGATTGCGTTTTATGTCGGGCAGTTCTTTGGTGAAGGCTTGTTGAAAGACGACGGTTCGGACGGTTGGATTCAACGCTATGCGCGGCGGATGCGCGATAACAGTTTTGAGACTGTGATGACCATGCGCTTCATCTTCTTGCCGTATGATGCGGTCAGTTATCTGGCGGGCTTTTTGAAAATTAAATATTGGGCGTTTATTCTGGCAACGGCGCTCGGCGCCATCCCTGGGACGATTGCCTTCGTGGGTTTCGGCGCTTCGATAGAGAGTTTTGATGGGGCGCTGCCAAAATTGAACCCAGTGACGTTGGGCTTTTCGGCGGCGATCTTTATTGTGAGTATTGTGCTTTCAAGGATATTTAAGAAGCGTGAGGCGAAGAGCAGTGAGCAGTTATCGGTAAGTAGTAAGTAGTAATTGGTGTTTGGCGGTCTACAGTCAGATTTTAGAACAGTATATAGGAACACATATATCATGACAAATCATTTTCACACCATCGTCATTGGCGCGGGGTCGGGCGGGATGACGGCGGCGATCGGGTTGGCTGGGCTTGGTAAGCAGGTGGCATTTATTGAAGGCAATCATGTCGGCGGCGATTGTACGAACGTGGGTTGTGTGCCGTCAAAGACGTTGATCCATTTGGGGAAACACTTCAAGCCTGGGATGAATCCTGACGAAGCCTTGCGCGAAGTGACCCGTAAGCGGGATGCCCTGCGCGACAAAGAGACCGAAGAAGTGCGGCATTTGAAGAACGTCACCTTCATCGAAGGCATGGCGAAGTTCACTGCGCCGAAGGAGATCGAAGTGGCGTTAAAAGCAGGCGGGACGCAAAAACTCACTGCGGAGAATATCGTCATTTCTACGGGTGCGCGTCCACGTGTGATCGAAATCCCAGGTCTGCCGAAGGAACGGATGCTGACGAATGAGTCGCTGTTTGATCTGCGGGATATGCCAAAGCATTTGGTGGTGGCTGGGGCGGGTGTGATTGCCATGGAAATGGCATTTGCTTTTCGTAAACTTGGCGCCAAAGTGACCATGTATGCACTGGACCCGCGTCTGCTGGCGGTGTACATCCCTGAGGTTTCGGAGGCATTGCAGCCAGAGATCGAGAAGAAGGGCATCGTTACCCATTACAGCGCAACCGCCACGGGATTTGACGAATCCACCAGAACGTTGACCTTGAAGCAGGATGAGAAGGAAATCAAAATTCAGGATGTGGACAAGGTTTTAGTGGCAATCGGTCGGGTGAGGAATCTAGAGTCGCTCGGACTGGATCAGGCTCAAATTAAGTGGGATGCGCGGACGGGGGTGCAAGTCAACTCGTTTGGGGAGACGAATGTCAAAGGTGTGTATGCAATTGGGGATGTGACGCCTACGTCCGCTTTTACGCATTCGGCAAACGCACAGGGACGGCGCGTGATTCAACGGATCGCATTTCCATTTTTGCCGCTGGCGAAGAACGAGCCGATTTTCCCGAATGCGACGTTTAGCGACCCTGAAGTGGCGAATGTGGGACTGACGCAAAAGCAGATCGCGGAGAAATATCATCCGCAACTCATCAAGCGTATTCGCGTGGATTTCAAAGACCATACCGACCGCGGCTACACCGACGGTGTGGAAAATGGATTCATCATTGCCGATGTGATGCGACTCACAGGGCAGATTTTGCATGTGACGATTGTTGGTCCGCTGGCTTCAGAAATGATTTCATTTTTTACGCTTGCCATCAGCCAGAAGATTTCACTGCACAAAATTTATCGCTTGGTGTATCCGTACCCCACGTTTTCGAGCGGCATTTTGAAAGTGGCAGATTTCTTTATGCGCGAGACTCTGCCGAATATCGGGAAAGAGTTGGGCGCATTTTTGAAGTATCGCTTTGTGAAAGGCACTTAACCGCTTAGAACGCAAAGTTCGCGAAGAAAAGAAAAAGTCTTTCTTAGTGTTTTTCGCGTGCTTGGCGGTAAATAAAGAGGAGACAATATGAAAAAAATTATCTACTTGCTCGTCACATTATCTTTACTGCTCGCGGCATGCGGCGCACCTGCGCAATCGTCATCGGAATTCGACATCAACGATTGGGACAGTGTGCTCACCGCCGCAAAGGGACAAACCGTCAATTGGTACATCTGGGGCGGCTCGGATAGCATCAATGCCTACGTGGATAACTTCTACGGCAAAGCCTTGAAAGAACGTTACGACATCACGCTCAACCGCGTGCCGCTTGCCGATACGGTGGACGCAGTCAATCAGGTCTTGAGCGAAAAACAGGCAGGCACCGGCCCTGGCTCGGTGGATTTGATCTGGATCAACGGTGAGAACTTCTTCACGCTCAAACAAGCCGACATGCTCTACAAAGATTGGGCGCAGAAAGTTCCCAACGCAAAATTAGTGGATTGGGAAAACCCCGCCATCAATCTCGATTTCGGAAACCCTGTGGATAATCAGGAAAGTCCGTGGTCTTCGGCACAGTTTCAATTTATTTACGACTCTGCTCGCACGGACGCAGACGAACTTCCGCGCTCATATACTGAACTCAAAACTTGGGCATGCGCAAACCCTGGTCGCTTTACTTATGTCGCGCCTGGACCTGGCGGTTTTCTTGGTACACGTTTTGCCAAGGGCGCACTGTACGAAATCAGTGGTGACGCCCAGCAATGGTTGAGTTTCGATCAAGCCTTGTGGGATCAACATTCGCCTGCCCTGTGGGATTACTTCAATGAACTTAAGCCCTGTTTGTGGCGTGAGGGCGAGACCTATCCCAAAGATGAATCGGAACTCGTCAATCTCTTCGCCAACAATGAAGTGGACTTGAGCATGACTCAAGACATCACCGGCGCAGGTCGCTGGATTACCGATGGTCGCATGCCTGAAACTGCGCGCGCATTCGTCTTTGATAACTACATGATCGGTGATTTCAATTATGTCGCCATTCCGCTCAATGCGCCCAACAAAGCCGCCGCGCTTGTTTTGGCAAATCTTTTACTCGAACCCGAATTCCAAGCTGCGCAGATTCTCCCCGAAAACGGATTCGGACTCGGCTACGCCATTGACGTGACTCGCGTGACGGACACCGCGGCTCTTTCTGCGCTCGAAACTGCCGCCTCCCAATTAGGCGACGCCGCCACCCCAGCCTCTGACCTCGCCAAATCGCTCGTCGGTGACTCCGCCGCCGAATATCAAGGTCTGCTCGAACAGGATTGGTTGACGTTCGTGTTGCAGAAATAAAAGTAGACAAGTAGATAAGTAAACTGGTGAGGTTCTTGTCTACTTTTTTACCTGTTTACCTACACACCTTATCGCCAAACCATCAAAAGGAATCCATCATGCGTCGAAAAAATAGTTCGCCATGGCAGTATCTTGGCATAGTAATCGTATTGGGAATTGTAGCCGCCGCAGGCTGGTGGTTCTTCTCGCCCGCTTTCATTGACAATCAAGTGAATGAATCCCTTCCAACTGTCGTTGTAGAAGCCAGCCCTGTGCCAGCGGTTGCTGAAACCAGCCCCACAGCGCAAGTTGTTGAAGTGCAGTCCCAGCCTGCCGCTGAAGTTGCGCCAACCGAATCAGCCCAAACGGTTACAGAACAAATTATCTTGAAAGGCTCGTTCTACAATCTGGCGCACTTAAGTTCAGGTGAAGCGGCAGTTTATCAACTGGCAGATAGTTCCCGCATTTTACGTTTGCAAAACTTCTCCGTTGAAAACGGACCCGACTTGTACGTGTATCTCGTTCCGATTGACCCCGTGCCCAATGCTTCAGGCAGTGACATTCCAGGCTATTACAGCCTCGGTAGATTGAAAGGCAACATCGGCGACCAAAACTACGAACTCCCCGCCGACCTTGACCTCAGTCAATACAAGTCTGTGGTGATCTGGTGTCAGGCATTTGCTGTTCCATTTGCTGCCGCGCCGCTCACAGCGCAATAGTTTAAAATCTGTTTCGTGTTCGATAAATTTCGTTCCTCGCCATACATCTCCCTCGCCCCAGCATTGACTCTCATCCTCGTCATGCTGGGTGCGAGTCTTTTATATGCCATTGCAGAAAGCCTCGGCTTTATCAGCGTCATCGGTCAAAGTGACGTTTCTTTCCGTGCTTATCGCGCCGCCCTCGCTACCGATTCAGAGTTTTGGGTTTCACTCGCATTTTCGTTATGGGTCAGCGTCACTGCAACCATCCTTGCATCCACGTTTGCATTACTTGTCGCGGTCTGGCTCAACAATCACCGCACGCAATCAGACACGCTTGCCCTCAACTGGAATCTTGCCTTCCCTCATCTTGTCTTCGCCACTGCTCTTTTGCTCTTCCTCTCCCAAAGCGGACTCTTCGCCCGTTTGGCGGCATCACTCGGTCTCATCACCACCACTGACCAATTCCCTGTCCTCGTCCGCGATTGCTACGGCATTGGCATCATCCTACATTACGTTGGCAAAGAGATTCCCTTCCTTGCGCTCATCGTTCTTGCGGTTCTGCGTTCTCAACCCATCGGCTACGATGTCGTCGCTCAAAACCTAGGCGCGAATTATTGGCAGCGATTGCGCCACATCACCATTCCACAAGTAGCGCCCGCCTTGCTTTCAGGCTCATTACTTGTTTTTGGATTTATCTTCAGCAGTTACGAAGTCCCTGCGATTTTAGGAGTCGGCTACCCACGCGCCTTGCCCGTCCTTGCACTGCGCTTCTTTCTTGACCCAGACCTGCGTGCCCGCTCCGAAGGCATGGTCCTCAGCCTGATCATTACTGCTATTGTCATGTTGGTAGCGATGGTGAGTTTGAAGTTTGGAGAGAAAAAAGGATGAAAAAATTTCTTTCTTATTTTCTGCGATTTACCCTTTATCTCATCCTCATTGCACCCTTTCTCCTCTTCATCGTGTATGGATTCTCCACCCGCTGGTTCTTCCCCGCACCCTTCCCCGTGGAGTGGACAACAGTCACCTTAGACCGCACCTTGAACGACTCGCGCACGTTGACAGGTCTACGCGATGGTTTGACGATTGCTGTGATCGTTTCTCTGCTTTCGTTACTACTTGCCTTCCCCGCTGCCCGTGTAATGGGACTGCGACAATTCAAAGGCAGGCAGTTGGCATGGCTGTTGCTCTTCCTGCCAACCGTTGTCCCGCCGTTAGCAATCGGCATGGGACTCAACATTCTATTCTTGCAGCTCGGTTTGGCAGGGACAATCTTCGGTGTGGTGCTAGCGCATTTGATTCCCACCTTGCCATACACCATCTTTACCCTGTCCAGCGCATTCGCCCGTTATGATGAGAATTTTGAACATCAAGCGTTGGCGCTTGGCGCAAGCCCTATTCAAATTTTCTTCAACGTCACCTTGCGGATGATGACTCCCAGTTTGGTGGTTGCAACGCTGTTCGCCTTCCTCGTCTCGTGGAGTCAATACTTGCTAACTCTGCTCATCGGTGGTGGAAAAGTTATCACTCTGCCGATTTTATTATTTGCCGCCGCATCAGGCGGCAACCCATCCACAATTGGAATCAAATCTTTGCTGTTCGTTCTGCCGCCTGTGCTAGTCATCGCCTTCACCGCCCGTGAGCTGACGCGGCACGGGGAGGATATAAGAGAGCAGTATTAAGAGCAGACCGCTGACCGTATTTGCCGTCCACTGTCTGCGGTCAAAAAAAACACAACAAACACACCCATATGACCCACATCACCATCACCTCCCTCCACAAAACCTACCCAAACACCTCCGTGCCTGTGTTGAAGGATTTTTCGCTATCCATCAATGACGGCGAAATGGTTGCCTTGCTGGGACCCTCTGGCACGGGTAAATCTACATTGCTGAAACTCATTGCAGGCATTGAACAATCCGATAGCGGCGACATTCGCTTCGATGGCGAATCCATTTTGCAGACGGAGCCGAACAAACGCGGCGCGGTGTTGATGTTTCAAAAATCGTATCTTTTTCCGTTCTTGAATGTGGAGGAGAATATTGGTTTTGGGTTGAAAATGCAAGGTGTGTCATCTGAAACGATCCAAACCGAAGTAAAACGAATGTTGAATTTGATCGGTTTGCCAGGCATCGAGAAGCGCAAGGTGGGTCAACTTTCGGGTGGGGAAGGTCAGCGCGTGGCGTTGGCGCGCGCGTTGGTGACTCAACCCAAATTGCTGATGTTAGATGAACCGCTCTCAAGTTTGGATACGTCGGTGCGGATAAATTTGCAGGCGGCGATCCGTGAGATTCAGCGCGAGCTGGGAATCACGACGATCTTCGTCACGCATGATTTAAGCGAAGCCATGGCAATGTCTGACCGTATGGCGATTCTGTTGGACGGGGAGGTCACCGCATACGATAAGCCTGATGTGCTGTTTCATCGTCCGCCATGCGTGCGGAGCGCAAAATTTGTCGGAGTGGATCTGTTCCTCGAAGGCGAATCAAGCGGCGGGTGGTTAGATGCGGCGGAAGTGGGCAAGGTCAAACTCAACGATGAGTCAAAGGTCGGTCGAAGTGTATACGCCATCAGACCAGAACATATCCGCATTCAAAAAGAAGAAAAAGAAAATTCGCTGGTGGGCATGGTGCAGA
The DNA here is from genome assembly GCA_046328915.1 of Anaerolineales bacterium. Lineage (GTDB taxonomy): Bacteria > Chloroflexota > Anaerolineae > Anaerolineales > Villigracilaceae > Villigracilis. The sequence goes on along the minus strand of JAXLVR010000005.1, from coordinate 86,235 downwards.
GTTGTTTGTTTCGTGGGGAGGCGTTGGAGGTGCAGGTGCAGCTTGGTAATGTGACGACGCGCGTGCGTCTGCCGATGCCCGCGCCAATGTTTGAGCATGGCGAAAATGTTTTTGTGCAACTGCCTGCTGAGCATTTGTTTGAGGTGGCGCCGTGAAGCCGCGCGGACTTTCACACACCGAGACCGAAAAATTTTATGATGCGTTCGGGGCGCGTCAGGATGGCGCAAGCTATTACGAAGATGTGACGCTGGCGGAGTTGAAACGCTTTGCAAAATTTGAATCAGCGACTTCGATTGTAGAATTCGGTCCTGGCACAGGACGCTTTGCGGAGGAGATATTGTCTTTGAGCGCGGCTTCGTATTGGGGTTGCGACGTCAGCGCGACGATGATCCAGTTGAGCCGTTCACGACTAACGAAGTTTGGCGAACGCGTGACGTTGCTGAAATCATCAGGTGAAACTATGTTGCCGCTGCAAGATGAGTCGTGTGACCGCTTTGTCTCCAATTATGTGTTGGATATTTTATCGGCGGACGAAATCAAATCTGTCTTGCGTGAAGCACAACGCATTTTGAAACCCAATGGCTTGTTATGCCTCACGGGTTTAACCTTTGGCAAAGGTTTATTTTCAAAAGCCTGGACAGCGTTTTGGAATCTACGTTTCAACTTGAATCCCAAATGGGTTGGCGGATGCCGCCCTGTGGCATTGACCGAATTTTTAGATAATTGGGAAGTGCTTCATCACAACGTGGTGACCGTGCGTGGAATTACTTCGGAAGTGGTGGTAGCCCAAAAACCATCATAGACCATTGACCGCTGTTACCTATTCACTGATCACTACTCACTCTTCAATTCCTCCATGTCTCCTCACCAACTCACCCTCCTCTTCTTCCAACTCAGCCTCATGCTCATATTTGCTTTGCTGTTTGCATGGTTGGCGCGGCGTTTTCGGCATCCGAGCATTGTGGGCGAACTTGTCGCGGGGCTGGTGTTGGGGCAAACGATTTTTGGTTGGCTGGCGCCGAATCTCTTTCAGCAACTTTTTCTGTTGCAGTCAAACGTCTCGCTCGCTCGCGACACCCTGCTTCTCACAGGCATGTTGTTCTTTTTATTTTCCACAGGCATGGAGGTCAATCTCAACACCATGCGTGGACGTGGTATGAGCATTCTGCTGGTCAGCGGATTTGGGATTCTGATTCCTTTTGTGCTCGGTGCAGGAATGGTGCTTGTGTTGCCAAACTTTTTTGGATATGACTTCACCGCCGATGGTTGGATTCTGCCCCTCTTCCTTGGCACTGCCTTAGGCATTTCTGCCCTCCCAATCATCGCCCGCATCTTACTTGACCTGAACCTGCTCGACAAAGAAATCGGGAGCGTGATCCTCACCTCAGCCGTGTTGAACGATCTGGTGGGGTGGGCAATTTTTGCGGTCTGCCTTAACCTCATCCGTACCGATGGAGTGGACGCAAACTTGCCTGCTGTAGCTGGTTCGATTCTGGCGGCGCTGGGGTTGATCTGGTTTGGGACGATGTGGCTGGCACGCCCATTATTGTACGTATTAAAACGTTCTGAATTCCCAGGCGCATTCATCATCGTTGCGTGTATTTTCATCTTCGTCGCCGCGGCGTTGGCGGAGTGGTTTGGGATTCATCCTGTCTTCGGCGCATTCCTGGTCGGCGTGGTATTTGCTCAATTCCCCAAAGATGATAGTGATAAACAAGCCAGCGAAGCAATCCAAAAAATAGCGGTGTATTTGTTTGCGCCGCTGTACTTCGTCTCGGTGGGGTTGAAGGTCAACTTTGCGGAGCACTTTGACTTGTGGATGGTATTGCTGGTGACGGTCGTTGCCGTGGTGAGTAAAGTGCTCGGTGCAGGCTTGGGCGCACGGCTCGGCGGCTTTGATCCGCGCACATCAGTAGGCATAGGTTTTGGCATGTCTGCCCGTGGTGCCATTGAAATTATTCTGGCTTCGGTGGCGCTTGAATATCAGATCATAGACGGACGTATCTTCGTGGCATTGGTGGTGATGGCGCTGGTCACGTCGATGGTCAGCGGGGTGATGTTGAAGCGGGTGATTACTGCTTCTTGAAGCGTTGGATCAACTTTGGCAAAAACAAATACCCCAACAACACAATATTAATTCCCAGCTCTACCCAGAAGAATTGATCGGCGTAGTGTGCCCTGTCCCAGTAACTGACAGGGCTGTAAAAGCGGGTGTGCCAGTCAAAGGGGAAGAAGAGCACAGGACCATCATCGTAGTGGGTGAGGATGTCGATGACGGAGTGAATCATGCATCCGAAAACGAAGGACAGCCACCAGTGTCCGCGGGTGCCGACTTTGTCCACAAAGCGCCAGAGTAGGATGGCATAGATGATGAGCGCAGTGGGCGAGTGCAGGAAGTTGTGCCCAGCGATCCAGAATGGGTCGTTGAAATACATCTCGCCGAAGGCTTTGTCCATGATGCCTGAAACGTCTTGGGTGGTGAAAAAACGATAATAGACGAAGGTTCCAATGGAGATGAGACCCAGCGGAATATCAGGCATAACCGAGCCCCACAAAAATGCAGACTTGGCGAGTTTGTATTTTGCGCCGAACTTCTTTTCGATGGCGGCGTTGATGACGAGGTGAGAGGGGATGGTGTTCATGGGTTCCTTAGGTAACAGGTAACAGCTACTTTCAAAGTGACTGTCACCTTATATTTTGAATAACAGCAAGCAACTTTTCCACCGAGGGTCTATCGGCGGGGTCATGGCTGGGATAGATGAAGCGGAGGTTGCCTTGTTTATCTATGATGAAGTCACCGCCAAGTTGACTCGTATCGTCGCCGTGCGAGTCGTGAGTCTTTTTCCCAGCCAGCCAGGCTTTGAAATAAACCCAGCGAGTCCGCAGGGAACGTGAGCGCCAGTAGGAACGCTCCAAACCATAGGCTTTGTACACTGTCCGCTCGCGGTCGAGTAGAACGGTGAAATTACCGCAGGTTTCTTTGAGCCATTGCTGCACGGCGGGCAGTGTTCCGAAAGAAACAACAAAAACGCGCGTGTTCAATTTTGTAAATTCGACTTGTTGGTCGCACAACTGTGCGACATGTTCGCGGCAGGGTATTCAGCCTAAATGACGGAGGAAGATGAGTAAGGCGTTTCCGCTTTTGAGGACATCACTGAGAGACACCTGCTCACCTTCGGTGGATGTCAGGGTAAAGGTGGGGGCTGGGGAGTTGAGTTTCATTGAGTTAAATAGTAATTGGTATTTTGAGATTTTTAGATAAGGATTCGTTTTGCCCAAATGAGTCTTTGAGCAATCGTGATGAAGACGAGAACAGTAAAGATGATGTAGAGGATAGTTAGATAAGCGGGGAAGAGAGTGAAGACTCCGAAGGCAATGATGGTTTCAAACCCGCCGATGAGACCTGCGGGCATGACGATGCTGGTTTGGGTATCGTCGCCATGCAGGGCACGTTTTTCGAGTAACGCGGCGAGGTACATCCACGAGGCGGTGTTTATGTAAAAGGATGCGAGCATAAAGGCTAAGGCGAGGTAACGCTCATTCGAAGGCGCACCCGCCACCAGTCCGATGGGAAGCGCGGCGTAGGCGACGAAATCGGTCAGAATGTCTACATATCCGCCGAAGTCCGATTGCTTGTTGTGCATCCGTGCCAGCAAACCGTCAAGTCCATCGAGCACGCGGTTAAGAATCCACAAAGTGAATGCGGCGAAATAGATTTGACGATAAGCAGACCATGCGGCAAGCAAGGCGATGACCAGACCAATGAGCGAGATCGTGATGGGAGAAACGCGGCTCAGACGTCGGGCGAGCGGAGCACCAACTTGATCTTTGACCTTGCGAAGGGGCGTGTCGAACATTAGGTGAGAGTCTTTCCGTTCAGGATGTCGAAGAGTGAGCGTTTCATTATGCGTTCGGCAAGCGCCGGAAACCACAAACCGAAGAACGCCATGACGCCTGCCACGCCAGGAAATAATTTTTCTTTGCGCTTTTCAGTGGCATGGACGATGTGCGAGGCAAGCGTTTCAGGCAACATGCGTTTTGATTCGCGCGCATTGTTTGGGCTGTAGCGGCTGGCGTGTGCCGTGCGAGTGGGACCCGGAAAGACGACGAGTACCTGTTGGTTTTGTTTTTTGAGCGTGATACGCAAATTGCGGGCGTAGGTGGCAAGCCCGTCTTTGCTGGCGGCATACACGGCTGCGCCAGGGTAACCGACATAATGTGAAAGCGAAGAAACAAAGACGATGGAACCATTCGGTTTGAGTAAATTGTTTTTGAGGATTGCCGTGGTGAGTTGAATGGGTGCGCGCAAGTTGACATCAAGCACACGTTGTTGACGCTGCCAATCGAGTTGCTCAAATGCGCCGACGGCGCTGATGCCTGCATTGTTTATCAACACATCCACAGGTGGGAGGTTGGGCAATACGCCATCGAGAAAATTTGGCTGGCTAAGATCGGCTTGGATGAATTGTGCGGTAAAACCTTGCTGGGTCAATTCTGTTTGCGTGTAGGCAGATCGTTCGCCGTCGAAGTCTATGCCGAGGATGTCGTAGCCGTGTTTGGCAAATTCGAAGGCGAGGGCGCGCCCGATGCCATCGGCTGCGCCTGTGATGAGGACGGTTTTCATGCGCGCCTGCCTGCAAGAGAGTCGATCATAAAGGGAAAGTGCGACCCTGCCCAACGCAAGATTTTGTTTGCCGCGCCAACGGTCACTTCGTTTTTTTTCGTTTGAACCGCACGGGCGATCTGTTCGGCTGTCCACTCGGCGCTGGGGAAGCGGTCTGCTTTGAGTTGTTCGGCAATGCCAAGTTTGGCGTGCATAGTTGTCCGCGCCGCGCCGATGTGGATGACCTGCACAAATGGCTTGCCGTTTGACTCGATCCGTAAACTGCGGGCGAAGCCATCCAAAGCGGATTTTGTCGCGGCGTACACCGCGTATTTGGCGGCAGGTGCATTGACAGCAACGGAGCTAATGAAGACGATGCGTCCGTTTTGCAGGCGGGGGAGCAGGGTGTGAGTGAGCGCCAGTGGGGTGGAGAGGTTGACTTGCAGGAGCTCGTCAATGCTTGCAGGGGGCTGAAGGACTGGGTTGCCGTACCAGCCCACACCTGCGTTGTGAAGCGCAAGGTCAATGTGTTGGATGTTCTTCGCGTTGAGCCAATCCATGATGCGGGCAGTTGAGTCGGGTTGGCTCAAGTCGCTTTGGCAGTAATTGTCAGCGTTGAAAAATGTCGGGTCGAGCGTGTTCAACGGTTTGCGCCCGACAAGAATCAGACGCGCGTGCTGTGCTTGATAATGTTTTGCGAGGGCAAGCCCAATCCCATCGGTTGCGCCAGTGATGAGGATGTTCATTGTTACTTTGTCTGCCATGAAAGCCTTGCGCGGGTTTCACGCTGTTTCTTGATGCCGCGCTTGGAATATTTCATTTCGTCTTTTGCGGCGAGGATCAGCAAGTTGAGCATGGATTCATCACCGAAGAAATGATCTCGATAAATGCCGCTGCCCATGAAGCCGACTTTGCGATTCAACAGATTGAGGCGCAGTTTGTTATCGGGTAAATGATTCTTGCCATGCAGCAAAGCGCGAATGGTGGTGGGCATCCACGGGAATTCATCGAAGAGGCGGCGAACTTCGGCGACAGTGAGATCCACATCCGCTTCATCTTCGGGGTTGACTTTGTCCATTAGCGCGTCGATCTGCTCTTGTATCTCGAAGAACTTGCTAAAACCACCGCCTGCCAGACGATGCGGTTTCATGAATTCCAAATATTTTTCGCGGTCACCTTTGGAGCGAAATCGATTCATAATGAGCCGCAAATATTCAAGATACGCACCTTGCAGCCAGACCACAGAGTACACCTGCCACAGTTTGTAATTGCTCCACGATTTGAACGAACTCGCAACCAGCCTGTCGTGCATGTTGATATAACCGAGCGTCATGGTTTCGAGATCGGCAAAAGCATCGGCTGAATAATCTCCCGTTTGTTTTGCCTTCAATAACAAATGTGCCATCAGGAAAATACTGGCGTGAGTGACGTATAAACCTTTTGAATACAGCGGGTCAATGAAACCTGCCGCATGGGCAAGCAAGGCAAAACGATCCCCAACGATGTGATGCGCGGAATACTGCAAACGGTCAATGCGCATGAAGTCGCGCACGGCGCGGGCATTCTTGAGTTGTGCTTCAATGTCTGGGAATTGCTTGATGAATTCACGGAACTCCTGTTCAGGAGTCAGTTCGTCACGCTGGGGATACAAGCGTGGATCTAGTTGCAAGCCGACACTGCACAGCGGATTTGTCGAATCAGGATGGTTATTAAAAGGAATAACCCACAACCAGCCGCCTTTGAAGATATGATGCAACGTCCCTTCGGATAAGCGATATGGGTGATGAAACTCCTCTTGCGAGGGTCCCGCGTTGTTGAAACATGGCACATCGATCATATGGGTAAAGATCGTCCGTGAATGTGAAAGAGCATCGCGGTGCCGCCAACCCGCTTTCTGCGCCAAAATAGATTTCATCCCGCCCGCGTCGATCACATATTCTGATTCGTAGATCACATCTTTGGTAGTGATGATTTCCACGCCATCGGCTTTTACATTAATATCTTTGATGAGTGTGCCTTGTAAAATCGTCGCGCCGTAGGATGTGGCAACCGAGGTTAAAAAGTAATCCGAGTCCTGGCGGGTGATGTGAATTTCATGCCCATACGGCAAGCGTGGAATCACCGCCTGCAAACTTTTCTCTACGTTCACATGTTGCCCTGCAGTGTGATGCACAAAACTAAAGTGCCGCTTCACGCCGTGCTGCGTGCCGATATTCTGGTAATAATTTTCCGAACTGTAATACGCCAGCTCAGGCACATCGTAGAACTCCGCCAGTGCGCGCATGGCTTCGGATGTTTCAAGGATCATCGACTCGCCAATGGTAAAGCGTGGGTGCATCCCGCTTTCAAAGACGATCACCTTCAACCCCTGCCGCGCCAACACACTTGCCAACGTCGAACCGCCAATACCCGAACCAATAATTGCCACATCATATTTCATGGATACTGCCTCCAGATGGAATCTATTTTAGGTAAGACACAGATTTGGAGCCTGTTCTTACACAATGCCTTGCTGCGCTTCTTTCTGAACTGACGCTTGCCTCTCTTCGATAAACCTTTTCTCATCTTTGAATTTTCCCCGCCCACACTGGGTATAATCATTTCATGCTGCGCGACAACCAGACTTGGCTCCACGACTTATGCTCGCTCGAAAACCGTGATTCTGCGCTTGCTGATCTGCATGAGGTTTTGGCGCGGGTTCTGCCCAAAGCCCTGTCCCGCTGGCTTTCCCCCGATTCTGGTCATTTGGATTCCTTCCTTGAAGATGTCATTCAAGAAACCCTTTTGCGCGTAATGGACAAACTCGACTCTTTCGAGGGGCGCAGTCAATTCACCACCTGGGTGTACAAGATCGCCACCCGCATTGCGCTCAACGAACTACGTCACCGCCGTTGGAAGGAAGTCTCGCTCGACGGGCTTGAATCCAGCGATGACCTGAGCGAAATCCCCTCTGAACGATTCGCATCTGATGACCCGCGCCCCGAATTCATTGCCGAGCGCAAAGACGCAACCGCTCTCGTGGAAAAAATCCTAGCCGAAGAACTCACTCCCCGTCAACGCGCCGTGCTGACAGCCATTGGCGTCAAAGGCGTGCCGATGGATGAAGTTGCCAAACGCATGGGCACGAATCGCAATGCGCTTTACAAAATGATGCACGATGCCCGTGTGCGGATGCGACGCCGCCTTAGGCGTGAAGGCTTCGAGCCTGAAGAACTGCTTGACCTGTTTGGTAATTAATTGCCTGAGTTGAATGTCAAACTAAAAATGAGAAAATTCTTAAGTTGGTTACAGGGTTTATTTCGCAAAACGTCTCCACCCACTGAGGTGCAGGTTGCGCTTGCCATGATGTCCATGACCCATGAACAGGAACTCTCCTGCGACGAAGTCCATGACTTAATCGATCAATTTGCCGAAATGCACTTGCGCGGTGAAAATCCCGCGCATCTGTTCCCACTGGTAGAGCGTCATCTTGAGATGTGCCCCGAATGCAAGGAGGAATTTGAGGCATTGTTGGCGGCGTTGGACGTTACCCCATCATCAACTTAGGTCGATATTGAAATGCCTCCGCCAAATGCATGGACTGAATCTCTTCGCTACCAATCATGTTTATATAGGTTTCAACCAGTAGTCGAATTAACAGAATCAGTATAAAGCAGACAGGTCTAGTACCGATCAGGCTGTCGGTCGATAGCAAAAAGTGGATTTGAATGTTTATGGAAATGTTTAAAATAGAACACCTGTACGTATAGGGATGTTCTATTTTAAACATTTTATTTTCTATATAGCGGACATATAAGCAAGAGAGAGGAAAAATCTGTTTCACTGTGAATCTCACAAGCAGTTGAGAGAATTTAAATCAAAAAGCGCAGTAGAAAGCCTGCGCTTTTGATTTAAACTTATACCGTTTCGTATTTCTTCAACCCAACATGCGCGATCTCTGCCAGTTCTTTCAATGGATTGATCATTGCCAATGTGTAGAACACAAACGCAATGCCATAGACAATTCCCTCGGCAGTTCCGCTGAAGATGCTGACCCATACGAGGACGCTGCCAAAATTCGCGGCGGCTAGGCTTCCCCAGCATCCGCCCAACTGCGCCTTCTCATCTTTGAGGAAGAAGCGGCGGGCAATGTATGGGATGAGAGCAACGCCAAATTGCAGCACCCAGCCATAAATTAAGGCTTGAGGCGCGGTCGATTCGATGGGACCCGCTTCAAGGATGCCGAGCAGCAACAATGGCGCCATCATCACGGGTAGCAAAATCCAAATATAGGAAGAGACGAGATGCCATCCGCCTGCGCTATTCAGTTTTCCGTTTTGACTCAGGGTGCGGATCATTGAGACGAGTAGCACGACGGTAGCAGAAATATGCAAGACTAAACCCGCCACGGTGGGAGGTAGACTTCCGCCCAGCCATGGACCGAGCACAAGCCCGAACGCGCCGAGGGTCATACCCCAGAAAATGTACTCAGTTGCATTTTTTGAGGCGAGCGGTTTGCCAGTGACCATTGGGATAAAGTCCACGAGCAAGCCAGCAAAGACCAGTGACATGAAGCCCCATGAGTTGGCGTGGATGTGAGCTTCAAGCGGAACTTTGATGTACAGCGCATCGCTCCAGTTAAGGAACAAGCCTGTGCCGATGATGATACCGACCATCAGATAAAAAATACCCGTGATATAAAACTTGAGGCTGACGGGCGCATCGCCGCCGCGAATGCTCCAGAGTTGCAGCATCAGCAAGAGTGCAGCAATAAAGATGAGCGTGCCGCCTGTGAAGATAATCGGGTGGTTCATGCCGCCAAAGCCAGCCACCAACGCCACCAGACCCGCGTTGAGCGTGAGCCAAATATCCCAGCACATGGATGGACGTACTTTTTTGGAAAGCGAAGCCGTGAGCAAGGGCAGCAAACCAAAGACCACCTGCGAGAGAATCCCCAATGTAATGAAGTGAACACGAACCCAGCGCAAGGCAGGGAAGGCGCTGAAAACGCTCATACTGACGAGTGAAGCATCTGCCGCCGCAAGTAAAGCGACGAAGGTGTAGAGCAAAGTGGTGAGTAAGTATGGGATTGGCATTTTTATCCTTTTGTTTCGTTTTTCATTTGTACAACTGCAACACCCAACAAAACCGTGGCGAGGAATATCGAAAGACCGCCAACCAGCACAAAGTAATAAGGCAAGCCCAGATATACTTCGCCCAAAATTCCCAATGGCATAAGCAAGCCTGCCAAAGCCAGCCACGAAGCCCACCTGGCAAGGTTGTCTTTCAATTGCAGTTTCATCAGCAAAAAGCCGAAGACGATGTTAAGCAACGAGAACAAATTGCCATGCACATGTGCAAGCCGTGATTCAAAATGCGCACCCGTGTTGTAGGATTCAATCCAGGCTTCTTTGCCGGGGGCAAAATCTCGCAGGTAGATCAAGACAAAGCCATAGATCATGAAGGACGCCATAACCCACAGTCCAACGCCAATATTCCACTTACCAATAGTTGTTTTCATATTTTCTCCTTTTATTCACAAAACCACACGAATATATTTTTTGCTCTTCGTGAAGTTCGCTCTTAATTAGTGTTACAAAATTTATCCGCCAATTCCCTTTAGTAATGCACCGACAATGTAAGCAACGCTTGCAGCCAATCCACCAACAATCAGCATTTCCAAACCACTACGGATCGGGTTGAGTTTGGTGACCAACACCTTGGTTGCGCCCAAAGCAAAAAGTGCTAATCCGGAAGATGCTATCGATATCGGGAATGCCATTTCTGGCGAAATAGGAAAAGCGAGTCCGACCAGATAAACAACCAACGGCACGGCTCCCGCAATGACAAATGAAGCAAATGTAACCAGACCGTTGATCAACGGGTTGCTTTCATCTTTCATCATGCCCAGTTCGTCTATCATCATGGCTTTTACCCAACGGTTTGGTTCGCGGCTTTGAATGCCAACCAATTCCCGCGCTTCGTCTTCGGTATAGCCGCGCTTGACATAGACCTCTCGCAATTCGGCGCGCTCGCCATCAGGGAAATGTTCCACCTCCCAAGCCTCGCGCTCACACTCTTTGCGATAATATTCATGTTCGCTTTTTGTGGAAAGATATGCACCTGTCGCCATCGAAAACCCGTCCGCCAGCAGGTTTGCCAGCCCAAGAATGAGGATGACAGGCGTGCCAAGCTGCGCACCCGCTACGCCGCTGACCACAGCAAACGTTGTGATGATCCCATCCAGTCCGCCGTACACCATCTCGCCCAGGTATTGACTGCCTGCACCGCCATGTTCTTCATTTGCCGTCGATATGGCATTATCCGTATGAGCCAGTGCAGATGCTTGTTTATCACCGCGTTTGAATGCCTTGCGAGCGTCTTCAACTCTTTTCGAGAATGACATTTTTTCCTTTCGCCGGCGTACCCACCCAACTATTTTCCATACCACATGCGCGCGAGAAGATTATCCTTGAGCATGAATTGATGATAGAGCGCCGCGCCGACATGCAGCAGAACCAATAAAAGCAGAGCAGGCACAATGAAGCCATGCAGCATCCGCGCCGTGAAATCGAAGAAGTCTGCAGGGAGTGGGGAACCTGAACCGCCGAAAACGATCGGCACCAACCCAGCCTGCATCGAAAGCGACATGCCGCTGACCGCAATCAGAAAGACCAGTAGATACAAGGCATAATGCACCAACTTGCCGACCCAGTCGAAGAAGGCGTTACCCGCTGAGGCATGTTCAGGTTTGGGGAGTTTCATGCGTGTGATGAAACGTGTCACGATCACAACCAGTGTAAAAATTCCCACGCCCATGTGCAACGCCAGTGGTGCAAGTTTGTTAGCATCGTTCGGCAGCCCGCTCATGAATTTGCCCATCACAAATGCGGCGACCACCAAAAGCACAACCAGCCAGTGCAGTGTCACTTGTATGGGATGATATTTTTTAGGGGATGTTTTTGTCATATTGTTCTCCTTGAAAACTTATTTTGTCTTTTGCGCCGAAGCACGAATCAGTGCAAGAATGACCAGCCAGACCGCGAGCCGAAAAGTCATCGCCAAAATGCTTTGAGGTGCCACAACATCACGAAATGCCAGCAACAACAAAACGGTTGCACCCGCATGAACTCCGAAGAAGATCAGCGCAGAAGCCCCTGCATGACGACTCTCCCTCCAAAGCAAAATAGCTGGAATGAAAACCGTCAGCACACCCATCACAAAGTTATAAACAGGCAGCCAACCCAGCACAGAGTAGCCGGGATTCCAGCCGCGCATTGCCATGCCGCCCGCAAAAATCGAGAGAGCGCCAATCACAAAAGCAAGCACGCCTGCGGTTTTTAGTTTGGAGATCACGCTTCACCCTTCGCGCCTAAAAACACCACGCGCGTTTTTGCGTTCATGCCGCGTTTCGCACCGCTTGGCACCACCACTGTCACACCGGGTTTGATGGCAAAAGTTTCATCGCCCACCGTCATCAAGCCTTCACCTTCGAGAAAGTGATACATCGCCGCCTCGCCAGGGTGAACGGGAATTTGCCCGCCTGCCTCCAGCCCAACAACCAGTGATTTGAACTTTGGCGTGTCGATCAGGAATTGCGGTTTTGGACCTTCTGCCGAAAAGACAGCTTTCGATTTTGTATCTGTGAAATAGATGTCGGACATATCGTCTCCTTTGATATGCCTGACTTTACTGGAAGTCCCCGCCTACTGCCCCGACTTTTGTCGGGTTTTTCAACCCAAACCTCAATCTCCCCGAATCATGGCTCGCTCCGCCAAATTGATATCATTACACGAGCGAACTACCGAATAATCTCTATTACAATCAACCTATCCTCGGAAGTAATCAACTACTGATAATGCTTTTCACTGCATATGGATAAACCATGAATTCTAAACAACCAAGGCATACTCCGACCTTCCGCGCATCTCAATTGGCTGTACTAAACAAGCTAATCTCGATGACTCATGCGTGGACCGATACCCAAACAGTCTTATCAATGGCATTGGAGCAAGCTGCACAACTAGCAATGGCAGATGGGGCAGAATGTCATTTGGTTAATTCATCTGGGGAATTGCAGTTTACGACTCAGTACAACTTAGACATCGTTTTTATGTCCGGCTCTTTGGATATTCGGTTTCCCATTGGGAAAGGCTTACCTGGTCTTGCAATTTCAAACCAAAGCGCTTTTTTAATCCCTGATATCGAAAACGAAGAAAACTATCAACGGCAGCATCTGGCACAGCAGGCGCGTTATTGTTCGCTGATATGTGTCCCGCTTTCCGGCATGAACTCACTTCTGGGCACAATTATGCTGTATTTTAGAAAAAGAATTCAACCAGATGCTGTTTTGCTAGAAATTCTGACTGCCATTGGACAACACCTTGGTGTTTCAATTGAACGCGCGCATCTCTTTCAGCAAACCTCAGAACAATTAAAGGAGTTACAAATATTGCAGACTGTGGCAAATGCCTTGAATCGTTCTGCAAATATTCAAGAAGCTTTGGAACAAAGCTTGGAGGCTGTTGTAACAACCATGAATATGAGGTGCGGCTGGGTTGTACTATTGGATGGTTTCCAAAAGAACCGACTTGCGGCGTCCTACAACCTGCCACCCGAATTAGACCCTGCCGACTGGTCTGCCATGCGAACCCACTGTCGTTGTATTGAGTTGCTGCAACTCGGAAAGCTGGATGCAGCAATCAAAATCGTTGAATGTCAACAACTAAAAAAAGTTAAGAGTCCCGATTACCCTTATCATTCCCATGCCAGTATACCTGTTCGTGTTGGAACTTTGCTGTTGGGCAATCTCAATATAGTGCCTCCATCAGGCTCTGCCATTACGATTGATAATTATCGACTCTTCAACTCCATTGGCGATCAGATTGGAGTTGCAATTGAGCGCGCTCGCTTGTATGAACAGGCAAAGGAACAGCGCACTCTCGAACAGCAAATCCTGCTCGGGCATGGACAAATGCTTTTGGGAGAACGCAAACTGCAAATCATCGTGAACCAAACTATAAAAGTCGTTTCTAATGCGTTACGGGTTGAATATGTTACATTGGTTTTGGTTGCCTCGGATGGAAAAATTTCTCTGGAAACTGATTTGGGATTCTCGCCCCGGAAAACACGGGATACTGTTGATGTTTTGCTTGCCGATAACTCCGCCATAGTTCAATCTATTCGATTGAAGATGCCCATCATTAATCCAGACATTAATCTTGAAAGACAATTGAAAACAAACTTGGTAGATGAAAAAATAATAATGACATCATCATTGATTGTTCCAATGTTAATGGGCGAAGAGGCACTAGGCAGCATTGCAGTATATTCCCAATCTCCCCGGCAATGGAGCGAAGATGAGATTCGTTTGCTTTCCCTGCTTGCCAACCAGACAGCAATTGCCATTGAGAATACCCGCCTGCTTGAAGCTGAGCACACTGCCCGTAAACATGCAGAAATTCTCCACTTGCAAACAATACAACAAGCTCAAGATCTGACCCTGGCATACGATACAACCATCGAAGGCTGGTCTCGCGCACTCGATTTGCGCGACAAAGAAACTGAAGAGCATACCTTGCGCGTTACCAACCTAACTCTTCAATTGGCTCAAGCTTTCGATATTAGCCATGTCGAATTAAAACATATAAAGCATGGTGCATTACTCCATGATATTGGAAAAATGGGTATACCCGATAATATTCTTCGAAAAGCAGGAGAACTAAGCGATGATGAGTGGGTAATGATGCGGCAGCATCCTCAACTTGCTTATGAGATGCTGTCTCCCATTGCATATTTACTACCCGCGCTGGACATTCCGTATTGTCATCATGAAAAATGGGATGGCACTGGCTACCCACGTGGGCTAAAGGGGGAGGAAATTCCGCTGGCTGCACGACTATTTGCCGTGGTAGATGTCTTTGATGCGCTGACCAGTGACCGCCCATATCGCCCTGCATGGGCAAAAAATAAAGCTATTGAATATATCCGCCAAAAGGCAGGTTCACATTTTGATCCAAGCGTTGTAGAAGTGTTTTTAAGATTGATTGATAATAAATAATATGCAATATACTTTGTCTGAGGTGCTATCTCATAGTGTCGGGTTTTCAACCCAAACATTAATCTTCCTGAAGCATGGCTCGCTCCGCCAAGCTTGCACGGTTCAGAATACGGATGTGTTGTTTATCCATCTCGATCAGCCCCGCCTTCGTCAATTCACGAATGACACGGCTAAGTACATCGGTCACAGTTCCCAAGTGTGCCGCCAGCTCCGTCTGATTCGTCCAGCGGCGGCGTTCAATTACATCCCCCTCGGTTGAATCCAATAATAGTTTGGCAAAGCGTGCTTCAACCGTCTTTAACGACAGATCCGCCGCAAGCGTGACCAGGCTGATAATCTTATCTGCCATGTTGCCAATAATCTGCAACGCCGTCTGCGGATATTTCATCACCACTTCTTCTAACGCATGGCGTGGAATAAGCCAAATGCCCGACTCTTCCAAAGCCACCGCCGTCACCGGGTTGGGACGTTTCGCCAGCACGCCGATCTCATTGAAGATCTCGCCTGCATCCAGAAATCGTAATACCTGTTCGCGTCCATCCGGCGCGGTTCGCAAAGCTTTCAACGAACCATATTGCAGGTAATACAAATTAGACTCAGTATCACCCTCCCAAAATACGACCGCATGAGGCGGAAATACTTTCCACATGGCACTATTGGCAAGAGCTGTCATGGTTTCATGATCCAGTCCGCGCAGGAATTCAAAATCTTGCAGACGTTTGAGAAGAATTTCGTTTTGCATGGGTTATGTTTTTGCCGATAAACTTTTGCGAATGGATAGCATGGTCATGCCGATGAACAGTATGATCGCTGCTTCGTTCATTAGTCCCCCCCACATGCGTAGGGTATATAGGTTGGCATAATCTGCAATGACTCGCAGTAAAAGCGAAACATGAAGCAAACCCAAGTGGATGTAAAACGCAGGCTGGAAAATGATCGGCACACCCAAAATGGCGGGGAAGATGATGGGGGCGTGACCGAAGATCATGGAGATGACGAAGCCGACAAAAACGGCATGAAGAACCGCATCGTATCTTGGACCTGCCACCTGCGCGCCAAATCCCAAACTTAATCCGCCGCTGATGCCGAGCCAGATGAAGCCCAGCGCGAGGCACCAGGCAATATAACGTGTGAGTGGAAGTTTATGCC
This sequence comes from Anaerolineales bacterium, assembly GCA_046328915.1. Taxonomy (GTDB): domain Bacteria; phylum Chloroflexota; class Anaerolineae; order Anaerolineales; family Villigracilaceae; genus Villigracilis. The sequence goes on along the minus strand of JAXLVR010000005.1, from coordinate 70,444 downwards.
GAACATTGCGCCAGGCAATATCATTACGCAGTGACCAAAGTGGTAACAACAGTAACCCTAGTCCGCTGACGCGTGTGCCGAGCTGAAGGTTGAACAAGGCGAGGATGATGCCAGCCATAAAAATTGCAATGATGCCGCCGAAGAGAATCTGCTGCATTTGTGTAGGACGCAGAACGCGGCTTAGCTCAAGTCTTTCGCCCGCAATGGTCAGCACAAGGAATGCCATCCAGAAAAAGACGACTTGATAGATTTGCCAGCCGAATGTCCATAAGAGATTCCCTGTGAGCCACGCAATTGCGCCGAGGAGCATGGTTACAGTATGCAATGCAAATTCACGGCGGACGATCTCTGCCAGAATGGCAACTCCACCGAGGCTGGCGAGCGTTAGGAGGATCACGCCAAAGGGGAGTTTCGGCACAATGGTGGCAATCAACCAACCCAGTCCAGAAAGAAGTGGGGGCAGGTACATCCACTTTTGTTTCATTGCAGCGGCGCGTTCCAACGTAATGAGAGTTCCTAAAAATCCAGTGATCATGATGGGACCATGTAACATGGCAAGCGACGGGGTGAGCGCAGGTAGCTGCCAGCCGAGGCGCATGAGACCCGCCCATAGCGCGGCGAGCAGACCGAGGATGGCAAGGAAAAGAAATGGCAAGGGATGACGATTCGGAAATGCTTTCATGGGGTTATTCTACCCTGTGTTTTTGTACCATTTTCAGGATTGGCGATGCATCAAGCCTGGGGGGTATAATTTCAAGACAATGATGTACCAAAAAGGATTTACATGTTAAAGAGTCTTCAAGGCAGATTAAGCGCCTTGTTTTTTGCATTTGTTCTGCTTGTGCTTACTTCAGTAGGCGCAACGTTTTGGGGCGTAAAAACTCAACAAAATGATGCCTTAATCATCAACCTTGCCGGTCGGCAGCGGATGTTGGTTCAATTGATGGTGCGGCTTGCGGTTGGAGAGCAGGGAAATGGGGGGGCAAGTGAAATGCTGGCGGATGCAGAGAATACGTTTGAGCAGACACTTACGGCGCTTGAGTATGGCGGATCAACCCTCTACTTACCAGATAATTATGTTTTGATCCCTAAAACAAATAACCCTGAGATATTGGAAGCATTACAAGATGTGCGCCAAAGTTGGGTGGAATTCCGCATGGCGATTGATGTGTTTGATGAGACATCGACGAATGAGTTTGATAACTCATCCGCCATTGAAGAGATTGAAACTCTATCTGCTATTCTTGCTCAACAAGCGGATGTGGTTGTGCAGTTATATGAGGCAGACTCAACGGCGAAGTTGAGTGTTTTACGCAACATTCAATTGGGGTTTTTATTCTTTGCTTTGGTATTGCTCGCCAGTGGAGCATGGGTGACACGCCGGTCTGTATTGAAACCGTTGTCTGAGTTGGGAGTGGCGGCTGAAAATTTGGGCGGGAATGATCTTGAAACGCCCGTACAGGTGCAGGGACCAGAGGAAATGCAGAGGTTATCTCAATCATTTGATGGGATGCGCCTGGGGTTGAAATCTGCCCAGCAGGATTTGATTGACCTGAACGATACGCTGGAGAAACGGGTTTCTCAGCGGACACGGGAATTGGAAGCACTCAATGTCGTCACCCAGGAAATCACTTCACGCCTTGATATTCAGCAGGTGTTAAGTTCAGTGACGAATAAAACCAGCGAGCTTTTGAATGGGGATGTTTCATTCTTGTGTTTGTTGGATGCAAATCAGCCTTTGCTTAAACTCCAAACATTTAGCGGAAATGCAGATGCAGCAGTTGATGATACAACCGTCATAAAAAAACATGATCTGACAGATTCCATTCTTAATAGTAATAGGGCTGTGGTTTGCGGTATTGATACCTGCCGCGAAGGCTGCTCGATCCTGTCTAATAAATATCGCAGCAGTCATATGGCAGCTCCTTTACGAAGCAATGATCAGATCATTGGTGCATTATGCGTAGGTAGTACCAGTACACAAAGATTTGGCGGTGAATCCACCGATCTGCTCACGAAACTTGCAAATACAGCCGCAATTGCCCTTGAAAACGCCCGTTTGTATGAACAGGCAGAGCGAATTGCCACACTGGAGGAGCGCCGTCGTATTGCGGCAGACATGCACGATGGGCTCGGGCAGACTTTTAGCTATCTTGGGTTGATGACCGATCAGGTGGTTGAATTGCTCTCCAATGGAAAGAATCAGGCAGCCTTGGAAAGATTGCATTTGACTCGCGAGACCATCGAAAAAGCTACAGGAAATGTACGCAAAGCCATTAATCGGCTGATGGATGAAAACCCGATCAACTCTGATCTCTGTGACCAATTGCAGGGTGTGGCAAAGGAGCTTTCTGTCCAACATAACGCCATCATTGAATGGCAGTGTGAAACCACATCCCCATGCAATTGTCCGCCTCTGGTAAATGAACAAGTTATTCATATAGTACGTGAAGCGTTAACTAATGCGATTTCTCATGCTCACCCAACCCAGATCATTGTGCAATTTACTAAAAGAGATCATGCTTATGAGTTGCTGATTGCAGACAACGGAAAAGGGTTTGACTCTTCCCAGCCCAGCCCGAATGGACATTTTGGTTTGCAGATCATGAAGGCAAGAGCTCTGCAAATTAACGGACAACTTGAAGTCAAATCCATGCCTGGAATGGGGACACAAATTATTCTATCGTTCCCTTTGAGTAATAAGGAATAAAATTCAGATGAAGAAAATACGAGTAATGCTGGTGGACGATCACGCCTTGTTTCGTGAAGGACTGGCAGTCATTATCGGCTCTCAGCCTGATATGGAGGTTGTAGGCAATGCGAATGACGGGCTTGAAGCGGTGATCAAAGCGCAGGAACTAAAGCCAGAACTGATCCTGATGGATGTTCAAATGTCAACTATGGATGGCTTGGAAGCGACACGCCAGATCAAGCAGCTTCTGCCTGATACGACCATTGTGGTGCTGACCGTTCGCGATGATGACGAAAAATTATTTGAGGCGTTGAAAAGCGGCGCTCAGGGATATTTATTAAAGGACATTCGATCTCATATCATGGTGGAAATGCTGCATAGTGCCTTAAATGGAGAAGCCGCCATCACACCGTCGCTGGCAGGGCGGGTTCTTGCCGAGTTTCGGCGCATGAGTTTGAATCAAAAAAGTGGCACTGACCTTCCAAATGAAGATAACTCATTGACTGAACGTGAACTGGAAGTGTTGTCCCTAGTCGCAAAGGGCGCATCCGATAGGGATGTGGCTGAGACGTTAACGGTCAGTTTGAATACGGTTAAAACACACATTCGCAATATCCTTTCCAAGTTGCGGGTTAATTCCCGTAGAGAGGCAGCCAAACTGGCGCAAAGTAAGGGGCTGTTGTCATAAAAAAGAACTAATTCTTTTGTTAAAAAGAGTGATGTGAAAATCACTCTTTTTAAAATTCACTGATTACATATAACAATACGATTATTGGGGCGATTAAAGTAACATGGGTGCTAAGAACTCAAGTTTGCATCCATGTTTCATGAGGAGAATCGCCATGCCTGATAAAGAAAAAGAAGAACCGCAACACTTCGGTCAAAAAATTTTTGACAATATTTGGCTGTTGTTTGTTTTGTCCTTGTTGATCAGTACCTTGATCTACAATGTGTGGGGAATTATCGATTTGGTCAATGTGCCGCCCGCCCCATAAATCATTGAATTGGAGAATGGATTATGTTAGCCCCTGAAAAAAATTGGTGGAAGCCCATGGGCCGTATGGAAAAAAGCTGGCTCACCGTTGCATTTGTCTGGTGTGTCTTTCTTACGGTCATGATGCCGCTTTGGTACTTTTACGGCAAGCAGAACGTCCCCACAGAAACCTATAAGACTTCACCTGCTGATTATGGAGCAAAGGTCAATGCCTTTGTGGAGCAATATACCATCGGCGAAGATACGGTAAACGGAGTTACGCTGCCTGTTGTTGCTGCGCCTCCCGGGAGTGATGTGTATCTCCGCGCTAGCACATGGCAATGGTACCCAATTTTGCAATTGGAAAAGGGAGAAGAATACCGCCTGCATATCTCTTCCTTGGATTTGCAACACGGGTTCTCGCTTCAGCCGGTCAACATCAATCTACAGGTAATCCCTGGGTATGACTATGTTGCAACCATCACCCCCACCAGTGCAGGTGAATTCACCATCGTTTGTAATGAATACTGCTTTGTCGGCCATCATACGATGGTTGGTAAAGTGATCGTGACCGAGGAGAAATAAATATGGCATCCCTTGCACCTACCACTCCCTGGACGGCAGGCGCGAAAGACGATTATCGCGACTGCCCCGTAACCACCCTTAAAGTGGATATGCACACCGAACGCCTCATCATTGCCAATGCGGTCATGGCTGTGGTGACGCTTGCCCTCGGCGGCATTGCGGCGTTGTTGATCGCGCTCACCCGCTGGCAGGCGATACATTTACTCCCCGCTGTTTGGTTCTACCGCTTGCTCACCTTGCATGGCATTGACATGCTGATCGCATGGATCGTTTTCTTTGAAATGGCAGGTCTGCATTTCGGATCGACGATTCTGCTCAATGCGCGGCACGCGGCGCCAAAACTTGCGTGGACAGGCTTTATCATGATGACCGTCGGCGGTTTGATGGCAAACGCTGTGGTGTTGTTTGATCCAAATTCAAACGTCATGTTCTCAGCCTATGTTCCCATGAAGGCACATCCGCTCTTCTACTTGAGCTATATCCTCTTTGCCGTCGGCGCCTTGATCACAGTTATTACATTCTTCATCAACATTGTGGTCGCCAAACGCGAAGGGCGCTTTTCAGGCTCGCTGCCCTTGGTGGTCTTTGGTCTCATGACCGCTGCCATCCTCGCCACCTACACCCTGCTTGAAGGCGCTGCCGCGATCGTACCAGCCTTCTTCTGGTCACTGGGTATTCTCAAAACCTATGACCCCGGCATCTATCGCAACTTCTTCTGGGGTTTCGGACACCCTGCGCAACAAGTCAATCTTGCGGCAATGGTTTCCATTTGGTATGCGCTCGCACAGATGACCGTTGGTATTCGTCCGGTCAATGAAAAGTTCTCGCGCCTCGCGTTCATACTCTATTTGTTCTTCATCAATCTTGGTTCGGCACATCACTTGTTGGTTGACCCCGGTCTTTCCTTTGGTTGGAAAGCTGTCAACACATCCTACGCCATGTATCTCGCCGTGCTGGGTTCCATGATGCACGCCTTCTCCATCCCCGCCGCTTTGGAAATTGCCCTGCGCGCCAAAGGTTATAGAAAAGGTTTGTTCGGGTGGCTTCGCAACGCGCCCTGGGGTGAGCCAGGTTTTAGCGCTTTGGTTCTATCCATGTTCCTCTTTGGCTGGATCGGCGGCGTGACTGGCGTGACCATCGGCACCGAACAGATCAACATGCTCGTCCATAACACCTTGCGTCTTCCGGGTCACTTCCATGCAACTGTGGTTAGCGGCACAACGCTTGCCTTCATGGGCTTCACCTATTATGTCATCCCGCTCATCTTCCGCAAGGAGCTCAAACTCAAGAGTTGGGCAAAATGGCAGCCGTATATTTTCGGTTTCGGTATGTTGCTTACTTCCATGGGCATGATCGTCAGCGGTTTGCAAGGCGTCGCCCGCCGCAACTGGGATATCACCTTCGCTGGTGTCGTTCCCGGCACCGTTGAAATCTCACTGGCGGTCTTCGGTGTTGGCGCAATTCTCGCTGTCATCGGCGGCATCATGTATGTAACCATCGTACTCACCTCCATTCTGACCGGACCCCGCCTTGAAGCCTCTAATCTTTTACTCCTGACCGGTACACATAACCCGATCATCGATTCTACAAAATTGACCGATCACCAAATGGAAGACAAGCAGAACCAACCCAAAGGTGCGCTCGTGCTCGTATTTGCCTTTCTTGTCTGGTTCGCCATTTATTACTTCACTAACTGGTGGCTGCTGGGTCGTACCTGGTTCATCCGCTAGAAAGACATTCTCCTTTGAAAACCTGCCCGGGGCTTCGCCACCTCGGGCAGGTTCAAATTTCCAAGACTGGCAATTCAACAAAAATGACAGCATCCTTTTTACTTGGTTTACTCGGAAGTCTTGGGCATTGTGTTGGCATGTGTAGCGCAGTCATCATTCTCTTCGACCGCCAGCCAATCTTTCAGAATAAAATCGCCTGGGTTCTCGCGCACACGGGGCGCATCACCACCTACTCCGTTCTCGGTTTCATCTTCGGCGCGTTCGGTCAAACCCTTTGGGCGTTCGACAATCTTCAAGCCACGCTCTCCATTCTGTTTGCGATCATTGCCTTTTATATGGCATCTGCATTTATTGGATTAACCCCCTCGCCAGAATCATTATTCCCTGGATTGGTTCAACGCTGGGGCAGCGCCATTCGTGGATTCAAATCCGCTTCACTCCCGACCTCGTACCTGCTCGGTCTCCTTTGGGGGCTTCTCCCCTGCGGCTTGGTTCTGACTGCGCTTCTTACGGCGGTCACTTCCACCAATGCGTTTCAAGGCGCATTGAATATGACCGTCTTTGGCATTGCCACACTACCAAGTTTATTTGCCGTTAAATGGTTTGCATCAAAATCCATTCCACGCATCTGGTCACGAAGCCTTGCTTCTCTTGTGATGATGTTCTTCGGCTTTCAATTCGCCATGCGTGGATTTGCTTCCCTCGGTCTCGTTGACCACTTTATGCTGGGCTCGGTCATGCTTTGGTAATTATTGAGTTATAAATATGAATCTAGCCTCTGCTTCTCCTGTCAAAACAAAAACGCTTACCACCTGTTCGCTCTGTGGATTGACTACTTTACACCCCCTGTTAAATGACAATGGGGACGTCTTTTGCTGTCCATCGTGCAGGGAGGTGGCAGCGCTTCTAGCGGAGAGTCCAGTTGTTGAGCAGAATCAGGCTCAAGTTCCAGAAAGAAGCGAAGAAGTCATCCTCACACTCGGCGGCATGTGGTGTTCATCCTGCGCGTGGTTGGTCAGTGAAAACCTCAAACGCACAAAGGGTGTGGTCAGTGCGGAGGTGAGTTTCATCCAACAGCAAGCCAATATCACCTTTGACTCATCAATTACCAATCACCAATCACTAAAAAAGCGCGTGCGCACGCTTGGGTATCAAGCCACGTTGCCAAATGAAAAACCGCGCGACGAAGAAGAATCTTTTTTCACCCGTTTGTTGATCGGCGGCGTGATGGTCTTGCACGACATGATCGTGGGCGGCGGAATTTATGTGCGTGAGTTAATGGGCTGGGCAACCCCAGAGACAGCGTGGCTCGTGCATTTCTTTCAGATCATGATGTTGGTTTCGAGCCTGCCCGTTTTGATCTTGCTAGGGCTGCCAATTTTACGAGCAGGGTTTGCCAGCTTGCTGCGCGGACAACCCAACATTCATACATTAATTATGATCGGAACATTTTCTGCATTTGGGTTATCAGTTCGCAATTTAATTTTAGGGCATGGCGGTCTATATTTTGACACCGCCACCATGCTCATCTTTTTGGTTTCGATCGGGCGCTGGCTCGAAATGCAAGCGCACAAATCCAGCAATAAGGCTGTCTCACGTTTGCTCAAGCAAATTCCCGATCAAGCGATGGTTGTTACAAATGGTCAAGATAGTGTTGTGAATGTTGCAGAGCTCAAGCCTGGAATGCGCGTGCGGGTTCGCCCAGGTGAACGCTTTCCTGTAGATGGACTCATTGCCATCGGCGAAGGTGACGTGGACGAATCTTTATTGACGGGCGAGCCCATGCCAGTGACGCGCCATGAAGGCGATAAGGTTCAAGCGGGGACGATCAACCTCGACGGCAGTTTTGAAGTGATCGCAACGGCGGTGGGCGCATCCACCACGGCAGGACAGATCGGACGTTTACTTCATGAGGCGTTGTGGGCGCGTTCTCCGCTCGAAAGAATGGTGGATAAACTCTCTGCATGGATGACTCCGCTGGCGTTGGCGCTGGCGGCGATTGCCTTTCTGATCTGGTATCCCATTGCTGGGCTTGAAACGGGTATGCTGGTGGCATTATCTGTTTTGTTGATTGCGTGTCCATGTGCGCTGGGACTTGCCACTCCGCTGACGTTGTGGCTCTCGCTGGAACGCGCTGCGGAATCCGGTGTCATTTTACGCAGTACATCTGCACTTGAACGGCTCGCCAAAGTGGAGCGAATCTTCTTCGATAAAACGGGAACACTTAGCCAGTTGCCGATGAAGGTGTTGGAGATTAAAGAAGAAAGAGGAAAGAAGAAAGAATTTTTAGAAGTGGTCGCTTCGGTTGAGAACGAGTCGGAACATCCGCTGGCGAAGGCGATTGTGGAATATGCCAAGACTCAGAATATTGAACTCATTAAACCAATATCCTTCAAAGTCCTCCCCGCTCTCGGCATTGTCGGTCAATTACCAGTTACCAACAATTACCAATCTCCAATTCACATTGGCTCTGCACGTCTCATGTCTGCCGAAGGGTTGAGCATGTCAACGGAAATCAGTCAGCAGGCTGAGGCGTGGAAAGTGGCTGGGCGCATCGTCGTGTATGCGGGTTGGGATGGACAAGTGACGGGTATCCTCGCGCTCGGCGAAACCATCCGTGCCGAAGCAAAAGAGACGGTTCTGCAATTGCAATCTCGCGGATTTGAACTTTGTGTGTTGACGGGCGACGAAGCCAGCGCGGGTGCGCGTTGGCAAAAGGCGTTGGGTATTCCTGTCAGTGCCGGGCTTAGCCCTGATGAAAAGATGAAACGCCTGAGAGAAAATTCCGCGATGGTCGGTGATGGTATTAATGACGGTCCCGCACTCGCCGCCGCTACGATCGGGCTTGCAATGAATCATGGAACGGATGTTGCCCGTTCTGCTGCGGACATTGTGCTAGTGCGCGATGACCTGCGCGTCATCCCGTGGCTGGTGGATCTTTCACGCGAATCGATGAAACGTGTAAAACAGAATTTAGGCTGGGCAGTGATATACAACCTGCTCGGTGTCGGGCTTGCCATGGCAGGGTTGCTGCAACCTGTTTTCTCTGCTTTTGCAATGGTGGCAAGCAGTATCTTTGTCACGACCAATGCCATGAAGATGAATAAATTCCCATTGTTAGATGAAGACAGTGGAGATTTGTCAGTGAACAGTGGACAGTAAACTGTCAATTACCAATTATACTAATCTCAGGAATCTCAATGAATCATTATAACCCCTACGCACAACGTAAACTTCTCCGCACCTTCGAAAAACTGTGGGCGAAATTTGAAGGCTTTATCAATCATTTTACCAAATCAGATTTCAATCCGTTTTATCATCTCGGCACATTGACGATTTTCATGTTGATCGTGCTGATCGGTACGGGCATTTACATCACCCTGATTTATCGCCCAGGTTTGGATGTCGCCTATCAGACCGTTGAGAAAATTGACTCTACCTGGTTCGGCTCGCTCATGCGCAGTATGCACCGCTACGCATCCGATGGCATGATCGTGTTGATCGTTTTACACATGCTCAAGATGTTGGTCAGTGACCGTTTCTCAGGTCAACGCTGGCTGGCATGGACAAGCGGCTGGATCATGCTTGCAATGGTCTGGCTGACAGGCACAATGGGCTACTGGCTGATTTGGGATCAACGCGCTCAATGGATGACCGAATACATGATGGAATATCTGGCAGGTTCATCGGGTCTCACCTATGTTGCGTCCGATCTCGCCTCACGCACATTTTCCAATTTCGTCATCATCATCTTTTTGCATGTCTTCATTCCGCTCATCGGTTTCCTTGGCATCTACATTCACAGCCTCAGGCTCTCGCGCGAACGCTGGTGGTCGCCGCGTTGGGTTGGCATTCAAGCCGTGGTGGGGCTGGTGGTCTTGTCACTTTTGAAACCTGCCCAATCCGCGTTGCCTGCCGATTTATCGCAACTGGTTCAGTCTGTGCCAATGGATGCTTTCTATTTAGGCTTTTTGCCGTTGATTGATTTATGGGGCAATTTGATTTTCTGGGGACTGGCGATTCTCGTCGGCGGGAGTTTGTTCCTGCTGCCCTGGCTCGCCTCTGGACCTAACCCCGGACCTGCTGCGGTTACTGATCCAAAGTGTACTGGCTGTAACATTTGCTATGCCGAATGTCCATTCGATGCGATCCGCATGAATGACCGCAATGATTCTTCGGGTTATCACAAACTGGCGATCATCAACAGCGCACAGTGCACAGGCTGTGGAATCTGCGTGGGGGCATGTCCTACTGATGCGATTGACTTGAAGGGCGGTTATAACGGCGAGCAGGTATTCGGTGCGGTCAAAGGCGCATTATCTCAAGAAAAACAGAATGGCAGTCCTGTGACCGTCTTGTTTGCGAGTCACAGAGACGAAGCGCTGGGCGGCTTGCCAGCGGAATTAAACGTCAGCAAGGAAAAGGCTCCTGTTGCAGTGGCAACTGTCGGCGGGGAAGAGGCGGCGCGCGTCATCACGGCAGTATTGCCGAGCATCAGCGCGGTCAATATCGAGTGGATCAAATCCCTGCACACCGCAGGCGCGCGCGATGTCGTCCTGCTTTCTCATCCGTACGATGACGGCGTATACCGCGAAGACGCACATTGGATTTTGAGTAGACTGCATTCGCGCCATGCATTGGTCAAAAAGGAAGTGCATTGGCTGGAGACAACCCCTGGAAATTCAAGAACGGTTTTGAATTTCCTTAATAATTTGCATCGTAGTGAAACGCAAGCAAAAAAGTCTGCGCCTGTGTTGCCGCCTGTGAAGGAACGCAATAAATTGATTCCATCCATCCTCAGTGCGTTGATTGGAACAGTTCTCTTGTTTGGCATTTTTGCGCTTGCGTTGCCGTTGGATATTCCTGCGGGTATGGCTTCTGCCGATGGCTCTGCCATTCGAATCGCTTTGGATTTGAAAGGCAAGATTTCGGTTGCGGCGATTCCCGAAGGCATGACCCTGCCCGAGGGCGCGGACGCGGAAAAAATTTTTGGCGGTGAGCATTACCCGGTGAGTGTGATCGTTGTGATGGATGGTGAAACGATTTTGGAAGAGACGTATCAGCCCTCAGGCATTGGCGGCAACGGGCGTATTTCGGCGCTTGAGTTTCTTTCCGTTTCGGCAGGTTCACATCAGATTGAAATGCGCTTGAAGGATGACGAAAATGATTACCGTGTAGTGTACTCAGATACACTTGACCTGAGTGTGGGGCAGGTTGTAGTGTTTAGTTATGATGATAAGAGTGATATGGTGATCGTTCGATAGACCCTTGAACAAAAAGAGCGCAGAGCCTTATTTCTGCGCTCTTTTTGTTACTTCGCTTGCTTGGGTTTCATTTGATATGCTGCAAAAAATCCGATCAGCAGAACAGCCAGCACAGCAAAGGGAATCCATGTCAGCCGCGCGTCTTCGGCAAGAATGGCGCGGAAGGGTTCTTCGATCTCGGGGTTGGCGATATACCATTTGCCGCCATCCTCAGAAAAACCGTTGACAATACCGTCGTAGAACACATATCCAGTGTATGGATAGTAATGCAGTTGATCGTAGGGAATACCTTTGCTACCTTCCGCGTGCATCCGCACGATCTGGTAGCCCTGCCCGGGGTCTGCGGGCGTTTCAATACTGCCTTTGGAAAAATCGGCAAAGGTATTGATATCCGCGGTGAATAAGGGGTTGGACACATTAATGTCGCCTGTAATGCCGGGTCCTTTGATGACAATGTAGTCAAATTCGCCAGCAGCACGCGCGACGACTCCGGGGAAAACCAGAGCCAAAATCAATACAAGGAAGTATGTTTTTTTCATTTTTTTCTCCAGATCATTTTTTCTGATTATCCCAGAAATTTTTTGTTTTTCTTTGATCTAGCGCAAGGATGACATGGAAAAGTGAAGCTAATTATGCCTTACTTTACAGGCTTTAACCCGAAAAATATACGGCTCACATTCCAACGCTTTACTGCTTCATAAGCAAGCAAAGTCAATCCTGTGGCGACCACAACGATCAGCGGATATTTCACCGTTACCGGCGCGTCGAGTTGAATTACAAAATATCCTGTTATCACGCTGAATGTCATGTGCAATAAATAGAACGGCATCGCCGCTTCACTTGCATATCGCAGAATATGATTTGTGAAATTCAAAAAGCGATGTCCCAGCCCAAGCGTTGCCAGCGTTAACGCCCAGCGTCCCATTTGGTACATCAAACCCAATGCCATCCACTGTGGCGTCCATTGGGCAAAATTTCTGATCGGGAAAATGATGTTGATCGCGGTCTCAGCCACGCCATACGCCAGCGCAATCCACGTCAATTTATCAATGGATTTTTGAAAACGCATGTCGCTTGCAAAGACAAACCCGAAAAAGAAAATCAGGAAGTAATACAGCGGATTCATATCCCCAAGGATTCCCGTCGCGGCGGCAAGCGTTAACGGGATCCCCAATACGATCAGACTCATGGGAGTCTGTATCGCCATTCCAAATCTTTCGATTACGCTTTTGCCTTTTTCTGTCCGCAGCCAGACGAAGATGGGTAGTCCAGCCAACGAAAAGACAAATAAAAACAGAATGAACCACAGATGCGCAGGCGTGAACGCTCCGTTCATGCCATCCAGTTGATTTAGGTCAATGCGAAAGAAACCAGCGTAGCCTTCCTGTAGCGAAAGTACATCACTATGTTGGATGTATATTGTTAACGGGACATACGTCAGAATGCCAAAGAGGAGCGGAAACAATAACCGCACAGATCGTTCGCGGATATATTCTCCCACCGAGCGGACACCGAGCGCAAAATACGTCGCCGCTCCTGAGATCATGAACAGCATAGGCATATGCCACATATGGATGAATCCTGTGACTTCAGCCAGGATGTGGCTGTTAACCGAATCCCTGATGTACATGATGGTAAATGGGTCGAATACAAAGATCAACGCCACGTGAAATGGGATGAGTAATAACACTCCCAACGCACGTAACCAGTCGAGGTCGTGGCGTCGTTCGGAGGATGATGTTATGGTGATAACTCCTTATTTATGACATTGCGAGGGCGCTCTTGTTCTTTGCCCGAAGCAATCCCCTCAAGGCAAGGAGATTGCTTCGTTGGGAAGAGCACCCTCCTCGCAATGACATATGTTTATAATGGCATTGCCTCAATCGAATGGAACATGCCAAGAATGTTCCGTTTGCTTCTCACCTTAATACCCACGGATTGCACCAGGTCTAATGGATCTTGATTCCAGCGACAACCCGCATGGTCTTCATAGTGTTGATATTCATGGCGGTCTTGATATTTTGCCAACCACGGCAGGGAACTATGACCATGTTCCAGAAGCAGGATCAAGCCGTTAGGTCGGCAGACTCGCTGTATTTCCTGCAAGGCTTTGAGTGGATTCGGAAAGGTGCAAGTAGACAAGGTCGAGACCACTGTGTCAAAACTTCCATCGGGAATTTCAAGATGCTCGGCATCCATTACTGCAAAGTTTACATTTAGTCCGTGTTTGATAGCATTCTTGCGGGCAATTTTCAGCATTTTAGGACTTAGGTCGACTGCCATGATCTCACTGTCAACCGGGAGGAAGGGAAAATTCGAACCGATTCCACACGCCACTTCCAAGATTTTTCCATTCGCTTTTGAAAGCAGCTTCTTTTTTAGCCGTGCCACGCCAAGAATATGATGGTCGAACCATGTTCTTTTCTCGTATTGGCTGGCGATCTCATCATAGGCGGTTTGTATTTGGGGAATAGTCAATCTTGCGTCAGACGGAATGCGTTGAGGCTTGCAGGTTTTCCCTTCCTGCGTATTTATCGTTTTCATGATTGCTCCTTTTGTTATACTGTGTAACAGTATGTGTAACAATGATTGTAGCCAGCCCTGTGAGCAAGTCAATTACGAATGTAGATTTGATGTAACTTAAGTTATAGAAAGCTGAGTTTTGTAACAAAAGCGGATAACCATGCCAAGAAAATCATCCCCCGTAAATGTTGACCCTCGTGTCAAACGCACACGCCGTTTGTTACGCGACGCATTGGTTTCATTGATCCTGAAAAAGGACTTCGCCTCCATCACGATCAGGGAAGTCACAGAACGCGCCGAGGTAGCTTACATTACGTTCTATAGGCATTTTGAAAGTCTCGACCAGTTGCTGATGGAAGTGTTGGACGAAGGGCTGGTAGAGTTGATGTCCCATATTGAGGCGCTTGCGAAACTGTCTGACCCATCGTCCCTTGAAACGGAGGGGAGACTTATCTTTGAGTACGTTGGGCAGAAAGCCGATCTCTTTCGCATCCTGCTCAAAAGCCAGAGTGTGACACGCGTCCGTAAGAAGGTGGTGAGTAATATATCCGCCATTTTCCAGAAATCTTGTGTGCCATTGGAAAGGCTGGGTAATCAGGTAACGATCAATATGGCATCGAACCACATCGCCACATCTTTATTGTCACTGATCGAGTGGTGGCTGGAAAATAATATGAAACCTTCCCCGATTGAGATGGGGAAGGTTTACAAGAGTTTGATTATTGATTCAACGGTAGGAGCGGTAAGTTCTTTATCGGCAGTGGCAAAATAGGTGTTTTACCCGCATCATATTTTCAATTAATACACAATCACCTGATCTGCTTCCAATGTCCAATCACCTAGTAAATCCATATTCCCCATCTCGACTCCTTCTGTTAATTCATCCAACCCGAGACCTCGGGCTTCACAACATGTGCCTCAGGTAGCTACCTTGCCGCGCTTTGCGAGTGACTTGACCATGCGCTCGATGTTGTAATAACCATCTGGTGTTTTCTGCGCCTTGCGAGCACAATAGACCGAATCGGCAACCAGGAAGACCATTACCTGTACTTCATCGCGTTTGGCCAGATTCATCGCATGACGCATGGCATTATAGGGACGCTCATCTCCATAGGGGGCATCATTAATCACAAATAGAATCTTTTTCATTTGATATCAATCCTTTGTTGGGTATTGGTTTGGCGAATGGTTTCCCATTGAGATTTTGCATTCATGATGAAATTATAACTTGAAGCCCGTAGCTGGGCCTCTGCCAAGTTCGCGTTTTCGGCGTATTAGAAGTGGCAGGTAATAAATATGACCATGGAGTCCAATATGTCTCGCCGAGCAGCGATCTATATCCGTACATCATCCGAAACCCAAGGTGAAAAATCAAGCCTCAACGAGCAAGAAAGTGACTGCCAAACATAGGCAAAAGAAAGAGTATTGCAAGTGGTTCGTGTTTATTGGGACGTGGAAAAATATCGGGTGGGGAACAGGCTGGTCGAGCCATTGGGAAGCCGCTCAGATCGCCCTGCCTTGCAGTCCATGCTCAATGACTCCGCCAGAAATAAATTCGATGTTATCCTGCGCCTGGGGAGAGGACAGACTGTATTGCGGGATACGAGCCATGTTGACAGTCTTTGAAATTGTACATAACTATATAAACATCATCATGTTGGTAAAAGAAAACTTTGATTCAAACATCGCTCCCATCCGTGCCTGGGTAGCTCAGATGGAATTAGACAATATGAAAAAAAAGATTGTATGGTGTCAGAAGAAATGAGACACAAAGAGCGAATAGTTAAGGTGTAGATTTCCCGGATGGTTGGGATTATACAGCAGCTCGCAGGTTCTGCAAGCGTCGTTCCTGTAACGTTCTTAGCTTGATCTCCTGTCGTCGGGTTAGTACCTCCTTGGCTCTGCCATAAAACATATCTGCCGGAGTTAAATTGTCCAGAGACTCATGATATCTCTGGTGGTTGTAATACTCCACAAATGATGCGACTTCCCGTTCCAATTCCTCCGGCAGGAAGTAGTTCTGCAAGTTCACAATGTTCTTCATGGAGCGATGATAGCGTTCGATCTTGCCCTGAGTCATAGGGTGATAAGGCGCGCCACGTGTGTGTTCCATGTGCTTCCGATCCAAAAAATCCTTTAAGTCTTTGGACAGATAACAAGAACCATTATCTGATAACAGCCGCGGACGATGTTCCACCAAGACCTGATCCAAGCCAGTCTTGTCGAGGGCGATCTGAAGCGTAACCTGAACATCATTGGCTGACATGGTGGGGAACAATTTCCAAGCCAGAATGTAGCGGGAATAATCATCCAGCACAGTAGATAGGTAGTACCAGCCCCAGTTCAAGATCTTGAAATAAGTGAAGTCTGTCTGCCACAACTCGTTCACCCGTTTAGTAGGGTGCACGAATTTGTCTGCTGCGCTCAATACTCGGAAGGCGGGACTCTCCACCAGATCAAAGCGCTTCAGAATCCGAAACACGCTTGATTCCGAGATGAAATAGCCCTGTTGGTCGGTAAAAAGCCAGGCAATCTGCCTTGAAGAGTGGTCTGGATGGTCCAATGCCAGATCCACCACCTGCTTGCGGACCGCCTCAGGAATACGATTCCAGAATTGGCGCGGACTTGGGTTGCGGTCGATCAAGCCATCCACGCCATCTTCCTCGTACTTTCGGTACCAGCGATAGAAGGTGCTGGCAGGAACGTTTAATTCTTCCAGGGTTTTCCTGACTGACAATTGCGAGTGTTCCACCAGATGGATGATCTCCTGTTTCTCTATCTGGCTGTGTCGCATACTAATGTTCGCAACAGGTACGCTTAATCCTCCCATGAAGTGTCCTTGCCCAGCAAGCTTTTTTTTAGCACTCGATTCTTGAGTGACAGTTCTGCTACCAACTGCTTAAGTTGTTCAATCTCGCTGCGCATTTCATCCACTTCACGGCTGTCTGCTTCGCGATGGATGTCTCCCACTAATCGTTGTTTACCTGCTTCAAGGAACTCTTTGCTCCATTTGTAATATAGATTGGGATGCAGTCCTTCGCGACGACATAATTCGGCTATGCTGGTTTCCCCACGTAATCCTTCCAGCACGATCCGCATTTTTTCTTCCGCATTGTACTTCTTGCGGGTCTTCCGCCGAATCTCCCGGACTGTGGCTTCCACGGATGAGACTTTTTCTTCGGCCATTTTCTACTCCTTGGGTTTTCTGATTTAATCAGATTTTGGCCGGGATTTCCACCTTACTTTTTCCGCCCCTGTGTCTCATTTCTTCTGACACCATACATAGCTCGGCTGTAATGAGCAGCTTATAAAAGGATAACGCTTTGACAATCCTGAGAAAGGATTATCAAAGCATTTTTTTCATTAAGTACGCACTCCCAAGTAGAGCAGTGCGGCATGATCGTTTATGAGAGAAATTCCATTTCCGTATACGATCATTCAGCTATATGGAGAGTTTTATTCTGTTCTTGGCACCCTATCTCCATATATGGGGGCAGGGTGTGGTATGTATTAAATGTGGTTCAATGTGGGGCGAAATTATACCCGTATACCAGATATGTACCCCGACGGACAGATCCGATTGCGATTGTGAAAAAGTCTTATTTGGTCAATGTATTAAAATGCGGCGCTTTCCACTTTTCAATGACATCTGCAAAGGGCGGCTTTTTTCTTTCCATTGAACGGAAACCACACCAGACTCCAAAGAGCGCTCTTGCCTCCCGCCAGATTCTTAACGCGTAGCAGGTATAATTGAAAAATCCTCTCGCAAGGATTTTTCGCCAACCCCATGTTACAGCGTCTTCAAGTTCAACTGGTCATCCTGCTCACCACATTCGTTTTGCTTGTCGGTGTTTCTGCGAGCCTGACCTTTTGGGGTTTGCAGACTCAGCAACAGGACGCGCTTGTAATCAACCTTGCGGGGCGTCAGCGGATGTTGATCCAGCAGATGACCCGCCTTGCGCTTCAATTGCAGGGCGGGGATGAGTCCGCGCTGGGGGAATTGCGCGAGTCGGAGCGGATGTTCGGCGAAACTTTATCCGCTTTGCAAAACGGGGGAGAGGCTCCATACCTGGAGGAGGGTATCGCCAGCCTGCCAGCGACGCGCGACCCGCAGATTTTAGCCGCGTTGCAAGATATGGAATCGAACTGGCTTCAATACCGTTCCATGTTGGGAACCATTGCCGCTTCGCCGTCCGAGTCGGGTTTGCTGCAAGACGACCTTGGAATCCAATCAAAAATTCTGGTTCAAAAAACAGACGCGGTCGTGCGTTTGTACGAAGCCGCTTCGATTGCAAAGGTGAACCGCCTGCGCCTGATTCAATTTGTATTTTTAATTTCCGCGCTGGCGCTGCTGGCGGTCGGCGCGTGGATTACGCGGCGGTCCCTGTTGAAGCCGCTTCTGGCGTTAGGCGTGGCGGCAAAAAGACTCGGGAAGAATCAGCTCGATGGGGCGGTGCAGGTTCAGGGTCCCGAAGAGATGCGGGTTTTGTCGCAGGCGTTCGACGATATGCGGCTCAGTCTTCAATCCGCCCGCGTCGAACTCATCCAATGGAACGCAGAGTTGGAGCAGCGTGTTGCCCAGCGCACGCAGGAACTTGAAACGCTGAATCAAGTCAGCCGTGAGATTTCGTCGCGGCTCGACATTCAACAGGTGTTGAACTCTGTTACCGAAAAGGCGCGCATCTTGTTGGGCGGCGAGGTGGCTTCGTTGTGCCTCGTCGATGAAAACCAGCATTGGCTGAAACTTCAGGCATTGAGCGGACCGCAACATGCGATTGTGGGCAAGGTGATGCCGACCGATGAGCAATTTGCACTGGCGGTGCTGGCAAGTGACCACACCATGATCTGCGGTTCGGAATCCTGCAATGGCGGATGCCGTATGCTTTCGGATGAATATCGCGCCAGCCATCTCGCGGCTCCGCTGCGCATTGGCGACCGCGTTATCGGCGCGTTGTGCGTGGGCAGCCCCGCGCAGAATCAATTCGCAAATGAGTCTGCCGAGATGTTAACCAAACTGGCAAACGTCGCCGCGATTGCATTGGAAAACGCGCGGCTGTTCGCGCAAGCCGAGCGCGTGGCAACCCTTGAAGAACGCCGCCGCGTTGCCGCAGAAATGCACGATGGGCTTGGGCAGACGCTTAGTTATCTTGGATTGATGACCGACCAGGTTGTCGAATTTCTTTCCAATGGAAAGAAAGGCGCGGCGCTGGATCATCTTGGCAAAACTCGCGAGACAATCAACAAAGCCACCAGCGACGTCCGCCGCGCCATCAATCGTTTGATGGAAGAACCGCCCTCGCAGGATTTGTACACCCGCCTGCGTGCTGCGCTGGATGAGATCGCCTCACAACATGACTTTGAACTGGTCTGGCAACCCGAGCCTGATTCTGCGCCTCAATGTTCTCCCGCCACCGCCGAGCAGGTCATCAACATCGTGCGCGAGGCGTTGATCAACTCAGCCCGTCACGCTCAGGCGCGGAAGGTGAGCGTGTTTGCAGGCAGGCGCGGCGAAGAAAATTTTGTGGCAGTCGAAGATAACGGTCGCGGATTCGATTCATCCCAACCCGCTCCCAACGGGCATTTCGGTTTGCAGATCATGAACGCGCGCGCCGAACACATTCGCGGACGAATCGAGATTCGATCCGCGCCTGAACGGGGCGCTCGGGTTACCTTATGGTGGAAGGCAGAAGGAAGAGGTGAACATGGAACAAGTCCGCGTATTGATGGTTGACGATCATGCGCTTTTCCGCGAGGGACTGGCGGGTATTATCAGGTCCCAGCCCGATATGCAGGTGGTCGGCGAAGCCAGCGACGGTTTTGAAGCCCTCGTCAAGGCGCAGGAATTAAAGCCAGATTTGATCCTCATGGATGTGGAAATGCCAGGCATAGGCGGTATTGAAGCGGCGCGGCAGATTCGCCATGCCCTGCCAGAGACTATCATCGTCATGTTGACCATTCGCGGCGACGATTCCATGCTTTTCGATGCGCTCAAGAATGGAGCGCAGGGCTATTTGTTAAAAGACATCCGCTCGCAGGATTTATTGGAAATGCTGCGCGGCGCATTGCGTGGGGAAGCCGCATTGTCGCATAATCTGGCGGGGCGCGTCCTTTCGGAGTTTCGGCGTCTGAGCACGGGCGGCGTTTCAGAGTCGGAAGACGATGGCGGGTTGTCAGAAAGGGAACAGCAGGTGTTGGTGCAGGCGGCAAAAGGCGCAATGGATAAAGAGATCGCCGCCCAATTGAACATCAGCCTGAACACGGTGAAGACTCACATGCGGAACATCCTCGCCAAACTGCACGTCCGCACGCGGCGCGAGGCGGCAAAAGCAGCCCACGTCAAAGGGATCTTGTAGACCAGGGAGAACTAATTCTTTTGAAAAAAGAGTGATTGATCAATCACTCTTTTTTCATTCCTGAGTCAGGATGGCGGGGGATGGGAATGAGGCAAGAAGTACAGTATTCTTGGGGGAGTATTGTTCATTTTTTCACATACAAATAAAGTAACTCAAAACTCTTTATTAGGAGACGCCGTCCAATGCTTTGTTCCCTTCATCAGGAGGCTGGAACCCATGACCAATAAAAAAGGCAAATCGAAAGGGAGTGCGACCCTTTTTATCGTATTGCTTTTCGCCGTTGTATTATCAGGTTGCGCGTCCGCGCCAAGGAAAGGGGCGATACCGGTTTCTGCCAGTGCCATTGGCGCCGGAGACGCGGAGAACGGGCGAAAATTATTCATGGGCTACGCCCACTTTGAGAACGAAGGTCCGCCCTGCATGGGATGCCATAGTATTGGCGATAACGGACTGCTCGGCGGGGGAAATATGGGTCCGAACCTGACTGATGTTTCTGATCGTCTCACGCAAGATAAGATGGTCTCGATTTTAGCCAATAGCGGAGCGGAAATTTCGCCTGTTATGGAGCCGATCTATACCACGCATCCGCTGACTGAATCTGAGCAAGCCGACTTGATCGTCTTCATGACGAAGTCTGCTGGCGAAGAGGAAGTTGACAAGGAATGGATGGTGTTTGTCCTTAGTTTCGGCGGAGTTGGGGCGGCAGTCGTGTTTTTCGGGCTTGTCTACCGCAGCCGTTTGCGCGGCGTTCGCAAGACGCTTGTCCGTGATGCGGTGAAGAAGCAACAATAATTCATACGACAATGCTCGCATTGTCATTCGCAAGGTAAACCTTGCGGTACTGAAATGCAAACTAGGAGGTATCTGTGAGCTGGATCGAAGAAATCGCAAACCCGCAAGCCCGTCAGTGGGAAGAGTTTTATCGGAATCGCTGGCAGCATGACCGCGTGGTACGAAGCACGCATGGCGTGAATTGCACAGGCAGTTGTTCGTGGATGATCTATGTGAAGGACGGCATTGTGACCTGGGAGTTGCAGGCGGTGGATTACCCCACGCTTCAGCCTGGCCTTCCGCCGTATGAACCGCGCGGTTGTCAGCGCGGGATTTCGTTTTCGTGGTATCAGTACAGCCCCATCCGCCTCAAGTATCCGTACATGCGCGGGGTGTTGCTCGACTTGTGGCGCAAAGCCAAAGAGGAGCACAAAGACCCTGTCGCAGCGTGGACAGCCATCATGGAGAATGAAGCGGCGCGTAGGTCGTTCCAGCAGGCGCGCGGCAAAGGCGGATTCCGACGCGTGAAATGGGATGAGGCGTTGGAGATGATCTCCGCGTCCACGATCTACACCGTCAAAAAATATGGACCCGACCGCATTATTGGGTTCTCGCCGATTCCCGCCATGTCCATGTTGAGTTATGCGGGCGGGAGCCGCTTCATGCAATTGCTGGGCGGCGTGAGCATGAGTTTCTACGATTGGTACAGCGACCTGCCGCCCGCCAGCCCCGAAGTGTGGGGCGAGCAGACCGATGTGGCGGAGAGCGCGGATTGGTTCAACGCCAAGTTCATCGCGTCCGTCGGGTCGAACATGAGCATGACGCGCACGCCCGATGTGCATTTCGCCGCGGAGGCGCGTCACAACGGGACGAAGTTGGTTGTCTTCGCGCCTGATTTTAGTCAGGTTGCCAAGTATGCCGACTGGTGGGTTCCCGTCAACGCGGGGCAGGATGGCGCGTTCTGGATGGCGGTCAATCACGTCATCATGAACGAGTTCCATTACCAGAACCCGACGCCTTACTTTTTAGATTATCTGCGCCAATATTCCGACGCGCCCTTCCTTGTGGAACTGAATGAGGTGGACGGAAAATTTGTGCCTGGGCGCATGATCCGCGCGGGGCAGGTGGAACGTACGAAAGATGTTGAAAACGGCGAGTGGAAATTTTTGGTGTGGGATGAGATCAGCGACGCGCCGCGGATGCCGCAGGGCAGTCTCGGATTCCGCTGGCAGCAGCAGAAGGGGCAATGGAATCTGGAGCCGAAGGACGGTCTGGATGGAAGCGAGATCCGCGCCCAACTGACCTTCCTGGGTTCGGCGGATCAGTTGTCCGTTTCGTTTGCGGAGTTTGGCGAGAACAAATCCTTCCAGCGCAACATCCCCGTTCGATATATTGAAACCGCGAGCGGCAAAACCGCTGTGGCGACCATCTACGATCTGTTGATGGCGCAGTACGGCGTGGGGCGCGGACTCGAAGGCGATTACCCCGCGAACTATGACGATGAGAATCTTTCGTACACGCCCGCATGGCAGGAACGCTACACAGGCATTGACCGACAGACCGTGATTCAATTTGCGCGCGAGTGGGCGGTGACCGCCGTCAAGACCGAAGGCAAGTGCATGGTCATCATCGGCGCGGGTGTCAATCACTGGTATCACAACAATCTCATTTATCGCGCCTGTATCGGCACGTTGATGTTGACGGGCTGTGTGGGGCGCAACGGCGGCGGGTTGAATCATTACGTCGGGCAGGAAAAACTTGCTCCCGCCGCGCCGTGGGCTTCGATTGCCTTCGCATTGGATTGGCAGAAGCCGCCGCGCCAAATGAACACGCCTTCCTTCCATTATGTCAACACCGATCAATGGCGATATGAGCGCACCTACACGGAACCTCAACCTGTTACACGCCCGGGCGATGAGCAACACCGCGACATGACTCAGGAACACACGCTCGATGCGAACATCCGCGCGGTGCGGATGGGATGGCTGCCATCGTATCCGCAGTTCAATGTCAGTTCGTTGGAAATTGTCAGGATGGCAGAGCAGGCTGGGGCGAAGTCCGATGCGGAAATTCGTCAATGGGTGGTAGAACAGTTGAAGTCGGGCGAATTGAAATTCGCCGTACAGGATCCTGATGCTCCTGAAAACTGGCCCCGCTTGTGGTTCATCTGGCGCGGAAATGCGCTCAACGCCAGCGCGAAGGGACAGGAATATTTCTTCAAGCATTATCTTGGCACGCACCATCAGGTGATTTCGGAAGAGGTGGATAAGAGTCACTTCAACGAAGTTGTGTACCGCGATGAAGCGCCCGAAGGTAAATTGGATTTGGTGGTGGACATCAACTTCCGCATGGATACCTCCGCGTTGTATTCGGACATCGTCCTGCCGACCGCGAGTTGGTATGAGAAGGACGACCTGAACACGACCGACATGCACTCGTTCATCCATCCGTTGCAGATGGCGGTGCCGCCTTCATGGGAGTCGAAATCGGACTGGGATATTTTCAAGATTTTGGCGGGCAAGGTCAGCGAGTTGGCGCAGGTACATTTGCCCGAACCCGTGCGCGACCTGGTTGCCATGCCGCTTCAACACGATACGCCCGCCGAGATGGCGCAGGCGCACATCCGCGATTGGGCGAAGGGCGAGTGCGAACCCATCCCTGGCGTGACCATGCCCAACTTCATCGTGACCGAGCGCGATTATGCCAATTTGGGCAAGCGTTTCATTTCGTACGGTCCCAAAGTGGAGAAGGAAGGCTTTGCCGTCCATGGGATTCATATCGAAGTGGGCGATCTGTATCGGCAGATGATGGAAAGCCGTCCGACTGTTTCGTGGAACGACCAGCGTTATCCGTCGCTGGAGTTTGCCCGCGAAGCCGCGAATGTGATTTTGCATTTGGCTCCCGAAACCAACGGCGAAGTGGCGTACCGCGCCTTCCAGGCGGAAGAAGAGCGCATGGGACTCAAACTGACCGACCTGGCAGAAGATACCCGCGCCACCCGCATGACCTTCAACGACATTTTGCGCCAGCCACACCGATTGCTCAACAGCCCGATCTGGACGGGCATTGTGTCCGATGGACGCCCGTACTCGGCGTATACGCTCAACGTGGAACGGCTCGTCCCGTGGCGCACGTTGACGGGACGCCAGCATTTCTATCTCGATCATGAAGGCTACCTGGCGTACGGCGAACATTTACCGACGTACAAGCCGCGCCCCGATCCTTTGGCGTTTGGCGACTTGGACAAGAGTCACAGCGAAGGCAAGACGATTCAGTTGAATTACCTGACTCCGCACGCCAAGTGGCACATCCACTCGAATTATTTCGACAATGACCGCATGTTGACTCTCTCGCGCGGCATCGAGCCGATGTGGATCAGCGAGCAGGATGCGAAAGAAATCGGCATCGTGGACAACGACTGGGTCGAACTGTACAACGACCACGGCACGACCGTCACCCGTGCCATCGTTAGCGCGCGCATCCCGCCTGGGATTTGTATTGTTTATCACGCGCCCGAACGAACGGTCAGCACGCCCAAGTCACCCATGCGCGGCAACAAACGCGCAGGCGGACACAACAGCCCGACGCGCATCCACCTCAAGCCGTCATTGATGGTTGGCGGGTATGGACAATTCACCTACAGTTTCAATTACTGGGGTCCGACGGGCGTCAACCGCGATACGTTTGTTTTGGTGCGTAAACTGCCTGGAAAGCCAGAGTTCTAAAATACTTTTACCACGAAGGGTCACAAAGATACACAAAGTAAAAACCTTTGTATTTTCTTAGTGACACTTTGTGGTGAAGAAAAGGAAATCACATTAT
Organism: Anaerolineales bacterium; assembly: GCA_046328915.1. Taxonomy (GTDB): domain Bacteria; phylum Chloroflexota; class Anaerolineae; order Anaerolineales; family Villigracilaceae; genus Villigracilis. Next base: position 45,731 of record JAXLVR010000005.1, on the reverse strand, counting down.
GAAAATCCGCTCACAAATTTCAATGGTATTTCATCTCGATAAGTGCATTGGCTGTCACACGTGCAGTATCGCCTGCAAGAACATTTGGACCGACCGACAAGGCGCGGAGTACATGTGGTGGAACAATGTCGAGACCAAGCCTGGTACGGGCTTTCCCACTTTATGGGAAGATCAGGAAAAATACAAAGGCGGCTGGGAACTCAAGAACGGCAAAGTGGAATTGAAAATGCAAAACCGCGTGCAGACGCTGGGAAATTTGTTTTCCAACCCTGCCCTGCCCACGATGGACGATTATTACGAACCGTGGACGTACAACTACAGTGACCTGTTCAACTCTCCGCTCGGTGATGACCAACCTACGGCGCGTCCCATCTCGCGCATCGATGGCAAACCGATTGACATCGAATCGGGTCCCAACTGGGACGACGACCTGGGCGGCTCCAACATTTACGCGGTCAACGATCCGCTGTTGGATAACATGAGCGAAGAAGAGAAACAGCGGCTCTTTTCCATCGAGCAACTCTTCTACTTCTATATGCCGCGCATCTGCAATCACTGTCTCAATGCGGGCTGTGTGGCGGCGTGTCCTTCGGGCGCGATCTACAAACGCGCCGAAGATGGCATCGTCCTCATCAACCAGGATAAATGCCGCGGCTGGCGCATGTGCGTCTCCGCCTGCCCGTACAAAAAGACCTTCTACAACTGGTCAACGGGCAAATCGGAAAAATGTATTTTGTGCTACCCACGCCTCGAATCGGGACAGGCTCCCGCCTGCTTCCACTCCTGCGTGGGACGCATCCGCTATCTGGGCGTTCTGCTTTACGATGCGGATCAGATCGAAGCCGCCGTCAAAGTCCCTGATGAACAACTCGTCCAGCGTCAGCGCGAGATGATTCTCGATCCGCACGACCCGAAAGTTGTCGCCGCCGCGAAGGAAAGCGGCATCCCCGACGGTGTGATCACTGCCGCGCAGCGTTCGCCCGTCTATCGTTATGTGAAAGAATGGGAACTCGCGCTTCCGCTCCACCCTGAATATCGCACCCTCCCCATGCTGTTCTACGTCCCGCCGCTTTTGCCCGTCCTCAATGCGACCCAGAGCAGTGGAACCCAGCGCGTCGAGACCGACCTGTTCAGTTCGCTGGAAAATGCCCGCGTGCCTGTGCGTTATATGTCGCGCACGTTGGCGGCAGGGAATGATGAACTGGTCATCAAGTCGTACCAAAAGATGATCGCTGTCCGCTTGTACAAACGCGCCCAAACCGTCGGCGATGTGACTATCGAGGAGGCGAATGCCGCGCTCGCCAAAGCAGGCATGGACGCGGAAGAAGCGGAAGCCATCTATCACCTGACTTCGCTTCCGTCCTATCAGGAACGCTTCATGATCCCGCCCGCCAGCCGCGAGGGTGACATCGAAGAGACGTACGATCCGCAGCAGCGCAAAGCCGAAACGGGATTTGGTCGCAGCCAGGGCGCGCGCAGAGGTTTGTAATCATGAGCAAAGACATCACTGGTCTCCTCTATGCCCAGTTCGCTGATCTGATCTCCTATCCCAGCGACGATTTGTTCTTGATTGCTGAATCCTGCCTCGGCGGGGTGCGAAGCGTTCATTCAGAAGCGGCGGATGAATTGGCGGCATTCCAGAATGGAATCCAAAATCTATCCGTTCAAAAAATCGAGGAACTCTATACGGTCACATTTGATATGCAGCCTGTTTGTTATCCATATGCGGGCTATCAATTGTTTGGCGAGAGTTACAAGCGCGGTGCGTTTATGGCGCAGTTGAATGAAGCCTACCGCACTTTCGGGTACTCGTCGGGCGAAGAACTACCCGATCATCTCGCCGTTATCCTGCGCTTTCTTGGCTTGGATTCTGCCAACCGTCAGGGCGAGTTTTGCCAGACCCTGCTCGTGGAGGGGGTAACGCCCGCAATTGAAAAAATGCTCAAGGCGTTTGCCGAGTCGCAAAATCCGTATGTCCGCTTGTTGAAGGCGCTTCAACTTGTTCTTTCGCACACTCCTGAAAAGGAATTGAGCCATGCTTGACAATCTTCTCTTCGTTGTATTTCCCTACGTGGCAGTTGCTCTTGCCGTGGGTGGGACGATCTACCGTTTTCTCACCAACCAGTTTTCGTTTACGAGTCTCTCCTCGCAATTTTTGGAGACCGATATTCAATTCTGGGGTTCGACGCTTTGGCATTATGGAATCCTGCCAACCCTGCTCATTCATCTGGGCGGGTTTGTCGCACCGAAGTTGATGTTCCTTTTGCATAGCACGCCCGAAACCCTCTACCTTGCGGAACTGGCTGGAAAAGTTCTCGGCATTATGGCGTTTGTGGGCGCGGGTGCGATGTTCTATCGGCGCGTGGCTTCGAGCAAAGTCCGCATGGTGACCACGCCCGCTGACTGGGTTGTGCTGGTTTTGCTGATCGTGCAGGTGGCGCTGGGTCTGTGGATGGCGTTTGGTTATCGCTGGGGCGCGACATGGTTTATTCATACGGTCACTCCCTGGGTGGTATCGCTTGCGACCTTCCAACCCGCACCGCAATATGTGGCATCCCTGCCGTTGATTCCCAAACTGCATTTCCTCAATGCCACCCTGCTGATTGCGGTCTTCCCATTTGGCAGGCTGGTACACATGTTGAGTTTTCCCATCAGTTATCTCTGGCGCAGTTTTCAATTGGTGATCTGGACGCGCCGCAAAGTCGTCTAGGAGCACGGCATGTCGAGTAAAGTAAATAACCTGATTGAAGGCGCAACCCGCGATCTCTTCCCTGCCTACTTTGCATTGGTTATGGCGACGGGGATTGTATCCATTGCTTGTCATCTTTTGAAGATGGATATTCTCGCCATACCCTTGTTTTATCTCAATCAGTTTTTCTATATCGTCTTGTGGATTCTGACCCTTATCCGCCTTGTGCGGTATCCCATGAAGGTCTTCAGTGATCTATCCAATCACCGCATCGGTTCAGGTTTCCTGACGATTGTTGCTGCTACTAATGTGCTTGGCAGCCAGTTTGTCATTCTTCAAGCCAACGAAACTATTGCGTTATATCTATGGGTCTTGGGGCTGGCGCTCTGGTTCCTGCTGATCTACACCCTCTTTACCGCATTGACGGTCAAGGAAGAAAAACCGACTTTGGAAGATGGCATCAACGGCGGCTGGCTCCTGTTCATCGTTTCCACCCAGTCTGTGCCTGTGCTGGGCATGTTGATCGTCTCACGCTTCGAGGCATGGCAGGAGATGTTCACCTTTTCCATGCTTGGCTTTTATCTGTTGGGTTGTATGTTCTACATCCTGATCATTTCGCTCATCATGTACCGCTTCCTGTTCTTCAAGATCGAAGCCGAAGAGATGAACCCATCGTATTGGATCAACACAGGCGCGGTCGCCATCACCACATTGGCGGGCGCAAATATCTTGTTGCGAGGGCACGCTTCCTTCCTTGCCGATTTTGCTCCCTTCATTAAGGGCTTCACGGTTTTCTTCTGGGCGGCGGGAACCTGGTGGATTCCTTATTTGTTCATTGTGGGCGCATGGCGTCATTTCTACAAACGCTATCCGTTGACCTATCACCCCGTCTATTGGGGGCTGGTCTTCCCAATGGGCATGTACACCGTCGCCACGTTTCGGCTGGCGCAAGTATTGAACATGGATTTTCTTTTGCTCATCCCGCAATACTTCATTTATCTGGCATTGGTCGCGTGGGTGGTTACTTTTTACGGCTTGGTTTCCCGCCTATTTACCGCATTTCGGAAACCTCTCGCCTAAAGGCTAAAGATGAACGCTGTTTCGTTTAAGACGATTTCAACACTGGATGAATTGCTGACCCTCAGCGCGACTCATCACCATAACATTTGTCCGCGACAAGTGCTCGGCGTTCGCGCTGGACTTTTGGCTGGACTCCTGCTCGACCTGCCTTTACCCCAACCCGACAAACGCCTCATTGCCATCGCCGAAACGGACGGCTGCTTCGTGGACGGAATCTCCGCCGCGACAGGTTGCTACATCGGCAGGCGCACCCTCCGCGTCGAAGACTACGGCAAGACCGCCGCCTCCTTCATTGACTCGCTCACCGAACAGGCGATTCGCATTGCCCCGCGACTCAACATCCGCGAACTGGCATGGGACTACGCCCCGTCGGCGCGCAACAAATGGGAAGCGCAACTCATCGGCTACCAACACATCCCCGACGATCTCCTGCTCGACTGGCAACACATCGAACTGGCGACGCCCATCAAGCAAATCATCGGTCAGGCAGGCAAACGCGCCGAGTGCGAAATCTGCGGCGAAGAGATCATCAACCAGCGCGAAGTCCTCCGCGAAGGGACGGTCTTGTGTAAATCCTGCGCGGGGGAGGCGTATTTTCGCGCCGTGCCGATTGCTACAACACACCCTGTGGTTTGACGCGCCGCCATGAGCCAATGACGAAAAGAATCGCCGCGCACACTTCGGCAATGCGCCCGATGATGAGCGCGTGGGGAAACCAGTGTTGCAGGGCGGTGATCAAAATTCCAGTGTTGAGCAAGGCAAAGGAAAACCAGACCAAGCCCACAGGTCCGCGTGGAGAGCCGCGGCTAAAGCGTGGAATGATCCAAAAGGCGACGCCCATCGCCAGTTGGATGAGCCAGCCCGTTAGCAGAAATTCCACATGAAGAGGGAAGAGATTCCAGATGGGCGGATAAAATGAAATCCCTTTTTGGGCGAGGATCAACGCGCCGAAGAAAAGCCCGATCAGGAGGTAAATGAACGAGGCGCGTACGAACCAGACACTTAAGCGCGGCATTTATTTTTCCCTGACCCTTTGCCATGTATTGAATACAAATAACAACCCCGCTAGAAATTGCAAAATGGCGGAGAGCACAAGCGTCCAGCCGCTGAGGGGATTGGGCTGGGTGGATTGAATCGGTTCGGCGATGGCGCGCAGGAGCAAGCCGCTGTTGAGCAGGGCATACGACCACCAACCGAGGGTTTCGTATCCGCGCATCTTTTCGTTTGAATATTTTGGGAACATCCACAAGGCAACGCCGAAGATCAACTGGGTCAGCCAGCCAAAGACCAGCAGGTGAATGTAGACGGGGAAGAATCCGTTCGTGATGCCCGCCGCCAGCAGGATGCCAAGCATGAGTGCGAGCGTGAAACAGACCATTGCGGTTTTGATGAATGTGCGGGTGAGAAGTGGCATAATGGGGTTTTCCGTGGCGTGTTATTCTATCAGGACTTGTGAAATCTTTTTTCGATTGCCGACTATGACAAAGGAGATATATGGAACAGATAAATGGATGGCGCTCTGCGACGCTGGGCGATGGCATGTGGGCGCCGACGATATCCGCGCAGATCGAGAAGGAATTTATCGCGGCGTTCGAGGCGGCGGGAAGTCCCGCAGATATGGCTGTCTTTACCCGCAGCGAAGAGGGTGAACTGCATTGCGAGGTGATCGCTTATTTTTCACCCGCTGCCCAAACGCTTGCAATGAGGTTCGACACGGAGCCGTGTGGAAAACCTGCGCGGGGCGGGCTGGGCTTGCTGGCTGGCGACCCGCGTTGTTGGGCGATTTTATTTCCCGAAGCAAAGGGATGAACCAGTGAAGATCAAGGCGGCAAACACGATTTTGTATTGCAAACATTGGGCGGAGACCGTTGCGTTTTACCGCGATGGATTGAAACTTCGCATCCTTGCCTCCACCGATTGGTTCGTGGAGTTCAAACTCAACGAAGCGGCAAGATTGAGCGTGGCAAATGAAGCGCGGGCATCCATCAAGAGCGGGGATGGCAGGGGCGTTACCATCAGCCTTCAGATCGCCGACGTTGAACAAATTCAGGCTGATTTGTCGAGCGCGGGAATCGCATCAACGCCGATCAAGGAAGTCTGGGGCGCAAGGGCGATCTACGTCCGCGACCCTGAGGGGAATCGCCTTGAGTTTTGGGAAGGGCGGGCGAAGGCTTGAGCGCCGTTTTTATTGGAAAGGAAATAACATGACGCGCCCCAAATCTCCCGTGCGGTTGGACTGGGTGGACCCTGCCGTATGTTCTCTGGAGTATCGTTTGAAGATCATCGGGCGTTTGCCGTTCTTCAGGCATTTGTCCGCCGAGGCGATTGCGAAAATCAACCCTCTTGTTCATGACCACGATGTACGTGCGGGAGAGCGGATTTATTTTGAAGGCGATGACGCGAAGTTTCTCCATCTTGTGGCGATGGGAAAGGTTAAGTTGCTTCGTGTAGCCGCTTCTGGGCGGGAAGTGCTGTTGGATATCTTGCACGGCGGCGAATACTTTGGCGTATTAACCGCTCTTGGCGGGCGCATTTATACGGAGACTGCCATTGCGCAAACCGATTGTTGCATCCTGCAAATCTCCTCCGCCGATTTTGAAGCGATCCTTTCAGAATATCCTGATGTGGCGCGGCACGCTCTGGAAGTGGTCAGTCAGCGTTTGGTGGAGTCGCGGGAGATCGTCCAGCAATTGAGTTCGTTTACCGCTGAACAACGTATCGCCGCGGCGCTGCTGCGGTTGGCGGGAAAAGTGGGCGAAGCACGCGACGATAACGTTTTAATCCAACTTCCGTTTTCGCGGCAGGACCTGGCGGCAATGACGGGCGCGACCACCGAGACGGTCAGCCGCGTGATGAGCCGCTTCGCCGAGGAGAAACTGGTCAAGTCAGGGCGCAAGTGGGTGACGATCGCGAACGCGAAGCGTTTGAAACATCTGGTGGAAAAGGGTGCAGTTAATTGACTTGCGTCATGTAAATTGTGCGAGGAGACGTGTATAGTAAGAGTATAAACATTCAAAGTCTGAAGGAGATTAACCATGAGTACTGTTACCCAACCCCTACGTGATGAGCATAAGGAGTTATTTCCGAATGTAGATCACATCCGTCAGGTCGCTGAGAGACTTGATATCGCGTCCATCACAGAGACCCGAAAAGGCGTGGATGAAGTTTATGAATTTCTTGCCCACCATCTCAAGCCCCATGCTGAAGCGGAAGAGGCTGCGCTGTATCCTGTTGTTCAAAAGGTGCTCGGCAGTCCCGACGCTACCAAGACCATGAGCCGCGACCATGTTGAAATCGGCAGTTACATTGAAGAACTCGAAACACTGAAAAAGAATTTGGGCGATGCGCAATTGGCATTCAAACAGACAAAGGTTTTGCAGCGCGTGTTGTACGGTGTGTATGCGCTTGTCAAGCTTCACTTTGCGAAGGAAGAGGAGGTCTATCTGCCCATTCTCGACCAGCGCCTGACGCCTGAATCCGCGCGGGAGATGTTCGAGGCGATGGAGGACGCGGCGCACAAAGCCAAACACGCCGCGCATGTGTAACGCTGAAACATCCATTCGTTTTATAATCGCCCCACCATCTTCCAAAGGAGACACATAATGAACATAACCACCACCCTCGACATACGGCAAACTCCCCCGCCTCAAAAGCACCCGATGATCTTCCAGACCTTTGCCAGCCTGACGCCAGGGCAGGGTTTTATCCTGATCAACGATCATGACCCGAAGCCGCTGTATTACCAGTTCGTTCACGAACACGCGGGACAGTTCACATGGGAATATCTCGAGGAAGGTCCCGACATCTGGCGGGTGCAGATCGGTCGCACGGAATCAAATTAATGCCCGACGCCAGGCACATCTCGATCAGATAAATTCCCTTGTGTGCCTGGCGTCCTTCTCTTTTGAATATTTTCATGCCAAAGTTAACATAAGTTACCTTACAAAATATCACCCTGAGCGGCAGCGAAGGGTCTCTGGGACAGTCGTAGAGATGCTTCGCTTCGCTCAGCATGACACATTAACGTGTTAGTCAATTAAGGTTACTCGGAATAATAAGCAAAGGAGTCTACAATGAAAATCGCAAACCTGTTGGATAACCTGCAATTTGGAAAAGACAATCCTCACGCTGAACCGCTTCACGCCGACCCTCACGGACGTGCAATTCTCTTCACACTCAAGGTGGGTCAAGTCATTCGGGAGCATAATGCGCCGAGTTCGCCGTTTTTTGTGGTGATATTAAAGGGCAGGGGCGTTTTCACTGGCGGCGACGGAATCGAACGCACATGTGAGGCGAATTCGCTGCTGGTGTTCGATGCGGGCGAATCGCACACGGTCCGTGCGCTTGAAGAACTCGTTTTCGTGGGCGTTTTGCATGGCGCGCCAGGCGCTCAAAAATGAATGGGACACTTTAGAGCCTGTTTTTCTTAAGTTCATTTCTCACACAGAGGGCGCGGAATTTACAGAGAAAACCTATTAAAAACTCTGTGATCTTTGTGTCCTCTGTGGTAAATTGCCTTTGGGCTAAGACTTAAAAAACATTCCCTTACAGATTTCTTATTATGCCGTCGAGTGGCGGGTTATTAGATCTGCGACGAAAATAAAGAACTAATTCAAACAGAATCTTCAGCGGGGAAAAATCCTTCTCTTTTCATTCCTGATGCGGGATGGGGAAGGATGCAATTACGTCGCATCCTTTAGTACTCTTGAATAGAGTCAGTTGCGCAATGGAATATGGCATGTCAAGACATCGTATTTTACTGATGTGTTCCCAACAGCTCTTCGGCGAGAGCATGGAGGAGATATTGCGCCTTCATGCGGATATGGATTTGATTGGGACATGCGGCTTCGATGAAAATATCCACCAACACATTGCCGAATCCCGCCCCGATGTGGTTGTGCTCATAGGTGTGGATTCGCAAAGCGATGAAATGATCCGCCTGACCTCCGCAATCATCGAACAGCACCCTGAGGTGTCCGTCGTCCGCGCAGGGTTGACCGAAAAAGTCATTCGCGTTTTTTCATCCCAACGGCTTCCCGCGCGCAGCGTCAATTTTTTGGAAGTGATTCGCGATCTACCCATCGGGTACAAAACATAAATTACACAGGAGAAAATACAATCTCATGCTTATCACCGACGCGCTTCTAGGCGAACACGCCGTCTTTTATCTGTTTCTTGGGCACATCGAACAGGCGCTTCCCGCGTTGGATTCCCTGTCCTCAATCCAGCATCGCTTTGCCGCCTTCGCCTTTACCCTCGAAGCCCACGCGGGTCTCGAAGACGAACTGCTCTTCAACGCGCTCGAACCTCACCTCGGCGTTCAAGGCGGACCTCTCGCGGTCATGCGTTTTGAACACAACCAGATCGTTGACCTGTTCGGCAAAATCGAATCCGCCGCCGACCTCGACTCTGCGCGAGACTTTGCTAGGCAGTTATTCCCAATCGTCCGCGGGCATTTTCAAAAGGAGGAACAAGTCCTCTTTCAAATGGCGGCTCGTTTTTTGAGTGAAGACGAACTCTCCGCTCTTGGCGCGCAATGGGCAAAGAGACGAACGCCTTTGGTTGGGTTGGATTTACCATGATCCTTGCGGCGAAATGAGTTGGAAGTGTTACCTCATTCCACCAGTTAATTATGGGATGTATTGAGGCGGTAGGAGGCACCTATGAACCTGAAATTTATCTGGTCCACGCTCGAAGAAAGTTCGGAAATTCTGTTTGACAATTATGGCTATCCCGCCGCGGATAAAGCCGCAGAGGAGCTTTCCCTGCCACCTGGCTACTACGCCTGGGTGACGCCGCTTTGGTTGTTCGACGCGGAGCCATTTACCATCGCCGAGTTCATGCGCCATTTTCCCTACGGGCTGGCGCAGGTGAACGAGGAGCGGCTTGCCTCCGCTGTTCAGCAGGGATATTTGGCATCCGACGGTCAGGGGATGTACCGCGCCACCGAGTCGGGACGAGCCGCCGCGGTTCGCCTCATGCAAGCGGGAGATAAAACCATGTCGACTCTCACCCCCATGCCCAAAGAGTCGCTGCGGACGATTGGGAATCTCCTTGCCCGCATTTCGGACGCGGCATCCTCCACGCCCGAACCCCCCGCGCATGTTTTGATCAAAGCCAAACGCGACCTCTACCAGCGGACGAATACGTTTGCGCTTCTCGAAGGATTTGTCGCTCACTGCCTGCTGTTGGAGGGACACCGCGACGATTGCTATTTTGCCACATGGCGGGCGCACAAGATCGAAGGTCACACGTGGGAAGTTCTCGACCGACTCTCCCAAAGCGACGCGCTGACCTTCGACGAACTCCACGAGAAAACCAGCGGGCGCGGCGTGACGCGCGAAGTCCACGCGGCGGACGTGCAGGAACTGGCGCGGCGCGGCTGGGCGGACGACGCTTCGGGGAAGATCCAAATCACGGCGACGGGCAAACAGGTTCGGGCGGAGGTCGAAGCGGAGGCGGAGCGTCTCTTCTTCGCGCCGTGGTCGTGCCTGAATGAGTCCGAATTGGATGAGTTATCGAGTCTCGCAGGTCAGTTGCGGGATGGGTTGAAGCAATAACGAAGATGAAAACATCACCCTTCCATCCCTTTCGTTCTCTGCAAGCACAGAAAGAATACCATGCCTTTTACATGGAAAGATCAAGGGCATGGCCGGTTAAGTCGGAAACAAAATTGATCGAAACGCCTTCAGGTCAGACTTTTGTCCGTATCAGTGGAGAATCCACAAATCTGCCCCTGGTTTTATTACCCGGGAGTCTGGCTACATCGCTCGCATGGGTGCCCAACATTGCCGCCCTGTCTTCCCGTCATAAAACGTATGCCCTAGATAGCATCTATGATTTTGGGCTGAGTGTCAGACGGCGGAAGATCAAAAACCGGGAAGACATCATTGCCTGGCTAGATGAAGTGTTGACCGTTCTCATTCCCACCGGGACATTCAACCTGATGGGTTTGTCGTACGGGGGCTGGGTGGCGAGTCAGTATGCGCTCTGCCATCCTGAGCGTCTTCATAAACTTGTCTTGTTAGCCCCGGCGATGACCGTTTTACCGGTATCCTTGTCGCTCATCTTCAGGGCTTTGCTCACCCGCATCCCGTTCGCGGAATTTCACAGGCGGTTTTACTACTGGCTGCTTCATGATGCTGTACAAGGCGGAAGTTCAGGACAAGCCTTTGTGGATGAAGCCGTCACAGACTGGAAGACAGCCGAGAAGTGTTTCAGCCCCATGCCTGTGATTCCGGCAACACTCCTGAACGACGAAGCCTGGCAAAGTTTCAAAATTCCCGTTCTGTTCATGGTCGGCGAAAACGAAAAGATGTATCCTGCTCAAAAAGCAGTCAGCCGACTTAACCGCGTCGCGCCCCGGATCGAAACTGAAGTCATTCCCCGAGTCGGTCACGATTTGACGTTTACGCAGGCAGAACTGGTGAACGGCAGGATCCTCGATTTTTTGGAAAATCACTGAAAGATCAAATTACGCCGTAATGTTCGAAGGAGTCCGAGTTGAAGGAGTTGGCGCGTCTCGCAAGTCCATTGCGGGATGGGTTGAAAGTTTGGATAGAAAGGAGAATCGCAATGGACAACAACGCGCTTTCTGATTCAGAACGAAGAAAACAGCAGGTTTCAGGTCTCTTTGATCGGGTTGCGAGTATGTACGATCATATCGGTCCGCGATTCTTTTCTCACTTCGGGCGCAGGTTGGTGGAACTTGCCCAGATTCCCAATGGTGCTAACGTTCTCGATGTGGCAACTGGCAGGGGCGCGGTTCTCATTCCCGCGGCGGAAGCCGTGGGGTTGCAGGGACATGCGATCGGCGTTGACCTTTCAGAGAAGATGGCGCTGGAAACCGCTAGTGAACTTGACCGTTTGGGATTATCTTCGAATGCCGAGGCGCACCAGATGGACGCCGAATCCCTGCAATTTCCCGATAATTCGTTTGACTTTGTTTTGTGCTGTTTTGCGATTTTCTTCTTTCCCCAACTGGATCGCGCCATGTCCGAGTTTCGGCGCGTGCTGAAACCGAATGGGCTCGTTGTGGTGGCGACATGGGCTAAAGCGTTCGACGAGCAATGGGTCTGGTTTGAAGAAATCGCCAAAACATATCTTCCACCTGAACCCGAACAAGGCGAGGCGAACACGCCTGATGCGCAACCCGATTTCGGGACGCCAGCAGGGCTTCAAACAATTATGGAAACGGCGGGCTTCGTCAATATTCAAGTTGTATCGGAAGCGTCTGTTTTTGTTTATGCCGACGAGGAGGAATTCTGGTCTACGTTATGGTCGCATGGGGCGCGGGTAACTTTGGAGGCAGTCGAAAAAGCCACAGGCGTGGAAGGTCTGCAGAGATTCAAAGCGGATGTTTTTGCCAGACTGCAATCCATGAAACAGACCGACGGCATTCATCAAACATTTCCTGTTCTTTTCGCTTTGGCAACCGAGCCGCGAGACTGACGGGAAATGAATCCAAATTAGAATGATAAGGAAAATAAACATGCAAACTTCACAATGGACAGGCACGCTCGTACAACTGCTCTCCCTCGCCCTGCGGCTGGAGAGCGAAGGGCAATACGACATTGCCAAACTCACCCGCGCCCAGGCGGATGCAATCTCGCGCCGCGCCGCGTGGGAATTGAACCTGCCGAACGATAAAGAGACTCTCGCCAGCGACATCGAACGCATCGCCGCTGCATTGGATGACGCCGACCTGCAAGCCGCCTTCCGCGCATGCGCATCCGCCCTGACCGCGGGGCGGGTTCCGCTCATCCACGAGACTCCACACCCCTACGTCTGCCGCACCTGCGGGCATCTGGCTCTCACCAACCCTCCCCAAAAATGTCCCACCTGCGGCGCGTGGGGCGAGACCTTCCAATGGTTCCCGCCCGTCTACTGGCTCGAAGCGCTCGACCCCGCCGAAGCGTTGGCACAACTCCGCCAGACTCCGCTCGAAGTCGCCGCGCTGATCGAAGGTCTGAGCGAAGAGGCGATGACGCGTCCCGCCCCCGACGGCGGCTGGGCGATCCGCAACGTCGTCTCCCATTTGCGCGACGCGCAGGGCGTGCTTGATTTCCGCATTGACCTGTTCCTCAAAGAGAAAAATCCTGTCTTGGAAATGAAGCAAGTCTGGACGTGGGCGAAGGACGAGAGCGAACGTCCGCCATCCACCCGCGAGATTTTTGAGACGTATCTATCCACGCGCCGGGAAGTGATCGCCAAACTCGAATCCATCCCCCTCGCCGACTGGTGGCGCACGGGACAACATGAAGAGTTCGGGATTGTCTCCATCAAACAGCAGGTCAGTTACTTCGCCTCGCACGAGTTGACGCACCTACCACAGATAGAACGATTAGTGAAACTGTAAAGAAAATTTATTTTCAAAAGGAAAAGATCAATGACTGGAACCGAATCTCTACCCTATGTACTCATCTGTATCCTGCCCTTCGCCTTATTGGGGGGATGGCTATTGAACGCCACCATGTTAAGAAGTCTAAAGGAGTTAGTTTCCGCGCAAAGGTGGCAATCTGTCTCTGGCAGGATCGTTGAATCAAAGGCAGTTGGGCAGCGAGAGTTGAAAGGCGGCATTATTTATGTGCCGTTTGTCAAATACGAATATCAAGTGGCGGGGCAGAGATACGAAAGTAAAAATATTCATCCCGGAAATGCTGGTGGATATGAAGGAATCAGGCATGAAGAAACCGTTCGAAACAATGTCACAAGGGAATATCCCGTGGGTAAGGACGTGCAAGTCTATTACAACCCAAATAACCCCGCAGAATCGGCTTTGAAAAAAAGTAACCAAATCCTTGTTATTATGGGTTTGCCAATGGTACTGGCATTCGATATCGGATTGATCTTTTATTTCCGTTGGTTGGCTTTCTATGCGGCAGAACTATTCAAGTAGCGGCGAAGCAGATTGGATGATGCAGAAAGTATGCCTTCCAGACCTCACAAAAAGAAGATAAATCCAACCATTTTGGCTGCATGGATCGGCTTAATAGGAACTTTCATCACAGCCATTTTCGCCAGCCCTCTTCTGATCGAACTAGTTAAACTTTTAGAAACGCAAGTGGCAGTCACTGCTGGCGATTCTACAGCGCTACCCTCCGGTACATTGGTTTTTAGTCAGAATTTTGAGGATGGAACTACAAGCGGATTCTCGCTCCGAGATGGAAATTGGCGGGTTATCCGGAAAAAGTCAGGGCAAGTGTTGGAATTTACAGCAGTGGGAACCGGATGGCCCGCAGGTACCGTGTATTTCGGACCTTCAAATATCTCAAATGTTATGATCGAGTTCCAGGTGGAACTTAAGAAACTATCTGGTTTCTATCTCAACTTTCGTGAACAATCCAACGGAGATTCGTATGTCATTGGCTTTGACCCCAATGACAAGGTGATCGTTTGGGCAACAACCACCTACAACGGTTCCAACTGGAACTTCTCCCCAATCGAAAGTCAACCGTTTACCTTCCAGCAAGACAAGTGGTATCGCGTTCGCGTTGAAGCAAAAAATGAAGAAATCATCATAACTATAGACGGCAATCGCATGCTTTCTGGTTTCGACGCCCAATTTTCCAATGGAAGTCTGCGCTTTGAACTTCAGCCAGGCGCTAATATCCTCCTAGATGATGTGAATATCTGGGCGTTAGACCAGTAAGGAAAACCATCAATACATAACTGTGAATGTGCTCGAATCTGAAATACTTATTGCTTGATTCGTAAATGCTGGTTATTTTGGTTTGGCAGTGCATGAATTTTGGAAAGGAGGCGCTCGCAAAAACTTTTCTGTCGTCATTTATGTTAAGCCAAAGGAGATAAACCATGAGTGAAAATATCAACGGCGTGGAGGTCAGCGAACTGCTGGAGTTCAAAAACATCTGCGCGCAACATCCCGAAAAAGCCGACCGCAATCCCGCGCTCGTCGCGCACTGGGAGGGCGGCTCGCGCTCGCGTGTCGAATTCAAGGGTATGACCGTCCACCTCGGCGGCGACGGCGAATTCAACCCCATGCAAATGTTCCTCGCCACCCTCGCCGCCTGCGACGTGGATTTGATCGCCATGCATGCCTCTTTTCTCGGACTTAAGATCGAATCGCTCTCGGTGGAGGCAACGGGACATTTCAACGTCCGTTCGTATCTTGGTCTGGACGGGACGCCTAGTTCGGGCTACGACGGCATTTCCTACACCGTGAGAATCTCCGTCCCCAACGCGACGCCCGAACAGATTACATATTTACGCGAGCGTTGCGAACGTTCCTCGCCCGTCGGCGACTCCATGTCCCGCGCGATCCCTCTGAAATTGGAATTCGCCGCGAACGCATAACGAATGGACATTTACCGAAAGGAGGCGCTCGAGAAATCTTTCTGTCGTCGTCTGTTTCAAGCCAAAGGAGAAACGTATGACACACCGTCAGAACCTTCCAAAGATTTCGCTCAAAGAACTCAGGGTGGAGATTCAAAAAGAATACGCCAACGTTGCCCTCGATCCAAACAAGGGCTATCACTTTCACACGGGTCGCAAACTCGCAAACATCCTCGGCTACGATGAAGCCCTTTACGCCGACCTGCCCGAATCGAACATCGCCTCTTTCGCAGGGACGGGGAATCCGTTTTCTGTTGGCGACATCCACGCGGGAGAAACCGTTGTGGACGTCGGTTCGGGCGCGGGATTCGATTCGCTGATCGCCTCGCGGCTCGTCGGTTCGGCGGGGCGCGTCGTCGGGGTGGACATGACCCCCGAGATGTTGAGCAAGGCGCGGGCGGGGGCGGAGGCAATGGGCGCGACCCACGTCGAGTTTCGAGAAGGACTCGCCGAGTCGCTTCCCATCCCCGATAACTTTGCCGACGTGGTCATCAGCAACGGTGTCCTCAACCTGACGCTCGACAAGACCGAGACTCTGCGCGAGTGGTTCCGCATTCTCAAACCTGGCGGACGGTTGCAGGTTGGAGATATTCTGGTTGAAAGGGAGGTACCCAACAGCGCATTGGATGACATCTCCCTGTGGACGGGCTGAATTGCCGGCGCTCTGCTGGATGCAGAGTTGCTCCGCGCCGTGAGCGCGGCTGGTTTTCAAGACGGGGAGATCGTCCACAAGTACAACAGTTACGTGGACACGCCCGACCCCTCGGACGCCTTGGACTTCGGCACGCAGGGTATCACATTCCGCGCCTGCAAGCCGATGTAGAAATTCGCACCCAAATGCCAAAGAAAAAGGAGAAATTAAATGAGCAAAAGATTGCAAATCACCCTGTACGTTATCGCGGCGTACCTGACCGTGTTCGGCTTTCTTTTCTTATTTCTGCCGAACGTCGCCGAAAAGGTATTGGCGACCAGCCTGCCTGACGCGGTGTTGAACATGCTCTATGGACAGTTATCGCTCACCTTTGCGTACACCGCGTTCCTTGCCGCGCGCGGCGGCGATGGCTTGAGCAAACTATCGCGCGTCATCCTTGCGCTCACGACGGGTCATGTGGTGGTTTTTGTCTACCAGCTTGCAAAGGGTATGTTGAACTTTGCCCAGGCAGGACCTCCACTGATCATCAACGCGATCTTCACCGTATTGCTGTTCCTGTTTCGTAAAGATATCAAGGAGTAAATGAAAATCAGGGGCTGGGCATTCCAGTCCCTGACAATAACGAAGGAAGCGACAAGAATGAATACTATTTCGCTTGTTGAAGAAAACGCCCTGACATATTACAAGGGCATTGCCCGCCTTCTGGATGGTCGTTTCACAGAGACCGACGGGATTACCTGGTTCGCGACAGAACGGCGAAGCCTATACCGTTTCAACGGGGTCGTCCGCACGGCAACACGCGCCGAAGATTTGAGCAGGATCGCGGATTCAATTCTTGAATCATTCATCTCAAAGCGTCTCCCGTTTTTCTGGGTGGATTTTCCCGATGGCGGTACGCCTGGACTGGGCGAATATCTGAATTCAAAAAACATTCGCTGGGAACACTTCAAAGGAATGCCCTGCATGTCGCGCGGATTCAATGACTTGCCAGAATTGTCGCTTCCAAAAGGAGTTGAACTCGTGCGCGTTCGATCTGAGAAAGATCAAGCGGACTGGTTGAACGTCCTCATGGAAGGCTTTGAAGAGCCAGAGCCAAGCCGCCCCGACTTTCAGCAAATCCTTGCCAACTCGCTTACCGAACCCGCGCCCAAATTCGAACACTTCGTCGCACGCTGGCAAGGCGAGGCATGCGCCGTCTCGACTCTGCTTCACGCGGATCATGGTGCGGGGATTTATCACGTCACAACCCTGCCGCGTTATCGTGGTCACGGGCTTGGCAAGGCACTAACCCTCGCCGCTATGCAATCTGCTCGCGAGGCTGGATATAAGCAGTCCATTTTGTTTGCTACGCCGTCGGGCTTTCCGATCTATAAACAACTTGGCTTTAAGACCGTCACTACGGCAGATGGATTTGTATGGAATGGTAAATAACTTTCATGACTTGTGTATAGGAGGATAATCGTGTGACTACCTTCATTCTCATTCACGGTATGTGGCACGGCGGCTGGTGTTGGGAGAGATTGACGCCCCCTTTGCGCGCGGCGGGACACATCGTTTACTCACCCACGCTGGCGGGACTCGCCGAACGCGCTGACATCCACAGCGACTCGATTGACCTGAACACGCATGTCCAGGAAGTTGTGGACTTGATCGAATCGAAAAACTTGCGCGATGTGATTCTCGTCGGTCATAGTCTCGGCGGGTTCATGGCTCCCATCGTCGCGGACAGAATCCCTGAACGGATCGCGCACATCGTCAATCTCGATGGGATGGTTCCCGAAAACGGCAAGTCGTTAGTTGACCTCATCGGCGCGACGTGGGACTTCTTCAATAAGAAAGCCATCGAAAGCGGCGATGAGTGGTGGTGTCCACCAATTCTGGAGTGGACATTTGGCGTCTCTGGTGCGGATTTGGAATGGATGCAATCCAAATTGACTCCGCACCCGCTGAAAACATTGACGACTCCTGTCGCGCTCAAAAAACCGCACGCAAAATCCATCCCGTCCACTTTTATTCTTTGCTCCGAAGGGATGATGGAGGAAGAAATCGCCACCGAAGAAAAGAAATTCGCAGGATTGGGGATAAATTTCCGCAATCTGCTAACGGGTCACGACGCGATGATTACTGTACCAAAGGAACTGGCTGGAATGCTGCTTGAACTTGCGGGAGGCAATCCATGACTCAGCAATCTCCCACCGTAAACCCCTGGTCGGACGACGACAACTCTGCCTTCCTGCGCCTGCGGATGAAGACCTTCTGGAATTTTGATTACTTCGAGCGGATCATCCTCCCGCTTCTCGACCTACCCCAAAGCGGGCGCGTCCTGGACGTGGGCTGCGGCAACGGCGGCATTTCGCTTCTTCTCGCGGACCTCAGACCTGATCTGCAAATCCTCGGCATGGACTTTGAACCCAAGCCTCTCGAAGACGCGTCTGCGTATGCTTCGCGCAATGGGTTCAAGAATCTGATCTTCGAGCAAGGCGACGCGCACAACTTGAAATACGCCGACGCGACCTTCGACGGAGTCGTCTGCCAAACCGTGCTGACTCACGTCCGCGACGCAGAAACGGTCATCAGGGAAATGGCGCGCGTCCTCAAGCCTGGCGGAATCTTCTTCGCGGCGGAATTTACCAACTCCGCGATGGCGAACTACGACAACGTCCACTTCGACAAGCGCGATGAGGCGTGGTACCGCGAGTATTATCGAATCAACCTGCTGTTCATGAAAGGGAAGAAGGCTCTCGGTCGCGGCGATGACACCGTCGGCGTGCGCGTGCCGTTGCTGGCGACTCAGGCTGGATTGGATGTGTACGACGTCCGTCTCAACGACCGCGCCATGCACGGCTTTCCTCCCTATCGCCACGAGAAGCAGAGGAATTATCTCGAACTCGTCAAAATAGCGAACATCGTTGACGACGATGAAAAATGGCTGAGGCTCGACATCGAAACGGTAACGGCAGGCGGCGGCACGGAAGAGGACGGTCGCTGGTTCCATCACGCGATTGACAGCGAGGGAATCGTCCGCGCGATTAACGAAGGGACATTCACCGCGACGGGGTCGTTTGCGTTGTATTTGACGTTCGCGAGAAAACCATAATTCAATTGAGGAGAATTTCATGACATCCATCAAAACGGTGGGAATCATCGGCGGGGGCGTGGCGGGATTGGCGGCGGGCGGTTTGCTGGCACGCGCGGGGATCAAGGTCAAACTTTTGGAAGCGAATGGAAAAGTCGGCGGTTGCTGCTCGACGACGAACATCGGCGGATACACGTTCAACGACGGCGCGTTGTATCTCGCCCTGCCCAACATGCTGGATCGCGTCTTCGCGAAGGTCGGGCTGGATCGCAAGTCCGTTTTGCCGCTGAGGAGAATCACCGCGCCGCAGACGACGATTCTGCCCAACGGCGACAAGGTCACATTTGGCGACGGCTTGCGCGTGACTGTCGAAAAGAAAAACGGCGCGGTGAACGAATCCGCGCTGAGAAAAGAATTGGACGCGATGATGACTCGCTGGGAGCCAGCTCTGCGCCTGCTGACCGAAGACATTCTGGTCAATCCGCTTTCGTTTTCGCGCATCCTTGCAAAGGGCTGGCGGCATCTGCCAAAATTCGGCGGCACGGTGGCGGACGAATTGCGGCGGCTCTTCAGCGACGATTCGGTTCGCGCCGCGATGTCGGGCGTTTTGCTGTACACGGGACTCCCGCCAGAGAAACAGCCCGCGATTTCGGTCTTGGGTCTGGTGACTCTTTTCAGCGACAGCTTTCACCTGCCTGAAGGCGGCATGGGCAAAGTTCCCGAAGCGCTCAGCCAGGCGATGCTCGCGCACGGCGGGGAGATCCATTTGAATACGCGGGTGGATAAAATCGTCGTGAAAGATGGTCGCGCGCGCGGGTTGGAGATTCGCGGACAGGGTTTGGTCGAAGTGGACGCGGTCATCTCGACCGTCAGCGGGATGCTGACCTTCGGCTCCTTGCTGGACGACGCGGATTCGCCGCGCGGCTTGGACCGTATGGCAAAGGAAGCGAATCTTTCGCACAGCGCGTTTTCGGTACAACTCGGCTTGCGAAACAAAATAGACGCGCCGAGTCATTCGCATTGTTTCCTGCCGCCGATGGAAAATCAAGCCGAGGTGTTCGCTCCCTGCGACGACGGCGTGAAGTGGCTGGTGTACGACGCGCCGACTGTGACTCTCCCCGAACTCGCGCCGGCGGGCGGGAGCGTGATCGAGATGTATCCGCCTGTGCGCCGCGATTTTCCCATCGAAGATTGGAGCGACGAGAAAAAGGAAGCCGTTCTCGAAAAAGCGGTGGAAGCCCTCGCGCGCGTTCACAAACTGGATATCGCCGTCAAGCGCATCGTCAGCCCGAAGGATTTCAGGGACAACCTGAACCTATATCGCGGCGCGGTATACGGACTCTCTCCGCAAGTCGCGCCGTGGAATCACTTCCCGCATCGCACTCCCATTCAAGGCTTGTACCAGACTGGGCAGACCACCTACCCAGGCTACAGCGTGGGGCGCGCCGCCACGTCGGGCATCCTCACCGCGGAAGCGCTGATGGGGGCGTGAGGCAAGGAGATTCAATATTCTTGTAGTTGCCGTAAGAGAACGCGGGCTACACAATCACATTATGGAGAGCAATATGTCATCACACCCCCTCACAGGACAAACCGCCATCGTCACAGGCGGCGGGCGCGGATTTGGGCGCGAGATTGCGCGCGCCTTGGCAAAGGAAGGAGTCAAAGTCGCGGTTGCGGCGCGGTCGGCGGATCAACTCGCGGAGACCGTGTCGCTGATTCAAAGCGAAGGCGGTCAGGCGATCCCCGTCACTGCCGACGTGACCGACTCCTCTGCCGTGTTTGCAATGGTCGCGCAGGTTGAGCGCGAACTCGGCGTGGTGGATATTCTCGTCAACAACGCGGGGCGGCTCACGTCCATTGCCCCCGTCTGGGAATCCGATCCCAATGAATGGTGGCGCGATGTGGAAGTCAACATCCGCAGCGTGTTTCTTTGCTGTCACGCTGTATTGAAAGGCATGACCCAACGCAG
The DNA here is from genome assembly GCA_046328915.1 of Anaerolineales bacterium. Taxonomy (GTDB): domain Bacteria; phylum Chloroflexota; class Anaerolineae; order Anaerolineales; family Villigracilaceae; genus Villigracilis. Next base: position 24,907 of record JAXLVR010000005.1, on the reverse strand, counting down.
GCGCGGACGGATCATCAACTTTTCCAGTTCAGGCATGCCAAAAGTGTCGGCTTACGATTGCTCCAAAGTTGCAGTCACGCGCTTAACCGACACGCTGGCGCAGGAGGTCAAAGAATACGGCATTAGCGTCTTTGCCATGACCGTGGGTCCCACACATACCGAGTTAATGGATTACATGATCGAATCCGAAGTGGGTCGCAAATGGCTTCCCGATTTGTCGACATGGCTCGAAGGCAAGTGGCAACCTGTCGAGTTGGCGGGAACGCTGGCGGTGGCGCTCGCTTCGGGCAAATACGACGTCCTGACGGGTCGCTGGGTCAGCCCTGAAGATGATTTGGATGACATGCTGAAACGGATCGGAGAAATTCAGAATGATAATCTCTATGCGTGGAGCGTTCGCAGTTTGAATACGACAGCGGAGTAGGTTGATGAATCATCCCTCTGGAACTGTCACGTTTCTCTTCACCGACATTCAGGGTAGCACACGACTGTGGCAGGAAAAACCTGCGGCGATGGTGGTTGCTCACGCGCGTCATAACGCAATCTTGAGAAACGCCATTGAGACCAATCACGGCTATGTGTTTCAAGTGATCGGCGATGCCTTTTGCGCCGCATTCCACACAGCGCAGGATGCCCTGCGTGCCGCGTTGAAGGCTCAAACAGATCTACATAATGATAGCTGGGGAGATGCGGTCATCAAAGTACGGATGGGCATCCACACCGGCGAAGCGGAACTTCAGGAAGGCGGTGATTATCGTGGCTTTCTCACAATGAGCCGCCTGCAACGTCTCATGTCGGCGGCGCACGGCGGACAAACACTTCTATCACTCGCAACTCAGGAACTCCTGCAAAATACCCTCCCTACTGATGTTTCTTTGCGCGACATGGGAGCAAGGCGGCTCAAAGATTGGAACCGCCCCGAGCAGATTTTTCAACTGGTGGTTGAAGGACTTCCCTCGGAGTTTCCTCCACTCCGAACGCTGGATGCTTCTCGCCACAATCTCCCCGCGCCGACCACCAGTTTTATTGGACGTGAAAAAGAAAAGGTGGAAATAAAGCAAGCCATCGGCGCTCATCGACTCGTCACATTGACAGGCTCAGGCGGTACAGGCAAGACGCGCCTTTCGTTACAAGTAGCGGCGGATCTGCTCGATCAATTTGCAGATGGCATCTGGTTCGTGGAACTTGCGCCGCTTACCGATTCGAGTCTCATCCCGCAGACGATCCTCACCGCGATGGAAGCCAGTGAACAACAGGACAAAACTCCAGCCCAAGCACTCATCGAACGAGTACGTGGAAAGAAGTTATTGCTCATTCTCGACAACTGCGAGCACCTGATCGAAGCCGTTGCCAAACTCGTTGAAACCTTATTGAGTAACGCGCCAGAGTTGAAGGTCATGGCATCCAGCCGCGAGGCGTTGGGTGTCAAAGGGGAGATGGCATGGCATGTCCCATCAATGTCTGTACCTGACGCTAAAAGTTCGACTTCTTTGGATGAATTTTCACGACTTGAATCCGTGCGTCTTTTCATTGAACGCGCCATCCTTGCCAAACCTCACTTTCAGTTGACGAAGGACAACGCCTCTTCCGTCGCCCAAATCTGCTCCCGTTTGGACGGCATTCCTTTGGCGATAGAGTTGGCGGCGGCTCGCGTCCGAGCCTTGAGCGTGGAACAAATTGCCGCGCGCCTCGATGATCGTTTCCACTTGCTGACGGGAGGTTCGCGCACCGCCCTGCCTCGCCAGCAGACTCTGCGCGCGATGATCGACTGGAGCTTCAACTTGCTTTCGGAGCAGGAGAAACACCTCCTCCGCAGATTAGCAGTCTTCATCGGTGGGTGGACGCTCGAAGCGGCGGAGCAAGTCTGTGTTGAGGAAAGAGGCGGGCTCGATATCCTCGATCTTCTCACCCATCTCGTGGACAAGTCATTGGTCAACATGGAGGAATCGGCGGAAGATGTCCGCTATCGCATGTTGGAAACGACAAGACAGTATGCACGTGAAATGCTGATGATGTCCGAAGAGACGCGTATCTATCGCGACCAGCATCTGGAATATTTTTTGAAATATGCTGAAACCGCGCAGCTGGAATTACGAGGTCGCAAGCAGGCGGAGTGGATGTCTTTGCTGGAGACTGAGCACGACAACCTGCGTGCAGCGTTGGAATGGTCGCAGGGAACCCGACCTGAACTCGGTCTGCGAATCGCCGTGGCACTGATTGATTTTTGGGATACGCACGGACATCTCACCGAAGCCCGCCGCTGGCTGGAGACGATGCTGCAAAAGACAGCCCATCTTGATCCCTCGCCTGCGCGTGTGGACGCGCTGTTGGGAGCAATGGCATTTGCCATACGCCAGACTGACCTGGAGATCTCAAGGAAATTACTGGAGGATGGGCTGGCTTTGGCACGTGCGATTGACTACAACGCAGGAATTGCGCGCGGGCTGATGGCACGCGGCGTTGTGGCTGAGTATTTCGAAGGCGATTTCGAAAAGGCAGAGGAATACTACAACGCAGGCTTGGACATCTATCGTAGAACGGGCGATAAACTTGCGATCGGTCAGGCGCTGGGTCCGCTGGCTTCTTGCGCGCTCAAAGGGTATGAGTTTTCGCATGCCGAGAAGTTGTATCGCGAGAGCCTTTCTCTGTTCCGGGAAATAGAAAATGAGCGGGAGATCGCAGGGGCGCTTGAAAACCTTGCGGAGGTGGCGCTGGAGCGCCGCAATTACACGGATGCCCATTCCTTCGCGGAGGAAAGTTTATCCCTCTACCGCAAATTGGAGGATAAACATGGGATTGCCACCGCCCTGCGCGCTCTCGGCGTCGCCGCACACAATCAGGAAAACCTTGACCTGGCACGCTCATCATGCGAACAAAGCGCTGAGATTTTCCGTGAACTGGGAGACCGTGGTTGTTTGATCCTGTCTCTGGCTGCATTGGCACGCCAACTCCAACACTTGGGCGAACTTCAAAGAGCGTTCGATATTATTCAGGAAGCAAGAAAGATTTTAGATGGTGTCGAAAAAGAATTGGTTGCAACGAACGTGTTCGATGTGTTCGGACGGATCGCGTTTGCGATGGGAAATCTGTCAGAGGCGCAACGGCAGTTTCGAGACGGATTGGCGTTTCAACAAGAAGGCAAGGATGTGCATTTTGTGCCGTCCCTTTTGGAAGGGCTTGCTGGCTTGATCGAGCCGCAGGACGCCATTCGGTTGTTGGGCTCTGCGGCAATTATGCGTGAAAAGACCAACGTGCCCTTGATGCGGATTGAACAGGGTGAGTACGAAAGAACCATTGCCGCATTGAAATCACGAGTGAACGATGCCGATTTTCGATCCCTGTGGGAGGAAGGATTAGCGATGACCGTTGACGAAGCGATTCTTTTCGCGTTGGAAAAAGGAGGAACATAACAAAATCATTTACCCCAACTACCCATTGGCAGGATTCATCAGTTTCTATAATTCATATGGAGGAAGCCATGACTATGATCAAGACAGGAACTATTCACCATCTCGCGCTCACTGTGACAGACAGCAAAAGCTCGCGCGATTTTTACGTCAACTTGCTCGGCTTTCAAGTACTTGCGGAATTCGATGCCACCCACATCTTGAGCAATGGCAGTTTGATCCTGGTGGTAAAACCAGCGCCCGACCCTGCCAATGCACCAAAGGATGACCGCTTTGACGAGAATCATGTCGGATTGGATCATCTTTGCCTAAGTGTGGAAAGCCTTGCCGACCTCGCTAAGGCTATGGCAATCTTGGACGAACGCGGTGTTCCGCACGGCGAGATCGAGGACCTGGGCGACATGGGCATCTGTGTGCTGACATTTCGCGACCCCGATAATATCCAAATTGAATTGAGCGCACCGAAAAACTGATCGTCGGAAATATGCTTCTAGTATTTGGTAACCGCCACATCGACAGGATTTATCGTGAAAACAAAGGAAATTTCTTAGCGGCACTTGATTCACACCCCATCTGTATCTTCAGTATATTTGAATCAGAAAGCTCGCATATTCAATACTAGGATGCAAAAATGATTCGCAGAGCAGCAATCTACATCCGTACATCATCCGAAACACAGGGCGAAAAATCCAGCCCGCTTGAGCAGGAAACAGATTGTCGCCGTCTGGTAGAAGAAAAGGGATTGCAAGTCGTTCACATTTATCGTGATGTAGAAAAATATCGAGTGGGGAACAGGCTGGTCGAACCATCGGGGAGTCGCTCAGATCGCCCTGCCTTGCAGTCCATGCTCAAAGCCGCCACCAGAGACAAATTCGATGTCATTCTCGCCTGGCGCGAGGATAGACTGTATCGCGGAATACGAGCGATGTTGACAGTCTTGGAGATCATCCAGGATTACAAGATCGAAATCCTCTTGGCAAAAGAAACCTTCGATGCCAAGATCGCTCCCATCCGCGCCTGGGTAGCTCAGATGGAATTAGACAGTATGAAAGAACGGATGGAGATGGGAGTCAAAGCATGACTGAAAGCGGGCAAAGCCAATACCGGACAAGATCGTTACGGCTATATTCGCATAAGTGAAAGTATCCACCTTGTCGAAGAAGAAGCGAAATGGGTTCGGAACATCTTTGATTGGTACACTCAAAAAACTCCCCTCAACCAAATACGAAAACACCTGATCGCTGCGGATGCTCGACAAAAGGGGAGCAGCATTCCCCGACACATCCAGTGGTCCCGGTCCAGCATTCAGGCTATACTCAAATCAGCCAAGGAATATGCCTATGGATTCAAAAGCTATTCCCGCGCAGGGCAGACCTTCCAAATCCCTGTGACACCCATCATCGATATACCCACCTATGAATTGTTTATGAAAATGAGAGAAGAAAACAAAACCCACCCTAAACACCGCCGGCAAAATGATTACCTGCTAGCCGGACATTTGAAATGTGCCTGTAATTTGACCTGGCGGGCACGCACCGCCACCCATCGCAACAGCCGCAAGGGAGAGTGGGTGGAGCGCAAAACTCCCATAGGGACCTATTTCTGTCCACAACCTCATAAGGAACTCAGACCACCGGAATGTCCGAAATCCGTGAGCGCCAAACAAGCAGAAACACAGGTTTGGGAGAAATTGTATGAGTTCGTCATGAACCCAGACTTCCTGTACGCGCAAGCCAGAGACCTGGTCAGGCAACTTCGGCAAAGGTATGAACACCTACAAAAAGAACAGCAAGAGATTCTTGAAGAACTGGAAAAAGAGTCCGCCAAGCGCCAGCAAGTGATCACGGAAGCCCGCAAAAAAATGAGGGCGGATGCTGTATTTGATGCGCGGATGCGTGAACTGTATACAGTAGAAGAACGATTGAAGCGCAGACTGACAGCCCTGGAACAAGAAATAGACACCTATGTCAGGTTGGATTGGGAAGAAAAAGTCAAGGAGTATGTGGTGAACCTTCAGGCAGGGATTATAGAATTGAACAAGGCTATCCCCAAGACTCCTGGAGAGCAGCATCATATCTTTCTGCTGAAAAAGCAACTGGTGGATGAACTTGTCACTGAAGCGAGGATCGATGGCGAGCGGGACATTCAGGTGGAGTTTCGAGCCAAAATCATGGATCTGGCGGTGAATAAGCAACTACTGGGTTTTCCGAATGGTGGTGAAATTGTAGCTCGGCTGTAATGAGCAGCCTATAAAAAGGATAACGCTTTGATAACCCCGTAAAAGACAATGGGGTTATCAAAGCGTTTTTGACATTAAATAAGCACTTCCCGATGTAGGTGATCGGGAAGTGCGGCATGATCTTTTATAGGAGCAGGGTGTGGTATGTATTAAATGTGGTTCAACGTGGGTCGAAACTTATACCCGTATACCAGATATGTACCCCGCCGGACAGATTAGATTGCGGTTGTGAAGCGGAAAATTAGCTATTTTGGCTTCAACGGATCCAATTTTAATAAGTTTGATGCCTAGGTGTTTCTACCCTGTCGGCAAGGAAGTCGATGTAAACCAAGCAGTGACAGCTGTCTTAGAAAAATAGTAGGACAGGTTTGGTTACTCAATTTAGTATTCACTATGTTGTTATAAAGGAACCGTATATGGTGACCACAAGCCTGGTTTTGCCTTATTATGGACGTAGAATTGGATAAAAAAGAACAGCGCCTCATGACGACAAGGCGCAGTTCTTTTCAACTAGGCTATGTCAAATCCGACCAATTCAGGTTAATAACTCACCAGTGGTAATTTCTTCAACCACTTCATTTCGGTCAGTTCTTTCAAAATAAAGTCTGCACCATCTGCGCGGGAAAGTTGCGTACCCGAACTCTTGCCTACATACCCGACCTGATATCTGCCCTTGTGTTCGCCATCCATCAGACGCGGGAACCTCACCACTGTCCAATCCAAATCAGACTCCCGAATCACCTTCACGTTTGCAGCCGAATCCAGCACCACATCTTTTGCCAATAGATTGAGCAGAAATCCGATGAAGTGATCAATAAATTTAGGTTGATCTTCGGGTTGCCGTACTCCTGCGCCAGTCGTGGAGACCAGCCGGCGCACACCATGTTTCCTCATCCCGGCAACAATGTTTTTGGCTGAAGTTTCCATCATGTGGGGAACGGGCGGACGGGTCGGACCTAGGGCGCTGATAACTGCATCCTGTTCGGCAATCGCCTTCTCGACAGCTTCAGCATCCATCGAGTCGCCTTTGAATACGGTCAAGTTGGGATGTGTCACCGTGAACTTCTCAGGGGAACGCACAAATGCAGTCACCTGATATCCTCCCTCCAATGCCTGCTTGACCACTTCCAGCCCAACACCACGCGATGCACCAAATACTACGATCTTCATAAGACTCCTTTGAAATTGTTTCTTATTAATGATGGTTATGAAGCCAACAAGACTTTCAATTGTTTTGCCACCAGGCGCAACGGGTCGGCGGTATGCGATGTACGACTCAGGATGATCCCGCCTTCGATGGCAGAAACAATAAAGGTCGCCAATTCATCGGCTTTTGTTTTTGAGTACCCGCATTCGATCAACTTGTCATGGAAGGCGGATTTCAACATTTGATACGCTTCGTGACAGGCGGCATTGATCCGTGGTGAAGTGGTCGCGGTTTCCATCGCCACAGCCGTCAGAGGACTGCCCGCCGCAAAACCGGATCGTTCGACATGTTCTGCTATATTCAGAATGAAGTCAGAAATTGCTTTGGCAGCGTTGGAACTCTCTGTTAATCCCTGGCGAATCCGCTCGGCAGTTTGTTTTCCGGATTGAAGCACCGCCTCTGCCGTAATCTGTTCCTTGCCCTCTGGAAAGTAGTAATACAACGATCCTTTTGGGGAGCCGCTTTCCTTGATGATCTCGTTCAAGCCAGTGCCGTGATAACCCTGCTTTTCCAGCAGGGCGCAGGTGGTTTGCAGGATTTGTTCGCGGGCATTGCTCATATTAATCTCCGTCCAAAAAATGTCTTTTGTCATCTTTCCAAAATGCGACTATTGAATTATTATAACGACTGGTCTATATACAGTCAAGTTAGGAGCGAAAGAATGTCATCCCCCATATTGGTAATCGGTGCGCTGGGCAATATCGGCACGGAAGTCGTAAGGCAGATACTCGCCAGAGGTGGGAAAGTCCGTGCGGCGGACATGGATGTGAACAAACTCAGGGAGCGCCTTGGCGATTCAGTCGAGGCGGTTCGCTTTGACTTTACCGACCCAACCACCTACGAGGCAACATTCAAGGGCGTACAGAAGATGTTCTACATGCGTCCACCGCATATCACGAACATCCAGCGGGATATGGTTCCTTCGATGGATGCCGCCAAACGCGCGGGTGTAACCCATGCCGTGTTTCTCTCCCTGATCGGGATCGAGAACACAAAATATGTCCCCCACTACAAGGTGGAGACCTATTTGAAGGCAATCAACATGCAAACAACCTTTTTACGCTGTAGTTTCTTTATGCAGAATCTGAATACCACCCATCGCCGTGAGATCAAGGAAAGAAATGAGATTTTTGTGCCGGTGGGAAAGGCAAAAACCGCCTTTGTCGATGCGCGCGACATCGGGGCGGTGGCGGCGGTGGCTTTGCTGGAGGATGGACATGCCGGCAGGAATTACGACCTGACCGGCAGTGAACGCTTGGATTATTGGGAAGCAGCCAGGATCATGAGCGAGGTATTGGGACGAAGAATCACCTACCGTAACCCGAACCCGCTTTATTTCCTGATCGAGACGATACGCAGGGGTACGCCTTTCATGTTCGCCCTGGTGATGACGGGTTTGTACACATCCACACGTTTCGGAATGGCGAAACCGATCACAGATGAAGTCGAGCGATTAACTGGGATTAGCCCGATCACATTCAGGCAATATGTAACAGATTATGAAGATGCCTGGAAGTAATCTCAGATTACCGAGTCAAATTAATTCAGCATGAACGCCCCTACTTATCCCTTCATGCTATAGGCTAAAACTCTTTCTTTTCAACGCTCACCCGGGTTCCACCTGGCATCTCCACGGTAACATCCCCAGGGTCGTAAGATACAAGTGGTTGAGACCAGCGAAAGATCCATTTTGCATCCTCCGGGCTGGCGTTGACGCATCCTCGTGAGGAGGGTTCACCATAATTGTTGTGCCAATAGGTGGAATGGATTGCCACACCGGAGCCAACGAATAAACTGACCCACCCAACAGCCGGCAGACTCCAGCCTGCTGATGCACTTCCACCGCTTAATGGCAAGGAGATCGCCTTCCGCCAGATCGGGAATTCGCCTACCGGGGTCGCCCATGCATCCACAGGATTGCCCCATGCATCGTACAGTGCACCACTGGAAATACGCGCGAAATACACCTCATTCTTTCCCTCATAGCACGATAAGGTTTGATAATCAATATTGACCACGATCCTTTTTTCTTCCGCTTCCGGGTTAACGGGAGCGATTTCATCCGCAGTCAGTGGACGAAACGCCTCAGCCGGACCCCAGAACAGGTCGCCGGATCCAAAGCGTTCATTCAACCGATACCAGACTCTTCCATCCGCTTCGGCGCGAATCTGATCCACCCAGACCACCTGACTATAGACGAACCGCGCCGGCAGCCCAATCGATTCGCGGTATTGGAGCCACGGTGCGCGCGATGGCGGATTATCGAGAATCAAGTCTACATAAGGAACGGTGACTTCAACCCACATGCCAGGTCCCAGACTCGTACTTGGCAGAGTGGACACTGGCGAATTTGGCAGGTTGCGCACGGGTTGCAGGTTTCCGCCCCACACATAACCATAGGGAGTCTCGACCCAGCGTTGATTGATCCTGCCGGGCATGGTTCCAACCACTTCCCGAATCCAGGGGATAACCTGATCCTCATACAGAGCGCCCACGATCTGTTCATTCCCATCTGGGCGCGCATATACATCCACCTTGCCAACCGTGATACGCCCCAACAGTTCCGACTGTTGTAATTCTGAAATCCCCTGCCAGGTAAATGGTCGAAAGGCAAGTGCGCCGGCGCCCAATGCGGCGATCTTTAGAAAATCACGGCGAGTGAGTGGATGTCTTGTCATGGACGGAATGATCGTGATGCTGGTCCGGCTGGCTGTTGTGATTGTGCATGTTGCCCATCATGAAAAAATGAGCCAGCGGGCAAAGCAATGCCAGCCCCACATAGACGACTGTATTGATGGGGACTTTCAGGAGCAGGACAGCTGCCAGACCCAGAATGGGAAGCAAGCAGCCAAGCAGCATGATCCAGATATGACGTTTATTCATGTGAACCTTCCTTTACCCTTTCCGCTTTACAGGCGGAAGGGAAACAATGAGATTGCCATTTTTTATTTCAGCAGTGAATTCATCCAGAGGACGCGGCGGCGGACCGCTGACCACATTACCAACCATATCAAAATGACCGTCATGGCAGGGACTGATGTAATGTCCCTGGTCAGGATGCCAGGTAACACGACAGCCAAGGTGGGTGCAAATGTTAGAGAATACCCTTACTTCACTTTCACTCTTACGCAGAACGAACAAGCCATAGTTGGTTGCCGTCCGTTCCCATCCGTTGACCCTGGTGCGGGTAAATTCAAACCGGGTTGGAATGCCAATCGGATATCTTTCAAGCGAGCCAAGATCGATGATTAAATCGTCTTGCGTTTTTTCAAGCGATGGCGAAAGAAGATACAAAATGGAGGGAAGACCGATCCCAATGCCGATGAGCATTCCGACGAACCCGGCAACCGATTTGATGAAGTCACGACGGCTGATATCTGTTTTGTGCGCCATTTCTTCCTCTTGCTATTTCAACTCCCATTCAAAGATGCGGGTGGGGGCATCCACGTTGGTAATGGTGAGGGTGAGCTTTGTCGCTCCATCCAGAATGGATTTACCATCCTGCGCCGCTGGAAAAATCAATTTTCCTTCCACATGATGACCACCGCGCGGCGCATCCCAGAGGGTTGAATTCACGCTGACTCCTGTATCGGTTAAGAGCGTTGCAGTTGCGGCTAGATCCATGCTCAGGTCAATCGAATGGGTGGTCAGGACAATATTGAACTCAACAGATTCGGTAGTCGCTGAGTCCAAGTTAAGTGGGGTGACTTCAAAGATAATCGCTCCCTGGTCGTCCATGCGGGTGGCAGAGTCAAATTCGGGGGAGGCTGATACCGTCGAAACAGGATCAGATGGCGGCTGGGTTGGAAGCGGGGATAAAGTCGCTGAACAGGCTGTGATAACAAAAGTCAAAATAATAAGGGCGGGAAGTAAGAGTCGTTTCATTTTGTCTCCAGAAGTACAGGTTGAAGTTTTTGTCGTTCACGATAAAGCACGAAGAGCATGACGCCAATTCCGATGAGGTTCATGGCGAGTCCGATAAGCATGAAGGGGCGTTGATAACGGGTGAGAAAACTTGCCGCCGCACTCAAACCAAGAATGGGTAAAACATCGGTGACATGATGAATGCAACACGCGACCATCGCAGTGGCGGATGTGCCTCCGCTCGCGCCTATCATTGAGCCGGCATGTCCTGTGGATGTAACTGGAATGAACAGGCGGAATCGCAGGATGGAATAGAGCGCGGCTTGGATACCAAAGCCGAGGATGATCGGGATGACATACCAACGGTCACGGATGAATTGAGATGAGGCGTAGTCCCAGCCCTGCGCCCAGGTGAGGATGCCGATGTAGAACGAGGCGATCAGCGCCGAGCCGAGCAGGAATGCCACAAATGGAATGAAGAATCGTTTCATCGAAAATATTCCTTTTGTGTCATCATAGCCCTTGCAGTGGGCGGCGTCTTGCGCCAAGTGGCTGAACAAAGCGTAGGCAAAACTGCCTATGTTGATCTTCGATAATTCTTCATGTGTTTTTTACATTCATCGGGTAGGATTTTCAGCCGTTAAGTAGTTTCCATGTGTGATCGAGGGGAACTCAAAACGAATCGAACGCTCGCTTTTGTTCTTCATGCGGTGAGCCAATAGGAGACTAGAAGTATCATGAATAGTTTTAATATGCGGAAATTTTATCCGACCGGGCAGGAGTTTGAAATCGATCCTGTGTGTGAAATGAAAGTCGATCCAAAGAACCCGCCCTTTCAGGTTGTTCACAAAGGGAGGACTTATTACTTTTGCTCCGAGGTCTGCAAACATCTTTTTGAACGTGTTCCCGATCAATATGTTCGAATTGAAGAAGATAAAGTTTGAAATCGAATTTGTGAGTAATTTGGATAAAGCATGACGTATTAGGCAAAAATGCGTATGTTCAACTTGAGGGTGGGTGCTGTATAAGTGCGGACGATATTCGATCCAACCAGAAGGAGTTGAACCATATGAATAAGTTTTTGATTTGGAAGATTATGCCCGCGCTGATCATCGCCACGGTTGTCTTGAGTGCATGTGGCGCGCCGGCGAAACCTGAAATGACCGAACAACCCGCCCAGACCCAACCGGATCAACCCGTTGCAGGATTGGATGGAACAGTTTGGGTGGCAGACGAGGAGGGCAACAGCATTACCGTGATCAATGCGGCAACGAATCAAGTCCTGACCACGCTTACCGGAGTCGAGGGCGCCCACAACCTACAGGTTGCCCCGGATGGCAAAACCGTCTGGGCGGTGAGCGGGCACGACTCACTGGCGATTAAGATCGATGCCGTCACTTTTGAGGTTCATGGTGTCGTGCCAACTGGGATGATGCCCGCACATATCGTGCTGACACCCGATGGCAAAAAAGCGTATGCCACGAACGGCGGGGATAATACGGTCACTGTGATTGATGTGGAAGCGATGTCTGCCATTGCCACGATCCCGGTCGGCGAGTATCCGCACGGTTTGCGCGTCAGCCCCGACGGGATGTGGGTTTACGTTGCCAATGCCAAATCCACCACCCTGAGCGTGATTGACACCGCGCAGGATGTAAAGGTCGCCGATATAGAAGTTGGCGAGCATCCTGTTCAAGTGGGCTTTTCGCCCGACGGGGAGTTTGTTTACTTCTCCCTCAACGGCGAAAACGCGCTTGGCAAGGTGGACGTTGCTGCGCAGGAACTGGTCGGCAAGGTGGATGTGGGCGGAGGTCCGATCCAGGTTTTTGTGACCCCCAACAACAAGTTTGTTCTGACCGCCAATCAGGGGACAAAGGATACCCCAAGCACCACTGTGTCGGTTGTGGATGTCGCGACTTTCCAGGTGATTGCAACCATTGAAACAGGGCAGGGCGCACACGGAGTCGTGATTGATCCATCGAGCCAATACGCCTACATATCGAATATCTATGAAGACACGGTATCGGTCATTGACTTGGAAAAAATGGCGGTTGTCGCCACCGTCCCAACGGGCATGGCGCCCAATGGCATTAGCTTCTCGCCGCTTCCCGCGCCGGGGAATGCCCCTGCGGAAATTCAACTTGAAATCCCGGAGGGTGGCATGAATATGCCCATGCCGTGAGAATCTGAAGTTTGCAGCCCAAGAAATCCCCTGTCGGTACAATGACAGGGGATTTCTTATAGGCAATATTGCCTAAGCCCGAATACGCCACGCGGCTCTCCTATTCGATTGGAAACATACCTACAATGGAGAACATCCAAATGATAGAGGTGTTCCATGACCACATCTTCCTTCCTGATTGTTGATCTGCCCTGCGACATGGCTTTGCAGGCAGCGAAGAAAAAATTATTGCAAGGTGGTTTGCGGGCTTTGCAAACCTTTGACCTGCATACCGCGCGACATACCCAGCAGGATTGTCCCTGCCCGCATCATGGCACAGCGGACTGTGATTGCCAGATGGTTGTTCTAATGGTTTATGGGGAGTCTGCTGAACCTGTCCCACTGATCCTGCACGGAAGTGACGGACAAACGCGCTTCTCCATTGCCGATGACCCATCCCAACGGATAGATAAAAAGTTGGTCGCCTCCATCAAAGAGGCATTGGATATCAGGGCGGCAGTTTCTGTCTGATATTCACATAGGCAATATTGCCTATGGATTCCCGCGTCAAATTGCGCTGGATGGATCAAGGGGAAATCCTTATATTCAAGCACTATTCCAACTTTGCAGAGGAACCATAATGAAGAAGATTTTATTTTTTACAATAACGAGTCTCGCTTTGATATTATCGGCTTGCGCGCCAGCCACAGCCTCCAATGGGGACATGCCCATGAATAATGACAATTCAGGTATGGCGGATGGGACGCCCACCCCGGGCAGCATGATGATGGAAAACCCCGAAGCGGCTCATATGATGGAGCCGATCACTGCTCCCAACGTCCAGCCTGCCACCGAAGCTGATGGCGGACAGCCCTTGGAATACCGCCTGGAAGATGGCGTCAAGGTCTTTGAGTTAACCACCAAGGCTGTTCAATGGGAAATCCTGGATGGAGTGACCGTCACCGCATTCACATATAACGGAACCGTTCCCGGACCGATGATCCGCGTTACGGAAGGTGATCAGGTTCGGGTGATCGTAAAGAACGAATTACCCGATCCAACTACGATCCACTGGCATGGAGTCGAAGTCCCAAATGCAATGGACGGCGTTCCGGGCGTTACCCAGGATCCGATCCAGCCGGGTGAGACGTTTACTTACGAGTTCACCGCCAAGCCGGCTGGGACGTTCATGTATCACTCGCATTATGAGGGCGATGTGCAGGTTGGCGCCGGGCTTTATGCGCCCTTCATCATTGACCCAAAGGAACCGGATGCCAATCCACCCGTTGTGGATAAAACCCTGATGATCTCGGAATGGCGTATGACGGATGGGCAAACGTATGCCGCCATGCCCATGAGTGGGATGGAGCCCAATTACTTCACGATCAACGGCAAGTCCTTCCCTGCCACCGAAACCATCACTGTCAAGAAAGGCGATCTGGTTCGGCTGCGCTTCATTGCCATTGGTCAATTCATTCATCCGATGCATCTGCATGGTGTACCCTTCAGGATCGTGGCGACGGATGGGCATCCTGTCCCCGAGGTGGCACAGTTGACCAAGGACACGGTCAGTGTCGCACCGGGAGAACGCTACGACATTGAGTTCGTCGCCACAGAGACCGGACAATGGATGTTGCACTGTCACATCCTGCACCACACCACCAACGACAATGTTGAACCAGGTGGTTTGATGTTGATGATCGAAGTCGTTGAATAAAATACTCAAGGAGAGAGTAAAAATGCGAAAGATGTTCTTTATCAGTATGTTGGTTTTACTGGCAGGTGTATTGGCGGCTTGCGGCAGCTCCGCACAGCCTGCCGCCCCGGTCGAGTCAGGATCGTCGAGTCCGGTAAATATCCAGATTGAGACCAATCCCAATCCTGCCATGATGGGCAACATGGAATTGATCCTGACGATCACGGATGGAGATGGCAAGCCCATCGAGGGTGCGACTGTGGATGTTTCTGCCGACCACACGGACATGACCGGCATGGGGATGAGCGGTCTCGCCACCGAGCAGGGTGAAGGGCGCTATTCCATCAATGCCAACTTCAGCATGAGCGGCAATTGGAAGATTACCGTGTATGTCCGCAAGGATGGTCTGGATTACAAGGAAGATATCGAGTTCAAAGTGCAATAATCAGCCGTCGAAGGCAGGCGTTACCCGAT
This sequence comes from Anaerolineales bacterium, assembly GCA_046328915.1. Taxonomy (GTDB): domain Bacteria; phylum Chloroflexota; class Anaerolineae; order Anaerolineales; family Villigracilaceae; genus Villigracilis. The sequence continues at coordinate 9,859 of JAXLVR010000005.1, read as the reverse complement.
GTGACGCCTGCTTTCCAGCCGGCAGAGTGAATTCATGAACAACAAACAAAGACGACAACACATTCAACAAAGAAATAGAAAACAAAAACTGCTTGCAGGCATCATCTGGGGCGGAACCGGACTCGCCGTATTGGTGATCCTTGGAGTCATGGTCTGGCAGGGGATTAAACCAGCCGCAGGGGAGGCAGTTGCCATTATGAAGAGCGATCCGCATCTCCCCACCGACTCTGACCCGGGACAATATAATTCCGACCCGCCAACATCCGGATTGCATTATGCAACCGAAGCCCAGGCGGGGTTTTATGAAGAGAATATTTATACATATCCTGCTGCTTATCTTGTCCATAACCTGGAGCACGGGTATGTGATCATCTGGTACAACTGCGACCTGCTGAATGAGACGGGATGCGCGGAGTTGAAATCACAGATCCGCACGGTCATTAACGACCTGGGTGGAGTGAAGCTGATTGCCTATCCCTGGAATTCCATTGATGTTCCGGTCGCATTAACCTCCTGGGGGCGGATTCAAAGGTTCGAGATCTTCGACATGGATTTAGCCAAAGCTTTTTACCGCGCCAACCTCAATCGCGCCCCTGAACCAAACGCCCCATGAGGGAATAAAATGTCAACAACCACCTTGAATGCCCCTAAAATAACGAATGCCTTTCAGTGGATAGGCACTCATTGGTTTGCCGTTTTTCTGACCATCTATGGTGTTTGGGTATTTGTTCCCTTCCTTGCGCCGGTTTTCATGCAGATCGGCTGGACGGGTGCAGGCAGGGCGGTCTACTTCATTTACTCGTTCTTCTGCCACCAACTCCCGGAACGCTCCCTCTTTTGGTTCGGCGAAAAGACCATGTATTCCCTGGGCGAAATCCAGGCGGTCTGGCAGAACACATCCAATCCCATGATCCTGCGCCAATTCATCGGCAACGAACCGATGGGCTGGAAGGTGGCGTGGTCGGATCGCATGATCTCGTTCTATACCAGCGTCTGGCTTTTTGCGGCATTGTGGTATCCCTTCCGACACACGATAAAGACTTTGAGTTGGTGGGGATTTGTTCTGCTCCTGCTGCCGATGGCGCTGGATGGTGGAACACACATGGTCAGCGATTTTGCCGGTATCGGAAATGGATTTCGTGATACAAATGCATGGCTGGCAGTGTTGACAAACAACACCTTTCCTGCAACGTTTTACGCCGGTGATGCGCTGGGATCGTTCAACTCGCTCATGCGCTTCCTTACCGGGCTTTTGGCGGGGCTGGGTCTTGTCTGGCTTGCCTTCCCGTTCATTAATCAATCACAAGTTTATAATCAGCAATTGGATACATTAAGCCATGCCAAAGTCATCGAGCAAATCAAAAACCAAAATACGCATTCTCCTGGCGGATGACCACCATATCGTCCGTGCAGGGGTGCGACAACTGCTTGAGAGTGCGACCGACCTCCAGGTCATTGCCGAGGCAGGAGACGGGGAGGAGGCGCAGGTCTTAATCCAAAAACACAAGCCGGATGTTGCCGTGCTTGATATTCAGATGCCCAAAGCCAGCGGTATTGAAGTCACACGCTGGGTGCGTGCCCATCTGCCCGAAGTGGGCGTGTTAATCCTGACCGCTTATAACGATGATCCCTACGTGATGGCGGTTTTGCAGGCAGGTGCAAATGGCTATGTCCTCAAAACTGGGCAGGCGGATGAGCTGATCCAGGCGGTGCGTGATGTCTATGAAGGTAAGTCTGCACTCGATCCATCCATCACCAGCAAGTTGATGTCCACCATCTTCAAAGGACCGGAAAAAAAGATCGTCGAACCATTAACTGACCGTGAACTGGATGTGCTGCGACTCGCGGCGAAGGGGTTCACCAACAAATCCATCGGTGTGCAACTGAATATCAGCGACCGCACCGTGCAGGGACATCTTGCGCACATCTTCGCCAAACTGCAAGCCAACAGCCGCACCGAGGCTGTCATGCGCGGGGTGGCGCTGGGGTTGATCTCACAAAGCTCGGGCAATATTCCAGAAGAATGAAACGAATCCTGCCAGGCTGGCGCGGTCTGACGCAACTCTTTGCCGTCACGGTTCTGCCGCTGACGCTTTTGTTATTGTTCATTGCGTTCGGCGGGGTCAACATGCACCAGCAGGACATGCGCACCCTGGTCGGGGAACGTGACGAACGCGCCGTGCAGTCCGCCGCCGCAGCGCTGCAATCCGAACTTCATCATCGCATGGCGACTGTTTCGAGCATGGCGGTGCTGGCATCCGAGGATATTTCCTTCAAGGATATATTTGCCACCACCACCGACCTGGCAAAGGATTTCAACGGGGGGATTGCCTTTCTAAATACGGATGGGCACTTAATCGAGAAAACGGGGAATGACAGATTTTGGGGATGGGTATCCCAAAACTCCTACTCGATCAAACTCGCTTCTTCATCCAGCCCTCAACTTGTTTTCTCCGACCCGACCCTGGATCCAAACTCCAACCAACTCTTTGTCATCATCTCAGCCTATTCTGACTCCCGCGATGTGATTGTCGCCGGCGCGTTTTCACCCGAGACACTCGCGTCCGAAACCCTGACACCCACCTACCCGGCGGGCAGTCACGTGACCATCTATCTATTGGATAATTCCCGCCGTATTTTGTTCGTCAGCGGTGCGCTCGAACGCGAAAGCCTGGATGCGGACCATCCTGGAGTGGCGGAAGCTCTGGCAGGCAGGAGTGGCGTTCTGTATGTGAAAAAGGAAGCGACGGAACATGTAGTCGCCTATAGCCCCATTGAAACTGCAGGCTGGGCATTGATCACGGAGGAGGAATGGGAAATGGTGATCAGCCCCTCCCTGCAATTGACCCAGATGGCTCCGCTGGTAATGGTGCCTGCCTTCATCCTGGCATTGATTGCCATCTGGTTCGGCGCCAAACAGATCGTCCAGCCCCTGCAAAAACTTGAGTCCAAGGCGGCGGCGCTGGCATGGGGGGATTTCGAAGCCATAAAGGAGTCAGTTGGCGGCATATCTGAGGTCCAACACCTGCAAATGGAATTGACCGAAATGTCGCGTAAAGTGCAGGCGGCTCAGGAGGGATTGCACGATTACATCGGCGCGATCACTTCGGCACAGGAAGAGGAACGTGCCAGACTGGCGCGGGAACTGCATGACGACACCATTCAGGCGGTCATTGCATTGAAACAACGGGTGCAACTGGCGCAGAGATCGGTCAAGGATCAAAATGGAAAACAATCCCTTAAGGAACTCGAAAATCTGGCGGAGCAGACCATCGAAAATCTGCGCCGCCTGACGCGGGCGCTGCGTCCCATTTATCTCGAAGATCTGGGACTGGTCACTGCGTTGGAAATGCTGGCGCGGGAGATCAGCCAGGTTAATTCTCTGATCGTTGATTTTCAAAAAACCGGTAACGAACGTCGTCTCTCGCGCGAGGTGGAATTGTCGCTATATCGCATTGCGCAGGAAGCGCTCAATAATGTGGCTAAACATTCCGGGGCGACTCGTGCCGACTTGTCCATCCGTTATTCTGATTCGGAAATAACACTGATGATCTCTGATAATGGCCACGGCTTTGTCGCTCCTGCCAGCCCGACGGAATTTGCTCCCAACGGGCATTTTGGACTGCTCGGTATTCATGAACGTGCGGACCTGATCGGGGCACGGCTGGGAATTGAGTCCACCCAAGGACAGGGAACCAGGATCGAAATTCGCTTGTAAAGCGATAAAGGTCATAAGCCATTTTGCCTACCGATTTCCCCGCCATCCTGCGCTCATGCAGGGGCGGGGATTTGCGTATCATGATGTTATATCCTTATTGAAAAGGAAGACTCATGACCTCTGATACTGCGATTCCCCCCTTTCCATCCCAAACAGAACGTTTGAAAATATTTTTACATGCGCTGCTCTTCGTCCTCGGCTTCTCATTGGTGTTTGTAATCGGCTGGGGCGGCTCGGTGACGGCGCTGGGTCAATTGTTCGGCGCATACAAACGGGTTATCGCGCAATTAGGCGGCGTGATCGTGATCATGTTCGGACTGGCGACTCTGGATGTAATTCGCCTTCCCTGGTTTTATTATGATACCCGGACGGAATACACAGGTCAGCGCGGAACCTATGGTGGCTCGGCGTTAATGGGCATTTTCTTTGCAGCAGGTTGGAGCCCATGCATTGGTGCCACACTGGGCGCAATCCTAACAATGGGGCTCAGCCAGCAAACGGTCGGACAGGCGATGTGGCTATCTTCAGGGTACTCGCTTGGTTTGGGGCTTCCCTTCCTGGCGATGGCGCTTGGTTTGGAGCGCGCTTCAGGCTGGATCAAACGCATGCGACCCTATCAAAAGTATTTCAAAATTGCCAGCGGTGTTTTCATCATTGCCATTGGTGTTCTGCTTCTTACGAACACAATGAGTCTGATAGCGATCTGGGCATTCAAGAATGGTCTATATATCGAAAAGTTTACCCTGTTCTCTGCCGCGCCGACATACTTCACCGCCATCCTTGCCGGTCTATTGTCATTTCTTTCACCTTGCGTCCTGCCGCTCGTGCCTGCCTATCTTGGTTATCTGAGCGGGCACACGATACAAAGATCATAATATTTTTAGAGAAGATACCCTTATGGATTCCCCCATTAATTCGGAAGATACCATCACCTTTAAACGAACCCATTTTTATTCGGTCCTGGTGATACTGGCTTTTGCCATCGGCATATTGACGGGTTATGTTGTCTGGGGGCTTGCCCCCCGTTCACAACAAGCGATTGTCAATAATCCATCTGTTGCCCAGGGACCCATTGTCGAAGCCCCGGCAGCGACACAGGCACCGCAATTCACCCGTTATGAAATCCCATTCGAAGGCTTTCCCAGCCAGGGACCGGTGGATGCACCCATCGTAATTGTCGAGTTCAGCGACTTTCAGTGCCCGTTCTGCAAACGCTTCCAGGATGAGACGGCTGCACAATTGCTGGCGGCGTATCCCGGTCAAATCCGTTTTGTCTATCGTCATCTTCCCCTGACATCCATTCATCCCGAAGCCCTTCCATCGGCGGAAGCCTCGATGTGCGCCAACGAACAGGGTGCCTTCTGGGATTACCATGACAGGATTTTTGAGAATCAGGACAAACTTGGGCGTGAGTTGTACCTGCAGATCGCCGCTGACCTCAATTTGGATGCAGTCACTTTCGAGGAGTGTCTCAATTCAGGTAAATATAAGGACGCCATCCAACAGGATATGGATTTTGCGCTCAACCTTGGCGTTCAATCCACCCCAACATTTTTCATCAACGGGCTGGCAATCGTTGGCGCGCAACCTCTTGAAGCGTTCAAACAGATCATCGATCTTGAGTTGGCTGGAAAAATTCCATGAAACAGATACTCCTCATATCCTTGTTTCTGCTTGTGACACTGACCGCCTGCCAGAGCAGCGTCGAAGAGATTACGGGCAAAGAGGTTACAACCGTTGACGGTTCCTATAAAAACATCACTCCTGTCGATTTGGACACGATGTTGAAGAACACGGATCTTATCCTTGTCAATGTGCATACTCCTTTCGCAGGAAACATTGCCGATACAGACCTGTCCATTCCCTACGGCCAGATCAGTGCGCCGGAAAATCTGGCGCAGTTGCCAGCGGATAAAAATGCAAGGATCGTTCTGTATTGCCGCAGTGGTCGCATGAGCGCAATTGCGGCAGAGGAACTTGTTTCGCTCGGGTATACCAATATCTGGAATCTCGAAGACGGCATGGTGGCATGGGAACAGACAGGACGCGAAATCGAGAAATAGAATAGGCAGAATTGCCTATAAGAGCCTCAGTAATATGGCTCTCGTTGAGGCTGTCTATTAATTGCATAATACAAAGGAAAGGAGACCAGCTTATGACAACCACTGTACATGACCCCGTTTGCCACATGGATATCGATCCCGCTACTGCTGCCGGCACATCCGAATACAAGGGGCAAACGTATTATTTTTGCTCGCTTGGCTGCAAGAAGGCGTTTGATGCCGATCCCGAGAAGTATCTCAGCAAGACTGATGAACACGCGCATCATCATTAATTCCATCCTCTTCTCCTCAGGTAACCTGCCCACTGGGCAGGTTATTTTATTTTAGACAATTTGCCGAAACAAAATCTTCAATCACTCTTTGCCGTGCCTTTACACATTCTTTAATCATGCCGGGTATTCTTGGATCATCGAAAGGAGTACAGTATGTTTCTCATGTGGATCGTCCCTTTAGTACTTGTCGGTTTGATCGTCTACAGCGTTTCTGGCAATAATCTGGTCAATGCGCTCAAGCCCGTTGCAAGCCGTACCTGCCACAAATGTGGACAGGCTGCGCAAAACGACTGGAAAAACTGCCCGCACTGCGGACAAACTTTATGAAAGGAAGTCAAAATGAAAAAAGGTAACTGGTGGATCGTTGGCATCGTAGCTGTTCTTGCTGCTCTGTTCCTTTTCGGAGGCGGCATGATATGGGGCAACCGTGGATATGGCATGATGGGCGGTTATGGCATGATGGGTAACTGGGGCTACTCTCCCTTCGGCTGGTTCGGAATGGGATTGGGCATGATCTTCATGTGGCTCATCCCCATCGGCATCCTCGTGCTCATTGGGTTTGGTGTCGCATCCCTGGTGCGAAATACAGGAAATCCTCCCCAAGCCTCATCCCTGACGCCCTGCTCCAACTGCGGAAAGGGCACCCAAGCCGATTGGCAGACTTGCCCCTACTGCGGCAATTCCTTGAAGTAAAGTAACCTCGCGTTCTCAAAGTAGCCTGTCGGAAGATAGGCTATTTTGCTTATATACCACTAGGCTGAAATCCGCTCCCTGCCATCGTCTATTGGATATACACTATTGGCATCTTTATAAAAGGTAGGCAACCATGACTGTCCGTGACCCTGTATGTGGAATGGAAATTGAACCCCAAAGTGCCTTCGCCGAGCGCGAACACATGGGGCAGACGTTGTATTTTTGCTCACAATCCTGCGTGGAACAGTTCGATATCGACCCGCACCATTATGTGATGACTTCGGCAACAACGGGTTTTAATCCCGAACGGACGCTCACCCGCATCGAACTACCCGTCGCCGATCTGCCGTTTTACAAACCTGTCACCGCCCTGGAATCTGGTTTGCGCGCCCTGGAGGGCGTTCATCAAGTAACCACCAATGCAGGTGCGGGTGTGTTGCAGGTGGAATATGATTCCAAAAAGGTGAACATTCCGCAAATGGCGGCAGTCATCCGCTTGGCGGGGTTTCAACCTGGCGGGTCGAATCTCAAAATCGGAATCGAGAACCTGCGTTGTGCCTCCTGTGTGAAGTTCATCGAGGATGAACTGAAGTCCACAGATGGCGTATTAAGCGCAACGGTCAACATTGCCACACAGGAAGCGAGCGTGGATTATCTCCCCCAAAAGGCAACCCTTGTGCAATTGAATGCAGCCATTGAGGCTTGGGGATACAAGCCACGTCCTGCGCTGACTGGCGCGCCAATAGACAAACAAGAAGAGGCACATGCCCGTGAATACAGCCGGCTGATGAGAATGTTCTGGTTCTCGGCAATTGTTTCCATTCCGGTGTTGTTATTCGCATACCCGCAATACGTTCCCGGCATCCGGGATTTGTCAATGGAGACCATCCGATGGTCATGGGTTCTTTCCGCCGTTGCAACACTACCAGTGTTGTTCTATTCCGGGTATGACTTTTTCACAGGTGCGTGGGCGGCCTTCAAACATCGCTCAGCCAACATGAACACCTTGATCGCGCTCGGTACCGGCGCGGCATGGTTGTATTCAACGATTGCCATTGCATTTCCGTCCGTGTTTCCTGAAGGGACATCCGAGCCGTTTTACGATGTAGTTGCAGTTGTCATTGCATTGGTTGTGTTGGGGCAGGCACTTGAACTACGCGCCAAGGGACAATCCAGCGCGGCGATCAAGAAATTGTTGGGTCTACAAGCGAAGACTGCCCGCGTGATTCGCAATGGAAAAGAACTTGATCTGCCTGTAGAAGAAGTGTTGGTCGGCGATGTGATCCAGGTCCGTCCCGGTGAGAAAATACCCGTGGATGGCGTTATCGTCGAAGGCAGTTCTGCCGTGGATGAGTCGATGCTGACGGGTGAGTCGTTGCCAGTTTCCAAGAAACAGGGAGATGAGGTGATCGGAGCGACCTTGAACAAGACAGGCGCGTTCAAATTCCGCGCCACGAAGGTCGGCAAGGATACGGCTCTCGCGCAGATCGTGAAGATGGTGCAGGACGCGCAAAATTCCAAAGCACCAATTGCCCGTCTTGCCGATACCATCTCTGGTTATTTCGTACCCATCGTGATGATTCTCGCCGTGTGGACGTTCGTCATTTGGTTCGTGATTGGACCTCAACCGCAATTGGTATATGCACTCGTTACCAGTGTAACCGTGCTCATCATTGCCTGCCCCTGCGCTTTGGGTCTTGCCACGCCCATGAGCTTGATGGTCGGCATTGGCAAAGGTGCGGAACATGGGATTCTCATCCGCTCTGGCGAAGCCCTGCAAACTGCGCGAGCCATTCAAACCGTGGTGTTGGATAAGACGGGCACGATTACAAAGGGAAAGCCTGAGTTAACGGATGTCATCCTTACCAATTCCATGAATGGTAACAGCCATCAGTTGTTGCGCCTGGTGGCATCCGTTGAGAAGGTCAGTGAACATCCCCTGGCGCAAGCCATTGTGGACGGAGCACAGGCGCGAAAACTGGAATTGACCGATGTGCAGGATTTTGAAGCCATCCCTGGACATGGCGTTTCCGCGAAGGTTGAAGGACGAAATATCCTGATTGGCAATCTCAAGTTGATGAACCGAGAGAACATCGCGCTGGGCGAGTTGGAGAATAGATCCAAATCGCTCGCCGACGATGGCAAGACCCCAATGTTCGTCGCAATTGACGGCAAAGCCGCTGGTATTGTTGCCGTGGCAGACACGGTCAAGGAAGATTCTGCCGAAGCGATCAAAGCTCTGCAAGGTATGGGCATTGAAGTTGTGATGATCACCGGCGATAATCGCCGCACCGCTGAAGCGATTGCTCGCAAGGTTGGGGTCACGCGCGTGCTGGCGGAAGTATTGCCCGAAGATAAGGCAAACAACGTTCACCTGTTGCAAGCGGAAAACAAAAAAGTCGCGATGGTTGGCGATGGCATCAATGATGCCCCCGCGCTCGCACAAGCGGATGTCGGTCTCGCCATCGGAACAGGCACGGATGTCGCCATCGAAGCCTCGGACATCACGCTGATCAAGGGCAGTCTCAAAGGTGTGGTGACTGCCATCGAAGTCAGCCGCGCTACCATGACCAACATCTACCAAAACCTATTTGGCGCCTTTATATACAACGTGTTGGGTATCCCTGTTGCTATGGGCGTATTGTTCCCGTTCTTTGGATTGTTGCTCAGCCCATTGATCGCGGGGGCAGCAATGGCATTCTCATCCGTGACCGTAGTTGGCAATGCCAACCGCCTGCGAGGCTTCAGACCGAAGTTTAGTGTAAAGTGAGCTGTTATGAAAATTGAACTTCTCTATTTCGATGGTTGTCCCTCCTGGGAAGCTGGTTTGAAAAGTCTTCGGACTGCTTTACAAGAGGAGGGAATCTCCGCCTCTGTGGAAATGGTGAAAGTAGAGACCGATGAAGATGCGGAGCGTTTGAAATTCCTCGGTTCCCCTCATTTTCGTGTTGATGGTATGGATTTATGGCATGAGGAACGCGAAACGTATTCGATGAGTTGCCGCGTCTATTCCACGCCTGAAGGCGTCAAGGGATTTCCCACTGTCCATATGCTGCGGGAAAAACTGCAATCACTGTCTGGAACACCATAATGAAAAACTCCCGCTTTATCAC